>NZ_JBCPSS010000002.1:0-738605 GCF_051129765.1 Providencia sp. Je.9.19
AATTTGTCTGGCGGCAATAGCGCGGTGGTCCCACCTGACCCCATGCCGAACTCAGTAGTGAAACGCCGTAGCGCCGATGGTAGTGTGGGGTCTCCCCATGTGAGAGTAGGGAACTGCCAGACATTAATTAAAGTCTTATTGATGATCTCTTTAGAGACAATGATAAGCAGCCGAAAGGCGAAAGAATAAGTGGAGCGGTAGTTCAGTTGGTTAGAATACCTGCCTGTCACGCAGGGGGTCGCGGGTTCGAGTCCCGTCCGTTCCGCCACTTAATTTAGGGGCGTAGTTCAATTGGTAGAGCACCGGTCTCCAAAACCGGGTGTTGGGAGTTCGAGTCTCTCCGCCCCTGCCAGTTACCAATTAAGTAATAATAAAAGAAGTATCTATTGATAACCCGATTATATTAATCGGGTTTTTCTTTATCTAAATTTTACTCATTTCATTCAATTTACTTCCTCGTTATTTATTCTATTAACCCTTCTATCATTTACTTCATTTCTTTTTCAATAAAAAAACATATTGTTAGCTTACTTATTAGATTATTGCTCTTTGTGCTGAGTATTAATGAAATATATTTATTAAATAATGCTTATTTGAATAGTTACTCGTTATATCTATATATTTGAATGGACATGACAGAATTAATCTCCCTGAGATCGAGCTTATTAAGACTGAAATAAATATTATAATTCATCAAAATATAGGGGGTAGATTTTTTAAAATGCACTGGTTTAGGATGTGAACTGATGGTTTTAGACATTAAAATATGAACTGTAATATATTGTATTATAAGAAATAATAAAAAATACTAGTCATAATTTTCTGATATTAAAAATTTTTAAAGAATGTACTCGTGTATTCCGACCAAGGCAGTCAATATACCAGTCATGATTAGAATGCTTTTTTAAAGCAGGACTGATTGGATGTTAGTATGAGCTGTAGAGGAAATTATCGTGACACGTGGTTGCAAAACGTTTTTTCAATTGATGAAAAAGAGAATGAAAGATTTATTCCTCTCAAGAAGAAGGGCGTATGGATATCTTTGAATATATCGAGATCTTCTACAACATAAAATGTAGGCATGGTTCCGATAATCAATAATCACCTGTAGAGTATGAAAAAGTCATGGTGAAAAGTTAATTAGTGTCTGCTGAGTTGATTGTTATGCAATCCGCTAGAAAATGAGTGAAAGATCACTCATCTTTGGATGGTTCGATTAGTAACTGTGCATTTTTTATAGGTACTTTAATTAATTGATTAATGAGTGCTTGTTGATCATTTTTTTGCAGCCAAACCGCATATAACGGCTTAATAATTACGGTTTCTGAGAGCGTTTTTAAGCCAGGATATTGGACAACCCAATGTTCAGGTAAAAACGTCGCTGAGAGCGATACAGAAAGTAATTGACGTGCTATATGAGCAGATGTCGTGATCATCACTGGAGTATCATCTTGTGCTAATACTGATTCATTTTTAGGATGAAAATCAGCACCCCATTCAAGTTTTATATAATTATATTTGGTTAGCGCAATATTTTTTTGTGAAGCCATTAATTGTAATTCAATTGAACCTATTATGGTGCTTTCAAATTCATCCATTTTAGGTGGCTCAGTGGCTATTAATAAATCTAATTCTCTTGAGTGCAGCTGTTTTACGAGTGATTGACGAGTTGAAACTCTTGCTTCCAATCGTAATTCATCATGCTGATTATAAAGCTCTTCAACCCAGTCTGTCAGGTAACCTTCCCATAGGGAGGCAGTCGCACCGATTGAGAGCTCAGTGTGCTGAGATGCGTGAGATATTTCTTTTTTAGCTTGTAGCCATGTATTCATTAAAGATTCGGCATAAGGAACTAGGCGCTCACCCGCCGGTGTTAATCGAATATTATTACGGTGTCGCGTAAATAAGCTTGTACCAAGTTGAGTCTCTAATTGGCGGATACGAAAGCTAACAGCAGACTGTGTCAAATAGAGTGATTCTGCGGCTCTACCGAAGTGTCTGGTTCTACTGACTTCTAAAAAAGTTTTCAATAACTCACTATCCACGCGTATCTCCAATTATTTTTGTCGTGATGATTTAAATGTTTTGTTTTACAGATTGTCTATGCTGTCTAATACTCCGCGCCATATAGAGTTGACTGTAATAAGTTAGGAGTGTGTCAGATGGCAGATAGCTTCATCACGACTAATCGTTTTTTCGATAACAAACATTATCCACGTGGTTTTTCTCGTCATGGTGATTTCACCATCAAAGAGGCTCAGTTGTTAGAGCGCCACGGCCAAGCTTTTAATGAGCTTGATTTAGGTAAACGTCCAGCACAGACAGATGAAGAGAAACTTTTCGTTGCTGTTTGTCGCGGTGAACGTGAACCTGCTACCCCTGAAGAAAAAGTTTGGGCAAAATATACTAGTCGTATTAATCGTCCAAAACGCTTTCATACGTTATCTGGTGGTAAACCACAGATAGATCCATCGGAAGACTATACCGATTCTGACGATTAGTTTTAACGTCGGAATGATTAAGAGGGACTTCGGTCCCTTTATTTATTCCAGATGCTCATGCGTCGTCTTTTTCAGCTTATTTTGCTCAGCTTACTTGTTTTTGCAAATGAAGCAATAGCTTATCCATCGCCCTATAGCCTAGCGCTTCCAATAAATGTGCCCGTTCAATGTGTCTTGATGCATTAAGATCGGCAATAGTTCTAGAAACTCTTAGTATCCTATGCCATGCACGTATAGAAAGTCCTAGTTTATTGAGTGCATGTTCTAAAAACAATGCATCTTCTGTACTGAGCTTACAAAATATTGTCGTTTCTCTTGATGTTAGCTGACTATTAATTTTTCCTATTCTTTCAATTTGTTTATTTCTTGCAGCAATTACTCTTATGCGTATTTGTTCACTTGTTTCGCCTTGATTTGTTTGATGACTTAATGTACCTAAAGGAAGTAAAGGTAGTTCAATTGAAAGATCGAATCTATCTAGAAAAGGTCCTGAAATACGAGAAAGATAACGTAAAATCTTGGCTGGAGAAGAGCGGCTTATTTCACCTTGGTAATGCCCTGTTGGACTTGGATTTAATGCTGCGATAAGTTGAAAGTTAGAGGGGAAACAAACCTTCGCTTTTGCTCGGGAAATGATGACTTTTCTTGATTCTAATGGTTCACGTAATGCATCTAGTACTGAGCGGCTAAATTCAGGTAATTCGTCTAAAAATAAAATGCCATGATGGGCAAGAGATATCTCTCCAGGCTTCGGAAGGCTTCCTCCTCCGATAAGCGCAGCAACAGATGCGCTGTGATGCGGGCTTCTAAATGGTCTTGCTGGCCAGTTTGGGTCTTCTGTTAAAGTATGAGTTAAACTATGTAGTGATGCGACCTCTAAGGCTTCTTGCGGTGTTAATGAGGGTAATAAAGTCATTAATCTACTAGCTAGCATTGTTTTTCCTGTACCTGGTGGGCCTAGTAGTAATAAATTATGACCTCCAGAGGCACAAATCTCTAATGCTCTTTTTCCTTGTTCTTGACCAATAATATCATTGATATCATGCTCATAGTTAGGAGGATGGGGCGATTTTGAAAAGTATTGATTACTAACTAAGTCTGTTTTTTTATGTAAAAAATGACAAAGTTCAAGCAAAGTTGATGAGAATTTTACGCTGTTAGCAGGCAATAAATTTAATTGATGTTGATTTTCAACGGAAAGAATTAGAAGCCTATTTTGAGTGAGCGCGGCTTGTGCAGCAGGAATAGAACCATTTACATGACGAATAAAGCCAGATAATGCAAGTTCACCCAAAAACTCATGTTGATTCAATGCGTCATGTGGGATTTGTCCTGATGATGCTAAGATTGCAATAGCAATCGCAAGGTCGTAGCGGCCGCTTTCTTTTGGTAGATCGGCTGGGGCTAAATTAATGGTCATTTTTTTAGCTGGGTATTCAAAACCGCTGTTAAGTAATGCGCTCCGAACTCTATCTCTCGCTTCTTTTACCGCAGTTTCGGGTAAGCCAACTAAAGTTAACCCTGGGAGGCCGTTGCTAATATGCGCTTCAACGGTAACTAGTGGTGCATCCATTCCAATTGAAGCTCTGGTATAAACGATAGCAAGTGTCATAAATTTTCTCATTGAATACACAGAGTAATATTCTGTGAGAAATTAGTTAACTTTCATCCTGTATACTTTATTTTTGCGAAGCTACTCGACAATTTAATTGTTAAATTTAAAAACTATTTAATTTCTTGCGAAGCGCTTCGTAATGCGTTTTTATCAGCATTGATATGATTTTTTATTTATTGGAATATTGGATGCGTGATGAAACTAAAGAGAAAAAATAATGATTAAATAATGTTTTTATTGGATAAAGCGCGAAATATTGAGTTGGTTTATATTGCTGAGCATGTGATTATCGGCAGGTCTGATTGTTTGTTTTTTCATAAAATGGTGGTTTATTATGTTGTTTTGTTTGTAATTAATTGATTTTTATTGAAATAAACATTTAGAAAATAAATAAAATAAATAAAAGTTGTCAAATGATTTTTAAAATGATAACTCTTTAATAAAGATAACGAATAATGTTGAAAAAGATACCGTTTATGAACGCATTTATCCAAGCAGTTAGCCTAATTATTATTAGCGTGGTGGTGATTATTATCCCACCGTGCGGGGCTGCACTTGGACGACGAAAGCTGAAATAATAGCTAAATCTTACGAGAACCCCGCACCGAAAGGCGCGGGGTTTTTTTTGACATAAATGTTTATCAAAATAAAAAATTTCACAAAAAATAAAATAAATACAAACAAATAAAGTAATCGACAGACAGGAGCAGAGCATGAACGGAGCACAGTGGTTAGTTCAGGCATTACGAACGCAAGGGGTTGATACTGTTTTTGGGTATCCTGGTGGGGCTATCATGCCTGTTTACGATGCATTGTACGATGGTGGTGTTGAACATTTACTATGTCGCCATGAGCAAGGCGCTGTCATTGCTGCAATTGGCTACGCACGTTCAACAGGCAAAACGGGCGTTTGTATCGCGACTTCAGGACCCGGAGCGACCAATGTTATTACAGGCCTTGCCGATGCATTGTTAGATTCTGTGCCTGTTGTTGCTATTACGGGGCAAGTTGCTTCAGACTTTATCGGAACTGACGCCTTTCAGGAAGTGGACGTTTTAGGTTTGTCTCTTGCCTGTACTAAGCATAGTTTTTTAGTTGATTCGATAGAAGATTTACCTCGCATCCTTGCTGAAGCTTTCGCAATCGCAAATAGTGGGCGTCCTGGACCTGTACTGATTGATATTCCGAAAGATATTCAACTACAACATGCAGAACTATCTCCTTATCTGATGCCTGTTGAACAAGATATAGCAATAGCAACTGATGAAATTCAGCAGGCAAGAATGCTGTTAGAGCAATCAGAAAAACCAATGTTATACATTGGTGGTGGTGTTGGTATGTCTGGAGCGATTAAAGAATTAAGAGCCTTTATTGATTATACGGGCATTCCTTCAGTTGTTACGCTCAAAGGGTTAGGTGCCGTGACACCTTCGGATGATAACTACTTGGGCATGCTAGGTATGCACGGGACTAAAGCCGCTAATATCTCGGTGCAGCGTTGTGATTTGTTGATAGCCGTAGGCGCGCGTTTTGATGATAGGGTAACCGGTAAGCTAAATACCTTTGCACCAAATGCCAAAGTTATTCACATCGATATAGATCACGTTGAATTAGATAAATTACGTCAAACACATGTGGCTTTGTTAGGGGATGCGAAAGCACTACTACCTGAATTAATGTTAAGAAAGTCCATTTCTCATTGGCAGCAGGAAGTCCAGCAGCTGAAAAAAGAGTTTGGTTGGCGCTATGATCATCCCGGCGAGCTTATTTATGCGCCTTTGTTATTAAAACAACTCGCCGACAAAATGAAACCGAATACTGTTGTGACGACAGACGTAGGGCAACACCAAATGTGGTCAGCGCAACATATTACTGTTGATGGCCCTGAAAATTTTTTAACATCAAGTGGCCTTGGAACGATGGGATTTGGTGTTCCAGCTGCGATTGGCGCACAAGTTGCCAGACCGCAAGATACGGTTGTTTGTGTCTCTGGTGATGGTTCTTTTATGATGAATGTTCAAGAGCTTGGCACCATTAAGCGTAAAAAACTGCCTGTTAAGATCCTATTGTTAGATAACCAACGTTTAGGTATGGTTCGTCAATGGCAAGAGTTATTTTTTGAACAGCGTTATAGTGAAACTATTTTGACTGATAACCCCGATTTTGTGGCATTGGCAAGTGCGTTTGATATCCCAGGACGTCGTATTACCTGCAAATCAGAAGTAGATGGGGCATTAGATGAATTGCTTAATAGCGACGGCGCATTTTTATTACAGGTATCAATTAATGAATTAGAAAACGTCTGGCCATTGGTTCCACCAGGGGCGAGTAATGAAAAAATGATGGAGAAACCGTTATGATGCAACATCAACTCTCAATATTAGCCCGTTTCCGTCCTGAGGTTTTAGAGCGTATATTACGTGTTACACGCCATCGTGGATTTCGTATAAATGCTATGAATATGGGCCAATCGGCAGATGGCGATAATGTGAATATAGAGCTTACTGTAAGTAGCCAGAGACCGTTAACACAGCTTTGCGCACAGTTAACTAAACTGGCAGACATTACAGAAGTTGAAATACTACAACAAGAATCACGACTATTACGCACACAAAGTGCAATGTAAGGAAATAAATAAAATGACTAAGAAAGCTGACTTTATTTGGTTTAACGGTGAAATGACGCCATGGGCTGATGCAAAAGTTCACGTAATGTCTCACGCACTGCATTATGGGACATCAGTATTTGAAGGCGTACGTTGCTATGACTCACATAAAGGTCCGGTGGTCTTTCGTCATCGTGAGCATATGCAACGTTTGCGTGATTCTGCAAAAATTTACCGCATGCCTGTCAGCTATAGTGTTGAAGAATTAATGGAAGCTTGTCGTAAAACATTGCGTGAAAATAACTTAGTCAGTGCTTATATTCGCCCTTTAGTTTTTGTAGGTGATGTTGGTATGGGTGTTAATCCACCAGATGGTTACAGTACTGATGTGATCATGGCTGCATTCCCATGGGGTGCATATTTAGGTGAAGATGCATTAGACCAAGGTATTGATGCTATGGTCTCTTCTTGGAATCGTGTGGCACCAAATACTATCCCTACTGGTGCAAAAGCGGGTGGTAATTACTTGTCATCTTTACTTGTTGGTAGCGAAGCTCGTCGCCATGGTTATCAAGAAGGTATTGCATTAGATGTGCATGGTTATTTATCTGAAGGTGCGGGTGAAAATATATTTGAAGTCAAAGATGGTATTTTATTTACACCGCCATTTACGTCATCCGCATTACCTGGGATCACTCGTGATGCAATTTTGACTCTAGCAAAAGATATGGGAATTGAAGTTCGTGAGCAAACATTGTCTCGTGAGTCTCTTTATCTTGCTGATGAAGTTTTCATGACCGGAACTGCTGCTGAGATAACGCCTGTACGCAGTGTCGATGGTATCGAAGTGGGTATCGGTCGCTGTGGTCCAGTAACGAAAAAAATCCAACAAGCATTCTTTGGTTTATTTGACGGTACAACAGAAGATAAATGGGGCTGGTTAGATCCAATTAACCCTCAATAACGAATAATACATACCCGTCATACTTCAAATTGCAGGGGTGTTGGTTATAGTCACTTGCTGATTACCTGCAATTATAATTATTTTGGGTACAAACTGATTTACAGGCGGTCGTTCCCCGCCTGTTTTAAACTCGGGAGTAAAGATATGCCTAAGTACCGTTCAGCAACAACCACTCATGGTCGCAACATGGCTGGTGCTCGCGCATTATGGCGTGCGACAGGTATGACTGATGATGATTTTGGAAAACCAATTATTGCAGTTGTTAACTCATTCACTCAGTTCGTTCCAGGGCATGTTCACTTACGTGACTTAGGTAGGCTAGTCGCAGAACATATTGAAAATTCAGGTGGCGTTGCAAAAGAGTTCAACACTATCGCTGTTGATGATGGTATTGCGATGGGGCATGGCGGAATGCTGTACTCCTTACCTTCCCGTGAATTGATTGCTGACTCCGTTGAATACATGGTTAATGCGCATTGTGCTGATGCGATGGTCTGTATTTCGAACTGCGATAAAATTACCCCAGGTATGTTGATGGCAGCTTTACGCCTGAATATTCCTGTTATCTTTGTATCGGGTGGCCCGATGGAAGCGGGTAAAACTAAGCTTTCAGATCAAATTATTAAGTTGGATTTAGTTGATGCAATGATCCAAGGGGCAAACCCGAATGTTAGCGATGAAGTCAGTGACCAAATTGAGCGTTCAGCTTGTCCAACGTGTGGCTCCTGCTCGGGTATGTTTACTGCAAACTCAATGAACTGTTTGACTGAGGCGCTTGGGCTATCACAACCAGGGAATGGCTCATTGCTAGCGACTCATTCTGATCGTGAAATGTTGTTTATCAACGCGGGTAAACGCATTGTTGAACTTACAAAACGTTATTACGAAAAAGATGATGAAAGTGCATTACCGCGTAATATTGCTAATAAGTCTGCGTTTGAAAATGCAATGACGTTGGATATTGCGATGGGTGGCTCAACCAATACCGTTTTACACTTATTGGCGGCAGCACAAGAAGCAGAAATTGATTTCACGATGGATGATATCGATCGCCTATCTCGCAAAGTTCCACATTTGTGCAAAGTTGCACCAAGTACGCAAAAATATCACATGGAAGATGTGCATCGCGCTGGTGGTGTTATTGGTATTTTGGGTGAGCTCAGCCGTGCTGGTTTATTACAAGAAGATGTGACTAATATTTTAGGACTGACTTTCCAAGAAATGTTAGCCCAATATGATGTCATGTTGACTAAAGATGACGCAGTGAAATCTATGTTTTCTGCGGGTCCAGCGGGTATTCGTACGACGAAAGCATTCTCTCAAAGTTGTCGTTGGCCATCGCTGGATACAGACCGTGAAAATGGGTGTATTCGCAACCTTGAACATGCTTATAGTTTAGATGGTGGTTTGGCTATTTTGTCGGGTAATATTGCGGAAAATGGCTGTATTGTTAAAACTGCGGGTGTTGATGAAGGCAGTTTAACATTCAGAGGTCCAGCGAAAGTTTTTGAAAGCCAAGATGATGCGGTTGATGCTGTTCTTGGTGGCAAAATAGTGGAAGGCGATGTGGTCGTTATCCGCTACGAAGGGCCAAAAGGTGGCCCAGGTATGCAGGAAATGCTTTACCCAACGTCTTACCTGAAATCTATGGGACTCGGCAAGAGTTGTGCGTTGATCACTGATGGACGTTTCTCTGGTGGTAGTTCAGGGCTTTCTATTGGACATATTTCACCAGAAGCGGCAAGTGGTGGCTTATTAGCTTTAGTTCAAGACGGTGACATTATTGATATCGATATTCCGAAAAGAACAATGGCACTAGTAGTTAGCGAAGATGAGCTAACAAAACGTCGTGATGCGGAACTTGCTCGTGGTGAAAAAGCGTATACCCCTCGTAATCGTCAACGTGAAGTTTCTTTTGCATTGCGTGCTTATGCTTCTTTGGCGACCAGTGCGGATAAAGGCGCTGTACGCGATAAATCGAAGCTAGGAGGCTGATTGTGGCAGCAGCAAAACCGTTACCAGTAGCTCCTTCAGGGGCGGATTACTTGAAAGCGGCGCTAAGCGCGCCGGTTTATGAAGTGGCGACGGTTACGCCACTCCAAAAAATGGAAAAATTATCTTTGCGTTTGGGTAACACTGTTTTAGTCAAACGTGAAGATAGACAGCCTGTTCATAGTTTTAAACTACGTGGTGCATATGCCATGATTGCTAGCTTAACGGAAGAGCAAAAAGCAAAAGGCGTGGTGACGGCCTCTGCCGGTAATCATGCACAAGGTGTTGCGCTATCAGCTCAGCGTGTTGGTATTAATGCTAAAATTGTGATGCCAACGGCGACAGCCGACATTAAAGTTGATGCCGTTCGTAGCTTTGGTGGCGAAGCCATTTTGTATGGTGCTAATTTTGATGAAGCAAAAGCAAAAGCGATAGCCATGGCAGAGGAGGAAGGTTACACCTTTGTGCCACCTTTTGATCATCCTTTAGTCATTGCAGGGCAAGCGACAATTGCCCTTGAATTATTACAACAAGACGCACATTTGGATCGTATTTTTATTCCTGTTGGTGGCGGTGGGTTAATCGCAGGTGTGGCTGTATTAATTAAACATCTAATGCCTGAAATTAAAATCATTGGTGTTGAAGCCGAAGATTCTGCGTGCTTAAAGGCAGCATTAGAGGCAGGGCATCCTGTTGATTTACCTAGAGTCGGTTTATTTGCCGAAGGTGTTGCGGTAAAGCGCATTGGCGATGAAACCTTTAGGATATGTCAGCAGTATGTTGATGATGTGATTACGGTTGATAGTGACTCTATTTGTGCTGCATTGAAAGATATTTTTGAAGATGTTCGGGCAATTGCAGAGCCATCAGGCGCAATTGCTCTCGCTGGATTAAAAAAATATGTTCAGCAACACAACATTAAAGGCGAACGTCTTGCGCATATTCTTTCTGGCGCAAATATGAATTTTCATGGGTTGCGTTATATTTCTGAGCGTTGTGAGCTTGGAGAGCAAAGAGAAGCTCTATTGGCCGTCACTATTCCTGAGAAAAAAGGCAGTTTTTTACGATTCTGTCAGCTCTTAGGTCACCGCTTAATTACAGAATTTAATTATCGTTACACGGATGCAGCACCGGATCGCGCTTGTATTTTTGTTGGTGTTCGTTTGAATGGCGGTGAAAATGAGCGGCTTGAGATTATTCAAGAATTACAGAATAATGGCTATGAAGTTGCTGATTTGTCAGATGATGAAATGGCGAAGCTTCATGTCCGTTATATGATTGGTGGTCGTCCGTCGAAGCCTTTAGAAGAAAGATTATATAGTTTTGAATTCCCAGAGTCTCCAGGGGCGTTATTGAAGTTTTTAGAGACCTTGGGAACGCATTGGAATATTACGTTATTTCATTATCGCAGTCATGGTACTGATTATGGTCGCGTATTGGCTGCATTTGAGCTTTCGGGCCCTGAGGTACGTTTTGATAGACATCTTGATGCTCTTGGTTATGAGCATCATGATGAAACGGGAAATCCGTCATTCCGCTTCTTTTTAGCCCCGCAAGATGATCCCAAAGCCTTAGATTAGGTGTTCTGGGAGTAATTCCCAAAATGCTTTTATCAGTGGTTCGTTTAGGCGTTTGCTTAGTAGGCAGACGCCAAGCTCAAATGGTTCGACCATCGAAATATTTTCTAATTGGCAGATCCGGCTACGAACAGGCTCTGGGCTATTATCGACAACAACACTGGGTATTAATGCGATACCACAGCCAAGCGCTACCATCGATACAATGGCTTCGTGTCCGGATACCGTAGCGTATATGACCGGGTTATTGATGTTATGGCGGCGAAACCATAGCTCGATACGTTTACGTGATGGTCCATGCTCTGGCAGGATAAAAGGCACAGTTGACCAATCAGGTTTTTCTTCCATGACCATGGTACGTACCGCGCAAGGTAGCGATGGTGCGATCAGCACTAATGGAATTTCTCCAATTTTAGTGAAACTCACATTATCAGGGAGTCGTTCTGGTTTACCCGCAATACCCAGATCGGCCTCTTTCGTTTCAATTTTTTCAACTGCATCAGCGGCATCACCAGTGGTCAGTTTTATTTCAACCAAAGGATGCAAAGCACGAAATTTGTCGAGCACTTGGGGTAAATGACTATAAGCCGCTGTAACCGAGCAAAAAAGTCGTAACTCACCACTCAAAGAGGGACTTTGTTGGTTGAGTACATGTTGTAATTGTTGATACTGTAATAAAGTCTGCTGAGCAAATTGCTTAAGGTGATCACCTGCTTGCGTTAATTTTACTGAGCGGTTATCGCGAATAAATAATGGATGCCCCAATTGTTCCTCAAGCCGCTGTATTTGCCGTGATAGCGTTGAAGGGCTGATATACATGGCTTTCGATGTACGGCCAAAATGGCAGCTCTCGGCTAAATGCAAAAATAGCTTTAAATCTCGGATATCCATTTGTACCTCAAGTGACCGTAATTATCGTTATTGCGATTTATGCAACATTGTATTGTTAATATATCAATTTAAGCAATGTGATTCTTCGCATATAGTAACTTTATAGCAGCTCAATAATGAGCAACAGATTAATAAATTATCTGACATAACAAATACAACAGAACACTACTGAACAATGGAGTACGACAATGGCGAATTATTTCAACACATTGAATTTGCGCGAGCAGTTAGCGCAATTAGGTAAATGCCGTTTCATGAGCCGCGAAGAATTTGCGGATGAAGCTGGTTATCTGAAAGGTAAAAAAATCGTCATCGTCGGTTGTGGTGCTCAAGGCCTAAATCAAGGTCTAAATATGCGCGACTCAGGTTTGGATATTGCTTATGCATTACGCGCAGAAGCAATTAGCGAAAAACGCGCTTCATGGCGTAAAGCGACAGAAAATGGTTTTAAAGTTGGCACCTATGAAGAACTGATCCCAGAAGCGGATTTAGTGGTTAACTTAACGCCAGACAAACAACATTCTACCGTTGTTCGTGCTGTTCAGCCTATGATGAAACAAGGTGCTGCACTGGGTTACTCCCATGGTTTTAACATTGTTGAAGTTGGCGAAGAGATTCGTAAAGATATTACTGTTGTGATGGTTGCACCGAAATGTCCAGGTACTGAAGTTCGTGAAGAGTATAAACGCGGCTTTGGTGTTCCAACGTTGATTGCAGTTCACCCAGAGAATGACCCTCAAGGTGAAGGTATGGCTATCGCTAAAGCATGGGCCGCAGCGACAGGTGGTCATCGTGCTGGTGTTCTGGAATCGTCATTTGTTGCTGAAGTTAAATCTGACTTGATGGGCGAGCAAACCATTCTGTGTGGTATGTTGCAAGCCGGCGCTTTACTGAGCTATGACAAAATGGTTGCAGACGGTGTAGAACCAGGTTATGCAGGTAAATTGATTCAATTCGGTTGGGAAACAATTACCGAAGCACTGAAACAAGGCGGTATCACGCTGATGATGGATCGTTTATCTAATCCAGCAAAAGCACGCGCATATGCATTATCTGAACAATTAAAAACTATTTTGGCACCGTTGTTCCATAAACATATGGACGACATCATTTCTGGTGAGTTTTCATCAAAAATGATGGCTGACTGGGCTAATGATGATAAAAACTTACTGACATGGCGTGAAGAGACAGGTAATTCTGCATTTGAAAATTATCCAGACTATGACGGTAAAATTCCTGAACAAGAATATTTTGACCACGGTGTACTGTTAGTTGCGATGGTTAAAGCGGGTGTTGAATTAGCATTTGATACTATGTTAGAAGCCGGTATCCTTGAAGAATCAGCTTATTATGAGTCATTGCATGAGCTGCCATTGATTGCTAACACTATTGCTCGTAAGCGTTTATATGAAATGAACGTTGTTATTTCAGATACTGCAGAATATGGTAACTATTTGTTCTCATTCGCAGCGGTACCGATGTTAAAAGAATTTATGACAAAAGTACAAGCGGGTGACTTAGCTAAGCCTGTTGCAGATAACGGAACTGATAATGCGCAGTTGCGTGATATCAATGAAGCTATCCGTAATCACCCAATTGAGGCCATCGGTAAGACTTTACGCGGGTATATGATGGATATGAAGAAGATTTCTGTCGGCAATTAATTATCCTTCTCCTTTCACGTTCTAGGGGTGTCAGCTTCTTAAGATTACCCAAGTCACATACTTTTGTATGCTCCTTGGGATAATCTTATTTGCTTCCTACCTAGAACGCGAAATGCTTTGGATAATCAGCGTATTTTTTATGAGAATAGTTTAGAAAAATATATTGATGTAATAAAAGAATAAAACAAAACCACATGATTCTGATGAATGATGTGGTTTTTTGCCGTTATAGGGGATCGTTACTCAAGAGTTGGCTGGGTTTCTGCTACAATCTGTAGCGAGTTCCATTTTGACTAACTAAGTGATGTAGAGAAGCCATGCGATTAAACCCAAGCCAACAACAGGCAGTTGAATTTGTGGAAGGCCCATGCCTTGTGTTAGCAGGGGCTGGTTCAGGTAAGACTAGAGTTATTACCAATAAAATTGCGCATCTTATTCGTCAATGTGGTTATCAGCCTCGTCAAATTGCGGCTGTGACCTTTACGAATAAAGCGGCTCGCGAAATGAAAGAGCGAGTGGCACAAACATTGGGTAAAAAAGAGGCGCGTGGGTTAATTATTTCGACTTTTCATACATTAGGCTTGGAAATTATTAAGCGTGAATATAAAGCGCTGGGGATCAAAGCTAATTTTTCCCTATTTGATGATCAAGACCAAATGGCGCTGTTGAAAGAGCTAACATTTGATTTACTTGAAGAAGATAAAGATTTATTGAAACAGCTAATAACAGCTATTTCAAATTGGAAGAATGATCTGATTTCACCGCAACAAGTGGTTGGGCAAGCTCGAGGTGAGAAAGAGCAACATTTTGCTGAATGTTATCGTCGTTATGAGTTGCATTTAAAAAGCTGTAATGTTCTTGATTTTGACGATCTGATTAGCAAACCAACATTATTGCTATATCAGAACGAAGAGGTTCGTGAACGTTGGCAGCAAAAAATTCGTTATTTGCTGGTGGATGAATATCAAGATACCAATACTAGTCAGTATCAATTAGTCAAATTATTGGTTGGTCAACGTGCAAGATTTACGGTTGTGGGTGATGACGATCAATCAATCTATTCATGGCGAGGTGCTCGACCACAAAATCTCGTTTTGCTTAGCCAAGACTTTCCTAAGCTTAATGTGATTAAGTTAGAACAAAATTACCGGTCATCAGAGCGTATTTTGAAAGCGGCAAATATTCTTATTGCTAATAATCCTCATGTTTTTGAAAAGAAGCTTTTTTCTGAGCTAGGTTATGGGGCACCATTAAAAGTCCTAACCGCAAATAATGAAGATCATGAAGCGGAAAGGGTAATTGGCGAATTAATTGCACATCATTTTATTAATAAAACTGAATATAAAGATTACGCTATTTTGTATCGAGGTAATCATCAATCACGTATTTTTGAAAAAATGCTGATGCAAAACCGGATACCGTATCGCATTTCTGGGGGAACTTCTTTTTTCTCTCGGCCTGAAATTAAAGACTTACTTGCTTATTTGCGAGTGCTGACTAACCCAGAAGATGATAGTGCGTTTTTGCGCATTGTGAATACACCACGCCGTGAAATTGGTCCTAAAACAATTCAAAAATTAGGTGAATGGGCAAATCAACGAGGTAAAAGTCTCTATCAAGCCAGTTTTGATCTAGGTTTAGAGCAAACTTTAAAAGGCAAAGGTCTCGAGTCTCTTCAGAAATTTACCCATTGGATGGATGACATTGTTAAAATGTCAGAACGAGAACCCTTATTTGCTGTTCGTGATTTATTGCGCGAAATGGATTATGAAAGCTGGTTGTATGAAACGTCAACTAGCACTAAAGCAGCTGAAATGCGAATGAAAAACGTCAATCAATTATTTTCGTGGATGGGTGAAATGATTGAAGGAGACGAATTAAATGATCCAATGTCCCTGACTCAAATTGTGACCCGTTTTACATTGCGAGATATGATGGAGCGAGGGGAAGATGATGAGGATTCCGATCAAGTTCAATTGATGACATTACATGCTTCTAAAGGATTAGAGTTTCCGTATGTATTTTTGGTTGGCATGGAAGAAGGGCTTCTTCCTCATCAAAGTAGTATCGATGAAAATAATATTGATGAAGAGCGGCGATTAGCTTATGTCGGGATCACTCGTGCACAGCGAGAGCTATTTTTTACCCATTGTCGTGAACGTCGTCAATATGGTGAATTAATTCGTCCTGAATTAAGCCGTTTTTTGCTTGAATTACCGCAAGATGATCTTGAATGGGAACAGCAACGTAAAGTCGTGAGCGCGGAGGAGCGAATGCAAAAAGGACAATCTGCGTTAGCGGATATTAAGGCGCGATTAGGATTAAAAAAAGCCGGTGATTAGGTCAAATTGATTTCACGCTAAGTTAACCTTAGCGTGAAATGGGATTAACTATTAGAACTATTGCGTTCTTCGAGCTCTAACGTCCAGTTTACATAGCTTTGCCACTGAACCTCTTGTTGCAAATTTTCAGCACGTAAAGGGTACTCAGTTAACCAACGGTAAGGCAACATAATGGTGAGAATGTGAGAGTTCACATTCAGTCTCAATGCTGGCAAAGTGTCATCACGTCTACGGCTCGCGAAAATAATCGCTAATCTGAGTAAGCGACACAAATCATAGGTTTGCTGTATTGGCAGTGCATTTTGTTGGCTAAGAGAGGCGAGATCTACAGGCCCTTGCTGATTTTTTAATAGAGCAGCAAGTAAGCGTTTTTGAGCGGGAGTGAATCCGGGTAAATCAAGATGCGTGATTAAATAACTCGCATGTTCAGGCCCTTGGCGAAAATCAACACTCAGGCCAATTTCATGCAATGCACAAGCGCTCAATAATAAATCTCGACAGCGGGGTTCTAAATTCCAATCTTTTGCAACTTGTAGATAAAAATGTTCTGCGAGTTGGCTAACACGACCAGCTTGTTCGATATCAACTTGAAAGCGACGTTGGATATTACGCAATGTACGAGCTCGAATATCTTGCTCGATAGGCAGTTCAAGCATGCCATATACTAAGCCTTCACGTAAAGCGCCGCCAGCAAGTGTCATATTATCAATATCGAGTGCTTCAAAAATGGCGATTAAAATCGATAGGCCACTTGGAAATACAAGTGCACGTTCAAAAGTAAGCCCTTCAATTTCAAGTTCTTCCAGTTTATGACACTGTATTGCTTTACGCTTAAGATGTTGCAGTTTAGAGAGTGTAATAAGCTCATCCATGCCTTGTGCAATCATGATCTCTTGAATCGCTTGAACAGTACCTGATGCCCCTACACAAATTTTCCACCCGTGAGTTTTTAAGGCATCAGCGATAGGCGCAATCACATTCAATGCAGCGGCTTGTGCCTGTGCAAAGTTTTCTTCTGTTAGCGTCCTATCACTAAAATAACGTTCAAGCCATGTTACACAGCCCATTTCAAGGCTATAAAGCTGCTGTGCTTTTGCACCTAAGCCCGTAACAAGCTCTGTACTGCCACCACCAATATCGACAACTAAGCGTTGGTCTGGACCGCCAGTGGTGTGTGCAACACCTTGGTAAATTAAGCGCGCTTCTTCTTCTCCCCGAATAACTTTGACGGGATTGGCAAGGATTTCGCTGGCTTTTTCGATAAAAATATCTGCATTCTTTGCTAAACGTAATGTCGCAGTGGCGACAACACGGATTTGAGCACGAGGAATATCCTGTAAGAGCTCAGAAAAAAGACGCAGACATTGCCAGCCTCGCTCCATCGCTTGCTCTGATAGCTGGTTATTTTTATCTAACCCAGCAGCAAGGCGAACTTTACGTTTGACCCTGGAAATTATCTGAATACTGCCTGCCGATTCGCGAACAACTAACATATGAAAACTGTTTGAACCTAAATCGATTGCAGCATAAAGAGAAGAAGATTTCAGCATATTATTTTTACTTAGCCTGGACGTTTCTGGTTATTACGAGGACCATTGTGGCGACGTGGCGAATTTGAATTGCGACGAGGGCCTCCAGGACGTGGGCGATGACGGCGTTTTGGTGCCGGAAGATCGCTTAACAGAGCATCACTATTATATTTACTGACTGGGATTGAATGCTGAATATATTCTTCAATCGCCGGTAAATTAAGTGCGTATTCTTCGCAAGCTAGCGTAATTGAGTTACCACTTTCACCAGCACGACCCGTTCGACCGATACGGTGTACATAGTCTTCACAATCATCAGGCAAATCATAGTTAAAAACATGAGTGACTGAAGGAATATGTAAACCACGAGCAGCAACGTCAGTGGCGACTAAAATATCAATTTGGCCTTGCGTGAACTCTTCTAAAATTCGTAGACGTTTTTTCTGTGCGACATCACCAGTAAGTAAGCCAACTCGATGACCATCAGCGGCAAGATGCGCCCAGATATCATCACAGCGATGTTTAGTATTGGCAAAAATAATACAACGCTCAGGCCACTCTTCTTCAAGTAAAGTTTGTAGCAGGCGCATTTTTTCTTCATTAGAAGGGTAAAATAACTCTTCTTTGATGAGATGACCTGTTTTTTGTAAAGGTTCTATTTCAATGTATTCAGGATTATTCATTTGCTCAAACGCTAGCTCTCTAACACGGTAAGATAGTGTTGCGGAGAAGAGTAAGTTAAGTCTTTCTGACGCCGCAGGAATGCGACGAAATAGCCAACGAATATCTTTAATAAAACCAAGGTCATACATGCGGTCTGCTTCATCAAGTACAATTACCTGAATTGCACTTAAGTCAACGTAACCTTGTTTAGCGTAATCGATTAGACGTCCTGTGGTGCCAATTAGAATATCAACACCATTTTGTAGAACTTTTAATTGCTCATCATAGCCATCACCACCATAGGCGAGACCCATTTTCAGGCCAGTATACTCTGCAAGCTCTTTTGCATCAGAGTAAATCTGTACTGCTAATTCACGAGTCGGTGCCATGATAAGCGCGCGTGGCTGATTATTTTTTTTCCCTTCAATAGCAGGGTGAGTTAATAGATAATGAAATGTAGACGTTAAAAATGCTAACGTTTTGCCCGTACCTGTTTGCGCTTGCCCCGCAACATCTTTGCCTTTGACAGTGAAAGGCAACGTGAACGCCTGTATTGGCGTGCAATAGTCGAAGCCTTTTTTACTAAGGGCTTCAATGACTTTAGGGTGCAATGCGAAGTCGGAAAACTTCTTTTCTGTCAAGTGTGCTTTACTCATAGTGTGTTAGAATATCAGTTAACGGTTGATTTACGAAAGCGTATCTTTTGAAATAAAGCATCCTGCTGCCAATAATGTTACACTAAATCTGTAAAAGATGATCCTTTGGAGTACAACATGAGCGACAAAATTATACATATAACTGATGCAAGTTTTGAAACTGCAGTTCTACAAGCAAGTTCACCTGTTCTCGTCGATTTCTGGGCAGCATGGTGCGGTCCTTGTAAAATGATCGCGCCTATTCTTGATGAAGTAGCTCAAGAATATACAGGCAAACTGACCATCGCAAAACTGAATATTGATGAAAATCCGGCTACCGCTCCCAAATATGGTATTCGTGGCATCCCTACGCTTCTATTATTTAAGAATGGTAGTGTAGCAGCAACAAAAGTTGGCGCACTATCTAAAACGCAACTGAAGGAATTTCTAGACGAAAATCTGTAAGTTATAGTTATATGTAAGTTAAAACGTTTAGCGGTAAATCTATTTTATGTAGAGAGCCGCTAGACGTCCTCTTTCAAGCATGATAAGTTAACTACATTCCTCGTGTATCACTCGTAAGAATTATCTTGTATTCCATTGCTCTTACCTTATATATCTAGTTTATCAGTGTAGTAATAACTTAGTGATATTGTTGCTATATTCCATCTCTGTGGTTATGCAATTTTAGAACGTATAGATTAAAGGTAATCTGTTGCCTGTCAGCTATCAACTTCAGTCGACTGAGCCATAGGATACAAGTAGTGAATTGAGTAAAATTTAATATTGATCATTTATGTTTTAGTGCGTTGATTGAACTTAAATTTGTGATATTGGAATAAATGTTGTCTTAAATGTACAAAAAACTATTGCTAATATTGTGTACGTTTCTAATAATATACAAACATCATCCAGATGAGTAATAGCTGAATGTGCACTATCATGTTAATGCAACGGTAGCAGCAAACACAAAATTTTACGCATTGTTGTTGGTTTCTTATGAGTCACTATCAACAGGGCGCTATAAAGTTAAACTGGCACTTATATTATGGCCTTATATTATAAGTTGCTTTCAATTTACGTTCATAGTTCGAGAATTACCCCGAGTTAAAGAACCCACCATTATGAATCTTACCGAATTAAAGAATACGCCAGTATCAGATCTGATTACGTTAGGCGAAAACATGGGGCTAGAGAATTTAGCCCGTATGAGAAAACAAGATATTATCTTCTCAATCTTGAAGCAGCACGCTAAAAGTGGAGAAGATATTTTCGGCGATGGAGTATTGGAAATATTGCAAGACGGATTTGGTTTCCTCCGTTCAGCTGATAGTTCCTACCTTGCAGGCCCTGATGATATCTATGTTTCCCCTAGTCAAATTCGTCGTTTTAACCTACGCACCGGCGATACTATTTCAGGAAAAATTCGTCCACCTAAAGAAGGCGAACGTTATTTTGCCCTCTTGAAAGTTAACGAAGTTAACTACGACAAACCTGAAAACGCCCGCAGTAAAATCCTTTTTGAAAACTTAACCCCATTACATGCAAATCGTCGTCTTCGTATGGAACGTGGTAATGGTTCAACTGAAGATTTAACTGCACGAGTACTTGATTTAGCTGCACCAATTGGCCGTGGCCAACGTGGTTTAATTGTTGCACCACCAAAAGCGGGTAAAACAATGTTACTGCAAAATATTGCAACTAACATTGCCCAAAACCATCCTGATTGTGTATTGATGGTATTGCTTATTGATGAGCGTCCTGAAGAAGTAACTGAAATGCAGCGTTTAGTTAAAGGTGAAGTTATTGCTTCGACCTTTGATGAACCAGCAGCACGTCACGTTCAAGTTGCAGAGATGGTTATTGAAAAAGCTAAACGTCTCGTCGAGCACAAAAAAGACGTTATTATTTTACTTGATTCAATTACACGTCTTGCTCGTGCATATAACACAGTTGTACCTTCTTCCGGTAAAGTATTGACAGGTGGTGTGGATGCGAATGCATTACATCGTCCAAAACGCTTCTTCGGTGCTGCTCGTAACGTCGAAGAAGGCGGTAGCTTAACAATTATAGCAACTGCGCTAGTTGATACTGGTTCTAAAATGGATGAAGTTATCTACGAAGAATTTAAAGGTACAGGTAATATGGAATTACACCTGTCCCGTAAGATAGCTGAAAAGCGTGTTTTCCCTGCAATTGATTATAATCGTTCAGGCACACGTAAAGAAGAACTTCTGACGACGCAAGATGAATTACAAAAAATGTGGATCTTACGTAAAATTATTCATCCAATGGGTGAAATTGATGCGATGGAATTCCTCATCAGTAAACTTGCAATGACCAAAACTAACGAAGAGTTCTTTGATTTTATGAAGAGAGCTTAACGGTTAAGGTTTATTAGTCGACTGATAAAAATAGGCGCAACCTCAGGGGAGCGCCTTTTTTTTTATTTTTTATCTATCTGGTCTCTGTATTGATTGCTTAATATATTTTTATGCTAGGAGCTGTTGGAATTATTCTTGATTTATTATTTTTCTAAAAATAGATCTAGCGCTTGGTTTTTAATCAATAAATAGGACAGTTTATATTTATTAGATATCAAAAAATGATATTTTATAAAATGTAGTTGGGTATCATAGGTTTATTTTTTTCGTAAACAGAACGAAATAAACTCTGTCAACTTGCTGTATTTTATATGAATTTTATTTATACATTTTGTGAGTCAATATAAATATATTGACTAATAAGGTAAGAAATATATTTAACTCCATTAAGGTGTATTGTTTTTATGGCATGCATCTTGCAGCTATTAAGTATAAAATCGGCGAGGTAACCTTGTCGAAATAAAGTATGGAAGTGAGGTTTCATTTATTAGTTATACTGGATAAATAGCATAACTAATAAAGATTCGTCTTATAGTAGATTTTTTTGTTGAGATGATAATGCTGTAGCTATTGTTTGTGTATCGGCATTAGTCCAAAAAAATTTAGTTTTTTTAGTTAAATAGAATGATGAGAGAGTCGAACTGTGGATATCACACACTTTATAACCAGCCTCTTCTACGTTTTCTTGTTTTCGTTGGTCTTTATTTTTATCGCCCGAGTTGTTGCAACAAAAATCGGCTTGGTAGATAAACCTAACTTCAGGAAAAAACACGTAGGATTAGTTCCCCTTGTTGGGGGAATATCGGTTTTTTTTGGGATCTGTTTTGCATTTATCATTACAGAGGAATATATACCTCATAAATGGTTATATATCGCCTGTGCAGGATTACTTGTTTTTATTGGCGCACTAGATGACAGGTTTGATATCAGTGTGAAATTAAGAGCAGGTGTTCAAGCGATTGTTGCCGTAGTGATGATGACGGCTGCAGGGTTAAAACTTGAATCTTTAGGGCATGCATTTGGTCCATGGGAGCTTATTCTCGGTCCATTTGGCTATATTGTAACCTTATTTGCAGTATGGGCTGCGATTAATGCATTTAATATGGTTGATGGTATCGATGGGCTTTTAGGGGGATTATCTTCCGTTTCCTTTGGTGCTTTGGGCTTTTTATTGTATCAAAGTGGTAATTATGCGTTAGCATTTTGGTGTTTTGCGTTTATAGCCGCTATCCTTCCTTATATCCTTCTTAATTTAGGCATCCTAGGTCGCCGATTTAAAGTCTTTATGGGAGATGCGGGAAGTACATTAATTGGCTTTACGATTATTTGGATCCTTGTTGCTTCGACACAAGAGCAAGTTCATCCGATAAATCCGGTGACTGCATTGTGGATTATTGCTATTCCTTTAATGGATATGGTTGCCATTATGTATCGTCGTATTCGCAAGGGAATGAGTCCTTTTTCACCTGACCGTCAGCATATTCATCATTTGATTATGCGTTCAGGCTTTACACCGAAAGGCGCATTTGTACTTATTACATTGTCAGCAGCGGTATTGGCATGTATTGGTATTCTTGGCGAACGTTTATCTTTTGTACCTGAATGGTTAATGTTGGCATTATTCTTGCTTGTATTTATGATGTATGGTTATTGCATTAAACGCGCTTGGAAAGTCGCTCGTTTTATTAAGCGAGTTAGGCGTAGAGCACGTCGAGGTGCAATACGGTAACGAAAAACGTAAATAGAGGTTCTGTGCAGTGAATAACTCAGAAACGCAACCTAGTCAGTATCAAGCTCCTGTAGAACCGGAATTGGATATCCGTGGTTTATGCCGCTCATTATGGCAAGGCAAAATCTGGATCGTTGCATTTGCAGTGGTGTTTGCTGCAATTGCATTGGGCGCTTCCTATTTCATGCAGCAAAAATGGAGCTCAACTGCAATCACGGACCTACCAACAGTTAATAATCTGGGAAGCTATTATTCTCAGCAACAATTCCTGCGTAACCTTGATTCACGTATTAATAATGTTGGGCAAGAAGGACAATTACCAACGATAGCGAAAGAAGCTTACCAAGAGTTTACTAAACAATTGGGAGCTTACGATACTCGCCGTCAATTTTGGTTGAGTACCGATTACTATAAGCAACGTTTGGAAAATGATCCTAAAGCTGATGCTGCATTATTAGATGAATTGATTAATGACATTGAGTTTACGCCAGCTGATGAAGTTAAAAATCTAACTGATAGCATTAAGCTCGTTGCTGAAACATCAACTGATGCAAATCAGCTTTTACGTGAGTACACGCAATTTGCAAATCAGCGTGCAACTACGAATCTGAATGATGAAATAAAAGGCACTTGGGCGACAAAAATGCAATCGATGAAAGCGTTAGTAAAACGTGAAGATATGGTTGCTCAGGCTGCATATGAAAGACGTTTAAATTCACTTGAACAGGCACTGAAAGTAGCTGAAAAACAAGGGATTGTACGTAACCAAAGTTCAACGCCCGTTGATGAAATTCCTGACTCTAAGATGTTTATGTTAGGTGTGCCATTATTACAGGCGCAGATTGAAACATTAAAAGCTACAGGCCCTGATCATGACTCTGACTATGATCAGAACATTGCAATGTTATCAACATTGAGTGTAGGGCCGACTCTCCAAGATAATTTTCAGGCATACCGTTATCTACGTACCCCTGAAGATCCAGTCAAACGCGATAGCCCACGCAGAGCCTTTATGATGATTCTGTGGGGAGCAATCGGTATGTTAGTTGGTGCCGGAGTGGTACTGTCTCGCCGTCGCCCATCATGATTTTAAATAAGCTACTGGCTCTTTGAGTCAGTGGCTTCATGAAGTCATTAAAATTTAAAAAGCAGCAAACTGCGAACGATAAATATAAGAGAGTCACTGTGAAAGTATTGACTGTATTCGGCACACGACCGGAGGCCATTAAAATGGCACCGTTGGTTCATGCACTCGCTGATGATGCAGACTTTGAAGCAAAAGTTTGTGTAACAGCCCAGCATCGTGAAATGCTAGATCAAGTACTGAAACTGTTCGAGATCACTCCAGATTACGATCTCAATATTATGAAACCAGGGCAAGATTTAACCGATATCACATGCCGTATCCTTGAAGGATTAAAAGCGGTATTTGCAGATTTTCAACCGGACGTCGTATTAGTTCATGGTGACACAGCAACAACCATGGCAACTAGTCTTGCAGCGTTCTATCATCGTATTCCTGTCGGTCACGTTGAAGCAGGATTGCGAACAGGCGATCTTTATTCTCCATGGCCTGAAGAAGCTAATCGTAAAATTGCAGGCCATCTTGCAATGTATCATTTTGCACCAACAGAAAATTCACGCCAGAATTTATTAAAAGAGTCGATACCTGATAGTCATATCTTTGTCACAGGTAACACTGTCATTGATGCATTGTTATGGGTGCGTGATAAGGTCATGAGCGACCAGCACATGATGGAAAAATTAGGGGCTAATTATCCATTTATTGACCCAAATAAGAAAATGATTTTAGTCACTGGGCATCGTCGTGAAAGCTTTGGTGGCGGTTTTGAGCGTATCTGTCATGCGCTAGCTGAAATAGCACAAGCCCATCCGGATGTTCAAATTGTTTATCCGGTACATTTAAATCCAAATGTTGGTGAACCGGTTAAAAGAATACTGCATGACATTGATAATATTATATTAATTAGTCCGCAAGAGTATCTGCCTTTTGTTTATCTGATGAATCATGCTTATTTGATCCTAACAGATTCGGGCGGTATTCAAGAGGAAGCCCCATCTCTGGGTAAACCTGTTTTGGTTATGAGAGATACAACAGAGCGTCCAGAAGCAGTAGATGCAGGCACAGTTCGCCTTGTTGGTACAAATACACAAAAAATTGTGGAAGAAGTTAATCGGTTACTGACAGATGAAGCGGAATATCATGAAATGAGCCGCGCCCATAACCCTTATGGGGATGGTCATTCTTGTCAGCGTATTCTTGACGCATTAAAAAGCAATCAGGTGAAATTATGAGTTTTGAAACTATTTCTGTTATCGGCCTTGGTTATATTGGTTTACCAACAGCAGCAGCCTTCGCTTCTCGCAAAAAACAGGTTGTTGGCGTAGATGTCAACCAACATGCGGTGGATACCATTAATCAGGGTAAAATCCATATCGTAGAACCCGAACTCGATGTGGTGGTGAAAACTGCCGTTGAAGCGGGTTATTTGAAAGCCTTTACTAAACCTCAGCCAGCTGATGCTTATTTAATTGCCGTACCAACACCGTTCAAAGGTGAACATGAACCAGACTTGGTTTATGTAAAAGCTGCGGCGGAATCTATTGCACCTGTATTGAAAAAAGGTGACTTAGTTATTCTGGAATCGACTTCACCAGTGGGTACCACAGAGCAAATGGCTGAGTGGATGGCGCAAGCGCGTCCTGACTTAACATTCCCACAACAAGCTGGTGAAGATGCCGATATCGATGTGGCATATTGTCCTGAGCGTGTATTGCCAGGCCAAGTGATGGTTGAATTGATTAAAAATGACCGTGTTATTGGCGGAATGACACCAAAATCATCACAACGTGCAAGCGAGTTATATAATATTTTCCTTGAAGGTGAATGTGTTATCACCAATTCAAGAACCGCAGAAATGTGTAAATTAACGGAAAATAGCTTCCGTGACGTGAATATTGCATTTGCTAACGAATTATCACTCATCTGCGCACAGCAAAATATCAATGTATGGGAATTGATTAGCTTAGCTAACCGTCATCCACGCGTTAATATTTTACAACCAGGTCCAGGTGTCGGTGGACACTGTATTGCCGTTGACCCTTGGTTTATCGTGGCTCAAAACCCACAGCAATCACGCCTTATCCATACTGCGCGTTTAGTTAACGATGGCAAGCCAATTTGGGTTGTTGATCAAGTTAAAGCCGCAGTTGCGGATTGTTTGGTTGAAACGGGTAAAAAAGCAAGCGAAATCACCATTGCTTGTTTTGGTTTGTCTTTCAAACCGAACATTGATGACTTACGTGAAAGCCCAGCGATGCACATCACTAAGATGATTGCTAATTGGAATCCAGGTAAAACCTTTGCCGTTGAACCACATATTCATGAATTACCAACTTCGCTTAAAGGTGTGGCTGAGCTAGTTTCAGTGGAACAGGCTGTGGCTGACGCTGATGTGATTTTGATGTTAGTTGATCACAATGTATTTAAAGCTATCCAAGGCTCATCAATCAAGCAAAAATGGGTTGTTGATACCAAAGGAGTATGGCGTTGAAACGCATTCTAATCACAGGTGGAGCTGGTTTTATCGGCTCCGCAGTTGTACGTCATATTATTGAGAACACTCGCGATAGCGCTATTGTTGTCGATTGTTTGACCTACGCGGGTAATTTGGAATCACTCGCTGATGTCGCGAGCAACGAACGTTATGCTTTTGAGCAAGTGAATATTTGTGACCGCGCGGCATTGGATAAAGTTTTCGTTCAATATCAGCCTGATGCTGTCATGCATTTAGCGGCAGAGAGCCATGTTGACCGCTCAATTGATGGTCCGGCAGAGTTTATAGAAACCAATATTGTCGGTACTTATACGTTATTGGAAGCGGCGCGTCATTATTGGTCGTCGCTGGACGAAAGCAGAAAAAATGCATTTCGTTTTCATCATATTTCAACGGATGAAGTGTATGGCGATTTGGATGGCCCAGATGGGTTCTTTACTGAAACAACACCTTATGCACCAAGTAGTCCATATTCAGCATCCAAAGCATCAAGCGATCATTTAGTCCGTGCTTGGCAGCGAACTTATGGTTTACCAACGATGATCACCAATTGCTCGAATAATTATGGTCCTTATCATTTCCCTGAGAAATTGATCCCATTGATTATTCTTAATGCCTTATCGGGTAAACCGTTACCCGTTTATGGTAAGGGGGAGCAAATTCGCGATTGGCTATTCGTAGAGGACCATGCGCGTGCTCTACATCTAGTGGCAACTAAGGCTGAGCCGGGTACGACCTATAATATCGGTGGGCACAATGAGCGCCGCAATATTGATGTCGTGGAAACTATTTGTGCGCTGCTAGAAGAGTTTTGTCCGCAGAAGCCACAAGGCGTGGTTCATTATCGTGATTTGATCACTTATGTGAAAGATCGGCCGGGTCATGATATGCGATATGCCATTGATGCGGCTAAGATTGAACGTGAATTGGGCTGGACACCACAAGAAACTTTCGAGTCAGGTATTCGTAAAACGGTGCAATGGTACTTGAATAATGAAACTTGGTGGCGTCGAGTACAAGATGGCTCCTACGCGGGTGAACGCCTAGGTTTAGGTAGTTAGGAGGATATATGAAAGGCATTATACTTGCTGGTGGTTCGGGCACGCGTTTGCATCCCATCACTCGAGGTATCTCTAAACAACTATTGCCTATCTATGATAAGCCAATGATTTATTACCCGCTTTCTGTATTGATGTTAGCGGGTATTCGTGAAATTTTGATTATTTCTACACCTGAAGATTTACCGATGTTTAAGCGGTTATTAGGTGATGGTCATGAATTTGGTATTGAGCTTAGTTATGCGGAGCAACCTTCTCCTGATGGGCTTGCACAAGCCTTTATTATTGGTGAAGAATTCATCAATGGTGATTCTTGCTGCTTAGTGCTTGGGGATAATATCTTCTTTGGTCACTCATTCAGTCCAAAATTGACCTCTGTTGCTGCTCGCACCAAAGGGGCAACCGTATTTGGTTATCAAGTGATGGACCCTGAACGTTTCGGTGTTGTTGAATTTGATGATGATTTTAAAGCGTTATCCATTGAAGAAAAACCACTAAAGCCGAAATCGAATTGGGCGGTAACAGGGTTATATTTCTATGACTCTCAAGTAGTTGAATTTGCTAAGCAAGTGAAGCCTTCTGAGCGTGGTGAATTAGAAATTACGTCGATCAATCAAATGTATTTGGAACGCGGTGAATTGAGCGTTGAGCTATTAGGTCGTGGTTTTGCGTGGTTAGATACGGGAACACATGACAGTTTGATTGAAGCGGGTACATTTGTACAAACTGTTGAAAAACGCCAAGGTTTCAAAGTTGCATGTTTAGAAGAGATTGCGTGGCGTAATGGTTGGCTCACTGATGAGCAAGTTCACGCATCTGCTGTGCAATTGAAAAAAACCGGTTATGGGCAATATTTAGAGGATCTTCTCCGTGTCCGTCCGCGCCAGTATTGAGTTTCTGCAATGGGAGTCTGATTTTTTTGGGCGCTCAACAGCTAAATTAAACTTTGCAGATGCCGGGTCTGAAATCATCCTTGCTTATCAAATGGATAAGTACGATATCGTACAAGCTAAAGTCTCAGCATCTGAGAGTACAATGATCGATGATTTGGCTAGTATGGGGTTTTCTTTGGTTGAAGGTGAAATCGATTTTGCATTAACTATTGGCACAGAAAATGCTTACTTAACCGCAGGTGCTTCTGCAACAAATCGTGTAGAAGTGGCACAAATAGATGACATAGTGCCATTACGTAATGCCGCAGAGGCTGTTTTTAGTAATAGCCGTTTTAGAGCCCCTTGGTATCAAGAAGGTGATAGCGGACGGTTTTATGCATTATGGATAGAAAAAGCGGTTATCGGCACTTTTGATCATACGTGTTTGTTAGTGAAAGATGCGTCAGGTGAGATTTTAGGTTTTGTAAGTCTACGCAATCTAGATGCTGATACAGCACGGATAGGGTTATTAGCGAAAATGCCTAAAGCCAAAGGTCAGGGCATTGGTCGTCAGTTGATGTTAGCGGCATTCAATTGGTGTGTGCAACACCAAAAAAGACAGTTAAATGTTGCCACTCAAATTAGTAATGTTGCGGCATTAAATCTTTATTCACATAGTGGTGCTTCAATTGCAAGCACTGCATATTGGCTATACAGGGGACAACATGATTCCATTTAATAAACCACCCGTTGTAGGTACTGAATTAGAGTATATGAGACAGGCCATGGAAAGCGGCAAGCTGTGTGGTGATGGTGGCTTCACAAAACGTTGTGAAGAGTGGATGGAAAAACACTTTGATTGCCCGAAAGTTCAATTAACGCCATCTTGTACTGCTTCGTTAGAAATGGCGGCAATCCTGATTGATATTAAACCGGGTGATGAAGTTATCATGCCGAGTTTTACCTTTGTATCCACTTCCAATGCTTTCGTATTACGTGGTGCTAAAATTGTCTTTGTTGATATTCGTCCAGACACAATGAATATTGATGAAACTAAAATTGAAAATGCAATTACAGCGCGTACGCGTGCGATAGTGCCTGTTCATTACGCAGGGGTTGCCTGTGAAATGGATGTCATTATGGCAATTGCTAAAAAACACAATTTATTTGTGATTGAAGATGCTGCTCAAGGTGTGATGTCGACTTATAAAGGCAAAGCGCTTGGGACTATCGGTCACATTGGTTGCTATAGCTTCCATGAAACTAAAAACTACTCTTCTGGTGGTGAAGGTGGCGCGACACTAATTAATGATAAAGCATTGATTAGCCGAGCAGAAGTCATTCGTGAAAAAGGGACTAATCGTAGCCAATTTTTCCGTGGACAAGTAGACAAATACACTTGGCGTGATATTGGTTCAAGTTATTTAATGTCTGATTTACAAGCCGCTTATTTATGGGCACAGCTAGAAGAAGCGAAAAAAATTAATGATCGCCGCTTACTATTGTGGCAGCGTTATCATGATGCATTATTACCTTTAGTTGATGCAGGACATCTCGTTTTAGCGACTGTTCCTGAAGGTCTACAGCACAATGCTCATATGTTCTACATTAAATTGAAGGATGTAGAAGAGCGCACCGCGTTTAATGACTACATGAAATCTCATGGTATTTTGACGGTATTCCATTATGTTGCGTTACATACAAGCCCAGCAGGTATTGAGTTCGGGCGCTTCCATGGAGAAGACCGTTTTACAACAGTTGAAAGCGATCGTTTAGTACGTTTACCGATGTTCTACAATATGACGGATGCTGAACAGCAAACTGTCATTGAGCGCATTAACGCGTTTTTTGCTTAATGTCGTTAGCGAGAGCATCGATTTGGACTGCCGGGTCTACCCTGATTAAAATCGGGGCAGGCCTATTAATCGTTAAATTATTAGCAGTCTCTTTTGGTCCTAGTGGTGTTGGGTTAGCGGGGAATTTTCGCCAATTAATCACTGTGTTAGGGGTGTTATCCGGTGCAGGGATTTTTAATGGTGTCACAAAATATGTGGCGGAGCACCATCAAGACCCCGTAAAATTACGCGCCGTTCTTGGCACCTCCTCAACATTAATATTAGGATCATCAACACTACTTGCGGCTATTTTTTTGCTCTTTAGTGGCCCCATTAGCGCTGCTTTGTTTGATAACGCAGACTATGAATCAGTGATTAAAGCCGTTGCTTTTGTCCAAATGGGGATTGCGTATTCGAATTATTTTTTAGCCATCCTTAAAGGCTACCGTGATGCCTCGGGTAATGCTCAAGCTATCATATTAGGTAGCTTACTCGGTGTGGTTGCTTATTATTTATGCTATATATTGGGTGGCTATGAAGGTGCATTAGCCGGGTTGGCACTTGTTCCTGCATTAGTTGTATTACCCGCTGGTTTGATGATCGTTAGACGTAAGCAATTTGCATTTTCTATGCTTAAACCTGCGTGGGATAAGGCGATTGCAACAAGTTTGGGTAAGTTTACGGTGATGGCAATTTTGACGTCAGTGACGTTGCCTGTTGCTTATATCATGATGCGTAACTTATTAGCTGAACGATATAGCTGGGATGATGTTGGATTGTGGGCAGGGGTGAGCACGATATCAGATGCTTACTTGCAGTTTATTACCGCCTCTTTTTCCGTTTATTTATTACCCACGCTTTCTCGGTTGCAGCTAAAAAGCGAAATATCAGCTGAAATAATTAAAGCACTTAAATTTGTGTTACCCGCAGTAGCAGTGGCGAGCTTTATGGTTTGGCTATTGCGTGATTTTGCGATTTGGTTACTATTTTCCGAACAATTTACAGGTATGAGAGACCTGTTTGCGTGGCAACTGGTCGGTGATGTGTTGAAAGTGGGGTCGTATGTCTTTGGTTATCTAGTGATTGCTAAAGCCGCATTACGTTTTTATATCCTCACTGAAGTGAGCCAATTTGTTTTGTTAATGAGCTTTGCTCATTGGTTCATTCCTGAACACGGTGCAGTAGGTGCTACACAGGCTTATATGGCCACTTATATCGTATACTTTATTGTTTGTTGTTGCGTATTTTTGATCTACCGTAGGCGAGCATGACAACCTTAATACATGTACTGGGATCTTTACTTCCTCACCATAATCAGACGGTATTGACGTTTTTTAATAACGTTATCAGCCAAGAAATGGCGCCGTCGCAAAAACCGCATTTTATGGTCGTAAGCCATGATGCGCAGCTTTCTGACGCTTATCCTGAGTTGAAAATCGAAATTTTTGACAGTAAAAAAGCAATTGCAGATAGTGTTATCCGTCGTGCTAAAGCGGAGCGACATACGCGATTTTTCTTTCATGGGCAGTTTAATGCGCCTATATGGCTGGCTTTGCTGTTTGGTCAAATAAAACCGCATCAGTTTTGGTGGCATATTTGGGGTGCTGATTTATATGAAGAGTCAGCATCGCTCAAGTTTAAATTATTTTATATTTTACGCCGTTTGGCGCAAAAACGAGTGGGGCATGTGTGTGCTACTCGGGGTGATCTTTGCTATTTTCACCAATCTAATCCAAGGGTGCCGGCGTCAGTTTTATATTTTCCGACCCGTATGGACCCTGCGTTAACTATCATTGAACGTGAGCCTCGTAAAGGCGATCAGCTCACCATCTTACTCGGTAATTCAGGTGACCGCTCAAATCGTCATGTAGAGGCTTTGGGGGCGATTAAACAAGAGTTTGGTGACAATGTTAAGATAGTTGTACCAATGGGATATCCGGCAAACAATCAAACCTACATCCAACAAGTTGAGCAAGCGGCAAACAATCACTTTGCGAAAGGGCAAGTTGAAATTCTGAAAGAGCGAATGGAGTTTGCGGAATATCTTAATTTGCTTAAATCTTGCGATCTTGGCTATTTCATTTTTAATCGTCAGCAAGGGGTGGGAACGATTTGTTTACTTATTCAATTTTGCATTCCTTTTGTGATAAGTCGTCAAAATACATTCTGGCAGGATTTAACTGCGCAAAATGTGCCCGTCTTTTTTTATGGGGATAAACTGACACTTCCACTGGTTGATGAAGCTCAACGTCAAATGTCGATACTTGATAGACATAATATCGATTTTTTTGCCCCTAATTTTACTGATGGTTGGAAAGAAATTCTAACTATCGCAAAGGAGTGAGCATGACTCTTTCGGAGTTAGGTGGCTTGGCGCTGGTCTATTTAATATCGATTATTTTTATCGGCACATTGCTCTATAAAGAGTTTTTACGTGTGCGTTTTAATTTCAATATCTTTTTTTCTATGTTGTATTTATTGACGTTTTATTTTGGATTTCCGCTCACTTGTGCATTAGTGTTTCAGTTTGACGTCGCTGTGGTATCGGCGGATTACTTATTATATGCACAACTTGCGGCGACCAGTTTTTATGCTATTTACTATGTTGCATATAAAACGCGGTTATCAAAAAATGTCGATAAACAAAGACGTCCGTTGTTTAGCATGAATAAAGTGGAAACCAATCTGACCTGTCTATTGCTGATTGCGATTGCCGTGGTGACGGTAGGCATTTTCTTTTTGGAAAATGGGTTTTTACTTTTCAAATTAAAATCATACAGCCAAATTTTTTCTAGTCAGGTGACTGGCGTTGCGTTAAAACGCTTTTTTTACTTCTTCATCCCTGCGATGTTGATCGTCTACTTCTTGCGCCCAACCCAGCAACGGTGGATTTTCTTTTTGATTAGCACCGTCGCATTTGGTTTTTTAACTTATGTGATTGTGGGTGGTACGCGCGCCAATATCATTATTGCCTTCGCACTCTTTTTGTTTATTGGTATCGTTAGAGGTTGGATTACTCTGTGGATGCTAGGAGCAGCAGGTGTTGCGAGTATTGTGGGTATGTTCTGGCTTGCATTAAAACGTTATGGTTTGGATGTGAGTGGTTCAGAGGCCTATTACACATTTTTATATTTAACCCGCGATACATTTTCACCGTGGGAAAATTTAGCCTTACTACTTAGCCATTATGATGAAATGGATTTTCAAGGGCTAGCGCCTATTATTCGCGATTTCTATGTGTTTATCCCATCTTGGGTATGGCCAGAACGACCGGATACTGTGCTTAACTCCGCTAACTATTTTACGTGGGAAGTGCTAAATAACCATTCTGGGTTAGCGATATCGCCAACGTTAATCGGTTCACTGGTGGTTATGGGTGGCGTTATATTTATTCCTTTAGGTGCAATCGTGGTTGGGCTGATTATTAAGTGGTTTGATTGGATTTATGGCATGAGCTTAAAAGAGCCGAACCGCTATAAAGCAGCAATTATGCAAGCATTCTGTTTTGGTGCCATTTTTAATATCATTGTATTAGCGCGCGAAGGCGTCGATTCATTTGTCTCGCGGGTGGTCTTTTTCTGCTTAATTTTCGGACTGTGTCTGATTTTAGCAAAATTATTGTACTGGTTATTTGAGAGTGCGGGTCTTATTCGGGCTAAAACGACTTCTTACTTAAGAAGCCAACAGCGTGAAAGCCGCTAAAGGAGTATTATGGAACAGTCACCAATTTCGCAACCATCAGTACCGCAGTATAGTATTCGAGGCCACAACATTTGGGGCTTCAAAAATATGGCTCATTTTTTAGATTATTTATTTGATGGCGGCGAAACGAAAACCGGAACATTGGTTGCTATCAATGCTGAGAAAGTGATGATTGCTGAAAAAGATGTGGCATTAAATACTTTACTTGGACAAGCTGAATACCTCTATGCTGATGGTATTAGTATTGTGCGCGCCATTCGCCGTAAATATCCACAAGCTGAGGTCTCTCGTGTTGCAGGTGCTGATTTGTGGGAAGGTTTGATGGAAAGGGCGGGCAAAGAAGGTACTCCAGTATTTTTGATTGGTGGTAAACCTGAAATCCTAGAGCAAACAGAAGCGAAGCTCCGCTCTGCATGGAATGTGAATATTGTTGGCTCACAAAATGGATATTTTACACCTGAAGATAGAAGCGCTTTATTTGAACGTATTCGTGCCAGTGGCGCTAAAATTGTCACTGTTGCAATGGGGTCACCTAAGCAAGAGCTTTTTATGCGTGATTGCCGTGAAGTGCATCCTGATGCGCTGTATATGGGTGTTGGCGGGACTTATGACGTATTCACGGGTCATGTGAAACGTGCCCCGAAAGTGTGGCAAAACTTAGGGCTAGAGTGGCTATATCGCTTATTGGCTCAACCAACTCGCGTGAAAAGACAATTTAAGTTACTTAAATTCTTAGGTTACTACTACGGTGGTAAGCTCTAAAGTTAGATTGATTTACAGAGACTGGTGTAACTGCTGGTCTCTTTCCTCAAATATTTTTATAATCCCTCAAAAATAAGCGCAAACTTTAGATATTCAACTATATCTTGAAGTTTTTTTGCTTTTTTCTATTGCTTGAATGGCTATTTCTCTTATTTTACAGCGATTATTACTCACTTAGTTTCAATTAAAGCTGTAACTTATTATCACAATTCATGACAGGGGTATTTATGGAAAATCCACAACAGGGACTTCAGCGAGGGCTTGAGGCTCGTCATATTGAGCTGATTGCATTAGGTGGAACGATAGGTGTTGGTCTATTTATGGGGTCAGCCAGCACGTTAAAATGGGCTGGCCCCTCTGTTCTATTGGCTTATATTATTGCGGGTATTTTTGTTTTCTTCATTATGCGCTCAATGGGGGAAATGCTGTTTCTTGAGCCGGTAACCGGATCTTTTGCTTCTTTTGGTTATAAATATCTAAGCCCATTTTGGGGATGTTTAACTGCTTGGGGCTACTGGTTTATGTGGGTGGCGGTGGGTATTTCAGAAATTACGGCAATCGGCGCTTATGCGGAGTATTGGTTCCCTGGGGTTCCTCAATGGATATTTGCATCCATTGCTATAGCACTTGTCGCGCTAGCTAACCTTGCCGCAGTTAGGTTGTATGGTGAGTTAGAGTTTTGGTTTGCGATGATTAAAGTGACCACAATTGTCGTGATGATTTTGATAGGCATTGGCTTGATATTTTTTGGAATTGGTAACAATTTTGAACCTATTGGCTTAGGCAATTTGACGCAACACGGTGGATTTTTTGCTGGGGGCTGGAAAGGCTTTTTGTTTGCGCTGTGTATTGTTGTTGCTTCTTATCAAGGGGTTGAGCTAGTTGGTATTACTGCTGGAGAAGCTAAAAATCCACAGGTCACATTAAGAAAAGCGATTAACAATATATTATGGCGCATCTTAATTTTTTATGTGGGTGCTATTTTTATAGTGGTGACGCTGTTCCCATGGACAGATGTAGGACATCAAGGTAGTCCGTTTGTTATGACTTTCGCTAAAGTTGGTATTATTTCCGCAGCAGCGGTAATTAATTTTGTGGTACTGACTGCGGCGTTATCTGGTTGTAACAGTGGTATGTATAGCGGTGGACGAATGTTATATACCTTGGCGCAAAATAAGCAGTTGCCTCGCTCGTTATTAAAGCTTACGCGCAATGGCGTGCCTGCTCGCTGTGTTGGTTTTACTATTTTATGTTTAATTGCTGGGTCGAGCTTGAATTATCTTGTGCCTAATCCTGAAAAAGTATTTGTGTATGTTTATAGCGCGAGCGTATTACCAGGAATGGTGCCTTGGTTGGTGCTACTGACGAGTCAGATACGTTTTCGTCAACAAAATAAAGAAAAATTAGTTGGTCATCCTTTCAAATCTATTTTATTTCCTTGGGTCAACTATGCGACTTTGATTTTTTTAGGCTGCGTATTGGTAGGAATGGCAATTAACCCGGATACGCGGTTATCGCTAATTGTTGGGATAATATTTTTATTGGCTGTTTCGGCATTTTATTTTCTAGTAAAAGCTATCAATCGCCAAAAGCAAAAAGCGTAATAATGTCGTTAAGGGTATTCGTGGTTTGAAAAAAAGGGGATAAAGAGGGCAAAAATGCTCTCTTTATCGACGAAACGAATAAAAGGCAAGCAATCGATATTTTTATTTAAAAAAGGACTAGACACAGAGTGATTAAATCCGTACTATCCTGTTCCGCAACGGCGTTAAGCGCCCGTAGCTCAGCTGGATAGAGCGCTGCCCTCCGGAGGCAGAGGTCTCAGGTTCAAATCCTGTCGGGCGCACCATCTTTTGGTGACATGCTACGGTGGCAAAATAAAGTTGTATGTAGTAATATAACAACACTTTGAAAAAAGTATAGTTATGGTGGCTATAGCTCAGTTGGTAGAGCCCTGGATTGTGATTCCAGTTGTCGTGGGTTCGAGCCCCATTAGCCACCCCATTTTTTTTGTGCCTTTGCGAGGGTGGCGGAATTGGTAGACGCGCTAGCTTCAGGTGTTAGTGTCCTATGGACGTGGGGGTTCAAGTCCCCCCTTTCGCACCACGAAAAAAGTATGTGAACAAGAAGTAAATGTAAGAAATAAGTAGTATTTCGGCGAGTAGCGCAGCTTGGTAGCGCAACTGGTTTGGGACCAGTGGGTCGGAGGTTCGAATCCTCTCTCGCCGACCAATTTAAAGAACCCCGCTTAATTAAGCGGGGTTTTTGCATTTATAGTTTGTTATTATTAATAGCATCCCACATTTACTTATTCAGTATTAGTACTCCGCCATCTCTCTTTGTCAGTATTTTTTTCAGATTTTTTTCCGAAGATTTATTTTCTACTTATCTATTTTATCGATTTTAAAAATTTTTTATTACTTGCCATAATTCATTTTAAATTAAGATTTAGAGCGTAATCACACTTTGCTTTTAATGAGTATAACGAGTTGTTTTTTATACTAAAATTAAGTTGTCGTAAATCAGATACAAACGCCTATTTCTATGTCTCCAAAAAGAGACATATTACATCATGATTTATATGAGAAAATTTATAATGTGGTTATCATGTCTCTGATCAGAGACAATAAATCGGTGGTAATTACTGATGGCCATTGGAAAAATTTGCTGACTGTTAAATGCAGAAAATGTGACGGCGTTAAAATTTAGCTAACACCTTGGAATATGGGGTGAACAAGAGAATGGTCGAGAAATATAAAAAGTTGGCACGCATTGTGCATTATTTATTATGTAGATGCTCATCCCACTTATTATGATAGCGATGCTTCATAAACCCAGGGATGACGCAAGCCATTATCGGTGCCTATTGTCCACTTTAGATGACCAAGAGCTAATCCTCTTACCATCAACTAACGGGCGAAACGTTGAGTGAGGCACCATCAGTCTGTAGACCTGATTATATTTATACACCTGCTTTTGCAGGTGTTTTTTTTTGCTTAAAAATCGAGATCTCTTCCAGTGGCAATCGATAAAGATTAACCATGGAAAAGAACTATCATTGGAGACTAAATTTTTCTTTTACTAAACCATTTGCTAAACCAACGGGTAATATAGGTATAGCAAAGAATAAAGAATGTAATGAGAAAGATGTCTTTATTTAGGTCTTCAGTATTAAAACCAATTATGGTGATAAAAATAAATGGGGATAGAATCAATAGAAGAAGATCAAAAAAGATCTGTAAACGATTTGGGGTAGCAATAGTCCAGCGCCAGATAGTTTTAATTACATTCATGTTGATATCCTGAGTTCATTTAAAGCAAAATTGCATACAATTATTTATACACTATGTGAATGGTTTATAACATAGCCAAGTCGATTTTGTTTTTAACTATACAAAAAATCTTATTTTTCATCTAATTATGTATAAAAACAAATGAAGGTTTATCGTTTTATGATGATTTAAAAAGGTGCTCGATAAGAAAGAAGTAAATATTGTTCACTTATATTTAAAATATTTAATATATCTTTTTTAAATAGAATGATTTTCTATTCGTTATAAAGCTAAATATTCAGTCTGAATGTAAATAGAATGGAAAATAAGGTAAATAAAAAGCGCTACCTATTCGATAGCGCTTTGGGTCGAGATTACATTATTGTCATATTTAAGCTACTAAACTAAATATGATCAACGCTCTTGTTTTAAAGAGTGCATTAAGGCTTCTTGACGAATTTTTGCGGCTTCATGGGGCTTATGAAGTTTATCAAATGCATCCGCTAACCAAGCTGCGTCTTGCGCATCAAAGCGTTGTGCGAGAGCGGCTTTAAAGTAGGTTTCAGCTTTTTCCCATCGCGCATTTTGTAGTGAAAGTACCCCTAATATACTGTTAAGTAATGGAGTCGCGCCCGTTTGTTTAAGTAAATTGAGTAATATTTTCTCAATAACTTCAGGCTGTTCACTGTTGAGTTTAGGGATGAGTAAGAGTAAACGCTCGTCATATTGTTGTTTTAATCCATCAACAATAATTTTTTCTGCGCTGACGGTGTCACCACATTCAATTAAATGTTCTGCTAAGAAAGCCTGTAAAGCGGATTCATTGCGAACTTTACGTGCCTGAGCTTTCCACCAGGATTTTAATCCATCACTGCCACCTTCTGCCATGCACTGATTCATTAAGCCTTTGTATGCTTGTAATTTTAGCGCATCGAGTTCATCTTCATTATGTAATTGTACCTTAGCCATAATGGGTAATAGTTCTATCAAAGCTTGATAAGCACCGGAACGTAAGTAAGCCTGTTCCGCAAGACGCAGAATTTCAGGATGTCTTGGCGCTTGATCGATAAGTTTATCAATACCATTACGCGCAGCGTGAACTTCACCTTCTGCTAATTGGATACGTACACGGCTTATATCAACAGGGAGTTGATCATTTCCCGCGGCTTCCGCAGCTCTGTCTAAATATTGGTGAGTACGATGCTCATCACCTCTTTGCTGGGCAGCTTCTGCTGCAAGTAGATAATTGATGACAGGCTGCTGAGAGAAATCAGCATGTTTACTCATCAATTTTTCAACTTGCTCAAAGTCACCTTCAGCTAATTTCAGTAAGGCTTTTTGAGTTTGAGTGTGGGCTTTATGATACTTACGTCCACTTACCCAACCTTTAGTTCGCGAGGTGGTGCTGATAAAACGGCGATAGCACCAACCGAGGAATAACAAAATGAATTGCAGTAAAATAAAGCACAGTACCAAGCTGGTGACACTAGTAGTGATATCGTAATCATCGGTACGGATAAATACGTAGCCTTGGTGGCCGGCAAGTAGCGGTCCCAATATCACGCCAGCAATAAGAACAATAAAGAGGATTAATACCTTAATCATAGTTACCCCTTATTCTCAGTCGGCTTTGGTGCTTCGAAAGCGGGTATTTCAGCTTCCTGTTGCGGCTCCGTAGCTTGAGATTGTGCATCTTGAGGGATGGCTGCATCGGTAGCCTCTTTTGCGGCATCAGCAGGCTGTGTTGTTTCTATCGCGCTTTCGTTTATCGCACTGTCATTTGGTTGAGAAAGTAGGTTACGCACTCGAGTTTGCATGACTTTTTCGAGTTTCGCTTGGCTTTCAAGTGCATCAGGCATTTCAGTTGCAATCGGTTGATTGATTAAGTCATCTATTTCAGTCAAAAATGCTTTTGTTGCCGGTGCATCCACATCAAAATAGGCTCTTACCCATGTAGAGGCTTGTTCAAGTGACTGTTTGTAAGTCGCTTCTTGATAACGAGGCACTGCTTGGGCGGCAATAAGAAGCTGAGAGCGAATGTTTTCGCGTAAATAGATATCTTGGTTTGGAGCAAGTAATGGGGCTTCTGAACCATCGCGGGCGCGCACTGTAATAAAGTCACTGGTGAAACTTTTCCAGCTACGCGATAAGTTTTGTTTCCAGTCAGATATATCTTCACTGACTTCGCCGTTGTTATCATCTTGTTTTGCATCACCACTATTGAGGTCTGCTAAACGCAAATTATCCACTTCATTACTCAATTGATTCAGGCGTAAAATAATACCATCGTAGTCAACTTGGTTAATTGCCGCTAGGCGAGCAATGTCATTATTGATGGATTTACGAATATCAATCAGGCTAGGGTCATTCATTTCCGCTAGACTAGTATCTGCGCTTTTTAAAAGTACAGCCGCGGTGACAGGGTCGTGGTCATTCCACAATTTTCTGCCAGCCATTTTTACCATAAAATCAGCTTGAGCAACTAACCAATTTTTTACGTCTGCACTAGAAAGGGCGGTAACATGGGCTTGCAATTCTTGCATGCGGCGGTTTAATTGTTCTTCGTATTCACGAGATTGATTTTTTATCTCTACGTTAGCTGCAATAAGGGCATCTAGACGCTGCCTATCGGTATTTTGTTGTTCTGCTAGATCACTTAATTGTTGTTTAAGTTCATTATTTTCATTGACTAGTAGCGCGTTACTTTGTTGAGTGAAGTAGTAAAGCCCCCCACCAATAGCAATAATAATAGCAATAGCAATGACGCTACCGACCAGACCAGAACGTTTTTGTTCCGAAGTTGGTTTTGTTTGGCGGCTTTTGGGCTGCTCCGTTACTGTTTGTTCATTAACCGTCTCGGTAGTTTTATTGTGTTCCGTCATAAATTAACATCCCATATCGGTTGAATATAGTGCTTTTAATAAAGCATTATTATCTGCGCTATTAGCTACACAGACCTTCTGCCAGCCGCTTTGGCGAGCTTGATCTGCAATCCGTTCACTGACGACAATTAGGCGGCGAGTAAACCACCATGGCTTGATGTCTTCAGCGATTAATTCATTTAATAAAGCTAACATTTGACCACTGGTAATGACAATGTCAGTAATATTGGTCTCTAACCATTTCTGGTTAAACGCTGTTCTATTATAAGGAACAGGGTGTCTTGCGTAACATTCACAGTATTCGACCAGTGCTCCTCTCGATTTTAATGTCGATGCAAGGAGTTCTCTGCCGCCATTACCACGCAATAAAAGTGTGCTCTTACCCTCTAAAAACTGGAGCTCAGGGAGTGTCAGTAGTATTTCGCTGGTTTCCCCGTGCTCGGCCCATTGAACAGGAAGGCCTGTTATTTGTTGGAAATACTGTCCTGTTGAGCGGCCGATACCATAATAGGATAACTTATCTGACCAGCTTCGTCCTGCTTGTTCAAGGGTTAAATTTGCATACCAGACTGCATTTTTGGACAAAAGAAATACTAAGTCATTATTATTTAAATGGTCGAGATAGCCGGTGAGCTTATCTAGCTCTGCGCCCGCACCAATACTGATAAGGGCGGAGGCATATGCCTGGCTGCCAGTTGAGTTTATTGCCGCTATCAGCTCTGAGCCTGTTGGTTCAGGGCGAGTGACAAGGACTCTCATGCGGGCGGGTTTCCTTTATAGACTTCTGCAAGAATTTCTCTCGCGCCACGAGCAAGAAGATCTTCCGCGAGCGCAATACCTGCTTGATTTGCTTGTTCTGGCGTCGAAACACATTCGCCTCGAATAATAATACTGCCATCGGGAGCACCTACAAGGGCTCGAAGCCAAATTTTATCATCTTGCCAAATGGCATAGCTACCGATAGGAACTTGGCATCCGCCTTCTAATCGCATATTCATTGCGCGCTCTGCGAGGACACATATTGACGTTGTATCATCATTAAGCTTCGCCAAAAGTGCTCGGGTATTTGTATCATTTAAGCGACATTCGATACCGACAGCACCTTGTCCTACAGCGGGTAATGATTGCTCTGGTTCCATCGCAGCACGTACCCGATCGCCAAGGCCTAAGCGCTTGAGGCCTGCTACAGCTAAAATAATTGCATCGTACTCACCATTATCTAGTTTAGATAAGCGAGTGCCTACATTTCCGCGTAGATCGCGAATAATGAGGTCTGGGCGTTGCTCTCTTAATTGGCATTGGCGACGTAAACTTGATGTACCCACAATACTACCGATAGGTAAGGCATCAATATTGGCGTAATGATTGGAGACAAATGCATCACGAGGGTCTTCACGTTCACAAATGGTGACTAACCCTAAGCCTTCAGGAAACTCAACAGGTACATCCTTCATAGAATGAACGGCAATATCAGCGCGTCCTTCTAATAAAGCGAGCTCTAATTCTTTAACGAATAACCCTTTACCACCAACTTTGGCTAATGGGGTATCAAGAATAATGTCACCTTTTGTCACCATTGGAACCAGTTCAACCTGCAAATCAGGATAAAGTTGTTCTAATTTTTGTTTCACAAAATGCGCCTGCCACAGGGCTAGAGGGCTTTTACGTGTCGCAATACGCACGATATTTATTGATGTCATTTTACTGTTTTCTCAGACGAATATTGCCGCAGATTAACCATACATTTGGCATTAGTTTTAACATGTTAGCGATACTTTTTCCAGTTGGGTGCAAAACAGCGATTAATATTGAGAGGCATGGTTTTACTCCTGAGGATAATAAAAAGTATTTAATTATTATTTTCTTTAGCTAATTGTGCTTTTTTTTCGTGAAGAAAGCCCTATTTTGCATTAATTTATGTTGAAGCGTTCAAGCATAGGCGCCATGCGTATTGTTCATATGTTTTTTTGTATTGTTGTTTTATTCAACAATAGAGTTCAATGATATTATTCCATTGAAAAACAAGGGATATTTTGAGGTGTTAAAAAATAAAAAGTCTTTTTATACAATATGTTGAAAAGCATTTTGTATCAAAAATAAACGAATAAAATTATGTGATCTACTTTACCCTTTTGATGCAAGGTGTTAAATTGATCACGTTTCCGACAATCCATTTGAAAATTACTTTAAATTTATCTCTATCTGTTGGGTGCTGGGAAATCCCAGATTTGTTATCTCATTCAGCCAGGCGCAATCATTTGTATCTCTATATTGAAACCTTAAAGCAAAGACTCGATGCAATAAACCAACTGAGGTTGGAGCGTGCAACGTCGTCTATGAATGAAGCCTTCTCGAAGGTATATAGCCTGCTGCCGATTTTATTTCATTATCATCACCCAATGATGCCTGGTTTTATTGAAGGTAATGTTCCCCACGGGGTATGTTTTTTTTCACCTGATGTAGAACAAAATAAATGGTTAGAACAGTTTGAAAGATTCCTCCCGCTAGAAGTACCTGCTAATGGTGAGTTGCCGATTACTGGCATCTATTCTATGGGCAGTACATCTTCTATTGGCCAGAGCCAGTGTTCGGATATTGACGTTTGGGTTTGCCATCCATCATGGTTAGATAACGAAGAAAAACGTTTTCTGCAAAAGAAATGTGTGCTGATAGAACAATGGGCAGCTTCTTTAGGCATCGATGTTACCGTCTTTTTAATCGATGAAAATCGATTTCGCCATAATGCTAGTGGGCATATTGGTGGTGAAAATTGCGGTTCAACACAGCATATTCTCTTGTTAGATGAATTTTACCGTACTGCCGTGCGTATGGCTGGTAAAAGACTATTATGGACCATGGTGCCTGTTGAAGAAGAGCCACATTACGATGAATACGTGATGGGGCTTTACGCTCAAGGTGTATTAACACCAAATGAGTGGTTAGATTTAGGTGGTTTGGGTGAGTTGTCTGCGGCCGAATACTTTGGTGCAAGTTTGTGGCAACTGTATAAAAGCGTTGATTCACCCTATAAAGCAGTTTTGAAAAGTATCTTACTTGAGTCTTATTCGTGGGATTATCCGCACGGTAAATTATTAGCGATGGAATTTAAACGTCATCTCCATGCTGGCGAAATTGTCTGTTACGGATTAGATTCTTACTGTTTAATGCTTGAACGTGTGACTCGTTACCTCACTGAAATCAATGATCTTACCCGCCTTGACTTGATACGCCGCTGTTTTTACCTGAAAGTCTGTGAAAAACTCTCTGAAGATGATGACAACCAATGTTCTGGTTGGCGCCGTGATGTGCTTTCTCAACTCGTGGGTTCATGGGGCTGGGGAGCAGAACGTTTGGCGGTACTCGATGAGCGAAATCAATGGAAAATTGAGCGAGTTCGCGAAGCCCACAATGAATTACTTGATACGATGATGCAGAGTTACCGAAATTTAATTCGCTTTGCTCGTCGTAATAATTTAAGTGTTAGTGCGAGCCCTCAAGATATTGGCGTATTAACTCGTAAGTTATATGCTGCCTTTGAAGCTCTGCCGGGTAAAGTCACTTTGGTGAATCCACAAATTTCGCCTGATCTGAGTGAAAGTCATCTGACATTTATTTATGTGCCAGCAGGTCGTGCAAATCGCAGTGGTTGGTACCTTTATAATCAAGCGCCAAATATTGACACTATTATTGGTCATCAACCGCTTGAATATAACCGTTATTTGAATAAATTAGTGGCATGGGCATATTTTAATGGCTTACTAACTGAAACAACTCATGTTTATATGCATAATGGTCAATCTCAGTGTGATGAGCTTAAATTGCTTGAGCTTATGCATGATGTTTCTAGCCACTTTCCTATCAGGCTGCCAGCTCCGACGCCTAAAGCATTATATAGCCCATGTGAAATTCGCCATTTAGCGATTATTGTTAACTTAGAAAAAGATCCCACTCAAGTATATTCAGAACAAGTGGTTCATGTTGACTTTAGAAAGTTAGATATTTTTAGTTTTGGAGAATCTCAACAGTGCCTTATTGGTAGTATCGACTTACTTTATCGCAACTCGTGGAATGAGGTAAGAACACTGCATTTTAGTGGCGAGCAGTGTATGTTAGAGGCATTAAAAACTATTTTAGGTAAGATGCACCAAGATGCGTCGCCTCCTGAAGCGGTTGAGGTTTTTTGTTATAGTGAACACTTACGCGGATTGATCCGTACACGGGTTCAACAGCTTATCTCAGAGTGTGTTGAGTTACGTTTATCGAGTAATAGTCATGATCCCGGCCGTTTTAAAGCTTTACGTATTGCAGGTCAAACGTGGGGATTATTTTTTGAGCGCCTCAATGTATCCGTTCAGAAACTAGAAAATGCGGTTGAGTTTTATGGCGCGATTTCCCATAACAAGCTGCATGGTTGGCCTGTGAAGCTTAAAGCTAAAAGTGAAAATCATTTACCTGCGGTAGTCGATGGCTATGCGAGCGAAGGAATTGTGCAGTTTTTCTTTGAAAATACCGCAGATAACAGTGGTTTTAATATCTATGTATTAGATGAAGCCAATCGCGTTGAGATCTATTCACATTGTGAAGGGTCTAAAGAAGATTTAGTTCGTGATGTCAGTAAGTTCTATTCCTCATCTCATGACCGCTTTACTTACGGTGCAAACTTTATTAATTTTAACTTGCCTCAGTTTTACCAAATTGTGCAGCAGGATGGTAAAAATCAAGTTGTTGCTTTTACTGGGGTAACTTGGCCATTTTCGGCTGAAGATGATGTGTTAAACCGTGAGCCTTATGTAGACCAACCCAGACATCCTCAAGCTAATTATTATTAATTTAAAAAAGAGAGACAGCGATGAAGGCTAATAACCGCTGTCTTGTTTGCTAGAACGAAAACGGTTCTTTACTTTGAAATGCAATCGCATCGGCTAGCATCTCGGTAAATTTCTTGCCTGAACGGTCACAAAGCCATTCCCCATCTTGATAACTATAATGATAACCGCCTTGTTTCGTCGCAAGCCAAATTTGATGAAAAGCTTCTTGTTTGTTGATGATGATTTTAGTGCCATCTTCAAAGCTCAGGGTCATCACTCCACCATTAAGCTCGCAGTCAATATCAGCGTCGCCATCATAATTATCTAAGTGTTCTTCTATAGTGCTTAGCAGTTGTTCTGCTCGTTGATGAAATTCACTGTCATTCACGGTTAAATTCCTATTTGCTCGCCAATTTTGGTTAAAACTCTAGTATTAGAAATTATAGAGTCGAATACGCCATGGGGTTAATTTAGAGTAATTAATCACTATTGTCAGATTAAATTTAGCCTAATGAAGCGAAAAATACTTCTAACTTGAATGAGTTAACGTATAAAATGGATCATACTTTAAGCAATATGTATATTGATAGGAATAAATGACTTAAATGGCGTCTTTACTCTGATTTCTAGGGCCGCTTATTGATGACTTTTATGCAATTTAGTGTGTGATGCGTATATAATTTGGATATGTTTGATAAACGGGCGTGATTTGAACCGTCACACCTGCTAATGTGTAAAAATATGAGTTATTAAAAGTCAGTATGACAGGCGAAATATAATGAAAAAAAGTTTATTTGGGCTCGGTGCGTTTATTATTTTGTTCACGCTTTCTGGTTGTGGCCTAAAAGGGCCTCTTTATTTTCCTCCGGAAGAACAAGCTGCTCCTGCGCAGACCCCAGACGTACAACCTAAAGCCAAAAGCAGCTCAATTGATGAGCCTGCTCAAGCTGCAACTAAACCATAAGTTACGATTATGGAACGCGAAATGCAGTTTTCTAAAATGCATGGTCTAGGTAATGACTTCATGGTGGTGGATGGCGTTACTCAAAACGTATACTTTTCTCCTGAGCTCATCTGCCGTCTTGCAAATAGACATACCGGGATCGGATTCGATCAACTACTGTTGGTGGAAGCTCCTTATGATCCAGACTTAGACTTTCATTATCGTATTTTTAATTCCGATGGGAGTGAAGTTTCTCAATGTGGAAATGGTGCGCGCTGTTTTGCGCGTTTTGTTCGCCTAAAAGGACTGACTAATAAGCAAAAAATTAAAGTCAGTACTCAATCAGGCCGAATGACGTTAACGGTTAATGAAAATGATGATGTCTGTGTGAATATGGGAGAGCCTGATTTTGAACCACAGAAAGTCCCATTTCGCGCGGTAAAAGCGGAAAAAACCTATATTATTAGAGCCCAAGAACGTACAGTGTTGTGCGGTGTGGTCTCGATGGGTAATCCTCACTGCGTCATACAAGTTGAAAGTATTCACACTGCAGAAGTTGATATTTTAGGTCCTGCATTAGAAAGTCATGAACGGTTTCCTGAGCGTGCCAATATTGGTTTTATGGAAATTGTTAGCGCTGAACATATTCGCTTGCGTGTTTATGAACGTGGCGCTGCTGAAACTCAAGCCTGTGGTAGTGGTGCCTGTGCAGCTGTTGCTGTCGGAATAACCCAAGGTCTGTTATCAAGCCGTGTTCGCGTCGATTTACCCGGTGGCTCCTTGAATATTAGTTGGGATGGCCCAGGAACTCCGTTATATATGACGGGGCCTGCAACACATGTTTATGATGGAGTGATCCAAATTTAATCTTGGTGAAAGAAAGAGGGTAATAATGGATAAGACTGAGATAGTACCTGAGAGTGTTCATCAACTAGATGAGCATGATGTGGTGCAATATTTAAAGGAAAATCCGTATTTTTTTATCCGTAATGCTCAAATTGTTGAGCACATCAAGGTTCCACATGTAGTACAAGATGCGATTTCGCTTCCTGAGCTAGTCATGAGTCGTCAGCGTTTGAAAATCAAAGCACTTGAACAAGATATCCGCTTTATGGTTGAGCAGGCTCATGAGAACGTACAGCTCTTTGATGAATTGTTGTTTTTAGTGATTGAGCTATCATCCGCTAATAGCCTGCAAGGGATGTTATTATCTTTAAATCGCTGGGCAAAGAAATTAGGCCTTTCAGGTGCATCTGTTCGGTTGTTTAGTGACTGCTGGCGTTTATCTGCTCCTTTAGATGCACATCAATTAGTGATTGCTCGTCGTGCCTTTGAGCCTGTTCGAATTCAACGATTTGGCGATCGGATGAATTATCTTGGTGGCTTAAATGGGTCTGAACTTCGATTACTTCTCCCTGATGGTCTCAACATTGGCTCAGTCGCCATTTCTTTATTTGGTCATCATGGCGAATCTGGCATGGTGATCTTTACGAGCCGTGATCGTGAACATTATCAGCATGGTATGGGAACGGTTATGCTGGAAAAAGTTGCCCAAATTCTACCGAGGTTATTATGCCGATGGATAGAACGCCTCTAGCTCCTCAGCCAGAAGGGCTGACTCTTCATGTTGACGCATTCCTTCGTTATTTACGAGTTGAGCGTAGACTCAGTCCCGTGACGATAACTAATTATCGTCGCCAGCTCAGTGTCGTTGAGCAGATCCTGACAGAATTAAAAATTACCCAGTGGCAGCAATTGGATACGGCGATTGGGCGTAATATCGTGGTAAAAAGCCGCCGAATGGGATTGCAAGCGGCGAGTATGGCTTTACGCTTATCTGCATTGAGAAGTTTTTGTGATTGGATGGTGCAGCAAGGTGAATTGCCCGCGAATCCAATTAAAAGTATTCAAGCACCGAAAGGTAAAAAACGACTGCCTAAAAACTTAGATGTTGATGAGGTTTCTCAACTACTTAATATAGACAGTGGCGATCCGCTAGTTGTGCGTGATAGAACGATGTTGGAAGTGATGTATGGCGCAGGTTTACGTTTATCTGAACTTGTTGGCCTTGATGTTCGTCACCTTGACCTTGATTTAGGTGAGATATGGGTGATGGGAAAAGGCAGTAAAGAGCGAAAAATTCCAGTTGGAAAAACAGCTGTTAGTTGGCTTAAGCGTTGGCTAGAAATGCGTGAGCTGTATGAACCTGAAGATGGGGCTGTTTTTATTTCAACACAAAGTGGTAAACGAATTTCAAATCGAAATGTACAAAAACGTTTTGAGCAGTGGGGGATCAAGCAAGGCATCAACAGCCATATTAACCCACATAAATTACGCCACTCTTTTGCGACACATATCCTTGAATCAAGTGGTAATTTGCGTGGGGTGCAAGAGCTTTTAGGCCATGCAAACCTTTCAACAACGCAAATCTATACGCATCTTGATTTTCAGCACCTAGCAAGCGTTTATGATGTGGCTCATCCAAGAGCAAAAAGGGAGAAATCTTAATGCATTTTTACCGACCACTGTCGCCAATTAAGGCGATTACGTTTGATTTGGATGACACGCTTTACGACAACCATCCTGTTATCGATAAAACGGAAGAGGAAGTATTACGTTTTGTTCGTGAATACGACGCTCGGTTTAATCATTTTGATAACAGCGACTTGTATACATTTCGTCATATTGTTGCAGAGCAAGATCCTGAAGTGTGTCACGATATCACTCGCTGGCGTTGGTTATCAGCCAAAATGATGTTTTGCCATTATGGTTATAACAAAGATGAGGCGCTAAAAGGTGCCGATGACATCATGGCGCATTTCACTTACTGGCGTAACCAAATCACAATCTCTGAATCTACCCATGAAACCTTGGCATTACTGGCACAAAAAGTGCCTTTAGTGGCAATAACTAACGGTAATGCACAGCCAGAAGCGTGCGGACTTGGCGATTACTTCCAATTCGTACTAAAAGCGGGTCCTGATGGTCGTTCAAAACCTTTTTGTGATATGTATCGACTTGCAGCTCAACGCCTCGATATCGAACCGCAGGCTATCTTGCATGTGGGTGACAACTTGATAACGGATGTTGAAGGCGCGATTAATAGTGGGATGCAGGCTTGTTGGATTAATACCGGTAATAAAACACTGATGAAAGAGAAAGATGTTCGTTTATTACCCCATATTGAAATTTCGCAGTTGGCTTCTCTCTTGTCACTGGTATAATCAATTCTCTGTATAAAAACACAGTGGTAATTGCCACTGTTTTATTTCTTGTATTTCAGCTCTGATGGTAACTATGGACGTCTCTTATTTGCTCGAAGGTCTTAATGACAAACAGCGCGAAGCGGTTGCCGCACCGCGCACCAATTTACTGGTACTCGCAGGGGCGGGTAGCGGTAAAACGCGCGTGCTGGTACATCGAATTGCTTGGCTGATGTCGGTTGAGAATGCGTCTCCATATTCCATTATGGCAGTGACCTTTACCAATAAAGCGGCGGCAGAAATGCGCCATCGTATAACGCAATTGATTGGTACCAGTGAAGGCGGTATGTGGATTGGTACATTCCATGGCTTGGCGCACCGTTTATTGCGTCAACATTATATGGATGCCGGCCTGCCACAAGATTTCCAAATTTTAGACAGTGATGACCAATACCGTTTAATTCGCCGTTTATTAAAAGCGCTAAATCTCGATGAGAAACAATGGCCGCCACGTCAAGGTATGTGGTACATCAACGGTAAAAAAGATGAAGGATTACGTCCTCAACATATTGAAAGTTACGGTAATCCTATAGAGGCGACTTGGCAGAAAGTTTATCAAGCCTATCAAGAAGCTTGTGACCGCGCTGGGCTGGTGGATTTCGCCGAGTTATTATTGCGAGCCCATGAATTATGGCTAAATAAACCTCATGTTTTGCAGCATTATCGCGAACGCTTTACCAATATCTTAGTGGATGAGTTTCAAGATACTAACAGTATTCAATATGCGTGGATCCGTGTACTTGCGGGTGATACCGGCAAAGTGATTATTGTTGGTGATGATGATCAGTCAATTTATGGTTGGCGCGGGGCTCAGGTAGAAAATATTCAGCGCTTTTTAAATGATTTTCCGGGGGCTGAAACTATTCGCCTTGAGCAAAATTATCGCTCAACTAATAATATCCTCAAAGCTGCCAATGCGTTGATTGCTAATAACAGCGACCGCTTGGGTAAAAACTTATGGACCGACGGCAGTGATGGCGAGCCAATCTCTCTTTATTGTGCATTTAATGAATTAGATGAAGCCCGCTATGTCGTGGGTCGCATCAAACAATGGCATGAAAATGGTGGCGCCTTAAAAGATTGCGCCATGTTGTATCGTAGTAATGCTCAATCTCGTGTATTAGAAGAAGCCTTAATACAAAGTGCGATGCCTTATCGTATTTATGGTGGTCAACGGTTCTTTGAACGACAAGAAATTAAAGATGCGCTCTCTTATTTACGGCTTATTGCAAATCGCAATGATGATGCCTCTTTTGAACGAGTGGTTAATACTCCGACCCGGGGTATTGGCGATCGTACATTAGATACTGTTCGCCAAACCGCCCGTAGCCAGCAACTGACTTTATGGGAAAGTTGTGAGTACTTACTACGGGAACAAGTCTTTGGTGGGCGTGCCGCCGCTGCCATTGAGCGTTTTTTAGAGCTTATCGATGCATTAGCCAAGGAAACTCAAGATATGCCGTTGCATGTGCAAGCCGATAGAGTGATTAACGACTCAGGTCTGCGTGCGATGTACGAACAAGAAAAAGGTGAAAAAGCGCAGGCGCGTATTGAAAACTTGGAAGAACTCGTTAACGCAACTCGTGACTTTAGCTATCAAGATGAAGACTTAGATTTAATGCCATTGCAGGCCTTTTTATCTCATGCAGCTTTAGAGTCTGGTGAAAGCCAGGCAGATGTTAACCAAGATGCAGTACAATTGATGACGTTGCACTCAGCAAAAGGTTTGGAGTTTCCGGTTGTGTTCATTGTGGGCATGGAAGAGGGTATGTTTCCAAGTCAAATGTCGATGGATGAAAGTGGACGACTTGAAGAAGAGCGCCGCTTAGCTTACGTGGGTATTACTCGTGCTATGGTAAAATTAACCATTACCTATGCAGAAAGCCGTCGTCTATATGGCAAAGAGGTTTATCACCGTCCATCACGTTTTATTGGTGAATTGCCTGTTGAGTGTGTCGAAGAGGTTCGTTTACGAGCAACGGTTTCGCGTCCGGTGAATCATCAGCGTCTTGGCACCGCAATAAGCCAGAATGATTCAGGCTATGCATTAGGTCAGCGTGTTATGCACCCTAAATTTGGTGAAGGTACCATTGTGAACCTTGAAGGTAGTGGAGAGCATTGCCGTCTACAAATTGCTTTTCAAGGGCAAGGTATTAAGTGGCTGGTGGCTTCATATGCGAGATTAGAAAATTTATAATTTTTTATATTAATATCAATACCTTCTTATATATTAAGTTGGTATTGATTTTCTATATAAATATAAATTAAATACATGGATTTTATTTATATTATTATCTTAATTATATTTATTTAATTATATTTTTATCTTCTTTTATATTAATACTAAATTGGTTAATTCCTTATTGATGAGTTAATATTTTAACTCGCCAGTGTTATTGGTAATGGAATTTTAAAATTTAACTTTAATAAGGAGTGTCAATATGGTAACTAAATTTTACATTAATGATAGCAAATATGAAAAAATTGATGAGTTGAAGGCGTCTATACAAAGAAGACTAAATAAGATAGAAGAACTAAAGAAAATTACCGAAACTGATTTTTCTGACTTAAAAAAAGCGTATTCTTCTATGAGCAGTAAAGTGAAAATGCAATTTAATAATTTTCTAAATAATAAAAATGAACAAATAAAAGGAAAAATTCACCACTTGAAAAACAGCTTTGATCAAATTTCTGATTTAACTTTAGAAACAAAAAAATTGATTGCTAACGATGAAGAGGTATTTTCTGATAATGGTTTTAACCCTATCGATTCCGAATTTAATGATTGGGTAGATAAAGAGGAACACACTATTATTAATGATGAACTAACAACTCAATCACTTAATTATATAATATCACATAAATCTATTTCTAAGTTATCAAAAGAATATGGAAAAAATATTATTAAAATAAATAGTGAATCTAAGCATATTAATAAAGCATTAATTGATCTCAATGGGTTACAACAAGAGATAATTAATGATTATCTAGAAGCGAGAGGTGAGATGATAAAAATGCAATTAAGAGCTAAAGAAATTACGCAATTGATTAGCGAACAAATCACTATTTTTAATCCGGCTCAAGAAATGGTGTCACTCACTGAAGCAGTAGCGGGTGCTAATTCTAATATATCTGTTGTTGCTTTATCTCATAATGGTTGTTCACTACCACCTGGAATTTGTAGGGTAAATCATTAACCATCGAGTTATAAGTCCATACATATCATATATTGTTCTAGGTGCTTATTTTTATGAGTGCCTAGATGATAGAAGCAAATTACCACTGTTGAGCCAATTCACATGGGTACTAAAGAAATTAATGGTCGTAACTGTATTGAATGCGTTTCTTTTTTATTATACTAAACTTTGATTTATTGCTTTAATCATCAAGATTCAAGTTTTTAATTTTAACTTTTTGCTATTTTAAAGTATAAAATTATACCGAACCACCTTCCTTGTATTTATCATGTCAATTAATAGTCTCATTGATTCACTTTCCACATCTGGTTGGTATGTGTGGGATGATTTCTTGAACCCTTCACAAATTCAAGTTATCAAAAATTGTATTCCAAATAAATTACAGGATGCCCGTATTGGTCATCTTGATTCACTACAGGACAATAAAAGTATTCGAGGTGACTTAACTGTTTGGTTAGAGCCTGAGATGGGCGATCCTATCACAAGTTATATGGCTCAAATGGATAGCATTAGACAGGCACTAAATTGTGAGCTTTATTTAGGGTTACGTGATTTTGAAACGCATTTTTGTTGTTATCCTAATGGTGCATTTTATAAAAAGCATATTGATAATTATAAAGGAAAAGGACGACGTAAAATCACAACCGTGCTGTATATGAATGAGTCATGGCAGACCGGAGATGGTGGCGAATTGGTGATGTATGATTCTGCCGATAATGAGTTACTAAAACTTGAGCCATTTTGTGGACGAATGATTTTTTTCATGTCAGAAGATTTTCCTCATGAAGTCTTACCTACCCAAAAAAAGCGTGAAAGTATAGCTGGTTGGTTTTTAACTGAAAGTTTGCTCTAACGCTTATCAATGTAAGCCGCCTCTGTAAAGAGGCAGGCCAAGATGAAAGTTTTAATATTTATATATCAATTATATTTTCTATATAACTACAGTTTATTATAAAATGTAGTCAATCTTAAATTAAAGTTAATTTATCTATTTGAAATTGATATTTTAATATATTTATTTTAATGTTTATTTTTATCTGCATGTAATTTTTGAATAAAAGGAGTTATACAGTGAAGGGATTTGATTTTATTAGACGTGACCCAATGCAGAATTATGTTAATGTTACTGAACGTAGTAATGAAATTATGGATGCACTTAATAAGTTGAGTAAGAAGGAAGTTGGTGAAAGCGTATCAATAGGTTCTAATGATGCTAACTTAATACAAAATATGAATGCATTTTTATTAGATAGAAATAATTCAGTTATGGACGTTGATTATAGTTTAAAAACGCCAATATCAAACTATTCGCCAGCAGCTTATATGACATCATTTAAATCATATTAATCTTTAAATATATCAACCTCTAAATATAAATAGGCCACCCTCTTAGCGAAGGTGGCGTTATGATTAGATTAGCCGCTTAAATTGACTACCTGAAAACACAATCACTGCATTTCCTCTTTCAATCTGATAATGAGAACAGTGACGTTCTTTATCTAATGTACTCAGCTGTTGAGATTGATGCTCATTTAATTTCCACTGAATCAGCTGGCGAGCTAATTTTTTATTGGCATGTTGACTGCGTTCGGATTGTACTTTGACGCTAACACCTGTTGCGATATGTTTTGCTCTTACGGCTGAACAGGTTTTATTCACATGCTGTCCTCCGGGGCCTTGCGCCTTAATAAACTCAAATTCAATTTCACTTTCCTCAATGCCTATAACTGGCGAAAAGCGCATGACTGTCATGAACCAATTTTTACGTTTATGGCGCGGGCGCAATGGGCTTTGGCATTGCCATTGAACTGTACCGCACCATAATTGTGTTAGTGCTTCGGCTTGAGAGCCATCTAATGAAACCAAAGCGGATTTTAAACCGTGCTTTGATGGAAATGATTCAAGGATATCTACATTTACTTGGCTAAGCTTTGCATCATGCAAAAAGTAAGCAAGTGCTTTTTCTACCGCAATACAGCATTCTTCAGGCCCTTGCGCGGATGAAAATTGTAATAATATCATTAGCAATCTCCACTGGTTTTATAGGTTACAATAGGCTTGAGGCGTGCAATTACTTGAATAATACCAATATCAATCATGCTATCAATCACTGTTTCTATTGATTTATAAGATTGAGGGGCTTCTTCATAGATTAATTGCTTGTTGGCACAAATAACACGGCTACCTAGTGTAGTTCGTGACAATTGTAAAGGCGTATAACGATGAGAAAGTCGGCCTTTACATTCGGTTCGCATCCACTTGCGTCCTGCACCATGAGCCAATGAATTGAGACTAACTTCACTGGTTTTTGGCGAGACTAGGTAACTGTAGTCACCTCGAGAACCTGGGATAATGACAAATCCACGATCTGATGGTGTTGCGCCTTTGCGATGAAGCCAGCCATTGATACCATTAATGCAGCAAGATTCTACCGAGTTATGATTGATATCTAAACTTAGTTCACCTGTTGCTTTTACTTGTTGTAACATACGTAAACCAATTAGCTGTCTGTTTAATTCTGCAAAACATAACGCATCTTGATGCGCTTGAAGATAGTGTTTTGCCTCATTAGATTGATCATCAAGGCCACTATGGTTATGTTGCTCAACATGTTGACGCAAAATTGATTGCCCCAAACCTCGGGAGCCACTGTGCACCAACAGTAATAGCTGCTGCTTATTTAAACCACTTTGTGCAAATAATTCAGAGTCGACTATTTCATCAATAACCTGAAATTCTGCAAAATGATTCCCTCCACCGATAGAGCTGAGTGATGCCATAAAATCGTGAGATTTCATGTGCTCAGGAACATATTCATTTAGCCAAGACAATGGCGCATGGTCAGCCATTTCAGTGAGTTGCTTCTCTAATTTATCTAAATTTAATTTAGATTTTTTAATATCCGTCTGAAATAAACTCATGCCACAGCCAATGTCATTACCGACTAACGCGGGATAAAAGCGCGAGCTAGAGAAAAATGCTGCCCCGATTGGGTAGCCACGTCCTGGGTGAAGATCTGGCATTCCAACCACTGAAACCATATCGGGTAGATTTGCGGTTGTTTGTAATTGTTGGATTGCTTTACTTTCAATCCATGTTGATTCTGTGGCGATATAACTGATGTGTTCGCTCACATAATGAAGGCTATTGCCCATATTAATTTGCTCATATCTAATTAAAAAATAAGATGAATACCTCGCCATATTTTAAATTGCACAGAGATTGGTTACGCAATAGCCTCGAGTCACATAGTCAATCTATGTTGATAGAGATGCTAGAGCTTGCCATTGATAGCAAATTAAACTATTGAGGGTAGAGCGGGCAAAAATTGGGAGATAGTATAACTAACGAGAGTGACTATTTCTGGGTGTGCCCGCAAAGAGTTTGATTAGTTGTTGTCATGATGTACCTCCTTGCAGTTAATGTTTGAATTGAAAACGCAGCGGATGATAGCGAGATGTTTTTTGCTTTGCAAGCGGTATTTTAAATAAAAAATGCTAGATGGTATTTTAGTGACTTTATGAATGCAATTAAGTTAGTTTAAAAAATATTATTTTAGTATGAATAATAATGACACTAACATATTAAAATTAAATTAGTTATAAGAGGGTAATTATAATATTATTTTATGGTCTGTTAATTCAAAAAATAATTATTTAAATCAATATGGATATTGTCATGAATAACAGTAAATCGTTATCAGAAACTTATGGGGACTTTATTTCAGTTTTTGTTGATAGGGATTGGAAATACAGGTGGGGAGTTAGCTAGAATAAGGATGTAGCTGATAATGAATGATGAAGGCATTTTGGCTATGCCTTCATCAAATTAAATAGTAATTATATAAAATTATGCGATATGAACCGTTTTTCCACCAATAATAGTGCGCAAGACTTTTACATTTTCGATGTCGTCAGCAGGAATTTCAAATACATTGCGATCAAGTACGATCATGTCGGCAAATTTACCCACTTCTAATGATCCAAGAACTTCTTCACGATGCTGTGCAAAAGCCGAATCAATAGTTGCTGAGCGTAAAACTTCCGTTACTGTTAAGTCACGATCGTTATCTAATCTTGGTGCTTTTTGACCATCAATGTCACGACCACGACGTGTTGCTGCGACTTTTAAGTCGTACCATTCATCAAAGTCATCAATTGGCCAGTCACTACCAAAAGCGACAACAGCGCCAGCATCGATAAATTTTGCGATAGGCTCTAACTGTTCAAAGCGTTCTTCACCTAACATATTGCGCTCAAAAGCGGCAAGTTCTGGTGTTGGCGCAGCCCATTGGAAAGAAAGGCATGCAATCGTTTTTAGGCGTGCAAATCGCGCATAATCTTTAGCATCAACCAGTTCGTTATGAGCGAGTCCTGGGCGGATATCTTTTTCGGGATGTGCGATACGCATTTTTTCAATCGCATCTAAAACAATAGACACAGCACCTTCACCGACGGTATGTAAATGTGGGTCGTAGCCTGCGGCTGCAATTTTTTCCATCAGTTCATCAAGAATTTCAGCCGTGAAATATAAGTCGCCGTAATTCTCTGTTTCGACCCAATTAGGCGCAATATCCGTGCCTTTATTAATGCGATAAGGCTGTAATAAAGAGGCTGTCATTGTTGGATATTGCATCACGCCATCGACAAACATTTTGATATTACGCAAGCCAATGCCAGGTTCCGGTGTCCAGTCTGCTTGATGCCATTTTTTAGCGAAAGCAACGGCGTTATCGACAGCTGCTGCAACTGAGGCGACATCGGGTGTTTCATCGGGGGTAATTTCACGGGCAGCTTGGAAACGGATAGTGAGGTCTCCACGCTGCTGTAGCTGTGCAAACGCATCAAGTTGCTGCTCAGAAACTCGAGCATCCATCACCATAGTGACACCTTGTTGGTTTAATACCTTTTGAACTAACTCTGCGACTTCAACAGTTTGATCATCACGAATAGTTGCAATACTATCAGCAGCACGCATCGCAGGTGCATCTTCTAAAATACCGTTAAGTTCGCCATTTTCGTATTTACCTATTTTACCATCGGGCGGTTCAGGTGTTTCTTTAGTGATGCCTAAAAGTGCTAATGCGCGGCTATTAGCTAATAAAGTGTGGCAGTCATTTGAAAAGAGGACCACAGGGCGATCGGTTTTCAAGGTATCCATGTCTTCACGATACATATCAATACCCGCAGGTAACATGCCTTGACGTAACCATGCGGTAACTTTTAACCAATCATTTTCGCTGGTACGAGGGTCTTTATCTAGGTGATCTTGCACACGTTGTAGGATTTGTTCAATCGATAATGACTCATAATTTAGATGACAACCGAATAGTTGAACGCCGCCCCAAAATGGGTGCATGTGGCCATCAATAATGCCAGGCATCATCATTTTGCCATCTAAATCGATACTTTCTGTTTCTGGTCCTACATATTGGTGTAATTCACCAGAAGTCCCTGTTGCAAGGATATAGCCATCTTGCAAGGCGATTGCGTCAACAACGCTATTTTGATTGTCTGCGGTATAGATATAACCGTTGAAATAAATGACATCAGCAATTTTGTTATTCATGGTAAACCGTCTGTATCAGGGGGCTCTTTGGGAGGAGCCTGTTCTAAAAAAACAACGGGGAAGGCTAAGCTCCCCCGTTATTGTCTATTATATTTTGTCTCAAGTATGATTAATTAATAATCATATCGGTCTCATCGTCAGAAATAGCAGGAGGACGACGAGTAAAGCCATGGGTTAACAGTGTGAGATAAACTGCACCTGCTGCTAGCCACCATAATCCAACTTTGAAGGCTTCTGCATCAAGGCTTGTCCACAGCCAAAGGGTTAAAATAACACCAATGGATGGCATGATAAGACAGGTGAAAATTTTTGTATTATCGAGAGGTGCTTTACGATCAATATAAAAATGTTTAATTACTGATAAGTTCACAAAGGTGAACGCAATGAGCGCCCCGAAACTTATCATTGATGCCACCATGCTCAGGGATAAAACGAGCGAAAGCAGTGAAGCAATTGCTACAAAAATGATTGAATACACTGGGGTATTTAATTTCGGATGCAAATATGCAAACACTGAACGTGGTAATACACCTTCGCGGCCCATTGCATAGAAAATACGTACAATACTAGCTTGTGATGTCATGGCAGAGGCAAATACACCAATTACATAGGCGGTAATAAAGCTAGATGCCATCATCGCGCCACCAACTTGCTTCATTACGGCAAGGCTGGCTACATCTGTATTTGGAATGAAATCTTGCCACACAGGATAAATGAGGTGTGCGCCATAAGAAATGGTCACAAACAAAGTTCCAGCAATAAAGACAGTATATAAAATTGCTTTTGGCAGAGCACGGCGTGCATCTTTAGTTTCTTCTGCCATGGTTGAAATGGCATCAAAGCCTAAGAAAGCTAAACATAATACAGCAGCACCAGCAAATAAGCCGGGTACTTGGTCTGCCATCACGGTAACTGGGGCGAGTAGCGCCTCGGTGTCTAATACAAATGAGGTTTTAAAGCTCAGATATAAAAAGACAGCAATAAACACAAATTGCATCATTATGATCAACATATTCATTGAGGATACTAATTTAATACCCAAAATATTCATAATGCTGACAAGTGTAATGGTGCTGCAAATAATCACATACATAGGAATATCTGGAAAGGCTTCGTGAACGAAGATTCCGATAGCGATGTAGTTGATAATAGGCAGGAATAAATAATCGAGCAGTTGTGCCCAACCCACTAAAAATCCGAGTGTGCCGCCAAATGTTTTTTGCACATATGAGTAAGCAGACCCTGAAAGAGGGAGTGCGCTGGTCATGCGGCAATAGCTCATGGCAGTAAAAAAGACGGCAGCAAGTGTAATTAAATAAGCGATAGGCAGGTGCCCTTCACTTAATACTGTGACTTGGCCATAGGTGGTAAAAATTCCGAGCGGCACCATATAAGCGAGCCCGAAAAATACTAACGCAGGTGTGGTCAGTACACGTTTCATATGAACGGTATTCTGTTGCATTTTGAAGCCCTTCCCAAAAGCCCTTCACAACGTCACTCTTTCTGAAGATACAGAAAAAATGAACCTAAAATGCAGCCATACTCGTCATACTTCGAACTACAACGTTGTTGGCTTTGCTCGCTCGCACTAGTCACATACTTTTGTATGCTCCTAGCGACTCTCTTGCTCGCCGCCTAGTTGTATTTTCGAATTATTTGAGTCTTAACGCTACATGATTGTATTAAATTTTAGAACCGGCTGTATTCAATTTCAGAAAACCTCGCACCAGGACATAATAAAAATGTCATCGTGCGCACTTTAATGAAACGTCAGTAATGAATCGGACCATCACTATCCGCTGGGGTGAATACAAGCGGCGTACAATATAGTTATCAACTCCCGATTAAGCAATCATTAATTGAAGAAAATAAATATCCTCTTTTATTTCAAAGAGTTGATTTATACAGGTGTGAGATAATTGATGAGGATTTAAGATAAGTTTAATCATAATGATTTTACAAAGAAAATCAAGTATTTTAATTTAATATAATATATTGATTTTATTGTGTTTTAAGTAATTTTTTTGTTTGAGGTGAATGGTGAAATAAGTTGTTAGTGAATATAGTAAGAAATATTCAATTTAATTAAGCTATTTTCTTGATGAGTTTTGTTTAAATAAAACTAAACAGAAATTAAATATTAAGTCATTTATATTATTTATATAAAATAAATTTATTAATTTGGTCTCATAAAATGGAACACTGACTATATTGTCAATTGGCAATAATAATCAGTGTTTTGGTTAAAGCCACTTAATCAGGTGTTAATTCTGATATTAAGCGATAGTATTTGTTTTTTTTCTAAGTTTTTGTTGAGTATATAATGCATCTAATGTAAATAAAATTAATGCAACCCAAATAAAACCAAAGGTGATAAGTAGTTCTGGTGTCATGACTTCATCATACATAAAGACCGCAAGTAAAAACATAATACTGGGGCCCATATACTGGAAAAAGCCAAGTGTGGATAAGCGTAAATGGTTTGCAGCTTCAGTAAATAGTAATAAAGGAATGGTGGTGATAACACCTGCCGCAATAAGGAGTACATTTAGATGCCAATCATTCATGGCCATATTACTTGTCGGGCTATCAGCAAAAAAGAGTAAGAAAATAACACCAACAGGCAACAACCATAGGGTTTCAAATGTCATCCCTATTTGTGCATCAACACCTAATTTTTTACGTAAGAGACCATAAGTTGCGAAGGTAACCGCAAGGCTTAAACCAATGACAGGCACTGAGCCAAACTGCCATAATTGGATTAAAACGCCTGTCAATGCAAGTCCAACCGCTATCCATTGCATTCGGCGAAAGCGTTCTTGCAAAAATAGCATACCGAATAACACGTTAATGAGCGGGTTAATAAAATAACCAAGACTGGCTTGTAGCATATGGCCGTTATTAACGGCCCAAATATAAATGAGCCAATTTGATGCAATCGTGACCGCCGTTACGCCTAATATTAATATTTTTTTAGGGTGTTTTAGCACTTGGCGCATATAGCTCCAATGCCGAGTTGCAGTTAATAGAATGAGCATAAAGAAAAATGACCAGATAATACGGTGAGTCAGTATCTCTTCTGCGGGGACTTCTTTAATCGTTTTAAAATAAATAGGCGCGACACCCCAAATAAAATAGGCGCCCAAGGCACATAATACGCCTTTGGTAGTATTTTGCTGGCTCATTGTTGGCTCTGAAATTGAATTAATGACTAAGGAAAATCGAATTTTAGATATCGAGCCGACTCATTTATTGGCTCGATCTGGACTTGCTCTAATGTGACATTGCTCAGGTTTTTTTACAAGTTATTAGTTTACTAGGTAACTAATTTTTACAGAAATATATTATCCAATAAGGTAGGTCGCGGTCGCAGTTGCAATGTGTTGGTTGCGCTCGTTATGTAATTCACATCGGGTTACGGCGATTTTATTGCCATCACGCAAAAGGCTGGCACTGGCGGTAAATATTTCACCGCGCCCGGGGCGTAAGTAATCAACACGTAGGTCAATGGTGCCCATACGAGACATTTTATCGACAATTTCTTGATGAACTAATGGGTTAATACGTTGAAGCATACGGTTGATGCATACCATGCCACCGGCGACATCAAGTATTGAGGCAATGACACCACCATGAAGAATATTTTGAGTAAAATTACCGATTAATTCAGGGCGATTTTCAACGGTTAATTGCACAAAATCGTCACTCATATTAGCCAGTTTTATCCCCAATAATTGATTGAAAGGCATTTTATAGATAAAAGCATTACTCATGAGCTCACTGGCTTCTTCAAAAGTGTAAGTACGATCATTCATCATCTTCATCCTTTTAAAAATATGTGAATTATAAGTTATCATTATGTTTGATCGGTGTCTCTAACAAACAAATGAATAATCTTTCAACAGCTATTGAGTTTTGTGTGTAAAATAAGACAAAGTTTTTTTGACATTGTTAAATATAGGAATGACTGATGCGTGCTTTACCGATGTTATTGAGTGCTGTGCTCAGTTTTTGGTCTGTATCACTGTTTGCTACTGAAAATACGGATGTGCAACCAAAACAGGATGTAACGGATAATTCGCCGATTCGAGGTAGTATCATTTCTGGGCTACTTCAAAATTATGATAATCCTTTTGTGCTATATCCTTATGAGTCAAATTACATTATTTATACCTACACTTCTTCAATGAATAAAAAGGCTATCTCAAGCTATGACTGGGCTCATGATGCGCTAAATGATGAAGTGAAATTTCAATTGAGTCTTGCTTTCCCGCTTTGGGCTGGGATTGCAGGGGATGATTCTATTTTAGCCGTATCTTATACTCAACGCTCTTGGTGGCAACTCAGTAATAAGAAAGAGTCTTCACCTTTTCGTGAAACCAACTATGAGCCACAGGTTTTTGTTGGCTGGCTAACCGACTATCAGTTAGGTGGCTGGACAGTGCGTGAATTTGAAACAGGTTTCAACCATGAATCGAACGGACGCTCTGATCCAACGTCACGCAGTTGGAACCGTGTGTATGCACGCGCTATGGCGCAAAATGGTAATTGGCAAGTCGACCTTAAACCTTGGTATCGGATTCATGAAAGTGAAGGTAGTGATGATAATCGCGATATCACCAAGTATATGGGGTATTACCGTTTAAAAGTGGGTTATGCACTGGGTGACAGTGTGGTAACTGCTACCGGACGTTATAATTGGAATAGTGGTTATGGTGGCGCTGAATTAGGCTGGAGCTATCCAATTAGTCAACACGTCAGATTATATACTCAGCTATTTAGTGGATATGGCGAGTCGATGATAGACTATAACTACCGTCAGACACGTTTCGGTATTGGAGTCATGTTAAACGACATGCTTTAACCCACCGCAAATTTTATTTGCTAGCAGACATCTCCTGCGTTTCAAGATAGTATCTTGATAGGTTGTAAGGTTTGCTAGCCAAGACTTAGCTGCTCTAAATAGGCAGCTATTTGCTTTAGATATTAAGGAAGCTTGTGTCCACCGCTTGTATCATTGACCAATTATCATTGGCTGAAAATGTGCTTAATAGTACTTTCGGCTACCAGTCGTTTCGTCCAGGACAAGATGCTGTCATTGGAGCGATTATTGATAACCGTGATTGCTTGGTTTTAATGCCAACCGGTGGAGGAAAATCCCTCTGTTACCAAGTGCCTGCGTTGGTCAAAGATGGTGTAACTTTAGTTGTTTCGCCACTTATTTCATTAATGAAAGACCAAGTCGATCAATTACGATTGCATGGTGTGAATGCTGCGTGTTTGAATTCCTCGCAAACTTCACAAGAACAGCGCCAAATTATGGAGTTGTGTGGGCAAGGGGAGATAAAGCTTCTGTATGTTGCTCCTGAACGATTATTGACGGACTATTTTTTAAGTCAGTTAGCTAATTGGAATATCACTTTATTGGCGGTTGATGAGGCGCACTGCATCTCTCAGTGGGGACATGATTTTCGTCCTGAATATCGTTCATTAGGTCAATTGCGACAATCTTTACCTAACGTACCTGTGATGGCGCTTACTGCGACAGCAGATGAAACCACTCGTGCCGATATTATTCGTCTATTAGCATTGCAAGACCCGTTAGTGCACGTCAGTAGTTTTGATCGGCCAAATATTCGTTACACTCTCGTTGAGAAATATAAGCCATTAGACCAATTGTGGTTTTTTATTAAAGCCCAGAAAGGTAAATCTGGTATTGTTTATTGCAATAGCCGGAGCAAGGTTGAAGAAACCGCAGAGCGACTACAAAAACGCGGTTTAAGTGTTGGGGCTTATCATGCAGGATTAGATAGTCAGCAGCGCGAGTGGGTACAAGATGCTTTTTTAAAAGATAATCTGCAAATTGTCGTCGCAACTGTTGCCTTTGGTATGGGCATTAACAAGTCTAATGTACGTTTTGTGGCGCATTTTGATATTCCTCGTAATATCGAAGCGTATTATCAAGAAACGGGGCGAGCAGGGCGTGATGGTGTGGAAGCAGAAGCTATTTTGTTCTATGACCCTGCGGATATGGCATGGCTTCGTCGCTGTTTAGAAGAAAAACCTGCTGGAATGCAGCAAGATATTGAACGTCATAAACTCAATGCTATCGCCGCATTTGCGGAAGCACAAACTTGCCGCCGTCTGGTATTACTGAATTATTTTGGTGAAAATCGACAGCAACCATGTGGTAACTGCGATATTTGTTTAGACCCACCGAAACAGTATGATGGGTTAGTTGATGCTCAAAAGGCACTTTCTTGTATTTATCGTGTCGGCCAGCGCTTTGGTATTGGTTATATTGTCGAAATCTTACGAGGCGCAAATAATCAGCGTATCCGTGATTTCGCTCACGATAAGCTTCCTGTCTATGGTATTGGGAAAGAGCAAAGTAATGAGCATTGGGTGAGTGTGATCCGCCAGCTTATCCATATGGGAATGATTTCCCAAAATATTACCCATTTTTCTGCCTTACAGCTTACTGAAGCCGCAAGGCCAATATTACGAGGCGAGCTACCGTTGCAACTTGCTGTTCCTCGTGTGCTTGTGACGAAAAGTCGTAATCAGCAGAGCAAAGTTTACCGTGGCAATTATGATAAGAAACTTTTTGCTAAGCTACGTAAATTGCGTAAATCGATTGCTGATGAAAGTAATATGCCGCCATTTGTTGTTTTTAATGATGCAACATTAATTGAGATGTCTGAGCATTGCCCAACAACATCCGTTGAATTGTTACTAATTAATGGGGTGGGTGAACGAAAATTAGAGCGTTTCGGTGAGGCTTTTATGGCTCTTATCCGAGATCATCTTGAAGGCTATGATGAATAAATAAAGGATAGACTTGATGACCCCAAAAAGCCTAAAAGCAAGTTGGTTAAACCGAGAATCTCAATTTTCAGCCTTTACCAACGGCCCGCTTTTAGATTTTTGGCAGCTTCGTGAAGAAGCGACATTCCTCGGTGTTGATGATATCCCTATTCACTATGTTCGTTTTATTCGTTCTAAACACAATAAAGCCATTGTAATTTCTCCCGGCCGTAGTGAAAGTTATGTTAAATATCCTGAAATAGCCTATGATTTTTACCATTTGGGTTTCGATGTTTTTATCCTCGACCACCGTGGTCAAGGGCGCTCAGGGCGTATGCTTTCAGATCCTCAAAAAGGTCATGTTGAAAAATTTACCGATTATATTGATGACTTTGCTCAGTTTATTGAATTAGAAGTAAAATGTAGGCATTATCCTAAATGTTATGCCCTTGGCCATTCGATGGGGAGCGCGATCCTCGCTGGATATTTATTGCGTGATAGCGTGACTTTTGATGCGGCAGCACTGTGTGCGCCGATGATCGGCATTAATTTACCAATGCCACGTTGGTTAGCGAGTTTTATCGTTGATAGAGCAGAGTCTCGTCAAAGTGTACGCAATGACTATGCGGCTTCGACAGGTAAATGGCAGCCTTTACCCTATTTGATTAACGTGCTTACACATAGTCAAGAGCGTTATCGTCGTTACCTGCGTTATTATGCAGATTACCCTGAATTACGTCTCGGTGGCCCTACATACCACTGGTTACGAGAAAGTTTTGTGATTAGCGATGAGCTTATTGCGAAAGCGGGAGAGATAGATGTACCACTGATGGTGTTAGAAGCAAGTGAAGAAAAAGTGGTTAGTAATCGAGAGCTACAGGCTTTTTGTCAAAGTCGGCAAAAAGCGCAAACAGGAAGAGAAGAAAAATTACCCCTCATAATTGAAGGGGCTCACCATGAAATCCTGTTTGAAGTCGATGCATTGAGAGCGATGGCTTTGAATGCAATTTGTGATTTTTTTGAACAGTATTAGCTAGGAAAAAGTATGAAATATCCTGTTGTTGCTTCCGATTTGGACGGTACCCTTTTATCCCCCAATCACGATTTAACGCCTTATACGAAAGAAACGCTAAAACAATTAGTGACAACTCAAGGTGTCCGTTTTGTGTTTGCGACTGGACGTCATCATATTGATGTTGGCCAGATCCGAGACGGATTAGGCATAGATGCTTACATGATCACCTCGAATGGTGCTCGAATTCATGATGCCAACGGAAATTTAGTTTTTGAACATAATGTTGAGCCACAAATTGCCCATGAACTTTGCTTGATGGAGTTTGATAATCCTGAGCTTATTACCAATTACTATCATGGGGATGTTTGGTTTATCAATCGAGAAAGCCCTGAACAAAAAGAGTTTTTTAAAGAGTCAGTGTTTAATTATCAGTTATTTGATAGACATAACTTTCCAACCGCTGAAGTGTGCAAAGTTTACTACACCAGTGAAGATCATGAGATGCTGGTTGATTTGCAGCAACGTATCCAGAAACGTTGGCAAGATAAAGTTAATGTGACTTTCTCTTTACGTAATTGTCTTGAAGTGATGGCGGGTGCGGTTTCTAAAGGTGAAGCCTTAAAACAAGTCGCTGAGCTTCATGGCTATATGACCGATGATTGCATCGCTTTTGGTGATGGCATGAATGATAAAGAGATGCTAGCAATGGCGGGTAAAGGCTGCATTATGCAAAATGCGCATCAATTACTAAAAGATTCGTTACCTCAGATGGAAATTATTGGTTCAAATGAGGATGATGCGGTAGCTCGTTATTTAAGAAATGAATATTTGATCAAGTCATAGTCGTTATTTGAATGCTTTTCTGATTAGAGCCAGATAGGATTTAAATAACTATCTGGCTTTTTTATTGGTTCAACAAATCAATGTCGGCAATGAAAGTCTGGTTAATGAAAATAAAATTCAGTTTATGCAAATAAAGTGCAATTAACAGTAATAAAGTCATTTTTCCTATTCTTTATATTGCAAAGCAAGTTTAAGCTAGATGATATTCAGGATTGGCCGATAATACTGAATATTAGGGAGTTGTTCGTGGGTATATTGTACTGTTGAGGGTTTTTTAGGATGAAGAAAATTGCGTTAGCGCTTTTGTTGGGATCTGTTTGTTTTAGTTCTGTATTACTTGCTACACCTGCCGCAATACCAGCAACCTCTGGATCAGCGAAACAACCGACAATAGAACAAATTAAGCAGTCAGCCGAAAATGGTGATTCTGCAGCGCAATTCTTGCTTGGTGAACTTTATTTTAAAGGTAGTGGTGTTTCTCAAGACTCAAGTATGGCAGCACAATGGTTTATTAAAGCTGGGGATCAGGGGAATTCAGATGCTCAGTTCAGGTTAGGTACAATGTATGTGAATGGTTTCGGTGTGCGCCGTGATTATGATAAAGCCATGCTGTGGTATGAACAAGCTGCCCAAAAGGGGGATACTCGCGCAGAAACTAATATGGCGATGATGTATGCCCAAGGTCTGGGTGTGGCTCAAGATGTAAAAAAAGCGGCTTTTTGGTTCAGAAAAGCGGCTCAAGGTGGAAATGTTATCGCCCAGTTTAACATTGGACAAATGTATTCTGTGGGTAGCGGCGTGGATGTTGACCACGAAAAAGCGGTATTTTGGTTTAGAAAAGCCGCTAAGCAGCGTGATGCTAAATCACAAGACAGGCTTGGTGTTATGTATTCAGAAGGTAAAGGTGTGAGTAAAAGCCTTCGCCAGGCGTATGCATGGCTCGCGACGGCGGTTTATAGTGGTAATAAAGAAAGTCATAAGCTGCAAGACAAAATCGCCGCACAGCTCGATGAAGAAGAATTACAGCAAGCGAAGCAATTAGCGGATAATTATATTAAAACCTATGGTTTCACACAAAGCTAAGTAACTCGTTAGTGGGATATCGCTTGGTATCCCACCATAATAATGATTGATAACACCAAATAGCCCCAGCAAAATCGGTAGAAACGATTATATCCCCATCCTCGGCGTACCTTTAACTGCATTTCTTTAGACGAAAGCTTTCTCAACAATAAGCGATACACGACAAGATACAATAAGCTAAAACCTTGCCATAGATACAAGGTATTAAACGCAAATGTTTTTCCAACAATTAATAAGATAACTAATGGGATCAAAAAAAAGAGAATAGAGCCAATGCGCTCTATTTGCGCTACTTTAAGCTTAATTGACTCATCTTGCGAACTTGAAGTTTGGGTCATGCCATGGCCTTGAAAGAAAAACGAGGGACTAAAGGTACTTAGTCCCTACAAGTATTAGAGTTCTCCAGATTTACGTGCTGGGTTACGTCCAGTCGCACTTTGTAGCGTATTATCGCGGACATCCACTCGAGCTTGGAACGGTGGGAATGGTAACGGAATGCCTTGTTCTGCGAAGGCTGCCAAGATATTTTGGTGCACTTCATGACGTGCGGGCATACGATGTCCCATTTCAGCGGCATAGATACGTAATTCGAAAATCTGAATACCTTGTTGTAAATCAACAAGATAAACCTCGGGGTTTGGTGTTTCTAAAATCATTGTCGAGCGCTCTGCGGCTCTTAATATAGTATTGGTGACGAGCTCACTATTGGTGTCGGCAGGTGCTGGAATTGTCATGACGATACGAGTGATAGTGTCTGATAGTGACCAGTTAATAAACTGCTCGGTAATAAACGCTTTATTCGGAACAATAATTTCTTTTCTATCCCAGTCTGTTAGCGTTGTCGCACGAGTATTAATCTTAGTGATATTACCGGTTAAATTACGAATGGTAACGGTGTCGCCAATACGAATAGGCTTTTCAAACAAAATCATTAAACCTGAGATAATATTGGCAAAGATTTCTTGTAACCCGAAACCTAACCCAACCCCCATTGCGGCGACTAACCATTGTAATTTTGACCAATCAATCCCGAGCATTGAAAAGCCAACAATAGTACCAATGATGGTAATAGTATATTTGGTCAAGGTACTGATGGCGTAGCCCGTACCTGGCGTTAAATCTAAATGTTGTAACACCGCGAGTTCAAGTAGCGCAGGGAGATTTCGTACCAGTTGAGCCGTTACGATAATCGCCAATATGGCAATGAAAATTGATCCCATGGTGATAGCTTGGATGGTGTCTACACCATTGATTGTGGAGGTTACATCCCACAGACGAATGTTTTCAAGGAATGAGAATGCGGTATGCAGTTCAGACCACAGCCAAATCAGCGAAACCAATGCAATCATTGTCAAAATTGAGCGAACTAGACCTACTGACTGAGTGCTAATCGCATCAAGGTCAATGAGTTGTTCTTCGATATCAATATTACTTTCGTTGCTAGCATTAGGGTGTTGGCTGTCATCTTCCCCTTTTGCTCGTTGCGCTAACATTTCAGCACGACGCTGTTTTGCACGCTCGAAAGCAAGTTTACGGCGCTGCATTGACATCCAGCGACGAATAGTATGATAAATAATCAGTATTACAAACCAGATAGCGACAGAGGTTTCTAGTCGAGCAAGCAGGGCTTGAGAGGTTGAGAAATAGCCCAATACTGAGAAAAATGCAGCTACGACTGGCGCAAGAAATATCATTAACCATAGCGCTTTATTAACGATATTTTCCCCTGATCCGTGCCTATCAAGGTAAAGCGGTATTTGTGAACGTCGTAGATTGTTGGTGATTAAGCTTAACGCGACACACAGTAGTAAAAAGCAGAAGCGGCCAATTGTTGCTGCAAACTCTCTTTCGCTATAGTGTTCAAAGGTAATCAGTGCCATTACTAGTGGGACGATAACAAAAATAGCTAAACGGTAGTGACGCATAGCGCGTTTGACCGCGTCTTTGTCCCAACCAAAGTGAGCAATAAATAAACCTGTCGGGCGAGAGAAAGTCTCACTGATCATAAATAGCCACAATACTGGAGTGGTGGCACTAACACCATAACCAATCGCGGCTGCCATAGGGAATTGCCAAGCACTTTGTAGCCCATAACCGATGGCAGACCACATCATCGGTAACGGCAATGCAACTATGATTGACCAAAAAATGGTGCGGATTGTGAGATAAAAACGATCTTGCGTGACTTTACCAATACGTAGGCTAGAACGGTCTAGAAACGCTTGATAATGTTTACGGGTACTGACACTAAAAATCACTAAAATAATCGACCCTAACAGATATAGAAACGAATCTTGGGTTGTTACCATGACTTTAAGTGCACCAACTAACTGAGACAAAGTGTCTAATGAGAGTAGTTGGGTAATATCTGTTACTAATAATACAGGGTATTGAATACTAACCGGTGGGACATCAGCTACCCAGAAAAGATAGCGATTTGACGCATCTTTAACTTCTTTTAATGCATCGGTTAATTGACCCGTTGCGACATTGAGTTTAGTCAGTTCAAGCATCTCAGTATCAAAGCCTGAGATAAGTGATGACAATAATTCTTTGCGTGTTTTTATGAGTGATTTAAAGACTTGAATCTGTGCCTGACTAAGCGCGTTTTCACTTTCTAGCGCAGAGACATCCAACTTAGTTAAGCGCTCAAGCATATCTTCATAATTTAAACGCTGCACCCGTAAATCCGCCATCTCACGGTCAAGTTGCTGACTTTTTGGCATATCAGGTAAACGGGAAAGCTGTGAGCGCAAGGCTTCACCCAAGGTACTTGAGCTACTTATCCACTGAGCTTGTTCTCGGATAGTGGTGAGTGCTTGGCGTGCATCTCGGATGCTATTGGATATTTCAGATTGGCTGGTGGTGATGGCGCTCATGCGCTGCGCTTGATCAGTCAATTCTTGCGACATTTTACGGTTAATGTCGATTTGTTCTTTTAAATACGGCGTTAATTCGCCTTGCTCAGCGAGCATTTCGGTATGTTCTAAGGCTAATACCGCTTTTTGTTGACGCTGTGAATTCTGATAGTCACGTAAATTTTGTAATTCAAGCTCAAGTCGCTGATAACGCTTTTTATACAGCTCCAACGTCATTCGTGAAATTTCTTGACGATTATTGGCTGATAACTGCGCCATTTCTAATTCATTGACGATGGATTTGCGAGCACTTACTTCGGCTTGAGCTAAAGTATACTGTGCCTCTGCTAACGGAGTCGAGGGAGTATTGAGGGATTGAAAACGCGTTGTTGCATCTGTTAATTGGCGCCTCGACTCTGAAAGCTGCTGTGGCAACAAATTGAGTGATTCACTGATTTCTCGCCCTTTATCCTGCTCTTGTTGAGTGAGGCGTCCTTGGTCAAGAAGCTGGCTACTAAGCTGTATAATACGTTGTTCGAGCTCACTTAGCGTAATACCGGCAGGAATAGAGGCGGGTACATCACTTTCGTTGAGCAAATTTTGTCTGAGCGTTTTAATAATTTTAGGGAAATTATCAATCGCATCCTGATAGGATTTAGCTTTAGCATCAGCCTCATTAGCTTCACCAATCCAATTTAGCGCACCTTGTAATGCTTGTGCAATTTCTGCATCTTTTGGATTTTTACTTGATTCAAGCTGTTTGAGCTCCTGCTTTATCTGTGTCTCATCCTGCGAGGCAATTGGCGCCGCAACGGATGAGAATACGATTAACAGACTAAGAAAAAAACTGAAAATCAAACGCACAGTGAGGAGCTCCTTCAAGTAACAGAATAAATGATTATGACCCGGTGGACTCGTCAGTTTGTTTTTCATCATTCACAGACACTGCAAGTAACTCACCCATTCGGGTTGCATAGCCTGGGATCAGTGATGAATTGAAACTGATGGTATTAGGTTCAAATAAGTTAATAACGGTTGAGCCTAATTTAAAGCGTCCCATTTCGTCACCTTTTTTCAGAAAAACTGCACCTTCTGAATGCGCGGTTGGATATGTCCAACGTTTGATTACGCCTTCGCGTTGCGTATTAACACAGCCGCTCCAAACAGTCTCAATACTGCCTACAATAGTTGCACCGACTAATATTTGAATCATTGAACCTATTGGTGTTTCAAACACACAGATGAGGCGTTCGTTACGGGCAAATAAGTTAGGAACATTGGCGGCAGTTAATGGGTTAACTGAAAATAAATCCCCAGGCACATAAATCATCTCTGTTAATAAACCATCACAAGGCATATGTACGCGGTGATAGTCACTCGGTGAAAGATAAGTTGTGATAAAGTCGCCACCACGGAATTTTTCCGCTAATTGATACTGACCTGCTAGTAAAGCTTCAATAGTGTAATTATGGCCTTTTGCTTGAAAAATTAGGTCATCATTAATTGGACCTAATTGGCTAACAGCACCATCAGCAGGCTGTGCGAGTTGATTGTCTAGCGCCACAATAGGACGAGCATCATCTCTTAAAGCGCGTACAAAAAAATCATTAAAAGTGGCATAAGCGGTTAACTCACTTTTTTGTGCTTCGTTCATGTTAACTTTATAGGCTTTAGCAAACAGTTTGATTGCCCACTGAGTAACAAAACCGGCATTTTTATCAGCAAACCAGCCTGCGAATTTAGTAAGTCCTTGTTTAGGAAGTATATATTGCAAACGGATTTTAATATTATCTAGCACGTTAACCTCTGATTTTTAAAGGCAAGTTAGCGAAAAGCGGCTATTGTACCTTTGATGTAGTTTGTTTCAATAACCTGAAGAATCTTTACTTTTTTCATGTCCGTCATACTTCAAATTATAGGGGTGTTGGCTATGCTCAGCTCCCTGAGTCACATACATCATGTCCGTCATACTTCGAATTATTTAGGACATTTGCTTACTTATTTATAATTCAAACTATTAAGAGCTGTTTATTTTAATCACTCAGATGATTTAGAGTGTTTTTTTATTTATCAATTGATAAATGAATGTAAGTGCACACTAACTTAAAGTAAGGCTGACTTGGGTTATTTCTCTTTACCCGTGAAATTGCCACGTGGCTTAACCTGTTCCATACTTTCTAATATGCGATGGTAGTTCTCAAAGCGTGATTCAGCAATTTTGCCTTCATCGGTGGCTTGGCGTAATAAGCAGCCTGGGTCATCTAAATGTTTACAGTCACGGAATTTACAGCCACCCAGATAGTCTTTAAATTCGACAAATCCTTTGGTCACTTGTTCCGTTGTTAGGTGCCAAAGACCGAATTCACGTACGCCGGGTGAGTCAATTACATCGCCACCTTGTGGGAAGTGATACAGTCTCGAGGCGGTTGTTGTATGCTGCCCCAGCCCTGAATTGCCGGAAACATCATTGACGAGTATGGTTTCATTATGAGGCAACAATGTATTGAGTAAACTGGATTTACCTACCCCGGATTGACCCACAAATACTGAAACTTTGCCTTCTAAGGCGTTAGTAAGTACTTCCATTCCTTCATTGGTGTGACTGGATACCTCGATAACTTGATAGCCAATATCGCTATAAATCGTCATGAGATCACTCACCCATCCGCGATTCTCTTCATCTAACAAGTCTATTTTATTGAGCACAATAATGGCTTTGATACCGGTGGTTTCACAGGCGACAAGATAACGGTCGATAATGTTTAGTGAAAGTTCAGGTAAAATCGCCGAAACAACGACAATATGGTCAATATTTGCTGCAATAGGTTTCAAACCATCATAATAATCAGGGCGAGTTAGTACAGAATGCCGCTCGTGAACAGCTTCCACAACACCATTAACTTTAATATCACTTTGTGTGTTTAGCGCTGGGCGCCAAACGACTTTATCACCAGTCACTAGCGATGAAATAGTTCTACGCAAGTTACAGCGTTGAATTGTGCCATCACTGGCTTCGATGTCCGCATGTTGCCCAAAACGGCTAATCACTAAGCCTTCTTGAGCTTCACCGAGTTGGTTATCATCAATTTCAATCGTTTTTGGTTTTCTGAGTCTTTTTTGATGATTTTCTTGAACGCGGCGTTGCTGGCCTTTCGAAAGTTTTTGTTTAGCCACCTGACCTCTCTTGTACTCTTGGCTGTGGTTCGCTGATTTGAATATATCGGGTAAATAATTTGACGCGTTAAATTAAATCTGGCGCCTTAAACTAAGGTAACACACTTGTAATTCAGCACATATTAATAGGTTGCCCGCTAAAATTCGGTGAATAACGAGAAGGCAACACATCTGTAACTCGAAGTGTGAACGGTGGTATCATACCTTAACTTCATAGAATGCAGTTAGGGTATATCATGCAAAAGAATGAGAATAATTTAATTTGGATCGATTTAGAAATGACCGGCCTTGATCCTATCCGCGATCGTATTATTGAAATTGCCACTATAGTCACCGATAGCCAACTTAATATCTTAGCTGAAGGCCCTGTGATTGCTGTTCATCAAACCGATGAACAGCTAGCTTTAATGGATGAATGGAACGTGAATACCCATACGGGGAGCGGCTTAGTTGAGCGTGTTCGTAAGAGTATTATCCACGACCGTGAAGCAGAACTGGCGACGATTGAATTTCTCGAAAAATGGGTACCTAAAGGTGCATCACCGATTTGTGGTAACAGTGTAGGGCAAGATCGTCGTTTCCTGTTCAACTACATGCCGGAGTTAGAAAGTTATTTCCACTATCGATACCTTGATGTCAGTACATTGAAAGAGCTAGCACGTCGCTGGAAGCCCGAAATCTTAGCGGGATTTTCCAAAAAGAATACGCATCAAGCGCTGGATGATATTCGTGAGTCGGTTGCGGAGTTGGCTTATTACCGTGAGACCTTCATCAAATAAGTGGTCTGTTTTTCACTTAAAATGTCTAGTTATTAGGGTATTAAGTCATCATCAAATCACAGAATGACAATAATATTGGCTGCCGTCGGGTAGCCAATTTTGTTTGGATAAACTTGGTTATTAGTATGATGCAAAATCAATCTATTTGTATGATATTGAAACAATGAAATAGATGCTATATAGCATTGGTTTAAGAGGGATATGATGATTCAACATAGTAAAGTTTTTATGAATAATCGTACTCAAAATGTTCGCTTGCCTGCGGAATTACGCTTTCCTGACGATGTGAAAGAGGTCATTGTGAGAGCTAAAGGCAAAGAGCGAATTATTACTCCAGTTCAAAATACTTGGGATAGTTTCTTTTTATTTGAATCCGATATAACTGATGATTTTTTATCATCACGGGTTGAGCAGGTTCCAACTCACAGAGAATCTTTTGATGATTAAGTATTTACTTGATACAAACATCATTACTTTTACAATAAAACGTCGTCCTTTGTCACTGCTCCCTAAATTTAATCAGCATGCTAGTCAATTAGCTATTTCAGCTATTACACTTGCAGAATTAGTTTTTGGGGCAGAGAAAAGCATGAATCCAACGAAGAATCTTGCCACTGTTAATGATTTTGTTTCTAGATTGACGGTCTTGCCTTACGATGAGCTGACTGCTTTCCATTATGGTGACATAAGAGCAAGCCTCGAGAAACAAGGGAAAAGAATTGGGGAAAATGATTTACACATTGCAGCTCATGCAAGGAGTAAAGGACTTATTGTTGTGACTAATAATACTCGAGAGTTTGAACGTGTTGAGGGGTTAAGAATTGAAGATTGGGTTCAAGAAAAATAGCGATTATTTACTTTAAGTGTATTTTTAGGCCCTAATTTTTATTGAGTTCATAAAAGTAAACAATGTTAATTGATTGAAATCAAAAGATTACAATCAGCGATGATAAAATCATCATTATGTTTAATTTGTCAGCAAACAAACAAAAAAATGAAAAATTTGCGCTGTGGGGCTTGCTAGTATCTTAATATTTCGTATAATGCGCACCCCGTACCAATGAAGTTTTTATTACTTTGTTGGGGCGATAAAACAAAAAATTGTTTGCGGGAATAGCTCAGTTGGTAGAGCACGACCTTGCCAAGGTCGGGGTCGCGAGTTCGAGTCTCGTTTCCCGCTCCAAATTTTTGTGGTTGTTTTTGAGTTAAGTTTTAGCTAGAACACTATTTTCGGTATGCGGGAATAGCTCAGTTGGTAGAGCACGACCTTGCCAAGGTCGGGGTCGCGAGTTCGAGTCTCGTTTCCCGCTCCAAACTTCTTAGTGTTTTAGTCTTGTTGTAAATAGTACCCACCAAATGCGGGAATAGCTCAGTTGGTAGAGCACGACCTTGCCAAGGTCGGGGTCGCGAGTTCGAGTCTCGTTTCCCGCTCCAAAAATTCAATTTAGTATATTGAAACTCTTATTTTTAAAATTCCAATCAGTGTCCTTATTCTTCTTATTTATATGCTTTTATCTCATTCCTTATGACTTAGTCAGTAAGATCATTCAAACTGTAATTAATTCTATAATATGCAATTTTTTGATCTCTTAATTCACTGAAAATAAGGATCAATATCCATATTGGGATCTTTTTTAGATCTTGTTGGGGGTTTTTACTTGCATTCATTAACTCGTCACCATAGAATAGCCACCCCTTAGCAATAGGGCTATCAAGACAAACTCACGTTTTGCTTATATGAGTTTGAACATCGCATAAAAAGTGATTTTTTCATCGATTCAGTTAAATTTTCTTTACAACCTGATTTTTTTACATCATTAGTATGATTTGTTAACCTAAAATCAGCCTTATCATTAGTTTTTTATTATCGAATAGTTATCCACAGGACAATGATATTAAGGTTGTCGTTATCGCTATTTGAAATAAGTTATTACACAGAGTTATCCACAGGTTTGAATGTTAACAATTTAAGTATTGTCTTGAAGATATCAGCATTGAGGATTATGTAACAAGTTGATTTAAATATATTAATTTATTTATTCAAAATGTGCTAAGCATAGCTTGTAAATTCTTTACCTATTGTCTACTAAGCAATTTTTATTTTATTCACACTTATTTGACAAATTCTGAATTGAGATATATAGCCGCATTTTTTTTAAGCATCTCTCGGTAAACCTTTGGTAATAACGCGTACAAGTCGTTTTTGTTGTGAAGTCTGAATAGTAACTTGATTCTCTTCCCGACGATTAAGCTGTTGTAAAATGGCCCAATGAAAGTGCTCATCCAACATTTCATTGATACCTAGTTTTTCTTGTAATGCTAATACGATACGATCTTGATAGGCGGCATTACCTAACGCGACACTAATATTTCTTAGCCATTTTATGTAACCGATACGACGTATGGCTGAACCTTCCGTGACCCGTAAAAATTTCTCTTCATTCCAAGAAAAAAGATCAAGTAGCTCAGGTGTATGTAATGCTTGCCTTGGACTAAAATCTTCTTCATCTGTTAATTGAGAAAAACGATTCCATGGGCAAATCAGTTGGCAGTCATCACAGCCATAGATTCGATTACCCATCAATGAGCGGAATTCTTCAGGAATAGCAGTATCGAGCTCAATAGTTAGGTATGAAATACAGCGCCTAGCATCAATGGTATAAGGCTCGACAATTGCACCTGTTGGACAAGTTGTCATGCAGGCAACGCAGCGGCCACATTGTTCTTCAACGGGTTGATCAACGGGTAAGGGGAGATTGACCAACAATTCTCCTAAGAAAAACCAAGATCCGGCTTCTTGATTTAAAACTAAAGAATGTTTACCTGTCCAGCCTAAACCGGCCTTAACGGCCAGAGGACGTTCTAAAATAGGTGCAGAGTCAACAAAAGGGCGAAAGTTCAACGCATCTGGATAATCGAATTCAAGACAATAGGCTAAAATCTTATCCGCTAGTATTTTTAAGCGTTTTTTTAATAGCTTATGATAATCTCGACCGAGAGCATAACGGCTGACATAACCCAGATCTGGATTATTGAGAGTACTGGCGAAAGCGGCTTTTGCAGGAAGGTAATTCATACGGACGCTGATTACGCGTAAAGTTCCTGGATGTAGCTCATGAGGCCGAGCTCGCATCATACCATGGCGCTTCATCCATTCCATATCCCCATGATATTGTTTATCTAGCCATGCTTGCAGTTTGGGTTCTTCAAGGGATAAATCGGTATCGCAGATACCCACTTGCTGGAAGCCTGCTTCGATTCCCCATTGTTTAATATTTTGAACTAACGTGTTGAGATCGAGGAGTTTTGCCATCAAATTTTATCAAGGTCAGGGTGGATGCGGTTGGCACTCTATCATTTTCATGATGTTTAGCAAAATGAATGAAACTAAAATGCCTAAAGAAGTTAGGATCAATTATAGGATATTTCTGATCTCATGATTAGCACAATGTAAATTAAGAAAAATACACAGGTATAGGTTATTATAGACTGTAATATCTATATTCAAAATAAGTTGGCTATGACATCGATGAAAGAACGCACTCTACAATTGGCGAATGAAGAGCAAACTGTTGCGTTGGGACGCGCTGTTGCGAAGGCTTGCCACCAAGCTACGATCATTAACCTTTATGGGGATCTTGGCGCGGGGAAAACAACATTTAGTCGTGGTTTCTTACAGGCACTAGGCCATGAAGGACATGTAAAAAGTCCAACTTATACATTAGTTGAGCCTTATGAATTAGCCGATAGACAAGTATTTCACTTTGATCTATATCGTTTAGCGGATCCTGAAGAACTTGAATTTATGGGAATTCGCGACTATTTTTCTGAAAATTCGATCTGTCTGGTTGAATGGCCACAGCAAGGTAAAGGTTTTTTACCTCAAGCAGATCTTGAGCTCCATCTGACATATCAAGGTGAGGGGCGTCAGGCTCACTTTGTCGCTCTTTCAGTATATGGGGAGTCGTTGTTAGAAGCATTGCAGGTACTCTAAGGAATTTATCGCTCATGTTGAATGCATTTATGATTAGAATAACAAAGAAAAGTCTTTTTTCTTTTCTGCTACTGTTTATGGTATCCATTTTGTGGGGGTTTACATCACAAGCACAGGCCGCCGCATTATCAAATATTCAAGTAAACAATAGCCCTTCACAGTCTCTTGTGACGCTAACATTTATTGATGGTAAGCCTGATTACTCATATTTTCCTTTGCATTCACCTGAGCGTCTTGTCATTGATGTTAAACAAGGTGGAGAAATTGTTGGATTGCCTTTGACGTTACCATCAGGTGATTTGGTTAAGTTAGTGCGTGCTAGCCAACCCGCCGATAGCCAACATAAACGTATTGTTTTAGAATTATCACAAGCGGCAAAAACTAAAGCTGTGCTGAAACAAGTTTCAGGTCAGTATCAATTGGAGTTGACCGTTTCGACGGGGAAAGCTAACTCATCGACTGTCTTTAATAATACTGCTGTACCTCGCCAATCTGTGAATAATAACCTACCAGTTTTGCAAGATAAGCCACTTAAAATGAATACGCCGGCGATGGAGCCTGCGCCTGCTGCGGTTAAAAATAAAACGATGCCTAAAGGCTCGAAACAAGTAGTTATCGCTATTGATGCAGGGCATGGGGGGAAAGACCCCGGTGCAATTGGTAAAAATGGTTATAAGGAAAAAGACGTTACGCTAAGTGTTTCGCGTAAGTTGTATCAAAAACTAGCCGCAGATCCGATGTTTACACCTGTAATGACACGAGACAGTGATTATTTTATTTCTGTCAGTGGTCGCTCTGATGTTGCTCGTAAAAAGAATGCCAACATGTTGGTATCCATTCATGCGGACTCAGCACCCAATAGCAGCGCTCGCGGTGCTTCGGTTTGGGTATTATCAAACCGTCGAGCGAACAGTGAGTTGGGTAGCTGGCTTGAACAACGTGAAAAACAATCTGAATTATTAGGTGGTGCAGGGGATGCGCTTAGTGGTGCTGACCCATATTTGAGTCAAGCCGTTTTAGATTTGCAGTTTGGTCATTCACAACGAGTCGGCTATGACGTTGCGGTTCAAGTTATCCAGCAACTCAGAAAAGTGGGTAATATTCATAAGAAAACGCCAGAACATGCAAGTCTTGGGGTATTACGTTCACCGGATATTCCATCGATCTTAGTCGAAACTGGATTTATTAGTAATGCCGCAGAAGAGCAGCTACTTAAATCAAATGATTATCAAGAAAAAGTCGCTGAGGCTATTCATCAAGGATTACGCCAATATTTTTTAGCTAATCCGATACAAGCAGCGCCTAAGTAAGAGGTTTGAGCAATGGCAATTCATATTCTCTCCCCTCAATTAGCGAATCAAATTGCGGCAGGTGAAGTGGTCGAAAGGCCTGCATCTGTCGTTAAAGAGCTAGTTGAAAATAGCCTTGATGCTAAGGCGACACGTATTGATATCGATATTGAGCGTGGTGGAGAGAAGCTTATTCGTATCCGGGACAATGGCTGCGGTATTAGTAAAGATGAGTTAATACTTGCTCTAGCGCGTCATGCAACGAGTAAAATTGCCACATTAGATGATCTTGAAGCCATTATGAGTATGGGATTTCGTGGTGAAGCACTGGCGAGTATTAGTTCGGTTTCACGGCTGACCTTGACCTCAAAACCTGCGGAACAAACCGAAGCATGGCAATCCTATGCGGAAGGCCGTGATATGCAAGTCTCTGTAAAACCAGCGGCTCATCCTAATGGCACAACGGTAGAAGTGTTAGATTTATTCTACAATACGCCAGCTCGGCGCAAGTTTATGCGTACAGAAAAAACAGAATTTGGCCATATTGACGAAATTGTTCGCCGTATTGCGTTATCACGCCCAGATGTTGCCATTAACCTTAGTCATAATGGAAAGTTGGTTAAGCAATATCGTGCGGCTAATGATGATAAACAACAAGAAAAACGCTTAGCAACAATTTGTGGTACTGGCTTTATGCAAGGGGCGCTTGCACTTTCATGGGAACATAGCGACTTAGGAATTAAAGGTTGGGTGGTTTCGCCATCGAGCACACCAGTTAGTGAAATTCAGTATTGTTATGTGAATGGGCGAATGATGCGAGATAGGTTAATTAATCACGCGATCCGCCAAGCTTATGAAGGCCATTTAGATGAGAATCAACAACCTGCCTATGTACTATATTTAACTATCGATCCGAAACAAGTTGATGTTAACGTACATCCAGCAAAGCATGAGGTGCGTTTTCATCAGGCAAGATTAATTCATGACTTTATTTATCAAGCGGTTCGTACGGCATTGATGAGCACATTAGCGGTTGATGAACTCCCCGGTATTGAATCTGCATCGACGGAAATAGCAAATCGTTCTTCTGCTGGTGATAATTATTTTTCATCAACGCATAAAGTTACGCAGCCAAAGGTTTCTCATCAAAATACGCGTCATGATATATCAGCTAAAGAGCCTAAAGTTGCCTATACTGATGTGACAGAATCTTGCGCCACTTCTGATGCCACTCCGGCCGTTTCTCAGGCCAAACAATCGAATTATGCGCAAGAAAAAATGAGTGTAGGGAATATAACACCCACTTATGACCGTAAAGCAGGGCAACTTTATCAAAGTTTGATGTCAATCCCAGTGGCAAAAGAGGATAAAAAGCCTCTGTTTCCAGCACGACAACCTCTCGCTGGTATTGCAGTTGCTTCTGAACAGGTTGCAAAAAATGCGGATAACTACCAATTTGGTAAAGTCTTGACAATTTACGCAAAAAACTTTGCATTAATTGAGTCTTCATTGGGCCTAATGCTGTTATCCTTAACTGAAGCTAATTTCTTGTTGAGATTATCTCAGTTGTCGCCTAATGGTGAGGCATTAAAACCTCAACCACTGTTAATACCCTTAAAATTGTCACTTAATCGTGATGAAATTGAGATTTTACAGCGATACAAGGAACAATTGACACTATTTGGTATCGAAGCCACGATATTTCATGGAAAAGTAACAATTCATACGGTATCGTTACCATTAAGAACACAAAATTTATCACAGCTTTTTTCTGATTTAATTATTTTTTTGTCTACAAAAGAAAGTGTAACGCACGAAGATATCGCACAATGGTTAGCTAAAGCGATTTCGCAGACAAAAACCGAAGAAAGTTGGAATTTAGCGCAGGCTGTTCAGTTACTCGCAGATGTTGAGCGGATTTGTCCGCAGTGGGTTCAAAATCCACCATCAACATTATTACAATTAATTAATTTACAATCCGTGGTAGCGACACTAACAAATGAGTGATTTAGTAACTCAAAAAAGGCCTGATGCAATATTCCTGATGGGCCCTACGGCTTCAGGTAAAACAGCTTTAGCGATTGAGCTTTGTCAGAGATTGCCTGTCGAGGTTATTAGTGTCGATTCGGCATTAATTTATCGTGGCATGGATATCGGTACGGCAAAGCCAAATCAAGATGAACTTAGTCAAGCGCCACATCATTTGATTGATATTCTTGACCCATCATTGCCTTATTCCGCCGCTGATTTTCGGCGTGATGCATTGAATGTAATGGGAGAAATTACGGCGAGAGGTAATATTCCATTATTGGTGGGCGGTACAATGCTTTATTTTAAAGCATTGCTTGAAGGCCTTTCTCCATTGCCTTCTGCTGATCAGGCTATACGTGAAGAAATTGAAAATATAGCACGCGAACAAGGATGGTCCGAAGTGCATCGCCGTTTAGCTGAGGTAGATCCTGTGGCTGCGGCTAGGATTCATCCTAATGATCCGCAAAGATTATCCCGGGCTTTAGAGGTATATCTCATTTCGGGACAAACTTTGACTGAAATGACACAAACAGCGGGTGAAGAATTACCTTATAATGTGTTTCAGTTTGCTATTGCGCCCCAAGATCGTAAAATTTTACATGAGCGTATTGAGCAGCGTTATCATTTGATGTTAGACGCTGGTTTCGAAGAGGAAGTTCGTGCTCTTTATAATCGAGGTGATCTCCATGCCGATTTACCTTCGATCCGTTGTGTCGGATATCGGCAAATGTGGTCATATCTCGATGGCGAAATAGATTATGATGAAATGGTTTATCGGGGAATTTGTGCAACACGCCAATTGGCAAAACGCCAAATTACCTGGTTGAGAGGTTGGGAGAACATTCACAGGTTAGATAGTGAACAATCCCAGCATGCGCTTAAAGCGGTTATGCAGGTATTAGCGTAGATAATTCGTGTTGTGTGTAGGCGGTAAGTGAAGCTTCTTCTAGAAACAGAACAAAGGCTATGACTAGGAGCGCTGAGAAGTCTAACACTTAAGCAACTTGAAGCATGACGAGTATATACGTGCATAGGGCTATTGTTTGTGTGTACAATTAGAACGTTAAGCGCAATTTTTGAGTAGTTAATTTTTGGAATCGTAAGGTTCTCATTTAAAAACAACAAAATAAGGAAAACATAGAATGGCTAAGGGGCAATCTTTGCAAGATCCGTTCCTGAACGCATTACGTCGTGAAAGGGTTCCGGTATCTATTTATCTCGTTAATGGCATCAAATTGCAGGGACAAATTGAATCTTTTGATCAATTTGTCATTTTACTGAAAAATACGGTTAGTCAGATGGTTTATAAACATGCTATCTCTACCGTTGTCCCTGCTCGTCCTGTTTCTCACCATAGTGGCACTCCTACTGCTGGTGGCGCAGGCAATAGCAATTACCATTCAGGTGGTACTCCTGCAGCGCAGGATGGCGAAGTTACTGAGTAAGTTTGCACGCTAAAATATAAGGAAAACATAGGTAGGGAGACTATACCTGTGTTTTTCCTTTGCAATTATTGTTTAGCCTAAGAGGTTATATCTTGTTTGATAGGTATGAAGGCGGTGAACTAGCTGTATTAGTACATGTCTTTTTTGCTCAAGAAAAAGACACTGAAAATCTGGCAGAATTTGAGTCACTAGTGACTTCTGCGGGAGTAAAACCAGTACAAATAGTCACAGGCAGTCGTAAGGCTCCCCATGCTAAGTTTTTTGTGGGTGAAGGCAAAGCCGAAGAAATCGCCGAAGCGGTTGAAGCAAGCGGTGCGGATGTGGTGTTGTTTAATCATACGCTAAGCCCTGCTCAAGAACGTAATCTCGAAAGGATTTGCCAATGTAGGGTTATTGACCGTACAGGGGTGATTTTAGATATTTTTGCTCAACGAGCGCGTACACACGAAGGTAAACTTCAAGTTGAGTTAGCTCAATTACGGCATTTATCCACTCGCTTAGTGAGAGGATGGACGCACCTTGAACGTCAAAAAGGGGGGATAGGCTTACGTGGTCCAGGCGAAACCCAACTTGAGACAGACCGTCGGTTACTGAAAGATAAGATTAAACAAATCTTGTCTCGCCTTAGCCGAGTAGAACGACAGCGTGAACAAGGGCGTCAGGCGAGAAATAAAGCGGATATTCCGACTATTTCTCTTGTTGGTTATACCAACGCCGGTAAATCAAGTTTATTTAACCGGATGACCGCTTCTGATGTTTATGCTGCAGACCAACTATTTGCAACACTCGATCCAACACTTCGTCGTATTAATGTAGAAGATGTGGGTGTCGTCGTACTTGCAGATACTGTGGGTTTTATTCGCCAATTACCGCACGATTTAGTCGCTGCTTTCAAAGCAACATTGCAAGAAACTCGTGAAGCAACACTATTGCTACACGTTATCGATGCAGTCGATAATCGCTTAGATGAAAATATCCGGGCGGTTGAAAGTGTGTTGGAAGAAATCGAAGCGGATGAAATCCCTGTACTATTAGTCATGAACAAAGTTGATATGCTGGAAGATTTTGTCCCGCGTATTGACAGAAACGAGGATAACAAGCCAGTTCGTGTTTGGGTTTCAGCACAAACAGGTGAAGGTATCCCCTTGCTGCTACAAGCATTAACGGAACGCCTTTCAGGTGAAATCGCACATTTTGAATTGCGTTTACCACCAAACGAAGGTCGTTTGCGTAGTCGTTTTTATCACCTTCAATCTATTGAACGTGAATGGCTGGAGGAAGACGGCTCAATTGGCCTTGAGGTGCGTATGCCAATGGTGGATTGGCGACGTTTATGTAAGCAAGAGCAGCAGTTACCTAGTTATGTTATTTAAATTGAATTAAATTTAAATTAGCAAAACTAGGCAATGGAATTGATATTAAGAGCCTAATATACCCAAAATAATGAAAAATGCCTGAGGCAGCTTAAATTATAATGAGTATCGCTCTTAGCCCTGAAAATCAATCATAAGAATGGAGCTAAAACATGGCGTGGAATCAGCCCGGTAATGACGGACAAGACCGCGATCCGTGGGGAAGCGGCAATAAAGGCGGCAACTCTGGCGGGAATAAAGGCGGTCGGAAACGTGGGGCTTTTGATCTCGACGATTTCTTTCGTAATCTAGGTAGCAAACTTGGCGGCAACAAAGGTAGCGGCGGCGGTGGTGATGGCGAAAATAAACAGCCATTACGTATCAGCGGTCGACTGGGTATGTTGGCAATTGCTGTTATCGTCGTTGTATGGGCAGGATCGGGTTTCTATACCATTAAAGAAAGTGACCGTGGCGTAGTTTTACGTTTTGGTGAATATAGTGGTGTTGTTGGACCTGGTTTGAACTGGAAACCAACTTTTATTGATAGAGTTGAGCCTGTTAACGTAGAAACTGTTCGTGAACAAGCTACAAACGGTATGATGCTAACATCAGATGAAAACGTTATTCGCGTTGAAATGAACGTGCAATATCGTGTCACTGATCCTGCGGAATATCTGTTTAGCGTGACCAATCCAGATAATAGTTTACGTCAAGCGCTAGACAGTGCTGTACGTGGTGTTATCGGTCAATCCGAAATGGAACAAGTGCTAACAGCAAATCGTGCATTTATTCGTGACGAGACGCAAAAAGAATTAGAGTCAACAATTGCACCATATAAAATGGGTATCACATTGCTTGACGTCAACTTCCAAGCAGCGCGTCCACCTGAAGATGTTAAAGCGGCATTTGATGATGTGATTTCAGCAAGAGAAGAAGAACAAAAAACAATTCGTGAAGCGCATGCTTACCGAAATGAAGTTCTGCCACTTGCAAAAGGTAATGCACAAAAAATGATTGAAGAAGCCGAAGCTTATAAAGCCAGTGTGGTCTTTAAAGCAGAGGGTGAGGTGGCAAGCTTTGCTAAAATGCTACCTGAATATCGTGCTGCACCAGAAATTACGCGTGAGCGTCTATACATCGATACGATGGAGCGTGTTTTAAGTAACACACGTAAAGTTATTGCTAATGATAAGAGCAACAGCATGTTAGTTCTGCCTCTTGATCAATTACTGCGTGAAAGCAAAGCTTCAGCTGCTAAAGGAGCTTCGTCCGCAAGAATGGAAACCCAAAGCAATAATAGCTCATCATCGAATAGTGCGGTATCAACGCAATCAAGCAGCGATATTCGTGGCGGTGCGGCTAGAGTAGGGAGACAATAATCATGCGTAAATCATTTATTTTTATCGTTATTGCCATTTTGGCAGTCGCATACGCATCTATTTTTATTGTTCCTCAAACGGATCGTGGCATTGTGTTACGTTTTGGTAAGGTTCTACGTGATTCTGAAAACAAACCGATCATTTATGAGCCGGGTTTACATTTCAAAGTACCTTTCCTTGAAACTGTGAAAATGTTAGATGCGCGTATTCAGACACTAGAAATTCAAGCTGACCGTTATTTAACAAGTGAAAACAAAGACTTAATGGTGGATTCATACTTGAAATGGCGTGTGACTGACTTCAGTCGTTACTATGTGGCGACGGGCGGCGGTAATCCATTCCAAGCAGAGACACTGTTAAAACGTAAATTTAGTGACCGTTTACGTTCTGAGTTTGGTCGTTTGAGTGTCAAAGACATTATTACAGATTCACGTGGTCGTTTAACTGTAGATGTTCGTGATGCACTGAATAAAGGAACAGCGACAGACGAAGCAACGAAAGATGCAGATGCTGCTATTGCTTCTGCGGCTGCACGTGTTGAACAAGAAACTAACTTAAAGCCGCTGGTTGTTAACGCGAATAGTATGGCTGCATTAGGTATTGAAGTTGTTGACGTACGTATTAAACGTATTGAACTGCCTAATGAAGTTTCTGAAGCAATTTATGCACGTATGCGTGCAGAGCGTGAAGCAGTTGCTCGTCAGCATCGTTCACAAGGTCAGGAAGAAGCAACGAAAATTCGTGCGGTAGCTGATAAGACCGTGACGGAAACTCTGGCTAAATCTGAGCGTACTGCGCTGACTTACCGAGGTGAAGGTGATGCAATGGCAACTAAACTGTTTGCTGATGCATTTAATCAAGATCCAGAGTTTTATGCCTTTATTCGTAGCCTACGTGCTTATGAGCAAAGCTTCAAAAGTGGTGAAGACATTATGGTCCTAAGTCCGGACACAGACTTCTTCCGCTTTATGAAAGCGCCAACTAAGTTACGTGCGGCGAGTGAATAATCTTTGTACTAAAAAGTAAACAGATTAAGTTGCGTGCAACGGACTAAAATAACTGTTAAGCTATTAAAGAAAAGCCCGCTTCGGTGGGCTTTTTTTCGCCTGTCGTTTTAAGTCTAAGATTTTTCAGGGAAAATTTTAGCGGCTCAGTATGTAAATACGCATTTTGAGTTTACGGCAGAAATAAATACCATTTTACTTGCTTTCCAGAAAAAAATTTTTGCAATGCTTAAATTATCACTGGAACAGTTTATTTTTGATGGTAGAATTCATTTTTAAGCAACCGAGTGAATTTCGAAATGGGTAAGAACGTTGTCGTACTGGGCACCCAATGGGGTGACGAAGGAAAGGGCAAGATAGTTGACTTGCTGACAGAGCGTGCTAAATACGTAGTTCGCTATCAGGGCGGCCATAATGCTGGCCATACTCTTGTTGTAAACGGTGAAAAAACCGTTCTCCACTTAATTCCATCCGGTATTCTTCGTGAAAACGTCATCAGTATTATTGCTAATGGTGTCGTTCTTGCGCCTGATGCACTGATGAAAGAGATGAAAGAATTGGAAGACCGCGGTGTTCCTGTTCGTGAACGCTTACATATTTCTGAAGCCTGCCCACTGATCCTGCCTTATCATGTTGCATTAGATAATGCGCGTGAAAAAGCGCGTGGCGCTAAAGCTATCGGCACAACAGGTCGTGGTATCGGTCCTGCTTATGAAGATAAAGTTGCTCGTCGCGGTCTGCGCGTTGGTGATTTATTCGATAAAGCAACATTTGCTGAAAAACTGAAAGAAATTGTTGAATATCATAATTTCCAACTGGTTAATTACTACAAAGAGCCAGCGGTTGATTATCAAAAAACACTCGACGATATTATGGCAGTTGCCGATATTCTAACTGGTATGGTCGTTGATGTTTCTGATCTGCTGTATAAAGCACATCTGAAAAATGAATTTGTCATGTTCGAAGGTGCACAAGGCACTTTACTGGATATTGACCACGGTACATATCCATATGTGACCTCTTCAAACACTACCGCGGGTGGCGTTGCAACAGGTTCAGGCTTAGGCCCACGTTATGTAAACTATGTATTAGGTATTATTAAAGCTTACTCTACTCGTGTTGGTGCTGGTCCATTCCCAACTGAGCTTTTCGATGAGATAGGTGAATTCCTACGTGAAAAAGGTCAAGAGTTTGGTGCTACAACAGGCCGTAAGCGTCGTACTGGTTGGTTAGATATCGTTGCAATTAATCGCGCGGTACAAATTAACTCACTATCAGGCTTCTGCATGACTAAACTTGATGTTTTAGATGGTTTAGACGAAGTTAAAATCTGTGTGGGTTACCGTCGTCCAGATGGCAAAGTGTTAGAAACTACGCCATTAGCAGCTGATGAGTGGGTTGGTTTGGAGCCAGTTTACGAATCAATGCCAGGTTGGAATGAAACTACGTTTGGCGTGAAAGAAAGAGCTCTGTTACCACAAGCTGCTCTTAACTTCATTAAGCGTGTTGAAGATTTAACCGGTATTCCAGTTGATATTATCTCAACAGGTCCAGATCGTTCTGAAACGATGATCCTGCGTGACCCGTTTGATGTTGAGTAATAAAACTGACAGCGCTCTTAATGGGCGCTGTTTTTTTATTTCATTGTCATCATCTTAATTTCCCTTCCTCCGTTATAAATCCCCTTTGATAAAACATCAGAAATTCAACATAATGACGAATAAAAGTGAATGTTCTGTGTAATTGGATACATATTTGCCCTTGGTAATAAGCTAAACTGTCAATACCGTTATACTTCAAGTCACAGCAACTTGAATGATTTAGCTTATAATATGTTATGTATGCTTATGCGGTTGTGTAGTATTGTTATTGTTGACATCTTTTTGATGTCAACCTTGTAATATCGAGCTCAGGTTATATCTAACTTTAAGATATCGTTGAGAGTTGGATATTTTAAATAGGTTGTTTGCGCTTTTAAATAAATTATTTTGATGAGAGTCGATAAATCGGCGACCTGAAAGTAAACAGCCAAAAATTTTGAGGTGATTGTGCAGCTTACTAGTTTTACAGATTATGGGTTACGAGCGCTTATTTATCTTGCATCGCTCCCTGAAGGAAAAATGACTAGCATTACACAAGTCACTGATGTATATGGTGTCTCTCGTAACCATATGGTTAAAATTATTAATCAACTCAGTCATCTCGGTTATATTAAAGCCACTCGTGGCAAAAATGGCGGCATCACTCTTGGCCAGCCAGCAGAATCAATTCGTATAGGGGATGTCGTCAGAGCACTTGAACCCCTAACCCTTGTTAATTGTAGTGGCGAGTTTTGTCATATTACGCCTGCGTGTCGTTTAAAAAGCGTACTTCAGCAGGCAATACAACAGTTTTTACAAGAACTTGATCAATATACGCTGGCGGATATGGTGAAAGATAACAGTCCGCTCTATCAATTACTGCTTGATTAATATCGCAGTAGTTATGAATTCTGATGACACGGAGGTAACGATGTCACAAGATCCTTTCCAGGAAAGAGAAGCAGAAAAATATGAATCCCCGATTCCTAGCCGAGAATTTATTCTCGATCTTCTCTCTAAACGTAGTACACCAGCTAGTCGCGAAGAAATCGCTGAAATATTAAACTTATCGACTGAAGATGAGTTAGAAGCTTTACGTCGTCGTTTAAGAGCGATGGAACGCGATGGACAATTAGTTTTTACACGTCGTAAATGCTATGCATTACCTGAACGCTTAGATTTACTGAAAGGTAAAGTTATTGGCCACCGAGACGGATATGGCTTTTTACGCGTAGAAGGTAAAAAAGAAGATTACTATTTATCTCAAGAAGAGATGAAACGTGCGTTGCACGGCGATGTTATTTTGGCTCAACCTCATGGACAAGACCGTAAAGGTCGTACCGAAGTCCGTGTAGTTCGAGTGCTTGAACCAAGAAATAATCAAATTGTTGGTCGCTATTTTATCGAAGCCGGTATGGGCTTTGTTGTCCCTGATGACAGCCGTCTTAGCTTTGATATTTTGATCCCTAAAGAGCAAAATTGTGGCGCAAGAATGGGTAATGTTGTTGTTGTCGAGTTAGTCACAAGGCCACAACGTCGCTCTCAAGCGGTCGGCAACATCATTGAAATTCTGGGTGAAGCCATGGGAACGGGTATTGCGGTTGAAATCGCATTACGCACCCACGAAATTCCACATTCATGGCCAGCACAGGTAGAAAAACAAGTTGCTGATTTGAATGAAAATGTACCTGAATCTGCTAAAAAAGGTCGAGTTGATTTACGTAAATTGCCATTAGTAACTATTGATGGCGAAGACGCGCGTGACTTTGATGATGCGGTTTATTGTGAACCGAAAAAAGGTGGCGGCTGGCGTTTATGGGTTGCTATCGCGGATGTGAGTTATTATGTGCGTCCGCAAACTGCATTAGATACGGAAGCGCGTAGTCGTGGTAACTCGGTTTATTTTCCGTCACAAGTTGTACCTATGTTGCCGGAAGTATTGTCAAATGGCCTATGTTCATTGAACCCAGGGGTTGATCGTCTCTGTATGGTTTGTGAAATGACCGTTTCAGAGTCGGGTCGTTTGTCATCGTATAAATTTTATGAAGCGGTGATGAGCTCTCATGCTCGATTGACTTACACTAAAGTGTGGAAAATCTTACAGGGCGATGAAGAGTTACGTGAGCACTATAAAGCATTAGTGCCACATATTGAGCATTTGCATCAATTGTATAAAACATTAGATAGTGCGCGTATTGAACGCGGGGCAATTTCTTTTGAATCAGAAGAAGCTAAGTTTATCTTTAATGCAGAGCGCCGTATTGAACGTATTGAGCCTGTTGAAAGAAACGATGCGCACAAATTGATTGAAGAGTGCATGATTTTAGCGAATATTGCTGCTGCACGATATGTTGAGAAAAACGAAGAACCGGCGCTATACCGCGTGCATGATCGTCCAAAAGAAGAAAGCGTGATGAACTTGCGCTCCGTCTTTAGTGAATTAGGACTGACTTTACCGGGTGGAATGAAACCTGAGCCGAAAGATTATGCGCAGGTGATGAAAGATGTTGCAGAACGTCCTGATCACGAATTATTGCAAACGATGATTTTGCGCTCTATGAAACAGGCTATTTATGATCCAGAAAATCGCGGTCACTTTGGACTAGCACTGAAATCATATGGTCATTTTACATCACCAATTCGTCGTTATCCTGACTTATCATTGCATCGTGGTATTAAATACCTGTTAGAAAAAGAGCATGGCAACTCAGGTAAACATTGGACGGAAACTGGCGGTTGGCACTATGACATGGAAAGCATGTTGCAGTTGGGTGAACATTGTTCACTGACTGAACGTCGTGCCGATGAAGCCACTCGTGATGTAGCTGATTGGCTGAAATGTGATTTTATGCAAGATCATGTTGGTGAGGTATTCACTGGGCTTATCACGAGTGTGACAGGCTTTGGTTTCTTTGTCCGTTTAAACGACCTATTTATCGATGGGCTGGTGCATATTTCAACGCTTGATAACGATTATTATCGCTATGATGCTGTTGGGCAGCGCTTGATTGGTGAATCATCGAGCACAACTTATCGATTAGGTGATGAAGTTGAGATCCGTGTCGAAGCTGTTCATATGGAAGAACGCACAATTGATTTCGCATTAATTTCGACAACGCGTAAAGCAAAAAATCCGGGTAAAACGGGTCGAGATAGAGCTAAAAAAGAAGTGAAAGGTGCGACGCGTCCTCCTCGTAGAAAAGGGGCGGCAAGTAAAGAGAAAAACTTCGAGCCAGACGCTGCTTTTCGTCGTTCAGAGAAAAAAGGTAAAGGTAGTGACCAAAAATCTGAAGTGAAAGATCAGGCTAAAAGTAAAAAACCGTCGGATAAAACCAAAAAAATTAGTGCAAAATTACAAGCAAAACGTGTCGCGAAAAAATCCTCCAAAAAAGCGGATAATTGAGTTTTGACCGGTTTGTTCATTAAGTAAGGTGGCCGAGGCCACCTTTAACTCCCTCAACACAAAAGATATTTATGAGCGAAATTATTTATGGCGTTCACGCAGTGAAAGCCTTGCTTGAGAGTTCTCCTCAGCGCATTAAAGAAGTGTTTATTTTAAAAGGTCGTGAAGATCGTCGTTTGCTATCTGTGGCTCGTGAAGTTGAAGCGCTAGGTATTGTTGTGCAAGTGGCAAATAAACAGTGGATGGATTCTCAGACTGAAGGTGGAGTACATCAAGGTATTATTGCCAATGTCCTGCCGGGTAAACAGTATCAAGAGGGGGATTTACCCGATTTACTCGAAAAAATCGAGTCTCCTTTTTTACTGATCCTTGATGGCGTGACTGATCCACATAATCTTGGTGCTTGCTTACGTAGTGCCGATGCTGCGGGCGTTCATGCTGTTATCGTTCCGAAAGATAAGTCAGCTCAATTGAATGCGACAGCTAAAAAAGTGGCAAGTGGTGCAGCTGAAAACGTTCCACTTATTCGTGTCACAAATCTGGCGAGGACATTACGTTTGCTGCAAGAATATAATGTTTGGATTGTCGGTACAGCGGGTGAAGCTGATCATAATCTATATCAGAGCAAACTGGATGGCCCTCTTGCGCTTGTAATGGGTGCAGAAGGTGAAGGTATGCGCCGCCTGACTCGTGAGCACTGCGATGAGCTTATTAGCATTCCAATGGCAGGTTCAGTCTCATCACTGAACGTCTCTGTTGCAACAGGTGTGTGTTTGTTTGAAGCTGTTCGTCAGCGTTTGGCAAAATAAGTTATCAATATAACTTAGCTAAATAAGCGAATATTAAAATATTAGTTTAATTTAGCTTCCATCCCTTGAGTTTTTCTTCAGGGATGGGTATAGTTACGCGTCAATTTTTTAGCCGCACTCAATAAGTTCCTTGCCTCCGCGGGCCGCGGTTAACCCTGACAGGAGGCTAATAATCCGTAAGGAGCAACTACTCATGCGTCATTACGAAATCGTTTTTATGGTCCATCCTGACCAAAGCGAACAGGTTCCGGGCATGATCGAGCGTTACAGTGCTACAATCACTAACGCGCAAGGTCAAATTCACCGTCTGGAAGACTGGGGCCGCCGTCAACTGGCTTATCCAATCAATAAACTGCACAAAGCACACTATGTTCTTCTGAACGTAGAAGCTCCACAGGAAGCGATTGATGAGCTGGAAACTAACTTCCGCTTCAACGATGCCGTTATCCGCAGCATGGTTATGCGCGTTAAACACGCGGTGACAGAAGCTTCTTCTATGGTTAAAGCTAAAGACGAACGTCGCGGCCGTGACCAATCTGATGATTATCAGGATGAAGAAACTGAAGAAGCTGGGGATTCTGAAGAGTAATTGACAGGTGACCACTAATCGTTTGGTGCTAACAGGCACAGTCTGTAAAGCATTGATTCGAAAAGTGAGTCCATCGGGCATTCCTCACTGCCAGTTTGTTTTAGAACATCGTTCACAACAACTGGAAGCCGGAATGTCTAGGCAAGCATGGTGCAGAATGCCCATAATTGTCAGTGGACAAGCCTTGCAATCCCATACTCAGAGTATAACGGTCGGCAGTTGGATTACCGTTACCGGTTTCATTAGTACCCATCAGGGTCGTAATGGAATCAGTAAATTAGTTCTCCATGCCGAGCAGATTGAATTGATAGATTCTGGAGACTAGCCATATGGCACGTTATTTCCGTCGTCGCAAGTTCTGCCGTTTCACAGCGGAAGGCGTTCAAGAGATAGACTATAAAGATATCGCAACGCTGAAAAACTACATCACTGAAAGTGGTAAAATTGTACCAAGCCGTATCACCGGTACTCGTGCAAAATATCAGCGTCAGCTCGCTCGTGCTATCAAGCGCGCTCGCTACCTGTCTCTGTTACCATACACTGATCGTCATCAGTAATTGGTACTGTCCATTAACGACTTTAAGAGGATAAGGTAATGCAAGTTATTCTGCTTGATAAAGTAGCTAACCTAGGTAGCCTGGGTGATCAGGTTAACGTTAAATCGGGCTATGCTCGTAACTTCTTAGTACCACAGGGTAAAGCTGTTCCTGCGACTAAGAAAAACATCGAATTCTTCGAAGCTCGCCGCGCTGAATTGGAAGCTAAATTAGCTGACGTTCTCGCAGCAGCACAGGCTCGTGCAGCAGCAGTTACTGCGCTGGGTTCTGTTACTCTAGCTTCTAAAGCTGGTGACGAAGGTAAATTATTTGGTTCAATCGGTACTCGTGATATCGCTGATGCAGTTACTGCAGCTGGCGTTGCTATCGCGAAAAGCGAAGTTCGCCTGCCAAATGGCGTTCTGCGTACAACTGGTGACCACGTAGTTCACTTCCAGTTACACAGTGATGTTTTCGCTGAGCTTAACGTTATCATCGTTTCTGAGTAATTAGTTACGATGGTAGGTACTATTGAGTGATCAGTAGTGCTATGAAAAACACCGGCCTGTCCGGTGTTTTTTGCATTTAAATTCACACCTTCCTCAATTCTATTTCTACCTTACTTCTTATCTACTGATAATTTTATTCGTCGATATCATGACTCATTCAGCATGAAATATAATCAATAAACGATGTATTAACCGCGTAGGTCGTTAATATCTATTAGGTAGCAGATGGCTTACAACTGACAATGGAGTATCAGTTATCGCCACCTGCAAAGACGACTATGGTGTCCGGTAGTAGCTACCATCACTGAGTCTGGCAAAACTATACGTTTTTCCATCCGGTGTGGTGATTTCTAATAATTGAACCTCACCTTTTGCATTAGCCTTCAATCGGATCTTTTGACCTTGTTGTAAATTACTTAAGGGTTTTTCAGCGCCTTCAACCCGTGCCATGACAAAAGCATCATTCGCTTGTAAACGGTTATCACGAAACAGTTGGGCAAGCGTTTTGCCTTTTTGTACTCGATAATTTTGCCATTCATTTGTCGTTGGTCGAGTCGATTGAGGCTCTGTTGGCCTAGTTGGCTGTGTTGTTGATGGCTGTTGTGTTACCGTAGGCTGCTCTGTTACAGGCGGCTCTATGGGGTCAGGTATCACTTCTGGTTCAAGGGGCAACACACCTTGGTTACCTGTTGGCGACTCTGGCTCTTGAGTTTGTGGCGTCGCTACTGGTTCAGGAATTGGCTCGGGGACAACTTCAGGTGTTGTCGGCGGTGGGATCACAATAGGTTGATTTTGAACGATTGATTTATCATCCGCGGGCCAAAATAGGGCAACGATAATAATCAGCGCCAAAATCGCAATACCATAGCGATGGAATGTTGAAAGTTTAAACATCACTCCTCCCTTATTATTGAGGAAATAGCCTGCTAATCAGCAAAATATAGAGTATTTATACGCATACTAGCACCCTTTTTTAGCAATTTAATAACCTAACACTATTTTTCAGAGAACACTGAGTCCGTGATACAAAATTCTGACATAAATAGAGAGTTTTATTCTTTATAGCTATAGTTTAGGTTTACCCATAGGTTAGGGGCTGTTATTCTTGGTTTTTTCTCAAAAACATACAGGTATTTTCATGGCAAACCAAAATTTTGATTCAGTAGAAGCTCAAGCGAGCTACGGTATTGGTCTACAAGTTGGGCAGCAATTATTGGAATCAGGACTTGAAGGTTTAGTCCCAAATGCGATTTTGGCAGGTTTAACGGATGCTTTAGAAGGCAATATGCCATCAGTTCCAGTTGACGTATTGCATAATGCATTGCGTGAAATCCACGAACGTGCTGATGCAATTCGTGTTTCTCGTCAAGAAGCGATGGCAACAGAAGGTCAACAATTCCTTGATGAAAACCAAAAGCGTGAAGGTGTATCAACCACTGAATCTGGTTTACAATTTTCTGTGATTAACCAAGGTGACGGTGCAATTCCTGCACGTACTGATCGCGTTCGTGTTCATTATACGGGTCGTTTAGTGAATGGCACTGTATTTGATAGCTCTGTTCAACGTGGAGAACCTGCTGAGTTCCCTGTCAGTGGTGTTATCCCTGGTTGGATTGAAGCATTGACACTGATGCCAGTGGGTTCTAAATGGGAGCTGTATATCCCTCATGAGCTTGCTTACGGTGAGCGTGGTGCTGGTGCATCAATTCCACCATTTAGTACGCTTGTTTTTGAAGTAGAGCTGTTGGAAATCCTGTAATTTTCAGCGAGTAATCTTCAACTTTAGCTATTTTTATAAAATCCTTCATCATTTTAACCAATGGTGAGGGATTTTTTTATAGTCTAAATTTCGTGCACTTGATTGGTTGGGCTGCTAGTCTTGATAGACAGAATGAGAGAAAGAGGTGGATAAAATGCTAAAACAAATTTGTGAATTGGCGATCGATGCCGGCAATGCCATTATGAAAATCTACAATGCACCTGAACCGCTACAGGTTGAGCGTAAAAGTGATGATTCTCCTGTGACAGATGCGGATATTGCAGCTCATAAAATTATTGAGGCAGGTTTAGCACGTATCGCGCCGGATATTCCTCAATTGTCTGAAGAAGATCCACCTGAATGGTCAGTAAGACAAAATTGGCAGCGCTATTGGCTGATTGATCCTCTCGATGGAACAAAAGAGTTTATTAACCGTAATGGTGATTTTACGGTAAACATTGCTTTGATAGAAAATGGTGTACCTGTGATGGGAGTTGTTTATGCGCCAGCTAAAGAGCTGCTGTACTATGCGCAAGATGATCAAGCATGGAAAGAAGAAGGTGGAAAGAAGCTACCTATTCATGTCTATGATGCCAAACCACCCGTAATAGTGATCAGTCGTTCTCATCAAGATAGTGAGTTGATGGACTATTTGACTCAAATGGGTGAGCATACGACGGTAGAAATTGGCTCATCACTTAAGTTTTGTTTAGTCGCAGAGGGTAAAGCTCAGCTTTATCCACGTTTTGGGCCAACCAATATCTGGGATACGGCCGCAGGACATGCAGTAGCAATTGGTGCGGGTGCTAAAGTCATTGATTGGACTGGAAAAACACTCGATTATACACCTCGTGAGTCTTTTTTAAATCCGGGTTTTCGCGTGATATTATTTTAATTAACTGATTTTTAGGTTGGGTAAGTAGCTACCCAACCTATTAACAAAGATTAATTATCTAATTGAAGCACTTTTGCGGTTGCTGTTCGGATATCCAAACAAGCTTTCGCATCCTGTTTTAAATCGATTCCATAAGTTGGAATAATCTCTTTTAAGCGAGCTTCCCATCCATTGGTATCTAATTCATTTTTAAAACATTCTTTTAATATATTCAGTGAAATAAATGCCGCAGTAGAGGCACCTGGCGATGCGCCCATTAATACAGTAAATGACTTATCTGCACTGGTAATTAGCTCCGTACCAAACTCTAAAACACCTTTCTTATCGTGATCAGGTTTGATGATTTGCACACGCTGACCTGCGACAACTTCTTTCCAATCTTCATGCTGTGCTTCTGGGTAGAATTGTTTGAGCATGGCGAACTGATGTGCTGATGTTTGTAATACTTGACCGACTAAATATTCGGCTAGCGGCCAGTTATCCTTGGCAACTGCTAACATCGGTTCGATATTATTCGGTCTTACTGACTCGAATAAATCCAAGTAGGAGCCATGTTTGAGGAATTTACTGGAAAATCCAGCATAAGGGCCAAAGAGTAGAGAACGCTTTCCATCAATGATACGAGTATCTAAGTGTGGGACAGACATTGGTGGTGAGCCTTTATCCGCTTTACCATAGACTTTAGCATGATGGCGAGCTGCAATTTCTTCATTATCGCAGCGTAGCCAAATCCCGCTAACTGGGAAGCCTCCGTACCCTTTTCCTTCTGGGATACCTGATTTTTGTAGCAGTTCAATGGCGCGACCACCGGCTCCAACAAACACAAATTTTGCAGAAGTCACTGATTTTTCATGGGTGAGCAAGTTTTTGACTTCAACTCTCCATCTACCATCTGCGGTTTGCTTTATATCGATGACTTCTTGTTTGTAATGCAGTGCAAAACCTTCTTGTTCACTAAGTTGAGCCATCAATAAGTGGGTGAGTGCGCCATAGTCAACATCTGCGCCAGTGGTGACACGAGTGACCGCAATTTTTTCTTCTGGATCACGCCCTTCCATAATAAGTGGCGCCCATTCATTTATTTGTTTAGGGTCGTCACTGTATTCCATGTTGTGGTAGCAATGGTGCGCTGACATTTGACGATAACGCTGTTGTAAAAATTTCACGTTATCTTCACCCCAAACAAAACTCATGTGTGGGCAGGGGTGTATAAAATCGCGCGGGTTTTTGATTTTTCCTTTAGAGACAAGGTATGACCATAATTGGCGAGATAGATCGAATTCAGTATTAACTTCAAGAGCTTTACTGATATCAACAGTACCATCGGGATTCGGTGGCGTATAATTCATTTCGCAGTTAGCCGCGTGACCTGTTCCCGCATTATTCCACGGGTGAGAACTTTCTTGCGCACAGTCATTCAGTCTTTCAAATACGGCGATATTTAATGAAGGTTCTAATTCTTTAAGAAAAGTGCCGAGTGTGGCGCTCATAATACCCGCGCCAACGAGGGCGATATCAACATTTTCTGAGATAGGTTTTGTCATGAAAAATTCCTATTACTTAGCAGGTGTGAAACACAAGTCTGTCCCTTCTTGATACATAACATAAGCACGACGCCATGGTTCATCACCAATGAGCCGCCATTTATGTCCTGTACCTGTATTATCTTGCGCCAGTAAAATATCACCTGGCTTTATAATAAAGGTGGAACCATCTTTGGTTTCAAATTCTAAAGTACCTGTAAGGGTGATGACATAACGAGGGACGGGATCTTTGTGCCAGTCAAATGATCCACCGGATACAGTTTCACGAAAAGAGAGCGCGCTAGCAGCGATATTTGGAGTTTGGCTATCTCCCTCTGCATTTGCGACTTTATTGAGTTCTAGACTACCTTCTTCAAATAAGGAATTACCATCTTCACCTGTCCACATACGAATACAACGTATCATCTTATTTAGCTCCTCAATTAAGAATAATATTGCTTAATAATTAACACTAAATCAGCATTCATAGATTATAAATAAAAAGCAATTCATAAAAAGACTATATTGATGTTTTGGTTAGAAATTAAAAATGTAAGATATTTTCAAGACTAGCTTAAAAGCATTATTGATTTTATTTCTCTGTATCGCAATGAAAATAATCTATATTTTAGTTTTTTTTACATGCGTGATAAAAATAGTTGAATTTTAAATTTAAATTTTCATTTAAATGATTAATATCAGTTAGTTGTGGTTTTTTTTAACTGTGTTAATTATATGGATAAATTAATAGTCCAATAAAGACCGTCTTTAATGGATTGTTGCGAATATACAAGTGATAATAAAATATGTCGGCAATTTCCCTTTTCATTATTGAGAAGGGAAATAAGTTAAATATAATGAAATTGTCTTTTAATGAAGCGCAGATAATTTATTTTTTTAAAATTGTGTTGAGCGCTAAATGTTGTATTAACATAATGGTCTTGCCATCGACAATTTCACCATTTTTAATCGCCTCTAAAGCTTTGGGAAAAGGCCATTCTAAAACTTCAATATCTTCACCTTCTTCTGCGAGCCCACCGCCACAACTTTGACGATCAATATCATTGTATTCAGCAATATAAAAATAGAGTTTTTCAGTTACCGATCCGGGGCTCATAAAGGCTTCAAAAATTTTTTCGATTTTATTGATTTTAAAACCAGTTTCTTCTTCCGCTTCAGCGATAATTCTTTCTTCTGGAGAAGCGTTATCAAGCAACCCTGCGGGAGCTTCGATTAATAAATGAGGGTAGCCATTGAGGTACATTGGCATCCTAAATTGGCGAATAAGAATAATGCTATTTTTTATTTTATTGTATAGCAGTATGACAGCGCCATTGCCTCTATCATAAACTTCACGTTCTTGTTTTTGCCAACTTCCATCACTTCGCTGAAGTTCATAAGTGAATTTTTTGAGAATATACCAGTTATCAGAAAGTAATTTTTCAGTGATATTACGGATTTGAGGCTGCTTTATAGACATCTTGCTACCTTAACTGACCTATTAATAATAAATAATCTAGCACTGTTGTTAGAAAGGGGGAATAGGTGAGAGGTGAGATCTTATAGGCGGTATGATTAAGGCAAGGTGACTATTTATATCGCCACCTTGCTATAGTTAAAGATAACTAGATTTTAATCATTTACTTAATTATCTGAATTTGTTTAACTTCAACTTCTCTTGAATTCCAATCTTTATCGATTTTACCGCGAACTTCAATTTTATCTGTCGGGGTGACATTCACTCCGTTCCAGCGTTTTGGACTGATTTCTAGTGTAATGGAGCCAGTACCATCAGTGAATTCATAATGTTTATTATCTAACTGTTTAATAATATTACCACGTAAAATAACCCAGCTGTCATCTGACATATCCAGTGCTTTAGCGACAGTAGTTTCGCTATTGTTTGGTCCTGAGAATCCACCCGTTTGAGTTGATTGATTCGGTGTACTTGTCACCGTGCCAGGACCATTAAATCCACCATTAGCAACATTATTCGCATTACTAGTAGCAGCAAGAACAGGGGCAGCAGCGAGTGCAGCGATTAAGGCAATTAAAGGTAATTTTTTCATCAGTATTATCTCCGTTAATAACGTAAACTTGCTTTATGGAGTGTATTAAAGCAGGTAAATCTTAACAGGATCTTAAGAACTCAAATTAAAAAAATATATTTTTAATTTGGCTAATAATAGCTAGTCATCCTTAATATTATAATATAAATATACCAATATTCCGAGATGGAGGAAAAAATGCGAATTCTTTTGGTCGAAGATGACAGGTTAATTGGGGATGGTTTAAAGGTGGGGTTAACGCAGTTAGGTTTTACCGTTGATTGGTTTATGGATGGAAAACAAGGACAGGTAGCTTTATTTGATGCTCCTTATGATGCGGTTGTACTTGATCTCTCACTTCCCGCAATAGATGGTATGGATATTTTAAAGTATTGGCGAAAAGAAGGTCGTGATGAACCCGTTTTAATCTTAACGGCTAGAGATGCGTTGGATCAGCGTGTCCAAGGGTTGCAGCAAGGCGCTGATGATTATCTTTGCAAACCTTTTGCTTTAGTTGAGGTTGCTGCACGCTTACAAGCGCTAAATCGACGCCGTAGTGGCCAGCTTTCTCCTAAACTGACTCACGGTGATGTTGAGCTGGATCCCGTTGCAATGACCGTCACGATGAAGGGTGAATCCATTCAACTTAAGGCTAAAGAGTTCGCATTGTTATCACTTTTTTTACATAACCCTAATAAAGTACTTTCGCGGGCACTGATCGAAGAAAAACTTTATAACTGGGACGAAGAAGTTTCCAGCAATGCGGTTGAAGTGCATATACACCATTTAAGACGCAAGTTAGGTAATAAATTTATTCGAACTATTCATGGCGTTGGTTATCGATTAGGTGATGAGCAATGAAAACATTTAGTTTGAGACTAAAATTAACCTTAACGCTACTTTTACTGGCTTTAATGACTTGGGGAATTGCGAGCTCTCTCGCATGGTATCAAACCTATAAAACGATTAATGAATTATTTGATACTCAGCAAATGGTTTTTGCCAAGCGGTTATCTGTATTACCCTCAGATCTTGAACTTAGCCAGCCTTCACTCGTGAAAACTAAAAAATTATTGCGTAAAAATCGAGGCGATCAGGATGATGATGCCTTAGCATTTGCTATTTTTACACCAAGCGGCGAAATGGTACTCAATGATGATGATAATGGTAAAAAAATACCATTTCAATTTAAGCGAGAAGGATTCACTGAAGGTTTCATTAAAGACAGTAAAGATCCGTGGCGTTTTGTCTGGTTAAAATCACTCGATGATCAATATATCATTGTGGTAGGACAAGAATGGGAATATCGGCAAGAAATGGCAGCAGATATCATGATTGCTCAGTTTATTCCTTGGTTAGTGGCATTGCCTATCATGTTGGTTTTATTTTTAGGGCTATTGACTCGTGCATTAAAGCCATTGCGTGATGTTGCAACTCAGTTAGTTGACCGTAAACCTGATGAATTAACCGCAATTAAAGTGCCAAAGATCCCCAGTGAAGCAAAGCCCATATTAGATGCACTCAATGGTTTATTTGAACGCATTAATCACATGTTTGTACGTGAACGTCAATTCACTTCTGATGCAGCCCATGAGTTACGTAGTCCACTTGCCGCGCTTAAAGTTCAGGCTGAAGTTGTGCAAATTGCCGGAAATGATCGCGCTATTCGAGAACATGCGGTAGCTAATTTATCGGAAGGGATTGATAGAGCAAGTCGGTTAGTCGACCAATTATTGATGCTGTCACGATTGGAATCATCGACTCAGTTGGAAGATGTTGCGCAATTATCATGGATAAATCTGATTGAGTCGTCAGTTAGCGACATAGCGGCAGAAGCACGCGCTAACCAAGTAACATTTGAAACAGTCATTATTAAGGAACCCCCCGTATTTCAAGGTCAGCAACTTTTATTGTCTGTTTTATTAAGAAATTTACTCCATAACGCAATTCGTTATGGTAAAGAAAAAGGCAAAATTGAGTTGATACTTTTTCGTGACCATCTTGAGATTAAAAATGATGGCGATACAGTCCCACCAGAGGTGCTCAGTCGGCTTGGAGAGCGATTCTATCGACCACCGGGACAAGAAAAAACGGGTAGCGGTTTAGGATTGTCGATTGCAAAACGTATTGCACAGCTACATCACATGCGGCTGTTATTTTCAAATGTTGAAGCGGGAGGCTTTTGCGTGAAAATATACTGGGGGTGATGTTAAATACAATCACATTGATATTATTACTTTGCTTGATTATTAACAAAATAGAAATAATTATGCATATTTAATATAAGGGTATTTTAGCATAACTGACTGTAAAAATTGAGATGACTTCCTTGAGGTAAACTTAAACCTAAAGAAGTCATCGGCTAAAAATAATAGGGTATGCTCTTGTGATGTTAATTATTGCCTATTTAGCAAGTTCAGAGACTAATAATCCAAGTACTTTATCAACTTCTTGTTGGCTGAGAGCGCCTTCTTTGAAAAATAATACTTTTCCTTGTTTATTCAAGATGATAATCGCCGAATTCTCAGGTGATAACTCCCATGCACTTTTTACCACACCATCGCTATCAACAATAAATTGTGAGTAAGGGAACTCTTTTTTACTGTCCTCAACGCTATTTTTAACAAACACACCGGTGCCAAAGATAGCATCATCAGTATTGATGATAGTGGTTGTTTGATAGGTATCATGAGGCAGTTTGGCTTGTTTAATTGCTTCAATTAATGGGTTATTAAGCTCTTTCGCAGATGAGCGACCTGCAATGTGTTGAATAGTAAGAACTTTCCCGATGAGTTGTTGGCTTTTCCACGGTTGGTAATCTAGTTTATCTTCATTATTTAATATTAGCTCACCTTTATCGGTGACAGAAACTGAAGGAACTGATTGATTTGTCAGTATATTACTTGCTAATACCGCCGAGGATAGCCCAAACAAACAGATCAAAAGTAAAAATTTTCTTATCATAGGGGTACCTTTAGTTATCGTTTTGATTGTTGATTTTTGTGAATAAAAATCATGCTTTTTGTACTCATACTTATAGCATAGCTCATCGGATGAGCTGCAAGAGGGAAATTAACATTTTTTTAAAATTCAGCATAAACACAAGGTTTGTCGGGGTATTTTTAGATATTTTATAGTGTCATTTTCTGTCAGCGAATTGAATAAAATTGCAATTTTAGAACCAAAAGCTGAATTACTGGTCTATGATTAGTAGCAGTATGAATTAACGGATACCGTAAGAGAACGACCGCAAAAGAACATAGGGGAGAAAAGTTCTAATGAAAATTTTTAACCGCTACAACCCATTTAAGATTGCTCTTTATGTCAAAACCCTCTTCAGTGGCAGACTCTATATAAAGGATTTCGGAGCTTTTGAGTTTAATTATGGGAAGATTTTACCACCCAAGGTTAGTGATAAGCGCCACTATAATGTCATGAGTGAAGTTAACAAGCAGGTGCTTTTACTGCGCACAGAGCTTGGATAGGGCGTTAGGATTAGATTAATAGTTGAATTATTAGTCAAATAGCTAAAGTAACAAAATAGTTAGTTTGATTAATAATAGCGCCACAAAAGTGGCGCATTGAAAGAAATGGCTTTGCTATCAGGCTGGTTTATTATCGCTATCTTTGGTTTGCTTTTTGGTGTTAGCCGTTTCTGTACTGTTTTTTCCAGGTTGAACAATGACAGGTGCTGGAGCATTTGTAATACGTGTCACTAATAGCTGGTCGATTTTGTAATTATCAATATCAACGACTTCAAACTTGTAACCTGCATATTTCACATAGTCAGTGCGTTTAGGCATCTTTCTGAGTCGATACATCATGAAACCCGCAATTGTTTCGTAATTGCTAAAGTCAGGGAAATCATCAATATCTAATGTTCTTTGCACATCTTCGATAGGTGTTCCACCTTCGACTAGCCAAGAATTTTCATCTCTAGCAATAATCTGTTCTTCTTGCCCCGGGTTTGGCCCAATTAAATCGCCCATTAAAGTGATCATCACATCATTAATAGTAATGATACCCATCACGAGTGCATATTCATTTAGAATAACGGCAAAATCGACGGCATTGGCTTTAAATGCTTCTAATGTATCCGATAGTGAAAGTGTATCAGGGATCATCAGGGCACTTCTAATATGTACACCATCTTGCAAGCCTAGGCTTTGACCATTTAGAACGCGATTAAGTAATTCTTTTGAATCGACATAACCAATGACATGGTCAATATCATCTGAGCAGACAAGGAATTTTGAATGGGGCTGTGTCGAAATTTTATGTTTAATGCTGTCTTCTGATTCATGTTTATCAAAGTAAATAATACTTTCACGTGGCGTCATCGCAGATGGAACGGTCCGTGATTCAAGTTCAAATACATTCTCAATTAATTCATGCTCTTGTTTACGTAAAACACCAGCCACAGCACCCGCTTCAACCACCGCAAAAATATCATCAGAAGTAATATCTTCATTACGAGCGATAGGTAATTTAAATAATTTGAGGATCAGGTTTGCTAATCCATTAAAAAACCAGACTAATGGGCTCAGTAGCAGCAGGCAAAAGCGCATCGGATTAACAATACGCATAGCGATCGCTTCAGGTTTTACCATGCCAATACGTTTAGGAATTAAATCAGCAACTAAAATAAATAAACTTGTCACAATGGCAAAAGAGAGAATGGAACCGATTTGTTGTGCCAATGCAGGAGATAAAAACTGAATAAAGAACCCTTGTAATGCGGGGGAAAATGCGGATTCCCCGACAATACCAGCTAAGATAGCCACGGCATTGAGACCAATTTGAACAACAGTAAAAAACATTCCCGGCATTTCTTGTAACTTTAGGACTCGAGCGGCATTAATATTGCCTTCATCAGCCATAAGTTTGAGTTTAATGCGGCGAGAGGCGGCCAGAGATATTTCTGACAAAGAAAAAAATGCGCTTATTGCACATAATAAAAGAACAAACAGCAAACTGTTAAGCATAAGTTATCCAGACACACCTTCAGGAATTTATTGCATTCAACAAAGCCCTGAAGGTATCGTTTCGAATATATAAATATATTAAGTACGTAAATATATTGTAGCGCAATATGCGCGAAGTATATGAGTAGTCGCGCCAGTATAGCATTAGGTTAAATTGTCTGGCTATATATTCGTCATAATTCAAGCTGTAGCGTTGTTGGCTACATTTAATCGCTTAGGTCACATACTTATGTATGCTCCCCAAGACACTTTCATTTGCCGCCTAGCTACAATTTGAATTATTTAGAATATTTAAATTCCAATTCAAGCTGTAGCGTTGTTGGCTACATTTAATCGCTTAGGTCACATGCTTATGTATGCTCCCCAAGACGCTTTCATTTGCCGCCTAGCTACAATTTGAATTATTTAGAATATTTAAATTCCAATTCAAGCTGTAGCGTTGTTGGCTACATTCAATCGCTTAGGTTACATACTTATGTATGCTCCCCAAGACGCTTTCATTTGTCGACTAGCTACAATTTGAATTATTTAGAATATTAATAGAAATTCATTTATTGAAAATAAAATCAAAGGAATAGCTATTGTGGTAAACAAACACCGATCCCACCTAATGCGCAGTAACCATTTGGGTTTTTGTATAAATATTGCTGATGATAATCTTCAGCAAAATAAAATATATCAAGGGGCGCAATTTCAGTGGTAATTGGGCGATTATCATTCTGTTTAATCATTGCTTGTTGATAATCCTGTAGCGTTTTTTCTGCTAATGCAGATTGTTCATCCGATACAGTATAAATCGCTGAGCGATATTGCGTACCAATATCACCACCTTGGCGCATACCTTGAGCGGGATCGTGATTTTCCCAAAATAAAGTTAATAGCTGAGCGTAACTAATGACTTGTGGATCAAATACAATACGTACGGCTTCCGCGTGTCCAGTGAGTCCAGAACATACTTCTTCATAGGTTGGATTTGGCGTGATCCCACCGCAATAGCCTGTAGATGTAGAGTAAACGCCTGTTTGCTGCCAAAATAAGCGCTCTACTCCCCAAAAACAGCCCATAGCAAAGTACGCAGTTTCCGCATTCTTAGGAATAATCTCAATCGAATGATGGTTCACCGCATGGTATGGTGAGGGCGCTATAGCAACTTGTCTACCCGGTAGAGCTTGCGAGTTATTAACTGCGTGAAATTTATTAGAAGACATAATAATTCCTATACATTTGCGTTGAGATAAATATTGTGAGCGCACAAATAAGTTAAAAAATGGGATAAAAACTTGTGTCTATGATCAATTTTACTCAAAATAAATTAATCTGAAGCCTTTAGTCAATCTATCAATCACCTTAGGAGTAGGCGTGTCGAAATACCCTATCATCTGTTTTCTGTGTTTAACTGTGGCTGTGCCTGTGGTGTACGCTGCGAATCTTCGTCTTAATATTGAAGGACTTGAAGGCCAACTAAATCAAAATGTACGAGTGCAACTTTCTAATATTTCACAAGATGAAGTCGTACCAAATGGACGTTTTCGTGCAAGGGTAGAAAAAGCTATTAAAGAAGGTTTAAAGCCTCTTGGCTATTATGAACCTACGGTTGAATTTAGTTATCAGGAAAAAACACCGCCCGCGCGTTCAATATTGACAGCAAAAGTTACGCCAGGAGAACCTATTTTAGTTCAAGGCGTGAAAGTGGAATTAGAAGGTGTGGCGAAGACAGATTCAGATTATGAAAAGATGATCAAAAGTAATACGCCTAAGGACGGTACTATCCAGAATGATGGCGAGTATGAGGATTTTAAAGGTAAGTTTAGTAGTCTTGCTGTTCGTAAAGGTTATTTTGATGCCGTCATGGAGAAAAGCCAGCTAGGTATTTCTCTTGAAAATCATGCGGCCTATTGGGATTTTGATTTTAATAGTGGTAAACGCTATCGTTTTGGATCAATCTCTTATCAAGGTTCACAAATCCGTGAAGACTATCTAAATAACCTTTCTCCATTTAAACCGGGTGAATATTACACTTCTGAGCAATTGGCTGAATTTAACCGTAGGTTGGCTGAAACTGGTTGGTTTAATTCTGCGATTGTGACACCCAATATTGCTAAAGCGAGAGAAGAGAATACAGACGAATTACCGATGGACGGTGTGATGACGCCTCGGGCACAAAACTTCATTGAGCTCGGGGGCGGTTATGGTACTGATGTGGGGCCTCGTGTAAAAACAACGTGGAATAAGCCGTGGGTTAACTCTCGCGGGCAAAGTTTATCTTCCAGTATTAGCTTGTCTCAGCCAGAGCAACTTATTGATGCAAGCTATAAAATTCCGTTAAAAGCGAATCCACTCGAACAATACTATGCCGTTCAAGGCGGGTTTAAACGTACCGATTTAAACGATACTCAATCGAATACCACGACATTAAACGTTTCACGTAACTGGGACTATTCAACGGGTTGGCAATATGGCGTGAATATGCGTTGGATGCTCAGTAGCTTTACCCAAGCAGATATCACAAATACTACCATGTTGCTTTATCCTGGCGCCAATGTGAGCCGTATTCGCCAGCGTGGTGGCGTCATGCCAACATGGGGTGATAGCCAACGTTATTCAATTGATTACTCAAATAAAATTTGGGGTTCAGATATTGATTTTCTTGTATTACAAACTAAGCATGTGTGGATCAGAACACCATGGGAAGGCCACCGCTTTATCTTGCGTGGTAATTTAGGGTGGATAGAAACCAATGCTTTTGACAAAGTACCACCAGACCTACGTTTCTTTGCGGGTGGTGATGGTAGTGTTCGCGGTTATGGTTATCAAAAAATCTCACCTGAAGATAGCAAGGGTAAATTGACGGGCGCTTCTAAATTAGCTGTCGGTTCGATGGAATATCAATACAATTTTACGGGTAATTGGTGGGGGGCGACCTTTATTGATTCCGGTGAAGCCGTGAATGATATTAAAACCAGTGATTTTAAAACGGGTGCCGGTATCGGACTGCGTTGGGTATCTCCTGTTGGACCTATCAAATTTGACCTCGCAACACCGATTGGCGATCCTGATAATAACAAAATTCAGTTTTACATCGGTTTGGGGACAGAACTATGAAATGGATGAAGTGGTTTAAATGGATCAGTATTTCCATTTTATTAATTCTAGTTCTTATTATTGCTGCTCTAAGCTGGGTATTGGGAACACAATCAGGTTTACATTTTGCCTTAAATTCGGCCACACGTTGGGTGCCTGAACTAAAGATCCAATCAATTGAAGGGGATATTAGTAATTTAACGTTATCGGGTGTGCAATATCAAATGCCTGGTGTTGATGTTAATGCGCAAAAACTTCATTTGGCCTTACGTTTAGGTTGTTTAACTCGCCGTGAAGTATGCATCGATACACTTTCTACTGATAATGTTACCGTTAATATCGATACAACCGCATTCCCTCCTTCAGAAGAAACACCGCCATCGGAGCCATTAACAGCCTTAAATGCACCACTGACTATTCGCTTGAATCAGTTATCGTTGGTTTCAACTCATGTCAATGTGGATGGCATGACGATTGATTTAGCGAAATTCTCGACAGGGATAACGTGGCAGAAAAAGGCCATGACTATTATTCCAACCGATATTATTGATTTAGCAATTAATTTACCGGTAATGGAAGAGGCGGCGAAAGAACAAGCTGAGGCACCGGTTACAGAAATACCTATCAATGAACAGGAATCGATAGGTGATGAACTAAAAGCCTTATTTGCTAAGCCATTGCTAGCGCAATTACCTGAGATAATTTTACCAGTAGATCTCAATGTTGAAGGTATTAACGCCTCTAATTTTCAATTGAAAGGCAGTACTGACCTTACTATTAATCGCCTTTATTTGAGCCTATCAAATGATGGGCAAAATGTATTATTAAAACAGCTTGAAGTAGATGCGCCTGAAGGTAATTTAGCTTTATCAGGAACTGCAACATTAAAAGATAAGTGGCCAGTATCTATTTCTGTGGTGGGGGAAAGCCGTTTAGAGGATCTCAATGGGCAGAAAGTTGATTTATCGCTAAAAGGTAGCTTGTTAGATGAGCTCAAATTAGCACTGAATTTAAACGGTCCGATTAATGCCACATTAGAGGCAGAAACAGATTTGAGTCAGGCTGATTTCCCAATATTGCTCACGCTCGAAAGTGATAAGTTGACTTGGCCGCTAGTCGGAGAATCGCAATATCAGCTTGATGGAACACGTTTACGCCTAAATGGCCGCCCATCAGCTTACGATTTATCTCTACGCTCTGCAATTACAGGGCAAGATTTACCACCATCAACCTTAATGTTAGATGCCAAAGGTAATGAAGAACAAATCAATTTAACGCGTTTGCGTTTAGCTGCATTACAAGGGAATGCTGATATTACAGGCGTTGCGGATTGGAGCAAAGCTATTAGCTGGAATGCAGTATTGACATTATCGGGAATTAATACAGCTAAACAATGGCCTGAATGGCCGGCAAAAGTCGATGGTAAAGTGGCGACTCGCGGCAGTTTATATGGTGGTAGTTGGCAGCTTGAAATCCCTGAAATTGCCCTCGACGGTAATGTTAAAAATAATCTCTTAAAAGCACGTGGACAAGCTAAAGGTAATGCCGCAGGCCAATGGGATATTCCTAATTTCAATTTAGCGTTAGGTAAAAATAACGTTGATATTAAAGGATCGCTGGCGGATAAATGGAATTTAGATGCAAAAATTAATGCGCCCGCACTAAATGGCCTATTGCCAGGATTAGGGGGGGTAATTGCCGGTGATATTAAATTACGCGGTAATTTACAAACGCCTCAAGCCGTCGCCAATATCACGGGACGTAATGTAAGGTGGCAAGACAGCCTATCAATCGAGAATGTGGTTATCAAAGGGGATGTTGCGACGGGCGAGCAAATTAAGGGGGAGTTATCTGTTGTATTGCGTCAGTTAAGGCAAGCAGATATCGTTATCAGTAACTTGACCTTAGATGCGAAAGGCAGCGAGAAACAACATACCTTAAAATTAAATATGAAAGGTGAGCCAGTTTCAGGGCAACTTGCCCTAGCGGGCAGTTTTGATAGAAACACTGAGATTTGGAAAGGTAATCTTAACAATACCTTGTTTGATACTGTCGTGGGCGAATGGCGATTAAATAAAGCCATGTCGCTAAATTATACGAATCAAACACAGGAAGTGGTGATTGGAACACATTGCTGGGTAAACCCAAATGCACGTTTGTGTGTACCTAAGCCTATCAAAGCTGGTAAGAGTGGTAGTGCCGATATTGTATTAGAACGCTTTGATTTAGCGATGATTAAACCATTTATGCCAAAAGATACGCGGGTAAATGGCGTCTTTAGTGGTAAAGCAAATGCGGTTTGGAAAGAAGGTGGCAGTCTACCGCAAGTGAAACTTGATCTTCAAGGTGATGGTATTAAAGCTACACAATTCGTGGATGGCACACGGTTACCATTTGAATTTCAAACTCTCACACTAAGCGCGGCCTTGAAAAATGGTAAAGCTGACCTTAATTGGTTATTTAAGATAGCGAATAACGGGCAGCTTAAAGGCAACGTTCAAATTTCTGATTTAGAAAAGCGCCGTTTGCTAGCAGGCAACATTGAAATAAATTCAATTACATTGGATTTAATCAAGCCCATGTTAGGGCATAAAGAAGTCGCGAACGGTAGCTTGAATGCGAACTTGCGTTTAGGGGGATCTGCTAATAACCCATTGATGAATGGTAATTTATCTTTATCAAACTTAGAAATTAAATCAGCCATGATCCCATTTGACATTAAAAGTGGTCGTTTAGGTGTGACGTTTAATGGGGCAAGTTCGGTGATGAGTGGGCAAATCAATACGCCAGAAGGTTATCTGAATATCGATGGTGAGGCGGATTGGCGTAACGTAGATGCGTGGCGTGCAAAAATCATGGCTCGAGGTAACAATTTACGTGTTTCCTTGCCACCGATGATTAAAATTGATGTGCAACCTGATTTAGTTTTTGAAGCATCACCTACGTTACTGGTTTTAAATGGGAGCGTGACAATCCCATGGGCTCGTATTACAGTGCAAGAACTGCCTGAGTCAGCGGTTAGTGCCTCCTCTGATGTCGTTATGCTTGATAGTAACTTGCAGCCAATTGAGGAAAAAGCACCTTCGATTCCTATCCAAACAAATTTGGATATTAAAATTGGTAATGACGTTAGGTTGGATGCATTTGGGTTAAAAGCCCGATTAACAGGTTTATTAAAAGTTACGCAGAGTAAACAGGGACTTAGCCTAAACGGACAAATCGATATTCCTACAGGTCGTTTCCGTGCCTATGGGCAAGATTTGCTCGTACGTAAAGGTTTAATTCAGTTCTCAGGCCCCGCTGATCAGCCATTTTTAAATCTGGAAGCGATTCGTAATCCAGATAATACGGCAGATGATGTCGTTGCGGGTGTTAGAGTCACAGGGCTTGCAGACAAACCGAAAGTAGAGATATTTTCAGAACCCACTAAATCACAGCAAGAAGCACTATCCTATTTGTTAAGAGGGGAAGGTTTGGATAGCGGTGATGCAAATGGCTCCCAAATGACATCTATGCTAATTGGCCTTGGTGTTGCACAGAGCGGGCAGTTAGTGGGTAAAATTGGTGAAACATTTGGTGTATCTGATTTGGCTGTTGATACGCAAGGTGTGGGAGACGGTTCCCAAGTTGTGGTGAGTGGCAAAATTACCAATGACTTACAAGTCAAATACGGCGTTGGGATATTTGACTCATTGGCAACATTGACTCTGCGCTATCGTTTAATGCCAAAACTTTATTTGGAAGCGGTGTCTGGTGTAAACCAGGCCTTGGATCTCCTTTATCAATTTGAGTTTTAAATTATGCGAGTGATTGTTTATGGTAGTTTAAGGCGCCAGCAGGGAAATCATCACTGGATGACCTATGCTCAACTGTTAGGAGAGCATACACTAGAAGGCTATGAGCTCTATGATCTAGGGTATTATCCTGCGGTCGTTAAAGGAAATGGTTCGATTGAATGTGAAGTTTATCGTATCAATCCGTCTATTTTAACTGAGTTAGATGAGCTGAAAAAAAACTCACAGGACTACGTCAGAGAGTTAATTCCGACGCCATACGGTAATGCTTGGATTTATCTGTATAGGTACTCTGTTGATGGTTTGCGCCACATTAAGAGCGGTGATTGGCTCAAGCGAGATGAAGAAGCGGGCCAATAAGAGTTATAGTCCGTTAATTAAAATCATAGAAGTGATGAAAGTTATAGAACGCTGGCGGATGTGCCGGCGTTTTTTTAAGTTTTGAGTCGAAAAAACGGTAGCCTAAAAATAGAAAGAACAAAAAAAAAGTTCTGACCTTGGCCAGAACTTTGATTTTCTTAAAGAGAATAAACTATTTTTTTGCAGCGCGTTCGAAAGAAGCGATGATCTCTGCTTTAGCAGCATTGATATCATCCCATCCGTCAACTTTTACCCACTTACCTTTTTCAAGATCTTTATAGTGTTCAAAGAAGTGAGTGATTTGTGCACGCAGTAATTCTGGCAGGTCGTTCACATCTTTGATGTGATCGTATTCTTTGCTCAGTTTTGTGTGTGGAACAGCAACTAGTTTCGCATCTTCACCTGATTCATCCGTCATTTTCAGCACGCCAACTGGACGGCAACGGATCACTGAACCTGGTTGTAATGGGTAAGGTGTTGGTACTAATACATCGACAGGATCGCCATCTAATGACAGCGTGTTGTTGATGTAACCATAGTTGCATGGATAGAACATCGCAGTAGACATAAAGCGGTCTACAAATAGAGCGCCAGATTCTTTATCCACTTCATATTTGATTGGATCTGCGTTAGCAGGGATTTCAATGATAACGTAGATATCATCAGGCAGATCTTTACCTGCCGGTACATTGTTCAGGCCCATGAAAAGTATCCTTTAATGTTATAAACCAATCTATCTATTATTGCTCAAATTGCATTTGTACGGGCTTAGTTTATGGCCGTTATACAACTTGAATTCCCTAGAGTAGATAATGTGGCAAATATTATAGCTGTAAAGAGGGACGAATTCATTGAAAAAAGTGAATAAAGAAGGCGGGGTGAGCCCGCCTTGATATTCATATATCGAGTGCTAAGAGATATTACTCAGAATCTGGAAATTCACGCATAAATGATTCTGCTTTTTCAACCATCGACTTCGTACCGACAAAGAAAGGTGCACGTTGGTGTAATTCAGTAGGGATTATGTCCAGGATACGATTCACGCCGTCACTTGCTTTACCATGTGCTTGTTCAGCTAAGAATGCAATTGGGTTGCACTCATACAGTAAACGCAGTTTTCCATTAGGATGGCTTGCGGTACTCGGGTAGATATAAATTCCACCTTTGAGTAAGTTACGATGGAAATCAGCCACTAAAGAGCCAATATAGCGTGTGGTATAAGGACGACCTGTCGCTTCATCTTGTTCCTGGCAGTATTTAATATACTTTTTAACGCCCATTGGGAACTTGATGTAGTTACCTTCGTTAATCGAGTACATTTTGCCTTCTGCCGGATACATTACTTTTTCGTGAGAAAGGCAGAAAACACCTAATGATGGGTCATAGGTGAATGCATGAACGCCACAACCGGTCGTATAAACCAGCATTGTAGAAGAACCGTAAACGACATAACCTGCAGCAACTTGACGATGACCTGGCTGTAGGAAATCAGCCTCAGTAACCGATTGCCCGATTGGTGTAATACGATGGTAAATTGAGAAAATTGTACCAACGGAAACGTTTACATCGATATTTGAAGAACCATCTAGTGGGTCCATTAAAACGACATATTTTGCGTTTTCTGCACGGTCACCTTCGAAAATGACAATTTCATCTTCTTCTTCAGAGGCGATACCGGCGACTTCTCCACGCGCTTTCAAAGCCGCTTTCAGCTTTTCATTTGCATACAGGTCGAGCTTCATCTGAACTTCGCCTTGAACATTTGACACACCACTTGTGCCAAGAATGTCTACAAGTCCAGCTTTGTTAATATCACGATGGATAATTTTAGCGCCCAGTTTGATTGCTGACAGTAATGCAGTCAGCTCTCCTGTTGCATGAGAAAATTCGTGTTGCTTTTCGACGATGAATTCGCCTAATGTTTTCATGACGAAGGTCCTGAATAAAATTGACAGAGGTTTGAGGGCTTATTGTACCCTTGCGCGAGGAGTTTAACTAAATAAAGAAAAGATTAATAGGTTAATGCATTTATAAAGCGGCTATTGATGGGTAGAATGGTGACAAACCTCATGCTATTGGATGAAACATAATGCACATACATATTTTAGGGATATGCGGCACCTTTATGGGAAGCTTAGCAATATTGGCTCGTTCTTTAGGCTATAAAGTCACAGGCTCGGATGCAAACGTGTATCCACCGATGAGCACGTTGCTTGAAAAACAAGGTATTGAACTTATTCAAGGCTATGATCCCGCTCAGCTAAGTCCTGAGCCTGACATGGTTGTTATTGGTAATGCAATGACACGTGGTAACCCTTGTGTTGAAGCTGTATTAGAAAGAGGCTTACCATATACATCGGGTCCTCAATGGTTACATGAACATGTTTTACCTGAGCGTTGGGTACTCGCAGTAGCTGGTACTCATGGAAAAACCACAACAGCAGGTATGTTGGCTTGGATACTTGAAGATTGTGGCTACAAACCAGGCTTTTTAATCGGTGGTGTACCGGGCAATTTTGAAGTCTCTGCTCAAATCGGTGATAGCCCATTTTTTGTTATTGAGGCAGATGAGTACGATTGTGCTTTCTTTGATAAGCGCTCTAAATTTGTGCATTACAGCCCAAAAACCTTGGTGTTAAATAACCTTGAGTTTGATCATGCTGATATTTTCGAAAACCTAGAAGCGATTCAAAAGCAATTCCATCACTTGGTGCGTATCGTGCCGGGTAGTGGAAAAATTTTCATGCCAGACAATGATAGTAACCTAAAACAGGTTATTGGTATGGGATGTTGGAGCGAACAAGAGCTAGTTGGTGACAGTGGCGAGTGGCAAGCTAAAAAATTAAATCATGATGGCAGCCATTATGAAGTTTATTATCAACAACAAAGTGTTGGTGAAGTGAATTGGGTCCAAGTTGGTAATCATAATATTCAAAATGGTTTGATGGCGATTGCTGCTGCGCACCATGTTGGAGTACCGGCCAAAGAAGCTTGCCTTGCTTTAGATAAATTTATTAACGCACGACGTCGCCTTGAATTACGTGGTGTTGAATTTGGTGTTAATGTTTATGATGACTTTGCCCATCATCCAACAGCAATTTTAGCGACGTTAGAAGCATTACGCAGCAAAGTTGGTGGTACTTCACGTATCATTGCCGTACTTGAACCTCGTTCGAATACCATGAAAATGGGGATCAATAAAAATGATATTGCGCCTGCATTAGGTCGCGCTGATGAAGTATTCTTATTCCAACCTGCTAATATTCCTTGGATGGTTACGGATATTGCTGAAAATTGTGTGCAACCTGCGCGTTGGAGTGCAGATATTGATGTTTTGGCTAATATGGTCATTGAAACCGCTCAGCCAGGAGACTATATCCTTGTCATGAGTAACGGTGATTTCGGTGGTATTCATGGCAAATTACTGGCGGGTTTGAAGAGCAAGGCTGATATTGAAATAGAAGAGTAGCGCTTATAAGTAACAAAGCCCTCGCTAAATATTAAACTACACCCCAAAAGTTGGATAGTCACTTTGGGGTGTTTTTCTATGTTTAAGATTTATTTAATTTTTAAAGCTCTATCCCAAAGACTTTCACTTCCATTTCCATTTCCACAATTCAAAAAAGAGATCTTTGTTTCTTGTTTTAAACTTCCCATATAACAATCAAGTGAATCAGTGAATAAGTGAAATAGACAACCTACTGCGATTGCTTTTAGTTTCCATGATGGTATTAAAAATAAGCAAACATAGGCAATTGCTGCCCAAACCGTATGCATAGGATGAAAACCGATGCCGCAACGATTAGGATCAAAAATTGGCGTCGCCAGTAAATGATCTAAATCGATAGCCATTGTCGATATCATGATTAATGATGCTAATTTCCAATTTTTTCGCCAAAATAGATAGCCAAAAAGAATCGGAACCAGAAAGTGGAAACCGTAGTGTACGATGTTTCTAAAGATCTCAAATATCACAATATAATCTCAATCTTATGATTTATAACTCAATTAATTATTTATTTTCATGTGATTTAAATAATTAATTTTGCACTAACTCGCGTAACTAACTTTGATAAACAAAAAGAGGGAAAATGATATTTCCCCCTCTTTAATCGCTATCTCAATGATAATAATCAGATAGCGCTTGGAAAATGCATTGTGTGAATTTAAAGCTCTTGATCAAACAGCGTTAATATTGCTTCGTAAAGTTCAAGAGTGGTGAAATTATTCGCTGGGGTAGAGAAAATAGTGTCATCACCTGCAATACTACCAAGGATACCTTCTGCTTTACCTAAAGAATCTAACAAACGTGCAATAAGTTGGGCTGCACCAGGACTTGTTCTAATCACTACAACCGAGTGGTTGTAATCAATATCAAGTACAAGATTTTTAAGTGGGCTCGTTGCTGTCGGAACGCCAGGCTCTGATGGTAGGCAGTAAACCATTTCCATTTTGGCATTACGCGTGCGAACCGCGCCAAACTTAGTTAGCATTCTGGAAATTTTAGATTGATTAATGTTATCAAAGCCTTGTTCTTGAAGCGCAATCACTATCTCGGCTTGAGAACTGAATTTTTCTTCTTTAAGTAGGGCTTTAAAAGCCTTAACCAAGTCTTCTTGTTTAGACGGTGTACGCATAATTAACCCATTCTTTGGCATTAAACTAAGTTGTATTATCCGTAAATGTGCATTTTTATGCAACAAAATTGCGTTATGACCGTTTTATAAGCAGCAAGGAATTAATTTTTTACGATTTAAGTGATATATTTTACAGCGACAAAAACTGGCTTATATTAAATTAGCGATGTGAAAATATAATATAGAGTATTAATAAATTTACCTGAGAAAATTGTGAGAATATTGTTAATTTTCTGGTCTTTGTTCGAATAATAAACAGCGAAAACAACTTATTGTGCGAAATACAATAGTGAGAAAAACTATTTGTTAAAAAAGTGCCCGTTATCTCATTAACAGATAAGGAATTTGTTTAGAATAGTGAAAATTAGTATACAAATTATCTCGCGTTAATATCTCTCTATATCTGTTAAGAAATTGTTTTTTATACGTAATGTGTTTAGTGCATAATTAGATGAATTCATATTTTTGAAAGTACAATTTAAGGAGTTTCAGAATGAAAGTTGCAGTCCTAGGTGCAGCAGGTGGTATCGGTCAGGCTCTAGCCCTTCTTCTCAAAAATCAGCTTCCAGCAGGTTCAGAACTCTCTCTCTATGACATCGCACCCGTTACTCCAGGTGTTGCCGCCGACCTTAGCCACATCCCAACAGATGTTAAGGTTGTTGGTTTTGCCGGTGAAGATGCCACTCCAGCGCTAAAAGGTGCTGATGTTGTTCTGATTTCTGCGGGTGTTGCGCGTAAACCAGGAATGGATCGCTCTGACCTGTTTAATGTTAACGCAGGCATCGTACGTAATCTGACTCAACAAATAGCGGTGACCTGTCCAAAAGCGCTCATTGGGATTATTACTAACCCAGTTAATACCACTGTGGCAATTGCTGCAGAAGTGCTGAAAAAAGCAGGCGTTTATGATAAAAACCGTTTATTTGGTGTGACTACACTGGATATTATTCGTTCTAATACTTTTGTCGCTGAATTAAAAGGCAAAAAAACACACGAAATTGAAGTGCCTGTTATTGGTGGCCACTCTGGTGTCACCATTTTGCCTCTACTGTCTCAAGTGAAAGGTGTTAGCTTCACTGATGAAGAAGTGGCAGCGCTAACTAAGCGTATCCAAAACGCAGGGACTGAAGTTGTTGAAGCTAAAGCAGGTGGCGGTTCTGCAACTTTGTCTATGGGACAAGCAGCTGCACGTCTGGGTTTATCATTGATCCGTGGACTGCAAGGCGAAAGCAATGTTGTTGAGTGCGTATACACAGAAGGTGAAGGTGCACATGCACGTTTCTTTGCTCAACCTGTTCTGCTCGGTAAAAACGGTATTGAAAAACACTTGCCTATCGGTGAACTAAGCGCATTTGAACAAAAAGCACTGACTGAAATGTTAGATGTATTGAAAGGCGATATCGAGTTAGGTGAAAAATTTATCAATAATTAATATTGATAAATGAATTGCTCATGAGCAATTCTTATAGATTGTCCTAAAATGTGTCGTTAATAACTAAGGTTGAGCCTCTATACTTAAAGCTCAACCTTTTTTTATTTTTAAAAAATTTTCATTTGATTGAAAGATGCTAGATAGCGATGACTTGATCATTATGATTCAACCGCTATAACATAACGAGGTAACGATAAGCTTTAAAATATGAAATGTCTTAAAACTGGAATGATATTACACATCCCACATAGTCTTTATAATTTCATACTTAGATATGGCGCCTAAATACCTTTAAGAATGAATATATTTGTCTGTTAGATAAATTTATCGTATTAGTTAAGTCATTTTTTATATTATTAGCTATAAATGAAGCCATGTCTAAAGACAGTCAAAAGATAAAAGCCGTATTTCTGTGTACTACAACCCCAAAATGGCATATCACTGACGGCTTTTGTCTTTGCCTATTCTCAGATTAAATCAGGTGACCGCTCTCTAACCTTCCTTTCTAATAAATCACCTGTAATTGAGTCATAATAACGGCTTGGCCAAATCTCTGATGGGTGTATTCCTAAAAAATTAGCAATAATCCACTCACCTTTAGGCCAAGGTCGTGAAAGTGCATTTGCAAGTGTTGAAGAGCTTAATCCTGCTCCTCGAGAAATTGCGGCGAGTGTTGTTCCACGCTTACGTAAAGCTGCGATGATATCTGCTGGATGCCAGTCGGATTTCCGTAAAATCATTTTTTAGTCCTTTTTTCACTCAGAATCATGTAGAGTTAGTGGTACATGTAACAGGGTATTGTGATACATTCAGTGTAATCTCCCTGTTATTGGAAATAAAATAACAGAATTTTCTCAAAAAGATTTCTAAATTTTTCTTAAAGTTCAGTTTTATGAAACTGTCGTTGTTTTTATGAAATATATAGAAACTTGGAAATGATAATTGTGAAATAAGCTAATGCTTTGAAAGTAAAACTAACTATTATTAGTTAGTTGTGTAAATGACGTATTTAACGGTTGTCCTTACTTGTATATATAATACCTATATAGTTTTTATGAATTTTGTCTTGGCTATTAACGGTTACGCTATTTAATTAGCTGTTATTAAAAGAAATTAAAATATAAATAACATATATGCTTTATATATTATTTTGTACTAATAAAAAAAAGAATGATTCAACGAGGTTTTAAGAAAATATAGATAGTTTTCAGCAACTGTAAACAAGTTGCCATCATGACTAGGAGGGTCAGTTATGTATAAGGAGTGGTTAATGGCAAAAGAGTTAGTTGGATTACAAGGACTTCCAATGACAACTCAAGGTGTTAATGCTATGGCAAGGCGAGAAAATTGGATTAGTCGTAAAAGAAAAGGTATCCAAGGAAAGGCTTTGGAATATCATGTTAGTTCTTTGCCAATCGATATTTTTGAACATCACTTTGCCAATGAAACGCCGGCTATCTACCAAGTGAAACGTAATGATAACTCATCTATTTGGCAAGAAGTATATAACCAGCTTTCTAGTGATGAACGAGCGCTTATCTTAGCCTTTATTATACGAGAAGGTGCTCTAGCATTAGTTGATTTAATTAATAAAAAATAATTAGCAGAACATTAAGACGAAAATAATTAATTTATAAAAACAATATTATCTTTAGCCTAAAATGCCTTAACAGATAATAATTTATTATAGCTACAGCAGCTAGTTTCATAATATAAGCGTGAATGTGAAAATATGAAAAAATTGTGGTTCACTGCGAAAGAGTTAGCAGGATTAGAGGGTCTTCCAACTTCGCCTCAAGGGGTTAACTTGATGGCAAGAAGAGAAGGCTGGAAAAATCGTCGGAAAAGAGGCGTTCAAGGAAAGGCTGTAGAGTACTATGCCGAGAGTTTACCTGGGGAAATACAAGGTCAATTAAGTCTTGGTGAACCTCCTGCGCCTTACCAAAGCAAAAGGACGGACGCCTTACAAATATGGTCAGAAGCTTACTACCAATTAACGGAAACTGAGCGCAATACTATCGTAAAATATATTTTACGATATGGGCTATCATCACTTCTTGCCCGAATAGAAGAGGAAGAAAAAAGGGTGAAATAGCTTCACCCTTTTTTAAACAAAAATAGCTAACCTATGAGTGGCGCTGGATAGCAACCTGTGCAAGGCTGACTAATGCGTCTTTATATACTGAGTTTTCAATCACACTTAAAGCATCAACCGCTTTTTGAGATTCTTGCTGAGCACGTGCATAGGTATATTCTAATGAACCACAACGCTTCATTGTTGCAAGCACAGTATCTAATAAATGACGCCCATTCCCTTGCTCAATTGCTTGGCGAATTAAAGCTGATTCCTCTTCATTACCATGTTGCATAGCATGGAGAAGAGGTAATGTAGGTTTCCCTTCATCAAGATCATCGCCTGTATTTTTACCTAACTGGGTATTATCAGCGTCATAATCAAGCAGATCGTCAATCAATTGGAATGCAGTACCAATGTAACGACCATAATTCTGTAAAGCTTTCTCTTGTTCAGGTGTTGCATTGGCTAAAATTGCTGATGCATGCGCCGCAGCTTCAAATAAACGCGCCGTTTTACTGTAGATAACTTGCATATAGTTTTCTTCAGTAATATTAGGATCGTTGCAGTTCATCAGCTGTAATACTTCACCTTCCGCGATCACATTAGTTGCTTCAGACATCAATTTGAGCACGCGCATTGAATCAAGATCCGTCATCATTTGAAAGGATCGAGTGTAAATAAAGTCGCCAACTAGTACGCTTGCAGCATTACCAAAAACTGCATTTGCCGTTTGTTTTCCTCGACGCATATCTGATTCATCGACAACATCATCATGTAATAGAGTGGCTGTGTGGATAAACTCAATTAAAGCGGCTACTTGGATGTGTTTTTGGCCTGAATAACCTAAGGATCGACCTGCGAGTATCGCGATCATCGGACGGATCCTTTTTCCACCACCACTCACGATGTAATAACCAAGCTGATTAATCAACGCGACATCTGAATTCAATTGGCTGAGGATCACTTCGTTAACCGCTGACATATCTTCAGTTGTTAGTTCAATAATAGATTCTAAATTCATCGTAAATTATTCATATTATTAGTTTTAGTTCATTCCCTGAATACAAAAAAGGGAAATCGATAGCACATGTATGGTGTAAGCATAACATTATTAATTATAAGATTATCAGGTGTAATGCAAAAAATGTTTAAATAAGTAACAATTTGAGTTATCAATGATAAATCGGCCTCAAAAAGAGAGTCTTGATAAAAAAGTCGTATTTTTTATAATCTGACTGCATTATTGGCTTGTGTTCTGGTGCTTTTTTGCGTAGAATTCGCGCCCTATTGTGAATATTTTATAGCGTGCTCTGGAATTGAAATATTTAGCGAGTACGCGGAAAGCGGAGTTAATATGTACGCGGTTTTCCAAAGTGGTGGTAAACAACACCGAGTTAGCGAAGGTCAAACTGTCCGCCTAGAAAAGCTGGACATCGCAACAGGTGAAACTGTTGAATTTGATCAAGTTCTGATGGTAGCTAATGGCGACGAGATCCAAATCGGCGCTCCTGTCGTTGAAGGCGTTAAAGTGAAAGCGGAAGTGGTTGCACACGGTCGTGGCGAGAAAATTAAAATCGTCAAGTTCCGTCGTCGTAAACATAGCCGTAAACAACAGGGTCACCGTCAGTGGTTCACTGATGTTAAGATCACTGGCATCGCTTAAGATTAGGAGAGCAGATTAATGGCACATAAAAAGGCTGGCGGCTCGACCCGTAATGGTCGCGACTCAGAAGCTAAACGTCTGGGTGTGAAACGTTTCGGTGGTGAAGCTGTATTAGCAGGTAGCATCATTGTTCGTCAACGTGGTACTAAGTTCCACGCAGGTAGCAACGTAGGTTGTGGCCGTGACCACACTCTGTTCGCTCTGGCGGACGGTAAAGTTAAATTTGAAGTTAAAGGTCCTAATAATCGTAAATTTATCAGTATCGAAGCTGAATAAGTTTTCTGACTTTTAATTTAGAATTAAAGCCCTGCAAAACTTTTTGCGGGGCTTTTTATATTTAAAATACGCCATCTCTGGGTAAAACTGCCATCCAGCTCTATAATGGCTAGATACGGAGAAAAATAATGAAATTTGTAGATGAAGCCAAAATATTGGTTGTGGCGGGAGATGGCGGCAATGGTTGTGTCAGCTTTCGTCGTGAAAAATATATCCCAAAAGGCGGGCCTGATGGTGGTGATGGTGGTGATGGTGGTGATGTCTATTTACAGGCAGATGAAAACCTCAACACGCTAATCGACTACCGTTTTGAAAAATCGTTCCGCGCGGAACGTGGTCAAAATGGCCAAAGCCGTGAATGTACTGGTAGACGTGGTCAAGATATCACGATTAAAGTCCCTGTAGGTACGCGTGTACGCGATCTTGGTACTAACGAAGTACTTAGTGACATGACTCGTCATGAACAGCGTCATATGGTTGCTAAGGGCGGTTTCCATGGCCTTGGTAATACTCGCTTTAAAACATCAGTAAACCGTGCTCCACGTCAACGTACCATGGGTACCAAAGGCGAAGAACGCGAACTCATGTTAGAATTGCTGCTGTTAGCTGATGTCGGTATGTTAGGAATGCCGAATGCGGGTAAATCAACCTTCATTCGTTCTGTTTCAGCAGCAAAACCAAAAGTTGCAGATTATCCATTTACTACCTTAGTACCAAGCTTGGGTGTTGTACGCATGGATAACCAACAAAGTTTTGTGGTTGCTGATATTCCAGGTTTGATCGAAGGTGCTGCTGAAGGTGCTGGTTTAGGAATTCAATTTCTTAAACATTTAGAGCGTTGCCGTGTCTTGTTGCATTTGATCGACATCTGTCCAATCGATGAAACTGATCCTGTTGAAAATGCGAAGATCATCATCGGTGAGCTAGAAAAATACAGCGAAAAATTAGCCGCAAAACCGCGTTGGTTAGTTTTCAATAAAATTGATATTTTAGGTGAAGAAGAATCAGCAAAACGTGCTGCTGAGATCGCTAAAGCCATGGGTTGGGAAGAGAAGTACTACATGATCTCTGCCGTAAATCATGAAGGCGTCAAAGCATTATGTTGGGATATCATGGAGTTCATGAATACTCAACCACGTAATATGCTAACAACAGAAGATGAGCTGCAACCAGAAAAAATTGAATTTATGTGGGATGACTATCATAAAGAGCAATTGGCTGAAGCTGAAGAAGTTGATGAAGACTGGGATGATGATTGGGACGAAGAAGACGATGAAGGTATCGAGTTCATCTACCAAAAATAGTTAATACCAGCTAATTAGCATTAGCGATAAATAAAAGGCGCAAGATTCCGTATGTAACATTAGGAATTGCGCCTTTTTTATTGGATCTTATCTAAGGATAGGATCAATTTTTTTGATAAAGATCTTTATACAATCGACTTTCAAAGCGCACCAGCGGTACTCGTCGGCTACGTTGTTGGCTTTGTGGAACTGCATATGCCGAGATAAATTGTACGAAAGCAACGCGTTGCCCACTTGCTGTCGTTAGAAAGCCAGCAAGATTATAGACTCCTTGTAATGCGCCTGTTTTTGCAGAAACCTTACCATTTACACCTGCCTCATCAAAACCACCACGATAACGCAATGTGCCATCATGTCCTGCCAAAGGTAGCATTGAGATAAAATCAAGTTGTTGATCGTTTTTGGCAATGAATTGTAAAACTTCCATCATGGTTGCGGGGCTAATCAGATTATGACGTGATAATCCTGAGCCATCGACCATAACGGTATTGCCGATATCAATACCTGCTTTTTGTTTTAGAACTTGCCTTACGGCATCAGAACCTGAACGCCAAGTACCTGGAACACCATAATAATCTCGGCCAATAGTGCGAAAAACAGTATCGGCGATCATATTGTCTGATTTTTTTAACATGACTTTTAATAAATCATGTAAAGGCTTCGATTCTGTTTTGACGAGGACTTGAGATTGTGGTGTCAGTTGAGTTCTTTTCTTCACATGTCCTGTTAACTCAATACCCGCTGTTGTGAGTTCATTTTTAACAATTGCCCCTGAATAACTTGCACCATTTTGCACGGCAAATGCGAGAGGTAAAGGTTCACTTCTTTGCATTAAACAGCCGGTTAATGTGTAGCGATTAAGTTCGCCGGGAACAACATCCAACTCACAATAGCGTGCTTCAGTGGAGCCTTTAGCGAGTGTTCTCACTTCACTGAACATATTCACCGGATAAAAATTTGCCGTTTTTATATAAGCCATCTCGCCTGCTTTTTCAGCAGGGTAGAGTGACACTGAAAAACAGTTTCTATCAATGATTGCAGCGGCAGGAGGAGCACTAAAACATTGGGTCATATCATTCCACACCCAACCCGGAGCTTTATCATGACTGGCAAATGCTGAGATATCGACAATTAAATCCCCCTCAATTTTTTGAATACCAATTTGTTTTAATGCATTAGCCATATTGCGAATTTGTTGACGCGTCAATGTTGGATCACCGCTAAATCGGATAACAAGGTCACCCGCTAATGTTTTATCATTTAGCTTTGCACTGGTTTCAAAATTGGTCACAAAACGATAATCAGGACCCAACTGTAGTAATGCGGCAAGGGCGGTGACAACTTTTTGTGTACTGGCAGGAAGCGCCATTTGTTGAGCGTTATAATCGATAAGAGGGGTATTACTCCCGACTTTCTGCGCGACCAGAGCAAGATTAGTGCCATCCGGTAGATATTGTTTATAGTCATCAATAGGAACAGCTAGCGCCTGTGTGGTAGTCACGGCGACTCCTAAAGTGAAGATCAATTTTCTGGCTAAAGTTAATAACGGCATATATTTCACGCATTAGGCTAGACATACTGTACATACTAAAGTGTAATGCCTTATAAAGTAAACGATGACCCGCGATTAACTCTAAGTTAAAATAGCGAATATTATGATAAGATAAGTCAGTAACTTAGTCTGATTGAGTTATTTACACCTAATAGATAATAAGAACCCCCCTGTATTGCAGCGGTGTTCGGTGTACTGTTGTTACAAAATCAGGAAGATACTTATTTTTTATAGGATTGAATCAGAGGTATTTATCAATGAAACAGATTCCAATGACGGTATTTGGTGCAGATAAGCTTAGAGAAGAGCTCGAGTATCTGAAATCTGTCCGTCGCCCTGAAATTATTACTGCGATTGCAGATGCACGAGAACATGGCGATTTAAAAGAAAATGCGGAATATCATGCGGCTCGTGAGCAGCAGGGCTTCTGTGAAGGCCGTATTCAAGAAATTGAAGCTAAACTTTCACATGCTCAAGTCATTGATGTTACGAAATTAACCAATACTGGACGTGTGATTTTTGGTGCGACGGTAACCGTATTGAATGTCGATACAGATGAAGAGCTGACTTATCGTATTGTTGGTGATGACGAAGCTGATATTAAAATTAATAAAATTTCAGTAAATTCGCCGATCGCGCGTGGTTTGGTAGGTAAAGTCGTCGATGATGCGGTTTCGATTAAAACGCCAGGCGGTGATGTAGAGTTTGAAGTTCTTAAAGTTGAGTATATCTGATTCCTATTTCACTGAATTGGTTATATTATTTTACTGATTTAAAGAGAAAGGCCGCAGGCGGCCTTTTTCCTCATATAAAGCATGCGCTCAATGGCATTTTTATATAAATAAAGCGTGATTATTTAGGTAAAATGATTTTACGATCCGCTGAAGGACGGTAAAGAACAAGTATTTTACCAATGACTTGTACATTTACTGCACCGGTTTCACGAACAATTGCATCAGCGATCAAAGTTTTAGTATCACGATCTTCGCCTGCGATTTTGACTTTGATAAGCTCGTGGTGTGCTAAAGAGAGTTCAATCTCCGCTAATACACCTTCTGTTAATCCATTGTTACCGATCATGACAACAGGATTCAAATGGTGAGCGAGACTTTTCAGGTGTTGATTTTGCTTTTTATTAAGTTTCATCGATTATTTGCTTGGTTAGTATTGAAAAAGGCTTATTCTACCGCCATCTGATATCTATCACCATCAATTATATCTATTTGATGGTAAAGAAGCAGTAATATAGATATATTTCTATTAGTATAGTTGGAAAGTGCAATGGCCAATAAAAAACGTACGGCAAGCTCAAGTCGCTGGTTGCAAGAGCATTTTAGTGATAAATATGTTCTGCAAGCACAAAAAAAAGGGCTACGCTCACGTGCATGGTTTAAACTGGAAGAAATCCAGCAAGGTGATAAAATTTTTAAACCAGGTATGACCGTTGTTGATTTAGGAGCAGCCCCTGGTGGTTGGTCGCAATACGTAGTCAGCCAAATAGGTAATAATGGTCGAGTTATCGCATGTGACCTTTTGCCTATGGACCCAATTGTCGGCGTAGATTTCCTACAAGGAGATTTTCGTGATGAGGCAGTGCTTGGTGCTTTGTTAGAACGCGTTGGTGATAAAAAAGTACAGGTAGTCATGTCTGACATGGCGCCAAATATGAGTGGGACACCTGCAGTTGATATCCCTCGCTCTATGTATCTGGTTGAATTAGCATTGGATATGTGCCGTGCGGTACTGGCACCTGGGGGTAGTTTCATTGTCAAAGTATTTCAGGGAGAAGGCTTTGATGAATACCTTAGGGATATCCGTTCCCTGTTTACGAAAGTAAAAGTTCGTAAACCCGAATCTTCGCGGGCACGATCGCGTGAAGTATACATTGTAGCGACAGGACTAAAACTTTAGTAACCTGAGCGTTATTTGTTAACACAGTTGTAATATGAGGTTAATCCCTTGAGTGACATGGCGAAAAACCTGATTCTCTGGTTAGTCATCGCAGTTGTTCTGATGTCCTTGTTCCAGAGTTTTGGCCCAAGCGACTCGAATAGTCGCAGAGTTGATTATTCTACGTTTATCAATGAGTTGGCTCAGGATCAGGTACGTGAAGTTCGTATCACTGGTCGTGAACTAAACGTCAGAAAAGCTGATAATAGCCGCTATACAACTTATCTTCCTATGCAGGATGAGAAGTTGTTAGACACTTTGCTGAATAAGCAAGTGACGGTTGTTGGTGAACCACCAGAAGAACCTAGCTTACTAACATCAATTTTTATTTCCTGGTTCCCAATGCTTCTGTTGATTGGTGTCTGGATCTTCTTTATGCGCCAAATGCAAGGTGGCGGCGGTAAGGGGGCAATGTCATTTGGCAAAAGTAAAGCCCGTATGCTGACAGAAGATCAGATCAAAACAACATTTGCAGACGTTGCAGGTTGCGATGAAGCAAAAGAAGAAGTAGGCGAAATTGTAGAATTCTTACGTGAACCAGCGCGTTTCCAAAAGCTTGGCGGTAAAATTCCAAAAGGCGTCCTGATGGTAGGACCTCCAGGAACGGGTAAAACATTGCTCGCCAAAGCGATTGCTGGTGAAGCTAAGGTTCCTTTCTTTACAATATCGGGTTCCGACTTCGTAGAAATGTTTGTGGGTGTTGGTGCTTCTCGTGTTCGTGATATGTTCGAACAAGCGAAAAAAGCAGCGCCTTGTATCATTTTTATTGATGAAATCGATGCTGTTGGTCGTCAACGTGGAGCTGGTCTTGGTGGTGGTCACGATGAACGTGAACAAACACTGAACCAAATGTTGGTTGAGATGGACGGCTTTGAAGGCAACGAAGGCATTATCGTTATTGCTGCAACTAACCGTGCAGACGTTCTTGACCCTGCGTTATTACGTCCAGGTCGTTTTGACCGTCAGGTTGTTGTTGGTTTACCGGATGTCCGTGGCCGTGAGCAAATTCTTAAAGTTCATATGCGTCGTGTACCGATTGACCCAAGTGTTGATACTTTCATCCTTGCGCGTGCAACGCCTGGTTTCTCAGGTGCGGAGCTTGCAAACTTGGTAAACGAAGCAGCATTGTTTGCTGCACGTGCTGATAAGCGTGTTGTTTCCATGGTTGAGTTTGAAAAAGCGCGTGACAAAATTTGGATGGGTGCTGAACGTCGCTCCTTGATGATGACTGAAGAACAGAAAGAATCGACGGCATATCATGAAGGTGGTCATATGATTATCGGTCATTTGATGCCTGAGCATGACCCTGTTCATAAAGTCACAATCGTTCCTCGTGGACAAGCGCTTGGTGTTGCTTTCTTCTTACCAGAAGGTGATGAAGTTAGCCGTAGCCGCTTGAAGCTTGAAGGTATGATTGCAACTGCGTATGCAGGCCGTATTGCTGAAGAGCTGATTTATGGTCGTGAAAAAGTCACCACCGGTGCGTCATCTGATATTCAGTTTGCAACGAATACAGCACGTAACATGGTAACGCAGTGGGGCTTCTCTGATCGTTTAGGTCCAATGCAATATGCAAAAGAAGAAGGCCCAGCATTTTTAGGTCGTTCTGCGGGTAATGGTTCTGGTATTTCTGATGAAACAGCACGTATTGTTGATGAAGAAATCAAAATTATTTTGGACCATTGTTACCAATTGGCTTATAAAACACTGAAAGACAATATCGATATCTTGCATGCAACTAAAGATGCATTGTTAAAATATGAAACTATCGATATGCCTATGATTGATGATTTAATGAATCGTCGTCCAGTGCGTGAACCTGCAGGTTGGGATGAAGACAAAAAAGTGAGCAATGTGACGGGTACCTTTGGTAAAGGTGCAGCGAAAACTGAGCAAGCGGCTAAACCTCAATCTGAAGAGCCAAAAAATAATTCTGAAGAACCAAGTGCAAACGAGAGTTCTGTAGAACCAAAGAATGACGCTGATGAATCAACATCATCAGATAATAATAACGATAATAAGCCACAGTAAATTATCGTGAAAAGTTAGATGCTAATAAAACCCCAGGTCTCTGGGGTTTTTTACGTTAAGGTAAAATAATAATGCAAATCAAAGCAAGAGGAAGTGTCCTTGACTTGTCTACACCGAAAGTGATGGGGATTTTGAATGTTACTCCTGACTCATTCTCAGATGGTGGCACCCATAATCGTTATCATGATGCTTTAGAACATGTTGCTAAGATGGTTCAAGAAGGCGCAGCAATTATTGATATTGGTGGAGAATCAACGCGCCCAGGCGCAGCTGAGGTTTCTGTTGATGAAGAATTAGCACGAGTGATCCCTATTGTTGAAGCAATCGCCCAGCGATTTGATGTATGGATTTCTGTGGATACGTCGAAAGCGCAGGTGATGAAAGAAGCAGCTAAAGCAGGCATGCATATTATTAATGATATTCGCTCATTACATGAACCTCATGCACTTGAAGTTGCCGCTAACACAGGTCTACCCGTTTGTATTATGCATATGAAAGGTCAGCCAAGAACGATGCAAGACGCACCGGATTATGACAATGTGGTGTATGACGTTAAACATTATTTAATGGCTGAAATCGAGCGTTGTGTCAGTGCCGGGATTGATAAACAGCAAATAATACTCGATCCAGGCTTTGGCTTTGGTAAAAACCTGTCGCATAATTACCAGTTATTGGCAAACTTAGAACAGTTTCATAATTTAGGACTTCCGCTATTGGCAGGAATGTCACGAAAATCTATGATTGGGCAATTATTGAATGTTCCACCGCAAGATAGACTTGCAGGTAGCCTGACTTGCGCAGTAATCGCTGCCATGCAAGGCGCGCACATAATTCGTGTTCATGATGTGAAAGAAACTGTACAAGCAATGCAGGTCGTTCAGATGACTCTGTCAGAAAAGGAAAAGTTAGCGTATGAGTAATCGTAAATATTTTGGTACCGATGGTATACGTGGAAAAGTGGGTGATAGCCCAATTACACCTGATTTTGTTTTAAAACTTGGTTGGGCAGCGGGAAAAGTACTTGCTCGCCATGGTTCTCGCAAAATTATTATCGGTAAAGATACGCGTATCTCTGGTTATATGTTGGAGTCATCTTTAGAGGCAGGTTTAGCCGCAGCGGGCTTATCTGCTTCATTCACAGGCCCCATGCCAACACCTGCGGTTGCTTATTTAACGCGTACATTTCGCGCAGAAGCGGGAATTGTTATTTCTGCATCTCATAATCCTTATTATGATAACGGCATTAAGTTCTTCTCAATCGATGGCACCAAATTGCCTGATGAAGTTGAAGAAGCTATCGAAGCTGAAATGGAAAAACCAATTACTTGCGTTGAGTCTGCTGAGTTAGGCCGTGCTAACCGTATTGTAGATGCTGCTGGTCGCTATATTGAATTTTGTAAAGGTACGTTCCCAAGTGAACAAAGCCTTGCGAGTTTGAAAGTTGTGATTGACTGCGCAAATGGTGCGACTTATCACATTGCGCCAAATGTTTTTCGTGAGCTAGGGGCTGAGGTTATTACAATTGGTTGCGATCCAAATGGTATCAATATCAATGAAGAATGTGGTGCAACTGATGTGCGCATGCTACAAGCCAAAGTATTAGCAGAAAAAGCAGATGTTGGCCTCGCATTTGATGGTGATGGCGATCGTATTATCATGGTTGATCACCAAGGTAACAAAGTTGATGGTGACCAAATTCTGTATATTATTGCTCGTGAAGCATTACGCCAAGGCCAGCTGAAAGGTGGTGTAATTGGAACTCTGATGAGTAATATGGGATTAGAAATTGCCCTAAAACAACTCGGCATTCCTTTTGATAGAGCAAAAGTGGGTGACCGCTATGTGCTTGAAAAATTGCAAGAGAAAGGCTGGCGTATGGGCGCTGAAAATTCTGGGCATATTATTTTATTAGATAAAACGACCACGGGTGATGGCATTGTTGCTGGGCTACAAGTGCTTAGTGCAATCGTGCGTAATCATATGAGTTTGCATGACCTGTGTAGTGGTATGAAATTATTACCTCAAATTTTGGTGAATGTCCGCTTCAAAGGTAAACATGACCCGCTGCAAAGTGATAGTGTGATTGCAGTTTATGAGCAAGTTGAAAAAGAACTCGCCGGAAAAGGTCGCGTTTTACTGAGAAAATCAGGTACTGAACCATTGATTCGAGTGATGGTTGAGGGCGAAAACGAGGCCGAAGTTACGGAAATGGCAAATCGGATTGCTGATGCAGTAAAAGCGGCGGGTTAATTTTTTCGCTAACCTTAGTCATTGCTTAATCGTCTGCTTATAAGACGCGATTAAAATATTGAAAAAGGTGAAGTATGGGTGTGGTTGAGCATTATTTTACAGCTTTGATTGTTTTTTCTGCAAATAACCAAATCGCGTCAAAATAGACTTGCTTGTCAGCTCAGCTTTGGTTAGTATTCGCACCTGCTCAATCTCGTTAAAGCGCTTTCCTCAAAAGTAGCTTTAAGCGAAATAGTTAAAAATAATTGAGCAGGTGTGCAGTGATAAAGGTCATAGCAATGCGCTATGGACCGTAACTGAATAGGTAACTCAAATGTATATAGCTCTTTTAATTATTTTCTTGCTAGCGTCTATTGGGCTTATTTGCCTAGTTATGTTACAGCAAGGTAAAGGTGCTGATATGGGTGCATCATTCGGTGCGGGTGCCTCTGCAACACTGTTTGGTTCATCGGGCTCAGGTAATTTTATGACCCGTATGACTGGAATTTTGGCTGCTGTGTTTTTCATTATCAGTTTAGTGCTTGGCAATATGACTGCCAACAAATACGGAACAGGTAGTAAATGGGAAAACATTAGTGAACCGGCAAAAGTCGAGCAACCAACAGACGTTCCGGCAGCACCAGCAACACCAACGAGCGATATTCCTCGTTAAGTGTGAATAATTCCGGATGAAGACTTATAGTCATCATCAAAAGCAGTAAGCAGTAAAATAAAGAATTAGAGGTTATTAAGTCAATTAGTAGCCTCACCTCAGTGCCGAGGTGGTGAAATTGGTATACACGCTACCTTGAGGTGGTAGTGCCTACAAAACGGGCGTACGGGTTCAAGTCCCGTTCTCGGCACCATTATTTTAAGATAACTTGAGATTTATAAGTTATCTGTGTAGAATACGACACGTTTTCGAACGCGGGATGGAGCAGTCTGGTAGCTCGTCGGGCTCATAACCCGAAGGTCGTCGGTTCAAATCCGGCTCCCGCAACCATATCTTAGTCAGCATATCTTGTCAGATATAATTATTTATTAGTATAGCTAGCAATTGTTGTTATCAATTTTAGTTATTATCTAGTTATTAAAAAATAATTGTCGGAATTTCTCATCGATTTGTCTAGACTTTCAAGATATACTAAGCATATGGTGAACCCGTGCACTACACGTGCACACAGGGTCCAGTTACTTAAAACCCCGAAATCGGGGTTTTTTGTTATTTGACAACCGAATTAACTGGGCTTTTATAGCCCTTTTTTTATGTCTGGGGGTGGGCTTGTCCACATTAGAACAAAAATTGACAGAGATGATTTCAGCACCTGTGGAAGCACTAGGCTTTGAATTTGTTGGCTTAGAGTTTATTCGTGGGCGTACATCGACACTGCGCATTTTCATTGATAGTGAAGAAGGCATCAATGTCGATGATTGTGCTGATGTAAGCCATCAGGTAAGCGCAGTATTGGATGTCGAAGATCCAATCGCTGTTGTTTATAACCTTGAGGTTTCGTCGCCAGGGCTTGAGCGTCCATTATTCACTATCGCTCATTATGAGCACTTTCTCGGTGAAGAAATATCTTTAACTTTACGTATAGCAATGCAGAACCGCCGCAGATGGCAAGGTATAATCAAGGCTATTGACGGTGAAATGATAACGGTTACTGTAGATGGTAAGGATGAGGTGTTCGCCCTGGGCAACATCCAGAAAGCTAACTTGGTACCCCACTTTTAATTAAGTTCAATGAGGCAACTAGGATGAACAAAGAAATTCTGGCTGTTGTTGAAGCGGTTTCTAACGAAAAATCCCTCCCTCGTGAAAAAATCTTCGAGGCTCTGGAAACTGCGCTTGCGACAGCAACCAAAAAGAAATACGAGCAAGAAATTGAAGTACGTGTAGAGATTGACCGTAAATCAGGTGATTTTGACACGTTCCGTCGTTGGTTGATTGTTGATCAAGTGACAATGCCAACGCGTGAAATTACAATTGAAGCTGCACAGTTTGAAGATCCTGAACTTCAACTGGGCGGTTATGTCGAAGACCAAATCGAATCAGTTGTATTTGACCGTATTACGACTCAAACGGCAAAACAAGTCATCGTTCAGAAAGTGCGTGAAGCTGAACGAGCGATGGTTGTAGAGCAATTTCGCAAGCAACAAGGTGAAATTATCACCGCGCAAGTTAAAAAGGTTAATCGTGAAAATATCACATTAGATCTTGGTAACAATGCTGAAGCTGTGATTTTGCGTGAAGATATGTTGCCACGTGAAAATTTCCGCCCAGGTGACCGCATCCGCGGAGTCCTGTATGATGTTCGTCCAGAAGCACGTGGAGCACAACTTTTTGTGACCCGTTCGCGCCCTGAGATGCTGGTTGAATTATTCCGCATCGAAGTGCCAGAAATTGGCGAAGAAATCATAGAAATTAAAGCTGCGGCTCGTGATCCTGGCTCTCGTGCTAAGATTGCGGTAAAAACTAACGATAAGCGTATCGACCCTGTCGGAGCTTGCGTTGGTATGCGTGGTGCAAGGGTTCAAGCGGTGTCTAGTGAACTAGGCGGCGAGCGAATTGATATTGTATTGTGGGATGATAACCCTGCTCAATTCGTGATTAATGCAATGGCTCCGGCTGATGTTGCATCTATTGTTGTCGATGAAGACAAATGCACAATGGATGTTGCCGTAGAAAGTAGTAATTTAGCGCAAGCAATTGGACGAAATGGACAAAATGTTCGCTTAGCGGCTCAGTTACTGAAATTACATCGTGGTGATGACAAGTGGGAATTGAATGTCATGACCGATGAAGAGCTAAATGCAAAACATCAAGCAGAAGCACATGCTTCTATTGATACATTCACCAAGCATCTTGATATTGATGAAGAGTTCGCCACTACACTTGTTGAAGAAGGCTTCTCGACGTTAGAAGAACTGGCTTACGTGCCAATCAAAGAGCTTCTGGAAATTGACGGTCTTGACTCCGATACCGTTGAACTTCTACGAGATAGAGCAAAAGCGGCCCTCACCACTATAGAATTGGCTCAAAAAGAGAGTCTCGGTGATAATCAGCCAGCAGAAGATTTGTTGAATCTTGAAGGTATGGATCGTACTCTTGCCTATACTTTGGCTACTCGTGGAATCTGTACACTGGAAGATCTTGCTGAGCAGGGCATCGACGACCTGATTGATATCGAAGGTCTGGATAAAGAGACCGCAGGTACACTCATTATGGCCGCGCGTAATATTTGCTGGTTCGGTAACGATGCGTAAACACTGTAGCAGGAAGGAACGGCATGACAGAAACTGTAAAAACATTAGCAACAGAAATTCAAACCACAGTTGATCGTCTGGTACAGCAATTTGCTGAAGCAGGGTTCAATAAAAGTGAAAATGACTCTGTTAGCCAGTCAGAAAAAGAAGCTTTACTGAACCACCTGAACCGCGAGCAAGGCGGAGTGGCGGGGCAGCCAAGCAAATTGACACTACAGCGTAAAACTCGTAGTACGTTGAGTGTCCCCGTCACCGGTGGCAAAAGCAAATCGGTAAATGTTGAAGTCCGCAAAAAACGCACTTATGTGAGCCGTGACGCTGAGCAAGCGAACGCGGAAGAACAGGCGCAGCGTGAAGCGGAAGAGCAAGCACAGCGCGAAGCTGAAGCTAAACGATTAGCAGAAGAAACTGCAAAACGTGAAGCAGAAGTAAACGCTAAACGTGATGCCGAAAATAAAGCAAAACGTGAAGCAGCTGATAAAGCTACGCGCGAAGCAGCGGAAAGAGAAAAAGTGAAACCAAGCGAAAATCATCAAAAACCAGGCAAGGCAAATGAAAGCAATGCCGAAAAACAACGCCGTGAAACTGAAGCTGCGGAGCTGAAGCGCAAAGCTGAAGAAGAAACACAGCGTAAAGTTGAAGCAGAAGCTCTTCGCGTTGCCGAAGAAGCGCGTAAAATGGCTGCTGAAAAAGGCGAAGAATGGACCGCTCCTGTGGTTGCTAAGCCTGAAGACGACAGCGATTATCACACAACTACATCGACTCATGCTCGTGCTGCAGAAGATGAGAATGACGCGAAAGAAGAAGGCCGTCGTTCTCGTAATCGTACCGCAAAAGCACCTCGTCAAAAGAAAGGCAATAAACTTTCTGAGAAAGCAGATCGCGAAGAAGAGCGTGCTGCAGGACGTTCAGGTCGTAATAAAGGGAAGCAACGTAAAGGTAGTTCTTTACAGCAAAGCTTCACTAAACCAGCAGCAGCAGTAAACCGTGATGTTATTATCGGTGAAACGATTTCTGTTGGCGAACTTGCTAATAAAATGGCTGTTAAAGGTTCGCAAGTTATTAAAACCATGATGAAAATGGGTGCAATGGCAACCATTAACCAAGTGATTGACCAAGAAACTGCACAGTTAGTTGCAGAAGAAATGGGTCACAAAGTTATTCTTCGTCGTGAGAATGAGTTAGAAGAAGCGGTAATGAATGACCGTGACATGGGTTCAGCAGCTCAAGAGCCTCGTGCTCCTGTTGTTACCATCATGGGCCACGTTGACCATGGTAAAACATCATTACTTGACTATATTCGTTCTACGAAAGTCGCTTCAGGCGAAGCCGGTGGTATTACTCAGCATATTGGTGCATACCATGTGCAGACTGATAAAGGTATGATTACCTTCCTGGATACCCCAGGTCACGCCGCGTTTACCTCAATGCGTGCTCGTGGTGCTCAAGCGACAGATATCGTTGTACTGGTTGTTGCAGCAGATGATGGTGTAATGCCACAAACAATTGAAGCTATCCAGCATGCTAAAGCGGCGGGTGTACCAATTGTTGTTGCTGTGAACAAAATGGATAAACCAGAAGCTGACCTAGATCGTGTTAGAAATGAGCTGTCTCAGTACGGTGTTATTTCTGAAGAATGGGGTGGTGACACTCAGTTCATTGGCGTATCTGCTAAAGTCGGTACTGGTATTGATGAACTGTTAGACGCGCTTTTACTGCAAGCTGAAGTTTTAGAGCTGAAAGCAGTTTATACGGGTATGGCAAGTGGTGTTGTGGTTGAATCTTACCTTGATAAAGGTCGTGGTCCTGTTGCGACTATCCTTGTTCAAGAAGGTACGTTAAACAAAGGCGACATCGTGCTGTGTGGATTTGAATATGGCCGTATTCGTGCGATGCGTAACGAATTAGGTAAAGAAGTTCAATCTGCAGGTCCTTCAATTCCAGTTGAAATTTTGGGACTTTCAAGTGTTCCTTCAGCCGGTGATGAAGCAACCGTTGTTCGTGATGAGAAAAAAGCGCGTGAAGTTGCTCTGTATCGTCAAGGCAAATTCCGTGATGTGAAACTTGCACGTCAGCAGAAATCTAAACTTGAAAACATGTTTGCGAACATGGAAGAAGGTAAAGTTTCTGAACTGAACATCGTTCTAAAAACAGATGTTCAGGGTACCTGTGAAGCGATTACTGACTCATTGATGAAGTTATCTACTGACGAAGTAAAAGTGAAAATCATTGGTTCAGGCGTGGGTGGTATCACTGAGACGGATGCAACTCTGGCTGCAGCATCGAATGCGATTATTCTTGGCTTTAACGTTCGTGCGGATGCTTCTGCTCGTCGTGTTATTGAAAGTGAAAGTGTCGATTTACGTTACTACTCAGTTATCTATAGCTTGATTGATGAAATCAAACAAGCGATGAGCGGTATGCTTGCACCTGAATACAAACAGCAAATTATTGGTCTTGCCTCTGTTCGTGATGTGTTTAAATCACCTAAATTTGGCGCAGTTGCTGGTTGTATGGTTACAGAAGGTACAATCAAACGTAATAATCCGATCCGTGTTCTACGTGATAACGTGGTTATTTACGAAGGCGAGTTGGAATCACTACGTCGCTTTAAAGATGACGTGAGTGAAGTTCGTAACGGTATGGAATGTGGTATCGGTGTTAAGAACTACAATGACGTCCGTGTCGGCGATATGATTGAAGTCTTCGAAATAATTGAAATTAAACGTTCTATTGACGGCTAATCTCTTTTATTTCTTTAAGAATTCATCTTTCATGGGGGGCTATTGCCCCCCAAATTGTCAGGAGAAATAACGATGGCAAAAGAATTCAGTCGTTCTCAGCGCGTAGCGCAAGAAATGCAAAAAGAAATTGCGATTATCTTACAGCGCGAAATTAAAGATCCTCGTATTGGCATGGCCACCGTTTCTGGTGTTGATTTGTCAAGGGATTTAGCATACGGAAAAGTGTTTGTGACCTTTTTTAATATTGCTAGCGAAAAAACTGAAGCTGAAATGGTAAAAGATGGCATTAAAGCATTGAATGAAGCTGCGGGTTTTATTCGTTCTTTACTAGGGAAAGAGATGCGTTTACGTATCGTTCCTGAATTGACGTTCGAATACGATAGCTCATTAGTAGACGGTATGCGTATGTCTAACCTCGTTTCGAATGTTATTCGTGATGATGAAGAACGTCGTGCCGATGCAGAAGATAAAGAGGCAAAATAATGGGTCGTCGTCGTAGCGGTCGTGATATACATGGCGTATTGCTGCTGGATAAACCTACTGATATTTCTTCAAATGATGCGCTGCAAAAAGTGCGGCGCCTTTTCAATGCAAACAAGGCAGGTCATACGGGGGCATTAGATCCGTTAGCAACAGGTATGTTACCTATTTGCCTTGGTGAAGCAACGAAGTTTTCCCAGTTTTTACTCGATTCAGATAAACGTTATCGCGTTATTGCCCGTCTTGGACAACGCACGGATACTTCAGATTCTCATGGAGAAATTATCAGTGAGCGTAACGTTGAGTTTACACAACAGCAACTTGATGATGCTTTAAATTATTTTCGCGGTGATACTCTTCAGGTTCCTTCCATGTATTCTGCATTAAAGCATCAAGGTCGTCCCTTGTATGAGTATGCACGAAAAGGAATCACTATAGAGCGTGAAGCACGTCCTATAACCGTATATGAATTACAGTTTATTGGTTTAGAAAATAATGAGTTAGAATTAGAAGTCCATTGTTCTAAAGGGACTTATATTCGCACTATTATTGATGATTTAGGTGAAATGCTAGGCTGTGGTGCTCATGTTATTTATCTGCGCCGAGTGCAAGTAGCCAATTATCCTTATGAAAAAATGGTCACACTCGAACAGCTAGCGGCGTTGAGAGCAAAAGTAGATGAAGGTGAAGATTCTTTTGAATCATTACTTGATTCATTACTCTTACCTATGGATACCGCGGTTATCCATTTCCCTACTGTTAATTTAACGGAAGATACTACAATACTTTTTCAGTTAGGTCAGCCTGTTCATGCGGATATACAAGGCCTAGCAGAAGGCGATATGCTCAGAGTTACTAGCGGCGAAGCGCAACGGTTTATTGGTATCGCGCTGGTTAGTGAAGATGGGCGTGTTGCACCAAAGCGCTTAGTCGTAGAAAATGAGCCTTCTGTATAGTGGCTTTTATTGCTTTGCGCTTATAAGCAGCGTAGAATGGCGGCGCTTAATCTGTGAGATGCTAAATTAGAGATTGGCTCTCATTACATACAATTATATCTATTTTTGGAGTTTATTATGTCTCTAAGTACTGAAGCAAAAGCGAAAATCGTTGCTGAGTTTGGTCGCGGCGAAAACGACACTGGTTCAAGCGAAGTTCAAATTGCTTTGCTAACTGCGCAAATTAACCATCTGCAAAGCCACTTTTCAGAGCACAAAAAAGATCACCATAGTCGTCGTGGTCTGCTGCGTATGGTTGCTCAGCGTCGTCGCTTACAAGCTTACTTGAAAGGCAAAGATATCGCGGGTTATACTGCTCTAATCGAGCGTTTAGGTCTGCGTCGCTAATCTAGTCAGTTTCAGAGGAAAGGGGCCAAATGGCCCCTTTTCTTCTAAAAGTTTTTTTTAAAAAATTATTTTGAATGTTGAAGTAATATTCGAATTTTACTTAACTTAAATGTTAAGCTATAACTCATAGTGTATTATTTTAGCTAATATCTCTTTTTAGCTGCATCCAATTCGCGCGGCTAATGAAAGTGTTGATCATTTGAATATCAATTTTTTCATTAGTCGCGAGGCTGTAGTAGGAAGAGCAAGCCAATGCTATCGGAGATGCTCAGGTAGCCTTACAAAAAGGGTAATATTGTGTTAAATCCTATTGTTCGTAAATTTCAGTACGGTCAACATACCGTAACGATTGAAACAGGCATGATGGCTCGTCAGGCAACTGCAGCTGTGATGGTAAATATGGATGATACCGCAGTATTCGTTACTGTGGTTGCTCAGAAAAAAGTTAAAGAAGGTCAAAATTTCTTTCCTTTAACTGTTAACTATCAAGAACGCACCTATGCAGCAGGCCGTATCCCAGGTAGCTTCTTCCGTCGTGAAGGTCGTCCTGGTGAAGGCGAGACGCTGATCGCTCGTTTGATTGACCGTCCACTGCGTCCATTATTCCCAGATAGTTTTTTGAATGAAATTCAAATTATTGCAACAGTTGTTTCGGTTAACCCACAAGTTAACCCTGATATGGTTGCGATGATTGGTGCATCAGCTGCATTAGCACTGTCAGGCGTACCATTTAATGGTCCTATCGGTGCAGCGCGTGTTGGTTTTATCAATGACCAATATGTTCTTAATCCAACTGCTGATGAACTAAAAACAAGCCGTCTTGACTTGGTTGTTGCAGGTACAGATAACGCGGTATTAATGGTTGAGTCAGAAGCTGAACTGTTAAGTGAAGAACAAATGCTGGGTGCCGTTGTGTTTGGTCATGAGCAACAGCAAGTTGTTATTCAAAATATTAATGAGTTAGTGAAAGAAGCCGGTAAAGAGAAATGGGATTGGCAGCCAGAGCCAATTAACCAAGTTCTGCATGACCGTATTGCTGTGTTAGCAGAAAGCCGTATGGGCGATGCTTACCGTATCACTGAAAAACAAGAGCGTTATGCTCAAGTTAATTTGATTAAAGATGAAGTGACTGCAACTTTAGTTGCTGAAGATGAAACTATTGATGTTTCTGAAGTTTCTGACATTCTTGCTAGCTTAGAAAAACAAGTTGTTCGTAGCCGTGTTATTCGTGGTGAGCCACGTATAGATGGTCGTGAGAAAGATATGGTTCGTGCGCTTGATGTACGTACTGGTGTCCTTCCACGTGCTCATGGTTCTGCACTGTTTACTCGTGGTGAAACTCAGGCTCTAGTGGCAGCAACGTTAGGTACTGAACGTGATGCACAGGTGATTGACCAAATTATGGGTGAATACACTGACCGCTTCTTGTTCCATTACAACTTCCCTCCATACTCTGTTGGTGAAACTGGCATGGTCGGTTCACCTAAACGTCGTGAAATTGGTCATGGCCGTTTAGCAAAACGTGGTGTATTGGCCGTTATGCCAAATCACGCAGACTTCCCATACACGATCCGTGTTGTTTCTGAGATTACAGAATCTAATGGTTCGTCATCTATGGCGTCTGTTTGTGGTGCATCACTTGCTCTTATGGATGCAGGTGTACCAATTAAAGCCGCTGTTGCTGGTATTGCAATGGGTCTGGTTAAAGAAGGCAATGATTTCGTCGTTCTTTCTGATATCTTAGGTGATGAAGATCACTTAGGTGATATGGACTTTAAAGTTGCTGGTAGCCGTGAAGGTATCAGTGCACTGCAAATGGACATTAAAATCGAAGGTATCACAAGTGAAATCATGAAAGTTGCATTGAACCAAGCTAAAGGTGCACGTTTGCATATTCTTGGTACAATGGAACAGGCAATCAATGGTCCACGTGAAGAAATCTCTGAATTTGCACCACGTATCTATACCATCAAAATTAACTCTGACAAAATCAAAGATGTTATCGGTAAAGGCGGCTCAGTCATTCGTGCACTGACCGAAGAAACGGGTACAACTATTGAAATCGAAGATGATGGTACAGTTAAGATTGCTGCAACTGATGGTTTGAAAGCAAAAGAAGCTATTCGCCGCATTGAAGAAATCACGGCTGAAGTTGAAGTTAACCGTGTTTACCAAGGTAAAGTAACTCGTATTGTCGACTTTGGTGCTTTTGTTGCAATCGGTGGTGGTAAAGAAGGTTTAGTCCATATTTCTCAAATCGCTGATAAGCGTGTAGAGAAAGTGACTGATTACCTGCAAATGGGTCAAGAAGTTCCTGTTAAGGTATTAGAAATCGATCGTCAAGGTCGTATTCGCCTTAGCATGAAAGAAGCCGTTGCAACTGATGAAACACCAGTACAACAGGACTCAGCAGAGTAAGCTGAACCAAAAATCCAGCGCTCTAAAGTTTAAGGGCGCTATCAGCTAAATTTGCTGAACAAAGTGGTAATTTAAGGGCGGAGTATGTTGAACGGTATCTGTCTTCGGTTTAGAGACTTTAACACGTTAATTCGTGTGGTTTCTGCGCTTATCTTTTTTGTTATCGTTGGATGTAGCAATCAAGATTGGCGAAAAAACGAGGTTCTTGCTGTTCCACTTCAACCTTCATTACAACAAGAAGTGATACTGGCTCGCATGGAACAAATCCTTGCGAGTCGGTCTTTAACCGATGATGAGTACGCACAGCTTTTATATGAGCGCGGTGTGTTGTATGATAGTCTAGGTTTAAGGGCACTGGCGCGTAACGATTTTTCGACTGCGTTAGCCATACGTCCTGATATTCCTGAGGTTTTTAACTTTCTAGGGATATATTTTACGCAGGCAGGCAACTATGATGCTGCCTATGAAGCGTTTGATTCTGTTTTAGAACTTGATCCAACTTACAATTTCGCGCAAATGAATCGTGGCATCGCATTATATTACGGTGGACGATACAAACTAGCGCAGGATGATCTGCTGGCGTATTATCAGATAGATCCAAATGATCCTTTTCGTACTCTATGGCTTTATCTTGTAGAAAAAGACATAGACCCGCGTATGGCGCAAGATAATCTTGCAGCTCGCTACACACAAGCGGAGAAGGGGCAATGGGGCTGGAATATCGTAGAATTTTATCTTGGCAACATTAATGAAAAAACATTAATGGAGCGCTTGAAAGAAACTTCTGCGGATAACACTTCGCTCGCTGAGCATCTCAGTGAAACAAACTTCTATTTAGGTAAACATTACCTAAGTCTGGGGGATAAGGATAGCGCAGCTGCGTTATTCAAACTGACGGTAGCTAACAACGCTCACAGCTTTGTTGAACACCGCTATGCATTGTTGGAATTGGCGCTATTAGGCCAAGAACAAGACGACCTTTCAGAATCGGGCCAGCAATAGCTGACGAACATTTCACTATTATTTTTTAAGTCATCATCCCTAGGGATGACGGCCTATTTGTTCGTTTAATAACACAATTTGAGCCAGTTCACATTTTAAATGATAATGACCGAAATGATTTTCGTGGAGTTATGTAAACTGGCCGCCACTAAGTATAAGGCACCTTTACATGACTACTGAGACCGATATTTCTTTTGCTGAGTTAGGTTTATCAGCACCAATTTTGGCTGCACTAAACGACCTGGGATATGAAAAACCTTCTCCGATTCAGAAACAATGTATTCCATTGTTACTGAGCGGCAATGATGTACTGGGTATGGCACAAACGGGTAGTGGTAAAACTGCTGCGTTTGGTGTGCCATTACTGAATAACATCGACCCAGAATTAAAAGCACCGCAAATCCTAGTATTAGCACCAACTCGTGAGTTGGCGGTACAAGTTGCGGAAGCGATGAGTGATTTCTCTAAACATATGAGCCGCGTTAATGTTGTTGCCCTGTATGGTGGACAACGTTATGACGTGCAATTACGCGCCTTACGCCAAGGTCCACAAATTGTTGTGGGTACACCAGGTCGTCTTCTTGATCACCTGAAGCGTGGGACTTTAGATCTTTCTAAACTGAAAGGCTTAGTATTAGACGAAGCTGATGAAATGTTAAGAATGGGCTTTATTGAAGATGTTGAAAACATCATGAGCCAAATCCCAGCAAATCATCAAACCGCATTGTTCTCTGCTACTATGCCAGATCCGATCCGTCGTATTACACGTCGTTTCATGAAAGATCCTAAAGAAGTTCGCATTCAAGCGAGTGTTACTACACGTCCTGATATCTCACAAAGCTATTGGACAGTAAGTGGCATGCGTAAAAATGAAGCATTAGTTCGTTTCTTAGAAGCGGAAGATTTTGATGCTGCAATTATTTTCGTTCGTACCAAAAATGCAACACTAGAAGTAGCTGAAGCGCTTGAACGTAGTGGCTATAATAGTGCAGCATTGAATGGTGATATGAACCAAGCACTGCGTGAACAAACTCTCGAGCGTTTAAAAGATGGCCGTTTGAACATCCTGATTGCAACTGACGTTGCAGCACGTGGTCTTGATGTTGAGCGTATTAGCTTAGTTGTTAACTACGACATCCCAATGGATGCTGAATCATACGTTCACCGTATTGGCCGTACTGGTCGTGCAGGTCGTGCAGGTCGTGCTTTACTGTTCGTTGAGAACCGTGAACGCCGTCTTCTGCGCAACGTTGAACGCACTATGAAAATGGTTATTCCTGAAGTTGAATTACCAGATGCAAACGTATTAAGCGAGCGTCGTCAGGCTAAATTTGCTGAAAAAGTTCAACAACAACTGGATAGCAGTGATTTAGATAAATACCGTGCATTATTGGCAAAAATATCTCCATCTGAAGATGTAGATATGGAAACATTAGCAGCTGCATTGTTGAAAATGGCCCAAGGTGAACGTGCTTTAATTCTGCCACCAGATGCACCGCGCCGTCCGCGTCGTGAATCAAATGATCGTGACCGTGGTGATGATCGTCGTCGTGGTGACCGTGACCGCAATAGCGGAAACAGCAATGGTAACAGCTTTGACCGTGCAGAACGCGGTGAACGTGGTGGCCGTCGTGAGCGTCGTGATGTTGGTGATATGGAAATGTATCGTATTGAAGTGGGTCGTGATGATGGTGTGGAAGTTCGTCACATTGTTGGTGCGATTGCTAACGAAGCAGATATCAGCAGCCGTTATATTGGTAACATTAAATTGTATGGTACACATACAACGATTGAATTACCAAAAGGCATGCCAACTGAAGTGTTAGGCCACCTAAGCCGTGCACGTGTATTGAATAAACCAATGCAAATGCAATTGATGGGTGATGCACAACCATTTGAACGTCGTACTGAACGCCGTAGTGGTCCTCGTCGTGATGGCGGAAGTGAAGGTGGTTTCGGCGCGGGTCGTCGTAATGACCGTGGTGGAGAGCGCGGTGCTGACCGTGGTGGCGAGCGTCGTGGTGGTGGTGAAAGCCGTGGCCGTGCGAATTCAAGCTCAGCTCCTCGTAGCCAAGATGCGAACACAGCAGCTCCACGTCGTCGTAGCAGCAGCCATAACGCGTAATAGCATGATTTAATGGAAGTGTTTAAAACTTCCATTATGAAATAATATTTAAGCTGCACCCTAAAAGTTGAGAATCAACTGATTAAGGTGCAGTTTTTTTATTTATTCTTAGTTGAGTTGTTTTTTTAATTAAAAGTTTTATTTTTGATTTAACAACGTTTCTGCTTGTTTTTGAGACATTGGTAACTCGTCGTGACTCACCACAACTTTTTTCACTTTATGATTGAATGCGCTTACTACGACCTCTTCTAAAACTCGAACCTCAACAGGGCTCAGGCCACCTTCATTTTTTTCGAGTGCTTGGACAACAATTCGATGGTGAGGTGTTAAAGGCATTCTGACATTAAGCTTCATTGCATCAATAAGTTGAAATAAAACATATTCAGCAGTAGCAAAATCACCAATAATTAATCTAGATGAAGAGAACTCCCCTGTTACGCTGTGTTCTTCATGGGTTTCAACATTTTTTAAAATCATTGAATTTGTACGAATTTGAAGATAAAAATCGGCCATTATATTGCTCCTTTTTATGATGAATTAAATCAATCCAAGTGCTTCTTTTAGCGGTTTCAAATAACGTCGGCTGACAGGGATATGTTCTCCAGAGCTTAGAACTAACTCTGCTTGACCACTATCGCCAAGGAGGATCTCGTTTAATTGGGTCATATTAACGAGATATTGGCGGTGACAACGAATTAATGGCGTGCGCATTTCAAGCGTGCGCAGTGTCAGCTCGGTGAATCCCTCTTGACCTTGCGTACTCATGACGTAGACACCGCTCATACGTGAGGTGATATAGAGAACGTCATCTAATTTCATTAAATAAATACGGCTGTGGCCTGTGCACGGAATAAATTTAAGCGGCTCATTGCTGCTTAGTAATTCCAGATTTTGTTTTTGTTTGCCTTGGCGTAACCGGTGTAAGGTTTTATTTAATCTTTCATTTTCTAATGGTTTTAATAAATAATCAAAAGCATGTTCTTCAAACGCTTGAATCGCAAACTCATTAAAGGCTGTTAGAAAAACGATATGAGGGCGTTCTTCTGAATCAAGCATACTGACCATTTCAAGGCCAGTAATCCGCGGCATTTGGATATCTAAAAAAACAACATCGGGCTTTTTTTTATGGATAATGCCAATAGCTTCAATTGCATTGCTACATTCACCAATGATTTCAATATCATCATGTTCTTCAAGTAAACAACGTAAATTTTCACGGGCAAGTGGTTCATCATCAACAATTAATACATTCATAGAAATTCAATTATGTTATTTTTTTAAAGTGTAGGGTAGGCGTATTTTCATTCGTGTAAATTGTTCAGGTTCACACTCAACATTGATGCCATATTGTTCGCCATATTTTAAGCGAAGGCGCTTATCGACTAAGCTCATTCCCAGTCCATCACATTTCGTTGCGGGTTTATAGAGGCCCGCATTATCTTCAATTTCGATATAAACATGTTCACTGCGAATATAGCTGCGTATTGTAATGTATCCGGTCTCTAATAACTGTGAGGTGCCATGTTTAATTGCATTCTCTACCAAGGGTTGTAACGTGAAAGCAGGCAATTCCACATGTTTTACATCATTAGGGATATCTAAATGAATTTGTAAGTTTTCTCTAAAACGCGCCTTTTCAATTTGTAAGTAGGCATTGATGTGTTCTAGTTCTTCTTCAAATGTTGCATTTTGTTCGGGACGTTTTAAGTTATTGCGAAAGAAGGTCGAAATATACTGCACCAGTTGGCTGGCTTGTTGGCTATCTTTACGAATAACGGCTTGTAAGGTATTAAGCACGTTAAATAAAAAGTGAGGGTTCACTTGTGCGTGAAGCAGCTTTACCTCTGATTGCAGTAAAGATTGTTTATTACGTTCATATTGCCCGGCTAAAATTTGAGCGGAGAATAGGCTGGCAATCCCTTCGCCCAAGGTGCGGTTAATTGAGCTAAAGAGTCGATTTTTAGCTTCGTATAGCTTAATTGTGCCAATAACGCGATCGTTCTCACCTCGTAAAGGAATAACAAGGGCAGAACCTAGTTTACAGCTCGGACTAAGGGAGCATTTATAGGGTGTTTCACTACCATCGGCATAGACAACTTCATTGTTTTCAATAGCTCTTCTTGATTGTTCTGAGGCAATTTGCGTTCCGAGCCGATGATGATCGGCACCTAATCCAATAAAAGCCAGTATTTTTTCACGATCGGTAATCGCAACCGCGCCAATTTCTAATTCTTGGTAAATAATTTTTGCAACTTTCATGCTGTTATCAGCGTTGAAGCCTGATCGTAAAATACCATCGGTACAAAGTGCAATCTTGAGGGCTTGCGCTGAAAATGCACTGGTGTATTTTTCAACAATAGCGCGTCTATCCAGTAAGATACGAATAAACATCGCAGCGCCAATTGTATTAGCAATTACCATTGGGGCAGCAATGTTTTTGACTAATTCTAATGCTTCATCAAAAGGACGAGCGAGTAAAAGAATAATGAGCATTTGAATTATTTCAGCGATGAAAGTGACACAACTCGCTGTGACGGGATTAAATATCTTATTAATTTCTCCCCGTTTCATATAATAACGATGTACCAAGCCACCAATGAGACCTTCAACAATAGTCGAAATCATGCAGCTAAATGCGCTCATACCCCCTAGTGAATAGCGATGTAAGCCTCCAGTGAAACCAACAGCAAAACCAACAACAGGGCCTCCAAGTAAGCCACCAAGAACCGCTCCAATTGCACGAGTATTCGCAATTGAATCATTAATGTGTAAGCCAAAGTATGTTCCGATAATACAAAATACAGAGAAAATCAGGTAACACATCACTTTGTGAGGTAAGCGGATACTCACTTTTAGTAGAGGAATGACGAGTGGGGTTCGACTTAGCGCCCAAGCGATAACCAGGTAGACGCACATTTGTTGGAGTAGGAGTAAAATTAAATCAAATTCGTACATGCTCGTCATACTTCATGTTGTGGGGGTGTTGACTTCACTCGGCTACTTGGGTCACATACTTATGTATGCTCTCCAAGATATCCTCGCTAGTCGCCTACCCACATCATGAATTATTTAGAGCATTGGCTCGTCATATTCATGTTGTGGGGGTGTTGACTTCACTCGGCTACTTGGGTCAGATACTTATGTATGCTCCCCAAGATATCCTCGCTGGTCGCCTACCCACATCATGAATTATTTAGAGCATTGGCTCGTCATATTCATGTTGTGGGGGTGTTGACTTCACTCGGCTACTTGGGTCAGATACTTATGTATGCTCCCCAAGATATCCTCGCTAGTCGCCTACCCACATCATGAATTATTTAGAGCATTAGCTCGTGGTATTCATGTTGTGGGGGGTTATATGAAATTAGGGTATACGGCTACCTACAGAGCAGTATCGATAGATATTTATTAGAATTACAATTATATCGTAAGTCGTTGGTTAAGTAATCGACATTCGCATTATGTTAGTTCATCATTATTTGACATAAGAAATAAATCGCTCCAATATTATACAAAGGCCTCACTTTTTGTGATCTTCCGCACGATTTTATTAACATCTCACTGCATTTATTGTCATACTCTAGAGATGATAGTTACCTACGTTATTATTTAAGGCTCATATAAATAATGAAAAAAAGAACAATAGTACTGATTTTGTTGATGCTTATCTTAATAGCAGCGGCAGCGCTTTTTCATTCCCATAATCAATATCTATTGTTACAGGGTGAAGTTGATGCTCCTGAAGTCATCGTGACTTCAAAAGCAAAAGGGCGAGTGATTGAACGCCATGTTGAGCGTGGCGATGATGTTAAACAAGGGCAATTACTATTGACCTTAGAAAGCCCAGAGCTACAAGCACAATATTCAGCGTTAAAAGCAGCAAAAGCACAGGCTCAAGCGCAGCTTGACCTCTCGATTAATGGTACCCGTGAAGAAACCCTTCGTGACTTACAAGCTTCTTTAGCGGAAGCAAATTCACAGTATCAAAATGCAACTCGTGAGTTTGCGCGTTTAAGCAGTCTTTCTGGTAAAGGCTACGTTTCTGCAAATGAATTGGATAGCGCGCGAAAAGCTAAAGATGTGGCGTTCCAGCAGGTTCAAGGTGCGAAGGCGCGTTTAGACGAAGGCCAACATGGTGACCGTGTTGAATTACGTCATCAATATGAAGCCGCGCTTAATCAAGCTGAGCAAAAACTCGCAGAAATACAAGTACAAGTGGATGATTTACAGGTTAAAGCACCTGTAGATGGTGAAGTGGGTCCTATCCCTGCTGAAATTGGCGAATTATTCAATGCGGGCAGCCCGCTGATATCATTGATTCGTATTCCTCAAGCCTATTTTATTTATAATTTACGCGAAGATATTTTAGTCGATGTAAAAAAAGGGGATAAGATTCAGTTATCTGTACCTGCTTTGGGGGATAAACTGATTGAGGCACAAATTCGTTATATTGCACCAAAAGGTGATTACGCCACAAAGCGTGCGACCAGAGCTACAGGGGATTTTGATTTAAAAACGTTTGAAGTGCGCCTATATCCGTTAGAGCCTGTGAACGGTTTAAGACCTGGAATGAGTGTGTTATGGCACTGGGATAAATAAAAAGGTGCTGGAATGAAATTAAAGTTCGCTTGGCATGGCTTTGAACACGCCTTTAGTCGCGAAACCAAGATGGCTATCCGCAGCCCAGTATTTCACTGGCTAAGTTGGTTATTTCCTTTGATGTTGTTTACGCTAATTAGTGCTAACTTTTCAGAGGGAACCTTGATGGATCTGCCCGTTTCAGTGGTGGATAACAACCATAGTCCGATTTCTAGACAAATTATTAGAGACTTGAATGCAGGGCCTCACGCTGATGTTAAAACCGTCGATGATAATCTGAATACTTCATTAAAAAGGCTTGGCAGCTCTAAAGACTACGCCTTGTTATATATCCCACATAACTTTGAAGAGGATATTTTACGAGGTCGTCAGCCAGAGCTGCGCATGTACTACAACGCATTATTTTATGCATCAGGTAGTTATGCGATTCAAGACTTTAGTGGGTTAGTGGCCGAGCTTAATGCAAAGTACCGCCAAGAAATGGCTAAGTCGATGGGGCGTTCATTACCGCCACTAGCGCAGGTTGCGTTGTCTTATGACAGTCTGTTTAATCCGAGTGGTAGCTATATTTACTATCAGCAATTTGCCGCGACTATTCATATGCTGCAATTATTTGTAGTGACTTGTACCATTTATACCATGTCTCGAGGCACAACATTACAAAGCGTGAAGCCGTTTACCATGGCTTTGTTAGGTAAGATGGCGCCTTATACCTTATTTTTTACGACCTTATTAATTGTCGAGCTCGCGGCGTTAGTGACCATTTTCGATGCAAAAGTTATCGGTAATCCTCTTTATATGGTTATGGTGGGCTTTTTCTATGTGATAGCGGCGCAGAGTATTGGATTACTACTCTTTAGCTTTACCTCAAGCGCCATTATGGCTTACAGCTTAATCGGGATGTTAGTCAGTATCGCCTTAGCTTTCTCTGGGATGGCGGTGCCTGAATTATCAATGATTTTGCCGGCTCAAATTATTTCGAATATTGAACCGCTTACGCATACATTAAATGCCATGTTTGACATCTTTTTGCGCGAAATTTCATTTTCTCGCATTATTCAAGTGTGTCTATTTTTGCTGATTTATCCGGTAGTGACTGCATTTTTGATCCGTAAAAGACTGGTTAAACGGCTCGAAATGCAAGGGGAGGTCGCTTAATGTCAATGTATTTTGCGACTTTCCGTAAAGTGCTATTGGGTATGCTAGAGAAACCTATGTGGTTGTTGTTATTGGTGTCTTTATGCGTGATGAGTTTAGTGTATGCAAAACCCGTACTGTGGGATTTACCTGTAGCGGTCATCGATATGGATCATAGCGTGGCGAGCCGCACACTTATTCGTGATTTAGATGCGACGCCGAAAGTGCAATTGCATGGTTATGATAATTTAGCGCAAGCTCGGCAGGATATGATTGCAAGAAAATTATTTGCGATTGTTATTGTTCCAACGGATTTTGAGCAACACCTTTTAAGCGGTAAAAATATTACGGTGCCGGTTTATGGGGATGCAACAAACCGTCTTGCGAGTGGGCAAATTCAGCAAGAGCTGGCTAATGCATATCAATCTTTGTTGAGCGCTTATAATCTGCAACTTCTTCAAAATGCAGGCTACAGTAAAGAGCAAGCGAAAGTTATTATTACGCCGATACGTAGTGAAACTGAACCTTTGTATAACCCAGGTGTAAGCTTTGCGGCGATTGTTTTTCCCGGCTTATTGGTGATGTTATTACAGCATTCATTGTTAATTGCTTGTGTACGAGTCAGTATTGCAATTCGCTCAACACCAAAAGGTAAGCCACCGTTGGCGGTTTATTTAGGTGCGCTTTCGGCGTTAATTCCAATTTGGTTATTTCTATCGACTGTTTTTTTCGCGTTGTGGCCATGGATATTAGGTTATCGACAAGAGGCACCATTATACCAAATTTGGATGCTTACTTTTCCTTTCCTGCTAGCGGTTATTGGTTTAGGAAAACTCGTCACTGAGTGCTTACGTAGTGTCGAAATGATTTATCTAACGCTCGCGTTTATTACAACACCGGTCTTTTATATGTCAGGGACAATTTGGCCACTGCAAGCGATGCCTGATTGGGTTCGAATGATTGCATCTGCATTGCCTTCCACATGGGCTACAAGCGCTATGGCGGGGATTAATCAAATGGGATTACCGTTTAGTGACGTATTAATGGATATCGTCATGATGCTAATTCTAGGCGTAATTTATTCAGTAATTGGTGTGTTAATTGGCATGTTACGTGATGGCGAACTACGCCATATTAGCCATGTATTTAACCGCTGGCGTAAACATCATAAAGAATCTTAAATCTGATAGGGCTGAATATATAATTTAGCCCTATTTTGCTTAAAATATCACGATATCATTGATAAACCAGCAATTTGTCGCCAATAACCATTACAGCTTTTATCTGCAATAGCGATAGGGGCAAGTCCATTTTCGTTGGCTTTAAATTGTGAGAGTATCTCAAGTGAATGCTCACTTTCTGGGGAAACTCGGACGATATCAACCAAATCTTTCATTGACTCCAATTCGTTCCCAAGATTGTAGCAATAACCACTAAGAGTTTGTATTCCATTAAGTATGAAGACTTGTTGTTGTTCCTGAGAGAGTACTTCACGGCCTTGTGGATAGTTAATACAGCAGGTTTCGCACTCATCTTTTTGCTTGTTTTCTGAACGAGCCGTGAAGCATCTTGCTGAATAGGCGAGGGGAAGATGTCCGTAGCTCATGACTTCAACTTCAAATTTCCCACGAATGCCAATATCGTCACATTGATTGAGCAAGTTTATCAGCCAGTCGCGTGAGAGCTCAACAGGCATGCACCAACGTGTCATACCTTCACGTAATAAAATATTGAGTGTTTGTGCGTTGTAACAGTTGAGGCCATGCCCTGCGACGAAAGGGAGCTTTTTTTCTGCTAGCATGTTTATTACACCAAAATCATGTGCCTCAACGAGAAACTCGCCGTTATCAACCAGTTTACTGATTTCCTTCAATTCTGAAGGTGCCTGCAATAAAGCTAGTGAGCTTAAGACTATTTGTTTGCCACTACTTGCGAGTTGGCGGGCAAGCTCTATCCAGTCGTTTGGTTTCATTTCGCGACGTTTACTGCAAACGGTTTCACCGATGTAAATAATGTCGGCTTCACTTTGCATGGCAAGTTGATAAAAATCGTTCAAAGTTTGTTTTGGCCAGTAATAGAGAACTGACCCTAAAGCGTACTTCATGATATTCCCCTAATTACTGCCATTTGCGGTGATATGCACCCAGAGTGGTTTGGCTACCTTCGGAAAGGTTACCAAGAACTTTTAGCCACTTAGGGTCAGTCACAAATTGTTCTGGGTTTGCTTTATAGCAGTCGATAGCGCGTCGCCAAATTCTTGTTACTTCAGTCACATAGGCAGGACTACGTTGCCGGCCTTCAATTTTGACTGATGCGATATTGGCTGCCATTAAATCAGGAAGCAGTTCAATCGTATTTAAGCTGGTGGGTTCTTCGAGCACATGATATTTCTGTTCATCAACCAGATATCGGCCTTTACACAATGTCGGATAACCCGCATTTTCATTTTTTTCGTAGCGGTCAATTAGCACGTCATTTAGGCGTGATTCCATCCCATTTGGCGTTTGTTGCCAGCGAACAAAGCGTGCTGGTGAGCAAGCACCGACGGTATTGGGTGATTCTCCGGTCAAATAAGATGAAAGATAACAGCGGCCTTCAGCCATAATACACAGGCTGCCAAAAGCAAAGACTTCAAGAGGCACAGGGCTATTTTTAGCGAGTTGTTTTACTTGATGAATAGATAAGACGCGAGGGAGGACAACACGATGAACTTGAAAATTACGTTCATAAAATCGTATGGCTTCAGTATTTGTGGCTGAGGCTTGCACAGAAACATGACGTTCAATATGTGGATATTTATTGGCCGCATATTCTAACATCGCAATATCAGCGATGATCAAGGCATCAGCACCTAGATCAGCGGCAAGATCGACGGAATCTTTCCAACGCTGATAACTCTCTGGATGGGCAAATGTATTAATCGCAATATGTAATTTACGTTTACGACTATGGATATATCGCTCTGCCTCATGCAGTTTTTTTTCAGTAAAATTTAATCCTGCGAAGTGACGTGCATTGGTATCATTTTTGAGTCCAATATAAACCGCATCGGCACCATTATCCACCGCCGCTTTTAAGGCTGGCAGGCTTCCTGCTGGGCAAAGTAATTCCATTACATCTATCCCTGTATCGATTTCACAACTGCATATTTTAATCAAATGGTCTGTTATCGGTTTTGATTTAGAGCAGAGAAATTGTTAATGGCTATCAGTATTCGTTGCTAGGGTCTGCAAGTTAAAAAATAAATATTGGCGAGATGAGTAAAAATTGATATAGGATCAAGCTAATAATGTATTTTTTTGGCAAGATAGCTATCATAAATTAAGTCACAACTTAAGCTGCTACTCCAACCCAGTAGTTATGCGGAAACGGACCAATAATTGATACGGGAGTCAGTATTGTGTTAGGTAAAATTCGTTCTCAACTCATAACAAAAGGGCCTTCTTTATTGAAGTTACCTTTAAAAGTGACCCCATTTGCCTTGCAACGCCAAGTACTTGAGCAACTATTAAGTTGGCAGTTTCGTGAGTCGGTAAAAGAGGGTGAGCTAGACTTTCTTGAAGGTAAATGGCTAAAAGTAGCAATCAACGATTTAGCATTAGTGTGGTTCATTAGTTTGCAAGAAGGCGTTCTCGTTGTTAAGCAACATGCACAAGCTGATGTAAGTGTCAGTGGGAATGCTAATGACTTGATTTTGATTGCTGCACGTAAAGAAGATCCAGATACGTTGTTTTTCCAACGTAGGCTAGTTATTGAAGGTGATACGGAATTAGGTTTGTATGTTAAAAACTTAATGGATGCTTTTGAACTTGAAAATATGCCTGCGCCATTGCGTTTTACACTCCTTCAATTGGCGGATGTGATTAAAGCAGTACAAGAAGATGAGGGCGCAGAGCAAAAAACACTTGCGCTAACTTCATGTTGATCCGAGTAGAGATCCCAGTTGATGCGATGGGTATCGACAGATTATTACGTGCAACGTTTCCGACAGGATCGGAAGCGGATCTTGTTCAACATTTACGTGAAGATGGCCTGCTGACACTCGGTGTCGTTGCCACGAATGACGATGGTGAAGTGATAGGTTATATCGGTTTCACCCCTGTGGATGTTAATGGTGAAGATGTTCAGTGGGTAGGTTTAGCCCCGCTTGCTGTTAGTAAATTATATCAAGGCCAAGGTATTGGTGAAAAACTGGTTTATGAAGGCTTAGATAGCTTAAATGAGTTTGGTTATGGTGCAGTAGTGGTATTAGGGGATGCTGATTATTATCGCCGCTTTGGTTTTAAGCTTGCATCAAACCATGATATTCACTGTCAATGGCCAGAACATCAATCGCATTTTATGATTTGTGGGCTTGAAAATGGTGAAATGAATGATCACACCGGTCAAGTGACCTATTCTTCGCATTTTGATAACGTATAATTTGCTAAGTAATCAATAATATTATCAGGCTGGTTAATAACCAGCCTTTCTTTTGTCTTTTTATTCAACTGTTTAATTTTATATTCTACTTGTGATGCACTAGAACGATTGCCGACTGCACATTGGAAGACTAGTGTGAGTGGTGCCTTCCCTTTCAATGCTTTTGCGCCTTTTCCTTCTTTATGTTGGGTAAAACGTCGCTGCACGTCAGTGGTTATTCCACAATATAACGCGTTGTTCTTCTGCCTAATTAAGTATAAATACCAATTATTCTGTTTCATAACCCTATTTTTAATCTTTAAATTTATCATTCTGTGCTGATATATAAGGAAAAATATCAGCAGTAAGGTCGAATATACTCTTGAATGGTAATGTTTATAACATACTAAATTCTAACTAGAAATTGATATAAATCTGTCACAAATCTGAAGCCTCAACCTAGGTTTATGTTCAAATAAATTGAATAACTATAGCAAAATTAGCTAATTTTCATTTCTAATTAAAGCGCATAATATGATCCACATCACAGGGAAACAGTAAAACCCCTGTTAAAAATCAAATTCACCAAAGGAATATATTATGAAAATGTCAAAACTATTTGCTACAGCTTTAACTTTAGGTGCTTTTTCATTCGGTACAATGGCAGCAACTGAAGTTCAAAATACCGATAAAGCAGCAACAGGCTATGTTTCAGTAACAGGTGCAGTAAGCGTTAATGATTTAACCGCACAATTAGCCAAAAAAGCTGATGAAGCTGGTGCAACTTCATTCCGTGTGATTTCTGCTGGCGGTGAAAATTCAATGAATGGTACCGCGGCTATCTATAAATAATCTTTTACTCGTCATACTTCGAGCCGTAGCGTTGTTGGCCGCGTTCATTCGCACTAGTCACATACTTTTGTATGCTCCTAGCGCCTCATTCGCTTGCCGCCTAGCTACAACTCGAATTATTTAGAGTAAATCTGTTACTTGTCATACTTCGAGCCGTAGCGTTGTTGGCCGCGTTCATTCGCACTAGTCACATACTTTTGTATGCTCCTAGCGTCTCGTTCACTTGCTGCCTAGCTACAACTCGAATTATTTAGAGTAATGCTTAGGTATTTAGAGTGAAAGCTTTAATATCTAGAGTATAGTAATAGCGAATTTACGCCTACGTTCAGAACAGTTTAAGCAAGCTTAAGGGGAATCTCCCAAAAGCTTGTTCTGAACGGGTTAATCAGGAAAACGCTATGACGCCAGAACAATCTCTAAAACATATTCAGCGCTATTTTTCCCGCCAACACGTCTTTTCTTTATTTACTTATCATGAATATGATATCTGGCCTGCCAGTTGTTATTATGCATTTGATGCGCAAGTGATGAGCTTAATTCTAATGACTGACCCAAATTCGACCCATGGCAAATTGATGCTAGCTAACCCGCAAGTTGCAGGTACAGTTTCGGCACAAACTAAAGAGGTGAGTAAAATTCAGGGTGTTCAATTCACGGGAAGCATTGAAGTACTTGACGGTATTGTTGAACAACAGGCTAGAGCGGCTTATTGCCAGCGCTTTCCTATCGCATTGACAGCGAAACTACCCGTTTGGCAGCTTTGCTTACAAAAGGTTAAAATGGTCGATAATAAATTAGGTTTTGGTACTAAGCTCCTCTGGGAGAGAGAAGCTTAATTATGTATCAATGAGTTAACGTAGTTTATGGAACACTTGATTGCTGCTTCCACGCCAGACCAAAGAAGGGTTATATAAATCCTGTTCAAACTTGCCATCAATGAGTGTGTTGATGAGTCGAGCCACTTTTTGTTGCTCTAACGTCAATTCATTCAATTCATAACCTGTCCACAGCCAAATGTCTTTATCGGGGCAAACTGTTTTTACCCGTTTAATTAATTTCAGTATCGCCGGTAGATTAGCAGGATGCAGAGGATCGCCGCCTGAAAGGGACAGGCCTTGTCGGCGGATCCGCGTATCTTGTAAATCTTGAATTATCCTATCTTCCATTTCTTGCGTGAATGGAATGCCTGAATCTACCCGCCATGTACTTTTATTATAACAACCTCGGCATTGGTGAACGCACCCTGAAACAAACAGGGTGCAACGTGTACCGGGGCCATTAACGACATCAACGGGATAATATTGATGGTAATTCATGTTATTAACCTAATATTTACCCAAGTTGCCCATTACCTAAGTGCTTAATTCGACGTTTTACTTCTTCTTGTTTTCCTGCATTAAATGGCCTTGCATCCGGGCTGCCTAAATAACCGCAGACGCGGCGAATTACAGAAACTCGCGTTGTATCATGATTGCCACAGGCAGGGCAGGTAAACCCTTTGCTGGTACAGGAAAATTCGCCTGAAAAACCGCATTCATAACATTCATCAATAGGTGTGTTGGTACCATAGTAAGGAACGTGCTGATAGCTGTAATCCCAAACATCTTCAAGGGCTTTAACGTTATGTTGTAAGTTTGGATATTCGCCATAGCAGATGAACCCCCCATTTGCGAGAGGTGGATAAGGCGATTCAAAATCAATTTTATCGTAAGGATTAACTTGTTTTTCAACATCCAAATGGAAGCTATTGGTGTAATAACCTTTATCTGTTACGCCCGGGATCACACCAAACTCGGCAGTATCAATGCGGCAAAAGCGATCGCATAAGTTTTCACTTGGTGTACTGTATAAACTAAAACCATAGCCAGTTTCTTCTTTCCACTTATCAGTAGCTTGGCGTAGTCGATCAACAATGGCGACGGCTTTTTCTCTGAGTTGTTCACTGTCATAGACGTGAGTTTGGTTGCCAAATAGTGCATTAATTGTTTCGTGTAAGCCAATGTAGCCCAGCGAAATAGAGGCGCGACCATTTTTAAAAATCTCTGCGATATTATCATCCGCTTTTAATCTTACGCCACAAGCACCTTCCATATAGAGGATCGGGGCGACGCGGGCTTTGACATTTTCGAGGCGCGCAATACGGGTCATTAAGGCTTTTTTCGCAATAGATAGACGCTCTTCGAGCAATATCCAAAATGCATCTTCATTGCCTTGCGCTTCAATAGCAATACGTGGCAAGTTAAGGCTGATGACGCCGATATTGTTGCGTCCATCATGGATTTGCTGGCCATCTTCTTCATAGACGCCTAAGAAGCTGCGGCAACCCATTGGTGTTTTAAATGAGCCAGTGACTTCAACAACTTTGTCATAGTTAAGAATATCGGGGTACATGCGTTTGCTAGCGCACTCAAGAGCGAGTTGTTTGATATCATAGCTAGGGTCGCCAAGTTGGTGGTTTAAGCCTTTTTTAATGGCAAACACCAGTTTTGGGAACACCGCGGTTTTACGATTTTTGCCAAGACCTGCAATCCGATTTTTCAAAATAGATTGTTGAATGAGGCGTGCTTCTTTTGAAGTCCCCAAGCCAAAACCAAAGGTGACAAATGGCGTTTGTCCATTAGCGGTATGTAAGGTATTAACTTCATATTCTAAAGATTGGAAAGCATCGTAACACTCTTTTTCAGTACGACTTTGTGCATAGCCTTCGGCATCCGCAATATTCCATTCTTTGGCGACTTTAAGATGTTTGTCATAACTTGTTTTGACATAAGGCGCTAAAATTTCGTCAATACGGTTAATCGTTGTACCACCATAAATATGGCTAGCAACTTGAGCAATAATCTGTGCGGTTACTGCGGTTGCAGTTGAAATTGATTTAGGGTGTTCAATTTCTGCATTTCCCATTTTAAAACCATTAGTTAACATGCCTTCAAGGTCGATTAACATACAGTTGAACATTGGGAAAAATGGCGCGTAATCGAGGTCGTGATAGTGAATTTCACCGCGTTCATGGGCTTGAACTATGTCGCGTGGCAAAATATGTTGTTTGGCATAATGTTTAGCTACAATGCCAGCCAGTAGGTCGCGCTGAGTGGGGATAACTTTGCTGTCTTTATTGGCATTTTCATTGAGTAAAGAAACATTGCTTTGTTCAATGAGGCCGCGGATATCATGCGTGAGTTGGCTGCGCTTTTCGCGTTCGCTATCTCTATCGTGACGATATTCAATATAGGCGCGAGCCAAGTCCTTATAAGGGCCTGCCATGAGTTGGTTTTCTACCGCATCTTGAATTTCGCGAATATCGACTTTGTCACGGTTGCACAGTTGTTCCGTTACAACGGAGGCAACCTGAAGACAGTAATTGTCATCCTTAACATTCGCCGCAGCGGCAGCGCGCTTGACGGCTTCTTGAATTCTCGGAAGGCCAAAGCTGACCTGACAACCATCTCTTTTAATAACAACCGTTCCCACTTTAAAGCTCCTTCTTTAGTTATCCACAGATAAACAGTGTTATCTATTATTCATAGTTGTGTGAGTCAATCTGTGGATAAAATGTGAATAAACACTACATATTGTGTCTTGTGTTGTAATTAAAGCACAATATATAGGTTATTGCTTTTTTTTAGATGACGCTAGTTTGATTTAAAACAAGGAAAAAAATAATTTGTATGAATATCAAAAGCGCAGAGATAAAAATAAAAAAAGGATTATTCGCGTTTTTTTGTTTGCAATGAATGAGAATAATTGCTAATTGGCGGTGAGGAGTAAAAGGCGGATAAATAAAAAGAGACTGCCTTCTAATAGCGCATTGCTATCAATAGAAGGCAGTGACTACATTCAATTCACTAGTTTGATAGTTTTATTAATTGTTAGTCATTATTTACGAACTGCAATAGCTTCGATTTCGATTTTGACATCTTTTGGAAGGCGAGCTACTTCAACACATGAACGCGCAGGGAATGGTGCATTATGTTGTTTGAAGAATTCTTCATAAGTCGCATTAACAGTAGCGAAATCATTCAAATCTTTCACAAATACTGTTGTTTTCACGATATCAGAGGCTTTTAAGCCTGCTTTTTCTAAAATTGCTTTTACGTTATCGAGTGATTGACGAGTTTGCGCAGCAATATCTTCAGGTACTTCGCCGGTTTTTGGATTAACAGGGATTTGACCTGAAGTGATAACCATACTGCCTAAATCAACACCTTGTACATAAGGACCGATAGCGGCTGGTGCGTTTTCTGTATTAATTTCGTATGACATAACTACTCCGTTTAATCGAGGAAACAACTTTACGAGCTATTGACTGTTAGTATAAGCGCTGATAGCGCCCATACAAAGCAACAGTTTACGCTTAAATTGTTTACTGATTATTGATCACTGCATCTCTATCGAATTCTTTTTCGCAGAATCGACAGGTAAGTGCGACTTCTTTATCAATTTTCTTAACGCGAAAACTGCTAGAAACGGGTTCATTATGGCTGATGCAGTTACTATTTGGGCACACCAACACATTATCAATATGCTCAGGTAATGTGAGCTCTAGTTTTTCAACAACTTGATAATCTTCGATACGATTTACGGTAGCTTCCGGTGCATACATCGCTAATTGGTTGGCTTGTTCAGGAGTCAAAAAAGTATTCTCAATTTTAATTATATCTTTTTTGCCTAAATTACTTGAGGGTAAATTCAATCCAATAGTAATACGTTCATCAGTTTTGGTCAGCTTAAACAGTTTTAGCAGTTTGAAACCAATTTGAGCGGGAATATGGTCGATGACAGTACCGTGGCTGATGGCTTCAACTTGTAATTTATGATCGTGAGTCATGATTATTTTCTCCTCAGATGGCCAATTCTTTATTTAACACCAGTGACAACAATGCTTGTCGCGCATAAATCCCATTTCCTGCTTGTTGGAAATAGTAGGCGTAAGGAGTGCTATCAACGTCGACGGTAATTTCATCGATACGAGGTAATGGGTGTAAAACTTTTAAATTCGGTTTGGCAGAATGCAGGTCTTCGGCGCGTAAAATAAACTGTGCTTTGACATTGGCATACTCAGATGGATCTAGGCGCTCTTTTTGTACGCGAGTCATATAAAGGATATCGAGTTCAGGCATAACTTCATCGATGTTGCTATGTAGGCTATAAGTTGCGCCTTTTTCTTCAAGAATATTCAAAATATGATTTGGCATCGCCAGTACTTCAGGGGCGATAAAATAAAAGTGATTGCCTTTAAATTTAGAGAGCGCTTGAGTGAGTGAATGTACTGTTCTGCCATATTTAAGGTCACCCACCATTGCCACTTGTAGATTTTCTAAACGGCCTTGGGTTTCTTGAATGGTAAACAAGTCGAGTAAAGTTTGCGTTGGATGCTGGTTAGAGCCATCTCCGGCATTAATGACGGGGATCTGTCCTGCAAATTGACTTGCTAGACGTGCGGCACCTTCTTGAGGGTGGCGCATGACTATCGCATCAACATATTGGCTGATGACCGAGATAGTGTCTGCTAAGGTTTCCCCTTTCTTTCCTAGCGATGTATTGGTGCTGTCAGAAAAACCGACCACAGATGCGCCAAGGCGATGAATTGCAGTTTCAAAAGACAAACGAGTTCTAGTCGAGGCTTCAAAGAAACAACTAGCAATAACTTTATGCTTAAGAAACTCGGGTTGAGGTTGTTTTTTTAGTGCGGCAGCAACTTTAAGCACCAGTTCGAGATCAGAGCGATCGAGATCGTTAATAGAAATTATGTCGCGAAGGTATAGAGGGTTCGGCATCGTTATTCTCCTGTGTCAGCAAGACGCGTTAGGGGATAGGCCAAAAAAAAGCCCCTCAATGAGGGGCTTTTTTTCAAATACGGAGGGGAAAAACTGGCTGTCCAGACCGCTCGAAGGCAGTGCGGTGGAGGTATTCTGAGTCAATAATAGAATAGCAGCGTTCATGGTTTCTCCCGACAAATTGTGGCGAATTATACGCATCTCTTTGTTTGACGCAAGCGTTTGCATAAAGAAAAATGAATTTTTTTTGCATTTTGCAATTTGGTTGATATTTAATCTATAAAGATAAAACCGAAAAATCATAGAGATGATTACGGTTGAAGAAGAAAATGATAAGTTCAGTGATTAGCTGTCTATTTGACATATGTTAGAGCTGATTCAAAGGAGGTATCTGATGAGGACAAAAACAGTTTCTATATTTAGAAACGGTAATAATCGAGCCATCCGTTTACCTAAAGATTTTGAGGGTGTAAATGAGTTAAAATTACAAAGCCCATTCAGGGCTTTGCATGATAATTTGTATTCAATAATTATTTTTGCCCCAGCCGCTTAGCCACTCTTTCGAGTAACCTCATTAGAATCAATGTTATCACCACTAATACTATTGTTAATGCAGAGCCATCAGCGATATTTCCTCTGTCGGTTAGGCTAAAAATAGACACAGGTAACGTTGCCCAACCTGGAGGGTATAACATCATGGTCGCCCCCAATTCGCCTAATGAAAGGGAAAGGCTGAGTGCAAGCGCTGAAATTATCCAAGGCATCAATAATGGTAGCGTGACATGGAATAATCGATACCCTGGAGAGGCGCCTAAACTGAAGGCAACATTTTCGATATCAGGTGAAATTTGGGTTAAACCAGTCGAGACATTGCTAAAGGTGAATGCTGAAATTAAGACAAAATGAGCAGAAAAAATAATCCAAAATGTCCCATTCATTTGCAAGTAACCTTGACTGAAAGCCACGAGGGTTCCAAGACCAATGGAAACTGATGGAATAGCACTGGGTAAATAGAACATGATACTGAGATATTTTTGTAATCTGCCACTATAGTGCCGTAACGCTAATGCCGCCCATAAACCGCATACCAAAGCGAACAAGCTCGCACTGAACCCAATAATTAAACTGGATAATATGGCGTCCCAAGCGGAACCGCTAAATGCATTGATAAAATGAGAAATGGTAAAACCTGATGGTAAAATACCATTCCATTGCTTAGTTAAGCTGGACAGTAAGATCATACCCAGCGGCAATAAAAATAGTAATGAAAATAGAGCGATGGCGATAATGCTCGCTGTAATTCGCCCTCTTTTAGACCAAATAAGCATACTTACCCCTTTGCACTGAGGCGAGTTGTCGCCACTCGGTATAAGAAAAACAATCCTAATGAGATAAGTATATTTATCAGCGCTATCATACAGGCCACAGTGTAATCAGATTCAAGAATCGCTTTACTGTAGACCATCATAGGTAGTGTATTCACACCTTTGGCACCGATGAACAATACGATGCCAAACTCATTCGTTGTAAGTAATAAACACAAACTTCCACCAGCTAATAAGGCGGGAAGCGCGGCAGGAAAAATAATTTGTCTGATAACACGAGCAGGATGAGCACCTAAAATACTTGCTGCCTCTAGTTGGCTTTTATCTATTTGTCTTAATGCTGCCATCAAAGGGCGCATAACAAGTGGTGTGAACACCGTGATTTCAGCCAAAATAACGCCGTTGATTGAATATAAAAAATCAACGGGAGGGAGTTCAATATTGAAAGCGGCCATTAATGAGCCATTTAATAAACCTGCGGAGCCATAAATAAAGGTAAAAGCGAGTGTAATCAAAAAAGTGGGTAATGCGATAAACGTATCAATAACTTGAGTGATTAAACGGCTGCCAGGAAAAGGAATAAACACTAATATTATCGCGAATAGGCTACCTACCATTAAGCAGCCCAGTGTCGCGAAAAAAGCAATTTGCAGCGTATTCCATAATCCATTGATAAATCGACGTGATTCAATCACTTGCCAAAAGGTTTCCAATCCCCAATGCCCTGATTGTGTTTGTATGGCTTGTTCCGCTATCAGTAAAAGTGGATAGAAAAATAACGTGGCTAATACCAGTAATGGCGGTAGCAACCAGTAAATAGGTCTTAGCTTAATAAAGGGTTGCTTGAATGCACTAATGTGAGACATATCAATCCTCAATTAAAATGGTATTGGTTGGTGAAAACCACAGCGTGAGTTTATCCCCTATCCGTGGTGCAGAGGATAAATGCGTCACGGCGACCGTCACGCTTTCACCTGAGACATCACAGACAAGATGGGTTAAATCCCCTTGCCATCGAATAGCGCGTAAAGTGGCATATAATTGATTCGAAGTATCATTTCTTGGTGTGAGACTAATGTGCTGAGGTCGTAGGCACACCCATTTATGTGTTCCTGTACGCATTGTGGTGGCTTGAGCTTCAATCAATGAACCACCACAACTTACATTGATTTGGTTTGGTATTGTTGATAAACCCAAAACCGTCGCGGATAAAATATTTGCACGACCTAAGAATTCCGCAGCGAAGCGATTTGGGGGTTGATGATAAAGCGCCTCTTTTTCACCATGAGCCACTAAATATCCATCTTTCATGATGCCAATTTTATCGCCAAGTGCGAGGGCTTCAGTTTGATCATGTGTGACATAGAGAATCGTTAATTCAGGGAGTTCGCGATGCAAACGTGCAATTTCTTCAACCATATTATGGCGAATTTGCGCATCTAAAGCTGAAAGTGGCTCATCGAGCAATAACACTCGAGGTCGTACTGCAATGGCGCGAGCAATAGCGATTCGTTGTTGTTGACCTCCAGACAGTTGGTGCGGATAACGTGTTGCATAATCGCTCATGCCGACAATGTTTAAGGCTTCAACCACGCGCTCAGTGATTAATGTTTTTGGCTGTTTTTGAGCGCGCAGACCAAATGCGACATTCTCTTCCACTTTCATATGGGGAAAGAGCGCATAGTTTTGCACAACCATACCCAGCCCCCTCTGGAAAGGGGGAAGGTGAGTAATATCCTTATTGCCAATTAAAATTCGGCCACTGTCGGGTTGTGCAAAACCGGCAATAGCGCGTAATACTGTCGTTTTACCTGAACCTGAAGGGCCGATCAGCGCTAATATCTCACCCGGTTCAATCGTTAGCGATAAAGGTTTCAGTACCACATTGTGAGGGTAAGAAACCCGTAACGACTCTAATGTGATCCCCGAATGTTCGGCTATTTTCAACGGGGTGCTTAATGTCCTTTTCATCAACATAGAAAATTACTCGCTCTCAGTTACTTGGTGCCAACGAGAAATATCTGCTGATAACGATAATTCAACTTGATCCCAGTTAGGATGCCATGTTGTTACCCCTTTCATTGTATTGATGGCGGTACGGTATTGTTCGTCATTAGGGGTGATATCGGAACGTACAGGTAGCCCCCATGAAAGTTCACTCACACGGCTTTGAGATTGCTTATTAAGTAGGAAATTAATTAGTTTTTTGCCATTTTCGGTTTCGGGACCTTGGTTGACAAGACCGACAACATAAGGGAGATCAAGCGCGCTGCGTTGGCCTTTTTCATCCGCGGGCCAGAAAATCTTGATGTTAGGATTGCGTGCCATTTGTGACAAATTCATTTGTAAGTCGCCATTTGCCACATAAATCTCACCTTTATTCACTAACGCAGTTAATTTCCCCGTTGAAGCTGATGGACCCACATTGTTAGCTTGAAGTTTGCCGAGATAATCAAACCCCGCATCTTTGCTCGCAAAGCTGTGGAAGACTTGTAGCATGACAGCTGTACCATCACCTGCTTGTCCCGGCGTAGAGTACTGCAATTTATTTTTAAAGCGCTTGTCGAGCAAATCTGCCCAGTTTGCTGGTGGGGTTTTTAGCAGTTTGGCATTATAAATAAAGGTGAGGTAATTATTGACCAGCGGGGTGTAGTAAGGGGTTGAGTTAGGAATAACAGCGGCAGCTTCTGGCGTAAATTGTGCTAGTAATTGTGTTTTAACGGCTCGTTGAATAAAGGGTGAAACTGAAATTAAAACATCGGCTTGTGGATTTGTTCGCTCTTTCGCTAGGCGTTCAACAATCGCCCCCGAACCACTTTCCACATACTGTACTTTAATGCCAGTTTGTTGGGTAAACGCAGCAAATTGATTTTGATACCAACTATTATTGCCATCATGTAGCCCGTCGGAAGAGTAAACAGTAACCACAGGAGCAGCCAAAGCCGAAGTAGAACAAAAAGCAGCCATCAGTAAGCAAGTTAGGTAGGAATGTTTCATCGTTGTCTCCAATTAGCGGTAAAGGTAATCTGGTATATACCAGTTGTTTTCTACGCTAATGAACTAATGTGACAAAAAGATGAAACAGAATTATTAATTTAAAAATTATCTTGCTTAAAATAGTCGATCAACTAAAGCGTATCGACCTCAATTCGTAGGCTATCATGACGCCAATATTCGACATCATAGTCTAGAATTCGCCCATGTTGATCGTAGTTCAATCGTTGTAATAACAAGGCTGGGCGACCAACGGTAACGCCTAAAGCATTTGCGGCTTGAGGGGGCATCGCTGTGGGATAAAAAGATAAATGCATACTGGTGTATATCAAACCAAAATGTGTTTCATAAACTTCGGTTAAGCTGCCGTTAAGATCATGGCGTAGTAATTCAGGTACGCGGGCGGGTAAACAATGATTTTCGCAATAACACACTGCACGGTTATCCGCAAAACGGACGCGTGTGAGTAAATAAATTTGTTCAAAGGGTTGTAATTGTAGCGGTACCATTGCATCGGTAGGGACGGTTGCAACTCGACCATCAAGTAAGGTCGTTTTCGGTAATCGACCCTGCTCAAGACACAGTTTATGAAAATTGGTATTTTGAGTTGGATTTAACCACAACCGCTCAGGTGTAACGAACCAGCCGCGTCTTTCTGAGCGATAGATTGCTCCACTAGATTCTAATTGTGCCAAACTTTCGCGAATAGTGACTCTAGTGGTATTGAAAATAGTACAGAGTTCCCGTTCTGACGGCAATTTATCACCACTTTTTAGCGCCCCGTTTTGAATTCTTGCCTGTAGCTGCGCTTTGATTAGTAAGTATTGAGGCATCTCATCTGCGGATAGTTTCATAGATTCTCACAATTATTTTTTCTTGCCCATTATACATAGTTATATGAATTTTTTGTTGCATGGCTATTTTTCCTTTGACCTTTTAGTCAGCCTACCATCATTATAAGAGTAATCTGGTATAGACCAATGGTGGGTTTTTTAATGACAGTCAGTAACTATTTGCTTTTAACACCTGGGCCGCTCACAACTTCAAACACGGTTAAGAAGGCGATGTTGTTTGATAGTTGTACATGGGACGATGATTATAACCTCGATGTGGTGCAATCCATTCGTCAGCAGCTTGTTTCCCTTGCAACAACACAAACAGGTTATTCATCCGTCTTATTACAAGGCAGCGGCAGCTATGCGGTGGAAGCCGTTTTAGGCGGAGCCATCGGTTCACAAGATAAAATATTGATTATTAGCAATGGTGCCTATGGTGCGCGGATGGTTGAAATGGCGCAGCGTATGGGACTTCAACATACAGTATATGCATGTGATGAGGTCATGTTACCGGATATCGAAAAAATTGAGCAACGGTTACAGCAGGATAGCCAAATTACCCATATTGCGATGGTGCACTGTGAAACAACAACGGGGATCCTCAATCCAATTGAGAAAGTAGCGAGGCTCGCTCTGCGTTATCACAAGTGTTACATCGTGGATGCGATGAGTAGTTTTGGTGGCATTCCAATGGATATCGCCGCGCTGAATATTGATTTTTTGATTAGCTCGGCAAATAAGTGCATTCAAGGGGTGCCTGGATTTGCTTTTGTCATAGCGCGAACAGAAGAGCTCGAAAAATGTGAGGGGCGCTCTCGTTCTTTATCTTTAGATTTGCATGCACAATGGCGCTGCATGGAAGATTTTCAGGGTAAATGGCGTTTTACTTCCCCAACTCATACGGTATTGGCTTTTGCGCAAGCCTTACAGGAATTAGCGCAAGAAGGCGGGATAGCAGCACGTTACCAACGTTACCAACGCAATCAACTCAAATTGGTCGCCGGTATGAAAGCATTGGGGTTTAACACGTTATTGGAAGATGCTCTACATTCACCAATTATTACTGCTTTCTACTCGCCAAAAACAACAGATTATCAATTTAAAACATTTTATTTACGTTTGAAATCACAAGGTTTTGTTATCTACCCCGGAAAAGTATCTCAGCGTGATTGCTTTCGTATTGGCAATATTGGGGAAGTGTACGAAAACGATATTACCGCGTTATTAATCGCAATCGAAAACGCTATTGACTGGGAAAATAAGGACGAGAAATGAACCGAATTCAGGCTGTTATTCTTGATTGGGCAGGAACCACTGTTGATTTTGGTTCATTTGCCCCGACACAAATTTTTATTGAGGCATTTCATCGCGCATTTGATATTGATATTACGCTGGAACAAGCACGTATACCAATGGGCTTAGGGAAGTGGCAACATATTGAAGCATTAGGAAAGTTACCTGAAATAGATATTTGTTGGCAAAACAAATTTGGCCGTTCGATGAACAATGACGATATTGACGCTATTTATGCTACGTTTATGCCATTGCAAATAGCTAAAGTTGTTGATTTTTCGGCACCTATTTCGGGTGTGATTCAAACTATTGCAGCACTTCGTACTCAGGAAATAAAAATAGGTTCTTGTTCAGGATATCCAAGAGCGGTGATGGAAAAATTAGTGCCTGCCGCAGCGCGACTAGGTTATAGCCCTGATTATTGGGTAGCGAGTGATGATATACCGGCTGGTGGTAGGCCGGGGCCTTGGATGGCGCTACAGAATGTGATTGAGCTTAGTATTGATTCAGTCGCTTCATGTATTAAAGTGGATGATGCTGTACCGGGGATTGCTGAAGGACTCAATGCAGGAATGTGGAGTGTTGGAGTTGTGCTATCAGGCAATGAATTTGGTAAAACGTGGGATGAATACCAAACAATGCCCCATGATGCCATTTTAGAACTTCGCCAAAAAGCCGCTGCTAAGTTATTTGCCGCAGGTGCTCATTACGTTATTGATACATTAGCTGATTTGCCACAACTTATTGGTGTGATAAATGATCGGTTAGCCAAAGGCGAACGACCATAGATAATGGGCGGCCTAAGTAGGTGTTTTATTAAGTTAAACGCCTACTTGGCCTGAATATTATTACCTTGAATATCATTGTGCTAAATATGCTTGAGCTAAGCATAATTCAACGAAATATTAAAAACTGCCAACAGGTAACTCAGGTGCTAATGTTGCAACCATGACGGCTTTGATAGTATGAAGACGGTTTTCGGCTTGATCAAACACAATACTATAAGGCGATTCAAATACTTCTTCTGTCACTTCTAATCCACCGAACATATTGAATTCTTTTGCTAACTGCGCACCAAGGGTTGTGTCCTCGTTGTGAAATGCAGGTAAGCAATGCAAAAATTTCACGTTAGGATTACCGGTGAGTTTGATGACATCCATGTTGACTTGATAAGGCTTTAATAAATTAATACGCTGTGCCCAAACTTCTTTAGGTTCACCCATTGAAACCCATACATCAGTATAAATAAAGTCAGTATCTTTAACGCCTTGCGCGACGTCTTCCGTTAGCGTTATTTTTGCACCGGTTGTTTTGGCTATTTTTTGACAATCTTCAACCAGTTGCTCTTCTGGCCAACAGCTTTTGGGGGCGACTAAACGTAAGTCTAAGCCTGTGAGGGCTGCGGCTTCTAGCAATGAATTGCCCATGTTATTGCGCGCATCGCCGAGGTAAGCGAATTTAATTTCTGATAATGGTTTATTGGGTTGATGTTCCTGAATGGTAAGCAAGTCGGCTAATAACTGTGTGGGATGGAATTCGTTGGTTAGTCCATTCCATACAGGCACTCCCGAGTGCGTGGCTAAGGTTTCAACATTGTTTTGGCTGAATCCCCGATACTGAATACCGTCATACATCCGTCCAAGTACTCTCGCGGTGTCTTTCATGGTTTCTTTGTGGCCGATTTGGCTACCAGAAGGGCCGAGGTAAGTGACTTTAGCACCTTGGTCGAAAGCACCGACCTCGAAAGCGCAGCGAGTACGAGTCGAATCTTTTTCAAAAATGAGGGCGAAATTTTTACCCGTAAGGAGGGGTTGTTCAGTACCGGCTTTTTTTTGTGACTTTAACCAAGCGGATAGTTTTAAAAGTGAATTAATTTCGGTAGATGTAAAATCAAGTAACCTTAAAAAATGCCTACTATATAAGGGATTCATAAATACATGCCTTTTATTATTGAATTAATATTCAATTTATATCCATAAAAATTCAAAATCAACCCCTTATCAAAAAGAAATTGTTGTCATGGGTATGGTTTCACTGTCAACCCTATGGGAGAATGGCATAAGACAAGCGATTACGGAATAAGGGGTGTGACATGGTAGATAAAGCTGAACTAGAGGCACAGAACGAAGAAACTCGTTTAATTATTGAAGAGCTGCTCGAAGATGGTAGCGATCCTGATGCGCTGTATGCAATTGAGCATCACTTCTCAGCAGACGATTTTGCTTTACTTGAAAAAGCCGCCGTTGAAGCATTTAAACTCGGTTATGAAGTGACTGATGCAGAAGAGTTAGAAGTTGAAAACGGTATCACATTAATGTGTTGTGATGTTGTTAGTGAATCGCCATTAAAGGCAGAATTGATCGACGCGCAAGTTGACCAACTCATTAAGCTCGCTGAAAAAATGGGCGTTAATTATGATGGTTGGGGCACCTATTTTGAAGATCCAAACGGTGAAGATGATGAAGACGGTGATGATGAAGGTGATGAAGAGCCTGAAGATCGTATTCACTAAGTTTAATTTTCAGTGTTGTTGAATTAAAAAGGATAGCGAAATGCTATCCTTTTTTGTGTTGAAAATGTGTGTTTTACAATGTTTTTAACATTCTGATTTCACAGTCACCATGGCCAGTGTGACCTAGTGGCTCATCAATAAACTCAAAACCTAATTTCTCGTATAATTTAATTGCAGCTTGTAAATCTGCCGTTGTTTCTAAATAACAACGTGTATAGCCTTGTGCTTTGGCGAATTCTAACGACATTAGGACGATTTTCTTTGCCAGCCCTTTACCGCGCAGTGCCGAAGACAAATACATTTTCTGTAGTTCTACCGTTTTGCTATCACCACCTGCAAGTTGAGATATTCCACCGCCACCGACAATTTCACCCTGCATTTCAACAACCCAATATGCGCTACGAGGCTGGCTATAAACGTCATAAAGTGTATCTAAAATCGGGTCAGCGATCGCATAGCCTTTATCAGCAGTAAGTCCATGCTCCGCAGAAACTTTACGAATAATAGCGGCAATTCCAGCGTTATCACGTTGTTCAAGAAGGCGAATTTGGTAATTTTGAGTTGTGTCTGGTGTATTTATTGTCATATGAAACTCTTCATTATTATTGTGTATAACTCAGTGCAAAGAGAACCAGAAGGGAACTTCAATCTGAGAGTTGTGAAGGTAGTAAGTTGATAATGCTTGAATTAAGATGCAATAAAAAGCCCTGAGTAGCAAGCTAATCAGGGCGTTAATACTTATATGGAAAATTGATTACAAAGAGGCAATCGTCACTTTCTGTGCTTCAATTTTAGCTTTCGCTTCAATATTAACACCTAAACGCTCACGTTCTTTTTCAACAACGGCAGCAGGGGCGCGACTTACAAAACCTTCATTTGCCAGCTTGCTTTCGATTGATTCAATTTCTTTGGTGACTTTTTCCAGCTCTTTATCTAGGCGAGCGAGTTCAGCGTCTTTATCAACTAGACCTGCCATTGGAATTAATAGCTCAGCGCCATTAATCAATTTAGTGACAGAAACTGGCGCTTCTTCACCTTCAGATAATATGCGGATACTGGCTAACCGAGCCATAGATTGAATAAAGTTTTGGTTTTCAGCGATACGACGTTTAGCATCTTCAGATGCACCACGTAGTATTAATTCAAGTGGTTTACCCGGCGAAATATTCATTTCAGCACGAATATTACGTACCGCAATAATGGCTTCTTTAATCCACTCTAAATCACTTAATGCCAGTTCATCAACTTTTGCTGCATCAAATTCAGGGAAAGGCTGCAACATAATGGTATCGGCATCAATCCCTTTAACCACTTTAACACGCTGCCAAATGGTTTCGGTGATAAATGGAATGATAGGGTGAGCAAGACGCAATAGACCTTCAAGCACTTCAATCAGGGTAAAGCGTGCTGCGCGAACTTGAGCATCATTACCTTTATGAACCGCAGGTTTTGATAGCTCTAAATACCAGTCACAGAACTCATTCCATGTGAAATCATACAGAATATTTGCTGCGATATCATAACGATAAGTATCAAGCGCTTCACGATAAGATTTTATGGTTTGATTAAACTGCGCCATGATCCAACGATCGGCCAATGAGAAACTCATTTCGCCGCCATTTTGGCCGCAATCTTGATTTTCTGTATTCATCAACACAAAACGGCTCGCATTCCATAATTTATTACAGAAATTGCGGTAGCCTGATAGACGTTTCATATCCCAATTGATATCACGTCCGGTTGATGCAAGGGCAGCTAAAGTGAAGCGTAGGGCATCAGTACCATGAGCCTCAATACCTTCTGGGTACTCTTTTTGAGTACGTTTAGCAATTTTTTCAGCCAATTGTGGCTGCATCATATTGCCTGTACGCTTTTCGAGTAACGCTTCTAGCGAAATACCGTCAATCATATCCAGCGGGTCAATAACGTTCCCTTTGGATTTAGACATTTTTTGGCCTTCTTCATCGCGAATCAGACCTGTCATATAGACAGTTTTGAATGGAACTTGTGGCTCACCGTTTTCATCTTTGACGAAATGCATGGTCATCATGATCATGCGGGCAATCCAGAAGAAAATAATATCAAAGCCGCTGACTAATACATCAGTTGGATGGAAAGTTTTTAGTGCTTCGGTATTTTCTGGCCAGCCTTGAGTTGAGAACGTCCAAAGACCAGAGGAGAACCAAGTATCCAATACATCGTCATCTTGACGCAGGGCAATATCATCGCTGAGATTGTTTTCACGACGCACTTTAGCTTCATCGCGACCAACGTAGACGTTGCCTTTCTCATCATACCAAGCAGGGATACGGTGACCCCACCACAATTGGCGAGAAATACACCAATCTTGGATATCACGCATCCATGAAAAATACATATTTTCATATTGGCGAGGGACAAACTGAATGCGACCATCTTCAACCGCTTTGATTGCATCTTTAGCTAAAGGTGCAGTGCGAACATACCATTGGTCAGTTAGCATCGGCTCAATAACCACGCCACCACGGTCACCATAAGGCACAGTTAAATCGTGTGGTTTAACTTCAATCAGTAGACCAGATTGCTCAAACGCAGCGACAATCGCTTTACGGGCAGCAAAACGCTCTACACCACGGTAAGCTTCTGGGATTTCACAACTGAAGGCCGTTGATGGGTTACCATTGGTATCGAACACTTCCGCTTCACTGCGAATGTTGCCATCGAGATCCATGATGTTAATCATGGTTAACTGGTGGCGTTTACCGACTTCATAGTCATTAAAGTCGTGAGCAGGTGTGATTTTCACACAACCTGTTCCTTTTTCCATATCAGCGTGTTCATCACCAATAATTGGGATACGACGATTAACGATTGGCAGAATAATATCTTTGCCAATTAAATCTTTGTAGCGAGGATCTTCTGGGTTTACGGCAACAGCAGTATCACCGAGCATGGTTTCTGGGCGCGTGGTCGCGACGACTAAGTAGTCATTGCCTTCAGCCGTTTTTTCACCATCTGCTAGTGGGTAGCGTAAATGCCAGATTGAACCTTTGATATCGCGGTTCTCAACTTCGAGATCTGAAATTGCAGTGTGCAGTTTTGGATCCCAGTTAACGAGGCGCTTACCACGATAAATTAAATTTTCTTTGTACATACGAACGAAAGCTTCTTTAACTGCTTTAGATAAGCCCTCATCCATCGTAAAACGTTCGCGATCCCAGTCAACTGAATCGCCTAGGCGACGCATTTGTTGAGAAATAGTACCGCCTGATTCTGCTTTCCATTGCCAAATTTTATCAATGAACTGATCGCGGCCGTAGTCATAACGCGTTTTGCCTTCTTCAGCTGCAATTTTACGCTCAACTACCATTTGAGTCGCGATACCCGCATGGTCTGTTCCTGTTTGCCATAAGGTATTTTTACCTTGCATACGTTGGTAACGGATCATGGTATCCATGATAGTTTGCTGGAAGGCATGGCCCATGTGCAGGCTACCGGTGACGTTCGGTGGCGGAATAACGACACAGAAGCTCTCTTGGCTAGTATCACCATGAGGTTTAAAATAGCCATTTTTCTCCCACTGAGCGTAAAGTGACTGCTCAATCTCGGTAGGATTATAGGTTTTATCGAGGGAAGGCTCGTTTATTGTGTTTTCTGGTTTATTTTCCATCATTTCGTATTCAGTAAGTTGGCGGTGCGGCCATAGTCAAATTGAAGCCGACGCTACGGTAGATTTTATACCGCTCACGCGCCAACTGTTTTAAAGTTTCTTCGATAGGGACGAAGTCTATCACTTCATGGAATGCGGTGGCAAAATCTGCAAACTGATTTTGTAAATTAATCAGTATATCTCGAGGTGTATTGCCCCTTTTAGCGGGCCAACAAATCTCAACGGGTGCGCCATAGCGGGGCCCTTCACCTGCAAGATTATGAGGCACAAATTGATTCGGCTCTCTTTGCCAGAGTGCTTCATCTATTTTTTCGGCCTGTTGCGCAGTTTCACACGCAATTAAAACACGTTTCCCATTGCGCCACATTTGCGCCGCAAGTTGACAAGTCAGCCATTCATGGGCTTCTAACTCGGCCTGTGGAGACGGTTGTTCTAGTAAATAAAAAGTGCCGTTCTTCATCATATACCCGTCATACTTCGTGCCGCAGAATTGTTGACTACGTTCATTTGCACTAGTCACATACTGATGAGCGTCTCATTTTTAAACACGACAAGTTTAATTGGTGATTTGCTGTGCATCAATTTGCAAGAGCGGCTATTACCGTAAGATTGGTGAATTATAACCTGTTTTGCAGCAGCCGCAAAATCGGTTGATGGTTGCTCAAATTATATTGAACTTGATTTGATATCGCTAAAAAATAATATCCCGAATCACAGAGATAGGTGATTCGGGATTGATTTAGTTTCTACCTAATTTAAAGGAAGAAAATTAGCTCAGACTAATCATCACCATTTAGGCCTGCGCGGTTCAGTAGAAACTGTGCCAGCATAGATACAGGACGGCCTGTCGCGCCTTTTGCTTTACCTGAACGCCAAGCAGTACCGGCGATATCCAAGTGAGCCCAATTATACTTCGTTGCAAAGCGAGAAAGGAAACAGCCTGCGGTAATTGCACCCGCTGGACGGCCACCGGTGTTCGCTAAATCAGCAAAGTTAGGCGTTATCTGATCAAAATACTCATCCGCTAATGGTAAACGCCAAGCACGGTCACCCGCTTGCTCTGATGCATTAAGCAATTCATGCGCGAGTGGATTATGGTTCGACATCAATCCCGTATAGTGGCTACCTAACGCGATAACACAAGCACCTGTTAAGGTCGCGATATCAATAACTAGCTCAGGTTCGAAACGTTCAACGTAAGTGAGGGCATCACATAACACTAAACGACCTTCGGCATCGGTATTTAGTACTTCAACCGTTTGACCTGACATCGTCGTTAAAATATCACCCGGACGATATGCTTTACCGCCAGGCATGTTTTCACAACCTGCTAAGATACCAACGACATTGATAGGTAACTGTAATTCGGTGATAAAACGCATCACGCCATAAACCGATGCCGCGCCACACATGTCATATTTCATTTCATCCATGCCATCGGCAGGTTTGATTGAAATACCACCTGAGTCAAAGGTCAAACCTTTGCCCAATAACACAATAGGCTTAGTATCTGGGTCTGGATTGCCTTTATATTCCATAATCGACATCAGTGATTCGTTTTGTGAACCCTGACCGACGGCAAGATAGGCATTCATACCTAAATCTTTCATTTGCTCTTCACCGATAACACGGGTGGTGAGCTTGTTATCTGAAATATCAGCTAATTGGCGAGCTTGTGATGCTAAATAACCAGCGTTACAGATATTTGGCGGCATATTACTCAAGTCTTTTGCTGCTTTAACGCCAGAGGCGATAGCGAGGCCATGAGAAATTGCACGTTCACCGCTAGTCAATTCACGACGCGTTGGTACATTGAAGACCAATTTACGCAGTGGACGGCGATGTTCTGTTTTGTTACTTTTCAGTTGATCAAAGACGTAGAGTGACTCTTTTGCCGTTTCTACCGCTTGGCGAACTTTCCAGTAATTGTTGCGACCTTTAACATGCAGCTCAGTTAAGAAACAAACTGCTTCCATTGAGCCGGTTTCATTCAGAGTACTAATTGTTTTCTGAATAATTTGTTTAAATTGACGCTCATCTAATTCACGCTCTTTACCGCAACCGATAAGGAGAATGCGTTCAGATAGAACATTAGGTACATGATGGAGTAGCAGGGATTGCCCTACTTTACCTTCAAGTTCCCCGCGGCGCAGCAGGGCGCTGATATATCCGTCACTAATTTTGTCCAGCTGTTCAGCTATAGGGGACAGACGGCGTGGTTCAAAGACTCCGACAACAATACATGCGCTGCGTTGTTTTTCCGGGCTACCACTTTTTACACTAAACTCCATGCGTTCTCCTGAATCTTAAAGACAAAGGCCAATGCGCTCGTTAGAATTAACGTTTCGCATGATCTACCTCATAGAGAGTGAACTCTTTATGTTAAACTGCGTGAACATCTGGTTTTTTACTAAAATTAAGCATGTTCTGATTTGTCTATCAGTATAGAGAATGCTTTTATATCATTCTAGCCTTACAATAAACCAGAGTATATGTTAGTAAATGGCAGACATGAAACGAACTTAGCCATTTTCTACCCAAAAGACAAGTTTTCACAGGCGTAATAAGCGTGATAATTATTAGATATTTGGTACGAGAAACCCTGAAAAGTCAATTAGCGATACTTTTTGTGCTGATGTTGATCTTTTTTAGTCAAAAGTCCATCGATATTCTCGGTGCGGCGGTACAGGGTAATATTCCATCAAACTTAGTACTTCCTTTGCTAGGGTTAGGTGTGCCTGAAATGGCGCAATTGATCCTGCCCTTGAGCCTATTTCTTGGGCTATTAATGACATACAGTCGACTTTACACTGAAAGCGAAATCACGGTGATGCATGCCTGTGGTCTTGGTAAAGATGTATTGGTGAAAGCAGCACTAGTACTCGCAACCCTCACGGCACTCGTTGCTATCGGTAATATTACCTGGATGTTGCCTTGGTCATCTCAATATCAAGAACAGGTATTAGCGGATGCAAAAGCTAACCCAGGCCTCGCGGCGATGGTGGAAGGGCAATTTAAAACCACCAAAGATGGTAATTTTGTGTTGTATATTGGGGATGTTAAAGGAAATAATTTTCAACATGTTTTCTTAGCCCAATTACGTGCTGCCAATGAACAGCGACCATCTGTCGTTGTGGCAGATAGCGGCTATATGAAAGAAGACCAAGAAGGTCGTCAAGTCGTCGTTCTCAATGAAGGCACTCGTTACGAGGGCACTGCATTATTACGCGATTTTCGAATTACTGATTTTGTGAACTATCAGGCGGTTGTTGACCATAAATCCACCGAAGCCCGTCAGGATAGAGTTGAACAAAAAAATATGTTGCAGCTGTGGAAAGAGAACACGCCTGACGTCAATGCTGAGTTCCACTGGCGCTTAACCATTGTTTTCTCCGTGGTGGTAATGGCCTTGATGGTGGTGCCGTTAAGTGAAGTGAATCCTCGCCAAGGCCGTGTATTGAGCATGCTACCGGCAATGCTTTTGTACCTAATATTCTTCTTGTTGCAAAGTACGCTCCGCAATAGCGCAAGTAAAGATGACATTGACCCTAAATATGCGATGTGGATAGTCAATTTTGGCTATTTAGCCTTAGCGATAGTCTTAAATATGTGGAATACATTGCCAATGCGCCGTATACGCGTCAAATTTAGTAAAGGGGTAGCCTGATGTTTGGTGTTTTAGATAGATATATCGGTCGAACCATCCTAAATTCTATTCTGATGACGCTATTTTTATTGGTTTCCCTTGCGGGGATCATCAAGTTTGTCGAACAATTACGTAAAGTCGGTGATGGTGATTATACCGCGCTTAGCGCAGGGGTTTTTACCTTACTAACGGTACCGAAAGATATCGATATCTTTTTTCCTATGGCGGCGCTGCTTGGTGCATTAATGGGGCTTGGTGCTCTCGCTTCGCGTAGTGAACTGGTGGTGATGCAAGCTTCTGGCTTTACCCGTTTACAGATAGCGCTTTCCGTGATGAAAACCGCTGTTCCACTAGTTATTATTGCAATGTTTATTGGTGAATGGATAGCGCCAGCAGGCGAGCAATGGGCTAGAAATTATCGCGCTGAAAAGATTGTGGGTAATTCATTGGTGGTGACGGACGAAGGTATGTGGGCGAAGGATGGTCGTGATTTCATTCACATTCAGCGCATCAATAATTCCACTTCAATTCAAGATGTTTCTATTTATCGCTTTAATGAGCAACAAAAACTGCAATCTGTGATGTTTGCCTCGAGTGGCACTTACGATACTGCAAATCAATTTTGGGTTTTATCGCAAGTCGATGAATCAATATTAAGCAGTGAAAAGAAAATCAATGGTTCCCAACGTTTAACCGTTGATTGGAAAACCAATTTAACGCCTGAGAAATTAGGAATAGTTTCACTTAATGCGGATTCGCTTTCTATTCGTGGCCTGTATCAATACGTCTCTTATTTAAAAGAGAGTGGTCAGGTAGCTGCGGTATATCAGCTCAGTATGTGGAAAAAAATATTAGCGCCACTGTCTGCGGCGGTCATGATGTTGATGGCGGTTTCGTTCATCTTTGGGCCATTACGTACCGTGCCAATGGGCGTTCGCGTCATTTCAGGTATTGTGGGGGGCTTCTTGTTTTATGTGCTCAATGAAGGGTTTGGTAACTGGAGTTTAGTCTATTCCGTGCCTCCGATTATTGCTGCGGCATTGCCGAGTCTATTATTCCTAGCGGTGAGTATTGTCTTGTTGGTGAAACGAAAATAAAACAGTATTAATCTCGATAAAAAGGGCGGTGGAGTCGAATGAACTCACCGCCTTTTTTATCTACATGTATATTATTTGCCGAAGATAAAATTACCCATACTACAGAGTACGGCTTTAATTTTTCCTTGTGGCTGAAAAAATACTTGTTGGGTTGTGTTTTCCTCTTTGTCTTTGCCGCTTCTTTCACCTTTAATTCCTATCACACAGCTTTTAGTTTTATTCGCCATCCTTTGTGCGTAAGAAAACAATTTCCCATTTGCGCTGTATGAGTTATTAAGATAATAGGCGTTCTTTCTTATTTTTTCGGCAAACTGTTTGTTCGCTTCTTGTCGAGTGATAGCAACCAATTCTTTATATTCATCGGTCTCTTTATAGTTCGGGTTCTTGTAGGTTTCATTAGTTAGTCTTGAAAGATCAATGCTGACATATTCAGATTTTTCAGGATATGGGTACATTTTATGGTGACCGCGTACCGCTGTTAATTGCTGACTAAATGCAGAGATAACTCCACTTTTAGCTGGATATAAGCGCAATATGTGAAAAGAAAATAATGGTGGTAATTTCATCTTAGTCCCTGCTTATGATTACAAACGGTTGGGTCTAAGAATAGCGGTTGATATGATTAAATAATTGCAAAAAAGCAGTTTCTGCTCGAGAAACTGCCTGAATTTATCAGGCAGTTGTTGCGATCAGTGTGAGAACACGAACAAAGCCGCGTTTTAAGATTGGGGTATAACTCGCCAGTGCGTTAACTGCGTCGGCGGTACCCTTTCAATGTTTTCCATACGCATGGTTCGATGATAACGAAGCAACTAGTTCGTTAACACCAATCGTTAGTTTACTGAATTTGCTGCTTTCTTTGCGGGTCATCACGACAAAAATACCAATATTCTGTTGTGGGATCATCGCCATATAAGAGTTAAAACCACCGCCACCGCCGGTTTTTTGATATATACCCGGGATACCGTTTTTAGGCTTCATATAAACCCAGCCGAGCCCTAATCCATCGGCTTGGCCAGCAACATCCATCCCTTTTATGTCTATTAATTTATTTCGAGGGAAATAAATACCTTGTTCACGCGCGGCCGTTGATTTTCTTAAGCTGCTATCTGTGGATAAAAATTGTTGCATCCACTTTTGCATATCTGCAGGTGTTGAATACACACCACCACTGCCTGCCGCTGCGAGGGTATTGTGACAAGGGCTTGGCTTGGTGCCTTCCATTAATCGGGCACATTGCGCATTACTTGGCGTATAAGTGGTTTCCGTCATTTTGGCAGGTGAAGTGACATAGCGACTAAATAATTGTGGATAGGATTGTCCAGATGCTTTGATCATCGCATCTGCAAGCAGGTCATAGGCTAGGTTTGAATAAGACGCTTCAGTACCCGGCGTCGCATCGAGTTTTCCCGTTCTTAGCCATGTCCAACGATTATCTTGGGTCGGCCAAATAAACACAGGGCGCCCCCATTTCCCCCCAGGCTGCTCCCGAGGAAGCCCACTGGTGTGGCTCGCTAAATGGTAAAGACGAATAGGTTGTCCACTATTGTTGTCCGGTACAGTAACGCCGTTGTAGCTATATTGCTGAAGAGGGTCAGTAATTAACAGTTTTTTATCTTGTTCTAGTTTAATTAATATTTCGCTTGTCATTAATTTAGAAACAGAAGCAATGCGAATCAATGAATTCGGCCCTGGTTTTTTGCCATTACCGGGCGCTGTTTCGCCATAATAACGAGTCAGGACTTGGTTATTATCAATAACCACAATAGCCATGCCGCGCGCATCGCTTTCATTAAAAATACGATTTGCGTAAAGGTCGACAATCTTAGCGACACGTTCATACGTCCGTCTATCTCCCTCAAAAACTTGCCAGTCAGGGGATGTAACATCATTACCTTGCAGAAACTTTGGTTGTTTTTCTGTCGGGGTAGAACAGGCCATCAAGGCGAGAGACAGTGCTGATACTGACAATATTTTTAAAAACGATTTCTTCATGTTAGAAGCCAGCCGATATGATTGTTTGCAAATGACTTTTCAGCCAATATTATTTTTTCTTAGCGAAAATTTTCATTATGACGCCAATTAAGATGCCAATAACGATACCTATTGCTATCCACCCAACAAAACCCATGATGATGCCTTAAATATTTGTGCAAGATTGCGGATAAACTAACAAAATTTACGCTTTGCTGCCAGCCATCAGTGTCCTGCGGTGATTAAAATAGTTAGTACAAAACTCACAATAATTATCTATTCATAAATAAACAAAAAAGTCATACCCGATATGTTTCATGTGGCATGAGTGTTTTTGATGTTTAGTGTTGAAAATTATTTAGTTACTGTAGTTTCAGAAAATATAGGACTAGGACATATTTTTTTGGACATAGTTTCACTGCAAATCGATAAGTCGCTTGAATTATTTTAGGGATATTGCACTCTTTTCATCTTTATTTATGGAATATGCTTTTTTTTTAATCGAACAATCTGAATCTTCAAGATAAATGTTGCCAGAGCGCGTGAGGCAAGTATAATGACGGCGTTTCCCAAGAAACACATCACTTCAGTGCCGGAGTGGCGGAATTGGTAGACGCAGTTGATTCAAAATCAACCGCCTTCGGGTGTGCCGGTTCGATTCCGGCCTTCGGCACCATAAGAACATCAAGAGACGTCAACGGACGTCTTTTTTTGTATCTGAAATCCCAGTTTTACAAGGCTTTTCCCCACTTTTCAGTCTTCCCAAGTATACTAAGGTCAACCCACATCAAGTACCTACTGTTGGTATATGTGTTGGTATCTCTCGATTCGATAATAGTTTGTACCAACAGAAGGAGATAAATCATGGCTCTTACTGATGCTAAAGTCAGGGCTGCCAAGCCTCTGGATAAATCGTATAAATTGACCGATGGTGATGGTATGCACTTGATGGTACATACCAACGGCTCAAAATATTGGCGTTTACAGTATCGTTTTGGCGGTAAGCAAAAAATGTTAGCGCTGGGTGTTTATCCTGACATCTCGCTTGCAGAAGCCAGAGAGAAAAGAGATGCGGCCAGAAAGTTAATAGCGAATGGTTTTGATCCCAGTGAAAAACGCAAAGAAGTGAAAGAAGAGCAACAAAAGGAATTTAATACCTTTGAGAAAGTTGCTCGTGATTGGCATGGGACCAATAAGAAGTGGTCGGAAGGGCATAGCCATCGAGTCCTCAAAAGCCTTGAGGACAATATCTTTACCGCTATTGGTAAACGTAATATTGCTGAACTAAAAACTCGTGATCTACTCGAGCCGATTAAAGCCGTGGAGATGTCTAGACGTCTTGAGGTCGCGGCACGTTTACAGCAACGTGTGACTGCCATTATGCGCTATGCCGTACAAAGCGGTTTAATCGACTATAACCCCGCGCAAGATATGGCGGGTGCTGTTGCCACAGGTAAACGAGTCCATAGAGCCGCTTTAGAACTCAAACGTCTACCTGAGTTCTTACAACGCATCGATGATTATAAGGGAAGACCTTTAACTAAACTTGCCGTCAAACTTACTTTGTTAGTCTTCATTCGTTCCAGTGAACTGCGTTTTGCTCGTTGGGATGAAATCGATTTTGAAAATGCCATGTGGACGATCCCCGCTGAACGCGAAGCGATAGAAGGGGTTAAACACTCCCATCGTGGATCAAAAATGCGTACTCCTCATTTAGTCCCTTTAAGCCGACAAGCCATTGAGATCTTAAAACAGATTTATCAATTCAGCGGTAACCACGAACTAATCTTTATCGGCGATCATAATCCAAGAAAGCCAATGAGTGAAAACACGGTTAATAATGCATTACGTGTGATGGGCTATGACACTAAGACGGAAGTTTGTGGACATGGTTTCAGAACGATGGCGTGTAGCTCGTTGATTGAATCGGGGCTATGGTCGAAGGATGCAGTAGAAAGGCAAATGAGCCACCAAGAACGTAACTCGGTAAGGGCTGCTTATATTCACAAAGCAGAGCATATTGAAGAAAGGCGGCTGATGGTGCAATGGTGGGCTGATTATCTGGATGCAAATAGGGAAGGGCATGTGGGGGCGTTTGGGTTTGGGAAGTGATACTAGAGTGTAGGTACAGCTAAATTATGTAATTTTTGGATGAACCTTAGTAATAATTGAAATATAGAGTATATGGTTATGTAAAATATAGCCCTTTTAGGTATATACCTAAAAGGGCTGGTTTAACCAGTACTTAGTTGTACTAATTCAAACTTAACCTGACTAGCATATAATTAAGCCTATCAGTCTACTTTGAGCAAAGAACAGAATTAGCTTAGTTAGTCTTCTACAATGGAAGGAATACGTATGAAACATTTTCAGGTTGACACTATCGATGATTTACGTCATTTAATCGCAGTATATGGTAAAAATGCTCTATTTCGTGGACAAATCACCCATTACGGCCAGCTCGGTGTTCCCTCTATTGTAGCGTCTTCCGATCGTCAAATCTGCCATCCCAGTACAATGTTAAGATGGTCTACTTATTCTAGTAATGTCCTCGAGACTTTTCTGGGGAGACATCAAAATAAGCAGCATTTTGTTCAGGCTCTTCTCCAGCATTATGGTTGGCGCTCATTTTACATCGATTGCTCCGCAAATCCTGCAGTTAGCGCATGGTTCGCAAGCCATAAATATCGAGAAAGTAAACATATTGAGCTCAGTGAAGACTGTGATGAAGATCCGGTTTTACTACTCAAACGCCATGCGTCGTATGATTTTGAGGATGGGGATGGTCACATCTATATTATCGAGAAAGAAGAAGCCTTACAAATTGGTTTAATCGATCTATCTTCTGTAACACTTTCTGGTTTTCGCCCTCGTACAGTTGCACAAGAAGCCTGGTTGCTGGGGCCATTATCAGGAAGTCCCGTCCCTAAAAAATGTTTCCGTGCTCAGATCACTGCCCCACGTTCAGTTTTACGGGATTATGCATTTACTTCAGGTTTTACTTCTATTGATGATGTTTTTCCGCCCATAGACAAGGATCCCATTTTAAAAGCTTTACTGAGTTTACCTTGGAAGGAAATCAAGGAAGTATGGGATCCAAATTTCCCTATTCCTTGCTTCACGCGAACCCTCAGTATTCCTGAATATCAGAATAGTTTTGTAAAAATTGCATGGCCTAGTACCGCTTTTTTCCGGGGAACACGTCTGTCTGAACTATTTACTTCTAGTGATGGAAATACTTTTGACGGGAAAATTATTTCCGTTCCAGACGTTGTTTTTTTTGGGACTGCTCCTGAAACCATCCCTCCTTGTTTTCCTGAACTTGAAGCGTTATTGCTTCAGTTTGGTACTATTATTCTTGAACTGGATGAACTTATCCAGCATGTGAGTATGCTGGATCGCACTTTCTACCAAAAAGGTGTCGGTATAATAATGATGGAAGAGAACCTCATTCAGGTATCAGAATTCATAGTTGAACATCCAGGGCAAAAAATGGTAGCTGCGGGGATAGCACAAGGCTGGTATTATCGAAAAGATGAAATCGGATTATGGTATAGAGTGACACATCCCGATGAATGTCCCTGTGGTGACACTTTTGCGCACGGTCGGCATTTATCTGCATTAAAAATTGCTGAGGATTATTTTCGTAATCGACCATTCACGGAAGAAGCCGATACATAGTGAAACCGAAGAGAATACAAATTATTTGATGACATAAATAATTACACTCGTAACTGTCCCCTTATCTGACAGGTAGAAGCCTGTCAGATATAACAATACCTGTTCCAGGCTCAGTTTTAGATAGTCTCAGTATAGAGCTTATCTCCAGAGTATGTAGAGTTTTGTACCGTAGGCATATAATAACTAGTCTGAGCTAACTCAGCTATAGTGATGAAAGTTGTTGAATTTTATCTGTTTTAGCTAACTCAGTTATTACTTTATTCAGTTCCTGGCTATAATCGGCTTCAATAGCGACAGAAGTGATAGCTTTAATTAGGTCGGCATAAAAATCTTCATCTCCAGTTAGCCGTAGCCAAAAATCTTGCCCTATGATGACTGGATATTCATATTGAGAAGTGATTCTTTTATAGTGTGAACTTAGCTCGCTACTATCACCATAGAGAACACCGACGATCATATCGTCTCGATGTATTCTGACATTGTTCGTTCTAGCTAAGTTCCTAACACCAGTAAAGTGACCCGCGATAGATTCAACATCGTCTTTATTTATGGTATTAGGACCAGCCTTTAGCTGGCAATACTTCTTATTACCATCAATACAGTCAATGAATTCAATATCAACCCCTGCGGTTGTGCTACCATATGTTTCTTTGATGATACTTAAGAAACTTTGCATATGTTGACCAAATGACGTTGTAATTGAGGTACTTAGTACACGCGGTAATACCAATGCTTTTGCTATGCTTTCAGGAGATGCATTTCCAGTGAGGTATTTCGCTAGGTAAACGGCTAAAAAAGGATTAATGTTAAACTCATTAGGGTTTACTAACTTTTCTGTGTTTTTGATATGATTTTTTGCAATTGATTCTGAGAACCATTCTTTGACCTTTGCTAGGATAACCTCTTTGCTGCTCATAATTTCACCATGCTAATCAATCTGATAATGTATAGAAGTTTACTCAACATTAACGCGATACTACTGTATAATAGGACAGTATTAATCAATTAAATTGGAAGCGTCAGATGAGTGATGTCCAAAAAAATCAACTAATTAATTTCTATACTAACGAATATTTTACTTTAGAAGTATTAGCAGATATTTTATCAGAATCCAAGAAAACCATCGAAAGCTGGGTATCAAAAGGCATAATTAAACCTGAATCTATTGATAATCGGCTTTTTATTCATCATTCTCAGGTGAAACATTTTCCTGAGGTTCAACTTTTAGATGAAAGTAAATGGGATGAAGAATTAAAAACTAAACCGAATCGTCAGTACAACCTGGTTGAATTATTTGCAGGTGGAGGTGGATTGGCTATTGGTTTAGAACAAGCGGGCTTTCATAGTGTTTTTCTCAACGAATTAGATAAGTCAGCTTGCGATACATTAAAGCATAATAGGCCTAATTGGAATGTTGTGCAGGGGGATATATCTACCATTGATTTTACCAAGATCGATGAGGAGATTGATGTATTAACAGGTGGATTTCCCTGCCAAGCATTTTCTTATGCAGGTAAAAAATTAGGGTTCGAAGATACAAGAGGGACATTGTTTTTTGAATTTGCTCGAGCGGTAAAAACATTGCGCCCTAAAGTGTTTATGGCTGAAAATGTGAGAGGTTTAATAAGTCATGATGAAGGTAGGACCCTAGAAACAATAAAAAAAATAATTGATGATTTGGGGTATAAATTAATTGAACCTAAAGTTTTAAAGGCTCTTTTTTATAAAGTACCACAGAAAAGAGAAAGGCTAATTTTAATCGGAATTAGGAAAGATTTATTTGATGAGGCTCTTTTTGAATGGCCTTCACCATATAAAAAAATTTTTACTCTGAAAGATGCTTTTTTTGCTGGAGAGTTATATCAATCTAATGTTCCTCCTTCTCTTGGTCAAACTTACCCGGAAAGAAAAAAATGGATTATGAGTCATGTTCCTCCTGGCGGATATTGGAGAGATTTAAGTGATGATTTACAAAGAGAATATATGCAAGGTAGTTATTTTTTAGGTGGAGGAAAAACAGGCATGGCAAGGCGTTTGTCATTAGATGAACCGAGTTTAACCTTGACAACTTCCCCAGCACAAAAGCAGACGGAGCGTTGCCACCCTATTGAAACTAGACCTCTTCAGGTTCGCGAATATGCGAGAATTCAAACCTTTCCGGATGATTGGGAATTTAAGGGCTCTCTAGGTGCAGTGTATAAGCAGATAGGTAATGCTGTTCCCGTAAATATGGCTGCTGCGTTAGGTAGGGCATTGATTAGATTGCTTAATAAAATATAACTATATGTATTTTATGCCTTTTATGAAATCACCATCCCTAAGTGTTGGTGATTTTCTTATAAATAAAAAACAGGTATTACCTAATTTCACATAAATCGTATTGTTTATTATTATATTTTTTTATTTAATGGTTTTATATCATTATCTATTTTTTTTCCAAGCCATACCCCTTTTTTCCCCACGATTAGCATGAGCATTGGTTCTGTTGCAGACAAGCCAGTCAGCCATGATTTTATGTCAATATATGATGGTTGAGGAAAATCTTCTGGGTGTGTATGCCATTCACCTAAATAAACGAGAAAACCATCAGACAGTTGAAATAAGTCATTTACCTTTTGTTGATGGTGAACGCTTTTTCTTTCTATTCTAGTGCGGCTCCTTACGTCATTTGGTCCGGGCTCTGAAATGTGAGTGACAACGATATGATGCCCTCGTCGTTCTCCTATTAAGGTTCCTCCAGCTTCAGTACTAGAATAATGAATTTGGCGATATGAGTTGAGTTGTTGCACTATCTCACTCATGATCACAACATGGTTATCAAAATCATCTATAAACACTAATTCATTTATGTTCATTACAAATTGGGCAGTTAGGTTGACGTGTTAAGAATTGGGGTTTGAGCGAACGCCCACCTTCAAGTACATGTTCACTATATGTCCATTTTAGCTCCGAACCAAGAGTACTCAACACTGCCATTTGGGCTAAAGATGCGGTTATGCTACTCACCGCAGCATCATAAGGCGTATAAGTACTACCGCAGCTTTTGTTTTTCTCACTTGATATATCGAGATGGTAAAATCTCGAATCGATTCCGTTCCGGTATTTTTCAGGATTAGAAACCATACATCCATAGCAACTACGACCATCATCAATGAAAACCTTTGATACCCGTCCGTTGCCATCATTAAATGCATGAATAATAATTGGTCTTTGCTCTGCTGGAATATTTCTTACGATGGCTGCTATACGTTTGGATACCGGAGGACGACCTGTAGCATCAATAATAATGTCGTATTTCTGCATTACATCGGCACTGATGTGAAATTGTTTTTCAAATCCGAAAATTTTCGTCTGTAAATGCACTGAATCTTGGAGTTTTTTCGCAAGTGAAATAGATTTAGATCGCCCGAAGTCATGTGATGATAAAGTATGGCGACCAAAATTACTGGGATTATATAAGTCATCATCATAAAGGTGTAGAAAACCCTTATTACATCCAGCCCCATTTCTGAGTAATAACTCAGCAAGATATCCACCGATAGTACCACAACCGACAAGAGCTATTCGTTTTTCTGATAGACTTTTTGTTCCTTGCCGTTGTGAATTTCGACTCAGTAAAGTTTTAATATCAGCCCGAATAACACCTAGTCGTTGATACGCAGTGCAACTTTTTTTACCACTCAATAAAGTCGCTAATTTGGTCGTTAATTTTTTTCCTGACTTTTTGTGTCTTTTAAAATCAATGTATTTAGTGTCGAATTCGACATGAATGGCAAATATATCCTGATTGAATACATCAAAGAGAAAAATATATTTTTTTTTGCCTTCAGCTTTGATGTGCTCAATAACTCTGTCTCTGGCATTGTGATCTGCTTTTTCAAGCCAATCCAATAGATCTCGAAATGAAGCCGGAGGCCATTTCATGCCTGCAAGACGGCTGGGATTTACAGAAATATAATGTGTATTAATTGGCTCTCCTTTTAATGAACTCTTAGGAAGATTCCTTTGCTTGAGCCATTTCTTTATAACAGTTTTCGAGTCCTCTGCTGATGATTTCTCTACGGTTATATATTCCTGTCTTATGGTATTATTAGATAAGCATAATTTTGATAAATATGTTTTAAGTTTGGTGCTTCGGGTAGCATTTGATAAAACGAACAAATTATCACTAGGTCGCCAATATGCAGCAAACTCACCTTCCAGCTCTCGCCTATCATTTAGACCTTCTGTTGCTGCTGATACAGAATTAACAAGAGTTAGATATATCTGTTTATCAATATCCTTATATGTTGCCTCCAAGTTGTTTGAATCCCAATCTGCCTCCATTTGGTCAACATAACATAGAAACCCTTCAAGGCTAATATGGGGCATAAGACGATTTTTAAATTGCTCAGGAATTCCTATAATGAAAGCGGTTGGTAGTTTAGTAAATGGATCTGAATGGTGCACAAGGGCTACATTAAACTTTCCAGCTGTAGTCTCATATTCTTTTGTATAAAAACCTAAGCGCTGATTCTTACTGTATAGAATGGCTTCTTCAGGAAGATTACGGGCATACACAAAGTGATACCCGCAGCGTATCATTACTTTATGGAGCTGTCCCTCTTCCATTAGCCGCTTACCATCGTTTTGTTAATCTTGACAGGTTCAGGTTCTTTAGATGGTGATACTTGAAAAGCTGGAGCCGCCACTATTGATGTAATTAGCGAAGCGTTAGTTACTCGCTGACCAAATCCTTTGTTTATTTTGAGTAAAGCTTCATCCCTAGTGTTTGTACATTCGGCATCCAGTAAAATGCCATGTAAGTTTTTCATAGTATTAACTATACTTCTTTGGTGAACATTTTGATCCTGTTCTGCAGGGAATAGTAATTTTTCATCAGTATCATCTGGGCTCTGTAGACCTCTCGAAAATTCATCGGGGAGTAGTTTGGCTACAAGCTTCATTGTTTCAGTTAAATTTGAGCCATCATGAATTTCTTTATTAAGAATATTTACTACTGCAGTCATCAAACTGATAGATGAAGGGCCACCAACCTCCCATTGAGCATCTCGCCAAGCTTTCATGAAACGGCAAATTAAACGAAGGTGTCCCCCTATTCGTTCGCAGCTATCATTGAACCAGTCTTCAACAATTTTAGGATCACTAATCGTCCATCTTTTTTCTCCACCACGGAGTGCTAAATTGACTTTATCCGACTCGACTTGATATGCCTCTCGAGAGTCTTCTGTTGAAACTGACTCGAACATAGCTGATAGCTCTACAATGTTGTGTGCAGAGTCAGCAGCTGTTTGTTTAGTTTGGAATTGTTTTTTAGGGATAGCATACATTGGTACATCAATATGTGTTTTCTCACTAGGAATCTTTATGCGACCACAGGTTTGTTTATCTTCAAACACCCACCCATCGTTTTCGGCTTGTAAGGATTTTAGTGAGGTATCTACAAGTAGAAGTAATAGGGTGTAGCCAATACGTGGTTCAGATTCGAATACTGTCATGGGCAGATAAGTACCATCATCAATATCCATTTCTTGTCCTGGGTGAAAAGGCCTGTTCAATGTATCGTATTGAAAACTCCCTTGAGTCCAAAATCTTGGCTGTAGATTAATGAAATCATCACGTGCTTCATCATCCATTTCAAAAATAAGTCGTGCGACTTCTGTTTGTTCAGAGGCAGAGAGATAGCGAACATTAGTTTTTGTCAGCTTTAGTCTAATATTTTCAAGAGAGAGCATATCTTTTTTGACGTTAGCTGCTAATTCTCGTGCTTCTTTAAAAACATCTCTTGTTCGTTCTCGAACGATCTGTCTAAGTGTTCTTAATTCTGAGGATTCAGTTTTACTCAGTTTTAATTTACTGATTAAACCATCCTTATTGTGAGTGTAGTAATTGTTAAAATCCCAACGAATCATAGTGTCTCCTGCGTATTTGCTTGCTTAAAAGGTTTTGCTGCAGTAATGAAAAAATTTCTTAATCTCTGATTCTGAGCGAACTGAATATTAGCGAGTTGTTTTCCTCTAGCACTTAAATTTTGCAGAGAGCTTTCACTAGCATTATCCAAAGTGATATCGTTGGCTGCTTCATTGGGGATAACTTCATCCAGGTAAATATAATTATCCAAGGCATCATTGAGCATAAGTTCACGCTGAAGCATATTTTTATGAAGATGCTGGTTAGCTGTCATGGTGGTAAGTACTAGCCTTTTACCTACACCCCACAGATGGTAGTATCCATTCTGCTTTTTTTTGCTAAGTAATTTAGGGCTAAGTGAGTACTCTTCACCAACAGTGCCGACGTTGAGAATGTGTATGTCTCTGTGTGTTACATTAAAGTCAGGTTTCATATCCTTGAATACTTCTAGTAGACCAATATAGCTAGGATTGTTAGCAACCAAGCCTCCATCTGCAAAATATGCACTAAGACTTTCACAATAGTGTGGTGCAAAATACGTTGGTGCTGCGGAAGTCGCGAGTGCGGCATCAATCAATTTTAGAGAACCATCGCGCGTGAAATTAGGGTTATGAGGAGTTTTGAAAAAATGTGGTCTCCCAGTTGATAGGTTAACCGCTGGAATCATAACTCGTCGAGTCAGTTCATTAAACGTGGTTTCAGCACCAATCATCATTTCAATAGTTTCCCTTAGTGGGGAACTACTATAAATAGGAGCCCAAAGTGACTTAAGTAAATTAATCAATGGAGGTCTTGTTGGAAAAATGTTAATCGCTTTATTTGCAAATACATGTTCCAGTTCACGAGCACTTTTGCCTGTAGCAAGGCCGAGAGCCAATATCCCTCCTATTGATGTTCCTGTAATAAGGTCAAAATAGTCACCAATTTTTACCTCTTGGTCAGAATATTTCTCAGCGAGAATTTTCTCAATCTCAGCGAGGACACTGATAGTAAATAATCCTCTGGCACCACCACCATTTAAGCTAAGTATTCGTACTTTGTAATTATTCATTGTACTTGTATCAGACATTGGTAGCTTTCCTTAGAAATATATAAATATTACATATGTCTGATTTTTGAATTTTCAATGTACATATAACCAGTATTTCTAAAAACGGAGGTAATAGCTGAAATTTTATTATAATTAAATTTAATTATAATCTTTTGATTTATTTACGGCATTTAATTCTGAAAAAATAGACTTTTAAGTTGAGGCATCAAAAAATATTTTTATGTGTGGTGTGTATCGCTGAGAGTACTACTCAGTATATAGAAGGATATAATGGTTTTTTATCAAGAGAATGAATTTAAGGAATAATTTAATATATCTACTATTATTCCTAGCGTAATTAGTCGGACTATTAACCAAGCAATTCATCACCACCTATGATCCTCACTAGAACTTAATTTTTATTTGTCCATCAATTGGTTAATAGGTAGCTTGGTATCAAATCATACTAACACAGTCATATCAGTTTGAGGTGTAGATCCGAGGGGGATTAGTCAGTTTGTTACCAAACGAACATTATCCAAGCAACCTTTGTCCACTCGCTAAGTAAAATGTTCCTGATCATCGGGTGGTAGCATAACAGATATTAAGCTGATTCTAATCAATTTAGACAGCTAAAAGCTCAGAAAGCGTCTTCCTGTGTATTAAGGAATATAGACTTACAGGAATGACAGTAAGTGGCTCTTCTTGATGAAGGGATGATAACATTCCTCGATAAACGGCGATTTTGGTAAAGCCATTCAGCTCAGCCAGCTCTAGTCGTGGCGTAGCTATGTCTCATGAAAGTTATGATACTTTTTCATAGTTGAATTTTCGGTGCGATTTAAATGTTGGTGCTATCAGCGCAGAAAGGGTAGCGGTACGATGGTTATGCTCTGGACTCGGTAATACGTGCCTGTAGCCAATTTTCAACCTCGCTCTTTAACCAGCGAGAGCTACGCCCTAGTTTTATTGGTTTAGGAAACTCCCCATCTTGGATCAATTTATAAAACCATTTATCTGTTAGTCCGGTTAAACGGGTTATAAATTTCATATCAACGCATTGGTCATCTAATAAGAGAATCGCTTGAGTGCTCATTATTGAACTCCTGTCTTTAAAGTTAAAAGGCAGAAGGGATATCGATAAATGTTTAGGGATATCTCTCTTCCAAAAGATATCCCCCTCATGTTTTTTATTGGTAGATTAACGGCTGCATCCAAAAGAACGCTCGCCATCACCATAATATTTTGTATGTTCTTTAGCTAAGTAACTACAGCGCTGGTTTAATTCAAAAATAGAGTTTTCATTGTAGGTATTACTATTATCTAGCCAAGTAACAGCTTTATCTGGAATTTGAACTGAATAACGATCAGTAGGGTAATCAATACCAATAGCGCAGCACCATGCTTGCTGTATTAATGCGTATAACGTTCCTTCCGTTTTCTTAAAATCCCCTAAACCTTTATAAACGTCTTTGTTCAATAGTAAAAGCACATGGTAGTGCTTTCTATTCTTTATCTCACCGAATTCTCTAACCCATACATAAAACAATGAGCATGAATGGTTTCGCTTCCATGCTTTATTTTTACGTTTTAGGTCAGCTTCTATTTTAGCTTTTAATGATTCAAAAAATCGAGTAATAACGCTGGAATCATTAAAGTTAAATATATTTGATGAAGGAAATCGCAAGTCCACTCGAATAGCAGAAACACGATTGTGTGTTAGGAGGGATTTACGGATCGTGTGGTTTATTTTCTGAATGTAATGCTTATTGTAGGTGTAACTAGACATGATTGATACCTTTGGTTGGTTTTTAATTCATATCTAGAATCGGTCTTGTTAAAAATATGGTTCATCATTCATAAATGGTGGCTTATCTAAATTACGTGATAAGTGACATGATGATTTCTAATAATCAATGAGTGACTATATTAATAATAATACTATACCAACACTCAAATCTTTACTCACACACTCTGTGTAGCCGTCATTAATGGCTATACGCACAGTCTCGCTCATTTTATCTACTCTGATATTAGTTTTTTTGGTTTTTAGCTATACTTAACATTGTTTTCTTGCTTCATATCACGATATACAAGCTATAAATGACCTATGATGGCACCATCATTGCTACGTAAAATACAGCGTTATTCTGTGCTATGATTGCTGACTAGATTTAGTGAGGTAAGGTGATGAAAATGGAAGCGAGTATAAAAATTGAAATTAATGATAATTATCTAAAATATAGAAAAATTTATATTGGTGAGTATCTTCTCTACAAGAATAATAAAGATTTCCCTCTTGGCTTTTTTTCCAAGGAGCAATTTGAAAAAAATGATTCCGAAATTATTTTTTTAATGAAAGAATTTTTAGAGAAGAGTGGGGTTAATAGTGAAGGCTTTTTTGATGAGGTTAATCTTCTTTTACTTAGAAATTTAGTTAACGGGGAAAGTTTTTTTAAAGATAAACGCTTTTCATTTTTGGTTGTTAATTGTCTAATGAAAATATATAACTATAATTTAAAAAATGGGGCTTTCCCTCCTTCTATTATTGCCACCGAAAATTTCTCGCCTATAGATCTATACTCATTAAATGGTGAGGATATGCCTTTTCATTACATGATAGCATTACTTGATTTTATTACAGTTGTCATTGATTATAGGAAAACTATTACAGATATAAATGAGATGAAAAAAACATATCTTTCATATTATCAGGAATATCAAAATCCTTTTTCTTTTTTACCTAAAAGTATAGGTTCACTAGAGTGGATAGTGTCTAGAATGAAAGATAGGCAAATAAATATTTGGCGTGATAATGATGTTAATGTTTTAATTAAAAATGATGGGTGGAAATGTGTTCTTTCATGTTTTGATGTTTTTTTATTTCTCTGCGTAACTGATTCAAAAGTATCTGATGTTAAGCTTTTTTTATTGCGAACAAGAAAAGCATGGAGTCAAAAGAAATTCCGTGATGGCGTTAAAGGTAAAGAGGTATTGAATACCTATATATCTAAAGAGTCAAAGTTAAAATTAAAAAAAATAGCAAAGCATCATAATAAAAATATTAATGAAATTATTGAAGCTATGATTGATCAAATTGACTTACCAGAGGAACCATTAAAAAAGCTAATATTGACAGCTAAAAAGGAAAATTAAAAAAACTACAGATATATATTATTAACTTGAATAGCCACAATGATTTTTCAAGGATGTAATATGAACCTACAACCCGAATTAGGAAGGGTGATATCCGCCTTTCCTGCTTCATTTAAAAATCTGTTTTTCAACCAACTCAATCACCTAATCAACTATTCCCCCACCATTGGTCTAATGGGTAAAACGGGTGCAGGAAAATCCAGTCTTATCAACGCATTATTCCAATCGCCCTTATCGCCAGTGAGTGATGTTTCAGGCTGTACACGGCAGGCTCAGCGCTTCAGTATAACTATGAACAATCACACGCTTACCTTTATAGATTTACCCGGTGTAGGTGAAAGTCTTGAGCGTGATAAAGAGTATCACCAGCTCTATCATAACTTATTGCCAGAACTGGATTTAATCATCTGGGTACTCAAAGCTGATGACAGAGCATGGTCTTCTGATGAACAGTGTTATCGCTTTCTCACTGAGCAATGCGGTTATCAACCAAACCGCTTTCTATTTGTGCTGAACCAAGCTGACAAAATAGAACCCTGTCGCCAGTGGGATGAACTGTACCACCAACCATCCCCAGAGCAATCAGCTAACTTAAAATTAAAGCAGCAAGCCGTGATAACTGCATTTAAGCCACATCATCCTGTGATGACAGTTTCTGCGGTCGAAAACTATCAACTCACTGAATTAGCAGAGCAATTAATTCAGTCGTTACCGGCAAAAGCCAGTAGCGGAGTAGCTAGGCAACTAAGCAGCACTTACCGAACACATTTCGTAGAGAACTCTGCACGTAACGATTTTGGGCAATGTGTCAGTGATATCGTCGATACGCTGATAGACATCCTTCCCCTGCCTGTCTTGATAAAAAGCACGATTGGTACAGTCAAAAACAGCATCGCCTCCGTCGCTAAATCCCTGTGGAGTTTTTTCTTTTAACTTCTTAAATTAACACAACATTGATGACATCAAGCGCGAGTCCTTAACGGGATTGGCGCTTTTTTATTTCTTTTTATTGGAGTATCAACTTATGAGTAACACAACTGAATCTACTATCACAATGGAATTAGTCCCTGATGAACAACGCCTTGATTTTTGGTTCAACCATTTTGGTACAGTGAAAGGCTGGGCCACCTTTGAAGTAGTGATCTTTACCACGATGGGCCAATTCTGCGATGAGTATCATGGCGGTTACTGGGAGTACGGCTCGCTTAATAATGGCGGTGCCTTTATCTACCCCGATATCAACGCAGACACCTTAACCCTATTCAACATGCACAACGGCAATGAAGCCACCGTGAGCCTAGAAGCGGCAGGGATTGCGGTGTGTCTGATCCTGTACAGCATCTGGTCATTCCAAACAGAAAGCGAAGTGATGTGCGACCGCTTTTATCAGTTGCGTGACTACGCGTTACAACACCCCGAATCCGCTGCCATTTTCCACTTAATTGATTAATCAGGAGTCTATCATGAGTTTATTAGCTTCGCGTTTTGGCTCTGCTAACAGTATTCGTCGTGAGCGTCCACTGACCATCGAAGAGTTATTCCGTACTGTACCGAGTGTCTTTTCTGAAGAAAAACACGATTCTCGCAGTGAACGTTATACCTACATCCCGACCATTACCTTGTTAGATAGCCTGCAAAAAGAAGGCTTCTATCCGTTCTTTGCCTGCCAGACTCGGGTACGTGATATCAGTCGTCGAGAGCACACGAAGCACATGTTACGGCTTAGACGACATGACCAAATTACGGGTATACAAGTACCTGAAATCATCTTACTTAATAGCCATGACGGTTCGAGTAGCTATCAGATGTTGCCGGGTCTATTTAGAGCCGTGTGCTCTAACGGTTTGGTGTGCGGTGATGTATTGGGTGAAGTACGTGTACCCCATAAAGGGGATGTGGTGGGGAAAGTGATTGAAGGGGCGTATGAGGTACTCGATACGTTTGAGCAAGTGGCTGAAAAACGCGAAAGTATGCAGTCGTTATTGTTACCTCCACCCGCCCAGCAAGCCTTTGCTGAAGCGGCTTTGACCTACCGCTTTGGTGAAGAGTTCCAGCCCGTCACGCGAGAGCAAGTTCTACAGCCTCGACGCGTTGAAGATAAAAAAGAAGACCTTTGGACGGTGTACCAACGTCTACAAGAAAACCTGATTAAAGGGGGATTATCAGGTCGCACTGCAAAAGGTAAACGTGCTCGCACTCGTTCAGTGAATGGGATTGATGGCGATATCAAACTCAATAAAGCTCTGTGGGTGATGGCGGATACCTTATTTAACCAACTTGCCCCTCGCCAGCCCAACTAATTTTCCCGCCCTGACAGGTTGTGTCGCTATGCTTCACTTTCACTTTGTTTAAATAAACAGCATGGCTTTATTTATCAATGAATTACTTATAGCTATTTTTCACTAAAAAGCCCAATGAGAATTTTTCCCAACAGACATAACCTGTCAATCCCCTAAGTTAAACTCCCTTACTTCTTAATTTCCTAACGTCTGTTATTGAGAGCAATACGTTATGTTTCAGATTAACCGAAAATATGACCGCATGGCTGTGCGACTCTCTGCGCTGATTGCCCGTTTAATGGCAGGAGAAAGCCTTGTGCTCTCATGTTTAGCTCAAGAGTTCAACGTTTCTGAACGCACGTTACAACGGGATTTACGTGAACGCTTGGCTTATCTGGGTGTAGAAAGTCGGCAAGGTTGTTATCGCTTGCCCATCAATACGCTAAAAGCTTATCGAGACAAAGATATTCTAACTTTTGTGAAACAGATTGGGATGACTCGATTGTTTCCGGGGCTAGACAGCCGCTTGTTAGGATTACTGTTAACCCAACAGCCCCATGCACCTTGTTTGATTTGGCACCACGCCCATAAGATTTCGGCTTTGCATGCCGACCATTTCTATCAATTGGTGTATGCCATTACCAGTAAACAATCCATTAGCTTACTCACGCTTGAGCGTCGTTTTAATCCTCTACAACCTTATCAACTGATTTACCGTGAAGGCCAATGGTATTTACTAGCGGAATATCACCAGCAAGTGCATGTCTTGTTGTTGGATGATATTCAACAGGTTCAACCGCTCAATACCCCCTTCACACCGAAACACGCAGTGATGCAACTGTCACAACAAAACAGTTTTATCGCAGCCTTACCACATTTTCGATTGATATCACAATTACTTACCGCTCTTCCATCACACAAAGAAAGGAGCCGACCATGACATTATTAGCCCCACCAGCATCGCATCCCACACATTGTCCCCACTGTTCTTCTGAGCAAGACATCATTGCATGGGGCTCCGGCTGGATGTGCCGCGATTGCGGTCACGAATGGGCCATGCCCATTCAAAGTCACCATCACACTGTGAATTCATCATCACATAAGGAACCTTAAAAATATGAACACCATTTCACACTTACAACGGGGTTTAGAACGCATCGCTATTGTTATCAGTATTTTGTTATGCCTTTGGATCACTGGCGTATTGTTAACACACTTCCAGCTTATCGCTCTAATCATGAACCCGTATGGGATCACATTGATGTACTTCGTTTTATATCTCTTAGCTTTGGTTACCCCACAACTCTTGGCGCAATTGGGCTTATGGGTTTTAAGTGCCTTTAAGGGGATTGATTATAAAATCCATTTCAACCCCAAATTAATTGCTATTATCTCTGCCATCATTATCGGATTAGCCCTCTCTAGCCTACTGATTATCATGTCATCCGGTTGGCTATACGGTTTTACTGAAGGTATCGCCACCACGATATTACTGGTTGATTTGCTTATCGCCAGCGGCATTGCCTTTTATCTTCATCGACGATTTCGTCACTGGATTTCAGTGCGGTTAAACCATCAGCCATAACATTAAACATGGTCTGTAATTTTATTGTGGATACCTTATTCACAACTCACCAGATAACCATCGAATACGCCATATCAGGGAAAGCCAAGCACCCATTAGACGGTGTTCAACAAGCGTCAATCTGACGTTTCTATTTATGTTGATAGGAATTTATAATGAAAAGATATGTAGTTGTAACTGTATTGGCCTCACTGTGGTTGATGACATCATCCGCCTCTGCCACCAGCCAGCCCCCTAAAAATACCATTTGGGAATATAAAGGCGATGGCGGTAAAACCTTATGGCAAGTGTGTGGAAGCCAAAATAGTACTTGTAGGATTGTTGGTTCAACCAAGCACTATGTTGCTATATTGAATCATAAATCTGCGTCAGGTTGCGCATTTGGTGATTTCTACATCGTGGCAAGAACTGACGGAAACTGGCAACAACGCGATACGGGCACTTGTAGCCCTAACGCTTATGTTCAAAAAGGATACATTAATAACGGGCAATATTCGTCAGTTGATATTGGTGTCAACGGGACTATCGTCAAACGCTATCCGATAGGTTATTGGAACCAGCAAAAAGAATTATCAGGTAAAAAACGTCCACGTTGGAAAGAAAAAGACCGTACTAAAGGCGGATTGCAAACCAACCAGCAATAAATCTAGATGCTCGCTACCATCGCTTGTGGTAGCGAGGATGATAAAAGATAACTAAAGGTAACGTAATGAATAAGATAAAAAGTGTATTTGCGATAGGACTATTGGCTGTTAGCACATTTAGCTTGGCTGAAGAACAACAGCGTTATGCGAGCATCACACATACCAGCTCAAATTTTATTAACCAAGGCTACTGTGGTTATTCATTTACCCTCGATAATGGCGGTAGCCATATGGTTTTAGACCATGCGGAGTTTGGCGCTCTTGAACTAACGCTGCGCATGAAAGATCGGCAAGGAAAAGTATTAGGGGATACGGTGCTGGAAGTGGAACCTTTTGGCGATTCTAGCGCCACGCGTGCCACGTTTACTGGATTAGAAATACCTTGTGAAGATGTTGCTGAGTTTGAAGTGGTTAAAGCGGTGGAAGAGCAGAACGGGCATAAAGTTGAGTTACCGCTATCGATCTTTGAGGCGAATAACCCAGAGTTGGCTAAGGTTTCGGTAGCAGGAAAGTGATATGTTAGTAATGTTGATGGTTTCGTCAGCATTACTCTCAAACTATAAGGTTTATTAATTTAACATATTGAAGATAAAAGGATCACATGAAAATATTTAAAGAAATAAAAGAAAATGTTTATCTAATTGTATTTTTATTATTATTGACCTTTAATTTTCTTATCGTTAATTTTAACTTCCCACTTAAATACGAAATTGTTATTCTTTCATTTTTTATAATAATTATACTTTTCTGTATCCTGTGTTTTAAAATGGGGTATTCATTTCTAAGGTTTTTAGTTATAGATGAAGATGAAATAAAAATTGATTACTCTAAGTTCTTAACGTTACTTTCTTGTTTTTCATTTTTATTACTATCGGTGCTTATTAATTTGAATGAAGTGGAAATTGCTAGATATGTTCTTCTCGTATTTATCATTTTAGTGTTGTTTAATGGCATTTTTTTCTTTTATGATCTTGAAAGAAAAGGGAATAAATTCATTTCGAGATTTTGGTTTTTTCTTTTATCAGTAATATCTATAGTATATTTTGTTGTAAGCGCTATAGCAGCTAGTTTTTTCATGAAAATAAGTAATATGGATATAACTAATTCACCATTTCTTGAGTTAATATGGACATTCTCATCTATGGTATTTATTTTCTTTTTAGTTCTTCAGCCGCTTTTGTATATATTCTTTTTGAAAATGGCTGGTAAATTGAAGGGAAGTCGCTTCATAACTACAGTACTTCTTTTGGCTGCGGCTACCATCGTATTATCATTAGTTTTACGGTGGATTCCAAATTTCATGGTGTTAGCTCTAGATATTTCTACTGATTATGAGTGGAGAGTCTCAGCACATTGCGGTCAATTGGAAATTTCAGAACCTCAAGAAAGATACTTTGGCTTCCATGTTGATAAATACACCGTATATTTTTCTGATAGAGATGGAGAGTGGGGTTTTGAAGAGTTGAGATGCATCAAGGATGAACTTGGTGATGATAGATATATAAGATTACCTATAGATGGGAGCTCCATGCCTAAGTGGTTTAATGATTCCGAGAAAGAGTAAAGTAAAATACTTTACTTAAATAAGGTCTCTTACAGGGTACAATGCAATAATACCATGTTAAAGTTAGTGATGTTGGTCAGCTTACTAGAATCACAATTACCTGAATTGGATAACCATCAGAAAAAGTAAGAATTTCATCTGTTGGTACATGTGTTGGTATAAATAAATTTATACTTTTATATTTTAATTTAAATTATGAGGTTAAGTATTATGTGCGAGTCCGGCCTTCGCACCAAAAGAACATCAAGAGACGTCAACGGACGTCTTTTTTTGCATCTGAAATCCAGTGTTTGCAAGGCTTTCCCCGCGTTTTCAGTCAATGCACGTCAATCTAACTCAACCCACATCAACCTCCGAGTGAGTATACAACTGAGTATATACGTCGCTTCGATAATATTTATATACTCGTCATACTTCGAATTACATGGATGTTAGCTTCGCTCAGCTATCCGAGTCACATAGTTATCTATGCTCCTCGGCTATTTTCACTTGCCGCCTACATGTAATCCGAATTATTTAGAGTATGTATTTGCTCTGAGGTGAGAGGATAAAGAATATGGCATTGATGGGGATATTAAATTGAATAAGGCGCTGTGGGTGATGACAGAAAAGATGTATGAATGTTTTCAATAGAGGTAATTATGAAAGTTAGCTTAAGTAGAAGTTTATTACATCGGTTGGTAAATTAAGGGGTAGCAAATTAATGAAACCTCTGTTATTTGCTTAAGCAAACTTTCTTTTGAGTCAGTCTAGTGTGTCATTAACCGAAGTAAGGAAAATGCTTGATGAAGCAATAAAATGTTTAGTTAATGGTATTGACCCAAACGAAAATATTATGCGATATGTCATGTGATGTTAGATATGGTAGGGCATTTTTTACAAAGGGAACTAAATATCATCCGGCACTCCACATTGCTTCAAAATATCGAAGTTCTTAGATATTCCCGCCCCTGCTATTAAGGTCATGGGGCTTTTGGCTTAGTCGCTTATATTCTAATGCTAAAAAATAAACTAGTGTGCTTAACCTAAATTTTGGTAATGTAGGTAACTAATATTAAGGGCCAACTATTTTTAGGAGAGGGTATGGCATATCCGACGTATTTAGTTTTAAAAGGTAAAAGCCAAGGTTTGATTTCGGCGGGGTGCTCATCTCAGGACTCAATCGGTAATCGCTATCAAATTGGTCACGAAGATGAAATTCAAGTAATCGGCCTAAATAGTGGTTCTTTTCGTGAGCAGAACGCTTCATATAAGCCCGTTGTATTTACTAAGCCTATTGATAAATCATCTCCTTTACTTTCAGTAGCTTTGGATAGTAACGAAGTTCTAGAAGCAAAATTTATTTTCTACCGAACAAGCCAAAACGGGCAACTTGAAAAGTATTATGAGATCAAGTTGACAGGCGTTTCATTGATTGAAATTTCGGATATATTCCCTGATTCAATAAAAGATAATGAATCTATGCCATATCAACGAATTCAAATGAAATACGAATCTATATCAAGAAGTCATTTAATGGCTAACACATCAAGTTACAGTATTAATAGTGAGATGGTTAAGTAGTTTTTAGTATCAAAAGAGATGTGAGCTATTTGCACATCTCTTTTGATATAACGTATTCATTTGGTGCAAAAATAGATGATTTATAGCATGTATAGTAACCTTTAGAGGTTAAATTAATACTGACATAGGCGGAAAAGAAAAAGCTAAATATGATACCAATTATAAATATAATCGCTAAACATCCCGCTAGCTTATTATTCATTTTTTGTAGTTCTTTTTTGTATCCCAGTACAAAGCTATAATATGAAAAATATAGTACCAAAGGAGCTGCAAAACAAAGGAATCCTGTTTGAAATGAGAATAGAATTCTAGGCTTCATTTGAAAGTAATCAATATAATATGTTGTTGATAGATAGATCCCAAAAATTGCTAAAAGTAAAAGCGCTATAGATGATAGGATTAACTTTGTGGGCTCTATTTTAGCCACGACTGAGCCTCCCACACTGTAAAGAAATTGATCTGGAAATTAATTTTTTCGCTTGATTAGAAACCACGACTTCTCCACCCGAATTTAGTCCAAAGATTATTTACGTGACCATATGTTATTGGTTTATTTAGTTTGCGAGTCTGTAAATATTTAATGATAGTTATGCTAATTTAAGAAGTCATTGAATGGCTAACACATCAAGCTACAGTATTAATAGTGAGATGGTTAAGTAAAAGAGATCAATATTACTTACACATCTCTTTTGATATAACGTATTCATTTGGTGCAAAAATAGATGACTTTTCATACGTTTAATAGCATTCTCGACAGAATAAAAATCCTTGAAGATATGAGTTCTGAATGGAATTTCATGCTTACTTAGCGTGAACTTTCGTTCCATTGAGTGACCTACCCCATTTAATAAATTTATTTTTTACATAATTCTTTATCTATTGTGTATGTGGTTACCATTGTTGACGATTTATCTGTACATCTAATGTAACCTTTAGATAAAAGGTTGCTTTTCATGCCTATAAAAATAATCAAGCTTATTAATAACCCTATTATTGCTATAAATAAAAGATATTTGAATATTTGGTTATTTAATTTTATTTCACTTGATGATTTTGCAGCTCGGTAAAAAATAAACGATAAATATAAGGTAAATGGGGAGAGAAAAATTAAGGATGTAAAATATAGAGACAAAGTTATTTTGTCCTCTAAACTTAAATATTGGATGTATGTAGATAAAGAAATAAACACACTTAATAATGAAATTACTATAAAAAACAATGAATTAAATTTATTTTTTGTATTATTATCCACGACTAAGGGCCTTCCAGTTATTAAATATAGGTTGAGGACTTCTTGTTTCAGCTTTAGCGCGGCGGTGAAATTTTAGGTCTCTTATTATGGATTCACTGATTCCTAATTCACTATCAAGCCAATACAAAATACCAACAATTGCAAAACCTATAAAAAAGACACCTAAGGTTACTAGTATAACACTTGTTCCACCAGTTAGTGCAGCGGTTACTAAGCCACCCGTAACCGCTGTTGTTATTTGTGCACCAACAGCCAATTTTGCCATATCCATAGTTATGTTTACGAAAAAATTAACCAGTGTGTATTCATCTCTAAATATTAGTTCTACAACTCGATAAGCTGCTGAGAATACAATGGAAAAACGAGCAGCTCCCACGGATACATTATTCACCCCTTGAGTTCCTACACCCATGTATAAAATTCGAGGGTTGTTTGCTAAATATCGAGTTCCGTCCAAGAACGTTCTAATTCCTGCATGACCTGATAGACGAATATAAACGTTACCGTTTGGTCCTGTATATTGAGTTGCTCTGATATTGAGATTTCCAAACTCATTAATAATTCTGTCTACTCTGTATGCTTCATAAATATTTCCTGAAAATGAAGATATTATATCGCCAATGTCAAATAGCATTTCTTTCGGATTTTTGAAAGGTGTTGGAGTCGATAGGTTTTTTAAAATGTAATCTGCTTCTTCAATCGTAATTACTGCGGCGACATTATCATCATCTTCTTCATTGTTAAGAATACCTTTGATTTTTATTAAATTAGCTTGATAGTAAAGTTCATCATAATTAGGTGCTTCTTCGAAGCTAAATTTCGCGTCCGCATCAATGAGTGTTTTTGATACGGGGTCATACTTGTACGCCATGCTAGTTCCCTCTATAAAATTTAGCTTAGGTCGAGTTTATGAGAAATGTTGATAATATTCAATGGAAATATAAAGGGATTATGGACAGATATAAATAACTTTGCTTGATATGAATCACGGCAGAACTCGTTCTGTGAATGGGATTGATGGTGATATCGAATGGCGGAGATGACAGAAAAACGCATGAAAATTTTTTTATAAGAAGAGGGACATAAAAATAGTAGCACACTGTTATTTTATAATGGTGTGCTTAGTTTGTTATGTGCCTCATTTCAGATTTTTTTCCAGCAATTTTAATTGCCATAACCTAAATAAAATGTGTTAATTAAGTTAAATTAACACATTGGAAAAGAAACTATGGCTGATATCATCTATCTTACTCTCAAAGGAAACAAGCAAGGCCTTATTTCAGCAGGGTGTTCGACTTATGACTCTATAGGAAATCGATACCAACAAAACCATACAGATGAAATTCTGGTATATTCTACCGATTATGAGTTATCTCGCAGACAGAATGTGTCCCATGCTCACTTTGTTTTTGTCAAAGCTGACGATAAAGCCTCCCCGTTATTGCTTTCTAGTATCACTGATAATGAGTTATTTGAGTGTGATTTCAAGTATCACCGTGTTGATAGAAACGGGGGGTTATTACATTACAAGACAGTAAAATTGACTAAGGCATCTATCGTTAAAATCAGCAACGTTCATCCTGATTCATTAACTGACAACGAAGCATATCCAAAAGAAACTATCTCATTAAAGTACGAAAGTATTACAGCTAACCACCATGCTGCCAGCACTTCAGGTTATAGCATCAGTGATAATATTTAAATGGGGTTATTTGAGTGAGAAATGATGCTTTTAACAATCGGTGGAATTTGCCTGTTATCAGAGACAATGATTCCAAACTTCAAGCTGCAATAGCGAATGGGCAAGGCGACTATGTGCGAATTTTCGTTATGATCAATAATGAAGGATTCGGACATTCTGGTTTGATTCTTGATGAAGGTGAGAACGCATTTTTATATGATCCTGCGGGTACATATGCAGGATGTGAAGAAAAAAAATGTCGAGGTTCAATACAGAGTTTTAGGGGGTCAGGTAGTTTCTTTGAGTACCCATATTTTGATTGGGATAGTTATCTTAAATACCAATTTGAAGATGGTGAGGATGTGGTTGTTTTTGAGTTCGTTGTCCCTCGGAGTCAGATGGAACAGATGAAAGATAACATTCTTTACTACTCGGATACGGCTACTGATTTTACTTGTGCCAAAAATGTTGCTCGAGTTTTACGTGAAAGTGGTGGTGTATTTGCTGGACTTGATGAGGGATTTTTCACTCCGTGGGGGCTAAAGGCTGATTTACTCAACATTCAATATCACAAAGGTGTAATACCTCATGTTTTCATTACCACACCCGCACACAGCCCAATCAAATAATTATTGTTCGGCTTGTATATCTTACGTATCCCTTTGCTTGGGAGTCGTTTTTTATTATTTTGAAGGTGTACATCAGCTCTTTTTTACGATAATCAAAGATGGTTCATTCAATGCACCTATTTCTTTTGCCTATCATCATGCATTGAGTTTTGGCTTATTGGCTTATGTGATCGTATTGGCTCCTGTATATTACTACTATCTTAAAACACGCATAAACTTGGCTTACCGTGTATTGCTGTATTTCCTTATACCGAGCATCATTTCTTTCGTTTTTTGGTATTTCTATATTTATCTTCGATATTCTCCTTCGACATTTATGATATCAAATTCGGAATATGAAACTTTTAAATACATATTGATAATTAGCTACTTACAAGGATTATCCATTTTGATGACAATAGCCTCTGTGACTTCAGATATTACTCTGAACCTGATCCGTTTAATTATTTACTCAGTGAAAAAAAATAGAATTGCTTAGATTTTGGTTGATTATTTACTAATCTTAATTATGACTCCTTCATGATTTGGAGTCTAAAAGCTGACTTACTCCACATTACAAAGGTGTTGTATCATATGTTTTCATTACTACGCCGCCAGCCTTATAAGCACCATTCGGCTCTTATATCTTACATCTCCCTTTGCTTGGGGATTGCTTTTTATTACCTTGAAACAATACATCAACTCTTTTTTAGAATATATGGTGAAACTGCAAATCATGCACCGACCACCTTTGCTTACCATAAGGTATTAAACCTTGCTTTAGTACTCTATGTTATTGTATTGGCTCCTGTATATTACTACTATCTTAAAACACGCATAAACTTGGCTTACCGTGTATTGCTGTATTTCCTCATACCGAGCATCATTTCTTTCGTTTTTTGGTATTTCTATAAGTACCTTTCCTACTCCGCAGAATCATTTGAGATAGGAGGTTCTACTTATGAAACTGTCAAATACATCATTTTTATAAGTTACTTGCATGGTTTAACTATTATTTTAACACTAGTTAGTGTGAGTTCGGATATTGTTTTAAATCTGATCCATTTCATTATTCACTTAGCAAAGAAATAGTATTTTGTAGCGTCAAAATTATACAAGTTAAATATCTGCTAATTTAGGACTGAAAAATAAGCATTGCACTCTCGTTGTAGAGAAGAAAAGAAATATGACTTTTAGATGGATTACATGGTGATGAATAATAAAATCATTAATAGTTTTAAGAAGTCGATAGTATTTTTGTATAAACAATTTAGCGATCTTATTCATATAGCCATTACAGCTGTACTATGCTACTTGTGTTTTCTTTTTTCACCCACTTTACCAATCGTGATAGTTGGATGTATTGTTATCGTGATGATTATGTTTTTCCTCAGCATGTTGGTTTTTCCTTAAGATGGATTTACTTTTCTGATAGAGATAATTAACTGTGTTGTAATTATTGAATTAATAACCTCGCTTTAATTCGCATCCGGCTTGTTGGTAACGTTGTTGAATTTCATTGGGTAATGCACTGTCGCTAATAATCGTTTTAATGCAGGATAAGGTTGCGACGGCATGGGGCTCAACTTTATCAAATTTAGAGTGATCAGCGAGCAAAATAACCTCTCGTGAGCGAGCGATGAGCTGACGTTTTACACCGACTTCAAACATGGTGGCATTGGTAATACCCATTTCGATTGATAGGGCATCGCAGGACATAAATACACGGTCAACTGCAAACGCATTTAACATTTCTAATGCTAAACTTTCTCCCACAGTGAAATAGCCGGGTCTGATTAATCCGCCAATAATATAGCTTTCTATATTGGCAAATGCGCCCAATTGATTGGCGATTTTTATATCATTGCAAATCACTTTTACCTTAATATCATTAAGGCTTTTGGCTAATTCGAGACAGGTTGAGCCTGAATCAAGGAAAAAACAATCTCCTTCATGAATTAACTCTCGGGCAATTAAGGCAATTTCTCGTTTAGCTTTACAGTTTAATGAGCGCCTAACATCGAATTGAGATTCTTTATCTGCGGTACTGTCATCGAAATCAAGGCGACCATGAGTTCGCGTCATTCCTGGGTAGTGTTCCGCAATATATTGAAAATCTCGACGAACAGTGGCTTCTGCGCAATCAAATAGCTCAACAGCTTGTTGAGTAGAAAGTTCGCGACATTTCCAAAGGTAATGCAGCATTTGTTGGATCCGATCCGATTTATACAGGCTCATAGACTGTTTCCTTTCGAATTTAATGTCTTAATTGGTCTAATGTTAGTGTTAAGTTCTCGGATGAAAACAGCGCTCTTCCTACCACTAAGTGTTTTGCACCCGCAGCTTTTAATAATGAAATGTTATCAAAACCGACTCCACCATCAGCCCAGCATTCCAGTTGTGGTAATAACTGTGCAACTTGTTGAATTTTATCCACCATAGCGGGAATAAATTGTTGGTTTTGACCATCAGGCTCACTTGTCATGATCATCACTGCATCAAGTGTTTTATATAGATATTGATAAGGTGCAATTGGTGTGGCTGGATTGAGGGATAATCCTACTTTCGCGCCCATATTTTTTATTTCAGTAATAATTTCTGATGGATTTTGAACGCTTTCGGGGTGAAAAAAAATCCACTTGGGATGAAATGGAATGAGTTCTCTTATCCAAACTAGTGGCTGAGATACCATTAAATGAACGGATGTCGCTTGTTTTGTGGTGAGAGAGATAGCCTTTATTGTTTTGATTCCAAAGGTGATATTGCTGATAAAATTGCCATCTTCAATATCTAAGTGTAGTGAGCCGATATTTTCATTGGCAAGTTTATCAACAGCGGCTCCTAGCCAAAGGGGATCAGCTGAAGCTAAAGACGGGTGTAGGATCATAATTATTTCCTTATGTATAAATCAATGTGCATTTAAGAGCATGAAAACCTCATTGGCCGTTTTAGCGAGACGAATTTCATCTAGCAAGATTGGGTTATCAATAATTTGAGTAATATGTTGTATTAATCGAATATGATCATCACTGTGTGTGGCACAAACACTGATTAATAACCATACAGGGTCGCAATCTTCATGACCAAAAACCACCGGATGACGAAGGGTGGTCAGCGTAACTTGATTATAAATAGCACCTTGTTCTGGCCTTGCATGTGGCATTGCAATACCGGGAGCAATCAGATAATAGGGCCCCCAGCTTTTGGTATTATCAATGATGCCTTGTAAATATCGTGGCTCAGCAGCGCCATAGGTGATTAAAGATTCACAGGCTATGGTGAGCGCCTCTTGCCAATTATCAGCAAGTTGGTTGGTTTGGATCCATTTGGCATCGTCAATCATTGGTTATTGACTCCTTAAAGGTTCGGTATATGCTAATTCATGAGGAGCCGCCTACCTTTTGGCGAAGATTGCGGCCCCTAGTATTATTCTTCTAGGAGATAAGTTTTTTGCTTATCTCCTTTTTATTGCCTGATGGCATGGACTTTTTCCATAAACCTCTCCACTCTTGATTGATCAACAAAGTTGGCAAAAATACCGTCTTTTTTGAAGGTTGTTGCGGTAACACATCCATCAGCGATACTGAGCTGTTCTTCGACATTTTCAAGACAAACCCCGGTGTTGGCGAAAACGACGGTATTGGGTACCGTATCTTTAACTTGCTTTAGAATGGCACTATCTGTTTTTGCGCCTGCTGTTAATCCTGAAACACATAAAGCATCAGGTTTATTGTTGAAAACGGTAGATTTTGCAATGGAGCAAATGTCTCGACCACCAAGATAAACGGCGGCTTCAGGGACAATATTGAACAGCGTTTTTACACCACTGGCACCAATACGATGTTGATGACGAATAGTTTCTCCTACGTTGGTATTCCATACGCCAAAATCACTTGCATAAGCGCCGGTAAAAATCTCACGAATAAATTTGGCGCCTGTTGCCATGGCTAAATCAAAGGAAGCCACGGGATCCCAAAGTACGTTAACACCAAAAGGTACGCGTATTTCCCCCATTAGCTGACCGATAATTCGTGCCATTGCCGCAGTTGTTTCGGGTTTTACTTTAGTGAGATACGGCAAGCTGAATTCATTCGAAAACATAATGGCGTCTACTCCTCCATTTTGTAACGCCATTAGGTCGTCATAAGCTCTGTCTAGTACCCATTGCATATTATGTTGGGTATTAAAATCTGGGTCACCGGGGAGCGCGCGTAAGTGACACATCGCGATCACGGCTTTTTCAGTGCCAATAACTTCCTTTAACCAACTCATTTTGATGCTCCTTATTCAGGTAATTCACGATTACGTAAGAAAATGACGACGCAGGCGACAATTCCCACTGTCACGACGACGCCAATAAGACCAAATGACATTAATTCATAGATAGACCAACCGAACATGTTTCCGACGGATAATGCGCTAATCTGAGAGCCATTCTCAGCAAAATTGAAGCCCCCGTTACGTGCCATTTCAGTGAAGAAAGGGGCAAATTGGCTTGCGATCAGTAAAACGGTACTCATGACAATCACACCACTGATTAAGGTACGTAATAAGTCACCACGATGTATTACGGTTGCCATACAGATAAAGAACGGAGCAACAGGTAAATCAGCAAGAGGGAGGACATTATTCAGCGGTAAAATGCTGGCTAATATCAACATAATAGGAATAAGAATAAGGCCAACCGCAATGGTCGTCGGGTGTCCAAGTGTGACGGCGGTGTCTAAACCAATATAAACTTCACGGTCATGAAAGTGCTTTTGAAAAAATTTACGAGCGCCTTCTGAGATAGGGATTAATCCTTCAACGATTAAGCGGATCATTCGAGGAAAGAGAACCATAATCGCGGCCACTGTAATCACGAGAGTCGCACAACCTTTAAAGTCTTCTCCGGCAGCAAGTCCAAATAGTAAGCCTAGTACCACCCCAATAATGACGGGGTCGCCTACCATGCCGTAGCGTTTTTGGATTGATTGCGCGTCGACGTTCCTACCTTTTAAGAAAGGAATTTTTTCATAGATTGAATCAAGTAGAACAAAGAGTGGGACAGAGCTAGAGCCATACCCTTGCGGAATCGAAATACCTTCTAAACCGACGATGGCTTGGACACGTTTTGCTGTCCAGTCTGCCATTTTTAAGGACAGCATCGCGTGGCACATTGCTGCAATGATACCGTAGCTCAAGCTTCCTGTTGCAAGTTGTACTACTGTACCGGTGATTGCGTAATGCCAGTAGTTGTAGATATCGACGTTCATTGTTTTCGTTAGACGAGTGAACAATAAGCCGATATTCAGTAGAAAGATGATTGGAATAATCATCGCGCCAATTGCTGTTGCATATCCCACCCCTGATGCGGGGCCTGCACCAACATCTAAGACGTGTAATGTTAAACCGAAACGTTCAATCATGATTTTGATAGGGGGGCTTAGGCTATCGATTGCCATGACAATCACCAGCCCCATACCGACAAAACCAATCCCCACTGTAACGCCTGCTTTAATAGCTTGTAGCAATGGGATGCGAAATATTAATCCAATCACTATCATGACGATTGGGACAAATACAGTACCGCCTAGAGAAAGTATATAATCAAACATAACGCCACCTTTTAGGTTTATTGTGATAACAGCGTTTTAATTTTTTGTTTCAATACCTCATCGTTAATCCCTGTGAGTAAAGCCGCTCCATTTAGTGCCGGTATGCCATAGTCGGTATCCGTTTTCATTGCCGTAATGATTAAATCGACACCATGGCAATTAAGTGGAATTTCATTTAGGCAGCACTGTGAGGTAGAAACAAAAATGCCTTCATCATTTAAGTAGTTCTGTAGTTTTTGAGCAATAATTGTGGATGTCGACATCCCGGTTCCACAAGCAACGAGGATTTTTTTCATTTTGATATAACCTCTTGATAAGTTTCTGAGTCAGACTCAATAGGAAACTGATTAGCAGGAAGTGTTGCTAATGCAGTCAGTAACCGGATGCAGTCACTAAGATCACGTAAGCTGGCAACTTCAGCCGGTGAATGCGTATAACGACAAGGAATAGATAGGCTGGCGCAAGGAATGCCATCTTGTTCAACTTGGATATAACCTGTTTCTGTAATGACGCCTGGTGCGACTTCTCTTTGCACAGGAATATGATTTTTTGCTGCTGTTTTTTCTAACATGTTAATTAAGCGGACGGGGGTGACTAGCCCTGCAAGCGTGCCTCTGCCATGGTAGTTTAGGCAGGTGATCCCAACGCCTGCGTTGATCACTAAATCTGAATAATCTTTTAAGTCAGGTGTATCACAAGATGGTGTTATGTCGATCCCGATGGCAAGATCGGGCTTAACACGGCGTAATACAGGCAGTATCCCTCGAATATTAAATTCCTCTTGGACCGATGCGACAATAAATAAAGCGATATCGAGTTTTTTATCTTTGACGGCATCGGCCAAACCTAATAAAGCCGTACAGCCAAGTCGGTCATCGAGGGCTTTACTGCAAACCATATCATTACCGAGTTCTTGTGGTGGATTATATAGCGTGATTGGTGTGCCAACTTTAATACCCATTTTTTCCGCGTCAGCTTTGTCTTTTGCGCCAATATCAATCCAGAGTTGATCAACCGAAGGGGACTGTGTGCGTTCATCGCCTTTTGCAAAATGGTAAGATTTAATGCCAATGCATCCGGGGACTGAGCCGTGTTCACCGGCGAGTCGTACCACTGAACCTGACATTGTTACTTGTGCAGGCCCACCAACACGCTCGAAACGAATAAAACCTGACGCTTCTATTTTTCGAACCATGAAACCCACTTCGTCCATATGAGCAAATACCATTAAACGCAATGCGTTAGGTTCATCGCTACCATAACGAGCAACAACATTGCCTAATCTGTCTTGCCAGACTTCTTTTGCTGTGTGTTTAAAGTGTTTTTGCATAATATTCGCGATAGGTAACTCATGACCTGAAATAGCGTCTAAAGTTAATAAAGAGAAAAGAGTGTCTCGAACAGAAAATATCATCAGGATGCTCTCCTTTTGATGAAAACAACATAAAGGTGAGCGATTTATAAGCTAAAAAAGAGGGGTTAATTGTGATTTAACTCACATCGCGTGAGGTTTATTAACACTACGTAATAATAATGTGACGAAAGCATAACAAATTCGCTCAGCATAATTGTTTTATTTGTGATTAGTCATCATGATCCTAGGCTAAGTGCCTTTAATTACATTATTGCGTAGCTAAACTCATTGGCTTAAGTGTTGTATTAATTGGCTCACAGCAGGCTGGGTGAGTGATTGAATGGCATAGCAAACTCCAGTTCGTCTAGATAATGTGTGTCCGGGGAGTGAGCGAGTGATAATTTGTGGATGTTCTTGGGCAAGGGATTCAGGCACGATGGCAACGCCTAATCCTTGTGTGACGAGGCAAAGAGCGAGAGAAAATGTGCCAGCATTTGCCGCAGGAGAATTGGCTGTAGCACCATAAATGGGTAGCAGACGTTGATGGGATGAAAGTTTAGGGCACATGATCCAACACAAGCCGTGTAAATCGGAAAGGGTGAGAGTGGCTTTTTCTGCAAGCGGATGATGACTGGGCATAGCGAGAATAAACGGCTCAGTATTTAGGGGCAAAAATAATTCATCTTCACAGCGAAGCTCTTCACAGCCAAATCGAATATCGCCTTCACAGCCTGATTCAAGGTTAACTAATAGATTGAATTCTGGATCATGAATATGGCGTAGAAAATCGGCTATCTGGCTATTTGCAATATCATTTTCGATACCGATTTCCAATGGTTGTCGGTTTCTTTCACGCTTAAAACTTTGCGTTAATGCTTCCATCTCAGCCACCATTCTACGTGCGTGGGGATAGAGTATCCTCGCATCTTCAGTGACTTCGACACCGCGAGGTTGCCGTATAAATAGCGGGGTTCCAAGGCTGTCTTCTAGCATTTTGATGGTTGTTGATAATGCAGGCTGCGTGAGGAAAAGCCGTTTGGCTGCGGCAGTAATGTTTCTTTCTTCAAAAACAGCAATAAAAGCATGAAGTTGACGATTATCCATAGATTTTTTTTATGCCTGTGAGAGAAATAAACCATTTTAATGCAGTGTCGGGATGAAATATAGTCCATCCATCGATTTTGATATCAATTTTAATTATGTGGAGAGCAAAATGCCAAATTCAAATAAACCGCTAGTTGTTATCACGGGGGCGAGTTCAGGTATCGGTCTCGCAACAGCCAAACTTCTTTCAAGTGAAGGCTATTCATTATTATTGTTAGCGCGTCGCACTGAACCTATGATTGCGTTAAATTTACCAAATACACTGTGTAAATCGGTCGATGTGACTGATCGTACTGCTTTTATTTCGGCGGTTAAAGAAGCGGAAGAGCGTTTTGGCCCCGTTGATGCATTAATTAATAATGCGGGTGTTATGCTGTTGGGCAATATTGAAACCCAGAGTCCAGAAGAATGGGACCAAATGTTGAATGTGAATATCAAAGGTGTTTTAAATGGTGTTCATGCGGTGACTGAGGGCATGATCTCGCGTAAGCAGGGTACTATTATTAATATTAGTTCTGTGGCGGGTCGTAAGACATTCCCGAACCATGTGGTGTATGTCGGCACCAAATTTGCGGTGCATGGTATTTCTGAGAATTTACGTGAAGAGCTGTCACCACATGGTGTTCGTGTTATCACTATTGCACCAGGCGCCGTGGAAACGGAATTGTTGAGTCATACAACGGATGAAAATATAAAAACAGGATATCAAGCGTGGAAACAGGATATGGGCGGTACTGTACTTTCGGCTGAAGATATTGCTAATACTATTCGTTTTGCTTATTTGCAACCACAGAATGTTTGTATTCGTGAAATCGTATTGGCGGCAACAAGGCAGCAGGCTTAACGATTTATTTTTAGATTAAAAACAAGGAAGGCTGCGATCGCCTTCCTTGTTTGTATTTCTTTAATTAAGGTACGGGAACCGCTTCGCCTTTAAAATTATCTAAAATATACTTTTTGGTTTCTGCTGTTTTTAATGCGGCCATTAATTTAGCAATACGAGGATCATCTTTATTGTCTTCACGAACCACCACAACGTTAGCAAATTTGCTGTTTGCTGCTGGCTCGGTGTAAATAACATCTTTGCTTAGATCAAGACCTGCATTGAGAGCAAAGTGTCCGTCAATAGAGGCAACGTCAGCTTCGCCATTTTTATAAATCTGAGGCATCAATGGGGCATCGTAGGTAAATAAGAACTGCAAATTACGCGGGTTTTCGACAATATCGTCAATAGTCGCATCATCAGGATCTATACCACTACGAATTTTTATTAAACCTTCATCTTGATACAGTTTTAATATATGGCCATGCTGAGCAATATTATTACTGCTCATGACTTTTGCACCCTTGGGTAAATCTTGTAGGCTTTTATATTTTTGTGAGAAAAAGCGATAGGGATGCATATGTACTGCGCCCGCAGAAACTAATTTCCAGTCTGGATGGTCTGCCAAAGTTTTATTTAAATAAGGAACATGTTGAAAAAAATTCGCATCTAATTCTTTTTCAGCTAAGGCTTGGTTTGGAATGATGTAATCATTAAAAACACGCACGTCTAATATTATTCCCTCTTTTTCTAATTGAGGTTTAATGAATTCTAATATTTCAGCATGAGGCGTTGAAGATGCGCCAATAATAAGTTTATTACTTTTTTCTTTTTGATCGGGCTGGCATGCTGTTAGCGCTAAACTGATAAAAAGCAGTGCCCCTAGGCGCTTAAATATCGCTAAATTTTTCATTTTATTATTTCCTATATTGCCATTTTATTCGAATTAAAAATTATTTATTTTACTTGCCACTTAATCTGATTAACGTTTATCAATGCACCGGACTAAGGTGTCTCCTATCACTTGAATACAAAGGACAATAGCTAGGATAACTAAAGTTGCCGCCCAAACCACATCCATATGACTACGCTGAAAACCTTCTAAATAAGCTAAGTTGCCTAAACCACCTGCACCTATTGCCCCTGCAATCGCAGTCCCCCCGACTAATGAAATTAAGGTTACAGTTAAACCGGATATTAATGCGGGTGATGATTCAGGTATCAGGACATTAAAGATTAAAGTGTGTAGTTTTGAGCCCATCGATTGGCTAGCTTCTATCACGCCTTTATCAACTTCCCGTAATGCGATTTCAACTAACCGCGCATAGAATGCGCTTGCTGAGATCACCAATGCGGGTAAAGCAGCATTGACACCGAGAATGGTGCCAATTAACCACTTAGTAAATGGAAATAATAAAATAATTAAAATAATAAAGGGAACGGCCCGAAAGATATTTACCACAAATGATAAAATGCGATAAACGGGAATATTTTCTTTTTCACCGTCTTTGGCTGTTAAAAATAGAAAAATACCAATAAGAATACCCAAAATACATGATAGCGCTCCTGACATTATGGTCATATATAATGTATTGACTGTTTCTACGCCAAGTACATTGATTTTTAAATTAGGTAAATAAATGCTAGTCCAATGCTGTATTTCGTCCATTTTAAATTACCTCAACCACTACATTTTTTTCATTTTGAAGATACTTAACTGCATCAAATAATATTTCTGTATCCAGTTTGAATTGTAAGTATAAAAATCCACTGCCTTTGTTAAAGACACCTTTAATTAATTTAATAGGTTCATTAAATTTTGAAATTAAGTCATAAAGCAAATAATCACTGTTTTTATCGTCATCTAATACGACTCTGATAATAGCGCCTTGCTTTAAATTAATTTGCAAATCATCCTGAGTATCTGTCGCTATTTCACTTTGTGAAAGAAATTGGCGTGTAATCGTATGTTGTGGATTATGAAATACAGAAGTGACTAATCCTTCCTCCACAATTTTGCCTTTATCTATTACGGCAACTTTATTGCAAATGCTTCGAACGACTTGCATTTCATGTGTAATCAGAACAATCGTTATATTGAGTTCACGATTAATACGTGCCAATAACGCAAGAATGTTTTGTGTTGTTTTTGGATCTAATGCGGATGTTGCTTCATCGCACAGTAATACACTTGGATTATTTGCCAATGCTCTCGCAATACCGACGCGTTGTTTTTGGCCGCCGCTGAGTCTGGATGGATATTCATCGGCTTTTTCCGTTAAACCTACTAAGTCCATCAACTCTTCGACCCGTGCTTTGCGTTTCTTTTTATTGAACCCTGAAATTTGTAATGGGAATTCAATATTTTCTCTGACGGTTCGTGACCATAATAAATTAAAGTGCTGAAATATCATGCCAATAGAGTGACGAATTTTTAGAATCGATGTTTCATCGCTGTGTGTAATATTATGCTGACCAACAATAATTTCACCATCAGTTGTTTCTTCTAAGCGATTCAATAAGCGTATTAGGCTACTTTTTCCTGCGCCGCTATAGCCAATAATGCCAAAAATATCACCTGCTGCAATATTGAGATTAATATTATCAACAGCAATAGTTTGCTTTTTGCTCTGGCTATATATTTTGCTGACATTTTTCAGTGTTATCACAATCTTCTTATACCTTTGATGAACTAGAAACATCACTAAGACAAAATGGATGTTTAGACGTCTATACCGCCAAATTAATATGAAATGTGAGGAATGTCAAATAAATGATTTAAATGAGTTAGAACAAAAAAATCTAACATTATTCGTAGGGAATAATCTCAGTAAATGCGAGAGGTGAGTTTTATTTTCATTTTATTATCAGTGTATTAAGCGTCACTTAGTGTAGTAGAGCCGAGGGGGGAATTTATATGGCGTCATCGACTCACTCGCGAGTCAACTTACACTAGTCTGTCATCTTTCAATCATAAAACTGTCATCAAGTTGACGTATTTCTTTCGTAGCATCGTCTATAACGATTAAATCCCAAAGAGGATACAATTTATTATGCGATCTACTCTCTTTTCATCGAATGAGAGTCGTGATGTTTTGCCTAATGCAACGTTAACGGGCAATACCTCTATGATTTCAATTCAAAATCTATCTCAAGCTTTCGCCAATCAATATGTGCTCAAAGGTATCGATTTAACGGTGACTAAAGGCACCGTTTTAGCGTTATTGGGACCATCGGGTTGCGGTAAAAGTACATTACTCAAATTGCTGGCGGGTTTATTACAACCGACTGATGGTGCAATTTATTTCGCAGATAGGCTTGTCGCCAATGCTCACCATCTGACGCCCCCTGAACAACGTAATCTGGGTATGGTATTCCAAGATTATGCACTGTGGCCTCATATGACCGTTTTCCAAAATGTTGCCTTTCCTTTGCGGATGCGAGGTGTTGCGCGTCATGTGGTACAGGAACGTGTAGATGTCGCGTTAGAGCGGGTAGGGTTAATTGATTTTGCAAAACGAAAACCCGCAGATTTGTCTGGTGGTCAGCAACAACGGGTTGCTTTAGCCCGTGCCATTATTGCAGAGCCTGAAATTTTGTTGTTTGACGAACCGCTTTCCAATCTCGATATCGCATTACGCCAATCACTGTGCGAAGAAATGGCTCAGCTATTGAGAACATTAGAAATTACCGCGATTTATGTCACCCATGATCCAAAAGAAGCAACCACACTGGCTCACCAAATTGCGCATATGCAAAATGGAACAATTGAAAGCCTGACAACATTATGAAAAGAGGTTCTGTGATGCAAAAGTTAACTCAAAAAAACGTATTTTCAACATTCAAAAATAGTTCGTTGGCTGGTTTTTCACTAAAAGGTGTAGCGATGAGTATTGGGCTTTCCTGTGCGATGTTTTCGGTATCTTCTCAAGCAATTACAGTTTATACCGCAGGTCCTGGGGCGATGGCGAAACAACTTGCCGCAGGTTTCGAAAAACAAACGGGTACCAAAGTCGATATTTTTCAAGCTACTACCGGTAAGGTGATGGCACGTTTAGAAGCGGAACAAGCTAATCCACGGGCTGATGTGCTGATTTCAGCCTCTTGGGATACTGCTGTCGATCTACAACAAAAAGGCTGGTTACTGCCTTATGAAAGTGCTAATGCGACTCAGGTGCCTGAACGTTTTAAAACGCCCTATTATGTCGCGCAAGGTATTTCAGCATTAGGTATTGTGTGGAATAGCAAAAGTGGCACACCAAAGCCGACTGATTGGAGCGACCTTGCTCAGCCAGCGTTTAAAGATAAAGTGACGATGCCCGATCCTGCGCTTTCCGGTGCCTCACTGGATTTAGTCTTAGGGCTACAAAATGCCAAACAAGATGCCGCATGGGCACTTTTTTCTGAATTAAAAGCCAATGGTATGGTGATTTCTGGACCGAATGCCCAAGCATTGACACCTGTACTACAAGGCGCAAAAGCGGCCGTATTCGGTGCGGTGGATTATGTGGCTTATGGCAGTATTGCTAACGGCGAGTCTATCGAAGTGATTTTTCCAACTAGTGGAACGGCGATTGCCCCGCGTCCAATGATGATTTTAAAAAGCAGTAAGCAACCGGATGACGCCAAAGCCTTTATTGATTACGTATTATCACCAGAAGGGCAAACTATTGTTGCGAATGCATGGTTAATGCCAGCGAGAACCGATATAGCAGGCAAACGACCTGATTTTTCAGCGCTGACATTATTACCGGAACCTACTGCAAATAGCGCTGAACGTAGCGATGTTTTATCTCGCTTTAGCGCACTGTTTCGTTAAGTTTCTTTTTTATTAAGATATGTATTGATGAGAAAAATTCGTTTTTTGCCTTTGGTTGTGGTCACCGCATTAATTATTTTAGTGGTGATCCCGCTGTGCTTTATTGTTCTTCAAGCGTTTTTTCCCCTGTTAAGTCAGGGGGTATTTAGTCGACCGTTTGAACCTATTATTGATTTGTTTAATGAACCGGAACTGCCGTTGTTATTGCAGAACACCTTATTTTTAGGCATTGGTGTTGCGGTGATTAGTGGGGCTATTGCTATTCCATTAGGGGCATTAAGAGGTTTATTTAATCTTCCATTCGCACGGGGCTGGGATCTATTATTTTTAATTCCATTTTTGATCCCGCCTTATATTGCAGGGCTTTCATGGATGCTAACCTTGCAACCGAATGGTTATTCACAACAATTATTTGGTGTCAGCCCCGGGAGTGCCATTTTTTCATTGGGCGGCATGATGTGTATTATGGCGCTAAATTTATTTCCTGTGCTTTATTTTGCGGTATCTCGCAGCATGGCAGCTAATGGTAATCGCCTAGCTGATGTAGCACGTGTACATGGCGCTTCGGCTTGGCAAGCCTTCTTTAAAGTCACCATACCATTATCATTACCATCAATGGCGGCTGGATTATTATTGATTTTCACGTTAGCTATTGAAGAATATGGTATACCTGCGGCAATTGGTTCGCCTAATGGCATACGGGTACTGACGACAGATATCGAACAGCGACTAGCTGATTGGCCTATTGATTTACCGGGCGCAGCTTCTTTGTCACTATTATTGGTAAGCGTGGCCATTTTTGCTTATACGCTACAACGCACGTTGGTTTCAGGGCGCAATGTCGCGACAACAACAGGTAAGGCGGCGGTATTGGTGACTCGTTCCCTTGGTGTTTGGCGTTGGCCTGTAATGGGGTTGTTTGCTTTTGTCACTTTTTTTGCAGTGGGAATGCCGTTATTAGCCATGTTTGGTACTGCTTTTTCTTCTACGGTGTCGGGTGGACTTTCATTTGATAACTTAACCTGGCGGCATTTTTCGGGGCTAATAGATACTCAAGCGGAAGCATTAGACGCATTATTTACCAGTATTTCATTGGCAACAGCAACGGCAATCTTAACGGGGTTACTCGGCTTTTTATCTGCATGGTTGGTAGTTTCACAGCGAATACGTGGCGCTGTTATTATTGATGCGCTCTCTTTATTACCTATTGCTATCCCCGGTATTGTTATTGCCGTGGGTTTGATATTGGCATGGAATCAGCCTTTTTGGCCAGTGACGCCTTATCACACATGGGGTATTTTAGTGCTCGCCTATAGTTGTTTATTATTGCCTTATCCTGTTCGTTATTGCAGTGCTGCGTTGACCCAAATTGGCGGTAGTTTAGCTGATGCAGCTAGGGTTCATGGCGCTGGAGCGATAACCACATTACGATTAATTTTATTTCCATTGGTTTTCCCGAGTTTAATTGCAGCGATGATGCTTGTTTTCGCAGTAGCATCCCGTGAATTAGTGTCTTCGTTATTATTAGCGCCTGCTGGAATGCAAACCGTGTCTATTTTTGTTTGGCGACAATTTGAGCAAGGGTCCATTGGCAGTGGAATGGCGATGGCTTGTCTGGCTGTTTTGATAAGTCTGACATTAATGCTATGTGCCCAATGGGTTCAACAGCGATATCATCGAGAATAATTTATTTGTTAAATAAAATAAAACCCGCAATGAATAGAAGGCGGGTTTTTTGCTATTTATAAACTATCGATTTAATTTATATTGCTATTACGCATTGGCAAGTTGAGCTTCACTTGGCATTTTTTCTTGGCGATTACGTTCGAGTTCTAATGCCCCGAAGTGAGATAAAATGCAGAAGACAATGCAACAAACAATACCACCTAGTAACAGATAGAAACCTGCATGCCACCCCATACGGTCGACAATGAATCCGAATAAACTTGTTCCGAGTGTTGCACCGAGAATGTAACTTAAGAAACCACGTAGGCCAACGGCTGAACCGACAGCAAAGCTCGGAACGATCTCCATTGTTTGTACGGATGCTAGGAATTGTGGCACGTATATTAGACAACCGACAACGGCAGCGAAGAAAGTAACCATCGCAAGAGACTGGCTCTGCCAGTAACCAATTAAGCAGAAGAAGATCAATACCATACACATAATAGCTAATGGCATTCTACGACCTTTGAACAACTTATCTGTTAACCAACCTGCAAGTAAAGTCGAAGGAATAGCGGCCCATTCGAAGAATAAAAATGCCACACTCATTTGATCTTTAGAGAAGTTCTTTTCTGTTAGCAAATAAATGGGTAACCAGCTAATCACGCCAAAACGAACCATATAGACGAAAACGTCAACGAATGAGATATACCAAGCATTTTTATTTTTTAATACATAAGTACAAAAAATCTGAAATGCGGTCATGTTCTCGGGTGATTGCTCCTGCTGAGCGGTGGTTAACACCACTTTTTCTTCAGGCATCATTTGGTCAAGAGCGGGTAAACCTTCTTGAACAGGGGAGCCTTTACCGAGCACTAAGACAATGATGGCGAATAAAATTGCAATAACAGCAGGAACCATGTAGCTGGCACTTTGCCAATGAGCAGTCCCAAGTACGGCAAAAGCAGCGCCAACGATAGGGGCTACAATACCACCGCCAACATTATGTGAAATATTCCAAAATGCACCGATACGGCCACGTTCTCTGCGTGGGAACCAGTTGGCGATAGTAATAAATGAAGGGCCAACGCCCATTCCTTGGAATAAACCATTAAGTACTACAAATCCGGCAAATAACCAGAAAGCGTTACTGAAACCCATACCAAAGTTTACGACGGCACAGAGGATCAAACCGAAGGCCATGAAAGCTTTCGGGCTGGCTTTATCTGCAAGGGTACTCATGATCCCTTTACTGATGCCATATGCAATAAGCATGCAACTAGTTAATAAGCCAATTTGTGTTGTACTTAAATCTAAATTTTCTTTTAAGTAAGGAGTCGAAAGTGTGAAGTTATTACGCACAATATAATAGGCTAGGTAGCCGAGAAATACGCTGAGAAGTGCTTGAACGCGGTAACGTTTGTAAGTTGCTGGAACTTGTCCTGCTGGAACTTGTTTTTTTGCCACAGCTGGTTTTAAAAATGACAGCATAGATTCACCTGTGAAATAGATATAAAAATAAAATCGTTGAGTTTTTTGTCGTTTTTTTTTCTGACGAGGCCATCATGTTCTGCTTTAAAAAATATCTCAACATCCTGTTTTTGTGTCACTTTTGACTCAATTTTGGAAAGGTAACGGTCAAATTGACTCATAACAATCAAGGCTATAAATGATTTTTTATTTATGACGATTTAATGGTTGCTTTAATGATTGAAGAGTGAGATTAAAGGTTTGGTGATTAGTGGGCTGATTTTGTTTTGTTGAAAGTTTGGCAGACTTTTAGTCGCGCAGCGGAGGTATTTATCACTAATGACCTTAAGAATAAAAATAAATAATCCATTGTTTATGGGCTGGTTATTTAACTTAAATTTGTCTCTATCCTGAAAAGGGTAAGATTTGCCCCAAATAGACTTTTGGACAAAATAAAAAGATTGTCACTTTTTTGATGTGAATCACATCTGTCAGCAGGAGAGAGAAATCGATGATAAAAATAAAGCGGCTCCAGACTGTTATTACGTCCATCATGCTGGTTATTATTGGCGTTAGTTTTGGCCAACTGGGCCATGCAACTATAGCGAAAAATGATGAATTAGTAGTGGCAACGACATTTTCCCCCGAGGCTACAACTTATATTATGAACAGTTGGAAGGTGCAGCCTGAAGCGGTTCCTATTCGTACCATAAATCGTACAAGCGCATCTTTAGAACGTTTATTAGATACCCAAGCACTCGAGAATGTCGATTTAGTTCTCACCTCTTCTCCTATGTTAATGCAGCATTTACAACAGCATGAGCGCTTAGCTGCGTTGCAGGGGATACCTGAGTTTTCTCAACGTATTGTGCCCTCATCATTAAAAGAAACCGTCGCGGCAGTTGCTTTTTCTGGTTACGGTATTTTAGTGAATCGAAATTGGATGCGAGAGAATCAGTTACCTATTCCTAAAACGTGGGATGAACTTGCTGATAGTCGCTATCAAGGCATGTTACTGATGAGCAGCCCATCCCGTTCAGATACGTATCATCTTATGATTGAATCGCTGCTACAGCAGCGCGGATGGGATGAAGGTTGGCGAATTTTACTCAGTATTTCAGGTAATTTAGCGACAGTTTCATCACGAAGCTTTGGTGTTGCGGATAAAATTAAAACAGGTCTAGGGGGCGCTGCACCTATTATTGATAATTATGCCAATTTGCTTTTAGGTAATGCTGATTTAGAGTTTCATTATTTGCCGGATTCGGGAACATCACCGACATTTATTGCTATTACGCGTTATAGTTTAAATAAAGAAAAAGCACGGCAATTTATTTCATTTTTACTCAGTGAACAAGGGCAGCGGGTATTAGCGGATACCAACACCGGAAAGTATCCGGTGACTCCGCTTCCCAAAGGGCATCCTCGAGAAGCACAACAGAGCCAGTTATTAAATTCTCCCATACCGCTAGATGAGCATCTCGTCTTGAAGCGTCAGAAATTAATACAACAACTTTTTGATATGGCGATTACTTTTCGTTTAACTGAATCGAAAGATGCATGGCGAGCCGTGTATATGGCAGAGGCTAAATTAAAAAAAACGCTACCGGAAGTGCGCCAATTATTAACCGCTATGCCTGTTAGTGCTCAAGAAAGTATCGATCCTGCATATTACTCACGGTTTGAAGACAGTCGTAAAGCTGAAGAAGAATATATGCGTTGGCAAAGTTTCTTCCAAGAACAGCAGCGTAAAGCGATCGCTTACTTGGAAATGATCAAATGAAACAACGGATTATTAATTACATTGGTTTGTTTAGTATTAGCTCAATTTTGCGAGCCGCATTTGTTGCAGGGACTTTAATGACGCTAATTGTGAGTTGTGTCAGCCTGTATGCATGGAAAGCGCAAAACCAGCAAATTCGTTATGCCCTTGGTGACTATTTTCCGCGTATCCAATCCTCTTTCTTAATTGAAGGACAACTAAATACCTTAGTCGATGAATTAAACGAGTTTTTAAAAGCACCTAATACGGCGACTCGGCTGCAATTACGCAATCAGATAACCACTCATTTAACGCAAGTTACTGCGATTAATCAAAATCTAACTGGGCGCGATCATCAACAAATTGCGGATATTGTTTCGCAAAGCCAAGATTTATTGCATCGGTTAGATAAGGCCTTGTATACATTATTTCTAGCTAATGAGCAGGTGAATACCCTTTCATCGCGAATTAACTGGTTGCATGATGATTTTAATACGGAATTAAGTTCGCTATCCCAAGATATTAGTCTTCAGCAAGGCTCTTTACTGGATAAAATTGAGCAAGAACCAAATCAAACGGTCGCCCTACAGGGTAGGTTGCGTAATGTTCAAGGGGAGTTACAGCTCATTTATATGTTGTCGAGATTGGAGGAACAAATTAGTAGCGTACTTTCAGGGCGTTTGAAAAATTTACAAAATGGATCAGAACTGGCTGATATGGATGAAAATGAGAGCTATGTTCGCTATTTACGCTACTTAAAGGCTAATTTCGACGCAAATGAAGCAGTATTTGACCTTTACCCAAGTGCAGTTACGTTACGCCAAACGATTGATGAGCTGTTAGATATTGGTTTATCTGATAGTAAAATGCTAAGTGTGCTGCAAAATTATCAACAAGCGAAAACCAAGCTTGCTGCGATGACGACTGAAAAAGAGCGAATTTTAGCTCGATTCCGTTCACAACTGGAATTGCAATTAGGAAATAGCCATTCACAGCTACAAACACTAAATCATCACTTAACGGATATTATGTCGCTGAGTGGTACCATTATTATTATTACCGCCGTTCTTGCTTTACTTCTAGCGGTGCTATTTAATTACTTTTTTATTCAATCTCGGTTAGTAAAACGTTTTAATACTTTAAATCAAGCAGTTGCAAAAATTAGTTTTGGTGATTTGACGACGCCAATTCCGGTGGGTGGGCGAGACGAATTGGGTCGTATCGCGATGTTGTTACAACGGACAATTGAGCAAATTAATCAGCAAAAAAATCAGCTTGAACAAGAGATTAAAGACCGTAAAGCGATTGAAGAAAATTTAAGAACGACACAAAATGAGTTAATTCAAACCGCTAAATTAGCAGTAGTGGGTCAGACAATGACAACACTTGCTCATGAAATAAACCAACCACTGAATGCACTGTCAATGCACCTCTATATGGCTAAAAAAGCGTTGATATCTGAAGAAATTGACACAGCACAACAGGCATTGAATAAATCTGAAAAACTGGTGACTCGTATGGATGGGATCATTCGTGCACTACGCCAATTTGCGCGCAAACGTGATAGCGATGAACAGCTTCAACCTATTTGCTTAAATCAAAGTATTCAAAGTGCTTGGGATGTTTTGCTATTACAACACAAAACGCGTGACGTTAGCTTATTGTACCCTGATGCTTTGCCGCGGGTATTTGGTGATGAAATCGGAATTCAACAAGTCCTCGTGAATTTATTAGCGAATGCCTTAGATGCCAGTCCAACCAAAGCGGTGATTTCCGTCGATTACACTGAAACAGATGACGAGCTCACGTTATATATTGTTGATAATGGAAGTGGTTGGCCGCTAGAACTTGCAGATTCGTTGATGAAGCCATTTACCACAAGTAAAGAAATCGGGCTTGGTGTTGGTTTATCTATTAGTCATTCGATTATGCAGCAGTTAGGGGGGCAGTTGCGTATAGCATCGACGCTCACTCAAAACGGATGTGCAATTTTAAGCTTTAAGAAGGTCAGTAAACATGCTTGATGACAACTACGATATATTGTTAATTGATGACGATAAAGATGTACTTGAAGCTTACTGCTTATTATTATCACAAGCAGGGTATCGGGTTTTTAGTTGTGATAATCCATTGATTGCTAAAGAATTAGTTCATCGTGATTGGTGTGGTATTGTCTTAAGCGATGTGTGTATGCCCGACTGTTCGGGTATTGATTTGATGGCATTATTTCTTGAAAAAGATAAATATTTACCCGTTGTGCTGATTACTGGGCATGGTGATGTCCCGATGGCTGTTGAGGCCGTTAAATTGGGCGCATGGGATTTCTTACAAAAGCCAATTAATCCTGAGTATCTTCTATTGCAAGTTGAAAAAGCCTTAACCGCGCGTAAGCAACGTGTGAAGCAACGGCATTGGGGGAAAAAGCAGCTTACGTTGAATTTTGTCGGGCAAAGTGAATGGACGCAACAAGTGAGCCTGCAATTACAGAGTCTTGCTGAAACGCATGCTGCGGTATTTTTTCAAGGTGAGTTTGGCAGTGGAAGAACGTATTTATCCCGTTATTTGCACCAAATTAGTAATAATAAGCAGTCACCATTAGTGATCAAAACATTAATCAATGAGCAAGATGTTCCTCTTGATACATGGTTGAGTGAAGTCGCTGATGGTACATTAGTGCTTAAAAATATTGAATTTATGCCATTAAGCCAGCAACGATATTTAGTACAGCATATTCAGCAGGAACATCGTTCATTTCGTTTAGTGGGTATTTCAGAAACCCCTCTGATTATGTTGACCAAACAGCAAAAATTGGTCGCAGAGCTTTATTATCTATTTTCAATGACCCAAGTTGTTTGTTTACCGCTATCACAACGCAAAGCCGATATTTCCCCTCTTTTTCATTATTATCTGGAGTTAGCCTGTACGCGCTTAAATCATTCTTTTTCAATATTGGATGAGTCTTTTATTAAAAAACTAACGCGCCGTCATTGGCCAGGAAATGTTGGGGAGTTGGCGAATGCTGCGGAACTTTATGCAGTCGGGATCATGCCGATGGGAGAAACTGCAAATCCGTTATTAGCTTCTGTTACACCGACAGCATTGGATCAGCAGATTGAAAATTATGAGCGGCAAATTATTACGGAAGCGTTGAATATTCATCAAGGACGTATTAATGATGTATCAGAGTACTTGCAAATGCCGCGTAAGAAATTGTATTTACGTATGAAAAAGTACGGCTTAGATAAACATCATTATCGAATAATATAGTTTGAATATAGCTGATAGGCTGAGGCTAAACCCCAGCCTATACAAGATATTTTATTGAAATAATCAATTAAACAATATCACTAGCATCATGACGTTCTCTAATATACTCAGAGTTATTCACTTTACGACCCCGTTGTACCGCAGGACGAGCATAAACTTCATCAGCCCAGCGAATAACATTTTTGTATTCATGGACAGATAAAAATTCAGCAGCATTATATAGCCAACCTTTTACTAATGCCCCGTACCATGGCCAAATTGCAATATCGGCAATAGTATAATTTTCACCTGCGATATATTTGTGTGTGGCTAAACGGCGATCTAGGACATCTAGCTGGCGCTTGGCTTCCATGGCAAAGCGGTTGATGGGATATTCGTATTTTTCTGGGGCATAAGCATAAAAATGACCAAAACCGCCGCCAACAAATGGGGCTGAACCCATTTGCCAAAATAGCCATGATAATGTTTCGGCTCGCTCTGGTTGTGCGGTGGGTAAAAGAACCGAAAATTTCTCAGCTAAGTAGGTGAGGATCGCGCCAGATTCAAATATGCTGATGGGTTTCGTTCCACTTCTATCCACGAGCGCAGGTATCTTTGAATTAGGATTAATATCGACAAATCCAGAACCAAACTGGTCTCCTTCACCAATATTAATTAGCCATGCATCGTACTCTGCTTCTTTAATACCAAGGGCTAGCAGCTCTTCAAGCATGATAGTGACTTTTTGCCCGTTCGGTGTGCCGAGAGAATAAAGTTGGAGTGGATGCTTACCAATGGGTAACGCTTTTTCATGGGTAGCGCCAGAAATTGGGCGGTTAATATTGGCAAATTTACCACCACTGCTTTGATCCCACTTCCACACTTTGGGTGGAACATATGTTGAGTCTGCCATGAGGATTCCCTTAAATTTGCAAATGTGAGATGAAACACCTTATTCGGTAAATAATACCGCTCTTGGTACTTTAGCAAGAGGAGATAAATTAGCCACTGATTTTCATTCCCCTTATATTTAAGTGATGGGTTGTTAATGCGCACAAGTACTATAGTGCAGAACAAAGTCAAATGTGGCTATTAGGGAGTAACTAAAGGTAAATAATTTAGGTCATGATGAATATAAATAAAAAAAAGCGTTTTTATCGAGGAAATTTTAACAATAGAGTTGTGCATATAGCTAATTCAAATAAACAAACAATGTGAATGATTTGTGAACGTTGGCACTTATTTCATCGACTTCATTTTATACATTGAAAGCATATGAGTGGTATCAGCAGTGTTGGAGAGTGCCTGTGCTACAGCCAAATTCAAATATTTATCAAAGCTTATTAAATAGAGCAAAATTGCAGCCAGATGCGATTGCGATTGTTTTTGAAGATCAAAGTTGGCGTTATGACCAATTATTGAAAAAAGTAAATCAAACAATGCGCTGGTTGAGTTCAACATTGCGATTACAAAAGGGAGACCGCATCGTATTGGGTTGGGGGAATACCATTGAATTTTGTCAGTTGTTTTATGCTGCGGTTGGGCTCGGTATTCAAGTGATTCCACTCAGTACTAAAATGAAAGAGTTTGAAGGGAAAGGTCATTTATCTTGCATAAATGCTGATGCAATTTTTTGGGATGACAGCTGCCAGCCTTGGTTATCTCAGTTTAATACTCGGGGAATAAGTCTTTCTCAATGGCAATCATTAATATTGTCGGATGAAATTGAATTTACAAATCATGTTAATGAAGATGACCCAGCAGTTATTATTTTTACCTCGGGCACAACAGGTACACCGAAAGGTGCAGTGATAACGCATAAAAATATACTTTCAGCGATATATGCTTATCAAGAAACATTAAAATTATCTGCAATAGACAAAACGATACTTTCAGTTCCTATTTATCATATAACGGGGTTATCAGCCATATTAGCACTTTTTATTCATATAGGTGGAACGGTTTATTTACATCGAAAATTTAATGCTAAAGATATTATTTCTACTATTGCAAAAGAAAAAATTACTTTTTTACATGGTTCACCAACCGTATTTATATTGTTAATTAAAAAAATAAAAGAAAATAAAAGTATTAATTTAGAACGATTTCATTCTTTACGTATGATTGCTTGTGGTGCTGGACATTTAAATGAAGGTACAATAAAAGAGCTTTCATATATATTTTCAGAAACATCAATTCATTCTATTTATGGATTAACTGAAACATCATCACCTGCGACAGTATATTTAGATGATATCCGTTCAGGAAATAAAAAAGCCAGTTCAGGTTTACCAGTACCGGGACTAAAAATAGCTATCCGTAATGATATCGGTGAAGATAAACCGGCAAATAGTACTGGCAATATCTGGGTTAAAGGGGATGTTGTTATTAACCGATATTGGCCTGATAGCCCCGCCAATGAGACTGCATTTAAAGCGGGTTGGTTTTTTACGGGTGATATTGGTTATGTGGATGATGATGGTTATCTTTATATACAAGACCGTATTAAAGATATGATTAACCGTGGTGGTGAGAAAATATATTCAATAGAAATTGAAGACTTAATTTCAAATTACCCCGGTGTTAATGAAGTTGCCGTTATTCCAATAGAAAGTGCAATTTATGGTGAAGAGCCGATTGCGTTTATTATTCCGGAAAGTCAGTTTTGTTTAACAAGCAAAGAAATTATTGAATGGCTAAAAGATAGAGTGCCAACCTATAAAGTACCGGTCAGAATTATGTTTACTCGAGACTTTCCTCGAACATGGAATGGTAAAATAAGTAAAAAAGATTTGAAAAAAAGATATTACGATTTAAATAACTAATATTACACTTTAAATAACTAATGTTAACTTAATTATACCAATTAAAAGGCTATGAAATAATTAGCCTTTGGATGGGGTTTTATAATGAAAAATAAATTTATATCTAAATATGATGCCGCTGAATTAATTAATGACGGTGATACGGTTTGTACGGTTGGAATGACATTAACTAGTGCAGCGGAATCTATTTTATCGGCTATTGAGCAGCGGTTTTTATCTCAGGGTTCGCCTAAACAATTAACTTTAGTTCATGCCGCAGGGCAATGTAATCGTATTCGGGGCAATCAACATTTTGCTCATCAAGGCATGGTAAAACGCATTATTGGTTCGCATTGGGGGTTAGCTCCTCGGTGGATGCAAATGATTAATGACAATCAAGTTGAAGCTTATTGTTTGCCTCAAGGGCAAATGGTGCATTTGTATGGCGCAATGGCTGCGGGTCTACCGGGACGATTATCTAAGGTGGGATTAGGCACGTTTATCGATCCTGATCTTGAAGGTGGCAGAATGAATGCTAAGACACTGGCATTGCCTCCTTTGGTCGAGAAAGTCAATTTTAAAGGTGAGCCATGGTTATGGTATCCCGAGATTCCGCTAGACGTTGTTATTATTCGAGGAACTCATGCAGACTCAAAAGGCAATTTGACGACAGATGAGGAAGCTATGTCGTTGGAGGTTTTGCATGCAGTACTGGCAGCTAAACGATTTGGTGCAAAGGTGATTGCTCAGGTTAAATATTGTGTTGAAGACGGGACATTGCATCCTAAGCGTGTGACGGTACCGGCAAGTTTTATTGATCATATTGTTATCTGTGATAACCCCGAAGAAGATCATCGTCAATCATCAAGCTGGTTCTTTGACCCAACACTTTGCGGAGATATCCGTACCCCCGCCCAGCAAGTGGCACCATTACCCTTAGATATTCGAAAATTAATTGGTCGCATTGCGTGCCGCTATTTAACTGAAAATTGCGTAATTAATTTAGGAACTGGAATTCCAAATGATGTGATTGGCGCGATTATTCAAGAAGAGAACGTGAATCAACGTATTGATATTACCGTCGAGTCAGGTATTTGGGGAGGCGTACAAGCGGGTGGAATTGATTTTGGTATTGGTCGTAATTTGTCCGCCATGATCAGTCATCAAGACCAAATGTTGTACTACAACGGCACAGGGGTTGATGTCACTTATATGGGCGCAGGTGAAATGGACATCTATGGGCATGTTAATGCCACACTTCTCGGTAATATTTGCCCAGGAGCAGGCGGGTTTATCGATATTACCCAAAATGCACGCCACGTTATTTTCTGCTCTACCTTTACCGCAAAAGGTTTAGATATTCGTTGTGAAAATGGGCAACTCACTATATTGCGTGAAGGTGATATCAAAAAACTCGTCAGTAATGTCAGACAGATTTCATGGAATGCTGATATTGCTCGGCAGATTAACCAAACAATGCATTTCGTGACTGAACGTGCCGTTTTCACATTAGGTGAAAAAGTACCCGTATTAGTTGAAATTGCACCGGGTATTGATCTTGAGCGCGACATTCTTGCACACATGGATTTTGTACCTGAAATTTCCCCAAATTTAAAAGTGATGTCCTCTTCATTATTTGAAGAAGGCACCTTCAATCTCGCATCGTATTTATAGTTTTAATATAAAAGAGGAATTTATCCATGTTAGTTAAAGATAAAGTTGCAATCGTAACAGGTTCGGCAAGAGGAATTGGTTTTTCTATTGCTGAGGTATTGGCCGAGGAAGGCGCTAAAGTGGTTATTTCTGATTTAGCGACATCTTCGGGTGCCGAAAGTGCTAAAGAATTACAGTTAAAAGGTTATGCAGTCACTTTCATTCCTTGTGATATTTCAAAGCGCGACCAAGTGAATGCGCTGTTTGCACAAACCCAAGCACAGTTTGGGCGAATTGATGTATTGGTTAACAACGCAGGAATTAACCGTGATGGCATGCTACACAAGCTCAGCGATGATGATTGGGATTTGGTCATCGATATTAATCTAAAAGGCACATTTAACTGCATGCAAGAAGCAGCCAAATTGATGCGAGAGCAAGGTAGCGGCCGTATTGTCAATATTTCATCCGCAAGTTGGCTTGGTAATGTCGGGCAAGCTAACTATGCCGCATCTAAAGCCGGTGTTATTGGATTGACCAAAACGGCTTGCCGTGAGTTGGCTCGCAAAGGGGTGACTGTGAATGCGATTTGCCCAGGATTCATTGATACGGTGATGACGCGCGGTGTGCCTGAAAAAGTCTGGGACATCATGATCAGCAAAATTCCAGCAGGTTTTGCCGGAGATCCTCGCGATGTTGGTCAATGTGTTGCGTTTTTGGCTTCTGAAAGAGCGCGGTATATCAATGGTGAAGTGATCAATGTTGGCGGCGGAATGGTGCTCTAGGAGGAAATTATGAAACAAGCAAATGATATTGTGATTGTCAGTGGTGTTAGAACCGCGATTGGTACGATGGGTGGCAGTTTTGCGAATACGCATCAACATGATCTTGGCGCTGAAGTGATCCGTGAAGCGGTCAAAAGAGCTGGTATTGACCCTGCGGATGTTGATGAGGTGATTGTCGGTAATGTGGGGCAAATTGCAGAAAGCGGTTTCATTGCACGTATTTGCCAATTACGCGCAGGTTTGCCAAAAGAAACAACGGCATATTCAGTAAATCGTCAGTGTGGTTCAGGGTTACAGGCACTGGCTGATGGCATGATGTTACTGCAAACCGGGCAATCGAATGTGGTGGTGGCTTGTGGTACAGAAAATATGACACAGCTGCCTTATTATTTGCGCAAGGCGCGTTACGGTTACCGCATGGGTAATGATGTGCTTGAAGATGGTTTAACATCTATTCTGACATGGCCTGAAGGCCCTTATCATAATGGTATGACCGCCGAAAATGTCGCCGAACAATTTAATATTACACGAGAAGCGATGGATGATTTTGCATGGGATAGCCAGCAAAAAGCGTTAAAAGCAATTCAAGCAGGTTATTTTACGGAACAAATTCTACCTCTTGAAGTTCAAGAGGGGCGCAAAGGTAGTCGCATTTTTGATACAGATGAACACCCTCGTGATACACCAAGAGAAAAATTCGCCAAACTTCGTCCGGCTTTTAAGCAAGACGGTGTTATTACGGCGGCGAATTCGTCAGGTATTAATGATGGTGCAGCCGCGCTTGTTATGATGCGTCGTGAAGAGGCTGAGAAACGAGGATTGAAGCCAAGAATGCGTATTGTCGATTGGTCTGTTGCCGGTTGTGATGCTGCCATTATGGGATTTGGGCCTGCGCCTGCAACTCATCGCTTGATGAAAAAACTCAATATGAATGTGAACGATATTGATTTAATTGAGCTGAATGAAGCGTTTGCCGCACAAGCGATTGCAGTAATGAATGATTTGTCATTAGACAGTTCACGAGTGAATGTTAACGGAGGTGCCATTGCATTAGGGCATCCTGTGGGCGCAAGCGGTGCAATTTTACCGGTCAAATTAATGTATGAAATGGAACGCCGTCAGGTCTCTACAGGGTTAGTGACGATGTGTATCGGTGGTGGACAAGGAATATCAATGTTGTTTGAAAAAGAATAAAAAATACGAAAAGCAAAAAGCCCGACGTGGGGCGTCGGGCTGTTGCTAACGTAATAACAACAGGTATTGGTCACATATGAAGAAGAGCCATACCTGTTTTACTTGCAACATGAGGATCTTAGCTATGTTTTCAACAAATGCAAAGTTAGATTATGCAGTACAGGGCAAAAAAACAAATTCAAAAATATATCGTAATTTAATGCCGCTACTGATATTGGCTTACATTATTAGCTTTATTGACCGTACAAATATTGGTATGGCAAAGACCGCCATGTCAATTGATTTAGGATTATCAGCCACCGCATTTGGTATTGGTGCAGGGCTTTTCTTCCTGACTTATTCGATTCTTGAGATCCCAAGTAATTTGATCATGGAAAAAGTAGGTGCGCGTTTTTGGATCACGCGGATCATGATCACTTGGGGTTTACTCTCTGCCGCGATGGCATTCGTAACCGGCCCTACCTCTTTTTATATTCTACGTTTATTACTTGGTGCTGCTGAAGCTGGCCTATATCCAGGCGTTATTTTGTATATGACTTACTGGTTTAGCCAAGAAGAGCGGGCTAAAGCGACGGGGTTATTTTTACTCGGTGTCTGTCTTGCTAACATCATTGGTGCGCCATTAAGTGGCTTATTGCTGAGTATGGATGGCATGTTAGGTTTCCATGGTTGGCAATGGATGTTCATTATTGAAGGCTTACCTGCGGTGGTTTTAGCATTCGTGGTGTGGTTTGTCTTACCGAATAAGCCAGAGGATGCAAAATGGTTAGATGATGAAGATAGGAATTATATTAAGTATAAGCATGAGCAGGATAAAAATACGACTAGTGTGAATAATAGCAAGTTTTCATTAAAAGCTGCGTTTAAAAATAAAGCTTTCATGATGATTGTGGCTATTTATTTTACCCACCAATTCTCGGTTTATGGCTTGAGTTATTTTTTACCCACTATTATTGGTGAATATGGAAAATTAACGCCAATACAAATTGGTTTATTAACAGCCATTCCTTGGATTTCCGCAGCCATTGGCGGTATTTTTATTGCAAGAAGAGCTAATACACCTCGTCGGTCATCGCGTATTTTAATTTCAGGTTATGCCATCATGGCCGTGGGCTTAACTATCGGTGCACTCGGTGGTCCGATTGTCGGGATGATTGGTTTTTGTTTAACCGCACTGATGTTCTTTGTTGTTCAATCGATTATTTTCTCTTTGCCTCCAACCTATATGAGCGGAAGTATGCTGGCCGGAAGTTTAGCTTTATTGAACTGTTTAGGGCTGTTTGGTGGTTTTCTTGGACCGTTTATTCTTGGTTTTTTCGAAGACTATACTGGAACTGCCACCTCAGGTTTATGGTTTGGTGTTGGTTTATTGGTCGTCGGGACTCTGCTTGCCTTTCGCGTAAAAACGGGTGGAATGAATACGCATGAGCAGGCTGATTTATCTGCATCGGAGCAAACTAAATAGAGATCTCACTGCCATTTATAATAGGAAAGTCTGCATGAAAATTGTTATCGCACTTGATTCCTTTAAAGGAAGTTGTTCAGCCCAGTTAGCTTGCCAGGCTGTTGCCGAGGGTTTCAAGCGTGTTACCACGGATCTGGATGTGACGTTGCTGCCTATTTCAGACGGTGGGGAAGGTTTGCTTGATTCACTAGAACATAGCTTCATTTTATCTGGAGTGATACCTCATACATTCAGTTGTACTGGGCCTTATGGTAGTTTAGTTGATGCTAGACTCCTCGTTTTAGACGGTAAAACGGCATTTATTGAAATGGCTCAATGCTGCGGCTTAGAGTTAGTTAAAAGTGAACATCGCCAAGTAGAAAAAGCATCAACTTATGGTTTGGGTGAAATGGTTTTACACGCACTCAATCTTGGTTGTACCCGTATTATTATGGGAATAGGAGGAAGTGCAACTAATGATGGTGGAGTCGGTTTTGCACAAGCTTTAGGCGCTCAATTCTATGGTCGTGATCAGCAAGTAATGACTCATCCTATTTGTGGTGAAGATCTGATTAATATTAAGGAAATCAGCATCGAGGAACTAGACTCACGATTAGATTCTGTTGAATTTAGCGTCTCTTGTGATGTCGAAAATCCATTGTTAGGAGACAATGGCGCCACTTACATTTATGGTCCGCAAAAAGGGGCGGATAAAGCGACGTTAGATAAACTCGAAGCGGGTATGACGCATTTTGCAGCATTGATGTTCAAAACAACGGGGAAAGATTTTTCGTTGGAGGCTGGCAGTGGTGCGGCTGGTGGACTCGGTGCGGGCTTAAAATGGTTTGTGTCTGCTCGACTCGAAAAAGGGATCGATTTAGTCTTAGATTTGCTTGGTGCAGAGTCCTATATTCAACAGGCTGATTTAGTGATTGTCGGAGAAGGGCGGCTAGATAGTCAGAGTGCAAATGGTAAAGCACCTGTGGGGGTTGCACGTATGGCAAATCATTACGGCGTGCCCACTATTGCATTATGTGGTGGATACAGTGACGATAGTCGCCTGTTATATCAACATGGTATTACTGCGATGTGGTCACTTTGTCCGGGGCCTATAACACTGGAACAAGCGATGACTAATGGAGCACGGTATTTATCTGATACAGCAGAAAATCTATTACGTACTGTCTTATCAGGTAAAGCGCTATCGAGTAAGGTATTGTTGGATACTAATAAGATAGTGAAACATTAAATGATGAGGCGATAAGATGCTACTGACGGACAAATTAGCCAATGATATTGTCACGCGTGCTATGGGAATTATCCATCACAACGTCAATGTAATTAATAGTCAGGGTGTTATTATCGCCTCCGGTGAGAAAAAGCGTATTGGTGAGACACATGAAGCGGCGGTTGAAGTCATTCGCTGTGGCAAGCGGATCACCATTTATAACGAAAATGAAGCTCGCGCTTATTCCAATGTAGCGCCGGGGATCAATCATCCTATAATTGTGGCAGATAATGTTGAGCTAGTGATAGGTGTTAGTGGCGATCCCGTTGTAATCCAACGCTATGCGGAGCTTGCTATTCTTACCGCAGAATTATTGATACAACAAGAAGTTGAGCGCAGAAGTATTAATTGGCAGCATCGCTTACGAGATATGTTATTTGTCCAATTTATTGAGAGTGATACGCCTGTTCAAGGGCGAAGCGCATTATTAAAATTACATAATTCAGGGTTTGCATTTTTATTACCTACCATCCCCGTTATTATTAACATCGAAGCGATTCAATATCGTCCTGAAATTTTAGATTCTATTATTACTGAGCTTTCTTCAATGGAAAATAGCGATGTTTTGCTGCTTAATAGCCGTGAAATATTGATGCTTTTTCCCTCAGAGCAATACAAGCAAGAGTCGTTTATTCCTAGTTTGCATTTCATCTTAGATAGCCAATTAAGTCAGTATTACATTGGTGTTGGCGTACAAGCGGATAGTGAAGAGCATGTACGGGATGCTGTGCATTTTGCCCGCTCGGTGATTGATGTAGGGCGTGTGACATTACCAGAAAAACAAGTTTTTTTATTTAAAGAGATGGCTTCATTGTGTTTGTTTAATGAATTAGAAAATAGTTATTTGTTTAATTTTTTCTTGAATATCTGTAAAAAAATCTTGTTACACGACTCAGGTGAAATACTCATTGAAACTTTAGAGTTATTTTTATTGCAAAATGGTGAAGTTGGTAGCACCGCATTACAGCTTGGTATTCATCGAAATACATTAAGTTATCGCTTACAGCAAATAAAAAAACAAACGGGTCTTGACCCGACTAAATTTACGGATTTAATTCAGCTTTCCGTTGCGATTTATGGCTATAGACGCCGATATCCTAAACAACAGCCTTGGCTAGATGCTCTGACGTAAAATACGGTGTTTTTACCCACCATTACTGAATGAAATAATATGGTGGGAGGGTTACTCAAATACTATTTTTGCTGCAATACCCAAATTGCGGCTTCAACGCGTGATTTTAAATTTAATTTTTTGAGTAGGTGTTTTACGTGCACTTTGACGGTGCTTTCTGTTATTTGTAATTTATTGGCAATCATCTTATTGGCTAATCCTTGTGCGATTAAATCTAGAATTGCAGATTCTCTTGGCGTTAATACGGGAGGATGATTGTCATGGTGATTACGGCTCTCTCTGAGAGATTCGGCAAGTACCGAAGCGAGTGTTGGGCTAATCACCATCTTTCCACTGGCGGCTTCTTTAAGTGCCATAAGAAATTTTTCAGGTTCCATATCTTTGAGTAAATAGCCATCAGCGCCTTGTTTTAAGGCGTTGACTAAATCATCACGATAATTTGATACAGTAAACAAAATAATACGACCAGAAAGTTCGCGTTTTCTTAGATTACTCAATGTTTCGAAACCATTCATTCCCGGCATATTAAGGTCAAGTAGGATAAGATCAGGATCGTGTTCTTCTGCAATTTTAATCCCCATTACGCCATCTTCGGCTTCACCAATGACTTTAAGAGTAGGTTCTAAGCTGATGAGCTGCTTGATACCATTTCTGAGCATAGGATGATCGTCAATGAGCAAAATAGTCGATTGACCGATGGGGATATTGATATTTTCCATTAATGATGACTCCAGCGCATTATTTGTTTTAACAACTCGAGTTAATTTTTTGATAAATAAATTTTGTCATTCACTCTATTTATCCTTGTGGCTATATTGTTAATGGATTAGGTCTAATTAAATATGCTACTTCGGTATTACCCCTAAATAGCTGAGTGAATAAATAATGAAAAAACAAGAACGGTTACTCTTATTTTGAATTGTTATTTAGATTTAATATTCAATGAATTAAATCGATATACTCCTAATACCTCTCTATGGGGTGAGCTGTGTTATAGCTAAAATTCCAACTGAAAGTCTCTTGATTTAGATCAGCTTCATGGTCGCTAATTCGCCACAAACTGCCCCCAGAGAATGATATTTATTGGGGTGGTTTATGTCTCAAAGAGATAATTTAAATTTATCAACAAAGCAATCCAATACTGTTATTCAGGATTGGCGTCCTGAAGATACACAGTTTTGGCAACAGACAGGACAGAAAATAGCGAGTCGGAATCTTTGGATTTCAATTCCGAGTTTATTATTAGCTTTCTGTGTATGGATGTTATTTAGTGCAGTCGCGGTAAATTTAAATAAAGTTGGATTTAATTTTACGACTGACCAGTTATTTTTATTAACGGCACTTCCTTCTGTTTCAGGTGCGTTATTACGTGTGCCATATTCGTTTGTTATTCCTATCTTTGGTGGCCGTCGTTGGACAGCTATTAGTACCGTTTTTTTAGTGATCCCCTGTATTTGGTTGGGTTATGCGGTGCAAAATCCGACTACGTCATATCAAACTTTTGTCATTATCTCTCTTTTGTGCGGTTTTGCCGGGGCAAATTTTGCTTCAAGCATGGCAAATATTAGCTTTTTCTTTCCTAAAGCACGCCAAGGTGGCGCACTCGGTTTAAATGGTGGCCTAGGTAATTTAGGCGTTAGTGTGATGCAGTTGGTCGCTCCCTTTATTGTTGGTGTTGGCGTATTCACCTTTATGGGCGGAACTGGCACGGTTCAACCTGATGGTTCCGTATTGTGGCTAGAAAATGCGGCTTGGATCTGGGTGCCATTTTTACTGTTTTTTACCGTGATGGCTTGGTTTGGAATGAATGACTTAGCCACAAATAAAGCCTCTCTTAAAGCGCAACTTCCTGTCTTAAAACGTGGTCACTTATGGATATTGAGCTTTTTATATCTAGCCACATTCGGCTCTTTTATCGGCTTCTCTGCGGGGTTTGCGATGTTATCCAAAACACAATTCCCCGATGTCATTATTTTAAAATTCGCATTCTTTGGCCCATTCCTCGGCGCACTTGCACGTCCTGTTGGCGGCATGCTGTCTGACCGTTTTGGTGGCGTCAAAGTGACGGTAGTAAATTTTGTGGTGATGTCGATTTTCTCTGGGTTGCTGTTTTTTACTTTACCTGAGCAGGGGCAAGGCGGTTCATTCGCCGCATTCTATGGTGTGTTCATGGTGTTGTTCTTAACCGCAGGACTAGGCAGTGGCTCGACTTTCCAGATGATCGCAGTTGTTTTTCGTAAGTTAACAGTCGACAGAGTGATGTCTCAAGGTGCTACAGAGCAAGAAGCACAAAAAGAAGCGGTGACCGAAAGTGCCGCAGCATTAGGTTTTATCTCCGCGATTGGTGCAATTGGTGGCTTTTTTATTCCTAAAGCATTTGGTACCTCGTTAACTCTGACAGGCTCACCTGCTGATGCGATGAAAGTTTTCTTTGTGTTCTATATCTCTTGTGTGTTTATCACGTGGCTGGTGTACGGACGTAAACACAAATAATAACAATCAATAAAGATCCATTTTAAGCAATGTACGGCGTTAATCGCCGTCTCTTTGGAGGCAATCCGAATGAGTAAGTTTCTAGACAGATTTCGTTATTTTAAACAGCTTGGTGACACATTTTCAGGCGGTCACGGCCAAGATCTCGATGTAAATCGTGATTGGGAAGATGGTTATCGTAGCCGTTGGCAGCATGATAAAGTTGTGCGATCAACCCATGGTGTGAACTGTACGGGTTCATGTAGTTGGAAAATTTATGTCAAAAATGGTTTGGTGACATGGGAAACGCAGCAGACTGATTACCCTCGTACCCGCCCTGATTTGCCCGATCATGAACCTAGAGGTTGCCCTCGTGGGGCGAGCTATTCATGGTATTTATACAGCGCGAATCGGGTGAAATACCCAATGATGCGTAAACGCTTATTAAAACTGTGGCGAGAAGCCAAAGCCGAGCAAGGCGATCCCGTTGCAGCATGGCTTTCTATTATCAACGATCCACAAAAAGCGCAGAGCTACAAACAAGCCCGTGGTCGCGGTGGTTTTGTGCGCTCAAGTTGGCAAGAAGTGAATGAACTGATTGCGGCGGCCAACGTCGCTACGATTAAAGAGTTTGGTCCTGACCGTATCGTGGGTTTCTCTCCTATCCCAGCGATGTCGATGGTTTCCTATGCTTCCGGTGCCCGCTATTTATCATTAATTGGTGGCGCGTGCCTGAGTTTTTATGATTGGTATTGTGATTTACCGCCAGCTTCGCCGATGACATGGGGTGAGCAAACAGACGTTCCTGAATCTGCCGATTGGTATAACTCATCTTACATTATTGCTTGGGGTTCTAACGTACCGCAGACTCGTACACCTGATGCTCATTTCTTCACCGAAGTGCGCTATAAAGGCACCAAAACAGTTGCTGTTACCCCTGATTATGCTGAAATTGCTAAACTTTGCGACCATTGGCTGAACCCAAAACAAGGGACTGACAGCGCGATGGCGATGGCAATGGGCCACGTGATCCTCAATGAGTTCCACGTGAAACGTGAAGCAGAATATTTTCGCGAATATGTGCGTACTTATACCGATATGCCGATGTTGGTGATGTTGGATAAACGCGAGGATGGCACTTATATCGCTGGGCGCATGCTACGTGCGGCAGATTTAATCGATTCGCTGGGCGAGGAAAAAAATGCTGAATGGAAAACGGTCGCTATTGATGAGGAAACAGGCAGCTTATGTGCCCCTCAAGGGTCGATGGGCTTTCGTTGGGATGCGAGCCAAAAGTGGAATTTAGAACCGCGAGCAGGACAAGATGCTCACGAAATCAAAATGCAATTAAGCCTTGCACAGACACGTGATGAACTGGTTGACGTCGGTTTTCCTTATTTTGGTGGTTTGGAAAGTGAGCATTTTCAAAATGTAGAATTAAACGAAATTTTACTGCATAAATTGCCGGTGAAACGTATTCAATTGGCTGACGGTAGTGAGTCACTAATCACTAGCGTGTATGACTTGATGTTGGCGAACTATGGTATTGACCGTGGTTTTGGTGATGAAAACTGCGCCGTTGATTACGACGAAATGAAAGCATACTCGCCGGCTTGGGCTGAAAAAATCACAGGAGTGAGCCGCCAAAATATTATTCGTATCGCTCGTGAATTTGCAGATACCGCCGAGAAAACCCATGGTCGTTCGATGGTGATCGTGGGCGCCGGTATTAATCACTGGTATCACATGGATATGACTTATCGCGCCATTATCAATATGTTAGTTTTCTGTGGCTGCGTTGGGCAAAGTGGCGGTGGTTGGTCGCATTACGTGGGACAAGAAAAACTGCGTCCACAAACAGGATGGTCACCACTGGCTTTTGCACTTGATTGGCAGCGCCCACCTCGTCATATGAATAGCACATCATTTTTCTATAACCATTCAAGTCAATGGCGTTATGAAACCGTCAGTACGGAAGAGCTATTGTCACCGTTAGCGGATAAAAAAGCCTTTACGGGTAGTTTGGTTGATATGAATGTGCGTGCCGAACGCATGGGTTGGTTACCTTCTGCACCGCAATTGGGGGTTAATCCACTCAATATTGCAAAACAGGCTGAAAGTGAAGGGATGTCGCCTGTTGACTATACCGTTAAGCAGTTGAAAGAAGGCAATATCCGCTTTGCCGCAGAACAGCCGGATAACCCTCAAAATTTCCCACGAAACTTATTTATTTGGCGCTCTAATCTGTTGGGTTCCGCAGGGAAAGGGCATGAATATCTATTGAAATATATGCTAGGCACTGACCATGGTATTCAAGGCTCTGACCTTGGGAAACAAGGTGGCGTGAAGCCGGAAGAGGTTGAATGGGCAGATAAAGCAGCAGAAGGCAAAGTGGATTTAGTGGTGACATTAGACTTTAGGATGTCCAGTACTTGCCTTTTTTCTGATGTCATTTTACCAACTGCAACATGGTATGAAAAAGATGATATGAATACCTCGGATATGCATCCGTTTATTCATCCGTTATCTGCTGCTGTTGACCCTGCTTGGGAATCGAAAAGTGACTGGGAAATCTATAAAGGGATCGCGAAAGCCTTTTCTGAGGTGAGTGTCGGCCATTTAGGGAAAGAAACCGATGTGGTGACTTTACCGATTCAACACGATAGCGCGGCTGAAATGGCGCAACCTTTTGATGTACGTGATTGGAAAAAAGATCAGTGTGAATTGATCCCTGGAAAAACAGCGCCGCATATTATTGCCGTTGAACGTGATTATCCGGCCACTTATGCACGTTTCACCTCGCTTGGCCCTTTAATGGACAAGTTAGGAAATGGTGGCAAAGGGATTAATTGGAATACGCAGGATGAAATCGACTTCCTGAAAAAACTGAATAAAACTCAACCTAGCGGCGCGAATGAAGGCCGACCAAAAATTGAAACTGCGATTGATGCCGCAGAAGTTATTTTGACTTTAGCCCCCGAAACTAACGGGCAAGTGGCAGTTAAAGCTTGGGATGCGCTCAGTAAAATAACCGGACGTGACCATACCCATCTTGCGCGCAATAAAGAAGATGAAAAAATTCGTTTCCGCGATATTGTCGCGCAGCCGCGCAAAATTATCTCTAGCCCAACATGGTCAGGTCTAGAAGATGAACATGTTTCTTATAACGCCTGTTATACCAACGTGCATGAAATGATCCCATGGCGCACATTGAGTGGTCGTCAGCAGTTATATCAAGATCATGAATGGATGAGAGCCTTTGGGGAAAGTTTGGTGGTCTATCGCCCACCGATTGATACGCGTGCGGCGCAGCCATTAATGGGTAAAAAACCAAATGGTTTCCCTGAAAAAGCATTGAATTTTTTAACGCCTCATCAGAAATGGGGTATTCACTCAACGTATAGCGATAACTTATTGATGTTAACCCTTGGACGTGGTGGTCCAGTGGTATGGCTGAGTGAAGAGGATGCGCGTCAGTTAGGCGTTGAAGATAACGATTGGATTGAAGCCTTTAACAGTAACGGTGCGTTAACGGCAAAAGCGATCGTCAGCCAACGTATCCCTGATGGCATGATCATGATGTATCACGCACAAGAACGTTTGATCAATTTGCCAGGTTCTGAAATTACCTTACAGCGCGGTGGGATCCATAACTCGGTTACACGAGTGTGTCCTAAACCAACTCATATGATTGGCGGCTATGCGCACTTGGCTTATAGCTTCAATTATTACGGTACCGTGGGATCGAATCGCGATGAATTTGTGGTGGTTCGCAAAATGAAGCAGGTGGATTGGCTCGATGGCGAACAAGATGGCTATCAGCAAACACTGAGCGGTAAGGAGAAAGCATAATGAAAATTCGTTCTCAAGTTGGCATGGTCTTGAATCTTGATAAATGCATTGGTTGCCATACCTGCTCCGTGACCTGTAAAAACGTGTGGACCAGTCGCGAAGGGGTTGAATACGCATGGTTTAATAACGTCGAAACTAAACCGGGTATTGGGTATCCCCATAATTGGGAAGATCAGGAAAAATGGAAAGGCGGCTGGATCCGTAATATTAAAGGTAAATTAGTCCCACGTATGGGTAACAAAGTGGGGCTGTTATCGAAAATTTTTGCTAACCCAGATGTGCCTGCATTAGATGATTATTATGAGCCTTTTGATTATGACTACAGTCATCTCAAAAATGCTAAAGAAGGCAAGCATGTGCCTACAGCTCGTCCGCGTTCACTGATCACAGGTCAGCGCATGACCAATGTGAACATGGGGCCAAACTGGGAAGATGATTTGGGCGGCGAGTTTGTTAAACGTGCTCAGGACACTAACTTTGCGAATATCCAAAAAGAGATGTACGGGCAATTTGAAAATACATTCATGATGTATTTGCCACGTCTTTGTGAGCACTGTTTAAATCCAGCTTGTGTAGCAACGTGCCCAAGTGGGGCGATATATAAACGCTCTGAAGACGGTATTGTGCTTATTGATCAAGACAAATGTCGTGGCTGGCGCATGTGCTTAACCGGTTGTCCGTATAAAAAAATCTATTTTAACTGGAAAAGCGGTAAATCAGAGAAATGTATTTTCTGTTATCCACGTATTGAGTCAGGAATGCCAACGGTATGTTCTGAAACTTGTGTTGGACGCATTCGTTATCTCGGCGTGCTGCTGTATGACGCAGACAAAATTGAGTCAGCGGCAAGTGTGGAAAAGGAAACTGATCTATACCAAAGTCAGCTCGATGTGTTCCTTGACCCACATGATCCACTGGTTATCGAAGAAGCTCAAAAACAAGGCATTCCACTGAGCGTGATTGATGCAGCGCAGAAATCACCAGTTTATAAAATGGCGATGGAGTGGAAACTAGCACTGCCATTACATCCTGAATACCGCACTTTGCCAATGGTTTGGTATGTTCCGCCACTGTCACCTATCCAGTCGGTTGCGGATTCAGGCATGTTAGCCAATAAAGGGGTTTTACCGGATGTTGAAAGCTTGCGTATTCCGGTGCAATACCTCGCAAATTTATTGACCGCAGGGGATGTTGAGCCAGTGTTGTTGGCATTAAAGCGAATGTTAGCGATGCGCCATTATAAACGCGCAGAAACCGTTGAAAACCAGTGTGATACCAGCGCATTAGAGCAAGTTGGTTTGACGGAAGCGCAAGCGCAAGAAATGTATCGTTACTTGGCAATCGCGAATTATGAAGACCGCTTTGTTATTCCATCTAGCCACCGCGAATTAGCCCGTGAGGCATTTCCTGAAGCGAAAGCCTGTGGTTTTAGTTTTGGTGACGGTTGTCATGGTAGTGATACAAAGGCGAATTTATTCAATAGCCGTCGTATTGATGCACTCGATGTGACGCCAAAAACATCACAGGAGAAGACATTATGATGTCATTGAAAGTGATTTCCCGCCTGCTTGAATATCCATCCGAGACACTTTGGCAACATCGTGATGAACTGATTGTTGCCTTAGAACAAGCGGATGAGCTACCCGTGACTAGCGCGGTTCAGCTTATGATGTTTGTGCGTGAGTATTTAAATGAAGACCTTCTAGAGATGCAAGCACAGTACTGCGAACTGTTCGATAGGGGGCGAGCGACATCATTACTGTTGTTTGAACATGTCCATGGTGAGTCGCGTGATAGAGGGCAGGCAATGGTCGACTTAATGGCGCAATATCAACAACAAGGATTGCAGATTGATTGTCGTGAATTGCCAGATCATTTACCCATTTATTTAGAATATTTAACGGCACTTCCACTGGAACAAAGCCGTGAAGGTTTAAATGATATCGCGCCTATTTTGGCATTACTTGGCGAGCGGTTAATACAGCGTGAAAGTCGCTTTGATGTGTTATTTGAGCTATTACTGGAAATTTCAAATAGTGCGCTTGAAACCAACCACCTGAGTGAGCAAGTTGCCGCAGAAGCGCGGGACGATACTCCACAGGCGTTAGATGCGGTTTGGGAAGAGGAGCAAGTGAAGTTTTTTGCGGATGAAAAAACCTGTGACAGCGAAGTAACTGCTCATCAACAACGCTTTGCCAATGCGGTTGTTCCTCAATATTTGAACCTTGATACGGTTTATCATTCGGGAGTCCAAAAATGAATTTTATCAACCAGTTCTTCTTTGATATTTACCCTTATATTGCAGGAACCGTTTTCATTGTTGGTAGTTGGTTGCGTTATGACTATGGCCAATACAGTTGGCGGGCTGGCTCAAGCCAAATGCTTGATAAAAAGAATATGCGTTTAGCATCGAACCTGTTTCATATCGGTATTATTGGTGTATTTGTAGGGCATTTTTTGGGAATGTTAACACCACACTGGATGTATGAGTCCTTTTTACCAATGCATATTAAGCAATTAATGGCGATGATTGGCGGCGGTGCTTGTGGGCTGATGGTATTGATTGGTGGTGCGATGTTACTTAAACGCCGCCTAACTAACCCTCGTATCAGAGCCACATCATCATTCGGCGATATTATGATCTTAACTTTGCTGGTGGTACAGGTCTGTTTGGGGTTACTCACTATTCCATTCTCTGCTCAGCACATGGATGGTAGTGAAATGTTGAAATTAGTGGGATGGGCACAATCTGTCGTGACATTCCAATGGGGTGCATCGCATTATCTTGACGGTGTTGCACTGGTATTCAAATTGCATTTGGTGTTGGGCATGACGCTATTTTTGGTGTTTCCATTCTGCCGTCTTGTGCATATTTGGAGCGCCCCTGTTGAATATCTTACCCGTCGCTATCAATTAGTGAGAAATCGTCATTAATTATTAGGCTCCATATTGAAAAGCATGGAGCCTATATAAATTCGTTTGTAACCGAGTTCTTGTGTAAACAACAAATATTGCTAATGTAGCTCCCCATTTTTCTCAAAATGGGGTTTTTTATGGCGATTTCATTATTCTCAATACATTCTTGATTTCGTTTATTCATACTGAATTTTTATGAAATAGTCATAACAATAACAACGGTATCTTCATAGCTACCAGCCTCAACCGTTTTGTTATTTCCTTTTATTTCAGCACTAATATTAATGTTTTTTCCATTTTCTGGGATAGTAATTTTTGGTGATGATTTGTTATCAATCAGTGTAGTCACATTAAAAGGCCCAACTTTTACTATTCCATTATTCGACATCTGGAACGAAAGTGTTGCAGGTAAAGAACATTGAGCATAAATAGTGTCACTTCCTTTTTTTCCAATAAAGTCATTAGTAGAAACATCACTAATTGTTATTTCTTTCGGGACACTCACATCACAACTTACATCAGGAACATTGGGGCCGATTGAATTTGGAAAGAAAACATAATGGGAAGTACTACATGTTGTTTTTGAGTATGTAGGTTCACTACAAGCGATAATTCTTGATATAGGCTTAATATTTGCTGTAGATGTAAAGCCACGTTGTATAACGGATACATCTCTACCCGAGATAAGCGATGATTCTCTCGGTGCTAAAGTTGCGCCACTCACAAGCATTGGTATATAACCCGATATTTCTGGCACTATAATAGATAATTGAGAAATAGAAGGTGAGCTAGGTGTCAAATTACTGCACGCACCATCAACGGCTATCCAACCGGTATCATTAATAGCAAAGTTCGTATTTCTAAACTCTTTATATTGATGGATGTCACTACCAAAACCACCAGAGGTACCTACAATACTTGTTGCTGATGTGATGTAACATTTATTACCGGAGGTAGTTCCTATCGGTAGTGTTCCACTTGAGTCAAATTGAATAACTCCGCCAGAAAATCCAATTTGGGCAAATTTTACGCCAACGGAACACCAATTATTTGGCCCACTACAACCATAAGTATTTGCATTATAAGTGCTATAAGTTTCACTAGAGAGACCACCTATTTGGTAAATTGAACCTACGGTACTCCAAGATATTCGATTAAATTGAGTTGCTAATGGAAAGTCCCCATAACCGCTATCGCCATATATCCATTGTACTGCGTTTGCTGGTAATGAAAAAAATAAAAAAAATGAGCTTAAAAAACAGAAAAATATCTTCATAAAAACCTCAAAAACAATTGAATATCTGAATTTCATTTTTTATATAAAATGATATTAGATATTTTTATTTATATATGGTGGATACGCTCAGTAATATTTATATTGAAAAATATTATTGATATTCAACCTTAAGAATACCCGTTGAGCTAAATGGGCCTAGTTCTATCTCTTTTCCTATATTTAATACAGGAAGTACGCTGAGTGAGGGCTTTTTAGAGTACATAAAGTTACGAGGCTGATTAGGTGATAACAATGTATTATCCGCTAGTATTTTTAAACCTAAATTAGGGTTTGATGTCTCTACTAAAGTAGTATCAAAATCTGAGCTACTACTTTCAAATATTAATTTTAAACTCGGATTACTTGAAGATTTATCACCACAATCTAAATTGTAATTAATATTTCGAGCATAGTTTTCACTGGTAAATCCATTGAGATTTATTTCATCAAAATTAATTTCAATAGGAAGGTTAGGCCCTAAATCACCATAAACATCACAGCTTTTTTGAATAACATCAATTTTAATACTAAGATTAAAGACTTCAGCGAAACCAAGACCACTGTAGAATAAAAAAATAGTTGATAAAATGCACCTAGCAAGGTGATGAAATATTTTTTTTTCTTTAATTTTAATTGTCATAATTTTTACCTTTCTGTATTAGTCATACAGCATTTCAAAGGCAATTAATGCTGAGAAAGCGCCGGGAATTAGTGGGCCAGAAGTTCTGACAGCAGTGACATAATAAGTTAAACGGTTTTGCCCAGAAGCAATTAACATGGGGTTGCTATCTTTTCCAATAGGGAGTGCTTTGCCTGCAACATTCATCACTTGTAGTCCTAACCCTTGTGCGCCATTAACACGAACAATATCCGTATATTGAGGCGCTGTTGGTGCTATAAACCTCACCTTTACCGCAGGTTGGGTGGTGCTCCAAACAGTGTTACCAGTTTGGAGATTTTGTAATTCAGTATGAACTTCTAAGCAGTCGATCAATTCTATTTGAAATGGAACTTGACGCCCCCAGCCTGTAGACTGGTTTAGATTTGCAAAAGAAATATTACCAAGAGATACAGATTGATTGCTGGAGTCCATAGCTAATCGGCAAGGGTTTTCAGTTAAAGCCCCCGAAACATGAATAACGCCATGTTGACCATCAACTTCCCAGCCATCTGTGGGCCTAAATATATGGTCGTTATTATCTGCAATTGCAGGTAATACTGCCGCTAAGCAAAATAGGCTTGCTATACATCCTTGATAAAGTCGATGATGTGCTCTTGAGGTCATGAATGCGTCTCCATTTAGCTTCAAATTGGCTTATTATTTTGTTAATGAATCTTGTGCAACAGAGCAAACTGTATTTTGACAGCTAAAGGTTAATTGTGGGCGTCCACCATAATCATTGATATAAGTAATTACGGGGGTATTGCCTAATTGACTATTTGTCATGCCAATATTTTCCTCACCAAATGGTGCAATCATGATAGGGTTAAAGGCTTTCGCATCAGTAGTTGCATTAGCACCCGCATTAATAATAGTCACATAATAAGGGGTTGGGTTTTTAATAAAAATGGTATCCCCCTTTTTCTCAAGTTGTAATTTTTCTTGCCATGGCGCACTATTTTTTTGTGGTGTAATAGTTTCCGGGCGATAAAATAATTTTATTTTTGTTTGTAATGCGATTTGTAATGTATTTGGTTTATCACTTTTAGGTGGTATTTCTCGCATATTAAAGTAAAACAAAGATTCTCTATCTTGTGGCAAGTTTTTTATTGCCGGTAGAGATTCTATTTTCATTTGGCTTGATTTTCCTGGTTCTAATCGTTGAACAGGGGGTAATACAATCAGTGGTGATGTTATTTTTTTACTTTCTTCATTTTCAATCCAGCCTTGTGCAAGATAAGGCAGTTGCTTATTATTATTAGTAATGTTTAAAGAGATAGATTTATTTTCGCCATCAAAGATGATCCTTGTTCTATCTAATGATACAGCCGCCTCAGCTATTTGAATTAGTCCCAGTAATCCTAAAAGACTACTGATTAGTGTGTGTTTGATTTTCATTTGGTTATTACCTTTACTCTTTACTTATTTAAATAAAATGATTTTTGTTTAAAAGGACGAGTGAATTAATCACTCATCATTTTGCGTATTGTTAATTGTCGGGCTACAAGGTAGCAATAAATTATCGAGTACTTCTCTATTGTTTAATTCCGCAGGGAAAGTGATTTCGCACGACATATTTTTCCCCCACGTTATATTCATGGTTGCTGAAGGATGAACACCACTGATATAAGTGTTACCAGCATCTCCTACAATTGCGACATTTTGCTTTTTATGATTAGTTACCTGAGCACCTAATGGTGGGTGAGTACCATCATTTAACGTTATTATGGTCATTACTTTTTGACCTGAAATTACCGAGAATGGACGGTAACCAACCGCACCTTCGGTTAATGTTGCTTGAACAACTGATTGTTGCGCATCAATATCATCCGGTAATTTATTTAAATCTATTTGCGCTTTGCTGCGATAGTAACTACTAACATCCGAGATCACTGCTTTCCCAAATCGATTCGATGTTACTGGAGAGCCAACACCTCTAATTGGTATGTTTGGAACCCCATCTGTATCAAGCAGTAAACGAGCACCACCTAAATTACTTACGCGGTGAGCTGCTGCGCCTTCCGTTGTTAATGTAAAACCACCGGAAGAGGATAAGCCAAACGCACTGTATTGGTTATTGGTGTGGCTTGCATTTGCTGACCAACGTGCAACATCCCCTTGATGAGAAACAAAGGCGCTCGCTGAACCACCTTTACGATTTGCGCCTGCACTTATTTGATAGTTTGTTCTATCGTCTAATCGGTCATAATATGAAACTCGATTTACAGTGTCATAACGATTTGTATTCATTGAATAACCAACGTTAGCACCATTACTTAATGGGAAAGACAATGACACATAAGCGCTGTCATCTTTAATGCCATTATAAAAATTACGATTTGCCGATAAACTAACACTCACATTTTTTATTGAACCAATATCCATATATTTCGACAGCATTAAGCTGTAGTAGTCATTATCTGGCCTATCCCAATAAGTCTGATGGTTATAATTTAAATATAGTGATAGTCCTAAATCTTGAAAATTCTTATTCATTGAGATGGTATAGAGCTCTTTACTACCGTAATAGCGTTCACCTGTTTTTTTAGCGTTAAGAAAGTCACTCATACTCATATAATTTCGTTCAGAAAAGCGATAACCTGCAAATTGTATTTGGCTATCGAATTCTTCAAATCGCTTAGAATAGTTAATTCGATATGAGCCACCACTTAACGTACTTTCGACGGGTAAACGGGCAATAGATTGTGTGACATCAAATGAAATTGCACCAAAAGCGAGTAAATCACGACCAAGCCCAATGGATAATGCATTATAGTTTTGGCTATTTAAGCTGCCACCAATTAAAGACCAGCCGTTGTTAACACCCCAAGAAAATTCCCCAGCGATGAAATTCTCGCCTTCACTCTGGCGGTCTATATTTGTTGGTTGACCTAAAGCAAATTTATACTGAATCTGTCCCGGCCTTGTTAAATAAGGTAAGTTGGCTGTATCAACTTGAAATTCTTGGACGGAGCCATCTTGTTCTTTAACAGTAACATCCAGAGTTCCAGTAATCGCATCACTTAAATCTTGAATACGAAAAGGACCAGGTGCAACTTGCGTCTCATAGAGTACACGCCCTTGTTGCTTCACGATAACGGTAGCGTTAGTTTTTGCGATCCCTGTAATTTCGGGAGCATAGCCTCGTAAATTTGGCGGCATCATGCTCAATTCTGATTGAATACTGGCACCGATAAAGCGGAACCCATCAAAAATATTTGAGGTTAAATAATCCTCACCCAGCACTAATTTTGCCTTTAATGTTGATAAGGCTCGATAGGCATAGAAACGGTTCCAAGTGAAGTCAGTTTGACTACTACCTTGGGTGCCTGTTGTATGGCTATAATGGCTTTGCCAATCAGCTCTAAACCGCCAAGCGCCTAAGTTTATACCGGCTACCCCATTACTATTTAATGAAGATGAATCGGGTCCATCATTGTAGGAATGAGTGGTATTGGCATTGATATTATAATCAATGAGCAATGCTGAAATACCATTATCCCAACGAGAGGGTGGATCCCAATTGGGTGATGTATATTCCATATAAGCTTGAGGAATATTAATATAGAGTGACGAGGTGGCTAAATCACCTCTTATTAATAATCCGGGTAAGCTTTCTTGATTAAGACACTGGCCTTCATGCCACCATGTTAGTTTATTTAATGACTCTGAAGTTAGCCCAAGTTTATTGACCAGTTCTGGTGACAAACAAGCTTCGCTACCTTCTGGATCATTTTTTGGGGTGTAATAAGGCACCTTAATTTCAGATATTTGTTCGCTATTAACTTTGAGCGTAAAGTTATAGATACCTGGCATAACATAGCCAGCACGAGAGAACTGGTTTAAGTCAATGTTATTTTTGTCTTCTAAATCTAAAACGTCAGTATTAAATTCAATATGATCAGTCGCACTGGCAGCAGGTAAAATACCGCTGAGTGTTAATCCAATGATAATACTCAACCATTTTAGTTGCGGGGTATAAATAGATAACGAAGACATAAAAAACATCCCTAAAAGCAATTAATTATTATTAGTAGTAATCAAGTTTGAAACGAATTGATGTTTGATATTTGCCTACACGCAATGGTGTTCTATCTGAAACAAGCCTTAACTGGTAACCTAAAATATGTTTTCCAGTTTGAATATTTTGTTGGGCAAGTTTTTTCCCTGGCAAAATAGCTATTCCATTTGTATCGGCTAATGAAAGTGCGACACCGCGTGCTGTTCCTGATGTAGCGAACCAATCTCCATTAGCTAAACCATCAAAAGATATTTCAAATGTTTTCCAAGGTTCACCGGTATAAGAGGTTAATTTGCAACCAATTAAAGTAATAAAAAAAGGTTGTTCCTGTCCTTGGCCTTGATTTCGTAATAATGAAATAGGTAAAGTACCCATATCAATAGATTGCTCATAAGATCCTGTATCAATAGCACACGCAGTATCCATAATGCTACCTTGCATGGTTAAATACATTGAATCTTTTGAATAAATATATTGAGAGTAGGGCACTAATAAAAAAAGTAATAAAAGAAAGTTAATTCCTTTTTTATTTATTTTCATATTGTGGCCATCATAATATGCACTGCAAGTATTATTAACTTGCAGTGCAATAGCATATTATTAATATTTATTAGTTATAAGCTAATGTAAAGTTAGTTACTGCTTGGAATTTACCTGGAGTTACAGGAATAGTTTTGTCGTTAGCATCAAGCAATTCAAGACCAATTAATGATGCTTGGAATTTTAATGTATTATTTCCTTCAACATAATTTTGTTTAGCCGCAGAGTTAACTTTAATTTGAGAACCAGATGCATTCATGATTTTTACAGCTGCGCCGGCGGCATCACCGGTGATTTGTAGAAAACCAGTACTTGTTCCAGCTTCAGTTCCTTTAAAAGTTACAGAGACTTGGTTATCACCTTTTAAATTACAACCTTCTAATTTAATTTGGAAAGGTTGAGCTGATGATTCGCCACCATTATCTAAAGTTGTATTAGATACTTGGCCTAATTCAACTTCTTGATTTTCTTCACCTGGTGCGATAGAACATGGTGCTTCAATAATTGAACCAGAGAATGTCACTGTACCACTACCCGCGTCTACTGCTAAAGCTGATGCACTCATTACACCTGAAACTAAAGTTGCTAAAATAATCTTTTTCATACATTCCTCATTGAGTTAATTTTGGTTGCTATATTTATAGCGATGCAAATATGCCAATTAAATTAATTTATTTAATCGGTTGGTTTTATTTTATTAATGGTTGGTTTTAATAAAAGTAAATTGAATCTAATAAAGATATTTTTTCTTTCAAAACTAATGCGTCATTTGAATTACTACTTCTTATTTCGGTCATCAATAATCTTAATAATTTTTCAAAAGACACATCAAGAATTGTTAATATACTAAATAATGTATCTATACTTAACCTATTAACACCTCTTTCATAACGTGACATTTGCTGCTGTGAAATATTCAGTTGTTTGGCTAATTTAAACCCTGAAATACCTCTCTCTTTTCTTAGCTTTTTTATTACTAATCCGCAATAAAAAGAAAATAGATTATTCTGGGTGTTATCCCCAATCATTTTTATATTCCTATAAATAGTAAGATTTATATAACTAAAAATTTTATATATAAATTTAATAATATTTTTTGTTTCTGAGTTTACCTGCTCAACTGCCGACAATTATAAAGAGTGAAAATTTAAAATCAAATAGCGAGAATTACTGATTTAGAGAGTATTCACTATTTTTACAATGTTTACACATGATGATTAATTCAATGAAATCATGTTGATAACTAAAATTGAGAATTATCTAAAAATTTAGACCACTCAATAATAGATGTATGGCTGTAGTTTTTAAAACTTGATTCGCATCAAAAAACAATTTTTTTAACTTTAATTAATAAATTGTAATATTTTCATTCAAGTTGTAACAAAATCCAGTACTAAAACGATGTATTTTACTCTTGTGTGGTGTTTTTTTCGAGGGTGAATGATCTTTGCTAAGTATAAATCATTATAAATCAATTGCATAATTTGCACTCTTATTTGGAGTTACTTCTATACAAAACAAGTTGAAAATGATGATTTGGTAATTTATATCAATAAATATGCGATGACAAATTCATCTTTATTTTAATTTAAAGGAAAATAAGACGTAATATATAAGAGTATTTGAGAAAAAATAATCTGTATTGAATATCTAAATATGATTGGTTGCTGATGAGAAGTTGAAATCAATCTATGGTTTATCTGCCCACATTAAAACGACATCTCTATATTGTTGTTAAGCGGTGATGTCGTTTAATGAATAGGCTTGTGATTTATATTTACAAGTCCTTCTAAGTAAGCAAAAATTTTATAGCCTATATTTCTTAAATGGCAAAAACAGTACTATCCTTTTGAAAAATATAAGAAATTTACACTTTTGATATATGGGTAATAGCTTACACACTATTATATGGTTAATTATATTAATTAGACATTATTTTAGTTTGCTTTTTGAATGGTAAATATTTTTTCTATTTATATCATATGAATTGGTTTATAAATAAAACATTGATTAATTATCATTTAATAATAATTCAATGTAAATAATATGTTTATTTTACAGTTAGTTACCTTTAAATATTTCTAATAAGGAATGAGTTGATACATATCAAATAACGATAACAAATGCTTGCCTACTATCTAATGACTATAAAAAATTAATAACATGATTTTTATAATAATTAAAAGGTGAGCAATGTAATGATAAACAACATCAAAAAACAACAGTTTAGCCGGCGGCAGTTTATACAAACCTCGGCGTCAGTGGCAACCACAGCGGCTATTGCGAGTTCGATTACACTTCCATTTACGGCTCAAGCAGCTTCAGAGCCAAAGATTCAACCTGATGAAATAAATGAAACGATCAAATACAGCGCCTGCTTAGTGAACTGCGGAAGTCGTTGTCCTTTAAAGGTTCATGTGAAAAATGATGTGATTACTCGTATTTCAAATGAAACTATGTATGACGATTCTCAGTTTGGATTACACCAAATACGTCCTTGTTTACGTGGACGTTCTGTTCGTTGGAATACTTATAACCCCGATAGAATAAAATATCCTTTATTACGTACAGGTCAACGAGGCGATGGCCAGTTCAAACGTATCAGTTGGGATGAAGCTACCTCAATTGTTGCAGAAAAACTGAGGACAACTATTGATAAATACGGTAATGAAGCGATTTATTATCAATATGGCTCAGGATCGACTGGTGCAAATTTGCAGGGGCGAAATGCTTGCAAGCGGCTATTAAGTCAATTGGGTGGGTTTCTTGATCAACATGGCACTTATTCAACCGCACAGATTAATGGTGTGATCCCTTATGTTTATGGAAAACTCGATGATTCCTTGTTATCTGAAATAGCAAACAGCGATTTAGTGGTTATGTTTGGCCATAATATTGCCGAAACTCGCATGTCTGGCGGAGGGCAATTTTATGAAACTTTGCAAGCGCTAGAAAAAAGTAAAGCCAGAGTTATTATTATTGATCCACGTCGAACAGATAGTGTCACAACCTTAGGTGCAGAATGGATACCTATTTATCCGGGAACTGATGGTGCACTGGTTGCCGCAATTATTCATACTTTAATTAAAGAACAACTCACTGATGAGGCATTTCTCGCTCAATATTGTGTGGGTTGGGATAATCAAACTTTACCTGAGTCTGCACCTGAGAACAGTGCATATAAAGATTATATTTTAGGTAATGGCGAAGATGGCATTGAAAAAACGCCCGAGTGGGCAAGCCAAATTACCGGTATTTCACCGACACGTATTATTCAATTAGCCCGTGAGCTAGGTAATGCCAAAGCGGCTTGGATCTCACAAGGTTGGGGTTTACAAAGAACGGCTTCAGGTGAACAAGCTGCAAGAGCAGTGATGATGCTGCCAATTGTAACAGGCCATATTGGTCGTGCAGGCACAAACGCTGGGGGATGGGGGGGAAACGTTGCCTATTCGGTTCCTGGGTTTGCAATCCCAAATCCGGTGAAAACAAAAATTCCGTGTTTTATGTGGACGGATGCTATTTGGCGTGGCACTGAGATGACGGCGACGAACTCAACCGTTATTGGTAAAGATAAACTTGAAACGAATGTGAAATTTCTATGGCACTACGCAAGTAATGTCACCGGAAATCAACATTCCGATTTGAATAAAACGCACGATATTTTAACTGATGAATCTTTATGTGAGTTTATTCTTATTTGGGATAACCATATGACACCATCGACAAAATATGCGGATTTGATTTTGCCTGATGTCACGAGTGTCGAATCTAATGACTTAATCAATAATTCTTATGCAAGTGGTGCATACCACTATGCTATTCGATTGCAAAATGCCATTACACCATTATGGGAATGTCGCCAGTCGTATGATGTCCTTGCTGATATTGCCGAAAAACTAGGTATCAAAGCGCAATTCACCGAAGGTCGTACCCATGAGCAGTGGATTGAATACTGCTATAACCAAATGCGTGAAAAAAATCCTCATTTACCGACGTTTGAAGAAACCAATAATATGGGAATTGTCGATCGTAAATTGGCAAATAGTAGTGATTACATCGCCTTGAAATCATTCCGTGATTCCCCAGAGACTCAGCCATTATCGACACCATCCGGTAAGATTGAAATCTATTCTGAAAGATTGGCGAAGATAGCAAAGGAGTGGGAGTATCCGGCAGATCAGCGTATTCCTGCGGTTCCAGAATATTGTGCCAATACTGAAGGCGTTGAAAATAAAGAGGCTAAACAGAAATATCCGCTCCAAATGACGGGATATCACGATAAAGGACATGTTCACTCTTCTTATTATAACGTTGCCATGTTACGTGAAGCTATTCCGCATCAGTACTGGATTAACCCAATAGATGCTCAAGCTAGAGATATTCAAGATGGTGATATGACCGAAATTTTTAATGACCGAGGCCGTATCCATATTAAAGCAAGAGTTACTGCTCGTGTATTGCCTGGTGTGATTGCCGTACCGCAAGGTGCTTGGCGTGAGACAAATGATGAAGGAATTGATGTGGGGGGATGTATTAATACATTAACCACTCAACAGCCTTCTACATTAGTGAAAGGCAACCCTCAACATACCAATCTTGTTGACGTGAAACGTGCATAAGGAGTGACTCATGAAGCAATATGGTTTTTATTTCGACTCAACTAAATGCACGGGTTGTAAAACGTGTCAGGTGAGTTGTAAGGACGAAAAAGATCTTGAATTAGGTCCGAAATTTCGGCGTGTTTATGAATTTGGTGGTGGTAGTTGGCAGCAACAAGATGGAATTTGGCAGCAAAATATCTACAACTATTATCTTTCTATTTCATGTAATCATTGCTCTAGCCCAACCTGTGTTGAAGGTTGCCCAACCGGCGCGATGCATAAGCGTGAAGAAGATGGGCTGGTTGTCGTCGATCAATCTATCTGCGTAGGCTGCCGCTATTGTGAATTACGCTGTCCATACGGGGCGCCTCAGTATGATGAAAAGAAAAAACTGATGAGCAAATGCGATGGTTGCTATGAGCGAGTGGCAAAGGGAATGAAGCCTGTTTGTGTTGAGTCTTGCCCACAACGTGCCTTAGATTTCGATGATATTACCGTACTACGTGAGCGCCATGGCAATATTAGTAGTGTTGCACCGATGCCAGACTCAAGTTTGACACAGCCTAATATTGTGATTAAACCACATAAAGATGCCAAACCTTATGGCGATAAGAGTGGCAAATTACAAAACCCTGCGGAGGTATAAGATGCACGAGCTCCCTCTTGTTTTTTTTACGGTATTAGGTCAGTCCGCAGCGGGTTTGTACTTACTAGCTTATCTAAGTAAAAAAATGGGTAACATCGATGATAAGCAATTATGTAATGCTAATATTTTAGCATTTATCGTGGTGATTATTGGTTTAGTGATTGGTGGATTGCATGTAGGGCAACCTTTGCGATTCTTTAACATGCTATTGGGTGTTGGCCGTTCACCAATGAGTAATGAAGCCTTCTTAAGTGGCGTATTTGTTGCTTTTGGGGCCGCCACATTGCTGTTTACGCTATTAGTTAAAAATAAGTTGTTACGTGAGCTTAGTAATCTTGGTGCGGTTATTTTTGGTCTGGCATTCACTTGGTCGATCCCTCAAGTGTATAACATACCTACAGTCGCAAATTGGTTTACAAGTTTTACAACGTTGCAAATGTGGATGACCTTTCTTGTTGGTGGTGGTGCGTTAGCGGTATTCATTGGGGCTCGCCAATTAGGGACTCTTGCGTTTACAGTTGGAGCGCTAGCGATATTCGTGAGTCGAGCAGGTTATCAAGCCTTCTTAGGCGAAACAGGGCCATTGTTGAGTGCTGAACAATCCAGTTTTTGGGGATTTCAGCTTGTGGTTCTAGCACTCGCTTTGTTTGCTTTTGCGGCGATGGTATTCAAAGAAAGAGCACCAAAAGCGACTTTGGCAACCTGTGCCGGCGCTGTGTTATTGGCGGAATTAGCTGGTCGTGTTGCTTTTTATAATTTATGGCAAATCACAATGTAATTTTTTAGTTTGTATTGATAAGTGCCCCATAATTATATTGATTATGGGGCATTTTTTATTCGTGAGGTGATAAAGTATTTGGTCATCGATATCATGATTAAAATCTATATGTTTTGTATATCCTGATGTTAATGTTATTTGATGTAAATTAAATATTCATACCGGAAAGATATTTTTATTGACTTAAGTCAATAAAATTAAATGTTACTATATAAATATTTAATCTCATTAAACTATTAGCAGTGGTTTGATTTTTTTAATGTTATAGCAAATTAAAGGTTAATGTGATTGCATTTATGTTGGAGTCGTTTATCTATTAATCTAATTGAGTTTCAATACACTTATGGTAATGGGCTTGGTAAATTTTTTTACTTTAATTATCTAGTTAAGAATATTCTTGATAATTTTATAGTTGATGTTTTTTTTAATATCTTATTTTCTATTTATTTAAAATATTGAACGGATAATTACGATTTTTTACATTTTGATACAGGATGAAATGACATTTAAAATGGTTAATCATTATTTTTAATTTTTTTTAAAACCACTAAAAATTTTTATAGTTACTTTGTTTTTATTGATTTATTTGTGTTAATTTTTATTTAAATTAATTTTATTAAATTTTAGCTTATGTTTTTTTTCAAATAAAATCACCTTCAATTTTTCTTATCTTATTGAATAACCTTGTAAATTTTATTTTAAAGCATAATGATTTCTGTGGTTAATTATCATTTGAAATTTAATTTTAAATACATACAAATTATACGTGTAACAGTTTATTAATGGTGAAATATCGTGAAATGATTTATTTTGTATTTTAAGATATATCCCATTAATATTGTTTTAGAATTAAATTGCATATAGATAATTATACTTACCTTTCATTTTAATATTCATAAAGTGCATTTTTTTCACTAAAACAAACGCGTTTTATGAGTATAAAAAACTTTATTAATAATTATTTTGTATATTTTATTTTCTTTTGCTAATTATTTGTCATTTTATATTGCACTAATCTTTAAATTATCCCAACACGGAGTAAATATTATTGAGTAATAATTGGTTAGTTTATAAATATCACTAACTTACAATTTTAAAGTTGTGGAATTTGCATAATTTGACATAAACATACTGAAATATAATAATGGCAACGCATTGAAGGAGTATTTAATTTATCGACTTATAGATGGATTCTAATAATTCGATTAATTATTTTCTTCAATTCTAATGAATCAATTAACCAATTTATAGTTTAAGAAGAAATTAAAATAATCAAATTAATAATAACTTGTTATTTTAATTTGTGTCGTCTTTTTATTTAATGGAAATGTATAAAATGAAACTGAATAAACTCGCTTTAGTATTAGGTTTTGGTCTGGCTGTTGCTGCAGGATCTGCTGCTGCAAACCAAGGTGGCGGTGTAGTAACTTTTAACGGTTCAATCATCGATGCGCCATGTTCTATTCCACCAACATCTGAGAAACAAACTGTTGAAATTGGTGCAATCGCTACTGCGGAACTTAATGGTGGTGGTCGCAGTACTCCTCGTAACTTCAATATCGAACTGGAAGGCTGTGATATTTCTACGCTGAAAACAGTTCAAGCAACCTTTACAGGTGCTCCAAGCTCATTTTCTACTGGTGCACTAGCAATCAATGGTACTGCGAAAAACGCAGCTATCGTTATTACTGATGCTGGTGGTACGCAAATCAAACTTGGTGATAAATCTGCTGAGCAAACATTAACAGCTGGTGGCAACCTGTTACGTTTCTCAGCTTACCTGCAAGGTGACGCGGCAAATGCAGCAGTCCCTGGTAAATTTGAAGCTATCGCAACATTTGCTTTGAACTACCAATAGTTGGTATGGCCCGTACAAGGATGTATGGGCTTAAACCTCAATGAGTATCAATCAGTCATTATGTTGAAACGGAGTAGCTATGAATCACTTTGGCAGGATTGTCATTGTGCTTTCAGGAATGATGTTTGCCTCAGTTGTTTGTGCGCAAGGTCAAATGTCTCGAGCACAGCAGCCGCAAGGGTATGTCACTTTAGGTGGCTCTATCATTGAAACACCTTGTGCGATTGATGCAGGTAGCCGTGACCAATCAGTTAGCCTAACAACAGTACCTGTTAGTCAGATAATACATGATAGGGAAAGCCCTGAAAGTCACTTTTCTATACGCCTAATAAACTGTGTTCTAACGCCAGTAACGCCTGGAAAACCCAATTGGCAAGCCTTTAGTATTACGTTTGATGGCCCTGCTGATAGAGAGCAATTCAATGTATTCGGACATGCTAATGGGTTAGCAATGAAAATCACTGACTCTGATGGAAATGCAGCAATACCGGGACAGCCTATGGCATCTAGGCCAATAACGACTGGCGATATGATCTTAAATTATGGTGTTCGCGTAGTTTCAAACAGAAAACATTTAAAGCCAGGTAATTATCAAGCCACTGTTCGCTTTAAATTGGATTACTACTGAGTTAACACTAAGGGATTATTATGGCTCTGTTATCTAAAAGTAAAAATAAAGTATCTCCTAACTCAGTAAATAAATTTTTAACGCCTGTTGCAATGATGGTTTTATTTGCAATTTCTCACGTTAATTTGGCTATTGCGAATCAAGGTGTTGAGTTTAATACCGATATTTTGGATCTTCAAGATCGTCAAAATATATCTTTAAGTGAATTCTCGCGTGCGGGTTATATCATGCCGCGCACTTATCCATTCTATATCAGCTTAAATGGTAACGTACTTTCGACTATTTATGATATCGAATATATGGCTGTTAATGGTGATGACACCGTTACTGTACCTTGCTTGACTCCAGAGCTTATTGAACATATTGCACTACGTAGTGAATGGCAAAGAAAGGTCAATTACACCAATGATGGCCAATGTTTAAACGTTGAATCGATCCCTGGTATGACGGTGAGTGGTTCACTTGCAAAAGAAACAATTGCAATTACGGTACCACAAGCTTATTTAGAATATACCGCGGCGAACTGGGATCCCCCATCGCGTTGGGAAGATGGCGTTGCAGGATTATTCTTTGACTATAACGTTAATGCTAACGTATTTAACCCAACAGAGGCGCCAAATTCGCAACAAGTATCAGGTAACGGCGTCACCGGTTTCAACTTAGGTGCATGGCGTGCCCGTGCAAATTGGCAATCAAACTATAGTCATACTAATGGCAAATCGACCCAACGTAATTGGGATTGGAGCCAATATTACGCCTATCGTGCAATTAAATCGCTGAATGCTCAGCTCACCATGGGTGAACAATATTTGCGTTCAGGTATTTTTGATTCATTTCGTTATTTAGGGGCGAGTTTAGTCTCTGATGACCGCATGCTTCCTCCAAATCTTCGTGGCTATGCGCCTGAAGTTACGGGTGTTGCGAAAACAAATGCGAAGGTCACAATTACTCAACAAGGCCGAGTACTCTATGAGACTCAAGTTGCGCCGGGACCTTTCCGTATTCAAGATTTAAGTGATGCAGTGAATGGTAAGCTCGATGTCAGAGTCGAAGAGCAAGATGGTTCTGTACAAGAATTTCAAATGAATACCGCATCAATTCCTTATTTAACTCGTCCTGGAAGTTTGCTGTTTAAATTTGCAGGCGGTCGCCCAAGTAACATGGATCATAAAACTGAGGGACAAGGATTCGGACTTGGTGAATTCTCTTGGGGGATATCTAACGGTTGGTCACTCTTTGGTGGTCTGCTAGGTGCGGGTGATTATAACGCAGTATCAATGGGTATTGGACGAGATCTTCTCGCATTTGGTGCGATTTCCTTTGATGTAACAGAATCTCGGGCCAAATTACGTGTTGATGACAAAATTTATACAGGCGGTTCATACCGTTTAAGTTATTCCAAACGTTTTGAAGATTATGACAGCCAAATAACCTTCGCAGGTTACCGATTCTCTGAGCGTAACTATATGACAATGAGTCAATATCTTGACCGTCGTTTTAGAGCAACTGCGCTAGAAAATAGTAAAGAGCTGTACACCATCACGTTTAATAAATATTTCTCTGAAATCGATTTAACAACCTATTTGAATTATAGCCACGAAACTTATTGGAGTCGGCCAAATACCAAACGTTATAACGTCTCTATTGCGAGATACTTTGATATTGGTCGCTTCAAAAACATCAGCTTAAGTCTAACCGCGTTTCGGAATAAATTTGAAGATAGTCGAAATGACGATGGCATATATATGAATATTTCGATGCCATGGGCTGATATGGCGACAGTTAGCTATAACAATATGGTGACGAGAGATGGTAACTCGCATTCAGTTAACTATTACGACCGTATTGATGATCGAAGCAATTATCGGGTGGGTACAGGGCTGAGTTCTCGAGGGAAAGGGACGGTCGATGGTTATTACACTCATTATGCTGATGCTGCAACGGTAACAGCAAGCACTAGTTATATAAATGGTGAAACCACCTCTGCTGCATTATCACTGCAAGGTGGTATGACAGCGACAGGTTATGGTGCTGCATTGCATAGAATTAACACCCCGGGCGCTAGTCGGATCATGGTTGATACTGACGGTGTAAGAGGTGTGCCGATTAAAGGCTTTGGTGCAAATACTAATACCAACATCTTTGGTAAAGCTGTCGTTGCTGATGTGAATGATTACTACCGTACAAGTGCTGCAATAGATATCAATCAGCTCCCTGACAATGTTGAAACCGTGCGTTCAATTCATCAAGTGACACTGACTGAAGGTGCAATTGCCTATCGTGAATTTGATGTTTTAGCGGGACTAAAAACTATGGTGAGACTCGCGCTTTTTGATGGCAGCCATCCTCCATTTGGTGCAACGGTTAGGAATAAAAAAGATAGAGAACTCGGGATCGTTAATGATAACGGCTCAGTGTACTTATCTGGAATTCAGCCAAATGAAATATTGGATGTTCATTGGGATGGTATTTCTCAGTGCCAAATACAAGTGCCTGAAAATATTGAAAATGTTGAATTCAATTCATTGTTATTGCCATGTTCAGGAAATCCAAGTGTGACAAATACCTCTGTGAGTCAGCCGGTTCCTATCAAGCAAGGAGTATCTCCTAAACAGCGCTGGTTATTGAAACCGCCAGATATTAATCACAGCACAGATAATGCTGAGTTATCCGAATTATTAGATTTTTAACGAGTTGGTATCTATGAATATTAAAAAAATTGCGTTTTTTACGACAACAATCGCGTTATCAACCGTGTTATGCGGTCAAGCCATTGCGGCAATTGCTCTTGATAGAACTCGCGTCATCTTTAATGGCGCAGAAAAAACGATCAGTTTGAACATTAAGAATGAGAACCAAGAATTACCTTATCTGGCTCAAGGTTGGCTTGAGGATATTAATGGCGAAAAAATTGAGAGTCCTCTCACTGTTTTACCTCCCGTTCAACGTGTTGAAGCGGGCGAAAAAAGCCAAGTAAAAATCCAATCACTACCTGATGTGAGTAAATTACCACAGGATAGAGAAAGCGTTTTTTTCTTTAACCTACGGGAAATTCCACCGCGCAGTACTGAGCCGAATGTTCTTCAAATTGCGTTACAGACACGAATTAAATTGTTTTATCGTCCAAAAGCGCTGTATGCGACTCGAACAGAGCTTACAAATCCATGGCAGGAAAAAGTGACGTTAACTCGTAAAAGTGATGCTTATGAAATCAATAACCCAACGGGCTATTACATCACTATTGTTGATGCAAGCTCTAAAGTCGGTGGTAATACCGTAGGGCAATTTGAACCGCTCATGATAGCACCGAAAAGTAGCAGTACCCTTAAAGGAAGTGCAAGTGCTTTAGGCTCAGCGCCTGTTCTGACTTATATCAATGATTACGGTGGAAGGCCTAAGTTGACGTTTAGCTGCAATGGTTCCAACTGTACTGTTGCATCCGCGACAGATAATTAACGGAGAAAAGACATGAAAAGGACTCTCCTGTTCAGCTCCATTATATTCAGTCTCGCCCCAGTATTGGCATCTGGTATCAGTAGCTGGGAGGTCGATGCCTTACATGGAAAATTAACTGTTTACGGTGAAATGACAGAAGCACCATGCGGTCTGAATGTAGCGACTTCAGAGCGTCAGATTGTTTCTCTGGGGGAAATACCGTCATATTTATTACGTAAACCAGGCGATAGAGCAAAATCTATTCCATTTAGATTGGAATTTCTTAACTGCATTAGAACGCAAAGTAAGGTGACCGATTTTAGAACGGATTCACCTACTTGGGATGCAATGCAACCGATAGTGACAGTCTCTTTTGTTGCGGTTGGAGATAAGTATTTTCCTGAAATGTTGACTGTTAATGGTGTTTCTGGGGTGGCTTTAGAAATCACGGATGAACAAAGAGAAGATATTCGACTAGGAAGCCGAGGTCGCCCTCAGTTACTTGATTCGCCAAATGGATCACTGACTTATTTTGTGACGCCTGTTCGAACCCCCGAAAAACTGACAGAAGGAAGTTTCAGCGCAGTAATGGACTTTAAGGTGGACTATGACTGATTTAAATAAGCGACGACATTTATTAGCATCATGCCTTGCTGGAATTTTATTCACGTCAGCATCTTATGCAGGATTACCGGAGTCTCGTATTTTGCCGCAATCGGGGACACGTGCAACGCCGGGGATTGTCTATGTTGAAATTAAAGGGGTTGTTCTTGCACCACCACCTTGCAAGGTGAATAACGACAATCTAATTGTGGTTAATTTTGGCGAAGTGATGAGTACCCGTATCGACGGCTCAGCTTATGAGCAAAAAGTTAATTATGGAATTTCTTGTGAAAAAATGCCGACACAAGCCATGACTATGTCAGTGCAGGGGAATGGGGCGTTATTTGATACTAAATCTTTAGAGACCAATATCGAAGGATTAGGAATTGCACTTCGATATAATAATCAAAAACTTAATCTCAATGAGAAAGTTAAATTTACGTATCCAAATGCCCCTCAATTTTATGTTGTGCCTGTGAGAGATTTGACGAAAACCCTACAGGGCGGTCCTTTTGAAGCCGTCGCAACCATTATGCTCGATTATCAGTAAGGAGAATAAAAATGAATAAAATAATTAAAAGATTCCCACTGTTAATTGGCTTAGTACTGATACCAATCAGTATGTCATTGGCAAACAACTTAAAGTTACAAGGGACGTTATTGGTTCCACCGCCTTGCACAATTGAAAATGATAACGTTATTGATATTTCTTTTGGTAATAACGTTGGATTGCATAAAGTTGACGGTATCAATTATACCCAAGAAATTGGCTATGACTTACATTGCGAGCCTAATAATAAGGGATGGGAGCTAATGCTTTCGTTACGAGGCCCCAAAAGTACATATGATGACGCTACATTGCAAACCAATATCACGAATTTGGGTATCCGAATTACTCAAAATGGCCAAGCGTTTGATATTGATAAGCCAATTAAAATCACTTACGCCAATCCCCCTGTATTGAAAGCAGTACCAGTGAAAAAACCGGGTACAACGTTGCCAGAAGGGGCTTTTTCAGTGACGGCGACCTTGTTAGCGGAGTATCAGTAATGAATAGGCTTATAAAGTTAGCCATAGCAGCAATATTATTGCCCTATGGAAGCTGCGCGCTGGCGATCCCGAATAATTTATATTTACACGGAACCTTAGTTGAAGAGCCTTGCACGATTAAACCTGGCGATGAAAAAGTTTCGTTAACTTTCGGACCGACTCCAGATAAAAACCTGTATGCCTATGGTCGTACAGTCAGTCAAGATTTTGAAATTAAGCTTTCTGAGTGTGATACCAGTATTGGTAAATCAGTAAAAGTGACGTTCTCGGGTACGCCAAATATGGCTTTACCCGGTTATTTAGCCATAGCGAATACCAGCACGGCTTCAGGTTTTGCTGTTGGTATTGAATATGCGGATGGAACACATCTACCGATTGATCAAGAAGGTACAAAAATCGCATTGCAGGATGGTTCTACTTTACTGAATTTTAAAGCGTTCATCAAAGGTGAACCTGACGCAATTAGTAATCTAAATATTAAACGAGGCCCATTTAGTGCAGTGGCTACGTTTAAATTAGATTACGAATAACTAAAAGGCTATGAATTATATGAAATGGTTTTTATATCTATTCGTTGGGGTAATGATGGCATCATTCGGTGCCTCTGCATCGATTTTTTCTTATATTACAGCATCTTCGGGCTCTCCAGATAATGCGAAATATGAATTTACGATTGGGCGCTGGGATGAGTATACAGATGACAGACCAAATGAGTGTCCTTATACGACTTGTTATGTAACCATAAATCATAAGCATACTATTGCAGGTACACCAGGCGCGGGGGTTCCCGGTGTTGGTGTGAATGTCTCAGGGTTAAAAACCATGAAAGAAGTTAGGGCCGCATTCTTAGCAAAAAATCCCTTACCTTTAAGTAAAACGACGTCACACGTTGGGGTTGCTTTGAATCAAAACCAAGAATGTGTTGGGCTATTTTTTCAGCCAACAGATGGAAGTACTTTCACTGAAGTAGGAAAAATGATCCCCGGATCATTGTGCGGAATAGCGCCACCACCTGTTGGTGCTTGTAAAATCGAAAACGCGAGCCTTGTGATTGATTTTGGCCCTGTAGATGAAGCAAGTTTACACAATGCGACTAAAGATGTGACGGTAAGTGTGACTTGTAATTTAGAAATGGATGTATTGCTGATAGCGTCTGGTATGAATAACGGTCGAGTTAAATTACGCAGTGATGATAGTTTGAACGCAAGGTTGTTGTTAGGAAGTAGCGATGTTCCTGGTGAAAGCGGGATAAAGCTATCAGTTCCTAAAAATGGAGTAACTTCAGTTCAGCTTAAAGCAAGATTAGATGTCAATGGTCGAGTTGCTCCTGGTCCGTTTAGTGGATCTGCTTCTTTAATTTTAACTATGCCTTAATAAATGGTGAAAATATGTATTCAGAAAATGGTAGTGAAAAAATCCATTATATGGTTGGTCAAAGGATTTTAGAAAAGAGGCGTGAGCTGGGTTATACAGGCTTTCAACTAGCACAATTGCTAGGTGTTAGCCAACAGCAAATATCGCGTTATGAAAGAGGAAAGATCAAAATTGATCTATTCCACTTATTTAAGCTCTCTTTTTTAATGAAGACGCCTATTGATTGGTTTCTAGAAGATATTAGTTCCCAAATATCCAATGATGGAAATTTAGGGAATATTTGATGTTGATGATAAATAGGTTGAGATACAGCCATTTTTCTTACACAGTGACGAAAAATAATAAATAGTCCGGCATGGTAGAAAACTCAACCTATTTATTTTTATGGTAATCAAAGGCTTCGCTATACCCCCTTTCATTTGTTTTATATCGAATTAATCACACGAATAAAAAACGTTATTCCATGTTTTAATTGACCCATTCGTGGTTTCTTACATTTATTCATTAAATGCAAATGCAAACTAATATCATTTGTGCTTAATGACGTGTAAGATACGGCCATCTTCAAGTTACGAGTCTTTTTATTGTCAGTACTTTTAAATAAAGATGGAGGAAATTAGATGTTTGCAAAATCATTAGTTTCAGGAATAGCCTTATTATCGGTTTTAGTTTTAGCCGGTTGTGATAATTCAAAAGAAACAACAGAGACTTCCCAAGCTGCTGAGAAACAAGTTATCACTGTTGAGCACGCTCAAGGTAAAACAGAAATTCCTCGCCATCCTCAAAAAGTTATCGTCATGAATATGGAAACGCTGGATATCATGGATGCACTTGGTGCTCCAGTTGCCGGTGTTCCTCAAACTAACGTTCGTTTTCCTGAGTTTTTAGCTAAATATAATAGCGCCGACTATATTAACGGCGGCACACTTTTTGAACCTGCTTATGAAACCCTGAGTAATGCAAAACCGGATTTAATTTTAGGTGGAAGCCGTGCTCGTGATTCATATGATAAACTTAGTGGTGTTGCACCAACTATTTCGATGGATATTGATAATAAACGTTTTATTGATAGCCTAACGGAACGCACAACTGAACTTGGTCTGATTTTCGGTAAAGAAAAAGAAGCCGATAAATTGATCACAGACTTCAAAGGCAAAATTGCAGATATCAAAACTAAAGCCCCAACTCAAGGCAAAGCCATGGTGATTTTGATCAGTGGCGGCAAAATCTCGGCTTATGGCCCAGGTTCACGTTTTGGCTTTATTTTTGATGAGCTTGGTTTCGAGCCAGCCTATGTTTTTGAAGAAGACACCGGTAGACACGGTAACATCGTGAATGCAGAGCTTCTGGTTAAATTAAACCCTGATTGGTTGTTTGTTATTGACCGTGACAGTGCAATTGCGCGTTCTGATGCACAGCCTGCGGCTGAAGTTCTTGATAATGCATTAGTGAGAAAAACAGCAGCATGGAATAAAGGTCAAATAGCTTACCTTGATTCATCTGCGGTTTATATTGCTGGTGGTATCCAAACTTATTCCAAATTAATGGATGATGTGAATAACGCATTAGAGAAGAACAAGTCAAATTAACCCATGAAATCGCTTTATTTTTTATGTGGAATTATCGCGTTATTAGTATTGGCGGTATTAAGCTTATTTATTGGGGCGGGTGATGTATCACCCGTTTCGCTTTTCACCGATCCTGAGATGCAAGACATCTTTTTTATTAGCCGAATTCCTAGAACTGTATCCTTGATTTTAGCTGGTAGCGCTATGAGTGTTGCTGGACTTATCATGCAACTTCTCACCCAAAATCGCTTTGTTGAACCTTCTCTTGCCGGTACCACTCAATCAGCCAGTTTAGGTTTGCTGGTGGTTATGGTGTTATTTCCAGCCGCAGGGATCATGACTAAAATGGTTGTTGCCAGTGGATTTGCTCTACTTGGTACGATGCTGTTTATGATTTTATTGCGTCGCGTTATCTTAAAATCCGCTTTAATTGTGCCTCTTGTCGGGATCATGTTAGGTGCGGTGATTAGCGCATTAACCATATTCACGGCTTACTATTTTGATTTATTACAGTCTTTAGGTGCTTGGATGAGCGGTGATTTTTCCAGCATTCTACAGGGGAGATATGAATTATTATGGTTAGTTGGCATCTTGACCTTAGTGGCATGTTGGATTGCCGATAGCTTTACGGTTGCAGGTATGGGACGTGAATTTTCGATTAATGTTGGGCTAAATTATCGCAAAGTTATGACAATCGGTTTATCTATCATTGCGCTAATTAGTGGTGTAGTGGTGGTTGTCGTTGGGGCTTTACCTTTCCTTGGGTTAATCATACCCAACCTCGTTAGTCTTATCATGGGTGATAATATTCGCAAAACTATCCCATGGATTTGTCTGGCTGGAGGCGGGTTAGTCTTGCTCTGCGATATCATTGGACGCTTGATCCGTTACCCATTTGAAATTCCTGCCAGTGTGATTTTAGGTGCTGTAGGCGCCGTTATTTTCTTATATTTACTGTTGAAGCAGCAACGTTATGCAAAAAGTTAATTCATCAATAGCGTTAGTTAAAAAAGGCGTGACTCCGTTACAGCGAATATGGATTTTGTTGGCACTATCAATAGTTGCCATCATATTTTATATGACGATCAATCTTGGTAATAACTTAGCTTATATCCTACCGCATCGCGGTTATATTGTGCTGACGATGATTGTGGTCGCTTTTGCTTCTGGCGTGTCCACTGTCCTTTTTCAAACGATTGCGAATAATAAGATACTCACCCCGTCAATTATGGGGCTCGAGGCATTATTTATCTTATTGCAGACTATTTTTATTTTTTATACCGATAGCTTTCCTGCGTCATGGATGTTGAATATCGGTAAGTTCCTACTGGAATCGACATTACTGGTTTTGTTCTCTGTATTACTCTACCGCTGGTTATTTGTTTCGGTAAAAATGAACATCAACCTAGTGCTAATGGTTGGTATCATTTTGGGTACCTTATTTCGCAGTGTTGCCACACTTTTACAGCGCTTAATGGACCCAAATGAGTTCTCCATTTTACAAGGCCGTATGTTTGCCACCTTTACCAAAGGCACTCCCGAGCTAATTTTGTTTACACTGCTAATCACCGTCGTGGTGGGGCTTTTATTATGGCGGATGCGCTATTGCTTTGATGTTATTGGTCTTGGGCAGGCAAATGCCGTTAATTTAGGGATTAATTACCGACAACAAGTTACGGTAATTTTATTATTGATCTCTATTTTAGTGGCGATTTCCACAGCCTTAGTTGGGCCATTGACATTTTTAGGCTTGATGGTGGCGAATCTTGCATACTTTATCAGTGGTAGCAGCCAACACCGTTATTTGCTGCCAGTTTCTTTCCTATTAGGCATTATTGCCCTAGTCGGTGGGCAATTGGTGCTTGAATACGGGCTTAATATGGCAGGAACTTTATCTGTTGTTATTGAGTTTGTTGGTGGAATATTCTTTATTTATATGGTGTTAAGAAGGTTTTAGTATGATTGAAATTAGTCAGATATCGAAAAGTTATCAGGATACTAAAGTCTTAGATAACGTCACAACAACAATTAAAAATAGCGGTATTACCTCGATCATCGGACCCAATGGCGCAGGTAAATCGACATTATTGTCTATTATTGGCCGCTTATTAACAGCTGATGAAGGGGGCTATGTCAAAGTCAACGACTTAGATGTCTCAACGACACCAAGTGATAAACTCGCAACTTGTTTATCTGTTTTGCGTCAAGAGAATCAATTCGCGAGTCGATTAACTGTTGAAGAGCTTGTTGGTTTTGGGCGTTACCCTTACACCAAAGGTCGTTTAAATCTTGAAGATAAACAAAAAATTGATGAATCACTCTCTTTTTTGAATTTATCTGATTTGCGTTACCGCTATTTAGATGAATTATCCGGTGGGCAGCGTCAACGTGCTTATGTGGCAATGGTACTTTGCCAAGATACTGAGTATGTATTGCTTGATGAACCTCTGAATAACCTCGATATGAAGCATGCGGTTATTATGATGAAGTTATTACGTCGCGCTGCTGATGAACTTGGAAAAACCATTATATTGGTGATCCACGATATTAATTTTGCCTCGGTTTATTCAGATTATATTGTCGCATTGAGTGCCGGAAAACTGTCATATCACGGTTCTCCGGCAGAGATAATGAAATCAGAAATTATTGAAGATATATTTGATACGCCCGTTGATATTAAAGAGATTGATGGTCAACATATTGCTCTTTATTATTAATATTCTCATTATACTTCGTGCTACTTACGCCGTGTTGAAGACAGCTCTGCTATAGCACGAAGTGTTGAGATAATAATGACGTTGAAACTCAAAGATTTTAAATTCAATGAAATGCTAATCTAATTTATCACTGAGGTGGAATCTCAATATTTTCGTTGGTATTGAGCACCTGTAAGGGTTGTAGTACTTCTAATCGTTTAACACCATCTGCATTGACGACCAGTCTGGCTAACTCGTTGTAAGTCTTTTTATTCATCGTAACGCGTCGACAAATATAAATATGGTAAACTTTTTCACCCATGATGGCGGGTTCATCATCGTTTACAGTTAATTCTTCATAGCTAATATCGATATATTTCAGAAAATCAGAAATATTAAAGCGTGTGATATCGACAATTGATGACTGTGTTTGCTCAAATACAGTGGGTCGATTGTGTAAAAGTACATCTTTTCGGTAATACAAAATATCTTCTACTCTTTGAACATTAACGAGATTTACCCAATGCGATTTTTGACGCATTTCCCGAATATCAGGAGAAAGTGTATTTTCATTAAGAAAGCGAAATGACTCTTTACAGACACCGACTGGCGCTTTGACACCTTCACGATAAATACGCAGTTGACGATCTGGTATCCATCTTTGAAATAAACGGTAAAGTTGCTCTCTTCCTATCTCTTTCAGACGATCTTTAAAGATATAACCAACCACCATAGCAAGAAACAGGTTTGCACTTAGCGCACCATATTTTCCTTGCCAGAGAAAGGCAATAAGGGTGGCAAATATCATCGAAATAGCTGCTGCAATACCATATATAGAATGCAGTAATAATGGTACACCACGTTTATGTCGAATCTCTAAATAAAGATAACGGTTAATGTATTTCTTTAATAAACTCCGGCGGTAGGTAACCAATTCCGCATCAGTTTCATCATGAGGAAAACTGTCAGGATACTGTTTCTGTAAGTAACGTAGCTCTTGATACCAAAAGTGCCGAATTTCTTCTCGTAGAGGAATGTGTTTATCACTTAATAAAGTATGTAGATAATTCATGGTGTAATAGGACATGAATTCATCACAATAAGAAAATGCATTAGAGTGAATAAGTTCTTCGATATGTTTGGCTTGAGCCGTAAGTGCGCGATAGTGATTGAGGCAGTTTTCAATGTCGGTTAATAAACCCGTAATATATTCGGGAGATTGACGTTGTTGATTTTGATTTACCATTTTTATATTCAGACGAATGGTTCTTTTATAGGTCAATGCATAGCGTTTTAAGCGATTTTCATATTCGTCTAATGATGGTGGTGTCAGGGGATCTAGGTTATCCATCCATTTCTTTAATTCATCTAATAGCCCATTTTCTGCGGATAAAGAGGATATTTTAACGATTGGAGGGCGTAGCCGGATATAGTTTTTTAGACTGCGTTGAAAGCTCGATGCCGTATACAGGTCAGGATTAATTTGCAAAGAAGAGGGCAGAAAGAAAAAGGTTTCAACCTGATAGCGGATCTCTTTAGATTTGCGTGGAAACAAGACCTTTTGTTTAATTTCAAACTGTCTTTTGCCGTGGACCCTGAGAGACTCTTTAATCATACCGTTCCTTTTATTCTCTTCTTATTGTTAACTTAGTTTTTATTAAGCGCATTCTATCAAACATAATGATTTGACTGATGAACTTTTATCAGTATACCGAGTAAGCGCAAGGCTATCAGTTTCGAATGAAATACTTGTGCAGTAAAGTTAATTAATTTTGAGTATGTTAACGATAAGCGGGAGAGCCGGAAGCCTTCATTGAGGCTTTAAATGCAGGATGCTAAAAGCATAAAGAATAAACGTAGATTGAAAAAAACGGCACCTTTATTCTTGAATATAAAAAATCCTATCAATAATTAATAAAGCGAACCGTTTTGAGTTGTACAGCTAAAATGGAGGCTCAACAAGTTGGGCCCCCATTAAAAACTTATTTTTTAGGTGTGCGTACAGCAGTGACTTCAATCTCTACACGCCAAGCTGGATTCGCCAGTTTAGCGACTTGGAAAGTAGAGCGAGCCGGTAGGTTAGTGACTTTTTCAGCTTCATAGAACTTGTTGTAACCTGCCATAAAGCCAGCAAAGTCCATTGCGCCTTTAGTTTCGTCGCCACCGACTAAGAAAACTTGCATTTTAACAACGTCATTCATCGTCAAGCCCATATCTGCTAGGGTTGCTTGAATTTGTTTCAATACGTTGATTGTTTGTGCTTCGGTATTACCGTAAGACGCTAAAACGCCTTCAGGTGCATCTTTAGTGATTTTTGAAGGCACTTTTCCACTTAGGAAAATGATGTTGCTGTTAGCGCTGATTTCTACTGATTCAGAGATAGGAAATCCTTTTACAGGTACGCGTTTAACATCTTCTGCTGCATTCGCACTTGCTACACCTAAGATCAAAGGCAGAGAAAGTAATAAAGTTTTATAGCGCATATATATGTAGCTCCTTAACATTATCAAAGTGTTACTCTTCATATTTCAAGCTGCCGCATTGCTGATTTTATTTACCAACTAGCGACAACTTGAATCATTTTGAGTAGCCGTATGGTTTACTTGTAAAATTTAACAGAAACCCAGTAAAAACCGCGTCATTTTATTAATTAAAACGAGAAAGCTTGTATGGCGTAGGGTCGATAAACGGTTTTTCACCCATAAGCAATTCCGCTGTTAATCGACCTGCTGCTGGGCTTTCTGTCATGCCCCAACCTGTTGCGGTATTGATAACGAGGCCTGGGTATTGCTCGATTGTTGAAATAATTGGAATTTCATCATCAGTCGGTGCAACTGTACCACCCCAACGTTCAACAACTTTAGACTCTTTAAAGACAGGGAATTCATTTCTCAATCTTTCAAGAACCGCATCAAGATGTTCATTGTTTGGTGTGTTTGTTGCTGTACGGAATTCTTCGAATGGCGTTTTTTCGTCTAAATTCCATGAAGTTGCCATCATAAAGGAATTAAATAGATCTTTACCGATAGAGAATTCTAATGGCAGCTCACCACCTTGTAGCAGGTGCATGAATCTAGGGCCTAGTAAGAAACTATCTTTCACGACTGAGCTAGTGAATATACGTGGTGCAACCGCATAAGTCCCATCCGCTTGTTCACGGAAGTGAATTCCGTTTGGCAGATGTACGTTACCTTTTGGTGCGCCTGCAACGCCACTAATACGTTGCTGTGACAGGTACACATTCAGTGTCGGTACATCGACACCTAAATTACCCATAAACAGGCGAGACCAGATACCACCTGCTAGCACCACGTTTGACGTTTTGATTGAACCTTTTTCAGTCACAACATCAGAGATTTTGCCGCCCGCAGTTTCGATGCCTCTAACGGCACAATTGGTGTAGATCTTAATACCAATTGATTTTGCATAGTTAGCCATCGCAGGTGTCACAGTTTCAGGGTCAAGACTACCTGAATCCTCTTCAAAACCACCTATTTTCCACGGCGTTTGCGCGTTCACTAGGCGTTTAGCTAGCTCTTCGCCTTCAATCATTCGGGTACGTAATGGTGTATCGAAACCTGGATTTTCCGCAGCGTTTTTGATCCACGCTTTAGAGATTTCAAGGTCTTCTTCGCTAGAAGGGACTTCTACGCGACCTTGAGTACGGTAGCTTGTATCAGCACCGATTTTTTCATTCATTCCTGTCCATTGAATTTTTCCATAGTGGTGTAATGGAAAAATAGCTGGAGCTGTTTTGTAACTAATTATTTGGCTATATGCACGACCTGATTGCTCACCGCCGACAACGCCTTTTTCACAGATAACAACGCTCATTCCTCTTTCGGTAAGATTAATGGCAGTCATTATCCCTTGGAGGCCCGCACCAATAACAACTGCATCAGCTGTTTTTGGTAATGCACCTTCTGTTCCTGCTACCGCTGGTAAGCGAGATGGGGTCGATTCAAAGCGACCTTCTCGGCGTACCATTGGAATAACTGTAGCGCCCCCTGCTAATACGCCAGCAGCACCAACCCCTAATAATAGTTTTCTTCTCGAGATTTTCATCTATAACCTCAATAATAATCTTAGTTTTTATATAGTAAATAATTTCAAAATGCGATTATTATATTATCATATATTTAGCAATTGTTAAGTGAGGTTAGCATTTGTTAATAAAAGTGAGTCAAATGAATGTCTGGGTAAATTGATTTGGTCAGTGCTGTAAAGGGTTTGCAGGCAATTAAGAAATTTCATTCATTAAGTAAATATATTTTTTAAATTGCGACTGTAATTAAATGTGTACAGTTATTTGTGTTATTTTTGACAAAGTATCAGCTGATATTTCATTAAGTTTATTAGGATGGCTAATATTTGTCCTCAGAAGAATATGCTAAATTTAAATTAAGTCACTTAGGAAGGAATAGTTAATTAAATTTGTTATTTTAGAAATGATTAAGCTATTTATTGAAAATTGATGGGTAAGTAGTCATTTAATTTAAATTATACTCCAGCTGTAAAAATACTGTTTAAAATACGAGCATTTATCTGTTTTAATTTAATGTAAATAAATAACATGTTGATTTTGTTTGATTAAAATAATAAACCTCATTTATTTTGTTACTATATTAGTTCACTGTTCTTACCATCATTCTATTTGTTTATTTTTCTATTTAGTGCGGATTAGTGAAAAAATTAAATAGTGGTCAAAAATGGCACAAAAAGGCGAATTGTAGTCGTTAATTTGAGTTTTTATAATTAGCTGAATCGATAATGTTATTTAAATAATAAAAATATAAAGGATAGGGTTATTTATCCTTAGTGTTGATGGGTTTTTAACAATAAAAATTAAGAGTCATTGATTCTGTTAAAACGACTATTTTGCATGATAAATGCTCAATTTAATCCTTGGGTTTAATGTGAGGTTGTATTTTAAATGTATTAATCGTTAAGTTGAAAATTTTATTTAACTTAATAATGTAAATCATTAAAGATGATTAATTAAGCAAGTGATACAGACCATTTATTATATTTGACTTAGTTGGTTTCATTCCCAGTCGGAATTTGTGCAAAGAAATTGGCATAATCCTGAGAACGTACACGATGAATAATAGTCGTTAAATGGGATATGGGCTGCTCAGACCAATCTGCTCGAATATCAATATCCGCATATTTACGGTTGTGCCAGATTTTTAATGCTGCGGATCGAATACCGCGATAATCCCCGCCTTCATCTGCACCTGCCTGCATAGCAAGCAAGAGTCTATCGGCAAAATCTAAGTGCGGGTTTTGTTGGTAAGTTGCATAAAGTGCGAATAAAACTTGTTCACTTGCTAACATATTCCCTGCAATGGCTAAATTTGCCTCGGACAAACTACCACACCAAGGTAGACATTCTTGCCCCGTCCAATTTGCACTTCCTCCTTGTGCATCTACTACTATTAGTTGTCGTATCGCGGGGTTAGTGTCATGGCTTAATTGAGTATCAAGGCATGCTTGGGCGGATAGTTTTTCTTGTAATCGCTCAATTCCGTTTATTCCAGCCATTGGATTGGTCATTGCTTGCGTTGCTATTGCACCTAATTGGCTTGCACCATGTAACACTAAGGCGCCAACAGCAGGCCCTCCTGTCGCGGTTACTGCACCAATTTTTCCTGTTTTTGGGCAGCGAGCCACAATAGAAAAAGTCATTTTACACCCTATAAATTAGACATTGATCAAATTTATCATTATAAATTATTGCATGAAAGTTAATTTATCATCATAAATAGAAAAATCGAAATGATAATTAACAAAATAGACACATTTCATGCGATAAATTTCAAACAATAAATTTAACATCATAAAAAGCATGAAAATAAAAACACACAGCGAAAAGTACACCAGGGAAAATCAATATGAGAATGCGTTCGTGCAGTTGGGTAGCCAGTATTTTGCTTCTCTTTGCCTTTTCAACATCAACATGGGCAGTAAAATATAGTGATGTTTTATTGTTGGGTCAGGTTGCAGAGCCTCAATCGCTAGATCCTCAAGTGGCAACGGCGGCAAATGACTCTCGAATACTGGTGAATATTTACGAAGGACTTGTGCGTAATGGTGATGGTTCATTGTCTTTGGAGCCATCTCTCGCACAATCATGGACGGTAAGTGACGATGGGAAAATATACACCTTTAAATTACGTGAAAATGTCAAATTCCACGATGGCAGTGATTTTAATGCTCAGGCAGTGAAGTTTACCTTTGAGCGCATGCTTGATAGTACGCACCCGTATTACCATACAGGGCCTTTTCCATTGTCATTTTTCTTTTCTGCGATAGATAAAATTGAAACACCAAATAACCAGACGGTGGTATTTCAGCTTAAAGAACCATTTGCTCCTTTTTTATCAAACTTAGCCACCCCTGCTGGCTTGATTGTCTCGCCGAGTGCAGTGAAGCAATATGATAAAAATTTTAGTCGTCACCCAAGCGGAACTGGTCCCTTTAAATTTACTGAGTGGATAGCAAATCAACGTGTCGTTGTCGCCGCGAATGAGAATTATTGGGACACTCGCCCTAGCTTGAATTATGTGGTTTTTAGACCGATTACCGATGCGAATACTCGTATCGCAGAAATGCTCTCAGGGGGAATAGATGCCATGGTTGAAGTACCTGCGGATAATGTTCCATTATTTGCAGGAGATAAGCGTTTTCGGTTATATGAAGCCACAGGTCCCCATGTCTGGTATGGCATGTTAAATACGTCATTGCCCCCGTTTGATGATGTTCGCGTTAGGCAAGCGGTCAACTTTGCTGTGAACAAAGACAATATTGTTAAATATATCCTTCAAGGATCTGCGGATGTGTCTGAGGGGCCAATTCCATCTGCTTTTGACTGGGCATTTGATGAAGAAACAACGGCATATCCTTATGATCCAGAAAAAGCGCGAGCATTGATCAAAGCTGCGGGTGCAGAAGGGCAAAAAATTGTTTTCTATGTCACGGAGGGGGGTTCTGGCATGTTAGACCCAATCCCGATGGCAACGGCTATTCAGGCAGATTTAAAAGCTGTGGGATTAGTTGTTGAAATTCAAACTTTTGAGTGGAATACCTATTTATCGAAGGTTAATTCAGGGCTTCAACAAGCCCATATGGCTGAAATGGCTTGGATGACTAATGACCCTGATACGCTACCATTTCTGACCCTTCATTCAGGTTCATGGCCTGATAAAGGCGGTTTTAATTCAGGTTATTACAGCAATAAAGAATTAGATGCGTTATTGGACAAAGCACGAGTGAGTAACGATCTGGCTGAGCGCGCTCAGTTATATCGTCAGGTGCAAAAAATAGTTCATCGTGATGCCCCTTGGTTATTTGTTGCCAACTGGAAACAAAATGCAGTTGCTAGCGAGAGGATTAGCCACTTTAAGCTACAGCCAAATTTTAATTTATTACTCAAAGATGTACGCAAAGACTAATCGATAGGTTGAAGTCTCAAAGGTATCGCGGTCGTGAGTTGATTTTCAGGGGAAAAGCCTATGTGGTTATATTGTTTAAAACGTATTCTTGCGACCATTCCTATCTTGATTGGTCTCACATTAATTGTCTTTCTTATTATGGCGATGATCCCTGGGGATCCGGCTCAAGCATTACTTGGGCCTTGGGCAACGCCAGAAAATGTGGCTAGGGTAAAAACAGAGCTCGGTTTGGATAAACCGCTCTATCAGCAATATTTTATTTGGATGAAAAATTTGCTGTCTGGGGATTTTGGTCGTTCATTTGTATTGAATCGCCCCGTTGCTGATGAAGTGTTGGAGCGCTTTTCTGCCACTCTGATCCTTGGTGGATGTGCGTTATTACTTAGCTCAATTTTAGGTTTATTGGCAGGAATTATTTCCGCTACTCGCCAATTTAGTTGGAGTGATAGATTTATCACTTTAGCAGTGTTACTTGGTATCTCAATGCCTTCATTTTGGATTGGTTTGTTGATGATTATGGCTTTTTCGGTGCAATTACAATGGTTTCCTGCGTCGGGTATGTACTCAATTTGGCAGGGGGGTGGCTTAGGTGACTTATTGCATCATCTTGTGTTACCAGTCATAACGCTTTCTTTAGTCGCAACAGGGGTTATTGCACGGCTTACACGAACGGCAATGTTGGAAGTTTTACGCCTTGATTTTATTCGTACTGCCAGAGCAAAAGGGTTGAGTGAGCGCAAAGTGATTTTTCGTCATGCATTTCGCATGGCGCTAGTGTCGGTGATCCCCGTTATTGGTATTCAAGCCGGATTTGTATTTGGTGGCGCGGTCTATATTGAAACCGTATTTCAGTGGCCGGGGCTCGGAGCAATGCTAGTGAAGGCGGTTGCAACTCGTGATTTGTTCTTAGTTCAAGGTGGGGTATTAATTGCCGCGGCTTCCTATGTATTTATTAATATGTTTGCTGATTTGATGCAAGCATTGCTAGATCCGAGGTTGAAATCATGAGCTCATTAATGACACCGGTTATTCAACATCGCCAGCGCCAGTCAATTGGAGCGCTGTTATTAGCGAATCGTTTAGCCTCCATAGGACTCGCTATTTTACTTGTTATCATGTTTTGTGCGTTATTAGCACCTTGGCTACCCTTAGCTAACCCAGACCAAACGGATTTAGTGAACCGATTACTACCGGTATTTTCCTCAGGGCATGTTTTAGGCACTGATCACCTTGGTCGTGATATTTTATCGCGGTTATTGTGGGGAACTCGAGTTTCCTTAATGGTCGGAATTTCTGCCACTTTAATTGCGGCCGTTTTTGGTACGCTTATCGGTTTAATCGCAGGCTATGTAGGCAATCGAACTGATACATTATTAATGCGTTGTATTGATATGTTGATGGCATTTCCATATATCTTATTAGCATTGGCGATTGTAGCTGTCTTGGGTCCTGGTTTATTAAATGCTTTGTATGCGATTGCCTTAGTCAATATTCCTTTTTTTGCGCGTAATATCCGTGGATTAACCGTAGGGTTGCGAGACCGAGATTTTATTCAGGCGGCGAGACTTTCAGGGAAAAACCATTTTCAGGTGCTATTAACTGAGGTTTTGCCCAATGTGCTACCGATTATCGTTGTGACTATGTCGACAACGATAGGCTGGATGATATTAGAAACGGCGGGTTTGTCATTCTTAGGGCTAGGCACTCAGCCACCGAATGCCGATTTAGGATCAATGTTAGGACAAGGCCGAGCTCAAATGTTTGTGGCACCTCATGTTGCTTTAGTGCCTGGTGTGATGATTTTTCTTATTGTGATTAGTTTTAATCTATTAGGCGACGGTATCCGTGACATTTTAGATCCACGATTAAAATCTGGTGCATTGCAACGTTCACAACCCATGACTCAAACGCAGCGCACCGTTATTCCACCGCAAACATCAAACAGTCCAGCAGTGCTTGAAGTCAAAGAGCTCAGTATTGCATTTCGTCAAGGAGATGAACTGCGACCAACAGTGAATAATATTAGCTTTATGGTCGAGCCCGGTGAGTGTTTAGGGTTGATTGGTGAAAGTGGTTCAGGCAAAAGCGTGACTGCATTGTCAATCATGGGGTTACTAGCATCACCGCCAGCCGTGGTAACTTCTGGGGGCGTTTATGTCAGTGGTGAAGAAATGCTATCACTACCATTATCAAGCTTACAGCAGCGGCGTGGGGCTCGCGTTTCTTATATTTTCCAGGACCCACTAACAACATTGCATCCACAATTTACTGTGGGCGTCCAATTACAAGAAGCGATAACTGCACATCAAACCATTTCTAACCAAACCGCAAAAACTAAGTCTATCGAATTACTTGAAAGTGTTGGCATTCCAGATGCCGCTCAGCGTTATCATGCTTATCCCCATGAGTTATCTGGCGGCCAACGTCAACGCGTTGGTATTGCGATGGCACTCGCCAATGATCCGGTGCTGATTATTGCTGATGAGCCCACAACGGCACTGGATGTGACCGTACAGGCTAGAATTTTAGAGTTATTAAATACCTTACGCCGTGAACGGGGAGTCGCCTTGTTATTTATTACCCATGATTTTGCTGTGATTAATCAGATTTGTGATCGTGTGGCCGTCATGCAGCAAGGCTCGATTGTCGAAACAGGACAAACTCAAACGGTGTTGCAACAGCCGCAACATCCTTATACGCAGCGTTTAATTGCTAGCGTGCCAAAACTTGGGGAAGGAAAGGCATTTCTTGAGCACGTGGCAGAGATTTACAATCATAAACCCAAACCGATTAAGGGGGCTTGATGAACAAAGTTATTGAAGTTAATCAATTGGTCAAAACATTTGGTCATCCAGCCGGATTATTTCATCCTAATCGCCGAGAAGTTCATGCATTAAAAAATATTTCATTAGAGCTCTATGAAGGTGAAACGCTGGCGGTAGTGGGTGAAAGCGGCTCAGGTAAGAGCACATTAGCACGTATTTTAGTGGGTTTAGAAAAAGCGACATCGGGTGACATGACTATTTTAGGCCAGACCCAACGTGAATGGCAAAAGCAGGGAGCCCGTGCTTTTGGGCAAGCAGTTCAGTACGTATTTCAAGATCCCGTAGCTTCACTAAATCCACGTAAAACGATTGGTGAAACTTTGTCTATTCCGCTGAAATATTTAAAACATATGAATAAGGCGCAACGGCAAAGGCGGCTCGAAGAATTACTGAATGCCGTTAATATGCCGATAGATTCGTTAAGTTATTATCCTCATGAATTTTCTGGTGGGCAGGCTCAGCGCTTAGCGATTGCTCGGGCGTTAGCGGCCGAAGCACGGATTCTAGTTCTTGATGAACCCGTGAGTGCACTTGATGTTTCTGTGCAAGCCCAAGTGCTTCTGCTATTACAGGATCTTAAACAACAGTTTTCGTTGTCATATTTGTTTATTAGTCATGATTTAGCCGTGGTGGAATCCATTGCTGACCGAGTTGCCGTACTCTATCTCGGTGATTTGTTAGAATGTCGTGATACTAATAGCCTTTTTGCTCGTCCTGAACACAGTTATACCCAAAATTTATTAGCCAGTGCGCCACGAATAACGATGGACTCATCCGTATGATGCGAGGCTAACAACGTTTTCTATTTTACACTGTCGGAATACAACATGAATATAGATAAGCCGCTGATAACAGAAACAGTTCGAATAAAACGTACTGATGAAATTGTGAATGCGATTAAAGAAACTATTATGGCGGATAACCTCATTCCCGGTGATAGATTGCCACAAGAAAAAGATTTGATTGAGCGATACAGCGCAAGTAAAAGTACCGTTAGGGAGGCGTTGAAATCTCTGGAAGTTCAAGGATTAATTAAAACCAAAACGGGACCAGGTGGCGGGGCATTTATTGATTCAATGACTGAATCTCGGGCAATGAGTTTACTATCTAATTTCTTATTTACGCGAGATGTTTCAATCAAAGATATTTATACGCTGCGTAAATTATTAGAGCCTATGGTTGCTATAAGCGCAATTGAAAATATTGATAGTGCTGGGATTCAGAAATTATATGACACTATCGCTATCTATGATCATGAGCCAGCCGATGAAGAAGAACGTTGGAAACAACGAATGGCAGAGCTAGATTTTCACGCCGTTGTTGCTAGCTATTCTGACAATGTGCTCTTGGTCTTTATTTGCCATTTTCTTCAACGTTTATTAAAGGATTTAGCGGTTTGCAAAGATATTTATTTGAAACCTGAACCGGTGGAACGTCGTCAAGGTATTGATTACCAATACCAATTGATAGATGCCCTGCGTAGAAAAGATGCATTAAAAGTAAAAACGATTATGGAAGCACATATGGACTACGCAGAGCAAGCCATGCTGGCATTGCAAGCTACATTACAAGAACGTTTTTTAAGTGAAGATAGGTAAATAACGAATGATAGATAAAGCATATCTGACCTCAGTATTGAAAACACTTTTACTGACACCGAGTCCAGTTGGTATGACCGAACTGGCGGTGGCTCAAACCCATCAATGGCTTACTGAACTAGGTTTTACACCACAATACACTCGCCGAGGTGTATTGCATGTCACATTAGGGGAAAGTGTGCCAAAACGTGCACTTGCTGCGCATTTAGATACGCTTGGTGCGATGGTGACTCAGCTCAAGCCTAATGGGCGTTTAGCTCTACGTAACACGGGAACATGGGCAGCGCGCTTTGCTGAAGGAGCGAGAGTTACTGTTTTTAGTGATGACCATCAATATCGCGGTACTATTTTACCCCTAAAAGCTTCAGGACACCGTTTTAATACTGAGGTTGATACGCAAATAGCAGATTGGGATAACTTGGAAATTCGCTTAGATGCACTTTGTTATAATGAAACTGATTTAAAAACGCATGGTTTGAATGTGGGGGATATGGTTGCCGTTGATGCTCAGCCTGAGTTTATGGATAACGGTTTTATTGTTTCTCGCCATTTAGACGATAAAGCGGGCTGTGCCGTGATGTTAGCAGCATTAAAATCATTGATTGACGATAAAGTGGTACCTGCGGTTTCTTGCCAGTTGATGTTTACTATCTCTGAAGAGGTGGGGATTGGCGGTACTCATGGTTTTGGTGATGAAGTTCAAGAATTATTAGCGATTGATAATTCTGTTTCAGGGCCTGATCAAACCACGCGTGATGATTCACTGACTTTAGCCTTTAGAGATAGAACGGGGCCTTTTGATTTAGCGATAACGCGTCATTTACTAAAATTGTGCCAACAACATGACATTCCTCATGTTAGAGATACTTTTAAACATTATCGTTCTGATAGTGCAGCAGCCATTGATGCAGGGTGGGATATCCGTGCTGCACTTGCTTGTTTTGCTTTAGACAGCTCACACGGTTGGGAAAGAACTCATATTGATTCACTCATGGCGCTCGCGACATTAGTACGACATTATATTGAAAGCGATTTGGTACCCCTACCGGGACAATAAACTTTAAAAGACATTATCTCTATACAGTGCCCCCATTTAAGGGGGCTGTGCAGAGATAATGTGAGTTTTATCGAGGAAGTTAAGGCCTTTTGTTCCTATATTAACTATTTAACACTTTTTTTATTCAATAATTCCACCGTCCTCCTTCTTCTCTAGTGAATCAAGAAGAAAGGGCACTAAGCTAATCATCTTTATATTCGTGACAATTTATCAATTAGTCCAGTTTTGCTTGGGCTAAATATTGTTGCATTTCAGCCTGCGGCACCATTCCACCCCCTGTAGCCCAAACTAAATGTGTTGCATTTGCCATTTTTTCAGCAGTCAGTGATTTAGATTGCAGATAATCGCTATGCTGGGTGACATGAATAGCACCAGGCATACCTGCGAGTGCAGAGGGCTCTAATTTGAGTGATTCTGTCTGATTGAGTAATCCTAATAAATTATACATTTCGGTGTCATCGATGGTGTAGTAGCCATCAATCAAACGTTCCATGGCACGGCCAACAAAGCCTGATGCACGGCCTACCGCTAGACCATCGGCAGCGGTGACGTTATCAATGCCAATTTCTTGTACACAAATGGCATCGTGCAGGCCAGTATGAACACCTAATAGCATACATGGGGAATGAGTCGGTTCTGCAAATAAACAGTGGACGGCATCACCAAATGCCAGTTTTAGACCAAAAGCTACACCGCCAGGGCCGCCGCCGACACCACAAGGTAAATAAACGAAAAGTGGATGATTGTTATCAACCACAATACCTTGCTCTGCAAACTGTGTTTTGAGGCGTAAGCCCGCAACTGCATAGCCTAAAAATAAGGTGGTTGAATTTTCATCATCAATAAAGAAACAATTGGCATTTTTTTCGGCTTCTTTACGGCCTTCTTCGACTGCAATACTGTAATCTTGCTCATATTCAACAACATTAACACCATGGGCACGTAATTTATCTTTTTTCCATTGCCTCGCATCTGATGACATGTGCACGCTGACACTAAAGCCTAATTTCGCGCTCATGATACCAATCGACATGCCTAAGTTACCCGTTGAGCCGACTGCGATACTGTATTGACTAAAGAATTGACGGAATTTATCAGAAAATAAAATATCATAGTTATCCGTTGTCGATAACAATCCTGCTTTTAAAGCCAGTTTTTCGGCATGAGTGAGAACTTCATAAATTCCACCTCGTGCTTTTATTGAGCCAGAGATAGGTAAATGGCTATCTTTTTTAAGTAAAATTTTCCCGGTGATTGGCGTGTTATAGCGTTTTTCAAGTGCGGCTTTCATTGCATCAATGGCCACAACTTCAGATTCAATAATTCCTTGAGTCTCTTGAGTTTCAGGGAAGGCTTTCATTAAATAAGGTGCAAAGCGAGCAAGACGAGCTTGCGCATCTTCAACGTCCTTCAGTGTTAAACCTACATAAGGTAAGCCGGCTTCTGTCGTTGTCACTTTAGGGTTAAACCAAGTGACTTGTTTTAAATCGATTAAGTCCTGAACTAAAGGGTAGTCAGTAATTAACTTATCCATGTTTATCGTCGTCATATTCAATCTCTTCTAAATCACAAATGAAAGTAAGAACGTGCCGCCGAGTGCCACAAATGAGGCAATAAGGGTGGCGACACTATAAAAACGGAATGTCTCGGCTAGTGTGGCATTACAGTATTGTTTTACTAGCCAAAACAGAGAGTCTGTCACGATGGTACAACCAATAGCGCCTGAACCAATCGCTAACGTCATAATTTCAGGGCTTATTTCTGGGTACATTGGCATCAATGGTGCAACAATCGCTGTCGCACCCATCATTGCTACAGTGGCAGAACCGACAGCGGCGTGCAGAATAATAGCAACCAACCAAGCAAGTAAGATTGGGTGCATATCGATGCCAGACAGAACGAGGGCTAAAGAATCACTCAATCCACTGCCTTTTAAAATGCCATTAAATGCGCCACCCGCACCAATAATCAGCAAAATGTTGGCTATTGAGCTAAAGCTTTCTTCTGTTTTACTTAGTAGCACGCTCATGCCCATATTACGGCGAATACCTAGCATGTAATAAGCGACGAATGCGGCAATAAACATGGCGGTAATTGGGTTACCGATAAATTGCAAGAACGTATATAACGAATTATCTTTACTCATATTTAAGTCTGCTGCTGTTTTAATTAGCATCAGAACAATAGGGAGTAAAACGGTAAATAATGTTGCACTTAAAGAGGGTAAATCTTTTTCTTCGCGAACTTCCATATCTGAAAATGCTTCAGGTACAGTTTTAAAGGGTAAGCGAGCACCAACTATTTTAAGAAATAGAGGGCCACCGATTAATGACGCGACTAAACCAACGGCAAGCCCTGCGACAATAACCGTGCCGATATCAGCGCCTAGTTCGTTGGTGACAAACAGAGCTGCTGGATGTGGCGGCACGATACAATGCACTGCCATCAGAGCGGTACATAATGGAATAGCGAGCTTGAATAAAGAGGTATTGGTCTTTTTAGCAATAGAGAAAGCCAGTGGAATTAATAGAACAACACCAACTTCAACAAATAGTGTGATACCACAAATTAAGCCAATTAATACCATGGTGACGTCGGGAGTTAACCAACGGCATTTTTGTAAGGTGACGCCAATGCGCTCCGCCGCACCGGAAATCTCCATCATTTTACCAAGAATAGTACCGAGACCGATAATTGCTGCTAAAAATCCGAGTGTGCCGCCAATTCCATTTTCAATCGCATTCACCATTTCGAGTGGATTCATTTTCATGGAAATGCCGACAAAAAAGCTGGCGAGTAAAAGGGCTAAAAAGGGATGAAACTTAAATTTAATTATTGAGATTATGATCAGTAAGATGCTGATAACTAAGGTTGCTAGCATCCAAATTGTTGAGTCCATATCCTACCCCTGATTGTATTGTTGTTGTTCATCTATTGGATAATAAATATTCAGAGGTGACAAACGATGAAACTCAGCGTTTAGATGAAATAGATTGATTCAAATGGGTGATATCCATCATATAAATCAAGTTGACTGTACTTTGCACCATATGAATTCATCTTAAATAGGTTATTCTCACTTAATATTGTGCGTTTATATGATGATAGAGTAAAAAATATGTCGATGACCCCAAGCCATTTTGAACAATCTGGTTTTATTCAATGGAATAAACGTTTATCTAGCCATCAATTATCGCGCCTTCATACATTTGAAGCCGCGGCGAGGCATAGTTCTTTTGCACTTGCTGCGCAGGAATTATCATTAACCCCTAGCGCCGTCAGTCATCGTATAAATACATTAGAATCTGAGCTAGGTTTCAAGTTATTTGCGCGTTTTCATCGACGTATTGAGCTAACACTGGATGGTGAGCGAATTTATTGGGCATTACGTAAAAACCTTGATGATATTAATCAGGAAATTATTGATATTAAAAATCAGGAAATATCAGGTGAGCTGACGGTTTATTCACGACCTTCTATTGCTCAGTGTTGGTTAGTGCCGAAAATTGCTGATTTTGCTTATCAATATCCGTCCATTCAATTGAATTTACTGACGGGAAACGATGAGGTAAATTTCCGAGGATATGGTATTGATCTGGCTATTTATTACGATGATACCGTTCACAGTAATCTTTATTGTGAAGACTTAATGCAAGAGTCGATAGTGCCCGTTTGTAGTCCAAAATATGCGCAACAACATGATTTATTGAATAACCAGCATCAGTTGAAAAATTGTACTTTACTGCATGACAGGCAAGCTTGGAGTAATAATTCCGACTATGATGAGTGGCGGGCATGGAGTGAATATTCAGGATTATCAATTATTTCCCATCGTAGAAATTTATGTTTTGATCGCTCTGATCTTGCCATTATTGCTGCCATCAATCATGCAGGTGTTGCCATGGGTCGTAAGCAGCTAGTTAAAAAGCGCTTAGCAAGCAATGAGTTAATAATGCCTTTTGGGGATACGGCATTACAATGTCAACAGCGCTATTATTTCGCGACATTGAATGAAAAACGTAATCCGAAAGCTGATATTTTTATCCAGTGGTTAAAAAATCAAGTGGGTTAAAATACGATATTATTCATGTAATCGCGCTTTTTACGGGCAAAATTGCCTGAATTTAGGTAACATGTTGTGATTATAGTATTTTCTTTTTATGGACATAATCTGTGGCTATTGCACCCAAATCAACAAAAGTTGCGACCATAAAAGATGTGGCTGCCAAAGCGCAGACAGGCAAAACAAGCATTTCCCGTTATTTAAATGGCGAATCTCATTTATTGTCAGATAACTTACGTCAACGTATTGAAGCCGCTATCCTCGAACTCAATTATCGTCCTAATCAAATGGCTCGCAGTCTAAAGCATGGGCGGACTGGGTTGATAGGGCTGATTATTGCGGATATTGGTAACCCGTTCTCAGTTGAGGTGTTAAAAGGCGTTGAGGCGGAATCTATCAAACAAGGTTTTATGACGGTAGTGTGCAATGCCAATAATAGCATTGAGTTGGAATGCCAATTTATACAGCTATTAAAAGGTTATCGGGTTGATGGCTTAATTATTAACTCGGCAGGGGTCAATGAGCAATTTATTGACGTATTACAATCCACTACATTGCCGTTTGTTTTACTTGATAGAAAAATTGATAATTTCCCCTGTGACATGGTTGGGTTAGATAACCCAGCCTCTGCAAATATGGCTTTTAACCATCTGATAGAACAAGGTTTCGAAGCTATTTGTTTTGTGACCGAACCTATCGTCTACAACAGTGCGCGCGAAGAACGTTTGCAAACATTCCAACAGGTTTTAGCAAATAATCCGCAAATTAAAGGGATATTTCACGAAATTTCATTACCCGCACCAGAAAGTTTATCTGCGATTATTACTGAGTTCTGTGCTAATCACCGAGGGATGCGTAAAGCCATTGTGGCGGCGAATGGTGTGCTGACATTGCAAATAGCCTATGCATTGAATCAGCAAGGTTTGCATTGGGGCGCCGATATCGGTTTTCTCAGTTTTGATAACTTAGAGTGGGCATCTTTTGCAGGACAGGGAATAACGTCGATTTCTCAGCCGACTGCTCTGATGGGACATAAAGCCGTTGAATGTTTGCTCGAAAAACTGGAAAATCCAGAAAAACCACCCGCTCAGCACCTCTTTAATGGCGAACTGATTGTCCGTAATTCGACAACACTTTAATGATATCACCGTGTAATGCGACGTTTATTGGCCCAAGAGACAGATTTAAGATCGGTTTCTTGGGCTTATTTATTCGTTATATTTAAGCTATTCAGTAAGTGAATTTTTACTTACTTTTTAATGACTTCTGGATTGGCGCAGTTATGAGTCAGATTGCCATTGAGTGCGGCGATTAGGTTATCAACGGCGCATTCAACCATTGCGTAACGGGTTTCATGAGTCGCAGAACCAATGTGAGGTAATGCAACAACATTCGGCAAAGTCAGTAATTTTGAATCAATTGGCAAAGGCTCAACCTCGAAAACATCAAGGCCTGCACCGCGGATCACGCCCGTTTCTAAGGCATCGATTAACGCGGCCTCATCAACAATTTTTCCTCTAGAGCCATTAATTAAGAACGCACTTGGCTTCATTTTTTGTAGTTCTTTTTTGCCAATCAATTTTTCGGTTGAAGGTAATAAAGGTAATACCACGCAAACAAAATCAGATTGAGCGAGTAGTGTATCTAAATCACAACGGCGTGCATTAAGCTGACTCTCCGCTTCTGGATGGTCGTAGGTGTTATAATAGAGCACTGACATGCCAAAACCTGCATGGGCGCGCTTTGCAACTGCATAACCTATACGTCCCATGCCGAGGATACCAATGGTTTTTCCACTCACATTCCAGCCATAATGATTTTCACCAATACTTTTGGTCCATTGACCCGCTTTAACCATTTCCGCCATTTCAATAATGCGTCGTGCACTGCATAAAACCAGTGTGAAAATAGTATCTGCGGTGGTTTCAGTGAGCACACTGGGGGTATGCATTAATGGGATACCACGCGCTGTCATGGCAGAAACATCAAATTGGTCAACCCCGACTGAAATCGTTGAGGCTGCTTTTAGTTTGGTGGCGATTGCTAAATCATCGGCAGTAATCGGGGTACTTGCGCCGATAATTCCTTCGGCATTTACAAGGGCTCGCCGAAAATCAGCATGGTTGCTCTGATTGACGGAATCAAAAATTGTGACATTAAAATGTTGTTGTAAGCGCTTAAGTTGGTCAGCAGGTATTGTTTTATATAGAACGATATTTTTTTTCATCATAATCTCCCTTAAGCATGTTTAGCGATGACGGAATCGCTATTTTTTTCTTGATTTGGTTTGACAATAATAGTGAAGAAAACGGATGCCAACAGTGCGAGTCCCATAAACATATAAGATGCACTTGGGCTGCCCGTTGCACCATTGAGATAACCGACAAACCAAGAGCCAAAGAACGATCCTAAAGCGCCCATACTATTGATTAACGCCATTGCACCGCCGGCAACATTCTTCGGTAACATTTCAGGAATAATAGCAAAGAACGGGCCATAAGGGGCATACATCGCGGCACCAGCAATGACTAATAAAGTGTAAGAAAGCCAGAAGTTAGAGCTGCCCAGTAGGAAGGAACCTAAGAAACAGATGGCGCCAATTAACAGCATTGGCCAAACAAATAGTTTGCGGTTATTCATCTTGTCAGACGCCCAAGAGACTAAAACCATTGATACAGTCGCAGCAAGGTAAGGAACCGCAGAGAGCCAACCCGTTTCGACCATATTTAAATCTGACGCACCACGAATAATAGACGGTAACCATAATACAAAGCCATATACCCCAATACTCCAGCAGAAATATTGCGCGCACAGTAACACAACATTGCGTGATTTAAAGGCTTCACGGTAATTACGAACGGGTTTGATATTTTTTTGTTCATCACTGAGGATTTTTTCGAGATCGTCTTTTTCTTGTTGGCTTAACCAGCTAACTTGACTCGGTTTATCACGTGCAGTTTTCCACCAGAAGAATGCCCATAAAATAGCGGGAACACCTTCAATGATAAACATTTGGCGCCAGCCAAGCGCTTGGATTAAGTAGCCAGATAACACGGACATCCACAATACAGTAACGGGATTACCTAAAATCAAAAAGGTATTGGCGCGTGAACGCTCAGATTGGGTAAACCAATTACTAATGTAAATAAGCATTGCGGGCATGACGGCGGCTTCAACGACGCCCAAACTAAAGCGAATAATGACCAACATCGGGATGTTACTGACCACCCCTGTTAGGCTAGCAAATAATCCCCATAAGAAAATACAGGCAAAAATAAGCTTTCTAACACTGCGTTTTTCGGCATAAATTGCCCCGGGAATTTGGAAGAAAAAATAGCCTAAAAAAAACAAGGAACCGAGTAGGGAAGACATTCCTTTGCTGATCCCTAAATCTGCGTTGATCCCTGCTGCGGCGGCAAAACTATAATTGGCTCTATCTAAGTAAGCTAAGCTGTATGTGATGAACACAATTGGCATGATGTACAGCCAACGTGATGCAGCCGGTTTTTTCGTTGTCATAATCAATTCCTTTCTTAGCCAAAGACTGGAGAAGTTGATGGGGATAACAGTGACATTTCTTGCTGTAACTGCGCTTTAGTTGGTAGTCCTTCGCTGTCGCCAATCACTTGGATTGCTCTGGCTCCGACAAAATTACCCCTCTCAACGGCTTGTTGAAGTGATTCGCCTTCAAGTAGCGCACTGATCACGCCGACAGCAAAACCATCGCCAGCGCCTACGGTATCAATGACATGTTTTACTCGTAGGGCAGGAACGATACCTTTTTGATTTTCTGAGGTTTTATAATAAGCGCCTTGCTCACCGGTTTTAATCACAACGACATCAACACCTTGTGATAAATAAAAATCTGCAATATCTTCTGGTTTATCATAACCGGTTAAAATTTTGCCCTCTTTTAATCCCGGTAGGACCCAATTAGCGTGGAATGCAAGTTGGTTTAATTGCTCGACCATTTCAGCTTCGCTTTTCCACAGGGAAGGACGCAAGTTTGGGTCAAATGACAGTGTTTTTCCTGCATTTCTCATCCATTTAGCGGCATATAATGAAAGTTGATAGCTGGTGGATGAAAGTGCTGCGGCAACACCGCTTAAATGCAAATGGCGAGCCGATATAAAATAGTCCTCGTTAAAATCAGTGAGATCTAAGTGACTTGCCGCAGAGCCTTTGCGGAAATACTCCACAGTGGGATCGGTTCCATTTTCGGCTTTAGATTTCAACTGAAAGCCCGTAGGATGCTCTGCGTCAATGAGTACACATTCGTAATCGACATTTTCTTTTTCTAAGGTGGATTGAATAAAGCGACCGAATGAGTCATTACCAAGGCGACTAACCCAACCACTGCGTAGACCAATACGCGATAAACCTATCGCGACATTGAGTTCTGCACCTGCGGCTCGGCGTACAAAATTCTCAACATCATGTAATTCACCGGCTTTTGTCGCGACAAACATCATCATGGCTTCGCCTAAAGTGACAACATCTAATTTATTATTGTTCATCATGTTAGATAGCCTTTAATAGAGAAACATAGTGTTCGGTGATGGCACACAGATCATCGCTAACTAATGGAAATTCAATACCTCGTGGCACATTCGTTGGCAGCGCTTGCAACACGGGTTTCCATGAACCATCACTGTCATCAAGGGAAACGGCAACAATTTTTCCAGCTTTGGATTGGCATGCTTTGACATGAATATAAGCGACTAAAGGGGCGAAATACTGAGCCGCACTGAGTGCATCCTCACCTTGCCAAGCCCAATTCGCCATATCAAAAGCCATTTTTATGGGCATTTTTTTGGCTGTTACTTCTGCAAAAAAACGTTGAAGAGGTTCGATGTGACCACCTACTTCAGTTTGGTCATTTTCAATCACTAACTGAATAGGGTAGCTATTTAGTAAATTAATGATTTCTGTTAAATCATAATTATCAGGTAGCTCGCCTAAGGAGAGTTTTAATAGTCGTGCATCGAGTTGCTTGGCATCTTCTAAATAGGTTTTCATTTTCTGGCTACTGATAGGGGTGCTATTTTGAAATAACGTATCAGGCACCGAATATACTGCGGTGAGCTGTTTTGCCTTGAGGGCGTTGTTGATGGTCGTTAATTTGTCACTTGTGAGGAGTAGCTCTTGGCGAATTTCAACACCATCAGCTTTCCCTGCCTTGATAGTTTCTAATAAGGCTAGCTGCCCGCCTAACTGTGCTACAGTTTGCGCACCATAAGCCGCGGTTACAACAATCACTTCTTTATTCATGACTTTCCTCTACGACAAATATGAAAGGGTAAGACCCTAATTCTTGCTAATAACCCATTATGGAACCGGTTCCATTTTGATTTCTAGAGGCGAGAGATGAAAATCAGAGCTGTATCACTAATCAATATTAACTAAAGATTGAATAACCGATCTGCATCACAACTAAATGTAATCGATGAATTGCAGTATTTATTGTTTTTAATAACTAAAACCGAATATTATTAATTTGGATTGCACTTTAACTATTTGTTTATAAACAATATTTGTAACTTATTTTATATTTTATTTGTTAAAAACAGTGAGATTACAATGAAAAATCGATAATAAATTATTGTTATCAGTGTCTCAATTTCTTCATTTACGTCTTTTAATGAAATTTTATTTCAATATATTTATATGAAATTGAAATATTTATTCTTGATATTTTATTGCTATGACGATTTGAACGTTAGTTATACACCATTAAAGAATCTTTAACCTATTAATAAAGAATAATAATGTCATAAAGATGAGGGAGTTGAGTATGAAGTTAATCAAAATTACCGCACTCTATAGTGCTCTTTTTTTAGTTGTGGCCTCATATGCCCAGGGAAAGGCTAATGAGAATTCGGTAGCATATAAGAAGGCATGTTCTCCAGAGCTGATTAAAGCTGCAAAAAGTAATGCGGATATCTGTTATGGTGTAAATGTTGCTGATGATATAAAAATAACTAAGAAAAATAATTCAAAATATAATATTAAAGTTGTGATTATCGGTGAAAGTACCAATAAGAATTATATGCATGCTTATGGTTATCCATTAGAAAATACACCTTTTCTATCTTCTGTTAATGGTCGATTTTTTAATAATTTTATCAGTGCAGCTTCTAATACTGTACCGACCTTGACGCGAGCTTTGGCTAAAAATGATTTAAATACGATTACAGAACATCATGAAAAGCCGTATTACAATAATAATTCTATTGTCGATTTAGCTAATAAATCAGGTTATGAAACATATTATATTGGTAATAATGGGAGTTTTGGTGATGATGAAATCGGTTTTACTAATTACTTTTTGAAAGCGAACTATTTTTTACCGGTTAGGGATAATAAAGTAGGGTTTGATAATTTATTTGTTCAAGAAAAATTTATTGTTGATGATAGTGTCAATAAATTAACTAATGATTTTAAAATGTTACCTGCATTTAAAGCTGCACTTAATAATAACAAAGATAAAGAAAAAGTTATTTTTATTCATATGTGGGGGCCTCATCACGATGGCTGGCCAAAAGGTTCCTGTGATTTAGTGAAAAATAACTACAGTATGAATCCAGAACAATTTGATACCGGTTGGGGTAGCTTGGTGAATTGTTATGTTTCAGCAATTAAGCTCAGTGATGATTTTATCGGAGAAGTTTATAGCTCACTTCAAGAGAATAATAAAAATGGAGAACACCCGTTCTCTATTTTATATTTTGCCGATCATGGGCAAGGGTTAGTGAAAGCTAATAAACAGCATGTGGCAGCACTTGAGGCTGATTATAAAGGGTTCATTAAAGAAGGTAGCCTCTATATTCGTCATGGGCAGCTGGTTAAAGGAGCTTATCAAATACCACTGGTTATTATTAATTCAGATGATACTCAACGTGAGTTCTTTGATGAGACTCTAAGTGAATGGAATTTGTTTGATTATTTCGCCTCTTGGTTGGGGGTTGAAACCAATTTAACTGCTCCAGAAAAAAGTATTGTGTCTGATAAAATCAGACCCGAAAAAGATATTGATGTTTTTGTTTTTCCAAGAGATGAGTTCGTGAAGTACGATTCGCTTAAACAAGACACTGTTTTGTCTCCCAAAAATGTAGGTATTGAGGTTGTGGCAGATAACTAATTCAGCCATGGCAAGATATCGATAGAAAAGGCTGAGTTTCATGTTGATGAACTCAGCCTTTTTAACATGTTGACCCAAATATAAACATTACTGACTTAATGCATCTGCGACTGCTTTAAAGCGAGCAAACTTCTTGCGTAATTGCTGGTGTGCAACGGCATTAGGTTGATAAGTGGTGATTTTAGGTGTGCTTGCGGCAATCGCGATATCAAAACCTGAGTAATATCCGGTGCCGACTGCGGCACATAAGGCGGCGGCTTGGCAACCTGATTGCTGTACATTGACGACATCCAAGGGGAGATTACTGGCATCGCAAAACATTTGCATCCATAGGGGCGACTGGGTTGGACCACCCGTAAATCGAATGGATTGAGTGCTGTTATCAAGGCCAACAATTCTGTCTTGGTGCAATAAGTGTGAGAATACAATACCTTGATAAATAGCGTAAATAATGTCGGCATCTGTATGATGAGAACTTAAACCGAGTAATCCACCTTGTAAATTGCTGTGATAATTTGAACCATAGAGCCAAGGAAAAAATAGAATATCATTTTGCCTAGTGGCACCCTCTGCTACACATTGATTTAACACATCATAATCTTGAAAACGTTGATTAAAGAAATGACGAGTAAACCACGCAAGGTTGCTTGCGGATGTTGGACTACCTTCATGTACAAAATAGGTGCCTGGAATGCAATATTTACTCCAAACATAAGGGTAATCGGATGGGACGATTTCATCAAATACGCGAGTAGAGATAGTCCAAGTGCCCGCAACCGCACTTAATTTGTCTTTTTGACTCACACCTGAAGAGAGCGCTGCACCAACAACATCAAAAAAACCACCGAAAACGGGGGTTCCTTCGGTTAATCCACTCTCTTTAGCCGCTTGCTTGGTGACACTACCCGCTTGTTCGGCCGAATTAATGACAGGCGCGAGTTTATCGGTCACTTCATCAATGCCAAAAAGTTGGCATAATTTCGGGTCATAAGCCGATTTTGCTGGGTTATACAGTTGGCTACCGGAAATATTGGTTTCTTCACAGGCTATTTGGTCGGTTAATCGATAGCGAATATAGTCATGAACCATCAATATATGGCGAGTGTCTCGGTAGTTATCGGGCTCATGTTCTTTGAGCCAACGCAGCAGAGCAACAGGGTGAGAGGGCCATAATTGCTGTAAGCTAAGAGGATAGGCTTTCTCTGCTGTACCGTCTTTGTGCCATGCGTCGACGATAGATTGGGCGCGAGAATCGGAAGACACAATCCCATTTCTGACCGGTCTGCCTTGTTCATCGAGTAAATATAATCCCTTACCGTGGGATGAGAAACTGACACCTGAAATTTGTGATGCATTCAACTGGCTGTTATTAATGGCTTCTTGTATAACACCGCAAGTGGCTTGCCACAAAACATCCATATTGCGCTCACTAAAACCCGCTTCTGGGCTTTCAGTGGGAAAGGCATGCTCTGCAACAATAATTTCTTGTCCTTCAGGCGTATAGATCCCAGCTTTAATTACTGTACCACCAAGATCGACCCCCATAAAAAATGTATTCATCACATGCTCCTTTTTAGGCGTTATACCAGCCAGCTTGCTGCATTTTGTCTTCTATCCAATGGCGCGCTTTGATGATTTCAATGAGTGGCTCATCCGCTTTTTCTGTCCACATCTCAATTAAGAAAGTACCACGGTAATTCAAGCGTTTTAAGATTTTGAATAAATTGACAAAATCTACACATCCTTCACCAAAAGGGACGTCACGGAATTGACCTTCGCAGGTTTCAGTCACCGCATAGGTATCTTTCAAATGTAGTGCGACGATATGTTCAATTCCGTTGACTAATTCATTTTCGACATCACTTCCCCATGCAGTTAAGTTACCGACATCGGGATACACTTTAAACCATGGAGAACGTATTTTGTCGGATAAGGCTTGCCATTTAGTGATTGAGTTCATAAATGGCGTATCCATAATTTCGACTGCGCACATTACCTGCGAGGCCGCAGCAATTTCAGCAACCCATTGCATCGCATCTTCGAAACGTTGAATGGTTTCGGCATCTTGTTGTTCGTAATAGACATCATATCCGGCTAATTGAATGGTGCGAATGCCTAAGTCTTGAGCCAACTTTATGGCTTTTTCCATTAATTCATGGGCGGCTTTTCGGGTATTAACATCATGGCTACCAAAGGGAAAACGACGATGGCCTGACAAACACATGGTTGGGATGCGAACGCCGGATTTTTGGATTGCATCCACCAATTCTAAACGTTGTGCTTGAGTCCAATCTAATCTTGCAAGTCGTTCGTCAGTTTCATCAATCGACATTTCGACAAAATCAAAACCCGCCGCCTTAGCAATTGCTAACTTTTCAGACCAACGACTCTCTTTTGGTAAGGCCTTTTCATAGATACCCATTGGGTGTTTGCGCATGATGTTTTCCCTGTGAAATTTAAGTTTGTGGTGATGCTTTATTTAGACGCTGGTTGCGATTCATCGCACGTTTTGCGCTCCATTTTTCTTTGAAAAATTTGAAGGCAAGCGCCAGTATTAATGTGATCCCCCAGACCGCAAGATTGAAGTGTAAGCTAACGCCTAACAGGCTTAAGCCAGTTGCGATGACTTGCAAAACAAGTAGCGCGCAAAAAACACGACTGACTTTACCTACACCGCCAAAAGGATTGGTTCCACCGAGTACGATTGCTAAAATAGTCAGCAATAAATAGGAGTCACCGTAACCCATACGAGCAGAGTTAAAGCGTGCCATCATGATCAAACCGGCAAGGACACACAGCAAACTGGAAATGGTATAGATGGCAATCATGACTCGGTCAGTACGTATGCCACTGAACCACGTTGCATTGATATTACTGCCACTCATATAGATATTTTTACCTAAGCGAGTGCAGCCTAAAAAGAGCGCTAAAATTATCGCGGTAACGATAAAAATGATCATGGCGATTGGCATACCGAATAACGTATCTGAACCGATAGCTCTGACGATAGGTGGCATGCCACTCAAAGCCGCCCCTTTTGTGAGATAAACACCTATTCCGCTAATGATAGTCATGGTGCCGAGGGTGACTAAAATCGGGTGAGCACCAATATGAGAGATCATCAACCCAGTTAAGCAACCAATAATTACGGCAATCACAGTGGCACCAATGAGAGCAAAGCCTAGCCACATTAATTGGGTGCCTGTGCCTGCATCAACGGGTAAGTAATTGATAAAGACCCAAGCCATAAATAGACCTGTTAAGTTAGCGGTACTGATAATGGCGAGATTCAATCCACCGCTTAACATTGGAACAAACATGGCGAACGTGAGTAAACCCAGCTCAGGTAATTGGAATGTGATACTTAAAAATGTGTTTTGCGTTAAAAAGTGCCCCGGCATGGCAATACTAAAAGCCGCGACTGCCAGTAACAAGATTGAAAGCAGTCCGATAACCGCGCCATCAATTTTAAAAAGAGGTTGTTTTTTCATGGTGATATTCCTGTTAAACAAAACCTACGTCCGTCTCTTTACGTTTTTTGTAGTGAGTAATACAGATGGCAATCAGAATAACCATACCGATAACAATATTGACGAAGTAGTTAGAGACACCAATCAAGTTAAGGCCATTTTTCAAAATACCGATAAGAAAAACGCCCATCAAAGTACCGATGACTGTTCCACGCCCGCCCGATAAACTTGCACCGCCCAGTACCGCTGCGGCGAGAACATCAAGTTCTCCCCCCACCAATGCACTTGGCACCACTTCACTCATACGGTAGGTTTGTAGCATTCCGCCGATAGCCGCCATCGCACCGAGGTAACCATAAGCAAAAAGGTAGATAACCGAAACACGGATACCAATACGGGATGCGGACTCTTGGCTACCACCAACGGCATAAAGTTGGCGCCCAATATGGGTTTTGTTCATCAAGATCCAAGTAAGAAATGCGATGCCTAGCATGACTACAAGCGGAAGCCCAATTTGATAGGATTCACCATCGACCTCAAACGGTAGGATAGTCACAGGATCGACCCACCAATCAGGTAAGTCATAAATACTGTGGCCGTTGGTCAGCCACATCAACATACCGAATAGTAATGACTGCATACTGATGGTGATGATGATGGAAACAACATTTAGCGAATAAATTAAAATGGCATTAATTAAGCCAAAGGTAATACCAATTAAGATGGCAAGCGTAATACTTAATGTCGGGCTGGCAATGAAACCTTGTAGCAGCCAAGTGGCAATCGCATATTGCACAACAGAGGCGACAGCTGCGAAAGAAATATCAATTCCGCCCGTTACTAACACAACGAAAAGCCCAAGCGCAAAAATACCCGTTACTGCATAGCTTTCACTTAAATCGAGTAAGTTTTGAATGGTCAGAAATTGTGGGCTCATTACTGTAAAGAAAATCACCATGATAAGAATGACCCAGGTTAACCAACCTTCGACAGATTGTGGTCGAAGCTTTTTCCAATTAGCCATTGATGATTACCTCTAATTGTTGCTCATTCATGGTATCCACCATAATTTCATTGACGATAGACCCTTGTTTCATATGTAAAATCCGGTCACAGTTGTAATAGGCTTCAGAGGCTTCATCTGTAATTAATAAAATTGAAATACCGACACCGGATAAACGATGGATAAGCTTATAAATACTGTCTTTGGCACCAATATCAACGCCAACCGTTGGGGAGTCTAAAATCAATACTTTAGGGCGAGTTAAGATCCATTTAGCTAACACTACCTTTTGCTGATTACCCCCTGATAATGTCGAAAGTGCATTATTAGGGTCAGTAACTTTAATATCTAAGTCGGCGATCCATTCTTGAACAATTGCTTGGCATTTTTGTTCATCAATTAAATGAAAAGGGGTTTTTAACCGATCTAAAATAGACAGAACCATATTGTCAGCAATGGATTGGGGTAAAATGGCGCCGAGTGTCAGCCTATCTTCTGAAACATAACCGATACCCTGCTTAATAGCGTGAGTGTTGTTTTTTAAAGTGACAGGTTTATCTTCAATAAATAATTCACCACTATCAGGGTGAGTAATACCAAAAAGCGACAACGCGAGCTCAGTACGACCGGCACCTAGTAAGCCACAAAGGCCAAGTACTTCACCGCGTTTTAATTGCAATGAAATATTATTGTATTGTCCTGCACGGCTTAGATTTTTTAACTCAAGCACTGTGCGGCGGTCTTCGGCATTATTGGGTGGCTTACGTTCGTGAACAATGTCTAATCCTGTCATTAATTCGGTGATTTTTCGGGTAGTTAAACCTTCAGCAGGCCAAGTTCCGACTTTTTCCCCATCACGAATAACGGTAATGCGATCAGATATTTCTTTTACTTCTTCCAATCGATGGCTCACAAAAACGACAGTAATACCTTTATCTTTTAGATAATTAACGGTTGATAACAGTTGATTGACTTCAGTACGAGTTAATGAGGCTGTGGGCTCATCCATGATAACCAATCGTGCATCAGCAACGAGAGCACGACAAATAGCAACTTGTTGGCGCTGTGCGATAGGCAGAAATTGCACGGGTGTATCGGGATTAATAGTAAAAGAGAGCTCATTTAGAATTTGCAGTGCTTTTTCACGGAGCAGCTTTTTACGAAACCAACCAAAATAGCCTTTGAGATTAAGCTCAAACGCAATATTTTCAGCAACCGTTAAGTTAGGAAAAAGTGATAGATCTTGGTAGATCACTTGAACGCCCAGTTCACGTGCTTTATCTGGTGTTAACCGATTATAACTTTTTCCATCAATTTCAATTTGGCTACCATCATCCGGTGCATAAACACCGCTGATGGTTTTAATTAATGTGCTTTTACCGCACCCATTGGTGCCTGCTAAACAGTGCACCTCACCTTTATTGAGCGTCAAATCGATATTGCGCAATGCACGGTGCCCACCAAAACTTTTGGAGAGGTTATGCAAAGTGATAAGGGGGGCTGATTTGTCGGCTTTGGAGGTGGTTGTCATACTTGCATTCCCTAAGCTGGTGTTGGCGAGTTCGTTATATTTCTAGCTTTACAAAGTTCTTCATACTTCGAGCTGTAGTGTTGTTGACTGCATTCGTTAACCCAAGTCACATACTTGTGTATGTTCCTTGGGGGTAACTCATTTGCCGCCTAACTACAGAGTTCTTCATACTTCGAGCTGTAGTGTTGTTGACTGCATTCGTTAACCCAAGTCACATACTTGTGTATGTTCCTTGGGGGTAACTCATTTGTCGCCTAACTACAGAGTTCTTCATACTTCGAGCTGTAGTGTTGTTGACTGCATTCGTTAACCCAAGTCACATACTTGTGTATGTTCCTTGGGGGTAACTCATTTGCCGCCTAACTACAGAGTTCTTCATACTTCGAGCTGTAGTGTTGTTGACTGCATTCGTTAACCCAAGTCACATACTTGTGTATGCTCCTTGGGGGTAACTCATTTGTCGCCTAGCTACAGTTCGAATTATTTAGAACTCGTATTTTTCATATTTAGAACCCGCATCTTTCATATTCAGAACTAGAACTTGTCATATATCGAACTAAAAAATGTCATACTTTGAATATGTATTTTTATGCGTTTATTTTTATTTTAAGTATTAATTGAGTCGTAGCGGTTACAGTCCGACATCAACCAGTTTTTTGGTGTTTTCGATATTCAATTCAACTGGGTTATCACTCAGAATCGTATTTCCGCTGACTTTGATTTGCCCCATATCACCGATAGACACGCCATCTTTGATTTCTTCACCATTCATCATGGCGGTGGCGACTTGAACAAACACTTGTCCTGCCACTTTCGGATTGGAAATATAGCCGCCGTCAATGGCGCCTTTTTCGAGTAATTTAATGCCTTGGCCTGGCGTGAATGTACCGAACACGCAGGTAGTATCATTTTTACGGCGTTTATCGATAGCACGACCGGCACCGATTGGACCTTGGGAACCAAATGACATAATGCCTTTTAAGTCTTTATGTTTTGATAGCAGATCATTGGCGGTACGCATTGAATCATCTACAGATTCGGCAACACCAAAGCGGTCATCAACCATTTGCATTTTTGGATAGTTTGCCTTTTGGTAGGCAATGGCAGCATCAGCCCATTCATTGACTAATGGCACAGTTAAACTGCCTACAAACATGGCGTATTTACCTTCTTCACCCATGCAAGCAGCCATATCTTTCATATGGTTAGCACCCATACTTTGGGTATCGAGTAATTCGAAATCCCAATCGGCATTTTGTTGGTTTGGTGATTCGTGAGTAATAACTTTGATACCCGCATCTTTAGCGCGTTTGAGAACAGGTTCAAGGACTTTAGCATCATTAGGAACCACACCAATGACATCGACTTTTTTGGCAATTAAGTCTTCGATAGCACGAACTTGTTCAGCAGGGTCAGCGGTGGTTGGTCCAACTTGGAAAGCATTTACACCTAATTTTTTGCCTTCTTCGGTAATACCTTGTTCCATAACATTAAACCAAGGAATACCACCCACTTTGACCACAACGCCCATGGTAAAGGGCTTCTGTGCTTTTTGTGTATCAGCCATGGCAACATTTGAAAACAGTGCCGCACTCATTAAACAAGGTAGGACTAATTTTTTCATATTCATCGTTGTATTCCTTAAAGTTGATGAAATATTAATGAGATAAATTTCATCAGCATGGTGTTGTGTATAATCGGATAGATATAATTAGCGTACGTTGATATTGCAGATAGCCGATATCATTGCACTGTTTTAAACAGCAACAGGATTTATTAATATTATTTTTACTGACTTAAATTATTATTAAAGTTTATTTATATAAATCATCTGTCACACTCAACGATATTTAAGTTGGGGAACTGTGATTTGAAATTATCATTATTAAGTTTATTTGTGATTAATACGTCAATATCATCAAAAGTACAGACTTGGCTAAAGGCATATTTATCTAATTTACTATTATCGGCCAGTAAGACTTTATTTTCTGATACTTGCAACATGATGTTTTTAAGTTTTGAATTTATTTCGCTGCCATCACGGATACCACTTTCAATGTTGAATCCTTGGCAGGATAAAAACAACGTTTTTATCTGAAAACTACGAATAATACTTTCTGCAATTGGGCCGTGAAAGTCGTCATGACGTTCTGAATATTCGCCTCCAATGCCAATAACTCTAACTCTGTCACGACAAGCTAATGCTTGGATGATCTTCACTGAATTAGTCACTACTGTAATATCAATATCTGGTATTTGTCTGGCTAAAAACCAACAAGTGCTGCTGTTATCTAACATAATGCAGTCGCCGGGTTGAATCAGTTTAAGCGCAGCTTTAGATATTTTCATTTTTGCATCAGGGTGTTCTTCGGTTCTTTTGCGAAACGACTCTGCACCATCAACCATTTGACTGAGTTTGACCGAAGAGGGCAGAACATTGAGGACGGTTGTTTCTTCTTGGTCAATAGCAACTGCACCACCGAAGCTACGAATAATTTTATTTTTACGTTCAAGCGCAGTTAAATCGCGGCGGATCGTTTCTTGTGAAACTAGACATAATTGAGATAATTCACGCACTAACGCCGAACCATTTTGGTATACATGGGAACAAATTAGTTTATGGCGTTCGGCTTGTAACATTTTCAGCTCCTATTCTTTCCACGATATTTATTCTGCCAGAGCCACTTTTTTTTTGTCGTGATTAGATTCAAGTAATACTCGCGTAGAAAAAAGAAAGATTTTTATAGTGATTGAAGTCACTAATAAATAATGATTGATTCATTATTTACATTTTATTTTGTGATTAAAATCACTTAAACGGCGTTTTAATATGACCATCTCATCTAAGCATAAAAAAAATCGGTCATATTCAGGCGTTGTAATAGACCTTGAAATTGACTTTTCATGACCATTTGCGCCCGAATATGACCGAGTTAAGGGGGTTTGTTAATTTTTTGTAAATACGCATGCTTTTTAAATCGTCTAAATCTGTTTACCTTAATACTAAGAGATGGGTTATCAATCAGCAAAAGACAGACAAGTTATTGTTCTTTTCTATTGATACTTAAGGTAATTTATAAAATTAGGGGGCTGGCATGCTCGAAAAACTCAAACAGCAAGTCTTTGATGCAAACCTTGCATTACCAAAACATAACTTAGTGACCTTTACATGGGGTAACGTCAGCGGTGTGGACAGAGAAAGCGGCTTGATGGTGATTAAACCGTCAGGGGTTGAGTATGAAACGATGAAAGCTGAAGATATGGTGGTGGTTTCATTGAGTACGGGGGAGGTCGTAGAAGGAAAATATCGTCCATCATCGGATACCGATACTCATCTGGCCCTGTATCAAGCTTTTCCTGAAATCGGCGGGATAGTGCATACTCACTCACGTCATGCTACCATTTGGGCGCAAGCTGGCTTGCCATTGAGTGCGTTAGGTACCACCCACGCAGATTATTTTTATGGTGAAATTCCCTGCACTCGAAAAATGACTGAAAACGAAATCGCATCAGACTATGAGAGAGAAACAGGTAACGTCATTATTGAAACCTTTGTGCAAAAAGGTATTTCTGCAAAAGATGTTCCAGCAGTTTTAGTTCATAGCCATGGCCCTTTTGCATGGGGAACAACGCCAGACAACGCAGTGCATAATGCCGTAGTTCTCGAAGAGATTGCGTATATGAATTTGCATACGCGCCAGTTAGTGCCACAAGTTGATGCCATGCAGCGAGAGTTGCTCGATAAGCATTATTTGCGCAAGCATGGGGCTGACGCATACTACGGGCAAAAATAATCTTCCCCTTTTTTACCCGTCATACTTCGCGCTGTCGGGGTGTTGACTGCTCTCGGCTACTCGGGTCACATACTGATGTATGCTCCCCGAGCTATCCTCGCTTGTCGCCTACCGACAACCCGAATTATTTAGGGTAAATTTTGGATTAAAAGATTAAATAGAAAACCTTGTTATTAGGGTGACGATTGTTGGAGTATAACTAGCCAATTTTCACTATTTAGTTTGTATTTTCTATTATTTGAGTTAGTTAGGATGTACGTGATTTTTTATATTAGAAATGGAAATAGCCACGAAGTATAATTAATGTGGCTATTTCCATTATTTAAACAATAAAAGGTCGTCGGTTTTATGGATTAAACCTATTTTTTAAATATGTATTTATATGAGATTATATTAAATAAATTTCTTTGAGCTTATTAAAATCAGCCTCAGTAAAATGAAGTTCATTTTTAATATAATTTTCTACTGTTCCAGATATCTCTTCCATTGCATTAAATACTTCAATAATAAATATCTCTTTTGTATCAATTAGTGAAAGTAAATAATCGAGAACATTTTGGTCTTGTGTGATTTCTCGATAAGCCGCCATCTTAATTTCATTACGCGCCAAGCGATTATGATGGGTTAACATATAGTCTTGTATAATAGTTGCTTTTGGTACACCAAGCATAGCAAGAACCAATAATGCTCCGTAACCTGTTCTATCTTTTCCTCCCCGGCAATGCTGAAGGCTTGGGCTATTATTGGGCTCAAGTAAAACGTTTATCATATGGCGAAAGGCTAGTTTAGATTTATCACTGACAACAAATTGGCGGTATTGCTCTAATATTTGCTGCCCTTCACCATTGATTAATTCTTTTGGGATATTATTGAGTATCCCTTCAATTAAGGCTTTATCTTCATTGCTCGGCGCGGCAGCAAATTGTGCTGCTAATTCAGCTGTTTGTGCCGTTGCATCCAGATGATAAGTATTTTTTTCGCCGATGTGGCAATTGGGCGATTTATTAATTTCATTTTGCGTGCGGTAATCAATAATGCTTTTTATACCTAAATGAGATAGGTAGCTAATCGCTTTATCACTAAGGTTAAATAGATGATTTGAACGGTATAAAACACCCCATTTTACCTGTCTATTGTCCTTGGTGGTATAGCCGCCAAAGTCACGAAAATTATTCATTCCATCAACAGGTAGCGTTCTTTCAGCAAAAAGCGTGCGAGACTCATCTTGTTGTAGAATAAAATAAACACGTTGTTTAGCCGCTAATGGATCTTGCACTGTTAGGTTATTTTCGATGCAATCAGTAATGAAATTATTAGGGGTAATTTCATTACTAGGTTTATCCGTCCAATAGAGGGCGAGTTTACCTTTAGGTATTTCATCAAATTTCAGTTCAAGTGTTGACTCATTAATTCTATTTACGACGATTTCCATATATTTCCCTTTTTCATCCTAAAATGCCGAACATTGAGCAGATAACACCAAGAACCATCATGGCAATAATCAGCGCAACGGTATGTTTACCTTGCAACTTGCGAACAAGAAAAAATATTCCTAAGGCAAACAACAGAGTGAGTAAATTAGGAATAACTTTGTCAAACATCTCTTGGACTTTAATTGTTTGCTCACCAACTGAAATTGTCAGAGGTGTCGTTAACTTGACTGTTGTGGCGATTAAAGACCCGAGGACCATGACCCCGACGACGTTAGCTATATTGGTAATTCGTTGAATGATATTAGATTTTTTCGATTGCTCGATTAAATCAACACCTTTGTTATAACCGTAGTGAATAAAGAAATATTTAGAGCCGATATTGACGATATTGAATAAAATAAACATTAATATTGGGCCAATAATATTGCCTTGCAGTGCAAATGCAGCACCAATACTGCCGCATATCGGTAACCAGGTGAATTTTAATAAACTATCACCGAGGCCTGCAAATGGCCCCATGAGTCCAGCTTTAACAGATACAACTGCATCTTTTTCTTCTTCAGTTGTTTTTTCTTCTAATGCTGCGGTTACACCAAGAATTAATGCACCCGCATTGATTTGCGTATTAAAGAATTCAAAGTGTCTTTGCATGGCTTTAATTCGAGTTTCTTGATCTGCTTTTTCGTAAAGTTTATCAAGCACGGGCACCATACAATGCGCAAAGCCAATTGTTTGCAGCTTTTCATAGTTATATGAAAATGACATTGTTTGAATTCGCCAAAATATGCCGTTTAACTCTTTTTTAGTGAGTTTTTTATTTTCAGGAGTGGTGACGTCGTTCATAGGTCATATTCCTCTTCTTCATTTTTATGGGAAGCTGGTTGTTCTTCTGGTGTTTGACGCGTGCTATTGGTAAATGCCATGTCATAGAGGACGGCAAATGCGAGAGCAATAAATGTAATAGGAATAATCGGTAGTTTTAGGTAAGTGGTAAGCATGAAACCGAGCAAAAAGAAAAACCACATTCTGCCTTTTAGTAACATCAGTAATAATATGCAAATACCGACCGCAGGAATTAATTTAGAAGCAACACCCATCCCTGTGAGAATACTTTCAGGTACAGCATTTAGAATGCTATTAACGAGTTCACTACCGAAATAAACGGCAATAAAACAAGGAATCGCACGGATAAGAAACCATAGTGGTGTTGAAAAATAATGAACCTTAGTTAGGCCACTATAATTACCATCTAGAATCGATTTACTTGCCCACACATTTAAAAAACTGGCAAATGAACGCCAAATAATGAGTAATTGTTGGCAAAGTATAGAAACCGGAACGGCGAGTGCAATCCCTGCGGCAATACCGCCATTTGATGCAATACCCAGCGCCACACCAATAATTGAGCCGGCAATAATATCAGGAGCAGAATATGCCCCGACGTTGCCAATCCCCATCCACATCAACTCTAAAGTGGCACTTATAGCCAGCCCTTGAACCATGTCACCCATGATGATCCCGGCTACGGTTCCCGTGAGCAGTGGGCGTCTTAACATTTGCGGACCGACATCATCTAAAGAACATATTCCAGCCCATATTGCGATTAGAATTGCTTCAACTAACATAATAAACTCCCCGCTTATTGATAAAAATAAGCCTCAGCAAATGAATTAATTGAGCAATGTTTTCAATTCAACAATGGAATCTTTTGGAACCATTTGAATTTCAACTGCAATGTTATGATTAATAATCGATTGGAATGCTTGTTCTTCTTCGGGCGTGACAGCAACTGCACGAGATAAATTGCGGCGTCCTTCTTGCATCCGCATGCCACCCACATTGAGTTTTTGAAGTTGTAAGCCATTTTCAACCAACTTATTCACATCGACGCTATTGGTAAATAGCAACATAGTGCGTCGTTTTATTTCGGTTTTTTTCAGGACATCGATAAACTTATCAACTGCAAAAACCACCACTTTTAGATCCGGTGGTGCCGCCATGGTGAGTACAGACTGTTGAACTTTGTCATCTGCGACTTTGTCATTCACAATAATGATTTGTTCAATGTCAAAATTTTTAACCCAAGTGGTAATAACTTGGCCGTGGATCAATCTATCGTCTATTCGAGCTACATTAATTGGCATAAATGATCCTCTATAATTCACTGTCGAATTGTTCTGTTGGTTTTAGATTTTCCCCGACTTTGACGCAGCTATCAGGGAATACTTCAATAATGATTTGATGAAGTTCATTCAGTGATAAATCGCGGTTACCTAAAATTTCGAGTAATGTTGGCACATTGATACCGCAGTACAAGGCGACATCATTTTGTGTTAACACTAATTCACTGGCTAAATTACAAGGTGAACCGCCCAATAAATCGACTAAAATTAAAACGCCGTTTCCTTGGTTTATTTTTTGGTATGTGTCGAAAAATTGTTCTCTAACTTGGTTAATATTGCTTTCTTTTTTGATGGATATGACGGCAATATTTTCTTGTTCACCAATTAACATTTCAGCACATTCAAGTAGCCCTTGAGCGAAAGGCCCATGGCTTGCCAATATGATAGGAATTTCAGATCTCATTTTTTCCCCTTTATCGCTATTTGTTTTTCGTTATTTTTATTAGTAATAAAATTACTATATTATTATTGATTCGAAGTAACAATATCACAAAAAATAACAATGAATAGTCTTAGTCGTGAAAAAGGATCATTTTTGTGAGCAAGATCGAGGCTGCAACAGCAGCCAGTGAAGAAAAAGGGAAATGAAATATTTTTAATGAATGCAGGGGATCGTTAGTTATTACTATTTAGGCGAGAAAAACGCTCTGCTCTGGTGCTTATCTGCTTGGAAATTCGCTCATCATATTGACCAACAAATAAATTAGTTATTAGCATGTTGATTACGGTTAACTGTGAAATTTTAGAGCGTATAGGAATAATACGAGAAATATTTTCAGTTGAGGTGGTGTGTAAGATAATTTCAGCAAGCGAAGATACAGAGCTTTGTCCCATTTTGGTGATAGCTATTGTGGGGACGTTAAGTTCCCGAGCTAGGGTTAATAGCTTAATGCACTCATGATTTTCACCCGAATGTGAAATAACAATAACGAGGTCATTTTCATTTAACGTATTAACGATACTAAATTGGATGCTGTAATCAAGGTGGCAGTTAACATCTTTTTTGATTTTGATTAGCTGATATTCAAATTCCTTTGCCACTAAGCCGCTGCTTCCTGCACCATAAATAACAATTTTTTGACCTTTACGAATTAGTTCATTGGCTTGCGCAAATACATTTAAATTAACGAGTGCGCAGGTTTCTTCAATGGATGATTTTTCAATTTGACTAACTTTGTAGTTAATCGTTTCCATCGGATCATTAATATCGATATCTTCTTGAAGAAAGGTGCCATACGATTTGTGATTAATAGAGGAAATTAAATCTATTTTTAATTCACTAAAGCCTTGGTAACCCAGTTTGTGACATAAGCGTAAAATTGTGGTCGTACTGACTTTATTTTCTTGCGCAAGAGATTGGATACTCATGCTCTGAATGTCTCTCTTATTAGCAATAATGTACTCGGCGACTTGTTTTTCTTTGGTTGAGAGGCTATCTCTAGATTCTCGAAGTTTTAGATCTATCATCGTATACCCTGCTAATAAGTTGAAAATAGTCATACCAACGGTAATCCTACCATATATCAAAAATAGCGATACGATGACTTTTATCTGTTTGCGCTGATAGCACTCATATATTTAGTGCTATCAGCAAGTCGCGTATTAAAGTGTCACGCCCATTTTAAAAATAGCTAATTCACGAAAATCATTAATTTCATTTTTGGCTTGTTCACCATTAACAATTTTCACGACATGCTGAATAAAGTCATTTAATAACTGGTCCATGCTTTTACCTGTTAATAGTGCGCCAGCATTGAAATCAATCCAATGTGGTTTTTTCGCCGCAAGTTCATTGTTGGTCGCTATTTTAAGCGTTGGGACAAATCCACCATAAGGGGTTCCTCGGCCTGTGGTGAATAACACCATATGACAACCAGCTGCGCCCAATGCACTGGTTGCTATCGCATCATTTCCGGGAGCACTGAGTAGATTGAACCCGTTAACGGCTAACCGCTCGCCATATTTTAAGACATCCATCACCTGACTGGTACCTGCTTTTTGGGTACAACCTAATGATTTTTCTTCTAAAGTTGAAATGCCACCCGCTTTATTGCCCGGTGATGGATTTTCATAAATAGGTTGGTCATGTTCAATAAAATATTGTTTGAAATCATTCACCATGTTGACTGTTTTTTTGAATGTATTTTCATCATGGCAGTGATTCATTAAAATTTGTTCTGCACCAAACATCTCAGGGACTTCGGTTAATACGGTGGTGCCGTTATGGCTAACCAGAAAATCAGAGAAACAACCCAGTAGTGGATTAGCGGTAATACCCGATAATCCGTCTGACCCCCCACATTCAAGGCCAAATTTGACCTCACTGAGCTTGCCTGTAACGCGTTTGTCCTGCTTAACGACTTGATAAAGCGTGTTTAAGTGTTCTATACCTACTTGAATTTCATCATCAAGTTGCTGACATACCATGAATTTTACGCGTTCGTTGTCATGTTCACCGAGGGTTTCTTTAAAGGCGGCGACTTGATTATTCTCACAGCCTAGGCCAATCACTAATACGCCACCTGCATTCGGGTGTTTCACTAAATCTTGTAAAATGGTGCGTGTGGTTAAGTGGTCGTCCCCTAATTGAGAACAGCCTAAGGTGTGGTTATATAAATAAACACCATCAATACCTAATTCATCACAATGCTGTTTGTTGAATTGGTCGATCATTTTTCTGGCGAGCGCATTGACGCAACCGACGGTTGGGATCACCCAGATTTCATTGCGAATCGCCACATCGCCATTTTGACGACGATAAAGTTGCACGTCTGGATCAATTCGCGTTGCCGAAAGAGTATTATGTGCAGGGTGATACTCATACTCACTTAATGCGCTTAAATTGGTAGCCACGTTATGGGTATGCACATGTTCACCGACGGTAATTGCGGTTGTTGCATGGCCAATTGGTGCGCCATATTTGAGAATATTTCCGCCTGCTTCAATGGCGGTTAGTGCGATTTTATGTCCGCGATCAACTGCATTTTTTAGCGTAATGGTTTGATCATCAATAGAAATACTATCACCTGCTAGCCTATCAATGAGTGTTACTGCGACATTGTCATTTGGGTGTATTTTAATAATATCTTTCATTATGTTTTTAATCCCTAGCTTTAAATCAGATTTGAGGAAAAAAGTGCTATTCAGGGTTAAGTGATTTCAATTTTAGTGGTTAGTTTTCACACATTATATGTCATGGTTTATATCTTTAAAAGTTATTATACCAATTTTAGGTGAATTTATTTATGGGTCTGTGGTTATTTAACCCATGGATGATAAAATTCGTTATAATTGAGCTATTGTGTGCTGGCTATCATCGATAGCAACGTGAAAGGGGAAATGAATGAGCTCACCAGAGAATGAACAGCGTCTGTATCAGCAAATTGCAGCGTTAGTTAAGGAACGGATTGAAAATAATGAATATCCTGTAGGCACCAAACTACCTGCGGAGCGTTTGTTATCTGACGAAATGAATGTCAGCCGCACCGTGATCCGTGAAGCGATCATCATGCTAGAAGTCGAAGGCTATGTGGATGTTAGAAAAGGTTCTGGTATACATGTCATCAGTAACCTGTCCAATAACTCAGTCAAAGCAGAGAATGGACTTGAGTTTAGCCATTGCGGTCCTTTTGAATTACTGCAAGCAAGACAATTGATTGAAAGTCACATTGCTGAATTTGCCGCGACTCAAGCCACAAAAGAAGATATTTTGAAATTGGTTGAGATTCAAAAAAATGCCCGAAAAGAGGACCGATTTCGTGATTCTCAGTGGGATTTAAAGTTTCATATGCAGGTGGCGGCATCGACACACAATAGTGCGATGGTAGTGATTGTTGAACAGATGTGGAGCCAACGTTTACGTAATCCTTATTGGATAAAACTGCATGAGCACATTGATAATCGTTCTATTGAGAGTTGGTGTGATGAACACGATAAAATTCTTCAAGCATTGGCGCATCGAGACCCTAAAGGCGCTCGACAAGCAATGTGGTTGCATTTAGAAAACACTAAGAAGATGCTATTTAATGCAACTAGTGATGATTTTGAATTTAATATGGATCGCTATATTTTTGCTGATAGTCCGATTGTTGATAGTCATGATTAACGTGGAAAAGGGCGCATATTAATTATAAAAATAGATTAGTCTTCATCATCTTCTGAAATTTGCTTTAAGGCGGGAAGGTTGACGAGCACAATTTTTCCGTATTTTGCATCTATCCAACCTAACTTTTCCCATGCTACAAGACGTTTGTTAATGGTCTGTCGCGTGGTATTGATGATTGTAGCTAAATCATCTTGCGTGAGATACAAACTTAGTTGAGTACCTTTTTCATGGGGTTCGCCATAACCCTCCGCAAGGCTGAGTAAGCGTTTTGCTAAACGAGCAGAAACAGAAAGTAGCGCAGAGTCGTTAATAATGGTAAATGCATTACGAATAACTTTGCAGAGTAGGATATTTAATGATTGATAAAAGACAGGATATTTTTCTAAGATAAGTGTCAAATCTTTAGGGGTAATCGTTAGCAAGATAGTCGGGCTAATCGCTTTAGCATCATGGGTGCGTGCTGATTTATCTAACATTGCTATTTCACCAAACCAATTGCCTGGCGATAAGTAGCGAAAGACACATTCACGTCCATCAGTCGAAATTGAACTGACTTTAACCGAGCCTTGGATAACGGCATATAATCCACGAGCGGGATCGCCTTGGTAGTGAACCATTTCACTGTCATTATAAAAACGTAGCGTTGCACATTGCATCAGGATATCAATTAAATAACTGGGTAAATTACTAAACCAGCTATTTGTTTGTAATACATCAAGAATATTCTCATGAGTTAGAGCAATATTACTATTTTGTACGGATATGTTCACTTGAATGCTCCCTGCATGAATAGGCTGTTCTTATCATGACATTAGGTGGGGTTATGTTCAATGTTGAACTTATCTATTTGATATTGATTTACAGAAAATAAAAATAACATTTTATATTATCAACATAATTTTAAGCGTGATGATTTTTGAATCGATAAAAAGTGATAAATAGAAATCTCCCAAGCAATATAAAATTGCTTGGGAGATTAATTAATTTAATAAAACTTAATATTCAAATTTCTTTTCAATCCCGAATCTTTTTAATGTCAGAATTAAAAGTCCGCCAATAAAGGCCACTAAGGCGATGAAATATAACCCCGCACGCGCAGATTCAAATGTTGTATCAGCCCAAACTCTCAGATTAGGTGCAACAAATCCACCTAGATTACCGACTGAGTTTATAAGCGCGATACCTGAAGCGGCGGCAGTTCCCCCTAAATATGCGGATGGGAAGGTCCAATACAGTGGTTGCATCGCTAAGTGACCCGCTGCTGCAACACAAAGAGCAATGATAGCAATAATTGGGATGCTATCAAATAACCCTGATACTGCGATGCCTGCGGCACCTAACATAAAGGTAACTGAAGCCACTTTACGTCGTTCTTTTAAGCGCTCTGAAAGACGAGGAACATAGTAAACAGCGATGGCGGCACACAGAGGTGGAATTGCGGTAACAAAACCTACTAATAATCCGACTTTAGTACCCAATAAGGTGGCGATTTGTGTTGGTAGGAAAAAGTAAATTCCATAGCCACAAACTTGGACAGTAAACCAAATTAAGCACAGATAAAGTACGCGAATATCCAGCAGTGCGCTCAATGCACCCTTTGGACTGTGGCCTTTTTTTGCATCTTCTTCTTGAGCTAGTTTCGTTGAAAGTGCCTTTTTTTCATCGTCAGAAAGCCATTTTGCTTTTTCTGGGCGATCATCAAGGTAGAAAAATACCCAAACACCGACAATGGATGCTAATAAACCTTCAACAACGAACATCAATTGCCAGCCATGTAATCCGAACGCGTAGGATGTACCATCCAATGCCAATAATGAACCGGATAGTGGCCCACCAATAATAAAGGCTAGAGGTGCGCCAAATAAGAAGTAACCGGTGACACGGGCACGGATATTTTGTGGAAACCAAAAGGTGAGATATAAAATAACGCCTGGGAAGAAACCAGCTTCACTTACCCCGAGTAAGAAACGCAACACAATAAAAGTCGTTTCATCGTGAGCAAACATCATGGCAGCTGAAATGAGACCCCAAGTCACCATAATACGTGACAACCAAACTCGAGCACCTATTCGATATAATAAAATATTACTTGGAACTTCAAAGAGTGCGTAGCCGATAAAGAAGATACCTGCACCGAATGCATAAGCGGCATCGCTTAAACCTGTTGATGATTGAAACGCTTGTTTAGCAAATCCGATATTTGAACGGTCTAAATAAGCGAGTATGAACATTAATACCACCATCGGTATTATTTTTCGAATAGCTTTGCTGGTAGCCGATGATAAATGTTCAGTATTGGTGACAGTATTGGTGGACATGGTTCACCCCAGTATTGTTATAAGGTAATGATGCTATCTATCCATTAATTAATTATGACGAATCCAACTCTCCCCCAAATATAGGCGGAGTATAGAGTAAAATTTATTGAAGACGTCAATTAAAATGAATAATTCTATTTTTATTTATTTTCCCTTTTCCTCGGAGAATAATTATTTAATAAAGGAAAAGGGAATTATCATTATTTAACGTTAAATTTAGCTAATGCTTCTGGTTTTAATGTTGTACCTGCTCCCGGTGCTGTCGGGGTGGTATAAACACCATCAACAACGGCGACAGGGTCGACGAAACAATCTAGTGTCCAAGGAATAAATTCCAATAATGAGCAAGCTGGATGCGCCATAACTAAATGCAATTGCGCTTGCATCATATCGCCATGGTGTGGTGTGACAGGTAAATTAAAAGCTAAACCTAAATCAGCAATTTCCCACACTGCGGTTAAACCACCACAACGAGTTGCATCGGGTTGTAAATAATCTACCGCGCCTGCAAGCACAAATTCTTTAAATGAATCATTGTGATACAGTAATTCACCAAGTGCAATTGGCGTATCCATATAGGCGGCGAGTTGTTTATGGCTAGACACATCATCATGCCATAGTGGTTCTTCAAACCACTTAATATTGAAATCATTTAAACGATGACCATATTGTTTAGCAATACTGATATCCCATTTACCGTTTGCATCAACCATTAAGTCAATGTCGTCACCGATAGCATTGCGAACGGCTTCAATACGCTGTAAATCTTCGCGCGGATCAGGTTTGCCAATTTTCATTTTGATGGCTTTGAAACCTTCTTCAAAGATCATTTTTTTACAATCATCGACAAGATCGTCTTGGCTGCGAACTAGCCAGCCACAGTCGGTGTTATAGGCGTTTACTTTGTTGTGCTTAGAACCGCCAAACAATTGCCATAATGGCTGATCTGCGGCTTTCGCTTTCAGATCCCACAGTGCAATATCGATAGCAGATAATGCCATTTGCATTAAACCGCCACGGCCAACCCAGATATTGGTTGAGCTACGAGACAGTTTTCTATGCAGATAGCGAACTTCAGTAGGATCTTCGCCTATTAGCATTGGGCCAAAGACATCTTCCATGATCGTCGTAATTAAACGGTCGGTGGTGATGTCAGCATGTGTTCCCGTGTGGCCGTAACCGACTAAACCACACTCAGTTTTGATCATCACACCCGGCATTCCCCAATGTGTGATGCTGTGAGTTGAATCGCCGATAAGATCATTAGTGACTGGTACATGCATGATAAAGGTACTGATTTCTTTTATTTTCATGGTAATTCCCTGGTGTTAAAACTGGTTGAGAGCCAATCTAGCAGCGGGGATCGTAATTAACTGTCAAATGATTTACAGATTCGGTTTGGAAGTCACTTTTTACTGATAACTATGAGCTAGATCTCTTTATTTTGTATGATAGCTCATGAAAAATTGAGGTAGTGGTTATACCAAGCAGGCAATTTTAATTGAATTGGTATGATAACTTGGGGGGTTAGTCTGTTTATGATTCAATGAGTTGATGGCTATTTGGTGATTACTTGATTGGAGAGTGTTATAGTTATCAATTAAGTATAACCCTATGATATATATTAACTTATGGCCAGTTTATTTATTTATTGGTTTTCTTATCTTTATCGTTTAAATGGTAGACTATCATATAGATTACTTCGGAAATAATACCAAACATAAAAGCCTATCCAATATTTAAAACTTAAATTAAATTAGTAGTCATTAGTGTTTAGTTATTTTTAATATCAAAAAAATTATAATTTAAGCATCAATGTCATAGGGCTAATAGGGGATGTTGTAAAACCATAATATTCGTAAAATTGTTTTGCTTTATCATTAAGAGCATGAACAAGTAATGCACGGACCCCCGCATTTTCAGCTACCGCTCTAACTCGAACTACAGCATCTTGTAATAAAGAAGCGCCTACCTTTCTGCCTTGAACTCGTCGGTCGATAGCTAATCTGCCGAGTACAATAACAGGAATTGGCTCTGGCATATTTCGACGAATACTGCCAGTCGCTTCATTGTGTGATATTGCTCCAGTTGCTAAGGCGTAATATCCCAAAACATATTGAGATGGATCGATAGTCACGAAGGTCCGACTAGCTCCGTTTAAATGGTTAGATAGCGCTCGACGTTTCAGCCAATCATCTAATGAGGATTCCCCGCAAAAGAAGTCGTCGAGTCGATGAGATGAAGATAATGGTTGAGGGGCTGATAGTTGCGGAATCATTTATCTTCCTTCCATGGTGTTTCTATTGACATTAAACGTTCAAGACCTGAATTACTATTTACAGGGGCATCAAGTAATGCGCTAAATTGCTGAAATTTATCATTATCTAACTGGAAAAAAATTTGATCGAGTAATACTGCTTGGGCTCGCTCGCAAGCGACTTCAAGCATAAAATCAGATCTATTCTTACCAAGGATACTGGCAGCTTCATCGATTAAGTCACGTTGTTCTGGATGCGCCCGAAGATTTATTGCCGCATTACGCATATTCATAATTCCTAATTTTGTGTGTACATTGGATATACAATAATTTAGTGTGTATCTATTGTCAACACGCTATAGCTAATGTAAATGGGAATACTTTTATGATTAAAATTTTATCTGGGGTATGGGGTTCAATCGATTGAAGAGGTAGAATATGTACAACAATATCGCAATTATCGCGGATAAAAAATGTATAACCGATTATTCATGCTGTTTTTTGTCTTATTTACGAGTTATTTTCCATCAGCTTTTGCTACTGAACTTGAAAACAGTACTGAAAATTGGAAGTTGGCGGATATCCCACCTAAATTGGTTCAAACTAACACGACAGAAACTATTTTTGCCTCTGTTGCAGGTGAAATGCGTCCCGTTGCTGATTTAAACCCTGACCATGGTTTTTATGCTTTTAACCCTGCGGGTGATTATTGCGCAATGCAGTTTGGTAATGATTATGCTTTTGTTAAAACAGCACAATTATCAACGAAGAAGCCTCGCTATGTGCCAGAAGCTGATAGGCTGAATGATTTACAGAATCCGATTTATGACAATCTGATCACTACCCAAAAAACCGCGGTATATAATTCAACGAAAAAAAATGGCAAACAAATCGCCACGTTGCGAGAAAATCTACGTTATCCCGTTTTAGTTCGTATGATCAAAACAGATAAAAAGGGTGAAAAAACAGGGTGGTTAACTATCCGTTTAGGGGATAGGCTTGGCTATATTCGTTTAGATGATGTTTCTCTTGATAAAGGGATCCCAGTCTTAACTTACCATCATATTCTTAAAAATAGTGAAAATAAGCATTTTAGAGAGACATCAACGACCACTTCAGTCGAAGCATTTCGTGATCAAATGAATTATTTGAAAACAGAAGGTTTTCAAACATTATCGTTAGCAGATTTAGAAGATTATTTAAATAAATCAGCCAATTTGCCAGGTAAAGCGGTAGTATTGACTTTCGATGATGGCCTCAAATCGGTTCATCGGTATGCATTACCTATTTTGCGACATAATAAACAACAAGCAACACTGTTTGTAATTTCCTCTCGTATTAAAACAAAACCGCAGAATTGGTCAGCCGATACATTGCAGTTTATGACGAAAAAAGAAATCAAAGAAAGCCAAGATGTATTTAATATACAGTCACATACCCATTTTCTTCATCGTTTAGATATACGTGGTACGCCCGTTGTTTTTAGCCGAAAAGAACACACTATTATGTTGGACTTTAGGCATTCAATGGACATTTTGCAGAAATTTGAGCCAGAGCAGCGTTATTTGGCTTATCCATTTGGTGCTTATAATCAATCTGCCGTAGATGCTGCAAGAGATGCTGGAATACATATTGCTGTGACGACGATCCAAGGAAAAGTTCGCTTAGGCGATAATCCATTTACCTTAAAAAGATTGTACGCCTATAGCACTGACCCGATTAGTAAATTCGCACAAATGGTCGGCAATAGCGAGAAAAGTGTATTTAATCAAAATGTTATTGTAGATAATTAATACCTGAATTTATCTAATGGTGTTGAGCTTTATGATTTAGTCAGTAAAACTCAACACTAATCCACCTGTTTACCTGAGCCCATCTCTTTTAAAAAACGTTGTTGATAGATAAACAATTCCTTTGCATCGATACAATGATAATCCATGGAAAACTGCTTGGCTGTTTGCTCAATGATTTTAGCAAGGGCGGGGTAATGACGGTGATTCCAATTTGGGAATAGGTGATGTGTGAGATGTAAGTTTAAGCCTCCTAGCCAATAAGTCAGCCATTGTGGCTTAGTTTTCCAATCATAAGTTGTTGAAAATGTGTGAGTATAAAATCCATGAGGCATATTGCCTTCTTTTGGTGCGGTATAAAATGTCGCTTTTGCCCAATGGGTGCCAAGTATCAATACGACGAATATTAAAGAAGCAAACATTTGGCTAAGTAGGTAGGTGAGTAGCAAAGTGCCGATGCCAATACTTGTTCCCATCAATACATAAGCAGGAATAATAATTGCGACTAACAGGTGCAATAACTTAGCTAATAGAAATGAAAATAAACCTTGTTTACCTTGATGGCGTAAATGAGGTGCGACTCGCGTAAACTGGAATCTATCCATCCAATCAAAAAACCAAATCAGCGCAGGAAAGGTCATCGCAGCCACTAGCGGCCAATACAAGTGCTGAGCACGCATGAAAGGATACCAACGCTGATAAGGGGTCTGCCTCAGTATATAATTTTCTTCAATATCTAAATCATAACCGCGAATATTGGTATGGGCATGGTGGAAAATAATATGTCTAACTCGCCAACATTCAGGGTCTAAGCCGAGTGGAATAGTGACCCAGAAGTTAAGCCAATAATTGGCTTTGGCATTTTTAAAAATCGCATTATGGGATGCGTCATGTACAAGGTTGATTGCAAGCAATAGGGCGAAACAGATAAACAGAGGATAAAAAACAAAGAATATCCATGGTTCTGCTTCACCCATAAACAGCGCCATGCTGTAGCTGCCTAGGCAACAAAAGAGTAGCGTTAAGCTTTTTAAATAAAATCGCAGATCAGCGAATCGATGATCTGAATTATCTTTCAGATATTGGGTCGCCGCGTTAGTTAAAGCGCGGCTAAACGCTTGATCATGACGATGCTGATAACCTAAAGGTCTTAAGGGTTTAGACGGCATCTAGCACCTTTATTGGTTGTCTACCTATACCGAATAACATAAGTAGGCTATGTAGCCATAGCCCACCGGCGGCAATGATCCAAAATGCATTGACCCATTGCCAAACAAACAATAAGCAGACTAATAGTAAAGTAGCGATAGAAAACCAACTCCATAAGCCGATTTTTCTGCCGTCAGAGATAGCCGATAGTGCTACGGTACCCAGCGCTAAAAGAACAAATAAAATCACTTGTTGGGTAGTGGTGCCTTGGTAGCCATACCCATAGAGATAGACATAACCGATTACCAAGGTAAATAGTAGCAAGGTACCGATAACCAATGCCAATTGATTAACGCGATATAACGGCGCAGGCTTGTGCGACGGAGCTACTTTTCGTCTGAAAATCCGCCAAAAAGGCAAGTTGCTATCGATAAACGGATTTTCCGATGGCGGAGCACCTTTAATACCAAAGTGATGCTCTGTTTCGGGTAACTTAGCAAATGTGCCAAATAGTTTGTCCCAAAAAATAAAGCTACCTGCAAAATTGCGATTTGAGTAATGTCCTTCTTTAACGTGGTGTACGCGATGATGTTGTGGTGTCACCATAACGGCTTCTAACCAGCCGAGACGTGGGATAAGGGCGCTATGGTTAAAGAATTGAATCGTATAGTGCAAAATGGAAACCGTTAAAAAAATCTCAAGGGGGATACCCATCAAAGCAAGTAACATAAAGAAAGGGATTGAGGTCAGCGAGGAGTACCATGAGTTGCGTACCCCAAGGGATAGGTTGTAATGCTCCCCTTGATGATGAACTACATGCACCGCCCATAACAAACGATATTTATGGTGTAAGCGGTGTAGCCAGTAAAAACCAAAATCCCACGCAAGTATCGTAAAGATCCAAACCAGTGCTGTAGGCCAGCTTTCCACTAAATTAAAGGAATAATGTGTCACAACAAAGCCATAGCAAAAAATTTCGAGTCCACGAAATAACCAAAGCATGATATGCCCAGAGTTTAAGTTGAAGACTAGCTCTTGCCAACTGACCGTGCCTTTTTGAGTTTTGGCAATCACAACCCCTTCCGCAATCACCACAAACAGCATAAAGACAATCGGAAATGTTAATTCATTCATGAAGATTTTCTCCATAGGCGGTATTGTGCAATGCGCACAATCCATAACGCGCTAAAAGCGGTGACAGCACCTGTCACTACATCAATAAACAAATGACGTTTTAGCACCAATACCGATAAACAGATCGCAATGGCCCATAATAAATAGAAAGCCGTCCGATATTTTTGTTGTTTTGACCATAATGCAACGAGTACAACAAGAGTCAATGAGACATGTAGAGAAGGTAATAAATTTTGTGGACTATCGATACCAATTAGTGCCGATAACGCGCGATTCGCTAAAGAAACATCCGCAAAATTGGCATAAACCATCGTGGTTGGAAAGAGAAGATAAACACAACCTGAAATTAGTGCACATAACTGCATGGCGACCATTAAGGGTCGTACATTTTCTGATTGACATAATAAGTAGCCAAGTGGAATAAAAATAAAGAAAGAGAGATAAAACCAAATTGCATTCACTGAAAAGCTGAATAGGTTATCAATAAAACTGGGTGTTAATAACGTCGCTGTAGGGGATGCTTGTCCTGTATAACTATAGACAACGCCAACAGTTCCCCAACCAATTAAACAGCACAATAGTCGCTGAAGTATTTCCTTCATCTTCATTCGGTTACCTCGCGCGTGATCCGACGCTTTTTAGTCGCTAAAGGTTGGATAATCTCCTTCGCAATGGTTGTCCAACTGAGAGCTTTAATATCTACGTGCTGGCTTGAAAAATAGTGTTCAAGCTGTATTCGGCAATGTTCTAGCTCAGCGTCACTACACTCCCCTTGTAAACAAAGGTGGCTGCCTTGTTGAGTTAATCTAAAATCCGCAGTAACCGGTAGGTTATTGACGATAATTCGGGCGCAAGGATCGGCAAAAAGGGTGACTATGTTGCCGTTCAAACCCTGTAATTGCAGTAAATCATCACAGCGACCTTCAATATGTTCAATGGCTAATTGAGGGTCTCCACAAGGGCAAGGCGTGTCTTTTATTACTAGAACATCATCAAGTTGGTAACGCACAATAGGCTGCGTTTTTCGCGTAAAATCGGTGATGATAGGCGTAAATCGCTTATCATCAAGCCAATTAGGTTCAATATATAAGAAGGCTTCATTTAGGTGCAGTGTGCCGTGTGAGCAGGTACAGCCTAGAAAACCTTCCGTTGCTTGATAAACTTCACCAACCGTTGGGAAACAACGTTGTAATTTTTGTTTATCGTGCTGTTGTAGAACTTCTGCCACAGAAATCACTTTTTGAACATCAAGGCTTATTTGCTTCATCGTGATAGCATCCGCAATGGCGCAAAGTACTTGTGCAGGGGCAACAATAATTGATGGTTGGTAGCTTTCGAGCGCTTGTAATTGCGATTCGAAATCTGCGAAAAGGTCATAGAAACGTAATGAAATCCAACGGTTATTGACACTTTCATATAAATTATTATTGGCGCGTAAAAAGAGTGCCACACGTTCACCATTAAATAATCCATTGGGCAGCATTTTCGCTAGCATACTGCCCGACCATATATTCTGTTCCTGTGGGCTGACAACAAATAAGCCACGGCGACCGGATGTACCGGATGATAACCCGACACTGTATTTACCAATTTTTGGCTCGAAATCACGAGATTGTTCACTTTGTTGCGCACAAGCGAGTAAAGTCAGGCTTGATAATCCGGCGGTGTTCATGGTGTCAAAGTTTTCCATCATGATTTGCTTATTCATGAGTGGGAATTCATTGAGAGCTTTACCAATAAATGGCTGAAAATAAGGGCTATGGGCTAATGTTTTTTGCATAAAATTAGCCAGTTTACGTTGTTGATAGGCTTCAAGTTCGGCTCTATGGTTAAAACGCAAACGTTGGGCGCGCCAATAATGCCATAGCATGGGTAAAATCAAATTAAATCTCCCTCATGGCATAAATGAATCGCAATATTTTGCTTATCAATTTCATGCAGCTTATTTAAGGTTTGATAATAAGCTTGCGTATCATCCATGATGATATTGGCAATCGCCATCGGGCCACGTAGTTCACGGTAATTGGTGGGTGACCATGCGGCATCACCGGCAAGCAGTATCCAACCCGCTTCAGTTAAAACACAAAGACCAATATGCCCTGCGGCATGCCCGGGTAAGGGGACAACGAGTAATGTTCTTTGTGAATTTATTGTATAGCCTTGACCTAGAATTTGTAGCTCAGCGGGTAAGCTAACTTGATCGAACCCTTCATAAAAAACGGTTCTCTGTTCGAAATCCTCTGGAATTAACCCGCGAACAAACGCATTTTTAAGTGCCGAAAAACCGGTTAAGCCTCGCGTTTTTGCCCAGCCATGACCAGAACAAATAACTGAAACATCAGGGAAATCCCGCAGTCCTGCAATATGGTCGCCATGGAAATGGGAGAGAATAATGCCATTAATATCAGTGGTATTGATGCCATCATTAGCAAGCTGATTAACAAGGGCATCTTTACTTTCAAAGTAGACGGGAGTCACCGCCCGATATAACCGCATGATGCCGTGGCGTGTGTGATCGTAAAAATGGTTGGCGTAGCCGGTATCAAATAACCAGCGCTGCTCTTCATCTTCAATTAACCAGGCTCTTGCCGGAAACTTACAGGCTTTGAAGCTAGCGCCTTTTAATGCGACACAACCGGGATGGGTACAAAAACCAACTTCATACTGATGAATGGTTAACATGTGCTTTCCTGTTGTTTGAGCCATTGTGCCGTCAAGTGAATAGCCTGTTCCATGCTATATAAAGGATAGTAACCTAATTCTTGTTGTGCTTTTTGGTTATCAAGGGTCATAGTGAAATAAGCGGCGCCTAAGCTATATCGAGTCAATAAAGGCTCTTTGCCCGTTAGATTGGCGACCCCTTCCATAATGGTGGCAACAGTGTACAACAGCGGATAAGGCGCAGAACGAATTTGACAGTTTATCTCTAACTGGTCAAATAGCCGTTGTAACGTTTGTTTAAGCGGTAATGGCTGCTGATTGGTAATGTTATAGATGGCGCCACTCAGTAAGTTTTCTTTTATTGTCGCGAGTTGCATTGCGTGAACCACATTACCGACATAAGTCAGGTCAAACGGATGTTTCCCCCCCGCGGGCAGAATTAATTTACCACTGCGTTCTTTGATTTGCGCTAATAAACGTGGCAGTAGCACTCTGTCATGAGGGCCAAATAATCCACGTGGGCGTAAAATAATATATCGGGTTGATGGATAACGAAATACACGCTGTTTAATTGCGATTTCGGCTAAATATTTTGTGCGTGCATAGTGATTGGCAAATTGCCGATTTTCCGTTGATTCAACAATATGTTGCTGGTGGGTAAAGTTAAAATAAATCGCAGGGGTTGATATATGAATAAAGTGTGCAATTTGCATTTCGCCTGCGGCATCCGCAAGCACCTGAGTGGCGTGATAATTGATATTTTCAAAATCTTCACGTCTTCCCCAAGGGGATGATAATGCAGCGCAATGCCATACTGCGTCACAATCGGTCATGAGTGTTTTTGCATCGACTACCGATAAACTCGCCAGTTCAATAGCATGGAATTGTGCCCCTAGTTGAGTTAACTGCTCGCCAGCTTGTGGGTTGCGCCCGCAGGCAATAACCTCCATCCCTTGGGCTAAGAGATATTCAACAGCATTTCGCCCGAGTCCACTAGTTGCACCGGTCACAAGTATCTTCATGAAATAGCTACCTTTATCAAATAGGTTCTTAATAAAATAAGTTCTTTTATGGGATAAGTACCATGGCGCACAGTGCGAGACCAGCGGCTGTTCCAATTAGCATAACGCTTGATCTTTCATAAAAACGGCCACTGATAATTGCTTCATGTAATGCTGAAGGAATTGACGCTGCGACCTGATTTCCACGATGACGATAAATATCGATGAGTTGCTCCGTGCTAACGCCTACGCGTTGACGCATATGTTCTAAAGATAAATGGCTGGCTTGATGAGGCACGACAGTACCAATCTGATTGAGTTGTAAGCCAGATTCCGTAAAGACTCTTTGCATAAAATCCTCGATCAATGACGAGGCCATACGAAATAATTTTTTACCTTGCATATGAAATAAAAAATCATCATCAGTCATGCCTGAACGTGGATTACATCGCGTCCCACCGGCACGAATTTCACAAAAATCGATGCCTTGGGTGTGCGTCATATGGGTGTATGACACAATGCCGCTTTTTCCATCGCCCCTTTCTACTATTACACAAGCTGCGCCATCGCCAAAAATTAAAGAAGATTCTTTGTCTTGCCAATCGATACCACGAGAAGCGAGATCAGCAGACACAATGGCAATACGTTGATATTGACTGGTTGCTAAGAGACCCGCTGCCACTTGCAGTGCAGTGATAAAACTGACGCAACTTGCGTTCACATCAAAACACGCAATACCTTCATTTAAATGAGATGCTGCAAGGATATGAGCCGCAGAGCAAGGTAAGGCTTGCACGGGGATTGCAGAGGCATTAATAAGTACATCAACACTTGTCGCATTGATTTGCTTGGACTCCAAGGCTTGGTGGATAGCATCGGCTGCTAATTTAGCTTGCGAGTCATGATTATCGGCGTGGAACCGATATTCAATACCTGAGTGCTTTTCAACAAATCCTTTGGTTTTGTTTAATTTTTCATCCAACATGGATGAATATATTTGGTTTTCAGGAACAACAGCGCCTGAAGCAATAATTTTTAGTGGTGCAATTGACCTATTACCGGACATATAAGGCTAGCCTATCTAACATAGATGGTCTGAATAAATATCAGAGAATAGCAGGTTAATATATAGGATTTAATGAGTCTTCATTAACTTACTAATTTGCAGCGTATTTTTTTGGTTGTTTTAATGAAGACGTGTAATTCGTCTTAGACTGCTTGTTCTTCATTTATTTTATTAACTATCAAATAGTTATCTTTTTTTTTGTAAGGTTTTTTTTAAAGACACAAAATAAATCACTCTATATCTATAAATATTTAGTGGAAGATGGTGGGATTTTTGTTATGGTTTTTTCTTCAGAAGGTAAATGCAAATATAGGTATGAAAATTGGCAATAGATCTTCCATTATTGTTTGGCTTTGGGCTCTAATTGATTGTGTATAGATAAAATGCTAGTTAGGTATGCGTACTGTATTATTAAACACTTATATTTAAATTTAAAACCCTATATAATACGGAAAGTCCAAAAAAGATAGTCTAATACTGATGTGTTATATCCTCGTATTTGATGTAAATGCTTCGAATTAGCTTTAGTAAAGGGCACTATTCTTGGCATTAGCTCTATTTTTTTAGCGTAGAATTTTTGATTAAGTTGTATATAAGAAAAAAAATATCATTTTTTTCTGATTCTTGAACCCGATTTTCAACTAAAAATACTGTCATTACTCGTTTTTCATTAGTTCTGCGTCATATTATTTCTCGTTTAAAGTGTAACCATTTGTTTTTGACTTTTTTTTCATTCATATTAGATCGTGTTTTGTTACAATTAGAAATAAAAGTAACCCATTGTTAAGTAACGCATTTGTTGTTTTGTAAATAAGCTATTATCCCGTCAAAAGGTATTATTTTACTACTTCATCGATAAAATGAGACATTAGTCTTATAATCACAATACTCACATGGTGAGTACGATTGAATTTCGTTAATTTATTATTTCTTATATTCCGCACTCGCCTGCTGAGTAAATTAAATGATCTGCATTTTAATTTTGCAATCTATTAATTGAGCTAAAAAACCACCATGAGTGGTATTATCATTATAAAATAAATATTGTTAATTCAAGGGGATTTAATTGTTAATTATTAATTAAATCCCTTTTAAATCAATGGTTATTAATTTATATTTTAATAAATACTAATTTAGGATATTTATTGCTGTGTTTATATTATTTATACATATTACCATTCTAAATGGTATATATTTTAACTCTATTAAAATCAATGTATTGCCGTGACATTTTACTTGGAAATAAGAGATCTCCATCACACTAATTATGAGTGAAGTCATTTGGTTTAGTCATTATATCTCAATGTGCAATTTTTGATAGGTTTTATCTAATTCAATCTATGGTATCGATCGTTTTAAACTGTTTTACTTTTAAATATTGAAAACTATAATTAACTCAAATTCTGAGTTGACGTTAAATTATGGTTTTTTGATTTAGCTTCATGAAATGAGAATAAGAATATTATTGGTGCACTAAATTTTTAGCTTCTATTAAAATGGTTTTGCAGTGTTACATTTTAATTTATCTTAGGTTATCAAAAATGATAAATGTAAATTGGATAGTCGGTAGAGAAATTAGAAAGAGACGAAAGAATTTAGGTCTTTCTGGTATAGAATTAGCGAACCTTGTTGGTGTTAGTCAGCAACAAATATCTCGTTATGAAAGAGGCGAGTGTAATATTAATATTGAAAACTTACACGTTCTTGCCGATGCGTTAGAAACAAATCTAATTTGCTTTTTTATTGATGATGTTTTTATAGGTAAAGAGAGCTTTTAAATTTAATAATCATAATTAGGAGTGGTCTTATTTTAAACCTTCATTAAATGCTTGATTGTTTATTTAAATAAGATTTTATCAGGAATTAATAAATATTGATTTTCAAGTAATCACTATGCCTAGTGATTATGCTTGGCTATATTTAATTAAATGCTTCCTCAGCAAAATAATATCAACTTAATAATTATTTAATCGTTAAGTGATTGTACATGTGTCGTCTTTTATTATAGGAAAATATAAATGAAATTAACTAAAATTGCATTAGCTACAATTATCGTATCTTCATTCGCAGCTGGCATCGCAAATGCAGCAACTGTTGATCAAGGAAGCGGTGTTATTAACTTCACTGGTAAAGTGATTAACGCGCCTTGTTCACTACCAGGTGATGGCACTGTTAACGTTGACCTTGGTCAAGTTGCAAATAAAGTACTTGAAACTGGCAACAAATACAGCCAACAAGTTCAGTATACTATTGCTTTAGAAAACTGTGACTTAGGTGAAGTTAAAGATGCTAGCGATGTTGTACTTTTCCCTGCTGTAAGTAAAGTTAAAGTAACATTCACTGGGACGCCAGATACAGCTAAAAAAGATCTGTTAGCAAATACTGGTACTTCTAAAGGTGTTGGTGTTCGTTTAATTAACGCTGATGGCGCAATGATGAAAGTAGGTGATACTAGCGTTGAAATACCATTAACAGATGGTCCAAATAAACTGACTTTTAATGCTCGTGTTGAAGCGAACGGAAGTAAAGTAGAAACTGGTAGCATTATTTCTCAAGCAACTTATGCATTAAACTACCTATAAATATATATTTATATATAACAGGCATTTATTTGCCTGTTATTTTCTGCATTTTTATAGTGCTATATTTTTGACAGGAATACTCATGTCTTTATTGCCTCAATTCAAAATAAACAAAATATTATTTTCTATTGCATTTGCACTCTCATTTTCTGGGGTGTCAAATGCGGTAGAGTTTAATATGAATGTTATTGATGCAAAAGACCGAGATAATATTGATCTAAGTCAGTTTTCAAATCCGGACTTTATTCCAGCAGGTGAATACCTAACAGATATTACATTAAATGGTCGGAAATTATCAGGACAGTATTTAATTCAATTTATTGAAGAGAGTAAAGATAATTCAGTACTCTGTATTACGCCAGAGATGGTTGATCTGTTTGCATTAAAAAAGAAAGTACGAGAAGATCTTTTTTTACAAACTGATAATCAGTGTGTTGAATTATCTAAGAATTCCGATATAGATTATCGCTTTGATAAAGCAAATCAAAATATTTTATTTTCGATTCCACAAGCTTGGTTGGAATATGATGACCCTTATTGGGTTCCACCTTCTCAGTGGGAAAATGGTATTACGGGTGCATTCCTAGATTATAATTTATTTATGAATTATTCAGCGCCTAAAAATACGAGTGAAACTTATAGTGCGAGTAGTAACGGAACTACCGGCGCTAACTTCGGCGCTTGGCGTTTACGTGCAGATTATCAATATCAATATAATCGTTCACAGGGCAAAGTGAATGAGCGTTTTGATTGGACTCAAATTTATGCTTATCGTGCTTTACCTGAAATTGGTGCCAAGGTACTTCTTGGTGAATCTTATTTAAGGACAGATTTATTTGATAGTTTCCGTTTTATTGGTGCTTCTTTCTTTAGTGATAACCGGATGCTTCCACCATCTTTACGTGGTTATGCACCACAAGTCACTGGTATAGCAAAAACCAATGCTACCGTTATTGTTTCGCAAAATGGTCGTGTTATTAAACAGACTCGAGTGGCTCCAGGTCCTTTTAATATTCAGGATATTACGGAAGCAGTACAGGGAACATTAGATGTCACTGTGGAAGAAGAAGATGGCTCTAAAACGAGTTATCAAATTACGGCAGCATCGTTACCATTTCTAACACGACAAGGCCAATTTTTGTATAAGTTGTCCATGGGGGAGTCAAGTCCATTTGGTCGTTCGCAAAAAACAGATCCACGGTTTATAGCGGGTGAAATTTCTTATGGGATATTGAGTAACACTTCTCTATTTGGTGGTTTAATTGCGACTATTGATAATGCTAATTACCAAGCCGTGAATATGGGAATTGGCCAAAATATGAATTTGTTTGGTGCCATTTCGTTTGATATCACGAGAACTCATGCCAACTTAGATAATTTTGGTTCTTATTCAGGTAACAGTTATCGACTAAATTATTCTAAGCGTTTTGAATCAACGAATTCACAAGTGACGTTTGCAGGTTATAAATTCTCAGAGAAAGAATTTTTAACGATGCCGCAGTATATTGATGCAGCCAATGGCCTTCTTGATTTCAGACGTGATAAAAACGTTTATACAGCATCGTTTAATCAATATATCAGCCCGTTAGATTTGACCTTGTATTTGAATGCATCTCATCATCAATTTTGGAATAGTGAATCAACGACTAATTTTGGTATGAGTTTAAGTAAATTATTTGATATTGGAAATATTAGAAATATATCAGGCACATTGTCATTAAATAAAATTAAGTATCAAGAAACGGATGACAACCAAATTTATTTATCATTTTCAATCCCACTAGAAAGTGGTGCTTCAGTGAGTTATGACGCCCAATATGCGGATGGCGATCATAGTTTCGGACAATCTGTTGCATATTATAGTGAAAACGTTGATAACAATTATTGGAGTATGAGGGTTGGTGGTGATAAACGCGAGTTAGGCGACTTAGAACCGAATATTAGTGGTAGTTACCAGCGTTCAACGGCCTATGGTGTATTAAATGTTAATGCAACTGAAAATGTAAATTCATACCGTGCATTGGGCGGAAGTTGGTATGGCTCAATGACGGCGACTAAATATGGTGCAGCGCTTCATCGTAATGGTACAAATAATGAACCACGAATTATGATAGATAGCGATAATGTTGCTGGGATCTCTATTGATAATGGTCAATCAGTGACGAACCGTTTTGGTATTGGCGTGGCAACAACATTAAATAGTTTTTCTAATTCAGATGTTTATATTGATATGAATACGTTGCCTGATGATGTTGACGTGAATGAAAATATTATTGGAAAAACACTAACTGAAGGTTCGATTGGTTATCAAAAGATAAAGGCTAACCAAGGTAAACGTATTTTAGCAGTAATTCGTTTAAGTAGTGGAAAATATCCACCACTTGGAACAAGTATTATTGAAGTCAGCAGTGGTAGAGAAGTGGGTATCATTGCTGATAATGGAATTGTGTATTTAACGGGTATTAACCCTCAAGAACATTATATTATTAAATGGGCAGGTGGTGCTAACCAGTGCAGTTTAGATCTATCTAATATACCTGAACAAAATCAAGGCAAAATTTTGATTCCCTGCCATTAAAGGAAAGTTTTTATGCGTAAAATAAATAACGTTATTTTAAGTTTGTCATTAATTTTTATCGGTATGCAGTATGCTTCCGCTGCAATTAACATTGACCGTACTCGAATTATTTTTCCGGGCAAAGATAAGTCCATTAGTTTGGTTATTAATAACCAAAGTAAAACCATGCCATATTTAGCTCAATCATGGATGGAAGATGAAAAAGGAAATAAAATTGCAGAACCTTTTACGGTATTACCGCCAATGCAACGTGTTGAGCCAAATGCCAAAAATCAAATAAAAATAGTGCAAACTGAAGGGATTGACCAACTCCCTCAGGACAGAGAATCTTTATTTTATTTAAACGTACGTGAAATTCCCCCGGTTGCAGATAAAGAAAATGTTGTTCAAATTGCTATTCAAAGCCGTTTGAAAATGTTTTATCGCCCAGCTCAAATTGAAAATAATAGTGACAAGGTTTGGGCTAAAGAATTGAAATATACACATTCAGGAAATCAATTACTGATTGAAAACCCAACTAAATATTATGTCACTTTGGGTTATTTAAGTAATAACAACAAACAAAATTTTACTGGATTTGACAGTGTGATGATAGCGCCATTATCAAAAGAAAGCGTGACAGTACCCACTGCGGGTTTCGGTCAACTTTATACCGGTTATATGGATGATTACGGTGGAATGAAAATGCTGACATACCAATGTGCAGCCTCTTCATGTCAGCTAGATAAAGACAGCAAATAGGATTTTAGAGATGAGAAATTGCTCTGCTTCAATGTGCCTTTTTATGTTATCACTGCTTTGTGGCAATGCTTATGCAGACAGTAGCATGATGCGAGGAGATCTTAATTTTACAGGAAATGTTGTTTCTCTACCTTGTAAGATTAGCTTTTCGTCAATGGATCAAAATATTGAATTTGGGCCAATTTCTTTAAATTATTTTAATGAAATAGGCGATAGAAGTCCTAAGCAAGAGGTCAAATTAAAATTTGATGATTGCATTTTTCCAAGTCGTGGGCGAGATGATAGAGAACCTGTTGTGCGTATTATGTTTATTTCAGAGCCAACGGGCAGCACAGACCGAAATTTATTCGGTGGTAAAACAATATTGAATGGGTACGGGCTTCGATTAACTGATAAAAATGGCAATATTATTCCAAATGGTGAATATCGAAACTATCCGATTTATTTTGATGATAATCAGCAAATTACCGTTTACTCAATGTTGGAAAGCTATCTCGCTAAAAATGAATTAACAGTGGGTAATATTAAAACGCAGATTACCTTAAATATTACTTATCTTTAATAAGGTGTATAAATCATGATACACAAATTTATAAAACAATATGGTTTTTATTTTTTATTTGTTTTGGCATTTATTAGTCCTAAAACATTTGCATTAGACTGTGTTGAAGCAGGTACTGGTGATGTTATAAAACCAGCTGTACCTGTTGGGCAATTAGCTATTCCATCGGACATGAAAGCGGGTTCTGTGATTTGGCAATCTGATCCTATGACAGTCACGGTGTATTGCGATAATGTTCTTGGTAATATGGTTGACGTTGTTCATATGTATTTTAATCCGACATCTCAACGTTTAGGAACTGGATTATTACTTGGGGCTAACTACCAAGGGCAACAATTAGAGGAAAACCAACAGCGTGTTAATCTTGGCACGGCGCCAATACGTAAAGGTCAGAATGTGACTGTCACCGTAACTTTCTCTTTATATATAAAAGTGACTGGCGTGGTACCGCCATCGGGGAATTATACGGGCGATAATCAGTTTACGGTTTTCCAATTTGATGGAAGCGGTGGGATTAATACAACGCCAGGTGCTAAAAATCTGCGATATTCTATCTCTGGATTACAAGGGATTCGTTTTTTAAAGTGTGGCGCTGACATTAAGGTTTTCCCTGAGTCGCAGCAAATTGATTTTGGGCAGCTGATGATTACCGATCTTAATCAGGGTAAAGAATTTAAAAAAGATTTTCAGATACAAGCGGTAAAACGAGGGTGTTTAGATAATTTTTCAATGAATGTTAATTTTGAAACTACGGATACACTTAATGGCGATTATGCGATTAATTTAAATAATGGTACTAATTTAACAATCCTAGATGATAAAAGTAATCAAGTGAAATTTAATTACTTTCAATTCTTTGGTAATTTACCTTTAGGTAGTACTTCTGTGACTCGTAGCTATAGTGCGTCTGTTAAAAAGGTATCAGCGGTGAAAACCGGACCTTTTACAGCCTCAACAATTGTCCGAATAAACTATTATTAACATACATTTAGTATGAGTCTTAAAAGCAGGCATTGCCTGCTTTTTTTGAATAAAGCATATTACTTGTAGAAATCAGAGCATTCCCTTGCTCCTTGTGGCAAATCCTATTTAGTTATGTATGCTACTTAATACATTTCTTACAGCTTTCATCCTGAACTTGTTCAAAGAAGTTATTACCTTTGTCATCAACTAATATAAAGGCAGGGAGTCCTTCAACTTCCATTTTCCAAATAGCTTCCATCCCAAGTTCTGGGTATTCAAGGCAATTTAAACTTTTGACATATTCTTGCGCTAAAATTGCGGCGGAACCCCCAATACTACCTAAATAGAAGCCCCCATGTTTTTTACAGGCATCCGTTACCGATTGGGTACGATTTCCTTTGGCTAGCATTAGCATACTACCGCCATGGGACTGAAATAAATCGACATAGGGGTCCATTCGATTACCTGTTGTTGGGCCTAAAGAACCTGAAACCATATCTTCAGGTTTTTTTGCAGGGCCCGCGTAATACACCATATGATCTTTAAAATACTGTGGTAATTCTTCGCCATTATCTAAGCGTTCTTTTAGTTTAGCATGGGCGATATCACGTCCAATAATAAGGGGGCCACTGAGTGAAACACGTGTCGATACTGGGTGTTTACTGAGTTCGGCTAGGATATCTTTCATTGGCCTATTGAGGTCAATATGCACAACGGAGCCTTCTTGTTGTTGGCGCATAGACTCAGGAATATACTGAGCTGGATTGTGTTCCATTTTCTCAATCCATAAGCCTTCTTTATTTATTTTTGCTTTGATATTGCGGTCAGAGGAACATGAAATAGCCAAACCAATTGGGCAAGAGCCACCGTGACGAGGTAAGCGGATAATTCTTACATCATGTGCAAAATATTTCCCCCCAAATTGGGCACCAAAACCAAAGTGACGGGATGCTTCCAAGAGAGCATCTTCAAGTTCCACATCGCGGAATGCTCGCCCATACTCATTACCTGTAGTTGGCAGGTTGTCATAATATTTAGTTGAGGCTAATTTAGTGGCTTTCAATGTTGCTTCTGCGGATGTTCCCCCTATTACAAATGCAATATGGTAAGGCGGGCATGCTGTAGTCCCCAAAGATTTCATTTTTTCAATTAAGAAAGCTTTGAGTTTTGCGGGTTCCAAAATTGTTTTAGTTTCTTGAAATAGCGCTGATTTGTTGGCAGAACCTGCACCTTTGTTAACGAATAGGAAATGGTATTCGTCGCCTTCAGTGGCAAAAATATCAATTTGAGCAGGTAAATTGGTCCCTGTATTGACTTCGTTATACATATCTAAGGCGGCATTTTGTGAGTAACGTAAATTTTCTTGTGTGAAAACATTGTATACACCACGTGACAAGTACGCTTCATCGTTACAATCAGTCCATACTTGCTGGCCTTTCTTCGCTAAAATAGTCGCAGTTCCTGTATCTTGGCAGTTGGGTAAAATACCTTTAGCCGAAATTTCCGCATTACGTAATAACTGTAGTGCAACATATTTATCGTTCTCACTAGCTTCGGGATCGTGCAATATGGCAGCAACTTGTTTTTGGTGTGCGGCTCTTAGGAAAAATTGAGAATCGTAAATAGCTTGTTGAGCCAGTACCGTTAGAGCTTCAGGCTCAACTTTGAGGATTTGCTTACCTAAAAATTGTTCTGTTGAAACATATTTATCTGATACTTGATAGTATTCAGTTTTATCCGCAGATAAAGGATAAGGTTCTTGGTAGAAAAAGTCTTTATTAGCCATTTTGTTCACTCACATATTAATTTCAGTGGAATATCCAAAAAATAATCGCCGGTAGGCTTATGTTTATTCTTAATATAATTCACTCTTGAGGTGCAAAGTGAATACTTATAGGAGGCATAATGAAGCGAAAAATAAAAAAATAGTATTTAAAATGATATCAATTTGACCATTATATTCAAAGAGATGCAGGGAATAATATGATGCTGGTTAAACTTATGGGGATAAAAAAAAGGAGGGCGTCAAAGTTTGAGATAAGTCACATTATAATATAATTAACTGTTATTTTAATTATTTGTTGTAAATGTTATTAAATTCCTACTGTTTTTAGCGTTTAATTATGAAATGGACTTATAAATAACTTATTTGGTTATTTAAATTTATCATTTTAATATCCTTAGGAATAAACTGGATTCATAAATAACGGGAATTTACTTATCAGGTAAATAATAATTATTTAAATTGGAATTAATGATGTTTTTTATTTTATAGCCTAATGTGATGAATTTAATGATATTAAATATTATTATTTAAATTGAATACGTCATGAAAACTAACGGATAATGACAAGCCAATAACTTATGCTGCTATATTGGTTGTTTTTATCAAAAAGGTATTTTATTTGTTGGCAATTCATAATGAAAGCCAAACGAAATGCTGAAAATGGCTTTCAATTTGCAGAAACAGTGTTTATCATGCTTGGCTTAATGAGCTTTAAATGGCGCTACTGGTTTGGGCTTTGCTGGGGAAGATCCGACAAGCTTATACAGTCTTTAACGGTGGCGGTTCTATCTGCATTATTCTTCGGGATAGAGTGTATTATAAATGACTGAGACAACCTCTCTGACACCACTTGTCGAATTAAAATCTTTAAGTAAAGGTTTTGACGGCAAAAAAATTATTTCTGAACTTGATCTAACTATTCATAATGGTGAATTTTTAACCATTCTAGGCCCTTCTGGTTGTGGTAAAACGACAGTTTTACGCCTGATAGCCGGCCTTGAAGATGTGGATGATGGTCAAATTATCCTTGATGGGCAAGATATTACAGATATCCCGGCGGAGCAGCGTTTCGTCAATACTGTATTTCAAAGCTATGCATTATTTCCCCATATGACCGTTTTTGATAACGTTGCATTCGGTTTGCGTATGCAAAAAACGCCAACAGCTGATATTCAACAGCGGGTTGATCAAGCATTACGTATGGTACAACTTGACGAATTTGCAACACGTCGACCTAACCAATTATCAGGCGGGCAGCAACAGCGGGTTGCTATTGCGCGTGCAGTGGTTAATCGACCTAAAATCTTATTGTTGGATGAATCTTTATCTGCTTTAGATTATAAACTGCGTAAACAAATGCAGAATGAGCTAAAAGCACTTCAGCGAAAACTGGGGATCACCTTTGTTTTTGTGACTCACGATCAAGAAGAAGCGTTGGCAATGTCTGACCGCATTATTGTGATGCGAGAAGGTAAAATTGAGCAAGATGGTACGCCTCGTGAGATTTATGAGGAACCTAAAAATTTATTTGTTGCTCAATTTATTGGCGAAATTAATATTTTTGATGCGAATGTTTTATACCGTATTGATGATAATCGTATTCGAGCCAACGTTGAGGGGCATGAATGTGATATTTTCACCTCTCTTTCCGTTCAAGAAGGGCAACACGTCAATGTGCTATTACGCCCTGAAGATCTACGTGTTGAAGAAGTCAACGATGCAGAAAATCATCCTGGCCTTATAGGTTATGTGCGTGAACGTAACTATAAAGGAATGACTTTAGATTCCGTGGTTGAAATGGACGATGGCAAAATTATTATGGTGAGCGAATTCTTCAATGAAGATGACCCAGATGTTGACCACTCTCTTAACCAAAAAGTTGCAGTAACTTGGGTAGAAAGCTGGGAGGTAGTTCTGGATGATCATTCGTAAACATAAAATTTTGCAGAATGTCATCATCATCGGTGTGGTTGCTTGGCTGGTGTTATTTGTGTTTTTGCCTAATTTGATGATTATTGGCACCAGTTTTCTGACCCGTAGTGATGCTAACTTAGTCGACTTAGTTTTTACGTGGGATAATTATATTCGCCTATCCGATCCCATGTACGCTGAAGTGATGTTGCACTCGCTGAATATGGCTTTAATTGCCACCTTCTTTTGTTTGGTTATTGGTTATCCATTTGCCTTTATGTTGGCAAGATTACCTAAGCGCATACAGCCGTTAATGTTATTTTTGCTCATTGTGCCATTTTGGACCAACTCATTGATCCGAATTTATGGTCTAAAAGTTTTTTTGAGCACCAAAGGTTATTTGAATGATTTTTTGTTGTGGATTGGCATCATAGAAAAGCCTATCAGGCTGATGTACACACCAGAAGCTGTTATTTTAGGGCTGATTTATATTCTGTTGCCATTTATGGTGATGCCGCTCTATTCCAGCATTGAAAAACTGGATAAATCATATTTGGAAGCGGCAAGAGATTTGGGTGCTAACAAATTCCAAACCTTCATTAAAATCATCATTCCATTAACCATGCCGGGTATTATTGCAGGGTGCTTGTTAGTGTTATTACCCGCGATGGGATTGTTCTATGTCGCTGATTTAATGGGCGGTGCTAAGAATCTTTTAATTGGTAATGTGATTAAAAGTCAATTCCTTAATATTCGAGATTGGCCATTTGGGGCAGCAACCAGTATTTTCCTCACACTGATGATGGGATTATTGCTGTATGTGTATTATCGGGCTGCTAAGCTTTTGAATAAAAAGGCCTATGAAGAATGATCGGACGTACTTTTCGCGGTGGCTTCATGGCCATTATTTACGCTTATCTTTATATCCCAATCATTATTCTGATTGTTAATTCGTTCAATGAGTCTCGCTTTGGCATTCAGTGGCAAGGGTTTTCAACCAAATGGTATGAACTATTAAGCAATAACGATAGTTTATTAGAAGCGGCTGGGCATTCGTTAACGATGGCGATACTTTCAGCGACGTTTGCGACAATTATCGGCACATTAACTGCTGTTGCTTTATTCCGTTATCGCTTCAGAGGAAAACCTTTTGTTGGTGGAATGCTTTTTGTCGTCATGATGTCCCCAGATATCGTGATGGCAATATCGTTGTTAGTTTTATTTATGATCCTTGGGGTTTCCCTTGGTTTTTGGTCATTATTGTTTTCTCATATTACTTTTTGTCTGCCTTTTGTGGTGGTGACTGTTTATGCGAGATTGAAAGATTTCGATGTGAAAATGCTAGAAGCCGCACGAGATTTAGGTGCGGGAGAATTTACTATTTTACGTAAAATAATTTTACCTCTAGCAATGCCTGCGGTTGTGGCGGGCTGGTTATTGAGTTTCACGTTGTCGATGGATGATGTGGTTGTTTCTTCCTTTGTCACCGGACCAAGTTATGAAATTTTGCCGCTGAAAATATACTCTATGGTGAAAGTGGGTGTTTCTCCTGAGGTAAATGCTCTGGCGACAGTACTGCTGCTGATGTCACTACTTCTTGTTTGTCTCAGTCAGTGGGTAATGAGAGATAAGTATTCAAAACGCACAAATACTAAATAGATTAATACGATAAATAGTTGATGTCGTTATAAATGCAAGAGTCATCGATGCAATACGACATTATTTTTCACTGCCATTAGGCGAGAGGGTGGGCTCCAATTGGGCCTATAAGATATAAGAAAGCACTGTGTTGAGGGAAACTCAGGAATGAAAAAATGGTCCTATCTGCTGGCCGCAGGTGTAATGGCTGCAAGCATTGGCACGGCAACTGCCGCTGACGATAATAAAAACGTACTGTATTTCTATAACTGGACAGAGTATGTTCCCCCCGGTTTATTAGAGCAATTCACGAAAGAAACTGGCATCAAAGTGATTTACTCTACCTATGAATCAAACGAAAGTATGTATACCAAACTCAAAACCTATAAAGAAGGGGCTTATGATTTGGTGGTTCCGTCGACTTATTTTATTTCTAAAATGAGTAAAGAGGGGATGCTGCAAAAAATTGATAAAGATAAGCTTAGTAACTTTAAGAATCTTGACCCAAATCTCATCCATAAAGAGTTTGATCCGCAAAATGATTATTCAGTACCTTATATTTGGGGTGCTACAGGTATTGGTATCAATGGTGAGGCAGTTGATCCGGGTTCGGTTACATCCTGGGCCGATTTTTGGAAACCTGAATATAAAAATAGTTTGCTAATGATGGATGATGCGCGAGAAGTCTTCCAAGTTGCGTTAACTAAATTGGGTTATTCGGGTAACACGACGGATCCGAAACAAATTGAAGAAGCTTATAAAGAGTTGCAAAAACTGCGCCCAAATATTTTAGCCTTCAACTCAGATAATCCAGCGACGCCTTTTATTGAGGGCGAAGTGGATGTCGGTATGCTGTGGAATGGTTCTGCTTTTGTAGCAAGACAAGCGGGTTTACCAATTGAAGTCGTTTGGCCAAAAGAAGGCGGTATTTTTTGGATGGACAGTTTAGCAATTCCATCTAATGCGAAAAACGTTGAAGGGGCACATCAGCTGATTAATTTCCTGCTACGTCCTGAAATTGCTGCACAAGTTGCACAGTCTATTGGTTACCCAACACCAAATTTGGCCGCGAAGAAACTGTTACCTGCTGAAATAGCTAATGACCCATCACTGTATCCTAGTGAAGCTGTGCTACAAAAAGGTGAATGGCAAAGTGATGTTGGTAATACCAATATTATTTATGAAGAGTATTTCCAAAAATTAAAAGCAGGACGTTAATTCGTCTATGTTCAGAATTTAAGCGCATCCTCATAGCGATGCGCTTAACACTTGAATGGTAAATTATTTATTTGGCTACATTGTGGCTTACAAATTTTGCAAAAGTATCAGCCCAAGGTTGAAGGAAATCTTTGCTTTTTGGTGATATGTTGCCTTGTGCATCTACCATGTCGTCATACCATTTCAAGAAACATTCAGGTTGATTCATCGTTGGCATGTTTAAGAAGGCAAGGCTATTACGCAAATGCTGTTGCGCGATAGCTGTACTAATGTTACCAATAGATACGCCTAATACGCCCGCAGGAATACCATTCCACGAATTATCTCCCCATGGGCGAGAGCCTTGGTCGATAGCATTTTTTAATACACCGGGAATTGAGCGGTTATATTCAGGTGTGGCAAAAATGATGCCATCACAGGATTTGATTTGAGCTTTGAAATTGGCGACAACAGTTGGAACTTGTTGATCAGCTTCTTGGTTATATAGAGGTAACTCACTAATATTAATGAATTTAAAAGAGTAGTTGGTTGGAAATAATTTGGTGATGGCTTTAGCAACTTTTAAATTGTATGAATCTGCACGTAAACTACCGACAATAACACCAATATTATATTGATTAGACATGATGGAAACCTCTTTTTTCGTGAGTTAAATACAGATGTTTAATACATACTATATTTAATAAGGATTATATTTCACTCTAATTATTAAACATCATAATTCATTTATCTGCAAAACTAAGTTAAATTAAGTTTCATTTTATTTATACCTAAAAGTCTTTTTTCTCATAAACTTTATTTTAATTTTTAAACTAATTAGGTGGTTAACGGAAATTATTAATAAATATTGTGAGGCAAATTACAGTATTTAGATTTAACCTTTATCAAATTAGGGTTACTTGATTTGAGTCAACATGAAACATACCGACTGGTCGGTATCATTCGTGTCATGAATAATTCGGTGCAGCATAGAAAAAAAGATCCCATAAAACGACAAGAGGAGTTGCTCAAGGCGGCACGAATTATTGCCGGTAGAGAAGGTATTGGTTCCCTTTCTCTTAATGCGGTGGCACGTGAGGCGGGAGTGAGCAAAGGTGGCCTATTGCATCACTTTCCCAGTAAGCAGGAGCTTATTCATGCTTTATTCATTCAATTATTAGAGATTATGGATGAGCGCATTAATATTATTATGGTGAATGATTCAAATTGTTATGGTCGGTTTTCTCGGGCTTATCTGCATTATATTGGTGAGTTAAAAGAATCTGATGAAAGTTTTCAGCTCGCATTATTATCATTAGCGATGCCTACTGAGCCTGTATTGCGTAAATGTTGGCGAGATTGGGTACTCGGGCATTTAGAAAAAGGCGATGAGTTTGATAATAGTTATTTAGGTGCATTAGTTCGCTATGCGGCGGATGGATTGTGGCTTTCTGCTCTTACTGAGGGGCAAACTTTATCAAAACAAGAGCGTGATGCAATTGTCAGTCGATTAACCCAGATTTCATTTGAAAAAATTGATTAATACTCAAAATAAAAATTAATCTAAAAATAGAATGAGGCGGCAGTGAAATATAAAATAAATGCCTTAATTATTTATGATTCAGCTGATGGCACTTTATCTTTGAAAGAAGGTGAGGTGAGCACTCAGCTATCGATTACTGCAAATGCATTGTTATTTTATTTTATACAAAATCGTGGTGTTATTTCCCGTGATGATGTTTTAAAAGCAGTTTGGGATGATAATGGGTTAGTGTCATCTAATAGTAATTTGAATCAATATTTAAGCTTATTGAGAAAAGCATTCCGCCAGTACGGTATCGAAAACATTATTGTGACTGTGGCAAGAGGACGCTTAGAATTTAATCCGGAGATATTGGTTGAGGTTATTGATGATACAGCTTTTAATTCAACGAGACTGATCAATAATTTAAGTGAGATAGGTGAGGCCACTGTTGTTTCATCGCCAAATACTGAACCTATACCATTGCAAATTACACCTCAAAAAAGAACGGTTCCATTAACCAAAGAAAAAAAAGAAATTTGCTGGTATTTAGCCAGCGGTGCTTTTCTTTTATGCTCCTTATTGTTGGCTATTATGGCTTATTTTACAGATAAACCATCACAACCTATTAATTTGACTGTATTAGAGCATAGCCAATGTGATGCGCTATCGAATGAAAAGATGATTAATGGCACGGTTGCTCTCAAGTACGTGCAAAATTTTGATACCGTACGTAATAACTTAAATTTAAAGTGTGTTGAAAAGGAAAAATTTGTTTTCTTTTATGGTGATAAATTACAAACCAATGGCCTAGGAAGGGTATTTTTAGCGCACTGTGCGGTGAATGAAGATAATCCATTTAGCTACTGTGATAACTATTTTTATTATTCTTGGAAACCATCATGAAAATAACAGGGAAAGTACTGTGCTTAATAAGTGGCTTGTTGTTTATTATCGTGGCTATTTATACGCAGTCAGTGATACTTTCAAATAAAAATGATGGAATGATGTCTTGTTCAACGAAAGGCATTATGCGTTTTGAAAATATGATTGATGAAAACGTTAATGCAAATATTCACTTTAGTTTTAGTGCAAATGGGCAAGGGGCTATTGTTGTTGAAGGATATACCGATTCCAAGGCGGGTTGGCTTTATTTGCAGCGCTATGTGAAATTTAATTATACAACTAAACGGGTGTCACCCACAGAAAGGCATTATAATATTAGCCAATGGGAATCAAGTGCCTCGTCGATAGATGAATCTCCTAATGTTATCTTTGATTACTTTATGCGAGAAATGTCAAACAGCCATGATGGGCTATTTTTAAATGCACAAAAGCTGAATGATAAAACGATATTGCTTAGCTCTCTGAATTCTCCTCTCTATATCTGCACCTTAAAGCAAGGTAGCAAGTTCGATTAGCCTATTTATACTCTTCATACTTTAATTTGTGACGTTGTTGGCTTCTCTCGGCTATTTGAGTCACATACTCATGTATGCTCCCCAATACTCTTCATACTTCAATTTGTGGCGTTGTTGGCTTCTTTCGGCATTCTTAATGACCAATTATTTAGTGTATTTTCGGCATTCTTAATGACCAATCATTTAGCGTATTTTCGACATTCTTAATAAGCAGTTTATTTATAAATTTAAGCTGTTAACCACTTACGTGATGATGAAAATATGCACTTTAAATATTTCATTTTGTACAAAAGCGATAGCAAGAGAACCTTATAAGTCAGTGACCGCTACCGCAGTTATCATCGCTCAAATTACGGTCTTTTTTCAGTTCAATAATATCCTGTTAACAATCCCTCCTGTTATCCCTAAATCTACACTTTTGTTATTTCTCTCGACAATACAGATACGTGAATTATTAGAATTATCAGCATTGTTATGTGAATTGGTAAATTAATTATTTAATTTTTAGAGTATTAATCTAATTAATGTCCATATGTGGATTTATATTTTGTTTTAATTTTCGAGGGCTATAGTGAGTTTGAAGCCAAGCGCTGCGTTCAAATGGAATCACCACGCAAGCACATTGGCTTGAGTTATCTCGAACTCTTTCTCGAACTCTTTAGCACAAGAAACCGTAAAACGGTTTCTCGGAGGAAATAACAATGGGTGATGCATTAGGTCTTATTGAAACTAAAGGTCTGGTGGCTTGTATTGAAGCAGCTGATGCAATGTGCAAAGCCGCGAATGTTGAGCTAATCGGCTACGAAAATGTCGGATCTGGTCTGGTGACCGCGATGGTAAAAGGCGATGTTGGTGCAGTTAAAGCGGCTGTTGATTCCGGTGTTGAATCTGCTCAACGTGTTGGTGAAGTGGTGACTTCTTTAGTTATTGCTCGTCCGCACAACGACATCAGCAAAATTGTCATTAAACACAAAGCATAATTTTTTCCGGAGAAAAATATATGGGTGACGCATTAGGTCTTATCGAAACTCAAGGGTTAGTAGCTTGCATTGAAGCGGCTGATTCTATGTGTAAAGCCGCAAATGTCGTGCTGATTGGTTATGAAAATGTTGGGTCAGGTTTAGTTACTGCAATGGTGAAGGGCGATGTTGGTGCGGTAAAAGCAGCAGTTGAATCAGGTGTTGAATCAGCATCGCGCATCGGCACCGTGGTGACTTCTTTGGTTATTGCACGTCCTCATAGCGATATTCAAAAAATCGTCGCCCAATATAAAGTCACGGAATAAAAAGGAAATTACTGATGAAAGAAGCACTTGGTCTAATCGAAACTAAAGGTCTGGTAGCGTGCATTGAAGCTGCGGATGCCATGTGTAAAGCGGCAAACGTTGAGTTAATCGGTTATGAAAACGTGGGTTCTGGGCTAGTTACGGCGATGGTAAAAGGTGATGTTGGCGCGGTAAATGCGGCAGTGGAATCAGGTGTTGAGGCAGCAAAACGTGTTGGCACAGTGGTGACTTCACGCGTTATTGCAAGACCACATAACGATATCGGCAAAATTGCACAGCAGCACAAAGCCTAAGTTGTGGGCTGAAACATCGTCATTCTAGACAACAAATTTATTTAGTTAATTTTTGACTCCGGTACGGGGGAAGACATGGTTGCATTAGATAAAGATTTGCAATCCAGACAACTGGCAAGAGAGCTAGTTAGAAACGCGAAGCAGGCGCAGAATATTTTTGCTACTTTTTCGCAGGAAAAAATCGACAGTATCGTTAAACACATCGCTATTGAATCGGCGCTTCACGCTGAAGAGTTAGCGAAAATGGCAAATGAAGAGACTGGTTTTGGGAAATGGCAAGATAAGGTCCTGAAAAATACATTCGCTTCACTGCGTGTCTATGAACACATAAAAGATCTAAAAACCGTTGGCATCATTAGTGATGACAAAATCAATAAAGTCATGGAAGTGGGCGTTCCATTAGGGGTCATTACGGCACTTGTGCCATCAACGAACCCGACATCGACCATTATCTATAAAACATTGATTGCCTTAAAGGCAGGTAATGCAATCGTCTTTTCCCCACATCCAAATGCGAAGGCTTGTAGTTTTCGTACATTGGAAATTGTTAAAAAAGCGGCTTTAGAGGCTGGTGCGCCTGAAGGTATCGTCGATGGCGTTACTATGCTGACATTAGATGCCACCAAAGAATTAATGCATAGCAAAGATGTTTCATTAATTTTGGCGACAGGCGGTGAAGCAATGGTACGCGCTGCCTATGCATCAGGTACACCAACTATCAGTGGTGGACCGGGTAATGGCCCAGCTTTCATCGAACGCAGTGCTGATATCAAAAAAGCAGTTAGCGACATTATTACCAGTAAAACGTTTGATAATGGCGTTATTTGCGCATCTGAGCAATCCATCATTGTTGAACGCTGTATTTATAACGAAGTGCACCGTGAGCTGTTAGCACAAGGCGCTTACTTTATGAATGATGATGAAGCTAAGCGCATGGCATCAATGCTATTGCGAGGTAATGGTACCATTAATCCAGAAGTTGTTGGAAAGGATGCTCTTTATCTTAGCCAACGTGCAGGTTTCACTATTCCTGCTAATACCCGTGTATTGATTGCACTACAAGATACCGTTTCACCCAAAAATCCGTATTCCCGCGAAAAACTATGCCCAATTTTAGGCATGTATATCGAAGAAGATTGGAAATCAGCTTGTCACCGTGTGGTTGATTTACTCACTAACGAAGGCCTAGGTCATACCTTAGTGATCCATACGCAAAACGAAGATGTCATCCGTCAGTTCTCGCTTGAAAAACCGGTTAACCGAATTTTGATCAATACCCCTGCATCATTGGGTGGCATTGGTGCAACCACTAATCTGACTCCGGCATTGACGCTCGGTTGTGGTGCTATCGGTGGTGGTTCAAGTTCTGACAACGTTGGACCGATGAACCTGCTAAATATTCGTAAAGTAGGTTATGGGGTACGTTCCATTGACGATCTTAAACAGCCGACTCAAGCGCCGAGTTGCTCAGCTTCATCAGTGGTAGCGGTGAATGTTAGCCAGTCACCTGTGAGTATTTTGGATGATGAGCGGTTTTTTAACTCATCCGTTGCGACAACCTGCGCCTATTCACCTGCCAGCAATCATGGTGATGATAGATTCGGTAGCGCAATGAATACTGCCCCTAGAGCCGAAACTACCGTCGCACAAAGTGACATCACTGAAGAGAATGTCGAGCAAATTATTAAGGCAGTTCTTGGACGTCTCAGTAAGTAACTCATTGAAATAAGGCGGTATAAACCATGATCCTTGCAAAGGTAATCGGACATGTTGTCGCAACGCAAAAATGCCAAGAGCTCAGCGGTAGTAACTTACTGATGATCTCTGTACTGGGTGATGACCTTGAGCCGTTGAAAGACAAAACGTATGTCGCGGTTGACAGTGTCGGTGCCGGAATTAATGACATTGTCTTAGCGGAAGCTTACTTCGCTTTGAATAAAGATAGATACAAAGCCATGTCAGTGGTTGCCATTGTTGAGAAGGTTTATCGGGATAACAGGGAGTAAAGCAGCATGAATCAGTTTTTGATTAAACCCAAAGTTCAATTTGGTGCGAATGCGCTGGATTTTATCTCTCAAGTCAGTGCTAGGCACGCATTTATCGTGACGGATAAAGCGATGGTGAAGTTTGGTTTGGCCGATGAAGTCACCCGTCGGTTGCAAGATAGCGGCGTCACCTTTTCTATTTATGATGATGTTGCACCAGACCCGGACATTGCTGCCATTGTGAAAGGGATGAAAATCATGGATATGCAGTATCCAGATTTAGTTATCGCACTCGGTGGTGGGTCTGTTATCGATGCTGCAAAAGCTGTTATTTACTCCCTTTGGCATACACAAAAAGATTTGAATAGAGCAAAGCCACAGTTTATTGCGATCCCAACAACCAGTGGTACTGGCTCTGAAGTAACGTCATTTTCAGTGATTAAATCAAAGTCAGAAAAATTGGTTTTGGTTGATGAATTTATGTTGCCAGACGTTGCCATTCTTGACCCTGCATTAGTGAAGTCAGTACCCGCTTCGATTACTGCGGATACTGGAATGGATGTGTTATGCCACGCTTTAGAGGCTTATGTCTCTCGTACCGCATCTGACTTTTCAGATGCACTGGCAGAAAAAGCGGTTCAATTGGTCTTTGGACATCTGATTGATTGTTATCGCGAAGGCAGTAATTTGCTTGCTCGAGAAAAAATGCATAACGCGTCTTGTATCGCAGGAATGGCTTTTACCAATGCATCTTTAGGTATTACCCACAGTTTGGCACATGCATTAGGCGGCGTATTTCACATTCCCCATGGCCGTGCTAATGCCATTTTAATGGCACAAGTGGTTGCTTTTAATGCAGATATTAATGGGCAATGCAGTAATGAAGCTGCTAAACGCTACGCGAGATTAGCAAAAAACTTGAATTTGCCATCATCAACCGTTCGTGAAGGTGTTGAAAGCCTGATAGTGGCGATTAACGTACTGAAAGATGAGATGAATATGCCAAAAGGCATTCAGGCAACGGGTGTCAATGAAATAGATTTTAATACCCGCTTAGCGGAAATGGTTGGGCAGGCGCTGCGTGATAGTTGCACACCGACTAACCCACGTGAAGTGAATTCGATGCAACTAGAAGCGCTGTATAAACAGTCTTTTTGACGATTAACGCTTTTATATGATGAACACAAACTAGAAAGAACATAACGAACATCAGGAGAGGCTAACATGGCCAAATATGCTTTGACCCCACGCGTGAAAATGCTGGCTGACCGTTTAAGTGCCCGCAATAGCTCAATCATTACTGAACGTGCCAATATTCTTGAAGCACTGGGCAATCAGTTGACCGGTGTCCCGCAGGCGATTAAACCTGCTCAGCGTTTTTATGAATTTATGCGTAATTTTCCGGCATTTATCGCACAAGATGAACTGATTATTGGTAGCCAATCATCAACCCCACGCGGTGCGATTTTCCATACGGAAAGTGAAATTCACAGTAACAGTATTTATCAATTTCTTGCTGGTGATAGCGCCATCGCTGCACCTGATTATTTAACCGTTTTAAATGTGGGTTTTGTGGCTCTTAAGGGCAAATTAGAAGACCGAGTGCGTAACATTGGTAGCGCTGTTAGCCGTAATAGTATTGATGAGGCAAATAATTGCCGCTCTGCTATTTATGCATGTGATGCGGCTATCTGTTTTGCACAATCATTAGCGGCTAAAGCTGATAACATGGCCGCCGCAGAAGGTAATCAATATCGTCGCGCAGAGCTACAAGATAGCGCCGAGATTTTACGTAATGTGCCTGCAAAACCGGCTCAAACGTTCAAAGAAGCTTGCCAAGCTTTCTATTTATTACAACTGATTTTGCATTTAGAAAATGGCAGCTATGCGGTCAACCCAATGGGCTTTGATAAAGCCGTTTATCCATTCTATCAGCGTGATATTGAACAAGGACGCTTAACGCAATCGCAAGCTTATGAAATTGTTGAAAGTCTATGGTTGAAATTAGCTGAATTATCTGAGGTTCGTTCGACAAAATCTATTGATGGCTACCCAATGTTTGATGGGATGTCTCAAGGTATTTACCTTAATGATCCTCGCCTGTGCATCAATGAATTATCGGCAATGTTGCTGTCTGCTCATGAAAACTTATCGACATTAACGGCTAATTTCAAAGTGCGTTTATACAGCGGCCAAGCCAGTAGTCAGCCGCAGTATGGTGCACCTCAAGCGGGATATATTGCTCCTGCTGAGCAAGCTAATCACGAATTTAAAGTCATGGAAGGCCTTACGCCGCGTTTACAGCGTTTACGCAATAATTACTTAGAAGCACGTCCAAGCGTTTCAATTTATCGCGCACTGACGTTTACTGAAGTTGCTAAAAATAATCCGGGTTTACCAACCATTTTATTACGTGCGAAAGCATTCCGCCGCGCTTGTGAAACGGCACCTATTCTTATCCAAGATGAAGAATTGATTGTTGGACATCCATGCGGTAAGCCGCGTGCGGGTGCATTCTCACCGGATATTGCATGGCGTTGGGTTGTCGAAGAACTCGATACGATGGGCACACGTCCACAGGACCCATTCTACATTTCAGAAGAAGATAAACGTACGATCCGCGAAGATATTGCACCTTTTTGGGAAAATCGCTCATTAGATGAAATTTGCGAAGCGCAATATCGTGAAGCGGGTGTGTGGGAATTCAGCGGTGAAACTTTTGTCAGTGACTTGTCTTATCACCAAATCAATGGTGGCGGTGATACTTGCCCAGGTTATGACGTGCTGTTATTCACTAAGGGCATGAATGGGATTAAGGCTGATGCTCAGGCCAAGCTTGCCCAATTGAATATGGAAAATCCAGAAGATATTGACCGTATTTATTATTACAAAGCGTCAATTGAAACCTGTGAAGGTGTGGTGGCTTATGCACATCGTATCGCTGAACGTGCTCGCGAATTAGCGGCTAAAGAAACGGATCAGAAACGTCGCGAAGAGTTACTGACGATTGCTGAAGTTAACCAAAACGTACCTGCAAATCCACCGACTACGTTACAAGAAGCACTGCAAAGTATTTGGACTATCGAATCACTGTTTGAAATCGAAGAAAATCAAACCGGTTTATCTTTAGGGCGCGTAGACCAATATTGCTTCCCAATGTATGAAAACGACATCAAAACAGGTCGTTTAACACAAGATCAAGCATTGGAGATGATGCAAGCATTTATCATTAAATGTGCTGAGTTAATGTGGATGTCAAGCGAGCTAGGGGCGAAATATTTTGCGGGATATCAACCATTTATTAATTTAACTGTTGGTGGACAAAAACGCTCTGGTGGCGATGCCTGTAATGAGCTGACTTACTTGATTATGGATGCAGTACGCTTCGTTAAAGTGTATCAGCCATCACTGGCTTGCCGTATCCATAACCAATCACCACAGAAATACATGGAAAAAATTGTCGATGTGGTTAAAGCAGGAATGGGCTTCCCTGCCTGCCATTTCGATGATTCACACATCAAAATGATGTTGCGTAAAGGTTTTGATTTTGAAGATGCTCGAGACTATTGCTTGATGGGCTGCGTTGAACCACAAAAATCAGGCCGTATTTATCAATGGACTTCAACGGGTTACACCCAATGGCCAATTGCAATTGAGTTTGTATTAAACCGCGGTCGTATGGTGCTATTTGACAGCTATCAAGGCCTTGATACCGGCGATTTACGTGACCTAAAAACCTTTGAAGATTTTGACCGAGCAGTAAAAGCACAAATCTCACACATCGTTCGCTTATCTGCCATCGGTACGGTGATTAGCCAACGTGTCCACCGTGATGTTGCGCCAAAACCATTAATGTCTCTCTTTGTTGAAGGTTGCATGGAGCAAGGTAAAGACGTTGCGGCTGGTGGTGCGATGGTCAATCACGGTCCAGGCTTAATTTTCTCTGGTCTAGCAACTTATGTTGACTCTATCGCCGCTATTCGCAAGCTAGTTTATGAAGATGGTCGATATACCCTTGAACAAGTTCGTGATGGTCTATTGGCAAACTTTGAAGGCTATGAAGAATTGCGTCGTGACTGCTTAAATGCGCCTAAATTTGGTAATGATGACAATTATGTTGACCAGTATGCGCTGGATATTACCGAGTGGACGGAGCGCGAATGCCGTCAATACAAGATGCTTTATTCAACATTGAGCCATGGGACATTATCTATCTCGAATAATACGCCAATTGGCGAGTTAACTGCGGCGACACCGAATGGTCGTTTAGCGTGGATGCCTTTATCTGACGGTATTAGTCCAACGCAAGGAGCGGATAAACAAGGTCCAACGGCAATTATCAAATCTATCAGCAAAATGAATGTTGAAACCATGAATATCGGTATGGTGCATAACTTCAAGTTCCTGAAAGGTTTGTTAGATACACCAGAAGGTCGCAATGGGCTGATTACCTTACTGAGAACCGCATCGATTCTCGGCAATGGTCAAATGCAGTTTAGCTACGTTGATAATGAAATGTTGAAACAAGCACAGAAAGAGCCTGAAAAATATCGTGACTTAATCGTTCGTGTTGCCGGGTATAGCGCTTACTTCGTTGAATTATGTAAAGAAGTTCAGGACGAAATTATTAGCCGTACGGTAATTGAGAAGTTCTAACTTTAGATTGGCAGATGAAGGAGATTCATCTGCCTTTTCATAATAAAAACAATAAATTTTGATTGTAATTTGGAGGCGTGATGATGAATACAGCAGCGGCGGACATTAGAGGGCGGATATTTAATATCCAAAAATACTCTATTTATGACGGTGATGGTATTCGTACTCTGATCTTTCTTAAAGGGTGCAACATTCGTTGTCCTTGGTGTTCCAACCCAGAAGGACTTAGTAGCCAATTTCAAGTGATGTTTTCCCATGATAAGTGTGTCAGTTGTGGCAAATGTGTGGATGTATGCCCTGTCGGTATTCATTACATGACAAACAATGAACAAGGGGAACAGGTTCATCGGGTGAATAGGGGCATTGATTGCATTGGTTGCCGTAAGTGTGAAGAGGTTTGTATCGGTGATGCTTTAGACATTATGGGAAAAGATGTCACGGTAGCAGAAATGATGGAAATCATCATGCAAGATTATGATTTTTATATTTCTTCGGGTGGCGGTGTGACGATCGGTGGTGGCGAAATGAGCCTACAAACTGATTTTGCGGTTGAGCTATTGCGTGAATGCAAAAAAATGATGATCAACACTGCTGTGGAAACACAAGGAACAACCTCATTAGCGAACTATGAAAAGTTAGCGCAAGTTGTCGACCTATTTTTATTCGATATTAAACATATTGATACTCATCAGCACAAAAATTTATTTGGTATTGGTAATGAAAACGTACGCCGTAATCTCGAAAGGCTGGTGGAATTAGGGGCAAATATTGTTGTCCGAATGCCTCTAGTTCGTGGTTACAACGATTCATTCGATGCTATTACCGGCGCTATCAAATATGCGATGGAGTTGTCAAAACGGGGCAATGTGAGTCGAGTGGATATCCTCCCATATCATCAATTAGGTCGTGGTAAATACGACAAACTCGACATGATTTATCCCATGAAGACAGACCCGACTTATAGCGCTGAAGAGTTAGACAAATTAGACGCTTTCTTTAAAACGTTTGATTTCGATATTCGACTTGTTCGTCACTAAGTAGGAGAGACAAATGAAAAGTTTAGGTGTGATTGAAACTAAAGGATTGGTATCTGCAATAAAAGCCGCAGATGCAGCATGTAAAGCCGCGAGTGTAGAAGTCGTCGGTTATCGAAAAATAGGTTCTGGGCTGATTTCTATTTATTTTCAAGGTGAAATTAGTGCTGTTCACACAGCCATTGACCATGGCATTAGTGTGATAGCTGATAGCCAATTATTAGTAGGTTCCCTGGTGATCGCACGACCTGATCCTAGTGTTATCACCAAGCTATTAGCGGTAAAAAATAGCCAAGGTGAGTTAGACAAAAGTACTGAGCTAGCTTGTGACATGGCAAAAATAGAAAAGCCGAAAGAGATTGCCGTTGAAAAACAATTATTGGTTAAGGAAAAAACGGCGGCGAGCATCGTTGATGTGAAAATTGACAGCATCAGTAAAGAGCAGAAAAGTGGACTGAACAAAGGTAAGAAATCATGATTAATCAGCAATTGATGGGGAAAATTCTCTCTCGTCTTTCAGCGCACAATTCGGTGGTTGGAATGGATGCTGATATTGCTATTCCTGTGGGCATTTCTAATCGCCATGTTCATCTTTCGCAAGCGGATGTCGAGATATTATTTGGCCAAGGTTATCAATTAACACCTTTTAAAGAGCTAAAGCAGCCGGGGCAATTTGCGGCAAAAGAATGTGTCATTGTCGTTGGGCCGAAAGGCTCGATTAGCAAAGTGAGAGTACTCGGGCCTGTACGTCCCAAAAGTCAGCTTGAAGTGTCAAAAGCCGATTGTTTTGTTTTAGGGATCAAAGCGCCAGTGCGTGAGTCGGGAGATTTAAATACCTCGGGAAGTGCGTTATTAATCGGGCCGGCAGGGCATGTTAATCTGGAAGAACAAGTGATTTGTGCTCAACGCCATATCCACATGAATATGATGGATGCTAGAGCATTGAATGTGGCAAATGGCCAAAAAGTGCATATTCGTACTGAAGGGGAACGCAGTTTGACTTTCGATGAGGTTGTTGTTCGAGTCGATGAGCGATTTTCTCTTGAATTTCATATTGATACTGATGAAGCTAATGCGGCTGGTTTGCGTAACAATGATAGTGTCTTTGTTGTTAGCTAACAAGAAGGTGCAAGATGAACGAAAAGTTAATTGAACAGATCGTTGCACAAATTTTATCGCGGTTGAAAAAACAGGTACTTGTTGTGTTATCTCCTGCACAAAGTCATGAGCAGGCAATATATCAACGGTTAATGCAGATGACTTCTGTTTCCTTTACTGTTTATGCAACCGATATGATGTCGACTCATGAAAACATAGCACAATGGGCATCTCTTGGTAACATAATAACAAAAGAGACTATTAATATTGAAGCCCTTCACCAGTATCATTGTATTTTCCTACCTTTTATTGGTACGAAAGCAGTAGGTGAAGTCGCTAATGGGTTGTTTATCAGTGAAGAGAGTCAATTAGTTTTGCAGGGGCTATCGCAGGATATACCGATAATGGCATTAAAATATCATTGTTGCCCTGAGAGTGAGTTAAATCAAATTTTAGGTTTGAATAAGAATGAACAATACAACAATCTTATTAAAGATAATATCAAGAAAGCAATATTATTAGGTGTCCAGTTTGATTCATTTAATAATATTGAAGAGAAATTGCTAATAACTAGATGTGAACAAAATAAAAAATCTAATATAAAAAATACCAATCGGGAACGTTACATTACTTTAAAAGAGGTAATGGATAACCCTGGCATATATTGTTTGAAGAGGAACAAACTCACAGATTCAGCGATAGATTATTTGAAATCATTAAATAAATAAATTTATTTAAATTAAACCTCATTGTATTTAAATATAAAAATATTAATAATAGGAGCGTTACCCATGTCCCCTAAAGCAAAATCATGGCTTTGGATGCTAGCGGTTATTATTTCTGAAACATCAGCAACATCAACATTAAAAATGTTTGATAATAGTGAGGGAACGACTAAATCATTATTATTAGCTTTAATTATTGTTCTATATGTTATTTGCTATTACTCCCTTTCGCGGGCGGTTAAAAATATTCCAGTTGGATTAGCGTATGCAACATGGTCAGGCACCGGTATTTTGATGGTTTCAACACTGGGAATGGTATTTTATGGCCAACATCCTGATACCGCAGCCATGATTGGTATGGCAGTTATTGCGAGTGGGATTGTTATTATGAATCTATTTTCCAAAATGGGCGCTGAAGAAACGGATGAAGTTAAAGAATCGACAGCAGAATCTTCACTACCAATTAACAATAAAGCAGCTCATTAATTATAAATGTTGAGGGAAATACTATGTTTACAGGATTTTTATGGCTAGCATTATCTATCGGCTCTGAAATAACAGGTACGTCGATGATTAAAAAAACCAATAGTTTTAGTAAATTAGCGCCATCGATATTAGTTATTATTGCCTATTGTGTCTGCTATTTTGCATTAACCCGTGCAATGGGTTATATCCCAGTAGGGGTCGCTTATTCACTGTGGTGTGGGTTTGGGATTGTTGGCGTCACTTTAGTTTCAATGATTTTATACAAGCAGAAACCTGATTTTCCAGCAGTGTTTGCAATGGGCCTGATTATCTCAGGTGGTATTATTATGAATGTTTTTTCTACCATGTAAAAAGCTATCTCTCTTTCTTATTATTTTTAATATAATTGCCTTCAATTTTTGAGGGCATTATTTTCCAATGTTAAATATTAATATATTGACTGTTTCACAATATAAAATGCATGTTTGGCGACAATAGTTTTAATTATTTCTATGCTAAATTAATCATTAATAATGATGATGTTTAGGAGTCGATTTTATGCAAACTATTGGATGGGATGATTTCACGCGTGTGGAGATGCGGGTGGGGACAATTATAAGCGTGCAAGTAAATAGTAAAGCTAAAAAGCCCGCTTATATTATAGATGTTGATCTTGGTGAGCTGGGTGTTAAGCGTTCTAGTGCTCAAGTTACGGTTAATTATACACCGGAATATTTGGTAGGTAAGTGCGTATTATGCGTTTGTAATTTTGAAGCAAAGCGGATAGCTGGCATTAAATCTGAAGTACTCATTACAGGTGCTCCCGATGAATCAGGGGCAATTGTATTAGCAGAGTTTAATTTACCACTTCCCAATGGGGCACTTCTCGCTTGATAGTAATTTGAATTATTTATAATTATGTTTTTATATTGGGGTGAGGAAGAACTTCTAAACTTTGTGTTACTGCCTTTCACATATAAAAAGGTTATACTTCTAGCTTATATTGATTAGGAGTATTCCGTTGCAATTACCTGAACTTCATTTCCGTCAGTACTCAGACGAAGTCATTTCTCATCAACATGATGAGCATTGGCAAGTTGTATGTGCATTATCAGGTGAAATGGAAATCAATATGGATAGGCAGCATTTCTTATTAAGTATGGGTAGTGGGATGGTGATCCCGCCAAGTGTTAGTCATGCTTTTAGTGGCCGAATTGGTAATCAGAACTATGTACTTGAAATGCCCGCGACAGCACAATGGGCATTGAATGAAAAGATAAGCCAATTTACATTAACGCCTGCTGCAAATGGCCTTTTAAGCTGGTTACATCGTTTTCCTCAACCTCCAGAGCAAAGTTTTACTGTTGCACAATTATTATTTGCACAATTAAAAACTGATAACCGATGGATTGATGAACTAATTAAATGGATTAATTCCCGGTTACATTTACCTCTTAGCTGCCAAGATATTGCTAGTGCTTTTTATATGTCTATCAGTACATTACAGCGGAAAGTCAAAGCCGAAACTCAATTAACACTGATGCAATTATTATTACAAAAGAGAATGGAGGCCGCTGGGCGTTTACTATTAGCAAATCTTTCCATTGAACAAACAGCATTTTCCATTGGTTATGAGTCTCATTCTGCATTTAGTCATGCATTCCGTCAATATTATGGTAAAAGCCCAACGGATTACCGTGCTCGGCTATTAAATATAAGCACTAAACCACAGTAGCTAATTTAATTTTAGTTTAAAATATAATGAGTTAACTAAATATATAAAATTAAATAGTTGAAATTTTATATATTTAATTTTTTAGGTCAGTAAAATATTATTTAAATAGATTTAAGCTATTTTATTATATTTATTTTAAAGTTAACACTTTGATTTTAAATGATTTTTTAATTTTACTGGAGTGGTTAATTTTGTCCTCTTGTACTATTTGGTTATTATTAATATTTATGTCTTATTTATGTCAATTTATTTGAGTTTAAACTAACGACTGATATTAGGTATTTTCCATTGATGACCTTTCTGATTTTGATTAAAAAGGCGCTTATTGAAAATAAGATGAACAGCAATAGGCGCCTTTTCATAAAAATTACTACATACTAAGTATGGTCATGAAATTTAAACCATTCTAATGCCTTCAAATGGATTCCAGCTATCCAGCCCTTTGGTTTCTTTTAGATAATAAGCATAATTTGCAATCATAGCCCAGAGCGCTGATATCCCTACTGATAATCCGGTGTAAACGCCATTAGGGAAAACATCGCCAAGTAGCATATCAATCGTACCAACAATAATACCGATACCGATAGAAACACCGAGCAGTACAAGGCCTTTTTTCCATAAACCTAAAATTAAAAAATAAATAATACCAAAGAAAAAAGCGAATATATTCATATTGATAAGGATTCTTCCACCAAATGACTCCGCTTTTAATGCAGCTTTAAATTCGGGTGTGCTTGGTGAGCCGTATTTATCAAAAAAGGCAAAACGCTTCTGCCATTTTGGTGAGTATTGTTTTTGTTCCATTTTAATCCCTGTTGAAATCATCAGATAGATAGCTAGGTTAATCATACAGTCTTATGTTATCTAACACAGCCGTAAATATTCCTAATAATATGAAAAAGAAAATACTTATCTGATTGATTATTTGTGGGAATGTTAATTTTTAATATCACACTACAGTTGTCTGTATTTTGAATATTATTTCAAGATGTCATAATTATAATAGGCGCTGCCATTTTTAAATTGACAACGCCTATTAAGCTATAAATACCATGATATATTATAGCCGCTTTATCTCATTCGCTAATTGGACTGAGTCGTAAGACTGTATAAAATTATATTTAGCGTTTATGGGTTCTTCTTCTAAAATAGTATCAAGCTGATTACTAATGTCCTCTATAAACCAATTCATCGGTGTTTTCAACGCAACGGCTATTTTGAATAAGCTAAGTAGGTTAATTCTATTTTTTCCTCTCTCATAACGAGAAAACTGTTGCTGGCTTATATTCAATAATTTCGCTAATTGTGAACCGGTATAGCCGAGTTCTTTGCGTTTTCTCAAAATGCGCTGACCTATATAGTAATGTATTCTGTTACTATCGTTTCGTATTGACATAGTGATAACCTAATTATTTATGGCACCGTTAAAATAAGTGAACCAGCCCCTTGAAAAGGCCCCGCTTTAACACGCCCATTAGTTTCTAGTTTGGAGGTGATCCCTACTTTGACGCCTCCACCTGCAGGTACTCGAACCGAGACACCTGTTTGGCCTGGAACAGTATTATTGAGAAATAAACTGGCTTTTAAACTGCCGTCATCACGTAGCCTGACTTTTCCGTTATCCATACCTGATGCGATGACAAGTACATCCATTTGAATATTGCAAGTAACTGTAAAAGAAGAGGATTCTATAGCATTAGGTAGACTAACTTCATCAATATTACCGTAGTTAATATCGACACTCGATTCTGAAATTCGGCAAGCGCCAACAGGTGGTGGCGCAATCCCACATAATGAACCTGGTAGTAGACGACCTGATGATTCAACTAATCCACTGCTTATGTTTTGATAAAACAATCCGACACACTCTTGGTTTTTAGCCAACGGATCTCCAACATGGTTAGTTCTTCCATTAATGGGAAAACCGGTGCTTCTTATGACTGCCGCACGCACTTCTTGCATAGTTCTTAAGCCACTGACATCGACTAATGACCGAGCCACGCTTCCGGGATTACCTGATGCGGTATGTTTATGATTAATATTGATATAACATCTTGGCCAGCTCGCACAGGGGCTGGGTGTTCCATCATTTTCTTCATCCCAGCGCTCAATGACGTAGGTATATTGTGCATTACTGGAAGAGCCAGTAGCCTCTGTAATATAAGAGAAAATTGCAGCACTCGCGGGTAAAGAGATTGCTGCCATACTGGTGAAAAATATATACGATAACCATTTCATGTTAGCTAAGTACCTTATTTGTTATTCGTAATCTAATTTGAAAGTCGCAATTGCATTAAAAGGACCTCGCTTAATTTTTTGCTGAGCAATCGCATCAGGTTCACCTTTTAAATAGGCTTTAAATTTCAGCTGCGTTGAGCCATCTGATAGCGGTAACTTCTCCCCTTTGGTATTGATGGGCAAAAAAGTCCCTGTTTCATCTTCAATACCGATGGCAAATCCATCTGCGCGACTATTGTCTTGCAGTGCAAGGTAGCCCGGTAATACTAGACTTGGTGTTCCTGAAAAGGTGACATTGACGGACTTGCCAATACTGGTATCACATTCAGCTAGATTGATAGAAAATGCTTCGCTGACCGTTCTTCCGTAGGCATAGATATTTTTATCGGGTACGTTACCAAAATCTAAACGAATGGATTCATCCCCAGGCTTAATTACGCAAGGTTCTGATACTAATATGCCGTGGAAATATAAATTATCCGGAATGGCCTGCGCTAAACCATGATAGGCTAGCAGTATCATGAATAAGCATTTTGTAATGAACTTGTTCATTATTGATACTCCGCTAACAATGTTGCCGTCACTGAAAAAGCGCCTTCAGGTAAGTCACTTCCCGGGCGTTTTATGGGTACTGCCTTGAGTAACGGAGGGCGGGTTGGTGTAATTGTTATACGCTTATTAATTTCAAAGGGCTTGCCATCTTGAGTTAAACGAATTGCTAAATTATTCACATTCGTTTGTAATGCAGCGCTATCAAAATTACTTTGAGGCCCAATGACAGAAAGGCCGAGAACCCAACCTTTGATGTTATCAACGCACACCAATTTATAGTCAATTTCTTGGGTATAATTGATGCCATCGATTCGATGTATCCCAACATTTTTACCAAAGAAGATATCAATGACGTTATCGTCTTGAATTTTACATGCAGGCGGCTCAAGCAAAATACCATGTAGTTTCATGTTATTTGCTGATGAAATATTGCTTGATACCAACATTATCAAACTAATAATGAGGGTATTATTTAGTGTTGATTGAAACATAAGCGCGCCTCTCACTGATACTCGATGAGTAGGGTAGCAATGGCTTCAAAATAGCCACCCGTTAAGGTTTGAGTCATATCTCTTACAGGTACTACCGAAAATTGTGGTGCATTCGGGTAAGTGAAATTGACGGTTTGACCAACTGGGAGTTTGCTGTCATTACGCATAATAGCGATGCCTAACCCTTCAATATTTGTTGATAATGAGTTGTTGTCGAACTTGGCTCTATTGCCTTGTACTGACATTTTCATGGCTTTACTGGGCATTTTTTCGCATTTAATGTTGTAATTGACAGGCATTTTGTATGCTGTCCCATCAATACGTGTTGACATGACTTCACCGAAATTAATATCAATCATATTGCCGTCATTGATGACACAAGGAGGCGGTGCAAGTACGATGCCTCTAATGTTCACATACACAATCCCCGGAGTCGCACGCGCATTGCTTGAGGGTAATATGCGTGACTCAGGTAAGTTGGCATTGGCTGTTGAGGCCCATATTATTGTGACTAAACATAATTTTTTTGTATGTGGCCATTTTTTCAAATCAGTCATAATTCACCCTAAAATCCATTACGGCTCTGAATTGGCCTTCACTTAATTTCTCGGGGGTTCTCACGGGGGTAACGTAATAAGTTAGTGTTCCTTGTGGATATTCGAGAAATTGTGGTTTGCCTCGAGCACCTAAGCGAATGTCATTCCTTTGTTTATCTGTGACTTTTAGCGCTAACCCTGTCACACCTTTAACCGCTAACATTTGCGGATAATAATTATCGGCTTGCGCCACGAATGACACTGTCGCAACGGGTTGCATCGCATCCCATGTCGGGGTGTCCGTTCTTTGGTCATAAATCACACTCTGTGTCCGAATACAGTTACGAAACAGTAGGGTGAAGGGTACCGGTTCCGCTTGATCTCCCGGTTTTCGTAGCCGATATGCAGGAACATCACCAAGCGAAACTTCCTGCCATTTCGACGCCATATCGAGCGTACAGGGCGCTTCAGTGAGCTGCCCATTAACACGAATTTGTCCGTGTAGCCCCTCGACTTCCCAGCTATCTATCGCGAGTACTATTGACGGCAGTATTGTGCAGAGCACAGCTGTGCAATATAGATGTGTCCTTTTCATACCAGCCTCCTCTTAATTGTCTGAGGCTGAGGCCACAGTACAATTGACCCCATTGCAGCTAAATGTCAGCTTAGGCCTACCACCATAGTCATTGATATAAGTCAGCACAGGCGCAGTGCCCAATGAACTTGTGTTGCCTTTGAGTAGCTGGCTACTTCGAGGATCAATCATCACAGGCTCAAAATTAGCGATCGTATTGCCGTTGAGATCTTTTGCCGCATCTACAATCGTGATGTAGTAAGGGGTAGGATTATTCAGTTCATAACCATCACCTTTACGGGTGATAGTGAGTTTTTCTTGCCATGGCGAATCCAAATCTGTTCGCGAGGCATAAAGTGCTTTTGGTCGATAAAATAATTTGATGCGTGTTTGAAGCGCAATTTGCAAAACGTTTGGTTGTGAGCTTTTTGGCGGAATTTCACGCAAATTAAAATAGAACACGCTTTCCCTATCTTGCGGTAATTTGCTGATGTCAGGCAGTGATTGAATTTTGACTTGGCTTTTTTCACCAGCTTCAATGCGTTGCACTGGGGGTAATACAGTCAGTGGGGATTCCACTTTTTCACCTTGCACGTTTTCTATCCAGCCTTGGGCTAGATAGGGGAGGTCAACGTTCTGGTTTGTGACGTTTAAACTAATGGTTTTTTCTGTGCCATTAAAGATGACGCGAGTTCTATCAAGGGCAATGGCAGCATTAGCGCCACTGCTCGCAAGTGTAGATAAACTGATTATTGTGGTAATCAAGGCACTTTTTTTTATGTTCATAAATATCAACTTTTTTCCATAAACTTTATAGTGAAGCATCATCAGTGGTGTAAGTAATATCTGGTCGCGATAATAACCAGCGTTGCTTTGGCTCTATTGCCTGTTTAGGGGCAAGATTGTCAGTTGCCGTTTGCGTCGTCACTGGAGGCACATTCACTGTGGTTGGTTGAGCCCCGCAAGGGAGTAATAATGAATTAAATTCTGTTGTTTCAATTTGTGCCGGAATTTGTATCTGGCATTGCGTTTCACCATTCCAAGTGACATTAAGTATTTCATTTGGATTTACGCCAGAAAGATAAACAGAGCCGTTATCATTAACGATCCCAACTTCATATTTTTTACTGTTGAGGACTGATGCGCCAAACGGTGGGTAGCTTCCATCTGCAAGTGCAAGTCTTACCATGGTTTTCAGACCCGAAAGCACATCGAATTTACGATAAGCAATCGCCCCTTCGGTAACAGTTAATTGTTTAACAGACTTGGTGGCTTCGACATTATCGGGAAGCTTATTCAGATCAACGCTGGTACTGGTGCGATAGTAATCGTTGATATCTGAAATAACGGCTTTACCATATCGATTGGTTTTCACGTTGGCGCCAAAACCTTTGATAGGGACATCAGCAACACCTTCGGTATCAACCATGATCCGGCTTGCGCCAGGCATATTGATGCGATGCAGTGCTGCACCATATGGGGTTATGGTTGCTCCACCTTGTAAAGAAAGTGCGGCTGAGGCGTAGTCTCCGGCAACATAACTGGCATTAGTGGTTACCGTGGCGGAATCACCATAATGGAGGAAATAGCCGTTTCCTGTCGCTCTGCCTCGAGAGCTCAGTCCGGTCCCTAAGCGATAACTATTTTTATCATCTAATCGGTCATAATAACTTACCGTATGTGAGTTACCGGTCCGGTTGATAATGCTGTTATAACTGATAGTTGCGGCATCACCCCATGGCATGGAAAAGTTTAAGTAAACGCCATCATCATTCTTTTTGCCTTCATATTGATTGCGAAAAGCAGATAAACTGGCATTAATATTTTTAAATTTTCCCAAATCAAAGTATTTAGATAACGACAAGTTATAGCGCTTGGTATTAGGCCTATTCCAATAGGTTTCATGGCTATAATTTAAATAAGCACTCAGCCCAATATCAGTGAACTGCTTGTTCAACATGATGGTATAAAGTTCTTTTGTATTTTCTTGAACAGAGCTGCGATAACGGCGATCAAGATATTGGTTCATGCTCATGAAATCACGTTCAGAAAAGCGATATCCTGCAAAAGTGATTTGGCTGTCATATTGCTCAAAGCGTTTGGAATAACTTAAGCGATAGGAACCACCTGTATAGGTTTTATTATCTAGAGGCAGCTTGGCTCGCGATTCAGTGACATCAAATGAGATTGCACCAAACATCATTAAGTCACGACCGACCCCCACCGAAAGCGCATTGTAATCACCAGCACCGAGCGCACCGCCATATAGTGACCAACCATTAGATATCCCCCACGAAAACTCACCTAATGCGAATCCTGGGCCTTCAGTATGGTGGCGTATATTACTTGGACGCCCTCCTGCAAGTTTGAACTGTACGCGGCCTGGGCGGGTCAAATAAGGGATTGTTGCGGTATCAATTTGAAATTCTTGAGTGGAGCCATCTTGTTCTTCGACTCTGACGTCAAGTTTACCGTTAACCGCATCATTTAAATCTTGAATGCGAAAAGGCCCAGGAGCCACTTGCGTTTCATACAACACACGACCTTGTTGGCTAACTGTGACTTTGGCATTTGTTTTTGCTACACCACTGACCTCGGGTGCATAACCTCGCAAATTGGGTGGTAGCATGTTGTCATCTGACATCAAACTTGCACCAAGATAACGAAAAGACTCAAAAATACCTGAACGCAGATATTCCTCACCCAAAGTGAGTTTGGCGCTTAATGATGTAATGGCACGATAAGCGTAATATTGACTCCAATCCCAGTGACGTTCAGTGGATTGGCCTGATGTATCATTATAATTAGCTTGCCAATTTGCACGAAAACGCCATACACCAAGATTCATCCCCGCGACCCCATTACCACTAATTTGACGGCTAGATTTGCTATTTTTAGGGTCCGTGAGCTGTGTATTTAAGTTGTAATCAAATAGTGCGCCAGCGACACCGTTATCCCAACGAGCAGGGGGATCCCAGTTATCTGAAGTGAACTCAAGATAGGCTTGTGGAATAGTGATAACAATGGTTTCTGATGCTAGAGATCCACTTGCCGTCATTCCGGGCAGTGAGTCTACTTTTAGACACTGGCCATTGTTCCACCATTGTAGTTTTTTTTGCCATTCATCTTGCAATGCAAGTTGTGACATGACCTCTGGTGATAAACAAGGAACGGTTTCCTGAGGATTACTTGCGGATGTGATATAGGCAATATCATAAACCGAAGGAAGCGTATTAGTATTAAGACTGATGTAAAAAGGATAAGTGCCGGGCATAATATAGCCCGCATGAGTGAATTCACTTAAATCAATATTACTACGATCGTGAACATCTAGAATATCTGTATTGAATTCAATATTGGTATTCGCAAAGGTATATTGATTTTGCGTAATGGCAATAATAACCATTAATGCCAAAGGATTAAAAATATAACGCGCTGAGTCAGTGAAGACTTTATTTTTCTTATTTAATAGCAGAGTCATAATAGTCCCTTCGCAATAACTCAGTAATAATCCATTTTAAATTGGATTGTTGTTTTATAATTTCCTGCTTTTAGACGTTGGTTATTACTGACTAAGCGCATACCATAATTAAGTGTCATCGTGCCAGGCTCTATTGCACGAGCAGGTAAAGGTTTTCCGGGAAGTGCATGATTCCCGAAAGCATCAATAATTTTTAATGAAACACCTCTGGCTTTACCGAATAATTGAAAATTGTCACCGTCTAGTGAACCATCAAAAGTTATTTCAAAAGATTGCCAATCAGGTTTTCCGGGTGTTAATGGTGTCAGGGTGCAGTTAATCAAACGGATAGAGAAAGGGCGAATTGGCCCTTCTCTATCATGTATCATTTGACTAACGGGGATCGTCATTAATTCAATAGTCTGATCACGACTTCCGGCATCAATAGCGCAAGGGCTATCAATAATAGAGCCTTCTACTGAGACATATCCGTTTCCCTGCTCTGCATGAGATGCCATTGCAGGTATAACCATTATTCCTGAAAACACCATGACAAAAATGCCAAAGTGATTCATAAATACTCCGTGTTAAAACAATATAATTAAATGATGTAAATTTAATTAGGCCATACATCCGTGTTTAGGCCTTTTTATTATTGGTAAGCTAAAGCGAATGTTGCGATAGCTTTAAATGCACCAGGGGTTGCTGCTGTTTTGCTATCACCTTGCAGATAAGCTGCAAAGTTTAAGTCATTATTACCGTCACGCAGTGTTTGTGCATCAGAGGCTGTGCCTAATTTAATTTGCTTACCACCTGCGTTAGTAATAACAATAGCGGCATTTTGTGCTTTACCATCAATGGCTAAAGAACCGTCAGCGATTGTGCTGCTTGCGCCAGTAAAGGTTGTTGTTACTGTTTTTAATGTTTCAGTCGTACAGTTTTCTAATGCGATTTTAAAATCACGGGAGTTACTACGACCACCATCTTTTAATTCGGCAGTAGAAATTTGTCCCATAGGAACTGTTTGCTCAGAGGTTTCAGGTGTGATTGAACATGGTGCATCAATGATAGAACCTTCAAATGTGACAGTTCCGTGTCCTTGGTCGGCGGCATTAGCTGCGCCTGCAGTAATAGAGAGTCCTAGACCTAAAATTAAAGCAAGTTTATTAAGATTCATTTTGTACATTTCCATTAAATAAATAAGACATTAAATATTTAAATAAAACAGCACGCTTACCACTGTTTTATTATTAGTGCTTTCCTTTGTTTCATCTTAATTTGGTACAATATTGACGTTCTTTAAAAATATCTTTAATGAACAAAAAACCGAACAATATGCATCAAATTGACCAGTTTGGTTTTTCATTGCGTGAATGTTAATCTGATGGTTTTTATATCTTTTTTGCAGTATATAAATAGTATTTTATTTTGTTTTTTATTTGTCTGGAGTGTGTTACTAGGTAGTAATACTTTTTATTCTATAAATCATTTTTTACACTGAAAATGATTATTGAATAATTACTTAATTATCAATTGGTTATTGTTAAACGCAGATTTAGAGTAGCGATATTTGACTTAAACTTGTAATCGAACAATAATACGAACAGTTTGATGCAAAGTGTTAATTTAAATAGTAAAAAAACACCTGCATATTGTATTTTACGTATTTTAAATTGAGTTCAATGAAGATATATAATCAAATCTATCTAAAACTTTTAGTGTTATCTAATACTAAATAATGGTATTTCTCTGTGTATAAAGTAATCATTTGTTTATCATTTTCTAAGATTTGATATATTAGTTTTATCTTGTGTACTCTTATTATAGGAAATGAAAAATATGAAACAACGTAAATTTCTAACTCGCTTTGAAATTAATGCAATATTAGATGAGGCTAAAAAAGGTCGATATTCAGAACGTGATTATTGCATGTTATTAATGTGTTTTATTCATGGGTTTCGTGTTAGTGAATTATGTAATTTATCTTTGAAAGATATTGACCTTAATTCAAGAGTTATTTATGTTAGGCGATTAAAAGGCGGCTTATCGACAACACAGCCTTTAATCTCGAGTGAATATAATGCATTAAATGAGTGGCTACATATTAGAAGTCAGTGGCGCGATGCAGATTCTTCTTTAGTTTTTCTTTCTCAAAAAGGTGGCGGAATTTCGCGACAACAAGTGTATGGACTTATTCGTTCCTATGGTAAAAAAGCGGATGTATCTATAGAGGCACATCCACATATGCTAAGGCATGCATGTGGTTATGCATTAGCTGATTTAGGGCGCGATACTCGTCTCATTCAAGATTATTTAGGTCATAGAAATATTTCACATACAGTTATTTATACAGCAAGTAATGTTAAACGATTCTATAATATTTGGGAGTCATAATATTTTTATATTTGATAAAATAGTCGAATTGAAAAGTAATTTTAATTTTATTAAACTAATTTGTTTTTTATCTATCATTGAATGATGTTGTAAGTGTATTTTTTAATTTTGAATTTTACTCTTGTTGTTAATACTCAAGATGCGGGTTTTTGAAAGTTTTTTTCTATTTTAAAATGTTATACAAAATTAAAGTTTTGGTGTTTTTATTGTTTCGCTGGGGAAGCTATATTAGTTTTCATTTTAACTACTTTAACTGTTTTTAGTGATTTTCATTACTTAAAATTATAATGTTGTTAGATTTATCAATGTGGTTAATAAATGAGATAAATTATAAAAATAATGAATTGTACTTGTTTTTAATTTATAGAAGTAAAATATTTTAATAAACGATGATAAATTTAACTATGGGAATTTACGTCCTTGTAAAATCACAAAATAAACTCAAAAAAGCTAATCATAGGTTACGATAAAGGTTGAATCTGCATTTGGCTTTGCACTACCCACCGTAGGGTCTTTTTGGGGTAATCACTTAGTTGGTCACTGATAATGCATTTCTTCATGAAACTTACTGTTATTTATTGCTTTAATCCTACCTTAAGGCGTTGTATGTTGGTCATACTTGATATTTAAAATAAACAAATTTGAAACTTATCATTGAGGTATTCAATGTTCGACTTAGCCTTTTTACGTGAATTACTGGTCTCAAGTGTTCATGTTTTTCAGTTACTATTAGAAACTATCTCGGTCATTTGCGTCGTTATTGGATTAGTTAAAGCACTAATTATTTTAGTCCAATTAAAAGGGGGGAGAGCGGCACGTTATCGGTTTGGTGACTGGCTTGCAACGGCATTGGAATTTCAATTAGCGGCTGATATTTTGGTTACAACAGTAGACCCAGATTTAGATAGCCTCATTAAATTGGCAATTATTGCAGTGATCCGAACCTTCTTAAATTATTTCTTGGCGAAAGAACTTGAACATAAGCCTCATTTTGAAAAATAAGCTGAGACGTTAAAATTGCAGAGGTACTTAGAGTATTCAAAATGACATTCAGGTTTTTTATGTTGTTTAGATGTAATCGCCTATTTTTTATGTGGGGGTAAATAAAAATAAAGGCGGCTAGTAAACTCTAAGTGCCTAAGATAATGACTGAAGAATAAAGGTGGTATGAGGGATGTTTAAAATAACTAATCAAATCCCTCCCATAAATATTGTTTCAATTTTATCTTATCATTTGGGCCAAAAATGATACCTTCACCCATGAGTGCTTTCTTATGTCGCATATAATGTTCACCTGTAACAGATAATTTCCCCTGACCATTAATTATACGATGGCAGGGTAAAGTGCTGCCCGTAGGAACTTTTCTTATCACCTGGCATACTTGTCGTACATAACTTGGGTAACCTGCCATTTTTGCAAGGGTTCCATAAGTCACTACTCTACCTTTAGGGATGGCACCTATAAGGCTATAAATAATATCTTGAAAAGACGGAGTATTGTTCATAGTCAATATCTTCATGGCGGTGGATATTCATTAAAACATATAGATGTAAAATAAGCATGTTTTCTGTATCTAGATGATTTAATGAATAGAACTAATTGTATTTTTTGATTTTAGCGTTTCATCTCGGATTTAGCATCAGTTAGAGACTTAGTAAGCTTCCTGAGAGAAAAAATGGGCACACACTTTATAGGAACTAATTATACCTGAAAGTCTAGTTGAGCAATGAAGTTGATGAAGATAGGAACGAATTGAACTGAAATTTTGGGAGAGTATTTATTTTAGTAGAAGCCATAAGCAAAAACCCGCCTTTCGGCGGGTTCTTTGAATAAGTGGTGCCCGGACTCGGAATCGAACCAAGGACACGGGGATTTTCAATCCCCTGCTCTACCGACTGAGCTATCCGGGCAACGGGGCGCATTAAACCGTATTAGGCTGTTTACGTCAATGGATTTTTAATAAAAAACCTTAATTACTGACTGAGTGTTTTCTTTTTCGACAAAACTTGACCGTTTAACGCGCTGACGATGATTTTTAGCTCAATGCGCCTTTTTTACGGCATAATGCAATGGCTAAAATATCTTCAGAAAGATGTTGAGCAATCTGCACATCTTTTATGTCGTGCTGAACCAAAAGGCGGTTAAGGCAGCCTTCTAAAACTAACTCCATCTGGTTAGCGACTAATTCTGAATCTTCAATATCAAGCTCATCTAATAACTCTTTTGTGAAGCGAAATGAATTATCTTTTTGTAAGCGACTTAGTTGATGAATAGGGTGGTCTGAGTCAGGGTAATAGCTGCAAGCTGAGATAAACAGACAGCCAGGGAAACGCTCTTCGCTGACCTTTTCACTCAGTTGTTGGTAACGTTCTGTTAGCTTCTGTTGAGGACTCAGCGATTCATCAAGGAGCGTTTGGCGTTGCCATGTTTCAATCTGTTGCCCATGAAAACGCAAACAATCATAGATAAGGGCTTCATCATCTGGCCAAAACTGGCGAATGGTCGCGAAATCAGGCTCAATTTCATTTAGTAGGTTTTCCGTTGATGCGGATAAACCTTGTTTTTCCAGTTGGTTTAAGGCATGGCTTAAGATCGTTTCACGCTGGATAGGCATTATCATCTCCATCAGAATATTTCCCAGTTTGATTCATCATAGCAATGTTCAATATCTAATTATAGCGGTTTGCTTTATGAACGGAAAAACTAAGCGTGAATACGTATTGTACTGTTTACTGAGATAATTGAAGAGGGTGTCGGAAAACGGGTAGTAAAGTAGGTATATAATTTATTGATATTTAAGGATTGAAAACACTTATTTGAAAAAAAAGCATACGCTAATATTTTAATGTGGCCTTAGATGAGTGAATTAAAGAACTATAGTCATTAGATTTTGATATTTTTTATTATGGGAAATGGGAAATGGGAAATGGGAAGGGAGGGGGGTAATCCCCCCGAGCCTAAATTAATCAATAATGTTTTATTTATATTTGAACATTAATGAATCAACTTAGCTTCTGTATTGAAATTAACGAAATAAAAACTAAAAATATTCTTAACAAACTCGTCAATATCATGCTTTCTTAAGTCCAGAGCCTGTAAAATATCTAAAAGGCCTTGTATGGTAAGTGCATTTATGCCCCGTTCATAGCGAGAAACTTGTTGCTGACTAATGCTGAGTCGAGAGGCGAGTTGTGCTCCAGTAAGGCCAACTTTTTTTCTACGGAGTTTTAAAAATTGGCCAATGTAAATAGACACTTCTGCATCTTCAAGTTGTAGATTATTTGTCATTCCTACTCCAGATAATATTGATGTAGGAGAATAATATTATTTAAATATGGAATTCAACATAAAATCATTCCCAGTGAAATATATATAAATATATATGAGGTGTTTCTGACGCGTATTAAACAAGGTTAATCATGTCATTTCCAATATTTATGACTAATGGATATTGGTATTTCAATAGATACTACCTATTTCAACTACGCAGGATAAGAGTGACAAAGTGGTTTTTTGCGGATTATAAAGCCTTTGTTTTTATTTTCAATGGTGTTTTATGCTGAATTTGTTTGTTTGAGATTCATTGTATAATATTAAATTTCACAAGTACTGTTGGGGTAGATATCTTATATTGGGCATTATTTTAGTGAGATAGAAATTGTTTGTTACACTAACACTGAGAGTATTAATATATATGTTTCAAATGAAACTTTTTATTCGTAGTACTTGTGAATAAACAATTCTATCTTAATTTATCATTTTTTTTACTATTGGAAACATAAATTGATATTTTATTTAACTTGATCTAAAAGACGAAATAAAACTATCTTATATTCTTGTTGCATAGCAATATTAAGTTCTGTTTCTTTTTTATTTTGCATTCTCGCTCTAGCTGAGGCGAATATTTGTTCCTTCGTCGCATTTTTTACAGCTAATAAAAAAGGAAAACCAAATTTTTGGCGATAAGTTTCGTTAAGTTGTGCTAATTCTTTCGCCTCAGTTTCAGTACATTCATTTAACCCTGCACTTGATTGTTCTCCTTGAGATAGCAATGCAATGTCGTTATTACGCAAAGTCTTACAAGCAAGTTCAGGATGAGACTGAATCAGCTCTAACTGTTTATCGGTTCCTGCATTTTCAACTACGTTGACAATATCGATATACATATCAACAAAGCCTGTAAATGGTCGTTGTTTTGCGGCTTCAACGATAGGCCAGGTGGTATCTTCAAAAATAGCGGAAAGAGATTTTTCATAGTTATCCGCTGACATACTATTGAGTTCATCAATAGTATAAGTTTGATTGGAGAAAGCATAATTTGACGTTAAGAGTAACGTTAATGGAAGAATGAATTTTTTAATTAATAGCATAGGGAATCCTTTCATGTTAAAGATGAAATATTAATAAACTTAAATTAAGAATGAAATTTAAATATTTAGATATTAAATACGTAAAGGAAAGGCATTTTTTATAAAATGCCTTTTATCTAACTTTGATAAAATAATCAATCAGAGCTCAATATCTCGATTACAATCTTTTGAGTAAATATAACTAAATTCTTTATCGCCAACCGCGTAACCGGCCTGAAGTGCATAAGATGCCATAAAGATATAGTCGCCTTCTTTCACCGGAACCCAGTCATTATCTAGGTTATACATACCTTGGCCAGTTAAAATCAGCGCCCCATGTTCTTGGTAGTGAGTTTCAATATAGCCGTGGCTTGCGCCTGGCTGGAACGTAAGAATATGAATGTTCATATCAAAACCGAGATCTTTCGGCAGTAAATCTTGAAGGTGTACATTATGCATGCCTTCGTAATCAATTTTAGGTAATTTATTGGTATTACCACATACGATATGAGCTTTATGACCTGCTGTAGGTTCATAAACTCGTTTGTATAAAAATAATTTAGAGGCTTGGCCTTTATTATTATTTTTAAAGCGTAAAGTAACGCCTGCGGGACAATATAAATAGCCACCTTGAGTTAATGCATGTTCTTCTTTATCTGAATAAGCGGTAATTTCACCGTCGATGACATAAACAATGCACTCAATCTTACCGCCGCCAAATCCGACTAAGTTACCGCCTTCGTTATTGAGAGTCACAAGATAATCAACAAAACTTGCACCTAATTTAGGTGTTGATAAGATAGTGACATTACAGTCGGTAAATCCCGGGATGATATTGCAGACAACACCATTAGGTGGAATGATGGCGTAATTATCTTTTTTGATAATGGCGCGTGATGCTAAAATATCATTTGGATAGCCAATTTGATTATTTAAATAACCCATACCATACTCTCCTATAGAAATTGTTTTTTATTATCTTATTTAATTATTCATGACATTTCAGTCAAATTAGAAAATAAATTTTTGAATATATTGAATATTGCTATTCAATATATGCCAGTTTATATAAAACTTCTGTGAGTAATTTTACCCCTTCAGCGAGGTCGGCGAGCTTCGTCGCTTCTGCTGGATTATGGCTGATACCATTAATACTCGGTACAAACATCATGACGGTAGGAATGTGTGGTGCAAAAATTTGTGAGTCATGGCCTGCTCCACTATGCATGACTTTGTAGCTATATTTATTTTCTTCACAAATAGTCTTAACAAACTCAACCAGTTCATTATTCATGGGGATTGGGCTTTCATCCATCCACAAATTTATCTCAGCCGTAATCCCCATTTCTTGGCAAATACGCTGAATATCGTTTTCAATAATTTCAGTGAATTGGACTAATATTTGTTTGTCGGTATGACGACAATCAAGGGTGAAATCAGTTTGTCCGGGAACGACGTTAACGGTATTGGGGTGCGGCACTACACGGCCAAAAGTAAGTACTAACGGATCGCCATATTGTTTTGCTTTTTCAGTTGATTCAAAACAGATACGACTAAATGCACAGATAGTATCTTTGCGATATCCCATCGGTGTGGTGCCTGCATGGTTTGCTTCACCTTTTAACGTAATACTGTAGCGTCGTTGTCCAACAATATTATTAACAACTCCAATTGTAGTTTGCTCTCGCTCAAGAACATTACCTTGCTCAATATGTAGTTCGACAAATGTTTTGATATCATTACGAATAGGTTGATGAGCGGGACGAAATTGGAAGCCCGCAGTTGTCATGGCATCAACAAAATTAATTCCTTCAGCATCTGAAATTGATTTTACATCCTCAGATTTAGCGATGCCTACTACGTTTTTACTCCCCCAATAGGCATAGGGAAACCGGCTACCTTCTTCCTCTGCTAGGGAAACAACCTCTAACGTTCGTAATGGTTGTCCATAGGTTTTTTGCAAATAGTCTAAGGCAATATAAGCGGCTTCAATACCAAATTGGCCATCAAGGTTTCCGCCGTTGACGACGGTATCAATATGCGAGCCTGAGAGTATGACTTGATCGGGATATTTACTGCCTTTAATTTGGCCAAATAAATTACCGATATCATCGTAATATGCATTTAATCCTGAATGTTCAAAGGCATTTTTTAATGCTTTTTGGGCGCTAATCCATTCAGGCGTATAAAGCAGGCGTGTCATGCCATTATTTTTAACAGCACCATGCTTGGATAACCAATTTGAAGTTTCTTGAACTTCATGTGTAAAGTTCTTCATAAACTCACCAGTTAGTGATTTTTATACTGTGTGCTGTAGTAACAGACAGCTAGTGTTGTCACTAAACAGCAATATTTGTTCTCATAAGCTAAAGTAATTAATAGGTTTTGCGGTACGTTATTATTTGAAATGTCTTTCCCTAATTACCGGATGCCAGTGATCAGGGAAAGGAATACCGATATTATCTTAAGCTAAATCTTGAAATTAAATATTTGCAGAAGAGATACCGACTAATTAATTTATCCCTATTTTTTAGTTAGCTAGCAAAGGGAGATTTATTGTTGTAAGACTTTTGGTAAATATCATCAGAAATTAAATAATTATAAATTTCGTCTACAATCTCGATACCATTAGCTTCGCTTTGTTTTTCTCTATTTAAGCTGTTCTGCCCTGGATAAAGTACTTTTTCAAAACCAGGTGCAGGTTTAACGGCATTCAATTCTTGCATCACTTGGCTAATATGTTGACGGAACATCACAGGATTAGTGAAATAGGCTGGATTTATAACAATATGTAATTGCCCGAGCTCTCTTCCTTGTGTTAAATCATGGTACATGGAGCTCACATGCTTACCAAAAGGTAGCCCTAATAGAACGCCGGATAAAATATCGACCATCATCATTAGGCCATAACCTTTAGGGCCTGCAATTGGTACTAAACCTGTAACTGCAAATGGGTCAGTGGTTGGATTACCGTCTTTATCTACTGCCCAAGTGTCAGGTATTTTTGCATTTTTAGAGCGAGCATCGAGTACTTTACCCCATGCTTGAACCGTGGTGGCCATATCAAAAGTGATATTATCGGTTTCACCGGGAGCAGAAAATGCAATTGGATTAGTACCGTAGTATGGCTCAGCGCCCCCATAAGGGACCACCATTGGGTCGGATTGACAGACTGAGATACCGATCATGCCTGCATTTGAGGCTTGCTGAACAAAGTAGGATAACGCGCCACTATGACCGATGCGGCGAATGCCCACGACGGCGATACCGTTTTCTTCTGCCATTTTAATGGCTTCATCCATACTGAGTTTTGCGGCAACATGGCCTGCGCCATTGTCACCATCAAAAACTGCGCTGCAAGGGCCGGTTTTTTCGAAAGTAAAATTAGGTGAATTATTGGTTCCGCCTTTAGAAATGCGTTCTGAATAATATTCAACACGTACTGCTCCGTGGGAGTGAATTCCTTTGGCATCAGCATGAACTAACACGTCAGAAACAATACTTGCATGTTCTTCAGATAAACCTGCGGCATGAATTTTATTAGCGATAAGCTGGTGGAGTTTTTCTTTAGAAACTTTCATACTTAAATAACCCTTTAGTGTTTTCGAAGTTTAATAAAACTCGGTGCTAGCATCAATGTATCAACTAAATTTGGAATAAATGTGATCTAGGTTATTTTTATCTGATTTTATTAAAAATTCCATAAATCAACATACAATTATTAGAATGTCTTAAATAGTCATTTAATTGAGATGTTTTCTTTCAATGCCATGCTTATTTTAAAGTAATTTCTAACAATATATAAAATGTGACCATTCTCAACTTATTTTTCTCTTTAATTTGTAATTTTGTTTTTCAATATAAATATGTATTTACTTTTTTATCGAATATTAAGTAAATAAAATTCCGCCTAATAAAATGTTGTCTTAAGGATATTATTATGGTCCATGCCTTCATAAAAAAAGGGAGTTTCCAAGATTCAGTGAGTCTTATGCTGATATCTCGAAAATTAAGTGAATCTCCAAATGTATCTGAAATATCAGTCATGATGGGAACGCCTGCAAATAAATCATTGCTAGAGGCTACTGGTTTTTGGCATTCATCATTTGATGAAGCCACTCCGAATGATATTTGTGTTGCCATTAAAACTGAATCGGAAGATAGCGCAATTGTAGATGAAATCGTGATTGCCCTTGAAGGATCGCTAAAAGAAATAGCCCAAGGACAGCAACAAAAAGGAAAAAAACTTCAACGTGCGCGTAGCTGGCGGATGGCGAAAAGCAAATTGCCGGATGCAAATATTGTTCTCATTTCTATTGCAGGCGAATTTGCCGCAGAGCTTGCCAATCAAGCTTTAGATGATGGCTGCAATGTGATGATGTTTTCAGATAACGTGACACCTGAGGACGAACGAAATTTAAAAATCAAGGCAAGTAAACTAGGCTTAATTGTGATGGGACCCGATTGTGGAACCGCCTATTTAGCTGGCGCTCCCTTGGCTTTTTCTAATGTCGCGCCACAGGGCAACATCGGGATTATTGGCGCTTCAGGAACGGGTATTCAAGAGCTTATCTCTCAAATTACCCTTGCGGGTCAAGGGATCACTCATGCAATTGGTTTAGGCGGCCGTGATTTGACCGCAGAGATTGGCGGCATCAGTGCGATGACGGCAATTGATTTGTTAGCAACAGACTCAAACAGTGATGTGATTGCTTTTGTTTCTAAGCCACCGGCAAAAGAGATTCGTGCCAATGTTATTGAAAAGCTTAGGGCTCAAGGTAAGCCTGTTGTTGCCCTTTTTCTGGGAACCATTCCAGAGGTTCGACAAGATGGTAACCTCTATTTTACGGAAACATTGGATGAAACGGCGCGTATCGCTGCAATGTTAGGGCGTGTACAAGCGGCAGCTAAAATTCAACCTCAAGGTCGCGGTAAAAAAATTGCTGGATTGTATGCGGGGGGAACTCTGGCAGCAGAATGTGCGATGCTACTCGCGACTAAGTTAGGCTTACAAACCGATGCAGCGCACTATCAAGGTATGATGCTAAATGAGGGTGGTCATAAAATTATTGATTTAGGTGATGATTTTTATACGCAAGGTAAGCCTCATCCCATGATTGACCCATCAACGCGTAATCAGCAAATTGCGAGTTTGGCACAAAAAACCGAGATTGGGGTGTTATTGCTTGATGTGGTGATTGGTTATGGTGCGCAGATTGATTCTGCTCAGACATTAGCAAAAGAAATTATATCACTAAAAGAGAAGCGACCTACTAATGCCCCTATTGCGGTTATTGCAACCGTAACGGGAACAGAACAAGACCCTCAGGTACGCTCAGCGCAAATTACCTATTTAGAAGAGGCAGGTATTGCGGTGATGAATTCACTTCCTGAAGCGGTGACTCTTGCCTGTGCTGTTATCTCACCTTCAATTCCCGCTTTTCCACAACAAGAACATGAAATATTGCAAAGCGTCTCTGTAATTAATGCTGGGGTTCGCAGCTTTGCAGACGACTTGCAAGCCAATGAGATCCCCGTTGTTCATTATCAATGGGCGCCTATTGCTGGTGGTAATCAAAAACTAGCTAATATTCTGAAAAAATTGAAATAAGGGTTTGGATATGTACTCAACGATTGAAGAAGCAAACGCCGCAGTAATTGAACGTATTCGTGCCGCTCGTCCTTTCTGGCAAAGTGTTGAACCGGCAAAAGTCGTGGTTCCGGCCTTACAAAAAGGTAAAAAGCTGTTACATGCGGGGCCGCCTGTCACTTGGGATGAAATGAGTGGTCCAGTTCGAGGAGCTTGTATTGGGGCTTGTCTATTCGAGCAATGGGCTGATACAGAAGAACAAGCACTCAAGATGTTAAATAACGATGAGATTGAGTTTGTTCCTTGTCATAACGTGAAAGCCGTTGGGCCAATGGGGGGGATCACCTCTGCCAATATGCCAATGTTGGTTGTAAAGAATATGACTCATGGTAACTATGCCTACTGCAATATGAATGAAGGTATAGGCAAGGTGATGCGATTTGGTGCATACGGCGAAGATGTGCAAACACGTTTACGTTGGATGCGTGATTCATTAGCGCCAGTGTTGAAAAAAACATTGCAGACTTTGGACGATGGCATTGATTTAACCGCGATGATGGCTCAAGGCATCACCATGGGTGATGAGTTTCACCAACGCAATATCGCAACCTCTGCATTGCTGCTAAGACAGCTAGCGCCGATTATGAGTTCGCTAGATATCGACAAAGATGAGCTGCAAAGTGTGCTGCATTTTTTAAGTATTACAGATCAATTTTTTCTGAATTTAGCGATGGCTTACTGTAAATCAGCTATGGATGCAGGCGCAGAAATAAAACAGGGCACAATTGTGACTGTTTTAACGCGCAATGGTAAGAATTTTGGGGTCAAGATCAGTGGGATGGGTGATGAGTGGTTTACGGCTCCCGTCAACACGCCAGAAGGATTGTTTTTCTCAGGCTATAGCCAAGCGGATGCGAATCCGGACATTGGTGACAGTGCAATTACCGAAGCATTCGGCATCGGAGGTGCCGCAATGGTTGCCGCGCCGGGTGTGACACGTTTTGTTGGCGCGAGTGGCGGCATGAGCGCTGCGCTGGATGTTTCCGATGAGATGGCTGAAATCTATTTAGAGCACAATATGATGCTGCAAATTCCAACTTGGGATTTCCAAGGCGCATGTATTGGTTTAGATGCGCGCCGCGTGGTTGAAACGGGTATTACACCACTGATTAATACGGGTATTGCACATAAAGATGCAGGGGTTGGCCAAATTGGGGCTGGAACGGTGAGAGCGCCAATTGCCTGTTTTGAAAAAGCTATTATTGCACTGTCCAAAAAGCTGGGTATTACCGAATAAATCATCAACTTATCACGCTGAAGGAGATTGAAAAATGATAATGCAAGCGTTGTCAGTTAGCGAACATTTGCCAAAGGATACTGGGATATTGCGTGGCATTGGACGCTTTAATCACGCACTCAATTTTTTGACTCCTTCAGGTGATCTATTGACTTTACATCGTCACGGACGTGGTTTGAGTCCAATGGGGTGGATGGTATCCGAACGAGATTTTCAGGTGATATTTGAAGATGAAAGTGAATGTATTGAATATCAAAAAGATGTGATTATTGGGCGTAATTGGCAATTGCAAGCCCCTGAAAATCGGGTTTCATTGAAAATTTTGCCACAGAAGCTTTCGAGTTCGGTGATGGTGTCCTTATGGGATATTTTAAGGCAGTCCAAAGCAAAAAGTGGACTGCATGGCATGTTATCTCAAGTCACTAATGGAACGGTTCCCAGAGAGCTTCAGGTGCTTAGTGCTAATTTTCAGCGTTGGCGCCGTGGAGATAGTATTAACTGGCAATCGGTTGTTGGTAAAGGGCCCGGATTAACGCCAAGTTACGACGATATTTTAATTGGGATGCTATTAGTCAGTTTTTTAGATGAGCGTACTGATAGCCATAAATCACCGCCTTTTTTTCAAGATACACCTTCATTAGAACTATTGACCACCCTGATTAGCGTGAATTATTTGCAGTTTGCTTCTCAGGGAATATTTTCTACACCATTGCAAACATTAGCAACCGCATTGACGCAGCCGATGAAATTGTCACAGGCGGTGCGTTTATTACTTCAAGTGGGGCACTTTTCTGGCGCGGATACCTTAATTGGTGTGTGGCTGGCTGGAATGGAAACCCATCATTAATTCAATTTTTCAAAAATAACTCATTGATGACGTCATTAAAATATAAGGATAAACATGGAAACGATAGTTGTTGCCTTAGGGGGGAATGCGTTATTAAAGCGCGGTGAAGTCCTTTCTGCTGACAATCAATATCATGCAATTGCTTCAATTGCAGATGTATTAGGTAAATTGGCTCAAAAATATCGTGTTGTTATCGTGCATGGTAACGGCCCACAAGTCGGCTTATTGGCGTTACAAAATTTGGCCTATCCAGAAGTGCCAGCCTATCCCCTTGATATTTTAGTGGCAGAAAGTCAGGGTATGATAGGGTATATGTTGACGCAAGAATTAGGTCGACATCACCCTCTACAACCAATAACCACCATATTGACGCGAGTAAGTGTGGATGCGAATGATCCCGCTTATCAAAATCCAACTAAGTATATTGGCCCTGTTTATAATGAAACTGAAAAAGCAGATTTAGAGGCAAAATTAGGTTGGACTATCAAAGCCGACGGCCAATATTACCGTCGTGTTGTCCCGTCCCCTGAGCCAAAATCAATTCTTGAAATCGATGCAATAAAATATCTATTAGATAAACATCATATTGTTATTTGTAATGGTGGTGGCGGTGTGCCGGTTATTCAACAAGGGAAAGGTTATCAAGGTAGTGAAGCCGTTATTGATAAAGATTTATCGTCAGCATTATTGGCAGAAGCAATTAATGCCGACCATTTAATTATTTTGACAGATGCTGATGCGGTGTATCGCCATTGGGGAACGCCAAAGCAGAGTGTAATTAGAACAGCAACGGTTGCCGATGTTGCACCTATGGCAATAGATGATGGCTCAATGGGACCGAAACTTATCGCAGTGAGCCGTTTTGTGAAGCGTTCAGGTAAACCTGCTTATATTGGTGCGCTTAATCAAATAGAAGCCATCCTTAGCGGTGAGATGGGGACAAAAATCACACCATAATCATGACTATTTTGTAGCTGGGTCAATGGCGCTCAATAAATTGTTAATGATTGGGTTCTGTAATTTGAATAGTTTAATCACTGTTTTTAATACTTCACCTTTGTGGCTGCTATTCCATGCTAAAGAAAGTGGAGAAGGGCGCCTTGGTCTTTTTATTGATTTAGCCATTAATTGACCGCTTGTAATATAAGGTTCACATATTGATGCAGGCAAAAAACCAATGCCAGTTCCCTTTAGATGGCAAAGTACTTTGGTACTCATATCGGGGACTTTGATTTCCCGTTGGCCCGATAACAGCCATGCCGTTCGTTTAGATAATATTTGTGAGGTGTCTTCAACATTAATTGTGGGATGACAACGGAGTTGTTCATCACTCAAAATGCCGTCGACATCTGCTAAGGGGTGATGCTTGGCAACAGCAAAGATCCACTCGATTTTACCTAAAAACAAGGTGTTGACGCTACTATCAAGTGATTCAGAACCAGGGACACCAATAGCAATATCACTTTTATTGCTTAACAGTGAATCCCATACCCCCATGTAAACATGGCGAGTAATATTGATACGAGTAAATGGAAAGCGCTCAGTGAGATATTGAATGAGGTCAGAAACGGCATCAGCTTGATAAAGCAAATTATTGATAGAAATTGTAATTTCTGGTTCGACACCTTCATTAATCAACTGTAATTGGCTTGGCATATTACTTAACCAGTGATGCCACTGGCGGCACTGTTCGAGCAGAAATTCACCTGCTGCGGTTAGGTTAACTGTTCGTGTGGTTCTCATAAACAGTTGTACGCCAACATGCTCCTCTAACATTTTGATTCGATAGCTAATAGTAGCCGTACTTTTGTGGAGTTGTTTAGCTGCTTGAGAAAAACTTTGACACTGAGCAACGGTGATAAAGGTTGTCATGGTTTCTTGATCTAGCATTTTTTATTCCTCGGGCACAGGAAAAATGAAGTTGTGCAGATCCGTCTTAGTTTGCACTGGAAAGAGAACATTTCTGATGATAATTGAAAGCGATAAGTATAAATCACACTCAATTGTTAGAAATTATTATCTTACTGAATATTAAGAGATTATATATCTTTCAAATTATAAAAATGTGATGCACACAGTTTATTGGAAAATTTTTCCAATAAACTGTGTTAAAATAAAAACAACCTGATACACTGGTTTTATTATATCGATGATTATATTTGTTAATGATGGTGTGTTTATCCACTAATGTAACAGTGGCATGAATACAGTAGTGGCTCAAAATTTTTAGCGTGTTAGGAGAAAACAATGAAACTTGTTCTATCTGATCTGACACCGGAAGCGTTTGCTCCTTATGGCGACGTCATCCAAGTTGAAGGGTCTGATTTTTTTCATATTAATGAGGGGTCAACAGAGCGTTATCATGACCTTGGAAAAGTTGAAATCACGGATAGTAAGCCGGTATTGATGAGTATTAGTCGCTCAGATCCTTGTAATATACCGATGGATATCACGTTGCTTGAGAAACATCCACTATCAACACAGGCTTTTATCCCAATGAATGGCGAACGCTTTGTCGTCATTGTGGCAGAACCCGGCGATGATATCCCTGCTAAAACATTACGTGCATTTATTACGAATGGAAAACAAGGAGTTAATTATCATCGTGATGTATGGCATCACCCCATTTTTGCCTTTAAGGAAAAAACTGATTTCTTAACTGTAGACCGAGGTGGCGCAGATAATTGTGTCATTAAGAATCTACCTGAACCTTGTCAAATCGTTTTTCCTTAACTAATCTATTGGGCGATAATGGCTAATTGATAATGCTAGTGCCCGCCGATAGTAAACATAAAAGGTAAAAATAAATGACTGAACCACGTAAAAAAGGAAGACCACAAACAGATAAAAGTACACCAAAGGGTGCTCAAGCACTTGAGCGTGGGCTTGATATTCTTCAGTTTTTGGCTAACTCAGGTGGAAGTTCATCGGTTTCAGTACTCTCGGAGCAGTTGGGTCTACCATTATCAACGACGTTTCGTTTACTGAAAGTCCTTGAACAATCAGAGTTTATTTTTCAAGACCCTCAACTGGGTTGGTGGCACATTGGTCTACAATCATTCACTGTTGGCGCGACCTACATGAATGATCGCGATGTTGTTTCTGTGGCAGGTCCTTTTATGCGCAGATTGATGTTGTTATCGGGTGAAACGGCAAATCTTGCTATTCGCAACAATTTAGATGCAGTTTTAATTAGGCAGTGTGAATGTCATGCGTTAGTTAGAATGTGCGCGCCACTTGGTAGCCGTTTGCCTCTACATGCTTCTGGTGCGGGTAAAGCACTTCTTTTCCCTTTAGATGAGGAAGAGATGTTAGAACTTGTTATTCGTTCAGGCTTACAAGAATTCACACCAAAAACGATAACCAGTATTAACATTTTAAAGAAAGCGCTTGAACATTACCAAAAACTTGGTTATGTCATTGATAATGAAGAACATGCATTAGGTCTTAATTGTTTGGCAGCGCCAATATTTGATCGTAATAATTCATTGATTGCAGCAGTTTCTATCTCGGGACCAAGCTCTCGGGTGACTGAAGAGCGTTTTACTGAATTGGGTGAGCTAGTGCGTGATGTTGCAGCCGATATCAGTGCTGCATTAGGTGAGCGCCAGTAAAGTAATAAATTGGCACGAATAAGAATGATTGAATAGCGGGTGGCTAGCATCCGCTAATACAAATAGATAAATAACCCGTTTTTTTTAAACGGTTTTTTTAGACATAAAATCAAGTTGGAAAAATTTTCCAATAAAAGGAGTTAGTATGGCTAAGATGCGTGCAGTTGATGCAGCAATGTATGTACTGGAAAAAGAAGGCGTTACAACCGCTTTTGGCGTACCAGGTGCTGCAATAAATCCTTTCTATAGTGCAATGCGCAAACATGGTGGTATTCAGCATTATTTGGCACGCCATGTTGAAGGGGCCTCTCATATGGCAGAAGGCTATACAAGAGCAAATCCGGGTAATATTGGGATGTGTTTAGGGACTTCGGGTCCCGCAGGCACTGATATGATCACGGGGCTTTACTCTGCATCAGCCGACTCAATTCCTATTTTATGCATTACGGGTCAAGCACCAAGGGCACGGTTACATAAAGAAGATTTCCAAGCAGTAGATATTGCATCAATTGCAAAACCTGTCACGAAAATGGCGACCACTGTCCTTGAGCCTGCATTGGTGCCGCGTGTATTACAGCAAGCTTTTCATTTAATGCGTTCAGGACGTCCGGGACCGGTTCTGATTGATCTCCCATTTGATGTTCAAGTGGCTGAAATTGAGTTTGATCCTGATACTTATGAGCCATTACCGAGCTATAAGCCTGCCGCAACGGTGGCTCAGGTAGATAAAGCATTAGATATGCTATTCGCCGCTAAAAAACCATTAATTATCGCGGGTGGTGGGGTTATCAATGCAGATGCATCAGACAAACTGCAAGAATTAGCTGAGATTTGTAATGCGCCTGTTATTCCAACATTGATGGGATGGGGTTCAATTCCAGATGACCACGAGTTAATGGCTGGTATGGTTGGTTTGCAAACATCTCATCGTTACGGTAATGCCACATTATTAGAATCAGACTTTCTGCTAGGTATTGGTAATCGCTGGGCAAATCGTCATACCGGTTCAACGGATAAATACGTTGGAAACCGTAAAACAGTCCATATTGATATTGAACCAACACAAATTGGTCGTATTTTCTGTCCTGATTTAGGGATAGTTTCTGATGCTAAATTAGCATTAGACTTATTAGTTGAACGCGCTAAAGCCCGTAAAAAAGCGGGAATATTGCCAGATTACAGCAAGTGGGTTGCGCAGTGCCAAGAGCGTAAGCGTACCTTATTACGTAAAACACATTTTGATAATACACCAGTCAAACCACAGCGCGTTTATGAAGAGATGAATAAAGCATTTGGTCGTGATGTTTGTTATGTCACCACGATTGGTCTGTCACAAATTGCTGCCGCACAAATGCTACATGTATTTAAGCCTCGCCATTGGATTAACTGTGGCCAAGCTGGCCCATTAGGCTGGACTTTACCTGCCGCTCTGGGGGTTTGTGTTGCAGATCCTAAACGTAAAGTAGTCGCTGTTTCTGGCGATTATGACTTCCAATTTATGATTGAAGAGCTTGCTGTCGGTGCCCAATTTAAATTGCCATATATCCATGTGGTAGTGAATAACGCTTATTTAGGCTTAATTCGTCAATCACAACGCGGTTTTGATATGGATTATTGTGTTCAACTCGCTTTTGAAAATATTAACTGTGATGTTATCGGCGAGTATGGCGTTGACCACGTTAAAGTTGTTGAAGGTCTTGGTTGTAAAGCCATTCGCGTATTTAAACCTGAAGATATTGCGCCAGCCTTTAAGCAAGCTGAAAAATTAATGAAAGAGTTCAGTGTTCCTGTTGTGGTTGAAATCATTCTTGAGCGTGTGACGAATATTTCAATGGGAACTGAATTGGATAACGTGACTGAATTTGAAGAAGTGGCAACTTCTGAAGCGGATGCACCAACGGCAACGGCATTCTATCAATATAAATAAGGAAATAAGCTGATGACAAAGTTTGCAGCTAATTTATCGATGTTATTTACTGAAGTTGATTTTATGCAGCGTTTTAAGCTCGCCGCTAAGAATGGCTTTAGTGCTGTGGAATATATGTTTCCTTATGATTTTCCAGCGCAAGCGATTAAAAAAGAACTTGATGATAATACGTTAACTCAAGTTCTCTTTAATCTTCCTGCTGGTGATTGGGATGGTGGAGAGCGTGGAATTGCGTGCTTACCTCAAAGACAAGAAGAGTTTCAGCAAGGTGTTAAGCAGGCTATCGAATACGCAAAGGTATTAGACTGTAAACAAATTAATTGTCTAGTTGGCCGTAAAGATCCTGCGCTTTCTGAAGCCGAAACGCTTATCACGTTGGTACAAAACTTACGTTTTGCGGCTGAATTACTGTCTAAAGAAAATATTCGTTTACTTGTCGAAGCGGTGAATACTTTTGATATTCCGGGTTTCTATTTAAACCGTTCTTTTCAAGTGAAAGAATTAATTAAACGTGTTAATCATCCAAATATTTATTTTCAATATGATATTTACCACATGCAGCGTATGGAAGGTGAATTAACTGAAACAATAAAGCAGTTATTTAATCATATTTCACATATCCAGTTAGCGGATAACCCAGGGCGTCATGAACCGGGAACCGGGGAAATAAATTATACCTATCTGTTTGAGCAACTTGAAGCTATGGGCTATCAAGGGTGGATTGGCTGTGAATATAAACCGGCCACAACCACAGAGCAGGGTTTGGATTGGTTAAAGCAATATTCATAATGAGGGGTAGATCATGAAATTAGGCTTTGTGGGTTTAGGTATTATGGGTGCGCCAATGGCGGCGAACTTGATTAAAGGTGGTCATGAATTAGCGGTTAATACTCGAGGTAATCTTCCAGCTTCTTTAATAGAAAGCGGTGCTAAAGCCTATAGTAATCCGAAAGAAGTGACAGAAAACTCAGATGTCATATTTATTATGGTGCCGGATACTCCGCAGGTTGCTGAAGTTCTATTTGGTGAGAATGGCTGTGGTTTTGCCAACTTAAAAGGCAAAATTATTGTAGATATGAGTTCTATTTCACCGATAGAAACCAAAGAGTATGCGAAAAAAATTAATGAACTTGGTGGACAATATCTTGATGCACCGGTATCCGGTGGTGAAGTTGGCGCTCAACAGGGCACACTCAGCATCATGGTGGGGGGCGAAGAGGCTTCATTTTCCAAAGTGAAACCATTGTTTGAACTGATGGGTAAGAATATTAGTTTAGTGGGCGGTAATGGTGATGGACAAACATGCAAAGTTGCTAATCAAATTATCGTTGCACTAACCATTGAAGCGGTAGCAGAAGCACTTGTATTTGCTTCTAAAGCGGGTGCAGACCCAGCACGAGTACGTGAAGCGTTGATGGGGGGATTTGCTTCTTCAAGGATCTTAGAAGTTCATGGTGAACGCATGGTTAAGCGTACATTTGACCCAGGTTTTCGTATTTCGTTACATCAAAAAGATTTAAATCTCGCTCTACAAGGCGCTAAGGCACTGTCAATGAGTTTGCCTAATACGGCGACTTGCCAAGAGCTTTTCAATCTATGTGCTGCACATGGTGGTGAAAACAATGATCATTCGGCATTAGTGAAAGCTATTGAAATTATGGCAAATCATAAGCTCAGTGATTAAGTTACCGAAGTCGTAGTATGTTCTAAAAATAGTAATAAGTAGTTACAAGTAGTAAAACAGTTTAACTAGTCGTTTATTTGCCCCACGTATGTGGGGCTTTTTTTATGGGTAATAATTAAATTTTTTATGTGAAAAAAATAAGTTAGAGACAAATTTTTTTTAAAAAAACGGAGCCTATAAATTAAGGCTCCGCTTTTATATTAAATTAACTTAGTTAAGTTTTATTTTACAGCATCCCATTTGAATATATTTTCAAGAATTATTGAGATAATAATTCCCATTAATAAGCCATTAGTGACAATAGGTCTTATCATTAATGGAATATCTTGCATATATGTTGGTGGAACACTCATTAAAAATATACCAATAAATAAAGGTAGTGCAATGCGATAAATATTTCTTGGATTGAGCTCAAGTATGCGAATAAAGAGCAAAGAAGACCAAAGTAAAGGCAAGTAAGTCACCATCATAACGGTACTACTGATGACTAAAGGAAACGAAGAAAACAGACTGGATAAAATAGGAACCAAGCTGATAATCAAAAAGAAAATAGAGCCGATCACAAAAGGTTTTTTGCTGAAATCATTTGTTTGTGTAATGAGTCCGATAGAAGAAACGAAAGGCGCAAAAGGCACAATACCTAAAGGTGAACAAATAAATGTCATAGTACCGGAAGTAATAAAACTTCTTTTGTACATTGCTGGTGTTGAAGGGGTCTCAGCATTGAACATATCAGTCCCTTTGATGGCGCCAAAGGTATTTGAGGTATTGAGTAATGAAGCAATAATGCAGGTCACGACAATACCATAATTGATGGTTTCAATTTTACCCAATGGGAAAAGTTGCCAATTAATACTATTTGAAACGGTGGATTCTGATCTGAATAAAATTAAGAATAAAAACCAACCAAGAATTGACCCGATAAGTACTGCATATTTATTAATATTTCGAGGAAGAAGTACAATAATCGCAATGATGACTGCCATAATAAATAAAGCAAGCAGGAACGTTTCAAAGTTAATGTGCACAATATCTGTTGTTGCACTGAATGGGAGACCAAGCATGCCTTTTAGGAATATAGTGATTAAATTCGCACCTAATAAAAACATGAATACAGCCATGACACCGGGTGAAAATAGTAAAGCGAGATATTTCCCTGCACCACTAATACCAATTATAACTGTAATAATCCCTGCTATAGCAATACCAACCGCGAAGCTTCCACCAATCACTTCAAGAGGTGTGCCTTGAGCCGACTCGGCAAACGTCACTGAAAGAATAGTTCCCCACCATAAACCGGCTGGGCCTTCCATAATTGACCGTTTATGACCTGCAATAGCTTGAATCAAGCAAGCAACTGATGTTGCAAGGAAGGCATATTGAGTAATTGTTAGTGTTGTTGCATCAGACAGATGAAATGCAGATTGTAATGTAGGTGGAATAACAACAGTATTGCAAAAAATAAAAAAGAACCATTGCAGGCCAGACAGACAGTTATCTTTGTTCAAACTAAACATAATCACTTCCTATTTAAATGACAATACAGCACACTCAATTAAGCGTGTGCTGTATCGTTCAATACAACATTACTGCTGGTGCTTCAATATAAATTTACCAATTGGGTTTTTACGCACACCTGTTTTTAACTCATAGATGGTTTCACCACGTAAAATGGTACGAGCAATTTGAGCGCCAATTTCTCGACCAATGTATGGGCTAATTTTATGACGGTATTCCAAATCTTCAGATTTTAATTCATAAGCTGAGTTAGGTTTGATGAAAACAAAGTCAGCATCTTTACCGATGGTAATAGACCCTTTATGTTTTAAGCCAAATATTTTCGCGGCATTAGTTGCCATTATTTGGGCAAACAAAGGTAGGCTCATCCCACGTTTCTGAACGGCTTCATCATACATAATATCTACACAGTTTTGCATTCCAGCAATACCACCCCATGATTTAAATACATGACCCTCTTTCATTTCTGGTGGACATGGGGAGTGATCAGAGCCTAAACAATCTATTTCACCTTTGAATAATTTCTCCCACATTCCTTTTTGATTCTGTGCATCTCGGATAGGTGGCGAACATTTAGCGGTATTACCAATTTTGGCAAAGTCATCAGTTGTAAGGGCAAAATAGTGCGGGCAAGATTCAGCGGTTACCTTTTGACCTTCATTACGCGCTTTGGTGACTTCATCGACACCTTCAGGACTACTAATATGGCAGATATGGACTGGGCAATTCGCAACTTTGGCGAGATAAAGCACGCGGCGAATAGCTTCAATTTCAGTATATACAGGGCGAGAGGCAACATAATCATGTGCAGTTATCCGTCCTTCAGCCTCAGCTTCAAGGCCTAATGCGTCACAGATTGCTGCATTTTCGCAGTGAATGAGTACGGGAGAACCAAACTCGCTAATAATTTCAGCGCCACGTAAGAATTGAAAGTCATTAACTTCACGGAAGTCATTATCAATTGTTTTATCACCACAGGTTGCAATAAAGCATTTGAAGCCGACAACGCCTACATCATCAAGTTCGTGTAATTTCCCTAGATTATAAGAAACCAATCCCCCGAGTTGTGCGGCATCAACGGATAATTTACCGGAAGCGGCATCAAATTTAATTTCAATACTTTCACGGTCAACCGTTGCGGGTAATTGGTTTAAAGGCATCTCGATAATTGTTGTTATACCGCCTTTTGCTGCTGAACGCGTTCCGGTTTGGTAGCCTTCCCAATGCGTTCTGCCAGGCTCTGATATATGTGCGTGAGGATCAACCATACCTGGAGATACAATTAAACCGACTGCATTTATTTCTTCTTTAGCACCGGATAAACCTGCGCCAATGGCAGATATTTTGCCATCTTTTATCGCAATATCAGTAATTGTTGCTTCGTTTTCAAGAATGACAGTGCCGTTTTTAATGATTAAATCGTATGACATAGGTATTCCTTAGATAAGATTATTCTTTCATTTTATTAACATTACTGTTCAGCGTATTATTCGATATATTAAAAATTAATGAGCTGAATAGGTTCTTTATTCCAAACTATGCAGGGTTCTTTATTGCAATATCAGAATCCGCATTTAATAAAGCTTCTTTTTGTATTGCTTTTGTTGTGTCTTTTTTAAATAAAGAGTAGAGAACGAAAGCTAATATCACGCCTGCGAACCAAGATACTCGCGATACAGGTTCAAGTATGGGGATGATTTTTCCACCGAGAGAGAAAATAACGGCAATAACAGTGACAACGAATGCCGTAATATTAAATCCGTGTTCATAGAATTTATAATCACCCGCCTTTGTATACAGCACATCTAAATTAATTTTCGTACGCATCACAATAAAATAGTGGGATAACATGACACCGACTACAGGACCTAAAATACCGCCGATAATATCTAAGAAAGTATAAATGCTGTCCTGATTTTCAATTAATTTCCAAGGCATGATTAATACACTGATAATACTGGCGATGATAACACCGTGACGATAAGTTAATTTTGATGGATACAATGATGCAATTTGATAGCCTGCTGGGATAATGTTACCTGCCGCATTTGTTGAAATCGTGGCCATCAATATGACAATAACAGCAAATAGTGACGCGTATAAACTATCCCATTTTTGCACAATGTCGAGAACGTTCCATGTATCTACACCGTAGTGAATACTAGCGCCTGCTAATATACACACACTGCTGATAGCAAAGAGTAAGTAGGCAACAAGTAAACCGGCGGTTTGTCCAAAGGCTTGTTTCTTGAAACTAGATGAATATTGCGTGAAGTCTGAGGCATTTACCGCAGGTGCAGCCCAGACCGCGACCACGCTATTAATTACGATGAAAAAGAAAAAGACTTTACTTGGCGCTTCGCTAATTCCGTTTGGAATATAGTCAAGAATAGGTTGAATACCTACTAAAGAGATTGACCAGATTGCCATACCACCAAATAGTATGTAGATACAAGGATTTAAGATTGCAGTCAGTTTATTGAGTACTTTACCGCCACCGAGTCCGATAGCGACATTCATGGCCCAAAAAATAATAAACACCATGAAAGCAGGAATCGTCACACCCATATAGGTTTCGCCATTACCGATGTTTAAAAATTCAGGCCAAATTTTACCAATGAGAATTAATAAGGCCAGTGAACCGGTAAAACATTGCAAGCCAAACCACATAATCGCTGCAACACATCCTCTTAATATTCCTGGGAAAAGTGAGCCTTTGATACCATAAGATGCACGAAGTAGCATGGGAAATGGAATACCATATTTAGAGCCGGCAGCACCATTCATTACCATGATAAATGCAATACAAATGGAGCTAAGTACAATAGCAAACATGATATTCATGGTTGAGAGACCTAAAATGAAAAAGCCGCCCACCATTAGGTAATTTGGAACGTTGTGTACAGATCCCATCCAGAGAGTAAAATAATTAAATGCTTTCCATGTTCTTTGCTCGGGATCTTTAGGTAATAGGTCATCAGTGTAACCACGTTCACGATAAATCTCTTTTTCGTTTGATCGGTTCATATATGTGTCCTTTCACGCATATAATTTAAATATGAAAGCGAGAGATTTAACTAATCGAATTTTTAATAAAATACCAAAGTTATTATTTCAAAATTTTAAACAATCTTATTTTTTATATATAGTTATTAGTTAACTTTATTTTATTATTATTACTAGCAGTTTTTAATTATTTCTTGGGTTTAATATAGCCACCCTTAACTCTGATAGGCAATGTATTTTTAAGAAAATTTTCCAAAAAATAGATCTAGAGCACTATTATGTTTTAAAGTTAATAAAAAACATATAGTTACAATTTTAATTTGTGGTTTTATTTTAACTTCATAAGTTATTTAAATGATTTTATTGTGAATTAAATTAACATTAACTCATTTTTTAGTGATTTAACGCTATTTCGTTTGATTTAATAGAATATTTCTTGAGTTTATGTTTTTAACGCGTTGTTATTTATGATTAATTTTAATTGGAAAATTTTTCCATTTAATCTTTTAAATTGTGATTCTTCTGATACAATAGCGTTAATTAGATAGTTAAGCTTTCGTTTAAGTTACCATGATGATTAAAAATAAAGACTTAGATCTTAAGATGAGGTTTTTAATTTCCTAAAATAGCGATAAATAATCTAATACATTTAGCTAATAAGAGATAATAATTACTCATGAGAGTGCTATTATTAAAAAATGACTCAGTTTTCGATAGGTGATCATATTATGAAAATTATCATAGCTCCCGATTCTTTCAAAGAAAGCATGTGTGCAGAAGTTGCAGCAAAAGCCGTTATGAAAGGATTTAAAATGGTATTTCCAGATGCACAATATGTCTGTTTACCTATTGCCGATGGTGGCGAAGGCACAGTTGATGCATTTATCGCAGCAGTAGGGGGCGAACGAGTCACCATAAAGGTTAAAGGCCCTCTTGGTGAGCCAACAATGGCATATTATGGTTTATTAGCGGCTAGGAAAACCGCCGTTATCGAAATGGCTCAAGCTAGCGGATTAATGTTAGTGGCTCCCGAACAACGAAATCCAATGCTGACGAGTAGTTATGGTACTGGGCAATTGATTCAAGATGCGCTTGATAAAGGTGTTTCTCAGATTATTTTAGGTATTGGTGGTAGTGCGACAGTGGATGGTGGGGTCGGCATGCTACAAGCTCTTGGCGCAGTTTTTTATGATGATAAACAAAATGTACTGGGTACTGGCGGTAAGGTCTTAAATCAAATCGCAAAGATTGATATTTCGGGGCTAGACTCTCGTCTATTGGACTGCTCAATGAGTGTGGCTTGTGATGTGGATAATCCATTAGTCGGTACTCGTGGTGCGGCTGCGGTGTTTGGCCCACAAAAAGGAGCAACACCTGAAATGGTCGTTGAACTTGAAAAAGGATTAAATCGACTTGCTGATGTTATTGAGCAGGTTAAAGGCCAAAACTATCGTCATCTAGCCGGCGGTGGTGCCGCTGGGGGTATCTCTGTTGCTGCAGCGGCATTTATGAATGCACAATTAAAGCCTGGGATTGATATTGTTATTGAGGCGGTCAAATTAGAACAGGAAATCGTGGATACCTCATTAGTGATTGTAGGGGAAGGAAGCATGGATGGGCAAACCGCTGGCGGTAAAGCGCCAATAGGTATTGCTAAAGTAGCTGCAAAACATCATGTTCCCGTGATAGCACTTAGTGGTGTTTTAGGTGATGGTGTGGAAGGATTACATCAAGAAGGGATTGATGCGTTTTTTAGTATCTTACCTCGCCTATCTAAATTGGACGAAGCATTAACACAAGGTGAGATTAACTTACAGCAAACCGCGTATAACGTCGCTACAGTACTTAAGATAGGGCAACAGCTATAAACCAAGAAATAAGAACCATAGATGGGTTGCATTAACCAATAAAGAAAAACCCGTGGTATTCAGTTTAAAACTGCTACCACGGGTTTTTTATGATATTAATTCGTTTTTTTTACCACAACTACAGCATCATACCGCCAAATAGGAAGCCGAATGTAACGGCTAATGCAACGGCGATAGTACCTGGTATAAAGAATGGGTGGTTAAAGACTAAGCGACCAATACGTGTTGTCCCGGTATCATCCATTTGAACCGCCGCAACAAGTGTTGGGTAAGTTGGCAGAATGAACAGGCCTGATACCGCTGCAAAAGAAGCGATGGCAGTCAGTGGGCTAACATGCAGTGCTAATGCCATTGGCATCAGTGCTTTAGCAGTTGCAGCTTGTGAATAAAGAAGAGCTGAACAGAAGAAGAAAATAACTGCTAACATCCAAGAGTGTTCGTGGATTAGGTCACCCGCAGTTGCTTTGATCCAGTCTAAGTTATGTTGTACGAAAGTATCACCTAACCAAGCCACACCTAAGATACAGATACATGCACTCATACCTGCTTTAAATGTACTTGAGTTGAGGATAGCATCCGTATTGACACGGCACAGTACAGTGATCAGTGTTGCAACAGTTAACATGATGATCAAAATGGCATTCGTCGTATTCATCAACGGTGTTTCAACGATCCCTAAACTTGGGCTGTTAATGATTGCATAAGCAACGACACTCACAACACCTAATAGAAATAGTAGAACAGAGGCTTTAGCACCGTCTTTGATTTCTTTTACTTGACTACCACGTAGTTCAACTAAACCTTCAGCTAAACGTTTTTGATAGATTGGGTCATCAGAAAGTTTAGAGTTGAAAGTCCAAGAGATGATGAATGACATCAAAATAATCGCAAGGAATGTTGATGGCAATAAAATCCCTAATAGCGTGATGTAGCTGACAGTGTTACCTGCACCCATCATTGCTGGATTTTCCATAACAGAGGCCATATAGACAACTGCTGCAGAAATTGGTGATGCAGTGATACCTATCTGCGCTGCAACTACGGCGGTAGATAGTGGACGACATGGTTTCACACCTTGCTCTTTCGCAACTTCAGCAATAACAGGTAGTGTTGCTAATGAAATATTACCTGTACCTGCAAATAGCGTCAGAAAATAAGTCACGATAGGGGCTAGGATCGTGATGTATTTTGGATTACGACGTAATAATTTTTCTGTTTGAGCAACCAAATAATCGAGACCACCTGCAATTTGCATTGCAGAGATGGCAGCGATAACAGCCATGATAATAGAGATTACGTCAAATGGAATTGTGCCCGGTTTCACGCCAATAGCTGCGAGTACCAAAACACCTAGGCCACCGGCAAAGCCGATACCTATCCCACCAAGACGGGCCCCCAAAAAAATGGCCAGCAGAACAATAATAAATTCTACGGCTAACATAGTGCTTACTCCTCGATAAAATGAAAATTAAAATTATGAAAATATTATGTTAATTTTTTGTATGTGCATTAATCAAAAAAGGCACGCTTTCTAATGAGAGGCGTGCCTTTATTTTTAAGTATTATTTATGATTTGCATCTATTTTTAGTCATCAAATCTTTTTGCTTTGTAAGCTGGGTGTTTTAAGTTCTCAACAGAGAAAATATCATCCAATTCAGCTTCAGTCAGTAGACCACGCTCAAGTACGACTTCGCGGACACTTTTACCTGTTTCAGCACAAATTTTACCCACGATATCACCATTATGGTGACCGATGAATGGGTTTAAGTAAGTGACGATACCGATAGAGTTAAACACGAATGCTTCACAGATTTCTTTATTCACTGTGATGCCATCGACGCATTTTTCGACGAGGTTGCGACAAGCGTTATTTAGCAGCGAAATTGATTCAAACATTGCTTGACCAATTGCTGGTTCCATAACGTTTAACTGCAACTGACCAGCTTCTGCTGCCATCATTACGCAAATATCGTTACCCATAACTTTAAAGCAAGCTTGGTTCACAACTTCTGGAATAACAGGGTTAACTTTTGCTGGCATGATTGAAGAACCTGCTTGTAATTCTGGCAGATTAATTTCTTTCAATCCAGTACGTGGACCTGAAGACAACAAACGTAAGTCATTACAGATTTTAGACAATTTAACTGCAAGACGTTTCAATGCCGCATGAACGGTAATGTAAGCACCACAGTCAGATGTTGCTTCGATGAGGTCTTCTGCTGGAACACAAGCTAGGCCTGTAACCTCAGCTAATTTCTCAACTGCAAGTTTTTGATAACCAGGAGCAGTATTCAGACCAGTACCGATAGCCGTTGCACCTAAGTTAACTTCAAGCAGTAAATCGATGCTGCGTTTTAAGTTTTTCTCTTCTTCTTTTAAAAGAGTTGCAAAAGCATGGAATTCTTGACCAACAGTCATTGGAACAGCATCCTGCAACTGGGTACGACCCATTTTCAGAATGTCTTTGTATTCTTCTGCTTTTCTTTCGAAACCTTTTTTCAGGTAAGTAACAGATTCAATTAATTTTAATACAGAGTTGTACACTGCGATACGGAACCCGGTAGGGTATGCATCGTTGGTAGATTGGCTTTTATTCAAATGGTCATTTGGGTTTAGGAACTCATATTCCCCTTTCTTATGACCCATTAGTTCAAGACCAATGTTTGCCAGAACTTCGTTGGTATTCATGTTGAGTGATGTACCCGCACCACCTTGGAATACGTCAACAGGGAACTGGTCCATACATTTACCATCGTTCAAAATCACATCACATGCTTTGATGATAGTTTCCGCAATACTACGCGGAATAGTGTGTTGCTCTTTATTAGCTAAAGCGGCGGCTTTTTTTACCATAACCATGCCACGGATAAACTCTGGGACATCATTGATGGTGCGGTCACTTATATAAAAGTTTTCAATCGCACGTAGAGTATGAACACCATAATAGGCATCTGCTGGAACTTCTTTCTTACCTAACAGGTCTTCTTCGATACGAAAATTGTTTGACATGAGAACCTTCTTAATTAGATTACAGTTACTGTCCGTTTTATGCGCTTCTAAAAAAAATATATATACCGTGAAACAAAACTTTGCAGGTGGTTAACACCTATTACTCCGTTGTCAGCATTATGTTCTACTGATTTATGGGTAGATCATATGCTTTTACACAGATAATGCCTTGAACCTAGATCACTATATAGTTTGATTTATGAAACAGATTTCACGATGTGTGATCTGAGTCACAGATAAGTGCTACTAACTAAAAAAAACCAACAGTTGAAATACGTTATATTCATCCCAATTATTATGGCTATACTAAAGAAAAAAGCGAATATTGAACGTTGTCTCTTAGATGCAGTTCACAAAGGTTTCCCTAGAGGCATTAAATAGTTGATAGCTTATTGAAATAAAGGAGAACTTGTGCGCTGGTTACCACTAATATTGATATGTCTTCTCATTTACATTGAGTCAGTCATATTTGTCCGAGTTGCTACTGAAGTTGGCGTGTTAATGACACTCCTTTTGGTTGTTCTTACCTCTTGTTTAGGGGTTTCCTTGGTGAAGAATCAAGGTATGAAAAATGTTATGCAGATTCAGCAAAAATTAGTTTCTGGTGAAAGTCCTGCGGCTGAAATGATTAAAAGTGTTGCGCTAGTATTAGCGGGCTTTTTATTAATTGTGCCAGGCTTTTTTACTGACTTTATTGGTCTGCTATTACTGCTACCCCCTGTTCAAAAATTATTCGTCATGCGGTTGATCCCACATATTCGTTTTTATCAGCCTGGAAATGGCTTTAATAATCCAGGTAGAAGCCATCCACAAAATGGTGATGTTTTTGAAGGTGAATTTCAACGTAAGCAGGATGATGCTTCTTATACTATTGATAATTCAGATACTATCGATGGTTCGAATAAATCGACAGATTCAGATAAAGACCCTCGCTCGAAGAATTAATTTTCTTTATTTATAGGGGAGATAAAAACAAAAAATTTTTATCTCCCCCCTTGAAGTCTCTTCCGCTAGCCCCAATCTGTTCAAACAGGGTACTAGTTTATTTGAGACATACTGGTATCGTCCGTTACCTAGTGTGGACTTTGTTTACAGGAGAACTATTAATGAAAATTCGTCCATTGCATGACCGTGTCATCGTTAAACGTAAAGAAGTTGAATCAAAATCTGCGGGTGGAATTGTTTTAACGGGAACTGCAGCGGGTAAATCTACTCGTGGTGAAGTCCTTGCAGTAGGCCACGGTCGCATCCTTGAAAATGGTGAAATTAAAGCACTGGATGTTAAAGTTGGCGATATCGTGATTTTTAACGACGGTTATGGCGTGAAAGCTGAAAAAATCGACAATCAAGAAGTGTTGATCATGTCAGAAAGCGATATTCTGGCGATTGTTGAAGCGTAATTTTCACTTAAAACTTCTCAACTAACGAAAAGAATTTGAAGGAAAGAGATAATGGCAGCTAAAGACGTTAAATTTGGTAGTGATGCACGTACGAAAATGCTTCGTGGTGTGAATATTCTTGCTGATGCAGTAAAAGTAACTTTAGGTCCTAAAGGCCGCAACGTAGTTTTAGATAAATCTTTTGGCTCACCTGTTATCACTAAAGATGGTGTTTCTGTTGCACGTGAAATTGAATTAGAAGATAAATTCGAAAACATGGGTGCTCAGATGCTGAAAGAAGTTGCATCTAAAGCTAACGATGCAGCGGGTGACGGTACAACAACTGCAACAGTTCTTGCTCAAGCTATCATCACTGAAGGCTTGAAAGCGGTTGCTGCGGGTATGAACCCGATGGATTTGAAACGCGGTATCGATAAAGCCGTTATTGCAGCAGTTGAAGAGCTTAAAGCGCTTTCTGTTCCATGTTCAGATACTAAATCAATCGCACAGGTTGGTACTATTTCTGCGAACTCTGACGAAACCGTTGGTAAATTAATCGCAGAAGCAATGGATAAAGTCGGCAAAGAAGGCGTTATCACTGTTGAAGAAGGTACTGGTCTGGAAGATGAGCTGGATGTTGTTGAAGGTATGCAGTTCGATCGCGGTTACCTGTCTCCTTATTTCATCAACAAACCTGAAACAGGCGCAGTTGAGCTGGAAAACCCATTCATCCTGTTAGTTGATAAAAAAATCTCTAACATTCGTGAATTATTGCCAGTATTAGAAGGCGTTGCGAAAGCAAGCAAACCACTTCTGATTGTTGCAGAAGATGTTGAAGGCGAAGCGTTGGCAACTTTGGTTGTTAATACTATGCGTGGCATCGTGAAAGTAGCCGCAGTTAAAGCCCCTGGTTTTGGTGATCGTCGTAAAGCAATGCTGCAAGATATCGCTGTATTGACTAACGCGACTGTGATCTCTGAAGAAATCGGTATGGAGCTTGAAAAAGCAACATTAGAAGATTTGGGTCAAGCAAAACGTATCGTTATTAATAAAGATACCACTATTATCATCGATGGTGTTGGTGATGAAGCGACTATTGCAGGACGTGTTGCTCAAATCCGTCAACAGATCGAAGAATCAACCTCAGATTATGACCGTGAAAAACTGCAAGAGCGTGTGGCTAAATTAGCTGGCGGCGTTGCAGTCATTAAAGTCGGTGCAGCAACTGAAGTTGAAATGAAAGAAAAACGTGCTCGTGTTGATGATGCTCTGCATGCAACTCGCGCAGCAGTAGAAGAAGGCGTTGTTGCTGGTGGTGGTACTGCACTGGTTCGTGTTGCTGCTAAGCTTGAAGGCATGAAAGGCGATAACGAAGATCAAACCGTTGGTATCCGTGTTGCATTACGTGCAATGGAATCACCAATGCGTCAAATCGTAACTAACGCAGGTGCTGAAGCGTCTGTGGTTGTTAACAACGTTAAAGCTTCTAAAGGCAACGAAGGTTACAACGCGGCAACTGATACTTATGGCGATATGATTGCTATGGGTATTTTGGACCCAACTAAAGTTGCACGTTCAGCGCTGCAATTTGCAGGTTCTATCGCAGGCCTGATGATCACTACAGAAGCTATGGTTACTGATCTGCCAAAATCAGATGCATCTGATTTAGGTGCAGGCGGTATGGGCGGAATGGGTGGAATGGGCGGTATGATGTAAGCCATTTGGCTGCATTATGCTCCAATCGCTCTAGTGGATGACACTAGAGATGGTGAAGCCTAATAAGACCGGCATTGTTAGTTTACCTAGCGATGCCGGTTTTTTTATTGCTAACAATTGTGCTTTGCAATTATTTTTGCGCAAAGGTAGTGCATCAGGTTATATTTAGCGTAAGGTAAAAAATGGTCTAAATAAGTAAAGAACAGAACAGGGTGTATTGGTGGTTTTGTGGTAAACTCTATTCGACTGATGGTATATGAAAACGTGAATATTGATTACTTTTAGTTAGCGCGTTAACGACATTCGAATTTTATCGCCCAATAGGGTGTGAATTTTGACTCTATCGCTGTTTAGAAATGTAGATGAAAATCTAAGTATTTCATAAAATAGAGTTATAAAACAAATGATTGGACGATATTAACTAAAGGCATTTTCAAACCAGCTGCAAAAACATAATGAATAATGAGGGAAAACATGCGAATTAAAGTATTGCTTGGTGCTGCTGCATTGCTGCTGTTAGCAGGTTGTACGACAACCACTAATTTATCTTCAGCAGGCTCACAAGTTCGTTTTGTTGAAAATCAACCTGGAAGTGATTGCCAGCTTCTTGGTCAGGTCGCAGGGACTCAAAGCAACTGGTTGAGTGGTGTGAATAATGAATCTAGCGCTATGCGCAGTGCTGCTAACGATTTACGTAATAAAGCAGCAGCAATGGGTGGTAATGTGATTTTTGGCGCAACTAGCCCGAGTGAAACCATTCTTTCTAGTTTCATACCCGTAGACAGTAAAATGATTGGTCAAGTTTATAAGTGCCCTTAAAATGAATTAATAACGCCCGATTGAAACTATTTGATTTTGGATTACTCAATAGTTTTCAGTAATTCGGGCGTTTTTCAATTTTAATTTTGCCTTAAATTGAGGTCGAGTAGTGTTTTACTTGGCTCTCCTCCAATTTCCCGCGCAAGCTTGGGTACTAGATATCCCGAAACTCGACTAAGTAGCTGTTGGATAAGCTGCCTAGCTTCTTGATCGCTCACGAGAAAGTGCGCAGCGCCTTGTACTTTATCCAGCACATGTAAGTAGTAGGGTAAAATTCCGGCATCAAATAAGGCATTACTTAGATTAGCTAGCGCGGTGACATTATCATTAACTTGGCGTAGTAAGACGCTTTGGTTTAATAAAGTGACTTTTGCGTTTTTAAGCTTTTGCATCGCAGCACTAAAGTCTGCATCAATTTCGTTGGCATGATTAACGTGAGTCACCATAATGACTTGTAGGCGTGAGTTTGCCAGCCTATCACACAAGGCATCAGTGATACGTTCAGGGATAACAACCGGCAAACGAGAGTGAATTCTAAGGCGCTTAATATGCTCAATAGATTCAAGTTGGCTAATCAGCCAATCGAGCTCACTGTCTTTTGCCATCAAAGGATCACCACCTGAGAAGATGATTTCATTGAGTTCAGCGTGATTTTTTATATAATCCATCGCCACTAACCAGTTATTTTTATTTCCCTTATTATCTCCATAAGGAAAATGCCTGCGAAAACAGTAGCGGCAGTTTACTGCACAGCCACCTTTAACCAGCATTAATGCGCGATTGTGGTATTTATGCAGTAAACTTGGGATCGCATTATCTTGCTCTTCCAGTGGATCAACAGAAAAGCCGGGATGTACATCGAACTCTGCTTTTGCGGTTAATACTTGCAATAGTAGAGGGTCTAATGGATCGCCTTTTTTCATTCTAGAGACAAAAGGATGAGGAACACGTAGTGGAAATAACTGACGTGCACTATGACCTTCTTTCGATGGTTGGTGGCTTTCCAAGTTTAATATTTGCAGCAATTCATCAGGATCCGTGATTGCTTCGGCAAGTTGTTGTATCCAGACTTCTCTGGATGGGGTATTTTGAGTTATAATATCGACCATTTTTTGGCTATGCCATTTTTAGTTTATAAATTAGAGGATCTCCATGGCTACTTATAGTACCAATGAATTCCGCTCAGGTCTTAAAATCATGTTAGATGGTGAGCCTTGTGTCGTTCTTGAAAGTGAATTTGTTAAACCGGGTAAAGGTCAAGCGTTCGCACGTGTGCGTCTTCGTAAACTGATTTCTAACAAATTGTTGGAAAAAACATTTAAATCTACTGATTCTGCAGAAGGTGCGGATGTCATGGATATGAACTTAACTTACCTTTATAACGATGGTGAGTTCTGGCATTTCATGAATAACGAGACTTTCGAACAGTTAGCGGCAGATGAAAAAACCGTTGGCGATAACGCTAAATGGTTAGTTGATCAAGCTGAATGTATTTTAACACTGTGGGATGGTCGTCCAATTTCAGTGACACCACCAAACTTTGTTGAATTAGAAATCACAGATACAGATCCAGGTCTGAAGGGTGATACAGCAGGTACAGGTGGTAAACCAGCAACGCTGAGCACAGGCGCAGTAGTTAAGGTTCCTCTATTTGTTCAAATCGGTGAAATTATCAAAGTTGATACGCGTTCAGGTGAATACGTTTCACGCGTAAAATAATTTTTCACGATCGAATTGAAAGACAAAAAGCCGTGGCTTCAATATCACGGCTTTTTTATGTTTAAAATTCAACTAGTGAGCATTAACAACATTTGGGCCCACCCTTACCGCCATAGCGCGCATCTTGCCGTTCTTTGAAAAACTCTTCGTAGGTCATCGGTGTTTGATCGGGATGAGTTACCTGCATATGTGCAACATAGTTATCATAATCAGGGATACCGACCATCATTTTTGCCGCTTGGCCTAGATAGCGTGCTGCATTACCCAGTGCTCCAAACATTTTGTATCCTCGTCATATTTTGTGTTGTAGCGTTGTTGGCTTCGCTCAGCTACCTTAGTCACATACTTGTGTATGCTCCTAAGGATATCCTCGTTTGCCGCCTAGCTACAACACAAACTATTTAGAGGATATCTCTGTCATGTGTCGTAGCGTTGTTGGCTTCGCTCAGCTACCTTAGTCACATACTTGTGTATGATTCTAAGGATATCCTCGCTTACCGCCTAGCTGCAACACAAACTATTTAGAGGATGACCCTGCCATATGTTGTGTTGTAGCGTTGTTGGCTTCGCTCAGCTACCTTAGTCACATACTTATGTTGCTCCTAAGGATAACTTCATTTGCCGCCTAGCTGCAGCACGAATTATTTTAGATATCGACTTTTTTGTCGCATACAATTTAATTATTGATAACCAACTTAATGATGGCGTGTATTGGCCACGATATCTTTATAGTTTGCTGGCATTGGCTCATAAGGAACCTCATTAGCAGTTGGTTCATCAGACTTCAATGCTTTTAGCGCGGTACGTATTGAGAATAGCGCTAAGAAGACGACGACAATCATAAAGAATATGGTTAAGCCTGCATCTAATCGGTTATTGAATATTAACTGATTCAATTGTGATTCAGTATACTGCACAGGAATATTACCGCTATCAATCATTGCTTGGAATTTATTTGCTACAGCTAAGAAGCCAACACGAGCATCTTCGCTGAAGGTTTTTTGCCAGCCAGCAGTCATGGTACAAATCAATAACCAAGATGTTGGTACCAAGGCTACCCACGCATATCTTTGACGCTTCATTTTGAATAGCACAACTGCACATAGCATTAATGCCATACCTGCGAGCATTTGGTTGGCAATACCAAACAGCGGCCATAAGGTATTGATACCGCCAAGTGGGTCAACGACACCTTGATGAAGGAAATAGCCCCAAGCAAGTACACATAATGCGGTTGCCATTAGATTAGCAGGTAGCGAATCGGTTCGTTTCAAGGACGGGGAAATAACACCCAGCAAATCTTGTAACATAAAGCGCGCAGCACGGGTACCTGCATCAACAGCGGTAAGAATAAATAAGGCTTCAAATAAAATGGCAAAGTGATACCAGAATGCCACGTTCATCAACCCGCCTAATGCACCGTGTAGAATGTAAGCCATACCGACAGCGAGTGTTGGTGCTCCTCCTGCGCGAGAAATAATACTGCTTTCTCCGACATCATTGGCTATTTGATGTAATTGATCAGGTGTGATTTGAAAACCCCAACTACTAACAACTTGAGCAGCTGATACCACGACATCTTGTGTTCCAGCAGGTGCAAGCATTGCCATTGGACTATTCATAGCAAAATAAACACCAGGGTCAATCACACAAGCTGCGACCAATGCCATGATAGCGACAAATGACTCCATTAACATGCCACCATAACCGATAAAGCAGGCTTGATTTTCATTAGCGAGCATTTTCGGTGTGGTGCCTGATGCTATTAATGCATGGAAACCAGAAACTGCGCCACAAGCAATGGTGATAAATAAGAATGGGAAAAGGTCGCCCGCCCAAACAGGGCCTGTACCATCAATATATTTAGTTAATGCGGGCATTTGCAGGCTAGGATTTAAAATTAAAATACCAATAGCAAGACCAATAATTGTACCGATTTTTAAGAAGGTAGAAAGATAGTCTCGCGGTGCAAGCAATAGCCATACAGGTAAAACAGCAGCAACAAAGCCATAGCCAACTAGCATCCACGTTAGTTGTACACCTGTATAATCAAAGTAAGGAGCCCATGTTTCGCTTTCGGCTATCCAGCCTCCAGAGATAATTGCGAAGATTAAAAAGACTAAACCGATTATGGAAACTTCGCCAATACGTCCGGGACGAATATAACGTGTATAAATTCCCATAAAAATAGCGAGAGGGATAGTAAATGCAACTGTATAAGTTCCCCAAGGGCTATGAGTTAAAGCTTTTACAACAATCATGGCGAGAACGGCTAGAATGATGACCATAATCATAAAACAGGCGATGAGTGCGAGAATTCCCGCGGTATTGCCCATTTCCTCTTTAACTAACTCGCCTAAAGAACGGCCATCACGGCGTGTTGATACAAATAACACCATAAAATCTTGAACCGCACCCGCAAGCACAACACCAGCAAGCAGCCATAACATGCCGGGGAGATAACCCATCTGCGCAGCAAGCACAGGGCCGACTAAAGGGCCTGCACCGGCGATTGCGGCAAAATGGTGACCAAATAAAACTTTTTTATCTGTTGGAACGTAATCAAGCCCATCATTATGACGAATTGCAGGTGTCATGCGCGTTTCGTCAACTTGAAGCACTTTCTTGGCAATAAAAATACCATAATAACGATATGCGATAAGATAAACGCAGACTGCGGCAACAACAATCCACAGTGCGTTTATCTGTTCACCACGATTTAAGGCTACATAACCTAGCGAAAAAGCGCCAAGCAGAGCGAGAGCAATCCATATCAATTGTTTACCCATAGCTATCCCCGTCTATTAATTTATTGGTTTTTTATTATTAATTTAAGTAAAACTGTGAAAGGTATAACCATACTTAGAGGAAAGGAAAAGTAGCTAAAACGAGACACCAAGTTGAAACTTGTAAGTAAATTTAATAATTGCAGTTCATATCACTAAATAAGGGTAAATTATTGGATTTTATTCGGATTGTGACTATGAAAACAAATGGGTATAAGGTTAAAGTCTGAAAATATTAATTATTTCAATATTTAAATCTAATTCGATCTTTTGTTTCTTTGATTAAAAATGCGGGAATATTTGGTATTCATAAAAAGAAACCGGAAGATAAAACTTCCGGTATTTCAATATGTAGATTTAAGCCTGTCTTAAGCGTTGGATTATTTTTTTACCAAAAAGCGTCATAATAAGACCTAACATAATCAAGATGAGGCCAGCAATTTGTATGCTATTGATATGTTCACCAAGGAATAATGCACTACTACTCAATCCAAAAACGGGAACGAGAAGCGAGAAGGGAGCAACTCGCCATGCTTCGTAACGTCCTAGCAGTACACCCCATAGCCCATAGCCAATAAAAGTTGATAAGTAGGCAAGATATAGGATCACGCCAAATATTGACCAATTGAAAGAGGATAGCCCTTCAACGATTGCCTCTTCACCTTCAAAAATCCATGAGCACAGCAAAAATGGAATAATTGGAATTAGAGCACTCCAACTAACAAGAGAGAGAGCACTACACTTATTTTCACCTTGGTTTTGCATAATAATTCTATTGGTGATATTTCCACATGCCCATGATAATCCGGCAATTAATGTAAACATTAGCCCAAGGAATGGAATATCATCTAGCCCGCCAGAGGTGGCTCCATTGGCTAAAACAGTGAGTCCCGTAATAGCAATAAACATACCAATAAAATGAGTGGCTTGAAGGGATTCTTTTAAAATCATAGCCCCTAATAGTAGAGTAAAAAAGGCTTGGGACTGAAGAATGACAGAGGTGATTCCAGCTGGCATTCCGACTCTAATGGCACTAAAAAGAAATGCAAACTGCCCAAAGCTGATAGTTAGCCCATATAACAACAGCAATTTAAAGGGAATTTTAGGTCGTTTAAAAATAAAAATTGCAGGAAATGCGACAAAAGCAAAACGTAAGGCACCAAGTAATAGTGGTGGTAAGGCGGTGACCCCAAGTTTGATAATGACAAAGTTAACGCCCCAAATAATCACCACGCAAAGGGCGAGTAATATATCTTTGAAACTCATGCTATTTTCTCAATAATAATCGACATTATGCTTTCTACTTTACCCTTGGTGATACAAGAGTGCGATGACAACTGTGCTAGATGATAAAATAAAGTATAAATAGGTTAATTACCGTCACTGATTTGGACTTATATGTTATTTTGCATGGCTTGAGTCTTAGAACACGAACGTTTATAATCAATACTCAAATCAATCGTGTTCAGGACGACCTGAATCGCGTTCAAATAATGGGGACGACCCTGAGTAGTTTACAGGAGAATTGGCAATGGCCTGGATCATCCTCTTATTCGCTGGTCTATTAGAAATCGTTTGGGCGATTGGATTAAAATATACCCACGGTTTCACTCGACTCACACCAAGTATCATTACTATTGTTGCCATTATTGCAAGTATGGGACTGTTAGCCTATGCAATGCGTGATTTGCCAGCTGGAACAGCTTATGCAATCTGGACAGGAATTGGTGCAGTTGGTACCGCAATTGTCGGTATTATTTTCTTGGGCGAGTCAGCGAATATATTTCGTTTGCTGAGTTTAGGCTTAATAGTCGTGGGCCTAATTGGACTGAAAGTATCGAGTTAATCATTTAAAATTAATAAACGGGCAGCTTTAATGCCCGTTTATATTTAGCTTAATATTATTTATCATCATAATTCAAAATTTATTTTTTTATATAACGTGATGGCCATATTTCAGCTGGATTTATCTCTAAAAATTCTGCAATAATTCTTTCTCCTTTAGGCCAGCGCCTTGAAAGGGCATTACTAAGTGTGGCTGAATTTAAACCTGCAGATCGAGATATCGCTGACAAAGTTGAGCCTTTTTTTCTTATTGCGGCAATGATATCCGCAGGATGCCAATCGGGTTTCATATGTTCTCCAATAATTAATAGTTAATTAAATATGTTCTATAATTAATGTGAAATTAACTTTCACATTTTTAACTGAATTTTACTTATTAATGTAAACGGTAAGTTTATTTTTTAATAGTTATATTAAACTAACCTTTTAATGTTTATTTTGATGTGATAAAAATATATTGATTTGAACTTTTATGCTTAATTAATTTAAGTGGTCACTTAAAAACAATCAATGTTAAGGTTAATCTTATGGATGTTAAAAGCAAGTTTTTAGAAAAATCTTGTGCTAATTTATCGAGTTTATTCTCTAATTATTTTGATTGGAATGATATTGATCTTTCTTTTTCTAGAATTGATATTTTAAATAAAGAAATTAGTATAATTTCTAATAATTATGAATGGTTGCTAATGTATTGGGATGATGATTTAGATAAAATAATTAGTGAAAGACTTTCATCAGGAATTCAGTATTGGGCTAATTATTCAAATTCTTATAAAAACACTTTGGCTAAATCAAATAAAAATGCTTTAAAAGTAGATTTTTGTACTAAGTATGGAGGTGTTTATGAAATAACATCAATAAATTCAAAGAAAAAACTATCAATAAAAGACATGATAGCAATTTATAAATGCCGGCCTATAGTATCGGATTATGCACATAGTACATGGAAAAAGGATGATAGTGTTATATTGCCACAAAGAGAAAATATAGTTTTGCCAATAGAATCAATTGGAAATCAAGAGTTACAGGAGGTTGAACCATTAGATATCCATCAATATATGCGTTTCGGTAATATTCGATTCACTCGTAAAGAGATCATAACTATTCGGTTATTATTATCTCATTGTAAGGTTAAAGAAATTAGTTATATTCAAGGATGTTCAGAAGCCTGTGAACACAAACGCATTCTACGTATTAAAGAAAAACTTAATTGCCCTCATGCATCTTCAAGCAGTTTATTTAATGCTTTAAAAGAAAATGGCATTACGCTAGCTTGCTTGGAAACTTTAGTTAGTTATCCATAGATATCTATTGATATTTTTTATTTAATTTAAATTAAAAAAGTGAAATGGAATATAACAAGGAAATGTTATGAAATGGAAGTTAAGATTTGGTGCTGCATTAGGAAATACACTTGAATATTACGATATTGCAGTTTTCGCTGCTATTTCTATATATTTAAGTGCTGAGTTAGAACGATTGGGATATGTACAGGCAACAGAAATGATTTGCATTACGATTTTTAATTCGACCAATAGGTGGGTATGTGATAGGTCGTTATGCAGATAATGCAGGTAAAAAATCGGCATTAGTTTTAACGAGCTTAATAACAGGTACAGCAACGTTGTGCATGGCCCTTTTACCTATTCAGTTATTAGGCACATATACTCCATTGGTTATTCTTATTTTACAATTAGCACTTTCTTTTAGCTTTGCGGGGGAATTTCCTTCTTTAGTGATTTATTTACTTAATAGTGCAAAAAATAATGAACGTGGACGGGTTTCATCAATGGCGGTTGGTAGTTCTGTTCTTGGTATCATTATATCATTAGGGTTAGTTCTTACACTTCAAAGTAATCTTGATGAAGAAACTATGCAGTCTATAGGTTGGCGAATTCCTTTATTTTTAGGTGTGATTAATATAGCCGTAAGTTTTTGGTTTAGAAGTAAACTACCTAGTCAACCAACTATGAGTAATAAATTATATAAAATTAATTGGTATTTAGTGTTTCATGTTATTTTACTGACTATTCCTGGTACTGTTATTTTTTATGCACAAAATATTTCCACTTCTTTGATACTCGAATACTTAAAGATAGGTGAATATAAAAATATATATGCTATATCTTTATCTGGTTTATTATTAATATTTATGACATTTTGTGGGTGGTGGACAGATAAATATAGTTCATCAATAAAAGTTTTTAAAGCTGGAGTGATGGGTATGATTTTATTCTCAGCTCCACTTTATTTTGTATTAAATAGTGATATTTTGTTTTTCATTCTTCTTTCTCAGTTACTAATGACTATTTATTCCTCAATGATATTATGTAATTTATCTGCTGTATTAGCGGACTATTCAAATGGGCAAGTGACTATATTGGGAATTGGTTATAATTGTTCAGCTGCATTTCTTGGTGGAATAACACCATTGATGGTTAATTATTTAAGTGATTTTAACTTGGCTTTCGTCGGTGGGTTTATTGCTATATGTGGTTTGGCTTTTTTTATTTCTTATTGGCTTCCGAAGTCTAAATCACTAGAATTAAATTAGTAGGTTTAACACCCTCAAATAATTAAATGATTTTTTGGGGGTGTTTATCTTAAATTTAAGGTGTACTTTATTGCTATTTTAATTAGCTAATACTATTAGAATAACTCTAATGGTTCTACTTTCGAAATAAATTAACTTAAAAATTTTATAAAGCGTTGGTATAGTAAATCCCCTAAATTGTATTGATCATATTCGTCGCTAGTGGATAAATTATCAACAGCTGCATGCATGGAATGGTAAATCATTGTCGCCATTAAATTAAGGGGGAGCGGATGCCACTCTTTGTTTTTTTCACCAAGCGCTAAAATTTCTTTTATTTGCCAGACAGCCCTTTCTTCGTGGTTATTTGCGCGACCATGATATTCATCATGAAAAAGCATATTGTGGATTTGCTGTTTTTCAACATAGTATTTAACGCTATTTTCACACCAAGATTTTAATTTAGATGAGGCTGTTTCTTGTTTTATGAGATAATTTTCGATATTACCTAAATACCAATCCATATAACGGGTACGAAGTCCTTCCATAATATCATTTTTTGATTGAAAATAATGATAGAAAGTCCCTTTTGCAACATCTGCTGACAACACAATTTCACTCACTGTTGTATTTACAAAACCTTTTGATAAAAAAAGTTTTTCAGCCGAATTCATAAGATCATCCAGTCGTTCTTCTGCAGGTTTTGTTCTTGGTTTCTTGGATTGTATTGTCATGTCTTCGGCTCTTAATATCGTTATTAGTACAACTCAGTGAATAAAATAAGGTAATTAGAAACTATCATAACACCTGAGTGATATATCTGAAAATTGATTCAAATTAGTGGGTTTGGTTTATTAGCCATTGCCGCTGAGTCTTTACGGTATTTTTACTATAAAGAGCATAAATAATGATCAGACCAACGTAGAGTATTGAACCTATTAACCACAGCCAACCATCCCATAGAGCTAATGTTTTTCCAAAAATAAAACTAAATAATAGTGGACCAATAATCCCCGTTAAGTTGGTTAAACTGACTAAAATACCTTGTAGCTTACCTTGGCTGCCTTGATTAACTTGGGTTGATACAAGTCCTTGTAAGGCGGGAAGCGCAATTCCACCTCCAGCTAGCAAAATTAGTGTTGGATAAATCATCCACCCTTGAGTGATTAATGACAGTAAAATAAATGCGATACCATCAGAAATGAATCCAATGATTATAGTGATCTTTTCATTAAATTTTCGTGTTAGAAATCCTGCAATAAAAGCTTGAAATAAAGCATGCATAATACCTAAGCCAGCAAGAGAAAGACCAACTTCAATGCTATTCCATTGAAAACGACTTTCTGTAAATAATACCCAAATTGTTGCTGGTATTTGTCCGATTAATTGGGCGATAAAAAAAATAAATAGCAATAATATAATCGGTTTAATTAGAGTAGAAAAAGGTGTTTTTATGGGGGAACTTTCATTGGTATCGTGAATATTTTGTTGTTCTAAATCGAGGTTTATTTTTTTTCCTTTAAAAAAAATAAACACAGCAACAAAAACACATATGTTTAAAATAGCAGCAATTAAAAATGGGAGATGAGGGGAATATTGTCCTGCGAATCCACCTATAGCGGGACCTGCGATTAACCCTACACCAAATGCAGCACCTAGGCGGCCAAACCATGTTGTTCTATCTTTTACAGTTGTAGCATCAGCAATGATAGAAGCTGCTACAGCACCTGTCGCACCAGTAATTCCTGCAATAGTTCGACCAAGATACAGCATCCATAACGAGCTTGATAATGCCAATAATGTGTAATCAAGCGTAGCGCCGATTAAAGAAAGCAATAGTACTGGCCTACGACCAAATTTATCTGACCATTTTCCCAATATTGGAGCAAAAATAACTTGCATAACAGCGTATAACGCTAAAAGGATACCGTAATGGTTAGCCAAAGTTTCATTTGCCACATATTCACGCAGTAAAGTCGGTAATACTGGCATGATTAGCCCGATACCTATTGCATCTAGGGCTGTAATTATTAGAGCAATACTCGCAGATTTATTCATTATAATCATCTCTATCATTGATAGAGTTGGAATATATCCCTATCAATGATAGAGTGTCAATAAATAAATAGGGGAAAGTCATGGCTAGACTTGATAAAGAAACCATTATTGCAGTAGCGCTCGACTTGCTTAATGAAGTAGGGATGGATGGCTTAACAACGCGCAAGTTGGCCCAGAAGCTGGGTATTGAACAGCCAACCTTATATTGGCATGTTAAGAATAAACGCACATTATTAGATGCATTGGCTGTGGAGATGTTGAAGCGGCATCATGATCATTTCTTACCAAGCTCGGATGAGACTTGGCAGGTATTTATGCGAAATAATGCGCTTAGCTTTCGTCGTGCATTATTAAGTTATAGGGATGGTGCAAAGGTTCATTTAGGGACACGCCCAAGCCCGGAACAATATTCTGTGGTAGAAGCACAGTTACAGTTTATGGTTGATAGTGGCTTTACGTTAAAATCTGGGTTGTATGCGATAAGTGCTATTGGGCATTTTACATTAGGCTCAGTCTTAGAGCAGCAAGAACATGCAGAGGCAGTGAAAGAACGAAACACTTCGGTCGATGAGTCCATGCCTCCTTTGCTGGCTGATGCAATTGAGATTATGGATAATGACGATGGGATACAGGCATTTTTATTTGGTCTAAATGCTCTCATTCAGGGGCTTGAGATTACACTTAATAAGTAATCAATATCGTTTTATTAATTTGAATCGCAATGAATTAATTTATCAAAATAACAAAAAAATACCCCAGCGGTGAATAACCGATGGGGTATGTCTTTTAGCGAGCTTTGCAATTACAGAGTAAAGATACCGATAAGAGCAATAACACTAATAATTGCTGAACCACCATAGAAAACCCATTTAGTTGCTGGGACATGCACTTTAAAATCGTGCAATGTATGGTGAATACGGTGCATACCACACCATACTGGTAGAACAATCATCAGTAATAAGAAAATACGTCCGATAAAGCTTTGGCTGAAGGCAAGAATGCGTTCATAGCTTAGCATTTCTGGTGCAACACCTAATGGGATCAAGATACCCAAAAGAATAATAATTGCAGGGCCGATAACGGCGCTCCACATACCACCTGCACCAAATAATCCCCAGAAAATCGGTTCATCGGAACGTTTAGGCGTTAGATTCATCAGATTCTCCTTAGATTAAAATAATAACGCAATAGCTAAGATAGCCGCAGTAACTACTATCGTTAGTGCCCAGAAGCCTTTAACAACAGGTTCATCTGGCATCTTTTTATCTTTAACAATAACCGAAACAGCTTTTGGTGCTAATTTAAACCACGTAGTGGTATGCAGTAGCGTTGCAGCCAATGTGATTACGTTAATGATAAGTATAATCGGGTTACTTAAAAAACCGACAAATCCAGCCCAAGACTCTGGACCATTTTTCAGCGCAAATACCCCGTACAGAACGAGAAGGCTAAACCAGACCTGAAGAACAGAGGTGCTCTCACGCATGATATAAAAGCGGTAGAAACCGAGGTTTTGCCACCAATCGCCCTTCATTTCTCTGACATAGGGTTTACGTTTAGTTGTCATGACTTCAATTCTCCTTATCGAGGCTTCAGCATGGCGATAACAAAGTCTTGCGCACTAGCCACTTTACCCTGCTGAATAGCGGCTGCTGGGTCGACATGCTTAGGACAGACTTCAGAGCAGTAACCTACAAACGTACAGCTCCAGACACCGTTATCACCATTTAATAATGGCATACGCTCTTTCGCGCCATGGTCACGGTTATCGAGATTGTAGCGTTCTGCTAAGGTAATCGCGGCAGGGCCGATGAACTCTGGGTTTAGACCAAATTGTGGGCAAGCGGCATAGCACAGACCACAGTTGATACAACCCGAGAACTGATGGTATTTCGCCATCTGTGCCGGTGTCTGTATATTTGGACCTTCAGAAACTTTACGGTCATTACCAATGATGTAAGGTTTGATGGCCTCTAAGCGCTCAATAAAGTGTGTCATATCGACAACCAGATCACGCTCAATTGGGAAATTACCTAATGGCTCTATTTTCATTCCTTGTGGATATTCACGTAGGAAAGTTTTACAAGCCAGTTTAGGTACTTTGTCAACCATCATGCCGCAAGAGCCACAGATAGCCATACGGCAAGACCAACGATAAGAAAGGTCAGGCGCCAAATTATCTTTGATATAGCCTAAAGCATCTAATAAAGAAGTTTGCTCATCGTAAGGGACGTCATACGCGACTAAATGGGGTGCGCTATCCACTTCTGGATTGTAACGCATGATCTCCATTTTTAAGTGTTTCATATCATCCATTAGCTTTCTCCTTATTTGCCTTATCTTGAGCTTCAGCTTCGGCACCATAAACACGTTTAGCTGGTTGTGATTTGGTGATTTTCACATCACTGTACTCAAGATTTGGAGTACCTTCAGGGTTAAAGAATGCTAATGTGTGTTTAAGGAAGTTCACATCATCACGTTCAGTGCAGCCTTCGTCTAGACGTTGGTGAGCACCACGAGATTCTTTACGATTTAATGCAGAATGAGCCATACATTCAGCAACATCTAAACCAAAGCCAAGTTCGATGGTGTAAAGTAAATCGGTATTGAACACGCTACTATGGTCAGTGATTTCGACATTTTTAAAGCGTTCTTTCAGCTCTGCAATCTTATCGACTGTTTTTTGCATCAATTCAGGGGTACGGTAGATACCGCAACCTTCTTCCATTGATTCGCCCATTTCATCACGGATTTTCGACCAGCTTTCAGTTCCTTTTTGGTTCATCAGCTTGGTGAGATTATCTTCGATATCACGAGTGCGAGCTTCAATTGCGTTTGCATTAGCAGGTGTTGCTTCAGCCGCATGTTTAGCAGCTTGTTCACCCGCAAGGCGACCAAATACCACTAATTCTGCTAGTGAGTTAGAACCTAAACGGTTCGCACCATGCAAGCCTACAGAAGAACATTCGCCGACAGCAAATAGGCCTTTAATGCGTGTTTCTGTATTTTGATCTGTTTCGATACCACCCATTGTATAGTGAGCCGTTGGGCGGACAGGAATTGGCTCATTTACTGGGTCAACACCAACGTACGCTTTTGCAAGTTCACAGATAAATGGCAGACGTTCATGTAATTTTTCTGCACCAAGATGGCGAAGATCCAGATAAACAACATCACCACGGTGAGTGCTGATGGTGCGACCTGCACGCCATTCGTGCCAGAATGCTTGAGAAACTTTGTCACGCGGACCCAGTTCCATGTATTTATTTTCAGGTTTACCCAGTGGTGTTTCTGGACCCATTCCGTAATCTTGCAGATAGCGATAGCCATCTTTATTGACAAGAATACCACCTTCACCACGGCAACCTTCAGTCATCAAGATACCAGAGCCTGGAAGGCCTGTTGGGTGATATTGAACAAATTCCATATCGCGTAAAGGAACGCCATGACGGAATGCGATACCCATACCATCACCTGTTACAATACCGCCATTGGTGTTGTAACGATAAACACGTCCTGCTCCGCCTGTTGCCATAATGATCGAGTTAGCACGAATTTGTACTTTTGTGCCTTCCATCATATTAATTGCAACAAGACCACGAGCTTGGCCTTCATCAACAATAATGTCTAAAACAAAATGTTCATCAAAACGTTGAATTTGAGGATATTTTAATGATGTCTGATAAAGAGTATGGAGCATATGGAAGCCAGTTTTGTCGGCAGCAAACCAAGTACGCTCAATTTTCATTCCACCGAAACGGCGAACGTTAACTGAACCATCTGGTTTACGGCTCCACGGGCAGCCCCACTGTTCTAATTGGATCATCTCTGTTGGGCAATGTTCGACGAAATAGTCGACAACGTCTTGCTCACAAAGCCAGTCACCACCTGCAACGGTATCATTAAAATGATAGTCATAGGAGTCATGAGCCTGAGTGACTGCGGCTGATCCTCCCTCTGCTGCCACGGTATGGCTACGCATTGGGTAAACTTTTGAGATCAGAGCAATCTTGATATTGGGATTTGCTTCAGCGGCAGCAATCGCTGCACGTAAGCCTGCGCCCCCGGCCCCGATAATCGCTAAATCGGCATTGAAGGTTTGCACTGCGCTTCTCCATTGTTCAAGTGTAAAATTGATAAATTCTGTTAAATACTTTTGATACTTAGCTATTCAATTTTGAGTTTCACACTAAGCTAAACTGCAAAATATCTCTTTTTTAATAGTAAATAATATAATAGCTAATAATGACTTATCGTGCTGTGAATTATAGCGAGAATAGCGAAACATAAATTTGATATAGAGGGGGGTTTTAGGCAATTATACCCATAAAGTGTGATGTGGATCGGCTTTTTATAAATTGTTTTTACATCAATGGCATTTTTAGTTTGTTAGATGCTAATAAAAAGGAATATCAAATGATTATCATTATTTTTATTGGAAAATATAGATTTTAAAACCAAGTAAATGAGTCAAGTTTTATTCATTTTAAGATAATCATGCTGTAATTATCAATAGGAATTTTAATTCATAATGAATATCAAATTGGGAGCTGTCTCACTATTTATCTCTATAATAACTTTTATTTGTAAGTGACTTATTTTAAATGTTTTGAGAAAGCGAATCGTTTCACTTTTTAATTAACATTTAGTTCACATAATATAAGAAATAATCATGAATTTGGTCTTTTCTAATTTGAAATTTAGATTTGAAGAAAAGGTTTTTTGCCTAATCGTGTAAAGCAGGGGATAATCACGCCATCTTTTCTCATCGAATGGTGTTTTGCCACCAATACTCAAATAGAGCGCTTTAGCGACACGAATGCATTGTGTGTTAAGGGTGAGGTGAGTACACTGCACGACTAAGTTTATTTTGGAGTTATCTTAATGAGTGAAATAGCGAATTGGCAGCCAACCGCCCCCATCGCTAACTTGTTACAGCGCGCAAAAATTATTGCCGAGATCAGACGCTTTTTTGCTGATCGCTGTGTACTTGAGGTTGAAACACCCGCAATGAGTCAGGCAACAGTCACTGACGTTCATCTTGTGCCCTTTGAAACCCGCTTTGTCGGGCCAGGTGCTGCGCAGGGAATTAACCTATATTTGATGACGAGTCCTGAATACCACATGAAGCGGTTACTTGCCGCAGGTAGTGGACCGATATATCAACTGTGCCGCAGTTTTCGTAATGAAGAAGCAGGCAGGCATCATAATCCTGAATTCACCATGCTTGAGTGGTATCGCCCCCACTTTGATATGTATCGCTTAATTAATGAGGTCGATGACCTTTTACAGCAGGTACTTGATTGTGAAAGCGCGGAGTTATTATCTTATCAACAAGCTTTTTTGCGCCATTTAGATATTGATCCTTTATCCGCGGAAAAAAGCGAATTAAGAGAAGTGGCTGCACGCTTAGATTTGAGCAATATCGCAGAACAAGAAACAGATAAAGATGCACTATTACAGTTGTTATTTGTGATGGGAGTTGAGCCTCACATCGGTAAAGACAAGCCCGTAGTGGTGTACCACTTTCCAGCAACGCAAGCATCATTGGCCGTTATTAGTACTGAGGACCATCGTGTTGCTGAGCGTTTTGAGGTGTATTATAAAGGTATGGAGCTTGCTAACGGTTTCCATGAATTGACGGATGCAAGTGAACAGCGTCAACGATTCGAGCAAGACAATCGTAAACGCGCTGCACTTGGATTACCTATTCAGCCTATTGATGAACATCTTTTATCTGCTTTAACGCATGGCTTACCTGATTGTTCGGGTATTGCTGTTGGGGTTGATAGATTAATTATGATTGCGTTAAATGCGGCAAAAATTAGTGATGTTATTGCTTTCCCTGTGACAACGGCATAACGCGATTTTACGTTAGCCAAGATAATTGGCAGTGTCATACAAAAGATTGCAGCCAAGTGCTGCAATCTTTGTTTTTATTGAAACAAAAAGCAAATAACGCTTATTGTTGTTTTAAGAATTGAACGCCTAAATCAGGGAAGTCTGTAAATGCACCATCAACATCAGCTTGGTTGTAGATTATCTCAAAAAGCTGTTGCCCATCTTTGGCGTATTTAGGCAATTTATCAACACGGATAGTGAAAGGGTGAACTTCCATTTTATTAGCATGGGCATCTTTCACCATTCCGGTTAACTTAATATTCTCAGGGGTTGATTCTTCACTAACTAACATATGGTAGTCAGGGCCGATGCCATCTGCATAAGTGGCGATTTCTTTCATAGAGCCCGGTTTTAGCATCCAATCGTAGTTATAATTTACCCAAGTACCGTCTGGTTTTTGTTCTTGAGTTTCATTCCAGTCAGTGTATGCAATCAACTGAACTAATTTTAAATTCATACCCATTTCAGGCATCAATGTATTTTTAATACGTTTAAGTTCATTGGCATCAAAACATTGGAGATAAACATTAGAGGCTTTATCGGTATAGCCATATTCTTTGAGCACTTCTAGTGTTTTCTTGGTAATGTCCTTACCTTCTTGTTGGTGGAACCACGGTGCTTTAATTTCAGGGTAAATACCGATATTTTTCCCTGTTGATTTATTCAGTCCTTGAATAAACTCAATTTCCTCTTGGAATGTGTGAACACGAAAATCTGATTTTCCCATAGGGAAGCGGTTAGGGTAACTCTGTACTTGTTTACCGTCGACAATATCAAACCCTTCGGTGAATTTGAGGGATTTAATTTCAGGGAGTGTAAAGTCAATGGCGTAATAACGCCCATCGCTACGAGCGCGGTTTGGAAAACGCTCAGCGACATCAGTGACGCGATCGAGATAATGGTCATGCAACACCACTAGTTCGTTATCTTTCGTCATGACTAAATCTTGTTCAAGAAAATCTGCGCCTTGTGCATAAGCCATCGCTTTAGCAGGCAGGGTATGTTCTGGTAGATAACCGCTTGCACCTCGATGCGCAATTACCACTTTACCGGCAGCCTGTGCTGCAGCAGAAACTGACATTACTAAAACCATACTAGCCACCAATGTTTTCAATGGGAAGCTCATGATTATATCTCCTTGGCACTTTTTTAGATAAAAAAAATGGGCTACATCATTTTGATATAGCCCACGAGTTTAGCGAGTTAGCATGAACATTTTATGAATGCTTATTGCATTTTTGCTAATTCACGTTTGTGTTTGCTTTCACTAATCATAACGATGAACAGCAGAACAACAGCAAGGGCTGAACCACCAATCATGACTGCGAAGCCACCGTCCCAACCGAAGTAGTCGACGGTATAACCAACAATCGCACTTGCTGCAACTGAGCCACCGAGGTAGCCAAATAGGCCCGTAAAGCCGGCGGCGGTACCTGCCGCTTTTTTCGGTGCAAGTTCAAGAGCATGTAGACCAATCAACATGACCGGACCGTAGATTAAGAAACCGATAATCAACATACATGCCATATCAATGCCAGGATTGCCCGGAGGGTTCATCCAGAACACGATAGTGGCGATGGTGACAAGGATCATGAAGAACACACCAGTTGCCCCGCGGTTACCGCGGAAAACTTTATCTGACATCCAACCACAGAGTAATGTTCCTGGGATACCTGCATATTCATACATGAAGTAAGCCCATGAAGATTTGTCCATCGTAAAGTGTTTAACTTCACGTAGGTAGGTTGGTGACCAGTCTAGAACACCGTAGCGTAGTAAGTATACGAACACGTTAGCAATCGCAATCATCCACAAAAGTTTGTTAGGGAATACATACTTCATGAAGATAGCTTTCGCGGTTAATTCTTCTTCATCAGACTCTTTATAATCTGTTGGATAATCGTTTTTGTATTCTTCAATTGGTGGCAAACCCATTGATTGCGGTGTATCACGCATTAATGCAAAAGCGATAAGTGCAACTAAAATAGCAGCAAAAGCAGGCATATAAAGTGCTGCTTTCCAATCGTTAAACCATGCCATACCCAGTAGGAACAGTAATGGAGGTAAACCACCGCCTACGTTATGCGCACAGTTCCAAACAGAAACGATACCACCACGTTCTTTTTGTGACCACCAGTGAACCATGGTACGACCACAAGGAGGCCAACCCATACCTTGGAACCAACCACAGAAAAATAGTAGAACGAACATGATCATGATGCTTGAAGTTGCCCATGGTACAAAGCCCATGATAAGCATGACGATAGAGGCGAGTATCAAACCTGCTGGTAAGAAGTATCGAGGGTTCGCACGGTCAGAGAACGATCCCATAATGAATTTTGAAAAGCCGTAGGCAATTGAAATCCCTGATAATGCAAAACCTAGATCCCCTTTAGAAAAGCCTTGCTCGACAAGGTACGGCATTGCCAACGCAAAGTTTTTTCTAACAAGATAGTAAGCTGCGTAACCAAAGAAAATTCCCATAAAGATTTGCCAACGGAGTTTGCGATAAACAGGGTCTATCTTATCCGCTGGCAGCCTCTCTATATGAGGTGCTGGTTTAAAAATACTGAACATATACGCCTCCGATGGCATGCTTATATTTATTCACCTTCATTTTTCAGCGTTGAAAAATGTTGAGTGTTTATTATTGATGAAGTGACAGAAACGAAAACAATCGAATTTATTTAAGCGCTTTTATTTTCTTAATTGCGCTAAATTGTAGTCATTAAAAAACATTTTATCTGTAATCTAACGCACATTTATTGGTTTTGTTTATGAAGTTGCATAGTTAATGACATTTGTGAATGGAATGGAACTGGAAATGTTATATTTTTTGTGATGTTTATCACGTATCTGTTCTTTTTCGCCTCGAAATTGTACTAATCGCTTTCGCTTTTGTTCCTTATCAAACATTAAGCACGTTTCTGGTCTATATTAAATAATAGACTATAAAAATAGAAACTATACTTATTGGTTATCGAATGTTTATTAATGTGAGGAATGCGACATGAATGGCTCATCTGTGACTGAAACGGATGTCATCATTATCGGTGGTGGCGCAACAGGTGCTGGTGTCGCTCGAGACTGCGCTCGCCGAGGTTTAAGAACTGTTTTACTTGAACGACATGATATCGCGACCGGTGCGACTGGCCGTAACCATGGCTTATTGCACAGTGGCGCCCGTTATGCCGTTACTGACAGCGAGTCAGCGAGAGAGTGTATTGAGGAAAATAAAATACTCAAACGCATTGCTCATCATTGTATTGAGCGAACTGATGGCTTATTTATTACATTGCCTGAAGATAGCCTTGAATATCAAAAACAATTTATTGTCGCCTGCCAAGCTGCCGGCATTGATGCAAATGCGATTGATCCTGCGGAGGCTATCCGCCTTGAACCTTCAGTAAATCCTCATTTAATAGGCGCTGTTAGAGTACCTGATGGCACCGTTGACCCATTTCGTTTAACCGCCGCCAATATGTTAGATGCACGCGAGCATGGTGCGAAAGTTTTGACTTACCATGAAGTTATTGGCCTGATCCGTGAAGGTGATAAGGTTCGTGGGGTGACGGTGTATGATCATAAAACTAAAAATCAATATGATATTTATGCTGAAATTGTCGTTAATGCGGGCGGTATTTGGGGACAGAAAATTGCTGAATATGGTGACTTAAAAATTAAAATGTTCCCAGCAAAAGGGGCATTGCTGATTTTAGGGCATCGCTTAAATAATATGGTGATTAACCGTTGTCGTAAACCTGCGGATGCTGACATTTTAGTTCCCGGTGATACCATTTCGTTAATCGGGACGACATCAACACATATTGAATACGATCAAATAGATAACATGTATGTGACTCCCGAAGAGGTCGATATCCTTATTCGAGAAGGTTCAATGTTGTCACCTGCACTTGCGACAACGCGCATTTTACGTGCATACGCAGGTGTACGTCCTTTAGTTGCAAGTGATGACGACCCATCGGGACGTAATGTTAGTCGCGGTATTGTGTTATTAGATCACGCTAAACGTGATGGTCTTGAAGGCTTTGTCACTATCACTGGCGGTAAGTTAATGACTTATCGTTTAATGGCTGAATGGGCTACAGATAAAGTTTGTGAAAAACTCGGTCACAGTGCGAAATGTACTACTGCGGATGCGCCTCTACCCGGTTCACAGCACAGTGCGGAAGAAGCGCTTCGCAACGTGGTTTCAATACCGGCACCGATTCGGGGGTCTGCGGTTTATCGTCATGGCGATCGCGCAGCGGCGATTTTAAGTGCTAATCGATTAGATAAAAGTTTAGTTTGCGAATGTGAAGCGGTCACTGCTGGCGAAGTTCGCTATGCAGTTGATTCTCTCACTGTGAATAACTTACTTGATTTAAGACGTCGTACTCGAGTGGGAATGGGGACTTGTCAAGGTGAGCTATGTGCGTGTCGTGCCGCTGGTTTACTCAATCGTTTTAATGTCACTACACCACATGAAACAGAGCAACAGCTCGGCCATTTTTTAAATGAGCGTTGGAAAGGGGTTAGGCCGATTGCTTGGGGAGATGCACTGCGTGAAAGTGAATTTACCAGCTGGGTGTATCACGGGCTATGTGGCATGAATGAGGCGACCTTGAGCAAGGTGGCACAGAAGGAGACTGACAATGAAATATGATGTGGTTGTGATGGGCGGCGGTTTAGCTGGCCTTATCTGTGGTATTCGTCTAACTCAGTCTGGACTCTCTTGTGCCATTGTCAGTGCAGGACAAAATGCGCTTCATTTTTCATCTGGATCGTTAGATTTACTCACGCATTTGCCTGATGGGCAAGTCGCTGAAAAACCACTGTTGATGCTTGATGCTTTGGGACAACAAGCACCTATGCATCCTTATAGTCTTATTGGCTCATCCAAAGTAGCTGAACTTGCGCATATGGCACAAACAATATTGCAACAAAGTGGTATGCGATTAAAAGGTTCCTGTGAAGAAAATCATTACCGCATTACGCCATTAGGTCATAAACGCATGACATGGTTGAGCCCTGAATCAGTTCCTACCGCAGCGTTACATCAGAAAATGGACGTGGGCAAAATTGCGGTTGTGGGCATTGAAGGCTTTCTCGATTTCCAACCACAAATGGTGGCGGATCAATTACAACGCGAAGGGCTACAATCAAGCTCTCATTATGTGCATTTGCCTTTACTTGATCGGTTAAGAGAAAACCCAAGTGAGTTTAGAGCGATTAATATTGCGCGTTGGTTAGATAGACCTGAAAACATGGCACAGATAGTCGAAGAAATCGCTCCGCTCGTGGCCGATGCTGATACTATTTTTATGCCTGCATGTATCGGTCTTGATAGTGAAGAACCAATGCTGGAGTTACAAAAACGTTTAGGTAAGTCATTATATTTATTGCCAACGTTGCCACCGTCTTTGTTAGGTATTCGTTTGCATGAAACGTTATTACGTCAATTTCGCCGTCAGGGTGGGATCGTTATGCCGGGCGATAAAGTGACATCGGTAAATTATGTTGGTTCACGAATTGAATCGATACAAACTCGTAATCATGGTGATATTTCATTGAAGGCGGCGCAGTTTGTTTTGGCTACAGGAAGCTTTTTCAATAATGGTCTGGTGGCAAAATTTGACCGTGTCTATGAGCCACTCATGAATTTAGACTTGTGTGAAATTTCAGAACGTGCGCAATGGACCAATAAAGAATTTTTTGCCTCTCAGCCTTATATGGCTTTTGGCGTGCAAACAGATAGTCAATTACGTGGACACAAAAATGGTGATGCTATTGAAAACCTTTATGTCGCAGGCGCGGTACTGGGTGGATTTGATCCACTGACACAAGGCTGCGGGGCAGGTGTATCGATGATTAGTGCTTTGTATGTGGCAAATGAAATTGTGAATGAGTTTGAAAAAAGTAAAGCGAAGCAAGCGGAGGTGGCACAATGAGTATTCAGGACGGTAGTTTTGAAAGCTGCATTAAATGTACAGTCTGTACGACTTATTGTCCGGTTGCTAAGGTTAATCCGCTTTACCCAGGTCCTAAGCAAGCCGGCCCTGATGGTGAGCGTTTACGCTTAAAAGACCCAATGTTGTACGATGAAGCGCTCAAGTATTGTACTAACTGTAAACGTTGTGAAGTTGCATGCCCATCAGATGTGAAAATAGGCGACATTATTGCGCGCGCTCGTAATACTTACAGTCAGCAAAAACCAAAATTACGTGATGCCATCTTGAGTCATACTGATTTAATGGGCACCTTATCAACACCGTTTGCACCTGTGGTAAATACCATTACAGGTTTAAAACCTGTACGCCAACTGCTTGATAAAGCCTTAAAAATAGATCACCGCCGCGAATTGCCAAAATATTCATTTGGAACTTTTCGCCGCTGGTACGCGAAACAAGCTGCTGAACAACAAAAATTTGAAGATCAAGTTGCCTATTTTCATGGATGCTTTGTGAATTACAACCATCCTCAACTAGGTAAAGACCTCATCAAAGTTTTTAACGGGATGAATATCGGTGTTCAACTTCTTAAACGTGAAAAATGTTGTGGTGTCGCGCTAATTGCCAATGGCTTTATGAAGCAGGCTAAACGCCAAGCCAATGTTAATTTAGAATCATTGCAAGAAACCATTCTTGAAAAGCATATCCCTGTTGTCGCAACATCTTCAACTTGTACCTTTACTATCCGCGATGAATATACGCATGTATTGGATGTAGATACCTCTGAAATGCGCGATAACATTGAACTTGCGACGCGTTATATTTATCGTTTGTTAGAGCAAGGTCGTGAATTAAAACTGAAACATACCCCACTGAAAGTGGCCTACCACACTCCTTGTCATATGGAAAAAATGGGTTGGACCTCCTATACACTTGAGCTAATCAAACGCGTGCCCGGCGTGGAATTAATTGTATTAGATTCCCAATGTTGCGGTATTGCAGGAACTTACGGTTTCAAAAAAGAAAACTATGAGGTTTCTCAAGGTATTGGAGCAGGCCTATTCCGCCAAATAGAAGAAAGTGGCGCAGATATGGTTATCACGGATTGTGAGACCTGTAAGTGGCAGATTGAGATGTCGACGAGCAAGAAGTGTGAGCATCCTATTACGCTTTTGGCCCGCGCGCTCTAAATCCTCGTTATACTTCGATTTGTGGCGTTGTTGGCTGCGTTTACTAACCCTAGTCACATACTTTTGTATGCTCCTAGGGATTAGTTTCACTTGCCGCCTAGCCACAATTCGAATTATTTAGAGGATGATCTGCGTTATGCTTCGATTGATAAATATAAACTGAATCGATGAATCATAAGAAAATCGGCAATAAAAAGATTATTGCCGATTGAGAGCGTTATTTGATGACCTTTTGTAGCGTTTCCATCATTAATAATACTGAGGTACCGCCGGGATCTGGGTGCCCAATACTACGCTCGCCTAAGTAACTTGCTCGACCTTTTCTGGCTTGCATATTAATAGTGGATTCAACACCCTGTTTTGCTGCTGCCACTGCGGCGGTGATAGCCTTATCCAAAGGTTGTGATGAGGCTAGCGTTAGTGCCTCACTAATCGGCCACCATACATCACACATTGTTTTATCGTTAGGCTCAGCTCTGCCACGTGAAACAATACCTTCCGTACCTATTTTGATTAACTCTGCTAAATCAGCCACCGTTAGACTCTCTTTATTTGCTGCACTTTGTGCTGCTTTAATAAAAAAAGTACCAAATAATGGGCCACTGGCACCACCGACACTTGAAAGTAGCGTCATACCCGTTGTTTTTAGTATTGTTGCAATGTCCTTATCTGCGACAGTCGGTAGTTTTTCGGCAACTTTTTGAAAGCCGCGGTTCATATTGAGCCCATGGTCACCGTCACCAATAGTCGTGTCGAGTTCAGTTAAATAATCTTGTTCACGGGCAAACGTTTGTGAGCATTGTATGAGCCAGTCATAAATTTGCTTTTGAGTTAAATTCATCAATTGATACTTCCTATTTTGCTGCCATTTATCTTTATGCGAAGGATAGAAATACGTTAAAAATTAGCATTTCCAACGTAATGCTGGCGTATTAACTGGCGCGTCCCATAACAGTAAGGCTTCGTCATCTACTTTTAGTAGCGTAATAGATACCCCTTGCATATCGAGAGCAGTGCAGTAAGAACCAATTAAATTGCGTTCAATTGTAAGCCCAAATTCAGTGCAGCAAGTTTGTAGACGATGATAAACCGCGTAAAGCTCAGAAAGTGGTGTAGCACCGAGGTTATTAACTAAAGCAATTACTCGATCGCCTTTTTGAAGTGGTTCTTTGACTTGGTGATTATCTTGCCATTGACCATTTTCACGATCCCACTGTCGAACAGTTCTCTCATAATGACCATTTTCGATCAAAGTTTCGAACATCTGATCGACCGTATCATTTAAATGAGTGAAACGGCGGCGTTCGATCCCCGGTTCTCCATGGATGCCAACTCCGAATTCCATTTCATTATCAGGAAGCTCGAAAGATGGTTTTCTCGCTGCGGGAACGGTACAGGCATGTAGTGCAATACCTAAGCTATAGCCATTATTGTTAGTTTTATGTCCAAGCTCGACGAGTTTATCGAGAGAATAACCTTTGCAAGCCGCTGCTCCGAGTATTTTTTCCATTAGTACTGTATTGGCGACACCTCTGCGTCCTGCGGTATAGAGGCTATCTTTAACCGCCACATCATCATCAACTAAAACAACCGCAATTTTAGTACCCGCATCGTGTAGTAATTCGGTGGCAGTTTCAAAATTGAGTATATCGCCAGTGTAGTTTTTAATGATCATTAAAACACCTTCTCCCCCATCAATGGCCATGGCACATTCCATCATTTGATCGGGTGTTGGTGAGGTAAATATTTCACCAGGACAAGCGCCATCTAGCATGCCTTGCCCAATATAGCCACTGTGCATAGGTTCATGACCGCTACCGCCTCCAGATAGTAGGCCAACTTTGCCATTTAAGGGTGCATCTCGGTGAACGAGATAAGTTGGGTCGATATTTAGTCGTAATTCAGGATGGGCAGCAACGAGGCCTTGATTGACTTCACTAATGATATCTTCAACACGGTTAATCAGTTTTTTCATCTTACAGACTCCAGAAGATAGAGGGCGATGCTTAACTCTGTTTTTTGTGTTCGATTATGTTCTTTTTGATTCGAATTTGGTTGTTAATGGCGTGGGACGTTTCGATTATGCAATCAGACTAGCATAGCTCGGTTTTTATTGGATTAAGTAAACCAATAAAATGAGAGTTAGATCGGGAATTATTGTGAAGAAATAGAAGGGGAAAGTTCCCCTTCTAAAAAGAGATTTAGTGCTGATTGGCTAACTGTTTTTTGCTTGCGTCATTAAAGAAGGATTTTAAAATGAAATTAAGCAGTACACCGTAAGCAGGTAGGAAAAATAGCATACAGATTAACAGCTTAAATACATAGTCAACTAACGCAATTTCAACCCAATTGGCGGCCATAAAAGGGTCGCTACTACGATAAAACGCAATAAAGAAGAAGGCGATAGTATCAATTAGGTTACCAAAAAACATGGCGCAAGCTGGTGCTACATACCAACGCTTATTTTGGCGTAGACGGTTAAATACACTGACATCTAAAATTTGTCCCAGCACATAGGCCATAAAACTGGCGGCTGCGATACGCGCAACAAATAAATTAAATGTTGTTATGGAGGCGAAACCTTGCCATTCACCCTGAAAAAATAGGGCTGAAATCACATAAGAAATTAGTAAGGCGGGTAGCATGACAGAACTAATGATGCGACGAGCAAGGGGAGCACCATAGATCCGCACCGTTAAATCCGTTGCGAGAAAAATAAATGGAAAAGTGAAAGCGCCCCATGTGGTATGAAAACCGAAAATATTGATCGGTAATTGCACCAGATAGTTACTAGATGAAATAATTAAAATATGAAACAACGATAGCCAAATTAACGCAGTGGCTTTTTGCTGCGGAGTAAATGCAAACATATTGTACCTTTTTAGTGACTGATGGGGTGAGGGAACCCATAAAAGACCCAGTTTTTTATTATGACCAAAAATTGGGAAGAGCGCATCATACGCTTGCTGCGCAACAAAAGCAAAACTGTTCGACCAGTCTGGTAGTTTTTATTATATAATCAATTTATTATTTATTTAAAAAAGTATTTTTTATGTCTGATTTATTTTCTAATGCAACCAAAACCCTTGATACATTAGGCCTTCGTTGCCCTGAACCTGTAATGTTAGTGCGTAAAACAGTGCGGAATATGGGGGAGGGGGAGACTTTGCTTATCATTGCTGACGATCCGGCAACAACACGAGATATTCCCGGTTTTTGTCGTTTTATGGAACATGAATTGTTAGCAGTTGAAGCTGAAAAAACACCTTATCGTTATTTGTTGCGCAAAAAATCGAGTGGTTTGTAATTTTTTGCGTGAAACGTGAAAGTAGAAAAATTAGTCCTCATTAATTACAATGAAATTTATGCTTAATTCATTGTTTTAAAACTAATTTTTAAAGTGACGCGTAATAAGAACTGCCACTATTTATCTGTAAATAGTGGCAGTTGAGTATTTAAACAATAAGCGCTATTTTTTTACTTGCGGTAACTTAACTCGCAGCAGCCGAACAGCGTTAGCAGTCACTAAAGCAGTCGCGCCGGAGTCAGCCAGTACGGCAACCCACAAGCCCGTCATGCCAAGTAAGGTAGTGACTAAGAACACACCTTTTAAGCCTAATGCAATTGTAATATTTTCACGGATAATTTTTCGGGTTGCGCGTGAAAGTGCAATAATTTCAGGTAAGCCTGTTAGACGGTTATGGGTAAGCGCTGCATCAGCAGTTTCTAACGCCACGTCAGTACCCCCTCCCATTGCAACACCAATACTAGAGGCTTTCATCGCTGGCGCATCGTTGATGCCATCACCGACCATCATGGTGCTATGGTTACGGTTAAGCTCTATTACTGCGCTGACTTTATCTTCAGGTAATAAACCTGCGCGATATTCCATACCTAATTGACCTGCAATTGCGGCAGCAGCTCGTGGGTTATCACCCGTTAGCATGACGGCATTTACATTCAATTTTTTAAGCATATTCATTGCATCAACCGCATCACTACGTAATGTATCTTGCAGTGCCGTTAATCCAATAACTCGATTGTTTTCAAGGGTCACAACAACTGTTTTACCCTGAGCCTCAAGTTCCTCAACCTTTGCTTGCCAAACTTTATCTAGTGGTATTTCGAGTCTATTTGGTGCACTAACCAGTACATGCTTATTATTCAGGAAACCTTCAACGCCTTTTCCTGCGAGTGCTTTACGATCTTGTGCCTCAGTTACTTGCAGTGAAAGCTCCTGAGCTTTGTTAACGACTGCTTTTGCCAGAGGATGATGAGAACCAATTTCAACGGAAGCGGTGATTTGCACTAATTCTGCTTCGGTTATGCCATCAACTGGTACCAAATTGGTTACATGAGGTTTCCCTTCGGTTAATGTTCCCGTTTTATCCAATGCAATTGTTGTGATAGTGCCTAGTTGCTCAAGTGCTGCGCCACCTTTAATTAAAGCACCGCGACGTGTCGCTGTGGCAAGTGCCGACGTGATAGCCGCAGGTGTTGATATCACGAGCGCACAAGGACAACCAATTAATAGTAAGGTTAAACCACGGTAAATCCACGTTTCCCATGCCGCATCAAAGAATATTGGCGGAATAATAATAACCAATGCAGAAATCAACATGATTATTGGCGTGTAAATCCGGCTAAAACGGTCGATAAAACGTTCAATAGGTGCACGGCGCTCTTCGGCTTCTTCAATTAATTGCAAAATACGGTCGATTGCATTTTGCCCTTGTTCTGAAACCACTTTCATCTGTACTGCTCTATCCACTGATAAACAGCCAGCAGCGACTTTCTCACCAACAGTGCGTTCGACAGGAACAGATTCACCGGTTAAAGCACTTTCATCAAAACTGGCAAATTCAGAGACCAATACTGCGTCTGTTGGCAATCTACCACCTGGCGCAATTTCGATCACATCTCCAGGACGTAATTGAGCTACTGGAACGGTAGTTTTTTGCCCATCTTTAATTAATATGGCATCTTCAGGAACGAGTGCCATTAGTGCGCTAACGCCACGTCGGGCTCGGCCAGCGGAATAGGCCTCTAGCATTTCACCTAACATGAATAGCAAAATAACCATGGCGGCTTCTTCGGTTGCCTGTATAAAAATGGCACCGACAGCAGCAACTGTCATTAAGGTTTCAATCGCAAAAGGTGAGCCCGTACGAATAGAAAGTAAGGATTTTCGGGCGATAGGGTATAACCCAAATAAGGTTGCTAAAATAAAGGCAATATTACCTAACTGAGGGTTGAAAGACTCAATACCCCAGCTGATACCCACTAAAATTGCTAAAATAATAACGGGTTTTGCTTCACTGAGTAAACTCGGTGGTGGTTGAATTGATGCTGCGTTATTGCTGCCAACATCAAGTAGTTCATAGCCGGCGGTTTCCACTGTTGCGCGAACAGCCATACTGATATCACTATCGGCGTCGACAACTAACTTTTCTGTTGCGAACAAGACTTTGGCTTGCTTGACGTCTTTTATTTGAGTGACCGCAGTTTCAATTTTACTCGCACAACTTGGGCAATCCATTCCGCGGATTATCCAGCTAAAACGTTTCTGAGCTGTTTGAATTGGCGCGACATCGTTTATTTTATCAATAGGCAAGCCACAGCTGCTACCGTGCTGGTGATTATGGTCACCGTGTTTATGAGCGGCATGATCATGGCCATCGTGCTCATGTTGAGCGTTGTGTTTGCCTCGTTGATGAGATTCCTCATCATCATCGGGATGGCTCTCTACATCACTGTGAACGTGGGTATGTGAGTCATTGCTCACCTTTTTACTATTTTCGGTGACAGCTGATGAGCAGCTACTGTTAGTTGAGCAGCTACTGTTAGTTGAGCAGCATGAACTAGTATGAGCATGTGTGTCTTTTTGTGAATGTGAGTGCATAAGCGACCCCCTATCTAACAACGTTTTCAATTATTATTAGTGAGTCTACACTTTGGAGTCTACTCCAGAGTCAAATAAAATGAAGGTCACCAATTGATAAAAAATGCTATTTGAGAATTTTATCAATTGGCGATAAGGCTTATAAATAAATCGCACGAACAATAAAGAATTGTCCAATGAAATAGAATGCCGCCACAACAGCTTTAGATGCTTTAAATGGGAAGCGAAAATGGGCGATTAACCAAATGCAATTAGACAGAAATAGCATTGAGGCGCCAACCATAATAGAAAAATTATATTCGCGACCCAGACCAAAATATTGATCGCCAGCAACCCAAGCCATAATCATACACATGACTAATGATGCAAAAACAATAGCTTGAAGGTGTTCAAGTTTACCCCAAATCAACACTAAAGTGACAGCTGCAATAATTAATGGCACCGCTAACCAAGGTAGGAACAAACCAAAGTTTAACTGCATACCAAAACTAATGGCGTAAATTAGATAACTTAAAAACATCAGTGCAACAGATGTAAGTAAGCGCTCACTAGAAAACATCCGAGAAAGATCAGCGACTAACGAAACTAGCAAACCGGCTAAGATTAGATAGTTTTGAATATTTAAGTCGTCGGAGCTCCATCCCCAAAGTAATAAAAGTAAGAGTGTAATGGGGCGAAATAGCCAACGTTGCCAGCCAGGACCACGATAAGCCGCATCGACATACAGCCAGCCTGAAAAGAGCACTGCAAGAAATGGCCAACTAATCATATACACATCCTTATAATTTCAAATGAATGAAGTAACGGTCAGAGTATTTCGTCACTCTCTATAAATAAGATAAACTATAGTCATGTTTTTTTTAAGCTAAATGCACATTTTATGAATAAACCTATTTTATTAATCATCGTTTTAGTCATTATTGCCGTATTTGCCACTAAGCGTTTTTTCGATCAACGAAAACAAAATGAAATTAATAATAATTCGTTACCTATTAGTTACTTAGTAGAGGTCAGCGAGAAAAAAGACTACCCCTACCCGAACATGCGTTCTCGTGAACGTGATGTGGTTTCTCCTGAAACTTTTCGTTATGAAATTTATTTTAAATCGCAATCAAGTGGCGAGATTATCAAAACAATTGTCAATGAAACTCAGTATCACGCCGTAGAGCAAGGTTCTAAGGGGAAATTGACGTTACAGGGCACTCGATTTATCCGCTATGAACCTGAATTATCCTGATTTAGTGTTTATTTTTTGCTTTATCGAGAGCGGCTTTCATTTTCTTTTGCATTACAAGTAGCTCAAAAACACCGAAGAAAAAAATACGAACTTGTACCAGACCTGAAAGTTTTTCATTTTTAGGTAAAGATGCTTTAATAAACATAGTTTGTAATGCATGCATAATTACCATGAAAATCATAGCGATATCCATAAAATACTTTAAGGGTTTGGGGAATGGGTGGATCAAGTTAAACAGCATAAAACCCCAGACACAGACCATCAGTAGGCGACCTATATTAATAAACATACTTTTTTCCTTAAAGTCGATTTCGAATGAAAAGGCGGTAAGCTACTTGCCCGGCAATTTTTTCGCGATGTAGTTGCCAATTCGCAGGGATGTCAGTAAGTGGTGACTCCGCCTCTGACTCAATGTAGATCCAGCTTTCATCTGCTAGCCACTGATTATTTTCTAATAATTGGATAGTTTCATTGAGCAAGCCTTTACGAAAAGGAGGATCAATAAAGACAAGGTCAAAAGGCGTTCCCATTTGATTTAAAATAGTCAGGCTACTGTTATTGATAACCGTGGCGTTATCAGCCTGTAAACGCATTTTATTGTCACTCAGCAGTTGGGCATTCTGTTTATCTAATTCAATAAAAGTTACGCTATTAGCAAATCGAGAAAGTGCTTCAAACCCTAATGAGCCACTTCCTGCGTAACAGTCAAGACAACGGGCGTCTTGAACAACAGGCATTAACCAGTTAAATAAGGTTTCTTTGATTCTATCAGTGGTGGGACGTAAGCCCTCACTATCACGGACAGGCAGTTTTCGCCCACGCCATTTACCGCCAATGATACGAATTTGTCCTAAAGATGTTGTTTGTGGTTTTTTTGCCATAATATGTATTATTGCTTAGCTTATTTATGCGTTAAAAATTGATTGTTTATATTGTAGCGCGTCATTTTCATAGTTTTAACATAAAAATTCAGATTAAATTGCCATGATTTTTCGTTCAGATATGTGTTGCTGCGCCATGAAATGATAGACTGGATGTAATTTTATTGCGATTTTATTATTACGCGCCATGTTTTTACCGCGAGGAGTGCAGTGGCAAATGGCTAAAGACAAGAAAAAAGGCTTATTTTCGTGGTTGGGTTTTGGCCGTAAAGGTGAAAATGAAACCCAGCAGCAAGCTGAGCAACAACAAAAAGTTGAGATTGAAAATGAAGTTGACCTTCAACAAAGTGCAGAAGATGCTGCAATAGCAGAGGCTAATGCAGAAGCTGAACGTCAACGCCAAGCAGAACAAGAAGCCATTAAAGCGGCAGAAGATGAAGCTGAACGCCAATATCAAGCACAACAAGCCGCTATTGATGCTGCGACAGAACAAGCAGAACAACAGCGAAAAATAGCATTAGCTGCAATTCAAGCTGCTGAAGAGCAAGCGGAGCTTGAGCGCCAAGCAGTACAAGATGCGCGTATTGCACAAGAAAAAGCAGAGCGAGAAAGACTTGAAGAAGAAGCTGTGCGTATTGCAGAGGAGGAAGCTGAGCGTCAACGCCAAGCTGAGCTTGCTGCGATTAATGCTGCGCAAGAAGAAGCGGAGCGCCAACGCCAAGCTGAATTAGCCGCTATTCAAGCCGCTGAAGATAAAGCGGAGCAAGAGCACCAAGCAATAGAGGCCGCTGCTATTGTGGCTGCGGAACAACAGGCCGCAGAAGAAAAAGCCGAACAGGAGCGCCAAGCTGCAAAAGAACAAGCAGAACAAGAGCGTCAAGCCGCAGAAGCTGTGCGTGTTGCTGAGGAAGCTGCTGAGCGTCAACGCCTAGCTGACTTAGCGGCTATTGAAGCTACCGCAGCTCAGGCTGCAAAAGAACAAGCGGAACAAGAGCGCCAAGCCGTAGAAGCTGCGCGCCTTGCCGAGGAAGAAGCTGAGCGTCAACGCCTAGCTGCTATTGAAGCTGCCGCAGCTCAGGCTGCAAAAGAACAAGCAGAACAAGAGCGTCAAGCCGCAGAAGCTGCGCGTCTTGCCGAGGAAGAAGCTGAGCGTCAACGTCTAGCTGACTTAGCGGCTATTGAAGCTGCCGCAGCTCAGGCTGCAAAAGAACAAGCGGAACAAGAGCGTCAAGCCGCAGAAGCCGCACGCCTTGCTGAGGAAGAAGCTGAGCGTCAAGCTCAACAAGATGCTGAGAATGCACCTATAATCGAACAAGAAAAACCTAAAAAAGAAGGTTTTTTTGCGCGATTAAAAAGCGGATTATTAAAAACACGTCAAAATTTAGGCTCTGGTTTTTTTAGCTTATTTAGCGGCAAAAAAATTGATGATGACCTCTTTGAGGAATTAGAAGAACAATTACTCATTGCCGATGTGGGTGTGGAAACAACACGGAAAATTATCGATAATTTAACGGCACATGCAAGCCGTAAAGAACTCAAAGATGCGGACGCTTTATACAGTAAATTACGTGAGGAAATGTCTGATATTTTAGCGGGTGCAGATAAACCACTAGTTATCGAAGATAAAAAACCTTATGTTATTCTTATGGTTGGGGTTAATGGAGTTGGGAAAACAACTACCATTGGCAAAATGGCTCGTCAATTCCAATCCGAAGGTAAAACCGTCATGTTAGCTGCGGGAGATACTTTCCGTGCCGCTGCGGTAGAACAGCTACAAGTTTGGGGGGAGCGCAACAAAATTCCTGTTGTTGCACAACACACGGGTGCTGATCCTGCCTCTGTCATTTTTGATGGGATCCAATCAGCTCAAGCTAAAGGTGCTGATATTCTGATTGCAGATACCGCAGGGCGTTTACAAAATAAAGCACATTTAATGGAAGAGCTGAAAAAAATAGTCCGAGTGATGAAAAAACTGGACCAAGACGCCCCTCATGAAATTATGCTAACACTAGATGCAAGTACTGGACAAAATGCGATTAGTCAGGCGAAACTTTTTAATGAAGCGGTAGGTCTGACTGGTATAACATTGACGAAACTCGATGGCACAGCAAAAGGTGGGGTAATTTTCTCTATTGCAGATCAATTCGGTATTCCTATTCGTTATATCGGTATTGGTGAAGGCATTGAAGATTTACGTCCATTTAAAGCAGATGACTTTATCGAGGCTCTATTTGCCCGAGAGGAATAATTTTCGATGATCCGCTTTGAACACGTTAGTAAAGCTTATCGCGGTGGCCGCCAAGCTCTTCAAGGGGTAGATTTTCATCTACAAGCCGGAGAAATGGCATTTTTAACGGGTCACTCAGGCGCAGGTAAAAGTACATTACTTAAACTCATTTGTGGTATTGAGCGCCCAAGTGCGGGTCATATCTTGTTTAATGGTCATGATATCAGTCGTTTGAAAAATAGGGAGATCCCCTTTTTACGTCGACAAATTGGGATGATTTTTCAAGATCATCACCTGCTATTTGACCGAACAGTTTATGACAATGTTGCTATGCCGCTGATTATTTCTGGGGCAAGTACTGAAGATATTCGTCGACGTGTCTCAGCTGCATTAGACAAAGTTGGATTATTGGATAAAGCAAAAAACTTGCCTATTCAATTATCGGGCGGTGAACAGCAGCGTATTGGTATCGCTCGCGCGGTTGTGAATAAACCGACGATGCTACTTGCGGATGAGCCAACGGGTAACCTTGATGGAGAACTTTCTGAGGGGATCATGCGTTTATTTGAAGAATTTAACCGCGTTGGTGTGACTGTTTTAATGGCAACCCATGATGTTGCACTGATTGAGCGTCGTAACTATCGTGTGCTTACTTTAAGTGAAGGTCGGATGCTTGGAGGTCAACATGGCTAGGAATGTCCGTAAAGGCAAGCCAGAACGCACCATGAAGTCGAAAAGCAAGGCACTTAAAGGGGGATGGCGTGAACAGTGGCGTTATTCATGGCTAAATGCGTTAGCTGATATGCTAAGACAGCCACTAGCAACCTTTTTAACCATTATGGTTATTGCTATTTCATTAGCACTACCTAGCCTTTGCTATGTTGTTTGGAAGAATGTTTCCCAAGCCGCATCACAGTGGTATCCTGCACCACAACTAACTGTTTATCTTGATAAATCTCTTGATGAGCAAGGTGGTCAAAATGTGGTTAATCAATTACAAGCCCTTGATGGTATTGAACACGTTAATTATCTGTCTCGCGATCAAGCCATGAGTGAGTTTCGTAGTTGGTCTGGTTTTAGTACTGCTTTGGATATGCTTGAAGAAAATCCATTACCTGCTGTTGCGATTATCACGCCAAAAATTGATTTTGAGGGGTCCGATGTTTTAGCCACTTTACGCGATAGAGTTAGCCAAGTTGGCGGTATCGAAGAAGTGCGCATGGACGACAGTTGGTTTTCTCGACTTGCAGCGCTGACGAGGCTAGTTGGGCAGGTTGCCTCTGTGATTGGCATTTTGATGATAGTATCGTTGTTCTTAGTGATAGGTAATAGTGTCCGTTTGAATATTTTTGCCCGCAGAGATACCATTAATGTCATGAAATTGATTGGGGCAACTGATGGTTTTATTATGCGCCCATTTTTAAATGGCGGTATTGTGTTAGGGGCACTCGGTGCCATTATCTCACTGATAATGACATCATTATTGGTGTGGCAACTCTCCGGTGTTGTTGCGCAAGTAGCCAGTGTATTTGGGACCCAATTTCGTATCGAAGGGCTGTTGTGGGAAGAAACGTTACTTATTTTGTTGTTATCAGCCATTGTTGGCTGGGTCGCCGCTTGGTTAGCGACTATTCAACATCTACGTCATTTCACTCCTGAATAATTGCGTATTTCATCGGCACTTAATATAAGGGTGTCGATGAAAATTTCGCCATTAAGGAACTTCAAACGATAATTTTTGTCCTACATTGACCCGTTGTTGATAAATCTTGCCTATAATTTATTTAATGTAACGAAGCTGATAAACTGATTATTCACCACATCGAATTCAAATTAATTTTTTTTATTTATTTTATAGAGGATCTGCATGACCAAAGATATGCAATCATTAGCGCTTGTTCCGCAAGGGAGTATTGAAGCTTATATGCGAGCTGCCAATGCGTACCCTATGCTCACCGCTGAGGAAGAGAAGGAACTTGCTGAACGGCTGCATTACCATGGTGATCTGGATGCCGCAAAGCAATTGATCTTATCTCATTTGCGTTTTGTTATTCATGTTGCACGAGGCTATGCAGGGTATGGTTTACCGCAAGCTGATTTAATTCAGGAAGGTAACATCGGCCTGATGAAAGCCGTTCGTCGCTTTAATCCTGAAGTTGGTGTCCGCTTGGTCTCTTTTGCTGTTCATTGGATCAAAGCAGAAATTCATGAATACGTTCTACGTAACTGGCGTATTGTTAAAGTTGCCACGACAAAATCGCAGCGTAAATTATTCTTTAATTTAAGAAAAAATAAAAAACGTCTTGGTTGGTTTAATCAGGACGAAGTGGATATGGTTGCTCAAGAATTAGGGGTGAGCACCAAAGATGTCCGCGAAATGGAATCACGTATGTCAGCGCAGGACATGGCATTTGATATGTCTGATGATGATGACAGTAGCGATTTTGGTGGCCCTGTTGCACCAGTTCTTTTTTTACAGGATAAATCGTCTGATTTTGCTGGCTCAATTGAAGATGATAATTGGGAAAGTCATGCAACTGATCGTTTATCTGATGCATTGGAGTCCCTCGATGAACGTAGTCAGGATATCATCCGCGCTCGTTGGTTAGATGACGATAATAAAACAACGCTTCAAGAGCTTGCTGATAAATATGGTGTATCTGCTGAGCGTGTGCGCCAACTTGAAAAAAATGCGATGAAAAAATTGCGTTTAGCGATGGAAGACGACGAAGACGAAGACGAAATGTAATTTTTATTTCTTCTTATCACTATCTGCATTTATTATTATTTTGCAGTGTAATAGATGCAGATAGTGACTTAATTTTATTTCCTGCCTTTATTCCTCTTGTTTTAATCACGCTTTATTCAAATCATTCTTTACACTAATCACAGTATAATTCTAATGGCAACCCATCTGGGTCCGCGAAAAAAGTAAATCGTTTTTGTGTATAGGGATCGATTCTTATTGCTTCACAGATAACGCCATGCTGACTTAAATAGGTTATCCATTTATCTAATTCATCAACACTAAATGCAAGATGCCGTAGCCCCATAGCTTCAGGGTAACTAGGTCTTGCTGGCGGATTAGGAAAACTAAATAGTTCGATTTGATAATTATCACCAAAAGCTAAATCTGCTTTCCATGAATCATTTTCTGGGCGGTAGTATTCTGCGAGTAAATTCAATCCAAGAATACGGCAGTAAAAATCTTTACTGATTTGGTAATTCGACGCAATAATTGCAACATGATGAATTTTCTTTAATTTCATGTTATTCACCTATTTTCATATCCCATTCGCCATCTTTTACTGTGGCACTAAAACCACAGGCGTTTAGAAATTTTTCTATAATGATTTTTTGTTGCACTTCTAACCCATTGAAATTGAAGTACCAATGTTTAACTTCAGGTTGTTGGCGGCAAATTTCTTGTAGCAAGTATAGGCCAACTCCCCGACGACGAGTGACTTCACGTACACAAAAATCACTGATAGTACCTTGAGATCTATTGATACTGACTTTAGCCGCAGCGAGCAATCGGTCATTAAAGCGAGCTGCAAAAAATTGTTGATCTGATTTGAGTGCTTGGATCAGTTGTGGTTGTGTCTGGTCTATCCAGATCTTATATAAGTCTTGGTACTGATGTTCAGTAGGATTAACCAAAGGAATAATCGTGAGTCTCATGATGTATTTATCTGTTTCCTTGTCTGTTTTTCAGTCATTTCTGTTGTCGGAGTGATCCATAACTGATTTTTTAATTTTAGAGAGAAAAATTTTGTCTAGCTTGATCTTCCGAGTTTAGCTCGGATTAATTTAAATTTAACCAGAATATAACACTAGTATTTACAAAAAAACCATTTTATAACATCAGTTTTTTATTCTGCATATAACTTAATAATCTACCATATCCATTTGCTTTTTAGCATAATTATCTTGTTTAATGGTCTGAAATATATAGCCTTATTTGCTGTATTTTGAAATATCAGGCATTGATCCTGTCAACTATAATAAACGACTATAAATCAAACACAAACACTCAGAACCATCGAGATAGGGACAATAACATGAAGAAGATGAATAAAGCATTATTGGCTGGCTGCATAGCAATGGCATTTAGTTCAAGCGGATGGGCAAAGGAAATTAAGATTGCTGTTGTTGGGGCAATGTCTGGTCCCGTTGCACAATATGGTGACATGGAATTTACAGGTGCGCGTCAAGCGATTGCAGACATTAATGCAAAAGGCGGTATCAATGGCGATACTCTAGTTGCTGTTGAATATGATGATGCTTGCGACCCAAAACAAGCCGTTGCTGTTGCAAATAAAGTGATTAATGATGGGATTCGTTATGTCATTGGCCATTTGTGTTCATCATCAACTCAGCCTGCATCTGATATTTATGAAGATGAAGGCATTATTATGATCACGCCAGCGGCAACAAATGCTGATTTAACCACACGTGGCTACCAAATGGTATTGCGTACAACAGGGTTAGATTCAGACCAAGGTCCTACCGCAGTTAAATATATTTTAGATGAAATTAAGCCAAAGCGTATTGCGGTTGTCCATGACAAGCAGCAGTACGGTGAAGGTCTAGCTCGTTCAGTTCGCGAAAGTTTAAATAAAGCGGGTGTAAAAGAAGTGCTGTTTGAAGGTGTCACCGCAGGAGATAAAGATTTCTCAGCGTTAGTCGCAAAATTGAAAAAAGAGAATGTTGATTTTGTTTACTTTGGTGGGTATTACCCTGAAATGGGCCAAATTTTACGTCAAGCGAAGCAATCAGGCCTCAATATCGGCTTTATGGGACCAGAAGGCGTAGGTAACTCGTCTTTATCTAATATTGCAGGAGACGCCTCTGAAGGGATGCTAGTCACTTTACCTAAGCGTTATGATCAAGTTCCAACTAACCAACCGATTGTGGATGCACTGAAAGCGAAAAAAGAAGATCCAACGGGCCCATTCGTTTGGACTACTTATGCGGCTATCCAAAGTTTAACAACGGCAATGCAACGTACCGGTAGCGCTGAGCCTGAAGATTTAGCTAAAGATCTGAAAGCAAATCCGGTTGATACAGTCATGGGCACATTAAGCTGGCAGCCTAATGGTGACCTGAAAGGCTTCGAATTTGGTGTGTTTAAATGGCACAAAGATGGGACGTCTACTGCGGTGAAATAATGTCTTTCATATTTTAAGTTGTATAGGTTGGGCGTTATTGATGGCCTTTATGCAATTTGAATTATTTAGGGCAGAGAATGGGTTGTTTTAGTTAAAATTAGCTGGAGGTTAGCCTTGCTGACTTCCAGCTTTAGCTCTCCTTGAGGGACAGTAGTTTGAAAGGATAGTCCTATGTCAGATCAAATTCTTTATTTTATTCAGCAATTTCTTAATGGATTAACATTAGGTAGTACCTATGCGCTGATAGCCATTGGCTATACCATGGTGTATGGCATTATTGGCATGATTAACTTTGCTCATGGCGAAGTGTATATGATTGGGAGTTATGTCTCGTTCATTGCAATAGCCGGTTTAATGATGCTAGGTATCGATATCGGCTGGATATTGGTTGCCGCAGCATTTGTTGCCGCTATTGTCGTTTCGAGCGCTTACGGTTGGAGTATTGAGCGCGTTGCTTATCGACCTGTGCGTCATTCTAAACGTCTAATTGCCTTGATCTCCGCGATCGGGATGTCTATTTTTCTGCAAAACTATGTCAGCCTTTCCCAAGGTTCACGAGATCTTGCGTTGCCAAGTTTGATCACTGGCCAGTGGATCATTGGAGAAAGCGATGGTTTCGAAGCGATCATCACTAAAATGCAATTGACGATTTGGGTCGTCACCTTATTAGCAATGCTAGCATTGACGGTATTTATTCGTTATTCGCGCATGGGGAGAGCTTGTCGCGCTTGTGCCGAAGACTTAAAAATGGCGAGTTTATTAGGAATTAATACTGACCGCGTTATTTCACTGACTTTTGTGATTGGTGCCGCAATGGCGGCAGTTGCCGGTGTGTTACTCGGACAATTTTACGGTGTTATCAATCCTTATATTGGTTTCATGGCAGGAATGAAAGCCTTTACGGCAGCGGTACTCGGCGGTATCGGTAGTATTCCGGGAGCAATGCTTGGTGGATTGATTCTAGGCGTCGCTGAGGCGATGACATCTGCATATTTTAGCACTGAATATAAAGATGTCGTGTCATTTGGTTTACTAATAGGTGTATTGCTAATCATGCCAACCGGCATTCTGGGACGTCCGGAGGTCGAAAAGGTATGAGAAAAGAAAATTGGATTAATGCCATTGTGGCATCTGTGACTTTTTTTGTTTTAGCCGTTTTTATGTTAGGGCTAAGACTTACTCTTGATGGTACAAAGCTAGTGGTCACCGCAGGCGATTCAGTTCGTTGGAATTGGATCTTTGTTGGGATTGGGATCATCTTTATTTATCAACTGGTTCGCCCATCGCTGGCAAAAGTTTGGCAAGGTGTGCCGAAAAAATCGTGGGCGATACCTGATTTCGATGGATCAACGCCGAAACAAAAAATTCTTGCCATTATCATTATTATTGCTGCCATTATATGGCCATTTATCGTGTCGCGTGGAAGTGTAGATATTGCCACACTCACGTTAATTTATGTGATGTTAGGTTTAGGCTTGAATGTGGTGGTTGGCCTTTCAGGGCTACTAGTATTAGGCTATGCGGGATTTTATGCTATCGGTGCATACACCTTTGGCTTGTTAAATCATTATTATGGTTTTGGCTTTTGGGAAAGTTTGCCAATTGCGGGCTTAACTGCGGCATTAGCGGGGTTATTACTCGGCTTCCCAGTATTAAGGTTGCGGGGGGATTACCTCGCAATTGTCACATTAGGTTTTGGTGAAATTGTACGTATTTTACTGTTGAATAATACTGAAATTACTGGCGGACCAAATGGTCTTAGCCAACTACCAAAACCTACATTCTTTGGTCTCGAATTTAGTCGTAGTGCTAAAGATGGTTGGGACACATTCCATCACTTTTTTGGTTTAGATTACAATCCGGGTGATCGGATTATTTTCCTCTATTTTGTTGCGTTATTACTCGTTATTTTAACCTTGTTCGTAATCAATCGATTATTGCGTATGCCATTAGGCCGTGCTTGGGAAGCGCTACGCGAAGATGAAATTGCCTGTCGCTCATTAGGGCTAAGCCCTACACGGATTAAATTAACCGCATTTACTATCAGTGCTGCATTTGCGGGTTTCGCGGGTACGTTGTTTGCTGCACGTCAGGGGTTTATCAGTCCGGAGTCATTCACATTTGTTGAATCCGCATTTGTATTAGCGATTGTGGTACTTGGTGGTATGGGCTCACAAATGTCAGTAATTTTAGCGGCAATCATCTTAGTTGTATCAAGGGAGATGATGCGTGACCTTAATGAATACAGCATGTTATTGCTTGGCGCATTGATGGTACTGATGATGATTTGGCGACCACAGGGTCTATTGCCAATGAAACGTCGCCAGATGAAGTTGCAGAAAGCGCAGGAGGGCGATATCGCATGAGCATATCAACAACGCCTTTGTTGCAAGTTAGTGGCCTCACTATGCGTTTTGGTGGCTTGCTAGCAGTAAATAATGTGGAGCTGACGTTAAATCAAGGGGAAATTGTTTCTTTGATTGGTCCAAATGGTGCGGGAAAAACCACCATTTTTAACTGCCTAACTGGTTTCTATAAGCCAACTAGTGGCACTATTGTTTATCGTGATAAACATTTAGAAGGCTTACCTGGACAGGCGATTGCTCGTCTTGGCGTTATTCGAACTTTTCAACACGTTCGTTTGTTTAAAGAAATGACCGTAATTGAAAATCTGCTTGTTGCTCAACATCAACATTTGAAAAGCGGTATTTTTTCTGGCTTATTGAAAACGCCAGCATTTCGTCGCGCAGAATCAGACGCGGTAGATAATGCCATTAAATGGCTTGAGCGGGTTGATTTGCTGCAATTTGCTAATCGACAAGCTGGAAATCTGGCTTATGGACAACAGAGACGTCTTGAAATAGCACGCTGCATGGTAACGCGACCAGAAATCTTAATGCTAGATGAACCTGCTGCTGGGTTAAATCCTAAAGAAACCAATGATCTGGATGAGCTAATTGCAGAGCTACGTACTCATCATAATGTTTCAATTTTATTGATAGAACATGATATGAAGTTAGTCATGGGGATTTCAGATAGAATTTATGTGGTAAACCAAGGTACGCCATTAACCAACGGTACGCCGAATGAAATTCGTCAACACCCAGATGTTATTAAAGCCTATTTGGGAGAAGCTTACTGATGTTAGAATTTAAAAAAGTTTCTACCCATTATGGAAAAATACAAGCATTACATGAAATTAGCTTGAATATCCAAAAAGGTGAAATTGTCACTCTGATAGGTGCCAATGGAGCAGGAAAAACGACATTACTGAGTACACTTTGTGGCGATCCTCGCGCTTCTGAAGGGCAAGTAGTTTATCGTGGTGTTGATATTACGCAATTGCCAACAGCGAAAATTATGCGTGAAGATATTGCCTTGGTGCCAGAAGGCCGTCGTGTTTTTTCACGTATGACGGTGGACGAAAACTTGGCGATGGGCGGCTTTTTTGCTACCCGCTCGCAATACCAAGAACGTATCGAAAAAGTTTATAAACTTTTTCCAAGGCTCTATGAGCGCCGTAGTCAGCGTTCAGGCACGATGTCTGGTGGCGAGCAGCAGATGCTTGCCATAGGCCGAGCGCTGATGAGTCAGCCAGAACTTCTTCTTTTGGATGAGCCTTCATTAGGGCTTGCGCCGATTATCATTATGCAGATATTTGACACAATTCAACAACTACGTGAAGAAGGCATGACTATCTTCCTTGTAGAGCAAAACGCAAATCAAGCGCTGAAGCTCGCAGATAGGGGCTATGTGTTGGAAAATGGGCATATTGTGTTAGAAGATAGTGGTAAGGCTTTGTTGGCTAATGAGGCGGTGCGAAGCGCTTATCTCGGCGGCTAAAATACGCGTCATCCTTCGAGTTGTAGGGGTGTTGGCTTCGCTTCGGCTACTCGGGTCACATACTTGTGTATGCTTCCCGAGATATCCTTACTTGCTGCCTACCTACAATTCGAATGATTTAGAGTAGTGAATATTGGCTATCCCTCGAGTTGTAGGGGGTGTTAGCTTCGCTTTAATTGTCTGCAATCCTAATGCGCTTCTATATGAATAGATACAGGGTCTTTGATCGTTTTAACAACAAAATTTGTTCCATTTTTGTATAGCGTGACTAGGCTTATTCTTGATGATTTGATCTCTATGTTAGAACAGTCTTTTTCTGATTTTAAGTTAATTAAATTAAAGGTTTGTTTACTTAAAACATGAAAAACAGATTCTGTAATGTCTTCTAACTTATTCATTAATAATAATAAAGAACCATTATTAGGGTCTTTTAATGATAAATATTTGACTAATTCTTTAATTGGCATTGCTTGTAATTTTTCGTTATTTTCAAATGAACTATATTTTTTGATAATATTTTCTACATCCATTTTTAATAATGATGAAATATTTATTAATCCTTTAAATCCATTCTCAGCACAAAGTGAATTTGATGATGATAACTTACGAAGGCTTATTTCATTATTATCTTTCCCTGGAAGACTTATGGCTTTATATTCTGAGCTTTTAATAAGTAATTTACTAATCTCATTTTTTATATTTTCTTTGTAAATATCATCTACTATGTTATATAGCGTTGGTGCATTACTTGATAATTTATGATAAAAATCATAATGTGATATTAATTGTGGTGCCTGATTATTATCATCAGTATATTTTATTGCTAATTCATTTATGTTAGCAATAAAAGCTGTTATAGGTCTGTCACTTATATTATATAATTTAAAATCTAAACTGTTGCTTTCTTCTAATTTATTATAATTATAACATTTTGATTTAAATAAATTTGATAAATAGTCTTGAGGGGGAATTGTTCTACTTAGTTGGCCTGTTGATTTAGGTATTTTATCAAAATAACTGGCTGGTGGATTAAATATTTCATTGAGGTTACTTATTTTAGAGTGAGACTTATTTTTTAACAAAGGTGACTTTACTATATTCTGCGAAGTAACTTTATTGATTTTCACTAATTTACTTTCATTTTTTAAAAAGTTACTTTGGTTTTTAAAATCCTGAGTGGGTTGTAGTAGTTTATTTATTTTCACTTTTTTATTCCTTTATCTTATTTTTGTGATTATTTTTTTGATTATTTAAATTAACCAATGAATTTTATTATTTTCTATAGTTATCACTCTCTTTAATTTATTATTTTTTAATGAGTGATTTTAATTTTTTTTCATTATTAAATATTGCAAAAAGTAATGAAATAAATATTCACTAAAATTTATTATTATTTTTGATTGGGTCATAAATGGAAGAGAGGGCTATCTAGAGAGATAACCTTAGCTTGATGTATTCGTAATGTGAAGCCTCTCGCATTTTCGCTATTTCTTTGTTTCTATGCATGAAATCAAATGTATATACATATTATCGAGTAGAAACAGCTATCTAGTTGTTGTTGTATAACCTCCCCTTGTATTCAACCTACAAACTTGGTGTAAGAATTCAAATTTAAATGTATATACTTTGTGAATTAAATGTATATATATTTAAATGAGAAATGAATGATTGTGATGGATTGATAGCGGTAAGCTAACAATGAATTTCAGTAACCAGATGAATTATATGTAAATAATTAATTTAATGGCTCAGTTTGAAAATTAAGAAAAATGAGTTCACTCATGATTTTACTGTAAGTTGTTAAGTTAAAGTTAAATCAATTAAGCGATAGGGAATAGACTCATGTTAAACCGTACAGATCCAACTCGTGTTATTCGTGCCCCACGAGGTAGTGAAAAAACCTGCAAAAGTTGGCTAACAGAAGCGGTGTATCGCATGTTACAAAATAACTTAGATCCTGATGTGGCAGAACATCCTCAAAGCTTAGTCGTTTATGGTGGGATAGGCCGTGCCGCGCGTGATTGGGAATGTTATGACAAAATTCTAGAAGTGCTCACGACACTTGAAGATGACCAAACATTGTTAGTTCAGTCAGGTAAACCTGTCGGTGTTTTCCCAACTCATGTTGATGCGCCACGCGTATTGATCGCCAATTCCAATATCGTACCTCATTGGGCTAATTGGGATCATTTTAATGAATTAGACCGTAAAGGTTTGATGATGTATGGGCAGATGACAGCAGGCTCATGGATTTACATCGGCTCTCAAGGCATTGTCCAAGGAACTTATGAAACCTTTATTTCTTTAGCTAAACAACATTTTAATGGCAATCCTGCGGGTCGTTGGATTTTAACTGGTGGGCTTGGTGGTATGGGCGGTGCGCAGCCATTAGCTGCAACAATGGCAGGTTTTAGCATGATAGCGGTTGAATGTGATGAGAGCCGGATTGATTTTCGTTTGAGAACTCGTTATGTCGATAAAAAAGCGACTTCTCTAGATGAAGCTTTGCAATATATCGAAGAAGCGAAAGCGAATGGCGTTCCTGTTTCTGTTGGTTTACTTGGTAATGCAGCAGATATTTATAGCGAAATGGTGAAACGTAATATCACGCCAGATTCGGTTACAGACCAAACAAGTGCTCATGACCCAATACATGGTTATTTACCTCAAGGTTGGACACTCGCTCAATGGCGTGAGAAACAACAAACCGCACCCGCTGAAGTAACTAAAGCGGCGAAAAAAAGTATGGCGGTACAGGTAGAAGCCATGCTGCAAATGCAAAAACGTGGATCAGCTGCTTTTGACTATGGCAACAATATTCGCCAAATGGCAAAAGATGAAGGTGTAAGTAACGCATTTGATTTTCCAGGTTTCGTTCCGGCCTATATCCGACCTCTTTTTTGTGAAGGTATTGGTCCATTCCGTTGGGTGGCATTATCGGGTGATCCTGAAGATATCTATAAAACAGATCAAAAAGTGAAAGAGCTGCTGCCGGATGATAAACATCTACATAATTGGTTAGATATGGCGCGAGAGCGCATCGCATTCCAAGGCTTACCTGCACGTATTTGCTGGGTAGGGCTTAAAGATAGGGAAAGACTCGGTCGCGCATTTAATGAAATGGTTAAAACTGGCGAGCTTAAAGGACCAATTGTGATCGGGCGTGATCACTTGGACTCCGGTTCAGTAGCAAGTCCTCATCGTGAAACCGAATCAATGAAAGATGGCTCAGATGCTGTCTCTGACTGGCCATTATTGAATGCCTTATTGAATACCGCAGGTGGCGCAACATGGGTTAGCTTACACCATGGCGGAGGTGTGGGAATGGGCTTTTCACAGCATGCCGGAGTGGTGATTGTCTGTGATGGAACTGATGCGGCAGATAAACGATTAGCACGAGTGCTACATAATGATCCTGCAACAGGGGTGATGCGCCATGCTGACGCAGGTTATGACATCGCAATTAAATGTGCGAAAGAGCAAGGCCTTAATTTGCCAATGGTGAAGTAATGTCGATTGCCAAACCATTTTTTGGGGCGGCAAATTTCCTGAAGATATAAGGAATTCAGTATGAATACTGCGTCAACTCAAAAAAGGACAGGGCCCCTTGCTGGGATTAAAGTCATTGATTTAAGCCGCGTACTTGCCGGCCCTTATTGTACAGGCATGATGGCAGATCTTGGTGCTGAAGTGATTAAAATTGAAGTGCCAAATCAAGGTGATGATAGTCGTCATTTAGGACCTTTTATTGATGGCGAGAGCGTTTATTACGGTCTGATCAACAGAGGGAAGCGCAGTATTGAGTTAGATCTAAAATCAGATGCCGATCGCGCCATTCTTTTTCAATTAGTAAAAGACAGTGATGTGGTGGTTGAAAATTTTCGTCCAGGTGTTACAGCACGGCTTGGCATTGATTTTGACAGCTTAAAACAGCATAACCCCAAGTTAGTCTACGCCAGTATTTCTGGTTTTGGTCAGGATAGTCCGTTAGCAAGTTACCCTGCTTATGACATTGTTGCTCAAGCCATGTCTGGCTTGATGAGCGTGACAGGTTTTCCACAAACGGGGCCAACGCGTAGTGGTGAATCTATTGGTGATGTTTGCGCAGGTATGTTTGCTTCATGGGCGATCAGCAGTGCGCTATTTGCGAGGGAACGTCATGGGGAAAGTGCACAATATATTGATGTTGCGATGGTTGATGTATTGCTAAGTATGCAACTTACTGGGCTTTCAAACTTATTTGCCAATGATAAAGCCCCAAGCTTAGTGGGTAATCGCCACCCTGTATCGACGCCATTTGATACTTATCAGGCCGATGATGGTTTAGTGGTAATTGCGATTGCGAGTGAAAAGCTATTTCAACGTTTTTGCCAATGTATAGGAAAACCGGATTTGTCGAGTGACCCTCGCTATCTTGACGACCCGACGCGAACGATTTATCAGGCAGAACTGAGACAAGAAATTGAATGTTGGACTGGGCAACGAAGTGTTGAAGATGTGTGCGACCTATTGCTTAATGCAGGGGTTCCAGCCTCACCTATTCATAACTTACAGCAAGCAACCCAGAGTGAACACGCAAAGGTTCGCCAAGTTCTGACACATCTAAACGATGGCGGCACACCTTTGGTTTCTCAGCCAGTTTTCTTTAATGGGTATAAGCCGCATTCGACTCAACGAGCACCTGTATTAGGTGAAGCTAATGATATTTATAAACCGATAAAAACGACAACAAAAAGCGTGGAGACAATACGATGAGCTTTGAAATTAATGAGACAGAACAAGCCATTGTCGATGCAGTTGAAAAAGTGTGTCGCGATATTTTACAGCCTAATGCACAACGTTATGATGAAACAGAAACTTTTTGTGCCGAGAGCTTAGCTGCCCTTGGTGAAATGGGATGTTGGGGAATTAATTTACCGGAACAATATGGTGGTTTTGGTATTGGGAGTGTAGCAATGAGCCGAGTGGTCGAAGGCGTTGCTGCGGCTTGTGCTTCAACATCATCTGCATTAACGGCGCATTTTCTTGCGACTGATTCGATTTTAATTGGTGGGACCGAGCAGCAAAAAGCGCATTGGTTGCCGAAAGCGGCAAGTGGTGAAGTTTTAGGTGCTTTTGGCCTGACAGAGCCTGCGGCAGGTTCGAATCCGGCAGATATGCGAACGATGGCAACTCGTGAAAATGGCGGTTGGCGTATTAAAGGTAATAAGCATTATATTACCAATGCGAAAGAAGCGGATTTTATTGTGTTGTATGCCAAAACAGATCCTGAGGCTGGGGCTCGAGGCATCAGTGCTTTCATGATCCCAAAAGGGACGGAAGGAGTGGCATTTTCGCAACCGGAAAAAACCATGGGGTTACGAGGAAGCACTATTTATGAGTTAGCGATTAACTGCTGGCTACCTGAATCGGGTCTTTTAGGTGAAGAAAATAAAGGTTTTCATACGGCAATGGAAGTTTTGGATAAAGGTCGTGTTGAAGTTGCGGCAACCTCATTGGGGATTGCGCGAGCAGCCATGGAAAGCGCATTAGGTTGGGTTAAGGAACGTCAAATTGGTAAAAAACCGTTGGCTGCCTATCAAGGAACTCAATGGCGAATTGCTGATATGCATACACAACTCGAAGCAGCAAGAATGCTGACTTGGCATGCGGCGCAGTTGCGTGATTCAGGCAATCGCTTTAGTTTACAATCGGCCACGGCAAAACTGTTTGCGGCGGAGTGTGCAGGGTTTGTTACTGATGCGGCATTACAACTTCATGGCGGTTATGGCTACATTCGCGATTTACCTTTAGAGCGCTATGTACGTGACGCTAGAATTTTACGTATTTTTGAAGGTACCTCAGAAATTCAAAAAATCATTATTTCTCGCGCTGTTCTAGATGCGGTTTGATAATTTAAAAGAGAAAAGTTAGACCTCGGTAGGCGGGACAGGCGACTACCGATTATTAAGCAAAATTAGCTAGTCACAGGATCATGGAATTAAAACACAACAACAATCAGGTTTAAGAATGTATTTCAATTATTAATGACGGGTAGACAAAAGATAAAACATCGCCCTAAATAATATTTAATGACGGTATTCGACAAATACGCATTATGACTAATTGATTCATTCTTTAGGCCAGCCCTTGCTTAAAGAGGAGTTACCATGACAGTTTCAAACGAAATAAACGTAGAAAAGAAAAGCAAACAGGAAAACGTTCCATTAATTGAAGCTCGCTCTATCGACTATATCCCTGAATCAGAACGTCATGGTACGTTATCGAGTCAATTCACGCTTTGGTTTGGTGCTAATTTACAGATAACCGCAATTGTGACTGGGGCGCTTGCTGTTGTGCTCGGTGGTGATGTGTTCTGGTCGCTAATAGGCTTATTTATCGGCCAGTTATTAGGTGGTGCGGTGATGGCTTTACATGCTGTTCAAGGGCCGAAACTTGGCTTACCGCAAATGATATCCAGCCGTGTTCAATTTGGTGTGTATGGCGCTGTTATTCCTATCCTATTAGTTTGTATGATGTATGTCGGATTTTCGGCAAGTGGTACTGTATTAGCAGGTCAAGCGGTTGGTCAGCTATTACATATTAGCGATTGGATGGGAATATTAATATTCGGTGCGGTAATTATTGGTATAACCATCTGCGGTTATCGGATCATTCATATATTAGGGAAGGCCGCGAGTGTAATTGGTGTTATTGCTTTCTTTTACTTATTTTTCCGTTTGTTCTATATGAATGATGTTTCTGTTTTATTGGATAATCGTCATTTTGATTGGACTAATTTCTTATTAGCGATGTCGTTATCGGCTTCTTGGCAAATTGCCTTTGGGCCTTATGTCGCAGACTATTCACGTTATTTACCGACCAAAACACCGACAATCAAAGCGTTTTTAGCTGTCGGTTCAGGCACTGTTATTGGCACGCAAGCTTCAATGATCTTGGGCGTATTCGCAGCGGCATTAGCTGGCAACAAATTTGCGGGCAATGAAGTTTCTTATATTGTCGGTTTAGGTAGCACAGGTCTAATTGCCGCATTATTGTATATCAGTATTTTCTTTGGAAAGGTCACCATAACGGCGTTGAATGCTTATGGTAGCTTCATGTCTATGGCGGCAATTTGGTGTGGTTTTCGTGGGAAAAACCAAATAACCCGTGGTCAACGACTGTTTTTTATTATCTTAATGGTGAGTTTCTCAACCCTTTTAGGCCTTGCTGGGCAGCATTCATTTCTAAAATTATTCTCTGCATTTTTATTGTTCTTACTGGCTTTCTTTACGCCTTGGAGTGCAATTAATTTAGTCGATTACTATTGGGTGACTAAAGGGCGCTACGATGTACCTGAACTCGCTAATCCAGAAGGGCGTTATGGTCGTTGGAACAAAGTTGGGATCACCACATACGTTATTGGTGTATTAATTCAATTACCTTTTATCTCAACGGGATTCTATACCGGTCCACTCGTGGAGGCATTAGGTGGTGTTGATATTTCATGGATTATTGGCTTAGTGGCGACCAGTGTTATTTATTATGTCGCAATCAAAAAATGGCCAACATCCGTTGCCGATAGGTTGATATTGCCCACGGAGAAATAAGCGTTTTTAAGTGCTGAGCCATAGTCTTAAAGCGTAGATCTAAATAAAAAATAAGAGAGCAATAGCAGTGAATTAATCACTGCTAAGGCTTCCTTCAACTCAAAAATATGTTCAAAGAAATTGAAAGTTATTCAGATAAATAGTGATAGGAGCCGTTATGAAAATCTTAGTCGCAGTGAAGCGAGTTATTGACCACAACGTAAAAATTAGAGTGAAAGCAGACGGTTCTGGAGTAGAGCTTACTAATGTCAAAATGGCTATTAATCCATTCGATGAAATCGCAGTGGAAGAAGCGGTACGTTTGAAAGAAGCTGGAAAAGCGAGTGAAGTGGTAGTGGTTTCTATTGGCGAGATAAGTTCTCAAGAGATCTTACGTAGTGCAATGGCACTCGGCGCAGATAGCGCTATTTTGCTGCAAAGGCCTGCGGATATGATATTAGAGCCGTTGGATATTGCTCGCTTATTACAACAAGTAGTTATTCGTGAGCAGCCAGATCTTATTTTGCTAGGCAAACAAGCAATTGATGATGATTGCAATCAAACAGGACAAATGCTGTCAGCGCTACTTGAATACCCTCAAGGAACTTTTGCATCACAAATTATTATTGAAGATGACTTAATTCATGTTACTCGTGAAATTGACGGTGGGCTAGAAACGCTTTCTATGCCACTTCCAGCCATTGTTACAACCGATTTACGCCTCAATGTACCACGCTATGCAACATTGCCTAATATTATGAAAGCCAAGAAAAAGCCATTAGAAATCATGAATATCGTCGAGATGGATTTCTCACCTTTGGGCCAAGTTAAGACTATCAATGTTTCTGAACCTAAAAAGCGCAGCGGGCAGTGCACTTTATTGAATAATGCAACAGCATTGGTCAGTGAGCTTAAAGCGAAAGAAGTGATTTAATCAAGGAGCCTTACCATGAGTCAGTTATCAGTCTTAGTTATTGTTGAACATGATAATCAAACAATTAAATCATCAACTTATCATAGCATCACTGCGGCACGTGAAATCCTCTCAATAGGGGGTAGCTTACATCTTCTGGTTGTAGGTAACCAAACAGCAGCGGTGGCTGAACTGGGTAGTGTAATTAATGGTGTTGAGAAAGTTATCACCATTGAAGCGGCGGTATTGGAATCTCAGCTTGCAGAACCCATGACGCGTGCGATTGTTGCCGTTGCGCAGAATTATAGCCATTTGTTATTTCCTGCGACCACATTTGGCAAAAATATAGCGCCACGCGTAGCGGCAACCTTAGGTGTTTCTCAGATATCAGATATTACTCAAGTTATCGATGCTGAAACTTTTATTCGACCTATTTATGCAGGTAATGCATTAGCGACAGTACAAAATAATGGCAATCAAGTCGTTATCACTGTGCGGAGTTCTGCGTTTTCAGGAGTGACGGAAATACAAGATAGCGCGCCAATTGAAACGGTTATCGTGAATGATATCAGCCAACTTTCACAGTTAAAAAGCCAGTCTTTAACGCAGGTTGCCCGTGCTGAGTTAAGCTCTGCAAAAATAGTGATATCCGGTGGGCGTGGGCTTAGTTCTGGGGAAAACTTTGTATTATTGGAAGCTATTGCTGACAAATTGGGCGCAGCAGTTGGCGCTTCAAGAGCTGCGGTTGATGCAGGTTATGTACCGAATGATTATCAAGTCGGACAAACAGGGAAAATTGTTGCTCCAGATTTATATATCGCCGTCGGTATTTCAGGGGCGATACAACATGTGGCGGGAATGAAAGAAAGTAAAGTGATCGTTGCCATCAATAGTGATCCTGAAGCACCTATTTTCCAAGTCGCAGATTACGGTATTGTCGGCGATCTATTTGAAATTTTACCTGAATTTGATCAAGCGTTAGCGTAGGAGGGGCTCATGACTATCGACAATAGCGTAAATATAAATGTGACGCCTGAGCGGGAATCGATGGAATTTGATGTCTTGATTGTCGGTGGTGGACCCGCAGGATTATCTGCAGCAATTCGTTTAAAACAGCTCGCCATTGAGCGGGAAATCGCGCTCTCGGTGTGTTTAATTGATAAAGGAGCTGAAATAGGCGCGCATATTTTATCAGGTGCAGTTATTGATCCTCGTGCTTTAAATGAATTATTACCTGACTGGCAGCAGAAAGTAACTGCTGATTTAACACCAGTGAGCAGCGATCGATTTCTCTGGCTAAAAGAACATAAAGCAAGCAATTTACCGTTATCATTACTGCCTACTTGCTTAAAAAATAGCGGTAATTTAATTGGCAGCCTTGGGCAGATTTGCGCTGCTTTAGCGGCAGAAGCTGAAGGGCTTGGTGTTGATATTTTTGCTGGTTTTGTCGCGACACAAATTTTATTTGGTGAATCAGGTCAAGTAATTGGTATTACAACAGGTGACATGGGGTTGGATAAAGCAGGAAATCTTACCGCGGCTTATCAACCAGGTATGAATCTAATCGCGAAAATGACCTTTTTTGCTGAAGGTTGCCGTGGGCAATTAGGTAAGCAGCTTATTGACCATTTTGATTTAGCTGAAAATAGTGGAAAACAAACTTACGGACTAGGGTTAAAAGAAATTTGGCAGATCCCAAAAGAGCAACATCAACCTGGGTTAGTTGTTCATTCGGTTGGTTGGCCTCTCGATAATCAAACCTATGGTGGTGGTTTTGCTTATCATTATGGTGACAACTTAGTAGCGATCGGATTAGTTGTTGGGCTGAATTATGAAAATCCGTATTTATCGCCTTTTGAAGAATTTCAGCGTTTAAAAACACATCCTTCATTTAGTGCTTTTTTAGAGGGTGGAGAACGATTGAGCTATGGCGCTAGAACGATGGTAGCGGGTGGGTTATCAGCATTGCCAGAATTAACCTTTCCAGGTGGCGCGTTAATTGGGGATGACGCGGGATTTCTTAATGCTGCTCGTATTAAAGGAAGTCACTGTGCGGTTAAAAGTGGTTCGTTAGCCGCTGAGGCATTATTTGATCCCCTAAGCCATGAATTAGTGAATGACGAGTTATTTAAAATTCAGTTTAAGAATAAATTTGAACAAAGCTGGCTTTATGATGAGTTATACCAAACACGTAATTTTAAGCCTTATATGAAAAAAGGATTGGTTATCGGCTCGATGTTATTTGGTGCGGAACAATTACTTTTAAAAGGGCGTGCGCCTTGGACGCTTAAATTAAAACACGAGGATCATGAAAGCCTCAAAGAAGCAAAAAATTGCCAGCCGATTGTCTATCCAAAACCCGATGGCACGCTGACCTTCGATCGATCTTCATCAGTGTTTTTATCAAATACTCATCATGAAGAACAACAACCTTGTCATTTGAAATTAAAAGATCTCACGGTTCCAATTAAGGTGAATTTAACAAAGTATGGGGCACCGGAAACGCGTTATTGTCCTGCGGGAGTGTATGAAATTATTAGCGAAAAAGAACAAGATAAATTACAGATAAACGCCCAAAACTGTCTGCATTGTAAGGCTTGCGATATTAAAGATCCTTCGAGAAATATTACTTGGACCGCGCCACAAGGTGGGGAAGGTCCTATTTATCAAGGAATGTAAAATTTATTTGTTGTGATGTTTACCCATGATATCTGAAATTACTAGACTGTTAGTTATTCAAGTTGGTTCAAATGATATCGTTATTCATTAGGGGCGATTTTCAACTAGCTGAATGTAATTTAACGTATTTCTGGGATTAATGTGCTTGATGTGTTTTGTATTTATTAGTCGGTTTGGGGCGAATATGCCCCATTTTTTTAGTTAATTTTCAATGCGAGAATGGAGTTTTAGCTTATAACGAGAGCCTGCTGTAATCATATTTACATAGCTAATTAATGTTGTACCTGTCCAAGTTCTGCGGCTAAGTTGCAAGCAAGGAGAGCTTTCTTTGATTGACAGTGACTGAGCTATTGCTTTGGTCGCCAATGTTGCTTCTATTGTATGTTCCATTTCACTTACGGGAAAATGGCGTTGTAAAAAACCGCTCGGTGTTTCGTTATTGCCAAACTGCTGTTTTACAAAATCAGGAGCAATAGAATGGTTTACAAAGCGTTCTTCAAGCATTAATGGGATATCATTTTCGAAATGAAGTACTTTACAGTAGCCAACGTCGCTACCTTCGATAATACCGAGCTGCAAAGCGATTTCAGTTGTCGCAGAAATAACTTTAAGTTGTAATTGTTGACCACTATATTTATTACCACTCATTGATATTTCATCAAAAATATCAAAAGCTTTAGTGACAGGTAGTTCATGCTTTTGTGTTGCGACAAATGTACCTTTTCCTGCAATTCGATTTAAAATTCCTTTTTGGCCTAATTCTGAAATAGCTTTATTAACAGTCATGCGACTGACATTGAATTGTGCACAAAGCTCAAGTTCTGTAGGGATCTGGGTTTCAGGTTTAAAAATACCAAGATCAATACTACGTAAAATGTAAGACTGAATTTGTTTGTATGCAGGTTGTGAAGTCATCGTTTTTATTCAACATTACGTTAAAAAGCGTGTTAAAAAGATTTAGTGGCATTTTTGGGTTGTCATCTATACTGACCGCAAGTTTATCAGTAATCATTTTCTTTACTAGTAGGTAATTGTATTTATCACAAGAAAGTTTATTTTTACTTATTTGTTTTATTTTCAAATAGTTTGAAAATGTGTTGAGTCGTTTATTCTAATGGAATTCCTATTTGTACTATATACCTTTATTTATTATTATAATGTTAATTTTACTTAGTAAATTGGCGATGATGGGTAGGTACTCAGTATTATCTAGTTATTTTAATTCGATGTGATTAGTTAAATACGATCTAAATATTAATATTTAAAGGAAAAACAAGAACCTTTAAACGTTAATTTCTTTAAGTATAGTCACATTTATTATCAAGTGAAATCGATACTGAAATAATATGATGGAAAAAAATAGGATAGTATTAAAGCTATCCTATTTTAGTAATGTTTTTTTGTATAAATTTATTGGCGTTTTTTGGGTAATAAAATTACCGCTGTTGCTGCAATAACGGCAACAACAGAAAATGCGATAAAGTTCCAGCTCGTGGCGATACCTAAACTTGCAATATAAGCGCCAAATATTGGACCGGTCATGGCTCCTATACGCGAAAAACTTAATGCCCAGCCCGTTGCAGAAGCTCTTGCATTTGATGGATAGTAATTTGCAATATAGCCGGTCAGTATTAAGGCCGCAGAAATACTGCCGACACCAGCAAAAGCAACTAATACATAGTTCATATAGATATTTTGTTTAAAGGCTAAGCAACCAACACCTATTGCGCCGAGTAAAAAGAAAAATGCGACAGAATTACGCACACCATATCTATCTGCAATTTTTCCTAGGAATAATCCACCTAATGCAGAAGCTAAGCTAAACACGATTAAAAATGTCAGACTTGAACCTAGGTTATAGCCTTCTTTTCTCATAATTGATGGTAGCCAAGTATTTAATCCATAGACTAACAACATGCCACAGAATAATGCTATCCAAAAACAGGCGGTTGCCCGTAAATGCTTTTTAGCAAATACCACTGCTATAATTTCTTTTACACTTTGTGATTTTTGTTGCTGTTGTTCTGGTGATGCCTGATAGTTAATTTCTAATTTATGGGCTAATTGTTCGGCTTGGGTATGCAAACCTTTATGGGATAAATACTCTAAAGATTCAGGCAAAATACGTGCCATTGGCCAGATGAGTAATAATGGTAATGCACCAAAAGCAATAACACTTCTCCAGCCAAATTGCTCTAATAACCACATAGCGACTAACGCGGCGCTTAAAATACCTAATGAATAACCTGAATACATGATGCCATAATTGAACGAGCGTTTCTCTGCGGGAGAATACTCGATTGTCAGCGCTGCGGCGACTGGAATAACACCGCCTAAACCAATACCGCCGATGAAACGCATTAACCCAAAAACCCAAGGCGTTGGTGCTAATGCCGCGCCAATCATCGTTAAAGAAAATAAAGCGACACAGGCGAGTAACATGCGGCGTCTGCCATATAATTCACTTAATGTACCAATAATGAAGGCGCCGAAGAACATGCCAACTAGGGCATAGCTACTTAATACACCCAACTCTAAAGGAGAGAGACTCCACTGTTTATACTCAGCAAGTGTTGGGAGTACAGCGCCCATAACACCAACGTCGTAGCCTTCAAATAAAATACTCATCCAGCAAATTAATAGTACTTTTGATGTTGTTTTTGTTGATCTAAATGATTTTACAGCGATAGTTTGTATTGTCATAAATCGTTCTCTTATCGTGAGCGTTTAATACCTTTTTAAACTGCAGGCGGTGTTTTTTTAATAGGTTCAAAATGGCATGTTCTACACTTAACTTTAATTGAGAAAAGTACAATCACTTATGTTAATGAAAAGTTAAAATGATGCAGTAAATGGATATTGTATGCATTAAATCTGATATGCTTTATGTTAAAGCTCGGGGGGACGAGAAAATATTCTGAGGAAATTTAGTTCACTTATTTTTAAGCTTCAATGAATTATTGATTGTATATGATGATTTGAAGTCTAACTTTTGTGTGAACATATTTTGATATTTACCCTTTAATTTTAGGTATTCATATGAAAAATAGATTATTGCTGGTAGTTGGGTCGCAGCTGTATTGTTACTAGTCTTAAGCATGGCTAAAACAGTTTCTGAGCTTAAGTCTCCAGAAAAATGTGCTGTGTGGCAAGTCTTTGTGTGTTAGTGACAAGAAGGGGGTATCGATTGAGCTGATATAAAAAATACTTAAGCAAAAAATAAGCGGCTCGTATTCAGAAAGAAGGTGATTTTGATAAAACTAAAATAATGTTCTAGAACGGTATTTTCTGTGATACGAAAGAACGAAAATGTCATGTTGACCGATATTTTGATAACGGGCAAAGAAGTTTAGTATATAAAATATATACAGAGAAACTATTTAGTCAGTAATTAATATATGGATTAAACTAATAAAGCATTATATATTCCTTTTGAATATAAAGTGTTTTATGTTTTCATTATGGTTAATTTAAAATTTAACTTTCTCTCCTAAGTGGAATCGAAGTAATTTAATATTATTTTTTTAAAATTATTTTTCAAATTGTTTTTATTTTAACGATTAATTTAAATACTATTGGTCATTGTAAATGAAAACACTTTGTTAAATAATTAGTAAACCTTGGTTATTGTGCGATTAAATAATGGGAACCAGTAATTGAAAATTGGCTGTATTTCTTAATTACAATGGAAATGAGTAAACTTAGCTAGATCCTAATTTGTATTTGATGCAAAATATGTTTGTACTAAGTTATTAGTTAAAATAAATAAATTTAATTGAGAATGCTAAATGAATATATCAAAAATCAGTATAGTATCTGTTTTTATTGCAGGTGCATTACTTAGTGGTTGCGCTAAAGAATCTTCTCGTTCACTCGAAGTCGAAAAAGTGGCTTCATATAAGACTAATTATTCAGGTCCTAAAAGCCCAATATCAATCGGGAAATTTGATAATCGTTCTAGTTATATGAATGGTATTTTTTCTGATGGGGTTGACCGTTTAGGTAATCAATCAAAAACAATTTTAATGACGCATTTACAACAAACAGGTCGATTTAATGTTTTAGATCGCGCCAATATGCAGGAATTAAAAGAAGAAGCGGGTATTAAAGGTCAAACGCAACAACTTAAAGGTGCGACTTATGTCATCACTGGTGATGTTACTGAGTTTGGCCGTAAAGAAGTTGGCGATCGTCAATTATTTGGCATTTTAGGTCGTGGTAAATCACAAATAGCTTATGCAAAAGTTAATTTAAATGTTGTTAATGTACAAACATCTGAAGTTGTATTCTCCTCACAAGGTGCAGGTGAATATGAATTATCAAATAGAGAAGTTATTGGTTTCGGTGGAACTGCAAGTTATGACTCTACATTAAATGGTAAAGTTTTAGACTTAGCAATTAGAGAAGCGGTGAATAATTTAGTTTCTGGTGTTGAAAGCGGTGCATGGCAGCCAGCGAAATAAGGGAATATGATGAAAACAAAATTACTGCTAATTGTTGCAGGGGCTATTTTATTAAATGGTTGTGCTAAAGAACCGAAACCTTTGTATAACTGGGATGGTTATCAAACAACGGTGTATCAATATTATCAACAAACAGAAACAAGTCCATCCGAGCAAATTGAATCATTGAAGAAAAATATTGAGATAAGTAAAGCTAAAGGGCTTGCTGTTGCGCCAGGATTACATGCACATATGGGGTTATTATATTCGACTACTGGTGCCATTGATTTAGCAATGACTGAATTCAATACAGAAAAAGCGTTATATCCAGAATCTGCAGCTTACATGGATTTTCTAATGAAAAATAAAGGGAAAATAAAATGAAACGCGTATTGATAGTCAGTGCTTTGATTATGACGTGGTTATTAACTGGCTGCGCACAGCCAACTAAAGTTGATTACAGTGCGTTTAATCAAAGTAAGCCTAAAAGTATATTGGTGTTATTACCTCAAAATAGCACACCTGAAGTACAAGCAAGTCATGGTCTATTAGCTCAAACAACACTGCCATTAGCAGAAGCAGGCTATTATGTTTTCCCTGTTGCTGTAGTTGAAGAAACGTTTAAGCAAAACGGCATGGCAAATGCAGGCGATATACAAGCGGTTCCACCAAAAAAATTGCATGAAATTTTTGGTGCTGATGCTGTACTGTATTTAGATATTACCGAATATGGAACAAGCTATCAGGTTATTGCGAGTGATACTCGGGTCACTGCAAATGCCAAACTTGTCGATGCTCGTTCAGGGACATTGCTGTGGAGCGGCTCTGCAACGGCTTCAAGTACTGAAAACAATTCATCATCATCAGGTATTATAGGTGTACTTGTCTCCGCCGTTGTTAACCAGATTGCGGATACGATGACAGATAAGAGCTACGGTATTGCTGGCATAACAAGTGCCCGATTATTATCTGCTGGCAAGCCTAATGGGATCTTGTATGGTCCAAGGTCGCCTAAATATGGAAAAGATGCACAATAATTGTTAAATGATATCGTAAAAAATAAAGTCTCTATGGAGGCTTTATTTTTATTTAATTTGAGTTTTGTTTTGTTTTCATTAAGTCAAATTAACCTGAAAAATTAAATGATTAGTTATTTGTTTTTAATATTAAATAATTATATCAATGAAAATAATTAAGTTAAAAAATAGTTTTCTTATGAATTTCAAATAAACAATAGAGACTGTGATATGAGTCAAACTGTTATAGCCGAAAACCATAATAATGTGATGCATGACTAATTACATGACAATAGTTATTAAATTAATTTCATAACTGTTATATAAACAATGGCAATGGTTGTACTAATTCCTTACTGATAGGAGTCATAGTATGTTTCTTTTAAATGAATTACTAATATCAAGGAGTTTCTTCTATATGAAGAAATGGTTCAACATTGATATTTCCCTCGCTTTCTTTTTCCCAAACAAATAATCCTCTAATTTTTTCCTGTCAAAAATTTGCTAACTTATTTTTATAAGTTCAAATTGTTATTTTTATTATTTAATGAAAAATTAAAGGTATTATCATGGCTAAAAGAATCGTAGAACCATTCCGTATTAAAATGGTAGAAAATATCCGTATTCCTTCAAGAGAAGAGCGTGAAGCTGCATTAAAAGAAGCAGGATATAACCCATTTTTATTACCAAGCAGCGCAGTCTATATTGACCTTTTAACTGACTCAGGCACGAACGCAATGAGTGACCGTCAGTGGGCTGCGATGATTACGGGTGATGAAGCGTATGCAGGTTCTCGTAATTATTATGACTTAAAAGATAAAGTTAAAGAAATGTTTGGTTATGACTATGTTATTCCCGCTCACCAAGGTCGTGGTGCGGAAAATATGTTGTTCCCAGTATTGCTGAAAGTTAAGAAAGACCAAGGCGGCGCGAAAAAGCCGGTATTTATTTCTAACTTTCATTTTGATACTACCGCTGCACACGTTGAATTAAACGGATGTAAAGCAATTAATATTGTAACTGAAAAAGCCTATGACTCAGAAACTTATGATGATTGGAAAGGCGACTTCGATATTCAGAAATTAAAAGATAATATTGCTAAACATGGTGCAGAAAACGTTGTCGCTATTATTTCTACTGTGACTTGTAATAGTGCGGGTGGCCAGCCAGTTTCAATGTCTAATTTGAAAGAAGTTTATGAAATAGCAAAACAACATAATATTTTCGTTGTTATGGACTCTGCGCGTTTTTGTGAAAACGCATACTTTATTAAAGAACGCGATCCAAAATATAAAAATTCTACAATTAAAGAAGTTATTTTTGATATGTACAAATATGCTGATGCATTGACTATGTCAGCGAAAAAAGACCCATTATTAAATATCGGTGGTTTAGTCGCGATTAAAAATAACGAAGAAATATTCACACTAGCAAGACAGCGTTGTGTGCCTATGGAAGGGTTTGTAACTTATGGCGGCCTAGCGGGTCGTGATATGGCTGCAATGGTTCAAGGATTAGAAGAAGGTGCTGGGGAAGATTATTTGCACTATCGTATTGGTCAAGTTAAATACTTGGGCGACCGTTTGCGTGAAGGTGGTATTCCAATTCAATATCCTACCGGTGGTCACGCTGTGTTTGTTGACTGCAAAAAATTAGTGCCACAAATCCCAGGTGATCAATTCCCTGCACAAGCCGTCATTAATGCATTGTATTTAGAATCAGGTGTTCGTGCTGTTGAAATTGGTTCGTTCTTATTAGGTCGCGATCCTGAAACAGGTAAACAAAAATACGCAGACATGGAATTCATGCGACTCACTATCGCAAGACGTGTTTATACCAATGACCACATGGATTACATTGCAGATGCTCTGATTGGTCTTAAAGATAAGTTCGCGACACTGAAAGGACTTGATTTTGAATATGAGCCACCAGTATTGAGACACTTTACTGCGAGATTAAAACCTATTAAATAATAAGTAGTTCTTCGGGCTCCCGTGCAATGCGGGAGTCTTATCCTTATTCTTAAGGTATATAGCATGAACAATTTGGCAGCCAAGAAAGAACCCTCCATTATGGTAGGGGGTTTTGTGCTAGGCGGTGCAATGATAGGGGCAGGGATGTTTAGCTTGCCAACTATTATGGCAGGAGCTTGGTTTATTAACTCAGTTGTAATCCTATTAATTGTTTGCTTTTTTATGTTTCACTCAGGGATTTATATTTTAGAATGTATATCAAAATATGGTTCAGGAACAAATTACTTTTTTATATCAAAAGAACTATTACCTAAATGGGCCTGTTATCTTGCAAATATGGCATTAATATTTGTATTGTATATATTGATATATGCTTATATTTCTGCGGCAGGTTCAGTTATCAAAGAGGCAGCAACAATTTATGGGTATGATATTAATCTAAGACTTATATTTGTTTGTTTTACATTAATATTAGGTGCTAGTATTTGGTGGAGTGGTATTGGTGCGAGTAGATTAACTTCATTATTTTTATTTATTAAGATAGTGTTATTTATTCTTGCATTCTCAGGGTTGTTTTTTATTGTAAAAACAGATTTATTATTAACATCGCCAGTTGAAGGCGGACAAGCTTCACTACTTCCATTTGTCTTTATTGTTATTCCCTATGCGATTACCTCTTTTGGTTACCATGGTAATGTTTGTAGTCTTTATAAGCTTTATCATGAGAATGAGAGAAAGGTCGTTAAGAGTTGTATTATTGGATGTGTATTGGCACTAATCCTGTATTTTTTATGGATATTAGGCACCATGGGAAATCTCCCAAGACCTGAATTTCTAAATATTATTAATAAAGGCGGTAACTTAGATGCATTTATAGAATCCCTTTATGCCGTTCTTAATAGTAAGCACATAGCAACATTCTTACTTTGGTTCTCAATTAGTGCCGTGTTTTGTTCATTCTTGGGTGTGGCAATCGGTTTATTCGACTACATCTTATCATCGTTGAACTTTAACGATAATTCATCAGGAAGAATGAAAACAGCATTATTGTGTTTCTTACCTCCACTTGTCCTTTGCATGCTATTTCCTAATGGTTTTCTTATCGCAATTGCTTATGCAGGAATGGCTGCCTGTATCTGGGCGGTTATATGTCCAGCAGTCATGGCCTTGAAAGTAAGAGAACGATTCCCTGATGCAAAATTTAAAGTATGGGGTGGAAAAGGGTTGATCTATGCAGTGATTGCTTTTGGGGTATTTGGAATTATTTGTCAATTACTTGCACAGTTTAATTTATTACCGATATACCGTTAATTTTCAAACCTTGTTATAAAAATAACTGTAAAGGCACAGTGCGGGTTTACTGTGCCTTTTTTATTGTTTTAATCATAAATGATCTCAATATTTTTTATAATCTCGTCTGCTTCCGCTGCTGCCTGTATTAGTAAATTTTCAATAGTAATGACATAACCTAGCCGGCTATAACTATCTTTAAGTTGCTTAATTTTTATTGGTGTGGGAACGAATTTAAATAATAACGGCTTATTTAATATAAATTTTGGAATGATCTTATCAATTATCCCGATACGTTTTGAGGTTAAAAATCTTATTGATGCATATTGTACTTTATTTATAAATTTTGGCCTGTATTCCATGTCGTTAACAAACAGAGATAAGTAACAATGAACCAAATCAAATCCAGTTGAAATTGAGCAAAGCTTATCAATCATACCGCCTGCGACCCTCGGATTTATCTCTATCAGCATGATTGATTTTTTATCTAATTTAAATTCAACATGTGCAACCGTATGGGATAATCCAATTTTATTAAGCCAATCTATAATGGTTTTTTTGATTTTAGAGTTTGAATCAAATTTATAGGGGAAGTCATGACCTATTTCGACAGAATATTTTCCTTCGGTGGTGTGCTTTTTAGTAAATCCTAATATTTCCCATTGTGAGGTAGCTGCACACCAATATGCTTCTGCACTATACTCATTTCCATCAATAAACTCTTCAATAAGATAGCTAGAGGATAGTTTATAGCCTCGTTGGTTTGTTCTGAATGCGATAATTTCTTCAACTGCAATATTAACTTCCTCTAGGCTATGGCATATTGTTACTTTACTACTACCGCTGTCATCACAAGGTTTTACAACCAGCGGAAATTTCATTTCAGAAATATCAATCTTATCTTTAATATCGAAAACGCGATATTTAAAATCATCATTTGGGTCAAATAATATTTGTCGCGTTTTGTTTTTGTATCGACATAAAATAAGCGACTTCATATTTGGTGAGGGTAAACCGAGGGCATGGGATGCTGCTGCGGCATTGATTAATCGGTAGTCATCAAATGCGACAATTCCATTGGGGTTATAGTCTATTGCAGCATTGATAATTGTTGCAATGCAGTCGGTATTAAGTTCTACAACAAGGTCGGCATGCAGTAATGGGTTGTCAGCGATGGTATGGTAAAAATCATATTCCTTGGTAAATAGTACCGCTCTATAACCATTTTCTTGCGCTATTTTTATTGCACGAACACCTGTGCCGGAGATATTACATTCTAGAAAAATTATCGTTTTCATTACGCTTCCTGTTATATAAGTAATACTCTATGGAGAGTAAAATAAGTAATATTGAAAATGTTATTAATGGTATGGTTATATGTAATTGTTCAGGGGTTGATATTATTCCGATATAGGCGCCGAGAGATTCGGCTAGTCCCCAGCAGAAGATACAAATAGATAATGATATTTTTTTATTTCGAAATGGGCATTTTTCGATAGCCAAGCTGTTGTTGTAAGGGCTCCAAATTAGTTCGCTTAATGTGAATAGAATAATTAATAAATACATGCTCATAGTAGATTTAAAATCAAAAAATAGAAGTAGAGTAGAGATTAATGCTAAACTGAGTTTATACATCGTTTCTTGTACGCTTGATTTCTTTTTAGCTAAATAATGGGTTACTTTTACTTGTGAAAAAATAATAATAGCAGCATTTAATGCAAATAAATGAGAAACTGAAATGTAATGAATGTTTTCGGCGTAATTTGACTCGAAATGATAAGCTAAGTTTCTAAAAATTAGGCCTAACATAAAAAATGGAATTGAGCTATAACCTACAAATAAGTACCATGCTTTTAGTGTTGAAGAAGGTGTTGTATTATTTTCATCATCTTTTTTTGATATTTCCCCTTCAGTTAAGGTGAAGGCATAAATAGATGATAAAAACATTATTGCTGATGGTAATATAATAATGCCTGAATAAGATTCATTATAAGACCATTCCCCGATAATACCACCTAATGCTGATGATATATTAACAATAACATTCAATAATGAAAAATTCTTTATCCTGTCAGAGTGGTTATTATTTTCAGCCATAAATAGGCTGGCACAAACGTTTGCTATGGAAAATCCTGCGCCAATCGCAGCTGAAACGAATATGAGAAAAATATAACTAGATGTGAAATAAATGCTTAAAATAGATACAGAAGCAAGAAAGTAGGTTGTTATTAATGTTTTTTTATATCCTAGTAAATTTATTATATAGGGGGTAAATAATGAACACGCTCGGCTAATAAATAAAAATATAAATATAATGATTGCAGTCTTCTCTTCTGAAATGTTTTTATAGTTCAAAAGATATAAAGAAAAAAAAGGCAAAAAACTGTAGAATGATATGCCCGATAGAAATCGGGATGTGATTATTTTATGTATCATGAAAACTCTTTATATTTTTTAACGATTGAATTATAGATTTTATCTAATTGAGCTATCATGTTTTTATTTACATTAGAACTTGTGACAAATCTAACTATGTTTGATGTCCATGCAGTACTTAATACGTCATGATTTTTTAAAATATCCACGAGATTTTCGGCATTATTTGTCTTTAACATGACAATATTAGTTTCAACAGGATAGGCTAATTGGAAATATTTAGATGTTATTGAGGCTAAACACTTTGCATTGTCATGGTCTATTTTTAAATTAATTTCATAATCTTTTAATTTATTCAAGGCAATCGCTGCCATCAATCCCGATTGGTGTAATGCACCGCCATACCATTTTCGATATTTTTTGGCTGTAGTGATATCTTTTTTCTTTCCGACAAGAAGGGAGCCAAAGGGCGCACCTATTCCTTTTGATAAGCAGATATTAAGCATATCTATATTTTCAACATATTTTTGTGGCGATATACCTATTGATATGCATGTGTTTAATACTCTAGCCCCATCGAGAAATAAAAACATATTATTTTCATTGCATAAATGCCTTAGCTTTTTTATTTCTTCAAGTGGAAAAATCATTCCGCCATAAGTGCTAATGCTGCTTTCGATTGATATTATTTTTGGCGTTGAATATAAATTCGACCATCTAGCCTTATAATTTATAGCATCAATAACATCGTCTGCACTAAGGATGCCATTTTTAGTACGAACATTATTAATAACGAGTCCATTTAACGCTGAGATTTGTGATGACTCAAAAAAACAAATGTGATAGCCAACTTCCGTAATAACTTCATCTCCTGGATTAGAAAGGACTTTTAACCCTATTTGGTTACTCATTGTGCCTGACGGCATAAATATAGCGTCTTCTTTATTAAAGAGATTGGCGATATGATGCTCCAGTTTTTTTACGTAACAATCTTCATTATAACAATCATCTCCAATTTGGTTGTAATTAATACTATCTAAATCTTTGTATTTTAATTTTGTTAAAGTATCACTTCTTAGGTCTATCATGATTATTTCAACCCTTTATTATTTATTATAAAATGTTTTTTTAATTATATTATGTGTAGTCATATCTCATGTTTTTAAGTTTATATAATGGCTAAGCTGAGCGACTTTATAATTGTTATTTGTGAATATCAAGAAATTTGGTGATTGAATGATTTTGAGTGTGATTTAAATCATGTTAATTTTTTAAGCTCAGCATTTTTCTATTTGTTTCTGTTTTTATTATAGTTAATATTAAATTGTTGTTTTTTAATTTTTAAGATAATAAATTATTAGTTAACTATTAATTTGCTCATCAATATCTATAATTTTATGACTATAAGTTTATAATTAATACCATTGTATTTTATAGGCCTATTATCAGGCTACTCGTCAACATACGGGAAAGGCCCTCGGCATCTTTTCAGTGCAATCAAATTGTCTTAATTAATACGTAATATCCTATTTGTAAAAGTTACTTTGTGATATCGATTGATTAGTAAAAGTAAGATGTTTTGATGGATTAACCTTGATCTTTCAAAGGGAGCTCAGCCTATATGCAACATTTTAATTAAATTAATAAATAATACTTATTGATAAAATAGTTTTGGTAATAACGAGCTATATAGTCTTCTGTAAATAATTAAAATTTCTCATTTTTCAGCCGATAAACTTAAATAATGTCATTTTATCTTACCAAAAGAGGAATTTTATGCAGAAACTTCGAGATTATTCGATTCGCTCCGTCATGCTCGTGTTGTTAGGAATCTTATGTTTAATATTAGCTGGAATGAGCCTATATAGCGGCTGGGCACTTAGCCGAATTGCTGATGGTAATAATATTGACCGTCAGTTAGTCAAACAAATGGCAGTATTAAGCCAAGGAAATGATCAGTATTTTCGTTTTGTTACACGATTGACTCGTGCGATGGAAACCAAAAATGCAGGAAAAGAGCCTGACTATGCTTTAGTTAAAGAAGCGATGGTCAATATGGGCACATATTTAGCTGAAATGAAGTCAATTTCTCCCGGCCCTATGGATAAAGCAATATCGGATAGTGTTATTAATACTTGGCAAGCGCTTTTAGATGAAGGGATCACGCCTCAATTAGCGCTCTCAATGGAAAATGATAATGATAAGTATATTTCCCATTCCCATAATGTAACTCCTGTATTAAGTCGTGCTTTTGGTGCTGCGATTCAACAATTTAATCAATCTGCTGATGATGTTATCGATCATACTCGTGGCACTGTTGATAATCTTATGGATATTACTCGTGTAGTGATTGTTGTTGCCGCAATTCTTGGGGTGTTAATTTTGATCTTTACAGATCGTTTTTTGGTTAGCATGTTACAGAAGCCATTGGATACCATTCGTCAATATTTTGCTCAAATAGCACAAGGAGATTTGAGCCAAACAATTAAGCCATTTGGCCGAAATTGTGCGGGCAGATTATTTCCATTATTAGATGAGATGCAGAATAATTTACGTGAAGCTGTTATGACGATCCGCCTTGGAAGTGAAAATATTTATCGAGGTGCTACAGAGATCTCCAATGGTAATAGCGATCTTTCTTCACGCACAGAGGAGCAGGCAGCGGCTTTAGAGGAAACCGCAGCGAGCATGGAACAAATTACTGCGACTGTGCAATTAAATATGGACAGTACTTATCAAGCAAATAAATTGGCCGCGGCTGCTTTTGTGACGGCAAATCAAGGTAATTCGCTTGTTGAGTCAGTTGTGGCAACAATGGACGAAATTGCACTGAGTGGCAGAAAAATTTCCGATATCATCAGCATGATCAACGATATTAGTTTTCAAACAAATATTTTGGCGCTGAATGCATCAATTGAAGCCGCGCGAGCCGGTGTACATGGGCGTGGGTTTATGGTGGTAGCAGCGGAAGTGCGTAAGCTTGCTAGCCATAGTGCAGATGCCGCAATGGAAATTGAACAATTGATCGCAAACTCAACATCTTGCGTTGAGAAGGGGACAAATTTGGTCAATGAAATGGGCGCAACAATGGAAAATATTTTACAAGATATTGATCAGGTTTCTGTTGTGATGAAGCGAATTACTGTCGCATCTGAAGAGCAAAGTAAAGGTATTGCACAGGTGGGGGTCGCCATCACTCAGATGGATAGTGTCACTCAGCAGAATGCTTCTTTAGTTGAGCAAGTCGCGACAGCGGCAAGTTCTTTAGAGCATCAGACCAAAGATCTACAGCAATCAGTACAGAAGTTTCATTTATCAGCAGATACCGTTGCATAGCGAAATCATGCTGTCTTAGCTATTTACTGCGTCTAGACTTTGGATTTGCAATTTAACATAATTAATTGCTAGCCAAAGCCTAGCCTCTTGTTATTCAAAAATATTAATATTGGAAAACTACCGTTTTTTTAAAATACATTTTGATAGGATGTTCTTTATAAATAATAGGTTCGAATGACATAGTTTTAATAGCTGCGATTGCCTCTTCCCTAAAACCAAGGTCTGGAATGTTGTCATTTAATACTTCTACCGAGGCTATACGCCCATCTAATCCTACAAGCAGCCGAATTTGAACCTTAACAATTTTAGAGTATCCGAGTGTTCGCGCTTCTTTTGGATATTTAGGTTCTGCATCATTTAAAATTTTATAGCTAATACCTCCAGAGCCAAGCGCTGTATAGCTTCCATCACCATTTGCGATAAATTGAGCGTTACCAGTAAGGTCTTCTTTACCACTGCCAATGCCTGTTGTGGATATGTTATCAACGGAATCACCTGCACCCGTTGATTCGGTAGAATCGGTATTTACCTTCGTACTGATGTTCTCTTTTTCGGGTGTTTTTGAATGGCTTTTCTGTACTTCATTGACGGTATTCTCACTCGTTTTTTGAGCTGTATTGGGTAGCCATTTGTCATTTTTATTTATTTGTTTTTCTGACGATTTAGCCTGCTTATCTAGCATTGTTCTCGACGTGTTTACATTTGTCGTTGGTTTGGCTTCTGAACGTGATAATGTTGTTTTGAGTGGTTTTTCAATCGATTTTTTAGGTATGACATAATGGGAATCTAATGAATCCTCTTTAGGTGGTTGTTTATTTTCGAGCGTATTTACATCTTCCGCTGTACTGTGAATTTGTCTATTTTCAGGTTGTGATGCCTTTGGTAGCGAATTTTCAGCAGTTGTTGGGGGTGAGATTTTTGAGGATGGAGCCGCCGCGCCTTCCTGATCTAGTGGGTTAATACTCGCTTCAGATTGTCTGTTTTTAACATAACCCAGACCTTCACCTGAGCTGGCTGGTCCACCAAGAGAAAGAGTAATAACATTGGCGCCTTCAACTAATGGAAGTGCCCTACCTGTTTGTAGGGCGATGAAGGCAACAATGGCTAGATGAATGCCAAGCGATATCACGAGGGCAATGTTATAACGCTGAAAATAGCTAAATGTCACAGTAATTGTTCCCTTCAATATATTCTTTGCATTAGCCAATAATGATTAAATTCGAAATCAATAGGTCGCTTTGATACCAGCAAAATATGAGCGCTCATTTCCTGGGATGAGTGAGCCATAACCTGAGGTCACATAATCGTAGTATTTTTTATCCATTAAATTAGTAATGCCACCGTACACTTCAATATGATCGATTGGTGCATAGCGCACACTAATATCAACAAGATCACGTGATTTCACGATACCTTCATCTTCTTTATTGGCATCTGAAAGGAAATTATTATAGGAACCGTAATAGGTGTATTGAATATCACCAGACAGCTGCTCGGTGAAGTCATATTTTGCTTTAAGTGTGACTGAGTGTTCAGGCACTTTCATTAAGCCACTTTTGGTGTAGTCAATGGTATTTTTACCATTTTCCTCTAAGAAATGACGTCCTTGGCTGTTATAGTCAGAATGGCCTTTTAGCCACGCATAAGACTCTTGAAATGTGAACGAACCGAAGGTTTGTTGAAAATCAATATCAGCTCCCCAACGTCTTGTTTGTAGCAGATTCATAGTGTAAGCATCATTGATGCCTTTTAAATAGATTCGGTTAATTTGATTATTGGTATTTGACATCCAAAAGGTCATGTTAACGGTACTAAAGGCGAGTTTATCGCGTAAGCCTACTTCAAATAGATCGTATTTTTCATCTTTGGCCTTGGTAATGGAATAGAGTTTTTCACCATTAACTACAGATTGGTCACTAATTTGGACGCCATCAGGTAAGGTGTAACCTCGTTCGTATCTACCATAAATTCGACCTGTATCACGATAAAGATAGGCGACGGAAAGCTCGGCAGCAGTGTTCCAGCGATTTGAGGTTCCAGAGCCGTTTACGGTGCCGCCCTTATCAAAAGACCATTCAGTGAGTTCACGTCTTACGCCTTGAGTGAAAACAAATTGTTCTAATTTTAAGCTATTGAGAGCATAAAGTGCCGTCGATTTTCGACCGTAATCAAAGTGAAAAGGTACGCCATAGTATTTTCCTTTATCATCTTGCTTATAGCTGCCGATATAGCCAATTGAGGCATTTTGTTTTGAATAATCAATACCTAAAAGGAGATTACTATCACTTAAATAACCGATATCAAGCTTAAATTTTGCACCGCGACTGTCTTGGTTAACTTTTTGTTCCCAATTAGCATTATTAGTATAAAAACCATCGGTATAGAACACATCACTGTTAAAAAATAGTTTTTCAGTTAGTTGATTTTGATAACTCAGATTGTAGCTATCAATTTCTCTATCACCGGTTAAGTAACCATTAATCGTTTTCTTAATTAGTTTACCATTTTCGTCTACACCCGCAGTGACCGTTTTATCTGGCGGAACGTAATCTTTACCATATTTTTTAATATTACGAGCTGTTAACGTTTTGATATATTGTGAGCTCTCGGTGAGATGACTACCGCGTAATAAAAGGCTTTGGCTAGGGGTAATATCCCATCTTCCCCCTAGCGAATAATATTCAGAATTACGATAAGTATCCTTATAATATAAGTCTCTGTTTAACTTACTGGCTGTACCTAGCAATGCAAAATTATCACCGACTTTAGTTCCAAGGCTTCCACTTAATCGATTTCCTTCCGAGTTCCACTCAGATAAAACTGTGCTTTTGGGGTTTTTCATGCTTCTGAGGTTTGATGTGATATTAATCACCCCTCCTGCAGTTCCTGAGCCGTAAAGCACACTACCGCCACCTGGAATGATTTCGATGCGTTCAAGTTGCTCGACAGGGATGACATCATAATTTGTTGTATAAGGATGGTTAGATAGCGTCGTAATTGGCGCGCCATCTAAGAGAACTTGTAAATTGCGTTGTGCAGTTTCAGAACCTTGACCACGAATATCGATATCGCCTTGCCCTGTGGTATCGACACTAATTCCAGGTACCGATTTAAGGACATCTGAAATAGTGCGATTTCCATGCTGCTGGATTTCTTCTTTTGGGATAACAATAATTTGTTTTGTATCGCGAAGGCGTTCAATTTCAACATAATCAGGGCGCGCATAGCTATCTTTTAGTTCGATAGTATCTTCATAATTTGAAGGGGCATTATTCTTTTTTTCGGTTGTAGCACTCGTTATGGAAGGTAATGCACAAAGGACAGCACAGCAGATTAAATTGATTTTAACATGAGCTTTTTTTTGTTGGGTTAGAGTTGCTCGTTTCATTAGTGTAAATAATCCCTCGCAAATAACAATGATAATGAAAATAATAATCATTTGTATTATATGCAATGTCAGATCGATATCAACACAATTTGAATTATTTAATGTATTGAAAAATTAGAGAGTTAGGATATTTTAGATAGGGAAGGGTTGAGGATATGGTCACAAAAAAGCACTTCCTGAAAAACAGAAAGTGCTTCTAAAAACACTGCATTAATCGACTAGGATTAATTCATGCCGTATTTTTTCAATTTCTTACGCAGTGTACCGCGGTTGATACCCATCATTAGGGCAGCACGGGTCTGGTTTCCACGGGTATATTGCATAACCATGTCCAACAAAGGCTGTTCTACCTCAGCCAATACAAGCTCATATAAATCATTAACATCTTGATTATTTAATTGAGCAAAATAGTTCTTCAGTGCTTGCTTAACTGAGTCACGTAACGGTTTTTGAGTTACTTGATCTTGTGAATTTACAGTAGCAACAGTTAGTACGTCAGAATTTACGCGTTGTTCGAACATAGTTCAGTCAGCTCTTATCTTTTATTTACGCAAAAATTTTCAAAAAATGCTTCCAACACCTCCAGCTGTTCGCTGGCATCCTCAATGGCGTTGAATGAGCGCCTAAACTGGTCATCAGGTGCATGCTCTCGTAAGTACCAAGAAACATGTTTGCGCGCTATACGGGCTCCTTTGCCTTGACCGTAAAAGTCGTGCAATTCCTGTACATGCGCTAGCATTATGCGTTGTACCTCTGCCATTGGCATCGGTGGCAATATCTCACCTGTGTCCAGATAATGTTGGATTTCCCGAAAGATCCAAGGTCTTCCCTGAGCAGCTCTGCCTACCATCAAGGCATCAGCCCCTGTGTAGTCTAAGACAGCTCTGGCTTTTAGCGGGTCAGTAATGTCGCCATTGGCAATAACCGGAATGGTAACAGTCTGCTTAACTGCCCGAATATTGTCATACTCAGCTTCACCATTAAACAAGCAGGCTTTAGTTCTGCCGTGAATGGTAATAGCTTGAATACCACAATCTTCGGCCAATTTGGCAATTTCTATACAGTTTCGTTCTTCAGGCGACCAGCCTGTGCGAATTTTAAGTGTCACAGGCACATCTACTGCTTTGACCACGGTTTCTAGAATCGATTTAACGATATCTGGATAACGCAACAGTGCAGAGCCTGCAAGCTTTCGATTCACTTTTTTAGCTGGACAGCCCATATTGATATCAATGATTTGAGCACCACTCTCAATATTAATTTGAGCCGCGGCGGCCATTTCATCGGGATCATTGCCAGCTATTTGAACGGAACGAACCCCAAGTTCATCGCGATGAACCATTCTTAGTCTAGATTTGTCTGTCTTCCACACCTGAGGATTAGAAGAAAGCATTTCTGATACTGTCATTCCAGCACCCATGTCATAACAGAGCGACCTAAAAGGCTTATCTGTGATACCTGCCATGGGGGCAGCAATAAGACAGTTTCTCAACTGATATTGTCCGATACGCATAACTAAAATGGGGGCCATACTGTGACTGCAAGGGCGCGTATATTACGCATTTTTTACAAGATTTGAAAGGACAAACTTTGAGCAAACGGTCATTTATCACTAAAATTTTTATCTTGATTTTTTCAAGAAGGTTAAATTAGCTATATTTAACAATTGATTACAGTTAATTCATCACAATTTATTAAAATTACAGTTACTCGATTCAAATCTAGTGCAGAACAGATTATCGCCAGCTATTGAGCAATATTTGAGCTATAAGATAATCTATTCTGATTTGAATTTCAAAGAAATTATTCTTTAATCAGCATAATATTTCTATTAAAAATGCTTGACACCAGTGATGCGGCACCATTCATCTTTTTCTGCTATAGGGTCAATTTCAAAATCGGCACGATAAGCGTCGGCAACACCTTCGGCCTGTGTTGCAAGCACGCCTGAAAGTCCGAGTAAACCACCCGCACATGGCAATACGCTAATCATAGGCGCGAGTTCGCGTAATGGGCCTGCAAGGATGTTAGCCACGACGACATCGGCTTGCAGCGCTTCTGGTTGGTCTTTGGCGAGATACAAAGATAAACGGTCTGATACATTATTACGCTGTGCATTATCACGGCTTGCTGTAATGGCTTGTGGATCAATGTCGATCCCGATGGCGTGGGCGGCACCTAGTTTTAGGGCTGCAATCGCGAGAATGCCAGATCCGCAGCCAAAATCGATAACAGTTTTACCTTCAAGATCAATGCCGTCTAACCATTCAAGGCATAAAGAGGTAGTTGGATGCGTTCCTGTACCAAAGGCTAAGCCTGGATCAAGCATTACATTAACTGCAGTTGGATCGGGTACTTCACGCCAACTTGGGCAGATCCATAAACGTTGACCAAAACGCATTGGATGAAAGTTATCCATCCATTCTCTTTCCCAGTCTTTATCTTCTATTTGTTCTATTTTATGGGGGAAGCCAGCGGCCAGAAGAGGGCTATTTTCTAATTGAGCAATAACTGTATTCATATCGGTTTCTGCGTCATATAAACCAATAACGTCAGTGTCTCCCCATAACCGAGTTTCCCCTGGCAGAGGTTCAAAGACAGGCACATCGTGGCTATCTTGGAAAGTGACAGAGACTGCGCCACTTTCGATAAGTTCGTCGCCTAGTGCTTCTGCTTGTTTAGCGTTTGAGTTAAGTTTTATTTGGATCCAAGGCATGTTTGTTCATTCTCTTGTTTAGTATGCTCGTCATACTTCGAGTTATAGTGTTGTTGGCTGCTCTCGGCTACTTGGGTTATACACTGGTGTATGTTCCGTTGGATTAGCTTCTTCGCCGCCTAACCACAATTTGAATTATTTAGAGCATTAAATTTTGTTTAGTATATTTGTCATACATCGATTTGTGACTTTGGTCATATACCGATCTTTTCAGAATGTATAGGTTGTTCATTTTTTGGCAATTGTACTGGATTCTTGCCAAAAAGATTACCAATGAAAAAGGCAAACAGGCTAAAAATAAGTGACGGTACAATGGCATGGAAGCCCATAATTTCGATTTTAAAACTGGCGAGTAGAGCATAGCTAACGCCACCGATAACCATGGCGCTGATGGCACCTGTTCCATTGGCCTTTTCCCAATATAGACCTAAAACTAATGGCCAAAGAAAAACAGCTTCAAGCCCACCAAAAGCCAGCAAATTTAACCAAATGATCATTTGTGGCGGATTCCATGCCGCAACCAGTAATAACGCACCTAAAATGAGTGTGGAGAAACTCGAAATACGTGCTAATTTTTTCTCATTTTTTATTTGTTCTGGTACTGCATTGAGGTAAATATCTTTCACAATCGTGGCTGATGATTGCAATAGCTGAGCATTGATTGTCGACATGATAGCTGCCATAGGGGCCGCTAAGAAAATACCTGCTGCAAACGGCGGTAATACTTGAACCATCAGTGTTGGAATGACTTGGTCTGGTATCGTGAGGTCAGGCAAAATTGCGCGGCCTAATGCGCCAGCAAAGTGCATACCAAACATTAAAATTGCCATTACTATCGTACCTAGAATGATGCCTCGATGAACGGCTTTGCTGTCTTTATAAGAGATACAGCGCACTGCGGTGTGCGGCAGGCCAATTACCCCAAAGCAAACCAAAATCCAAAATGAGGCAAGGAATGGTCCACTAAGTATGTCATCAGCGCCTTGCGGAGTGACAAGTTTAGGGTCAATCGCTTGAATTTTATCGATAGCGGCTGGAAGTCCGCCTGCATGATAGATAACGGCAACAAGCAAAATAACCGTACCTAATAGCATCACAACACCTTGTAAGGCATCATTTAAGACGCTGGCACGGAAGCCACCGATAGAAGTATACAGTGCGATAGAAACCCCAAAAATCAATAAGCCGTAGGTATAGGGGATCCCTGCTGCGGTTTCTAATAATCGCGCGCCACCGATAAACTGAACCGTCATGGCACCAAAAAACGCGATTAACAAGCTAATACTGGCAAACCAAACGATAAAGCGACTCTGATAGCGGGCGTAAAGCATATCGTTAAGAGTAACGGCATTGTATCGACGCGCTAAAATAGCAAATTTCTTCCCAAGTACACCGAGGGACAGCCAAATAGCGGGTAATTGGATCATCGCGAGTAAAACCCAGCCTAGACCATATTTATACGCTGCGCCGGGGCCACCGATAAAGGAGCTTGCACTGATATAGGTTGCCGTGATCGTCATGGCGAGCACAAAACCACCCATAGAACGATTACCTAAGAAGTATTCGTTGAGAAACTCCCCTTTGGTACGCTTTCTATAAGCGTAAACAGACAGTAGAAATACAAGTGCAAGGTAGCCGATTAATGGCAGGAGAACTTCAGTCTGCATCATTCTCCTCCAGAGAAATGTCTTTAAAAATGAGTTTTACCATCATGATGCATAAGAGAATAAAAATGATAGGTAGAATCAGGCATGACCATTCGAACCACAACGGGAGTCCTGTGACGCCAATATTATTGTCTGGTAGATAGGCGCAGATGAGCCAGCCTATGAGATAGGCAATGGTAAGATAGAGCGCCCAGCGAGCTTCCTTGTTTGACTGAAGAAAACGTTTATCCATACGTTTTTCCTCCTCATTTCTAAAAAAATAATCAGGGATTGTACGATAATCTGGCGTGAGAGTGTAAAAAATCCTAAATATTCGCGAAGATCAAGACGATCTTTAATGAGGTTGAGGAATAAAACGGCAATAACGACTTATTTTATTTCGAGTACTTTTAAAATTAGTATGAGCGACATTGCCGCAATGCTGGTGGAAGCTAAGACAAGAAATAAGCTATTGTCTATTTTTAAACCAATATTGTGATAGTTTGGGCTTAAGTGTCTTTTTAGTGATATTAAAACAAAAAGTACTGCGCCTAGTACGGCTCCAGATAGCATCAACCATGAAGCCTCGATCAATCCTATACGTAAAAATAACAGTATATTCAGTGCGAGTAGAAGCAAGGTACGGCTCCATGCCTGCTGTGTTCGTTCTGATTGCAGTCCAGAATCTCGCATAATGATCTCTATAGTAAAATGTATAAAACAGAAATAATGGCAGAGATAACAATGAACATAGCCACCAATATTAAAAAAGAGGTGTACTGCAATGGCTTGTCTTGACGCATAGCGATTTCGTTTTGCTTCCATCTACAGAGCGCCATGACAGCGGTGATCCCCCCGGCAAAGGCGAGTAAAAGCGTTAATGTAAATTTTACCCATCCTAACGATATATCGTGCAGCAACTGCTCTATCGCGATTGCTCCTGCTAAAAACGCAAGCGCAGTGCGGATCCAGGCTAAAAAGGTTCTCTCATTAGCTAATGAAAATCGGTAATCCGGTGTTTTTCCAATATTTTTCCAGTTCTTTTTTTCTATATTCATATGGGGTCCGTAGTTTTTGGCTCATCTCTTGAAATTAATATTGAGAAGGAAATCACAAAACAATGACGACAGTGTGGGCTTTATTGGTCTGATGATATATTAATCTAAATGTTATAACAATATAACAATCGATCTTACTTAAACATGCCGCAAGAGAGGCTCTATGGATCTCGATACAATATCAAAAAAAATTATTCAGTTATCAGGCGGTTCTGAAAACTTCGTCCATGTCACTAACTGTATGACTCGCGTTAGAATGACATTAAAAGATGAAAGTCAGGCTGACGTTGCTGGCTTAAAAGCATTGCCCGGGGTACTCGGTGTTATTAGTGATGAAACATTACAAGTCATTGTAGGACCAGGAAAATGTAATAATATTGCTGATGCTATTAATCAGCAATTAGCAAAGGGTGAACAACTTGAATCAGAAACATTTAGCTCAGATAGTGAAAATGGGGTCATTCAAAAAGCTGAAATTGCTCGAAATAAAGCGAAGAAAAAAACGCCAGTAAAAGCTATTTTGCGTGTGATTGCGAATATATTCATTCCGCTATTGCCCGGTTTAATTGCAGCCGGAACATTAATGGGTATCAATAATATTATTGTGAACTCTGCTAGTGCAGAGGCGCTAACTCAGGGGATACAGGCAACGGCTAATTTATCAGCGGCTCAAGTTATTTTGCAACAAAAAGGCTTGCTGGAAATTAGTACAATAATGGGCATTATCGCGAGTGGCTTATTTAGTTTGCTGGCGGTATTCACGGGTATTTTTGCAGCGAAAGAGTTTAAAGGAACCGAAATCCTTGGTGGGATTATCGGCGCTATAACTATCGCACCTCAAGTTGCAGTCATTGGATTAACGCCGGGGCAGGGTGGCTTGATCGGGGTTATTTTTGCTGTGTGGATATGTTGTTGGCTAGAACGTCGATTACGTCGATTTATTCCAAGTATGATAGACGTTATTGCGACACCTACAATAACTATTATTATTATGACGGGATTATTGCTTTTTGGCATCATGCCTGTTGCAGGTATTGTGTCCAATGTCATTTTAGGATCGTTATCAGGAGTACTGGAACATGGCGGCTTAGCGGCCGGTTTCTTACTTTCATCATTATTCCCTTTCCTGATTTCATTGGGGTTACATCAAGGGTTAATTCCAATTCATCTCGAGCTAATTCAAGCTACAGGTCATTCTCAGTTATTTGCCATTCAGATCATGAGTAATTCAGGCATGGTTGGCGCGGCTATAGCGGTACTTTTATTAACCAAAGACCCCGTGATGAAACGTGTCGCAAAAGGTGCAATACCGACCAGTATTTTAGCCGTCGGAGAGCCAACTATTTTTGGTGTCAATATCCCTGCTGGGTTTGCCTTTATTACAGGATCTATTGGCGCAGGTTTTGGTGGAATGATGATAGTGCTACTCGATGTCACGGCTAATGGAGTCGGTGCAGCTGGTCTCTCCGCTTTGCCGTTGATTGCTGATGGCAAATATCTTGAATATATCCTGAGTTGGTTGGTTGGGTGCAGTATTGCGTTTTTGCTCACTTACTTTGTTGGGCGCATCAGAAAGTATGAATAAGAAAAGGAATTGATGATGAAAGCTGTGATGTTAATGTTTGACTCGTTGAATAAACATATGTTGTCTGCCTATGGTTGCCAGTCAACGATAACACCTAATTTTGAGCGGTTAAGAAAGCGCTCTCTTAAATTTGATAATTTCTATGTGGGTAGTATGCCATGCATGCCTGCGAGAAGAGAATTACATACAGGGCGATATAATTTCCTACATCGTAGTTGGGGACCTATTGAACCGTTTGATGAATCAATGCCTGAAATTTTAAAAAAACGAGGTATTCATACACATTTAGTCACCGACCATAAGCATTATTGGCGAGATGGTGGGGCAACTTATCACTCACGTTTTTCAACCTATGAATTTATTCGTGGGCAGGAAGGCGATAATTGGAAGGGGGTAGTCAATAAACCTATTGTTCATTATGAATCTGGTGAGACTGAAGAAAATAAGCAACGCAAAATAGCGAGCCGTACACAGCACTTGATTAATCAGCAATATATGCAAGATGAAAAAGATCATCCGTTAGTGAAAACGATTAATCATGGTATTGAATTTATAGAAACAAATCAGGATGCTGATAATTGGTTTTTACAACTTGAATGTTTTGATCCACATGAGCCGTTTTATGTGCCTGAAAAATATTTGCAAATGTATGGATTATCAAATCAAGATTTTGACGGATGGCCTCCTTATTACTTAGTGACCGAAGATGAATCACGACAGAAAGTGATCCGCGGCTTTTATCAAGCACTTGTCACTATGGTGGATGAGTATGTTGGCCAAGTATTAGATGTCTTTGATAAATATAATCTTTGGCAAGATACCATGTTGATTGTTAATACGGATCATGGCTTTTTGCTTGGTGAACATGAGTGGTGGGGGAAAAATATTATGCCCCTTTATAATGAAATCGCGAATACGCCATTTTTTATATACCATCCAGAAATTACTTCGGTGAATGAGTCTAGGAAAATGTTAGCTCAATCCATTGATATTCCAGCGACATTATTAGATTATTTTAATGCACCAATACCGCCAAACATGCAGGGTAAAAGTTTAATCTCAGGGCTAGAAAATGACTCTCCGATTCGTGAATATGCTCTATTTGGCTATCATGGTTGCCAAATTAATATCACTGATGGTGAGTTTGTATATATGCGTTCGCCAGTTGTACAGGGGACAGAAGGCCTCAATGATTACACATTGATGCCGACGCGCATTAATCGACGCTTTACGCCAAAAGAGCTACAAGGAACTCAATTACATGAAGGGTTTGATTTCACACAAGGCTGCGCAGTGCTTAAAATTCCCGCAACGAGTGTGATGACAACTGATTCCGATCGCTTTGGTCACCGTTTATATAACGTGAAACTTGATCCTCAGCAGATATCACCGATTGTAGAATTTGAAACCGAATGTCGCTTATTAGAGAACATTCGTTTGATGATGATAGCGAATGATGCGCCATTAGAGTTATTTGCACGATATGGGTTATCTAAGAACGATGCGGTTAACATGGAACAAATAGCGCTTGAACACCTATATATTGGCGCAGCAGCAACAGCGCTTGATAGCTATGAATTAGCGCAAGATGTGAAGTATGGGGTGATGTCCTTATTACAATATATCGACACCCGAAAACTGGGGGACATTAGAGAGAAGCTACTAAATCAATTAAATAAGTCTCTGAGCCAAGAGCAGTTAATTGCTTTCATTATTGATAATTTCCCTACAGAAAACCATAATGAGCTAATGTACCGGGTAGCTCTGGAAATGAGATTGAAATAATAATGAGCTATTACCCGGTTGGCTTAAACTGGGTAATAGCGATTATGGTTATATGAAAAAACAATTGGATCACAGTGCGCATTCGAAACCTTTATATGCACAAGTTTATGATATTTTAGTCGATAAACTGAACAAGGGTGAATATCGTAAAAATGATACCTTTCCAACAGAGGCTGAATTTCAGGAAATGTTTGGTATTAGTCGGATCACGGCGCGAAGAGCCCTTTCTGAGCTAGAAAAAGAGGGTTATGTCAAACGTTCTCGTGGGGTAGGTACGTTAGTTATTCGTAATTCGAAAAAGGCTTATGCGACTATTCATACTCAAATTTTGGGTGCGCCAACACTTCGAGTTAAACGTAAAATTATTTCGATAATCAAAATAGCACCAAATGCTGAAATTTGCGAAATAATGAATTTAGCTCAAGGTACAGAGCTGATCCGTGTTGAACGAATTATTGCCAAAGGTAAATTAAATATTCAGTACAATTGCTTCTACTTTTCACCTTGTATTGAAAGCGTCACTGAACATGACTTAGAAGAATCCATTTATTTATTCTTAGAGTCTCAAGGGCTGAACTCAAATCATTATACTGAGAAATTATCTGCAGTTATTCCGACAAAACAGGAAATGAAGTTGCTTAATATCGATGAAAAAACTCCAGTATTTTCGCGTCGCCGCATCGATTATAACAAAGCTAATGAAGCTATTTTGTATATGGAAGGTAGTTATCTTAGTGATTATTATGAATATAAAGTAAATGGAAGCTAGCATTCAGCTATATTTCATCACTTAAGAAGGTCATTATGAAAAAAGCGTTTCACATTATGGCAAAGCCAACTAGCTATCAATGTAATTTAAAATGTGATTACTGCTTTTATCTTGAAAAAGAGCATCAACAGGGATTCGGGAATCAAAAACTAAAATGCATGGACGATAATGTATTACGTGAATATATACGTCAATATATTGCATTATCCCCAGCGAATGAAATTGATTTTACTTGGCAAGGGGGAGAGCCAACCATGGCGGGGTTGGACTTCTTTAAGCGAGTTATTCATTATCAAAAACGTTATAGCAATGGTAAACAGATTTATAATAGCCTGCAAACTAATGGGGTTTTATTGAATTCTGAATGGGCTGCGTTTTTAAAAGAACACCAATTTTTAGTGGGGATTTCACTCGATGGCCCCGATTGGCTTCATGATATTTATCGTAAATCAAATTCTGGTAATTCAGTATTTAATAAAGTTATTAATGCGATTAATTTATTAAAAGAGCATCAAATTGATTTTAATATTTTAACGGTTATTAATAATGAAACAGCAAAATACCCGGAAGAAATTTATCGGTTTATTACTGAAGTTTTAAATGTTAATCATGTTCAATTTATCCCAGTTGTTGAGCATGAAATGCAAAACATGCCAGTACAACACTTAAGCTACCCACAAGAAGCGGGAAGTAAACAATTAACGCCATGGTCAATTACCGGCAAGCAGTACGGTGACTTTATTAAAAAAGTGTTTGATCTATGGGTTAAAAAAGATGTCGGTAAAGTTTTTGTGCAGTTATTTGATAATTCACTTGCCGCGTGGTCTGGGGATATGCCTAGTTTTTGTGTGATGCAGCCTTCCTGTGGTTATGGATTAGTTGCAGAACAAAATGGGGATATTTATAGTTGCGACCATTTTGTTTATCCTGAATTTAAATTAGGTAATTTATTAACTAAGCCACTTAATAAATTAGTTTATAGTAAACAGCAGCAGCGTTTTGGGCAGCAAAAATTAAATCTTTCTACCGCATGTCAGCAGTGTGAATTTAAATTTGCTTGTCATGGTGGTTGTCCGAAACATCGAACATTAAAAGTAGAAAATAAATGGCATAATCATTTATGTGAGGGATATAAGGCTATTTTCTCTCATATTGACCCTTATATGCGATTTATGGCGAATGAACTGAAATATTATCGATCACCTGCATCCATAATGGACAATTTGCATTTATTTCATCAATCCCATGTAGTCACTAATAATATTCCTATCAGACAGGTAAATTAGTTTTCTCTGTCGAATCTGATAAAAGACAGCTAGTCATAACTTCTTAATAAGAGATAAAAAAATACCGGAAAGTAGAACTTTCCGGTATCGATTGACGATGACTAAAATATCAGAGATTCAGTAAATTAATCCTGAATACCCAGCTTTTTCTCCAAATAGTGGATGTTAGTACCACCTTTTTGGAAATTCTCATCATTCATGATCATTTGGTGCAGTTCAATATTGGTCTTAATGCCATCGATGATCAGTTCATTTAGCGCATTTTTCATTCGAGAAATGGCAATTTCACGGGTCTCACCGAAAGTAATAAGTTTACCAATCATTGAGTCATAATACGGAGGTACGGTGTAGCCTGCGTAAATATGTGACTCCCAACGCACACCAAAACCACCTGGAGAGTGGAAACGTGTGATTGTACCTGGACTAGGCAGGAAGGTATGCGGGTCTTCTGCGTTGATACGACACTCAACAGCATGACCGTGCACAACAATTTCTTCCTGCTTCACAGATAAAGGCATACCTGAAGCAATACGCAACTGTTCTTTAATCAAGTCAATACCGGTGATCATTTCTGTCACTGGATGTTCAACTTGAATACGGGTATTCATTTCAATGAAATAAAATTCACCGTTTTCGAACAGGAATTCAAACGTACCTGCACCACGATAACCGATTTCGATACAAGCGTTAGCACAGCGCTCACCGATATTACGGCGAATTTCAGGAGTAATGCCCGGTGCTGGTGCTTCTTCAACGACTTTTTGGTGACGACGTTGCATTGAACAGTCACGTTCTGCTAAATAAATAGCATGTCCTTGACCATCAGCCATCACTTGGATTTCAATATGACGTGGATTTTCAAGGTATTTCTCCATGTAAACCATGTCATTATTGAATGCGGCTTTTGCTTCTGCACGAGTCAGATTTATTGATGATTCCAAATCTTTTTCATTACGAACAACACGCATACCGCGACCACCGCCACCGCCAGACGCTTTAATGATTACTGGGTAACCAATGCGTTTGCCAATAGCTTTATTTTTTTCAGCATCATTACCTAGTGGGCCATCAGAGCCTGGAACACAAGGGACGCCGGCAATTTTCATCGCTTTAATTGCTGAAACTTTATCACCCATTAGGCGGATGGTTTCAGCTTTTGGACCGATAAAAATAAATCCTGATTGTTCAACTTGTTCTGCAAAATCAGCATTTTCAGACAGGAAACCATATCCTGGGTGAATTGCTTGAGCACCTGAAATCTCCGCCGCAGAAATAATTGCAGGGATATTTAGGTAGCTTTTTGCTGATGCGGCAGGACCAATACAAATAGTCTCATCCGCCAGCAATACGTGTTTTAGATCTCTATCTGCCGTGGAGTGAACAGCGACAGTCTTAATGCCGAGTTCTTTACAGGCACGTAGAATGCGCAGTGCAATCTCTCCACGGTTAGCGATAACAATTTTTTCCAGCATGGAAACGCCTCGTTATTCGATAACAACCAATGGCTCGTCAAATTCTACTGCATCACCGTTTTGCAACAGAATGGCTTTAACAACGCCGGCTTTATCTGCTTCAATTTGGTTCATCATCTTCATCGCTTCAACGATACAAAGAGGATCACCTACGCTAACTGTTTGACCAACTTCAACAAAAGATTTTGCTTCTGGGCTTGGTGCGCGGTAGAAGGTTCCAACCATTGGGGAACGAACTTGGTGACCAGAAACAACAGCAGGTGCTACTGAAGCGGCTTCTTGAACAACAGCAACTGCGTTAGCAAGTGCAGGTTGTGGCGCAGCAGGAGCGGAATAAAATTGTTGAGGTGCCGGCATCATTTGAGACGCTGGTGCTAAGCGGCTGATACGTACTGACTCTTCACCTTCAGAAATTTCCAGTTCAGAAATGCCAGACTCTTCGACTAGTTCGATCAGCTTTTTAATTTTACGAATATCCATGGATATGATTCCGTACTCTTATATTTTAATTGAATTAATTAGATGCAGACGGTTAACCGCTGCCTGTAAAGCAAAACTGTAACCATCAGCACCAAGACCACAAATTACACCGACAGCTTGGTCGGATAAATAAGAATGTTGGCGAAATGGTTCTCTTGCATGCACATTAGATAGGTGGATCTCGATAAACGGGAGTGCCACTGCCAGTAATGCATCACGTAAGGCAACGCTAGTATGCGTGAATGCCGCTGGATTAATTAGAATAAAATCAGTATTACCTCGTGCAGCATGAATTGTATCAATCAGTTCATGTTCTGCATTTGATTGAAAATGACTTAATTTTACACCTAACTTTTCAGCTTCTAGTGTTAGCTTGGACACAATACCTGTAAGCGTTTGAGTACCGTACTTATCAGGTTCTCTCGTTCCTAGCAGGTTTAGGTTTGGTCCATTAAGAAGCAAAATGTGAATATCTTCTGTCATTGTGCTGCTAACTCCGACGATACGCCAATAGTCCGACAACATAACCTGATGTAGGCGGTTTGTCATCTCTTATCATGAAAATAAATAGATTTTTGGCTGACAAAGAACGCATTATAATTATTTCGTAGCATATAGCAGCAAAATACTGGTCTTATCAGAGAAATTACCCGAAATTATTTTATAAATTGTGCGGTAATCCATACTTTTACTTAATGATGCAAAATAAATATGGAACCGCACAAATCGCGTTATTCAGCGCGAAGATTAACAAGGGTACGCCCTGTTACCTGATTATTTAAGAGTTTTTTTGCATATTCTACTGATTGTTCTAATGTAATTTCAGAACTGATTTGTTCGTAGAATGATTCAGGCAGTAGCTGTGCCAAGCGCTCCCATACTTTTGAACGCTTCGCCGCTGGGTAATACACTGAATCGACACCTTGTAAGCGCACATTACGTAAAATAAATGGCATCACTGTGGTGGGTAAGGTAAATCCACCTGCTAAACCGCAGGCTGAAACGGCGCCATTATAGCTAATTTGTGCCAGTAAATTGGCAAGAAGATCGCCACCAACTGTATCAATGGCACCCGCCCAAAGCTGTTTTCCTAAAGGTTTTGCCGGATGAGTATAGTCGCTGCGAGGTAAGATTTTTTTAGCGCCGATACTGCGTAAGTAATCGCTATTTTCTTCACGACCAGAAATCGCCACCACATCATAGCCAAGTGCAGTTAATAGTTGAATAGCAACGCTGCCGACTCCACCACTTGCCCCACTTACGACAATTTCGCCTTTATCGGGTGTAATACCAGCCTCTTCTAATGCATTAACGCAAAGCATTGCCGTGAAACCAGCGGTACCAATAATCATTGCTTTTCGCAAGGAAAGTGTTTCAGGTAAAGGGGTTAAATAATCGGCTGGGACTCTTGCTTGGGTTGCAAGGCCACCCCAATGTGTTTCACCAACTCCCCATCCAGTCAGTAAGACATGCTGACCTACGTGAAATCGAGGATCTTCGCTGTGATGGATGACGCCAGAAAAATCGATACCAGGTACCATTGGATAATTGCGGACGACGCCAGCTTTGCCATTGATAGCAAGGGCATCTTTGTAGTTAAGTGTTGACCAGTGAATATCAACGATGACGTCACCTGATGGTAGTTTATCTGTCGATAATGCTAAAATTTCAGGGACAATTTTTTCCGCTTGTTGCTGGAGGACGAGGGCTTTCATTGTTCACTCCTAATAAGTGATTAACTATGTATTCGATTAACTTATCATATCAAAATTGCTTTTATTGGTATCAGTACGGTATTTAGGCGCTAGTTTATGTAATTAATTTGTAAAAATGCATTTTTTTTCTGGCATAAATAGGCATTTATCATGCAGAATATCGCACTGTGACGAATTCATTTTGCATACTGATATAAATATGGATTATTTCTAGTTGATAATATAGAGCGAACCATCGTTGGGTACAGCTGTTTCATTATAAAATGAGCCAGTACGTAGCAATAATTAAAATATCTTATTATTATTTGAACTTGTAGATAGAATAACTTGTCACATTGATTGAATGAAAAAGGATGGAGCATATAACAGCTAAAAAAGGGTTGTTTAATTCAAAATATGCGTAATTTTACGCAATGATGAGTATGGCTTGAATTAATAACTATTTTTGAAGTTTTTATCTGCTTCGTTTGGAAAAGAAGCATGTACAGTTAAAGTGTGTAACCCACAGATGAATTAACCATATTTAGAGAAACACCTCATTAACGCCTTGAGGCTGCTTCGAGTGGTTGGTAGAGTAGACGGGTTTATATTCGTCCCCAGCTTGCAGGATAACCCTTTCGTTATGTTTAAAAAATTTCGTGGCATGTTTTCTAATGATTTGTCGATTGACTTGGGTACAGCCAACACCCTCATCTATGTCAAAGGACAAGGCGTAAAATTAAATGAACCCTCTGTTGTTGCTATTCGTCAAGATCGCTCAGGCTCGTCAAAAAGCGTGGCTGCGGTTGGTGGTGAAGCTAAACAGATGCTGGGACGTACACCGGGTAATATTTCAGCAATCAGACCGATGAAAGATGGGGTTATCGCTGACTTTTATCTGACAGAAAAAATGTTACAGCATTTCATCAAGCAAGTGCACAGTAATAGTTTTCTGCGTCCAAGCCCTCGCGTACTGGTCTGCGTACCTGTCGGCGCGACGCAAGTTGAACGTAAAGCTATTCGTGAATCTGCATTAAGTGCAGGTGCTCGTGAAGTCTTCTTAATTGAAGAGCCAATGGCTGCCGCTATTGGGGCAGGCTTACCTGTTTCAGAAGCAACAGGTTCAATGGTTGTGGATATCGGTGGTGGTACTACTGAAGTAGCTGTTATTTCATTAAATGGTGTCGTGTACTCTTCTTCAGTACGTATTGGTGGTGACCGTTTTGACGAGGCTATTATCAATTATGTCCGTCGTAACTACGGTTCTTTGATTGGTGAAGCGACGGCTGAGCGGATCAAACACGGTATCGGTTCTGCATTTCCGACAGATGAAGTTCTTGAAATTGAAGTTCGTGGCCGTAACCTAGCGGAAGGGGTTCCACGCGGCTTTAAAATGAATTCAAATGAAATTCTAGAAGCGTTGCAAGAACCACTAACTGGTATTGTTAGTGCCGTAATGCTAGCGCTAGAACAGTGTCCACCTGAATTAGCGTCTGATATCTCAGAGCGCGGAATGGTATTAACAGGTGGTGGTGCACTGCTTCGTAACTTAGATCGTTTATTAATGGAAGAGACGGGCATCCCAGTAATCGTTGCAGAAGATCCTCTGACTTGTGTCGCCCGTGGTGGTGGTAAAGCGTTAGAGATGATTGATATGCACGGTGGTGACCTGTTTAGCGAAGACTAAATAACGCCATAGGCCGGCTGGGGAAAATTGCTCCAGCCGCTGCTTTGACTTTTTTGATTCTCTGACATTAGCGAAACTCTGCCACTCATGAAGCCAATTTTTAGGCGAGGCTCATCCCTACAGTTACGCATCTTTTTTGCAGTCATAATTGCATTAGTGCTGGTGGTGATTGACCATCGTTTTGAGCCTTTCAATAAAATCCGTAACTATTTAGACACGGCAGTCAGCCCGTTCTATTTTTTAGCGAACGGACCGCGCCAATTTCTTGATAATGTTTCTGAGAGCTTTTCTTCACGTTCACAACTTCAATTTGAAAATAAAGCGTTGAGTCAGGAACTATTACTCAAAAAAGCGGATAACCTGCTTCTCGAACAATTAAAACAAGAAAATTCCCGTTTGAGAGAGTTGTTAGGTTCGCCACTTCGTCAAGATGAGCACATGATGGTGACCCAAGTCATTTCAGGTGCCAATACACCTTATCGTGACCAAGTTGTCATTGATAAAGGCAGTAATGAAGGTGTGTATGAAGGGCAGCCCGTAATTAGTGATAAAGGCGTTGTTGGCCAAGTCGTTGGTGTGAGCTATTTTAATAGCCGGGTTTTATTGATTTGCGATACGGCTCATGCGTTACCCGTGCAAGTTTTACGCAATGATGTTCGTGTGATTGCTGCGGGTTCTGGATGTGCAGATGACCTTTTATTAGAGCCATTACCTGAAAATACGGATATTCGCGTGGGCGATGTGCTTGTGACTTCCGGTCTTGGTGGTCGTTTTCCTGAAGGTTATCCTGTTGCTGTTGTGTCAGCGGTAAAGCATGATACTCAACGGGCTTATACAATAATCAGTGCAAGGCCAAGTGCAGAGCTTCAACGACTACGTTATTTATTATTATTATGGGGTAATGGGAGTGAACCTGCGGTTCCAATGCCACCGTCTGAAGTTTATCGTGCGGCAAATGAGCGTTTGATGAAAGTTCTTCCTCAAGTGCTACCTAATCCGAGCGAAATACAAGGGCCACCATTACCACCATCGCCGGAACCACAGCCATAATAAGGGTAAACAATATGGTTATGGGTAGGAGAATTAACTAAATGGATGAATACCGTGGCAATGGTCGTGGCATTATTTGGTTATCTTTTTTTATTGCATTGATCCTGCAAGTGATGCCTTGGCCTGAACAATTAGCTTTCTATCGTCCCACATGGCTATTATTAATCCTGATTTATTGGGTGATGGCGTTACCTCATCGTGTTAGCGTCGGAACCAGCTTTGTTTTAGGTGTGATTGTCGATTCTATTCAAGGCTCGGCATTAGGGGTTCATGGCCTTTCATTTAGCATTATTTGCTACCTCGTCTCGTATAAGCATCAATTATTAAGAAATATGGCACTTTGGCAGCAAGCCTTAGTCATCGCCTTTCTTACCGTAATTCAAGATTTATCAGTCTTTTGGGCTGAATTTCTATCTTCACAGGTATTATTCCATCCACAAGTATTCTGGAATAGTCCAGTGAATGGTATTCTGTGGCCATGGTTATTTTTGTTATTACGAAAAATTCGTCGTCAGTTCTCAGTGTGTTAAGACTTTAGCTGTCGGCAAGCATTGGAAATATTGCTTATGAGTCTGATTTATTTGGCATCAGGTTCACCGAGAAGACGGGAACTGGTGCAATTACTTGACTACCATTTTGAAATTTTACGTCCTGAAGTGGAAGAAAAATGGCAGCAAGGAGAACAACCGCAAGAATATGTACAACGTTTAGCAAGAGAAAAATCGTTGGCAGGTGTCGCGATTGCACCACAAGATAGACCCGTTTTAGGTGCTGATACAATTGTTGTCCTAAACGGAGAAATATTAGAAAAGCCGCGTGATGCCGCACATGCCGAAGAAATACTGCGTACATTATCCGGACATACACATCAGGTGATGACGGCGATTGCATTATCGGACAGTCGTTTGACGTTAAATTCACTGATTGTGACAGATGTGACATTCCGCGAGTTATCTTTGTCAGAAATACATGATTATATCCAATCAGGCGAACCAATGGATAAAGCCGGCGCTTATGGTATACAAGGCATTGGTGGGCGTTTTATTCGTCGCATTAATGGTAGCTACCATGCTGTTGTTGGTTTACCGTTGGTCGAAACAGATGAATTAATACAGCAATTTTTAGCGTAAGGTTGATGGTAAGGGAAACTTATGACTGCAGAGCTATTAGTAAACATTACACCATCTGAAACGCGCGTTGCTTATATCGATGGTGGAATTTTACAAGAAATACATGTTGAGCGAGAAGCAAAAAGAGGACTAGTAGGGAATATTTACAAAGGCCGTGTGAGTCGTGTGTTGCCGGGTATGCAGGCGGCCTTTGTTGATATTGGTCTGGATAAAGCCGCTTTTTTGCACGCTTCCGACATCATGCCACATACTGAATGTATTGCGGGTGATGAGCGAAAAAACTTTCATGTCAGAGATATCGCGGAATTAGTTAAACAAGGTCAAGACCTGATTGTACAAGTGGTGAAAGACCCTCTGGGTACTAAAGGTGCGCGATTAACTACAGATATTACATTACCTTCTCGTTATTTAGTTTTTATGCCTGGGGCGTCCCATGTTGGCGTTTCTCAGCGTATTGATAGTGAGACTGAGCGGGAGCGTTTAAAGTCTTGTGTGGCTCAGTACTGTGATGAAAACGGTGGGTTTATCATTCGTACTGCGGCAGAAGGTGTCGGTGAAGAAGAAGTTAAGCAAGATGCTGCATTTTTAAAACGTTTATGGGCTAAAGTCATTGAGCGTAAAAAGCGTAATGTCACGCGGACAAAAATTTATGGCGAGCTTTCTCTCGCATATCGAATTATTCGTGATTTTGCTGGGGCATCACTCGATAGAATTCGTGTTGACTCCCGTTTGACCTATACTCAACTCCAAGAGTTTGTTGAAGAGTATGTGCCTGAAATGACGGCAAAGCTTGAGCTTTACCAAGGCAATCAACCTATTTTTGACCTTTTTGATGTTGAAAATGAAATTCAACGGGCAATGGAAAGAAAAGTTGAATTAAAATCAGGTGGTTACCTGATTATCGATCAGACAGAAGCAATGACCACCATTGATATCAATACGGGGGCTTTTGTTGGTCATCGTAATCTTGAAGAGACCATTTTTAATACTAACATTGAAGCGACTCAATCTATTGCGAGACAATTGCGCCTGAGAAATTTAGGTGGGATTATTATTATTGATTTTATCGATATGACAGATGCTGAACATCGTCGACGCGTTTTAGCTTCATTAGAGCAAGCTTTAAGCAAAGATAAAGTGAAAACAACGATCAGTCATTTTTCGCAGCTTGGTTTAGTGGAAATGACCCGTAAACGTACCAGAGAAAGTCTTGAACATGTCCTGTGTGACGATTGCCCGACTTGCCAAGGCCGAGGAACGGTAAAATCGGTTGAAACCGTGTGTTATGAAATTTTACGTGAGATAGTTAGGGTTCACCGTACTATCGATGCCGATAGATTCTTAGTTTACGCTGCCCAATCAGTTGTTGATGTACTCAAAGGTGATGAGTCACATGCTTTAGCTGAGGTTGAGATTTTCGTGGGTAAACAAGTTAAAGTTCAGACTGAACCTTTGTATAGTCAGGAACGTTTTGATGTCGTGATGATGTAGCACATTCGTGCATAGGAGAAATCGGTGAAACGACTGCCACGCGTTGTATTAGTAACGACAGCTGTTGTATTGTTGCTTTGCGCGTTAGTGTTGACGGGGCTACGCTTTTTCTTACCAAACATTAATAGCTATCGGCAAGATATTGTTTCTTATATTGAAAAACGTGCAGATATTGCATTACAAATCGGTAATATTGATGGGGCTTGGCAATATTTTGGCCCTGTATTTACCTTGTCGGATGTTGCTCTTAAAAGTGAAACGACAGATGCGAGCATCAGTAAAATTACAGTTGAATTGGATATTTGGCATTCACTGTTTTCACTGCGCTGGCGTTTTCGCGATCTGACATTTTATCAACTCAATGTTGATCATAAAACGCCATTTAGTTTAGATGGGTCAACTAACGATCAATCCTTTGATGGCATTGAAGATCTGTTTTTACATCAATTTGATCACTTCGTCTTAAAAAATAGCCAATTCACTTTTCTTACCCCCTCTGAACAAAAAATGACGCTGATTTTACCTGAGCTTTCTTGGCTCAATCAAAATGAACGTCATCGTGCTCAAGGATTCGTTAGCCTTGAAACGCTTAATAAGCAGCGTAGCTACTTACAAATCAAACTCGATGTATCTGATAAAAATGGTACTTTGAGTGACGGTATTTTCTATTTACAGGCCGATAATATTGATATGCAACCTTGGTTAAGCCGTTGGTTGCGTGAAAATACCAGTTTGCGAGATGCTAATTTCAGTCTTTCTTCTTGGGTGACGATTAAAAATAGCCGCATCGATAATGGTCTTGTTCAATTACGTCAGGGCGAAGCTAATTGGGGAAGTGATGAGTTAACGCAAAACTTGCAAGTTAATGATTTATTAGTCCGAATGAAGCGTCAAGGTAATGGATGGTTATTTAATATTCCAGAGCTTGATACGTTAAAAACCAATGAATACATTTGGCCTCAAGGTAGTGTTTCTGTTCTTTATTTGCCTTCATCAAAAAAATATCAAAATAAGGACCATTGGCGAATTCGCGCTAAAAATATTGAACTTGAGCGCCTTAGTGAAGTGTTGCCTACATTTTCGTTTGTCACCCCTGACATGGTACAAGATTGGCAACACCGTCAGCCAACAGGTGTCGTCACTGAGTTCTCCCTAGATGTAACGCAGGACACTGTTGAGCATACACAAATAAGTATGGATTGGCAGGATGTTAGCTGGAAAAAATGGAAGCAATTACCTTCTGTTAATCACTTTAGTGGCGTATTGAATGGCGGAACGGACGGCGGAAATCTTTCTTTTTCATTACTCAATAGTGATGTTGATTATCAGGATGAATTTAAAGCTCCTTTTGAAATAAGCCGTGCTACAGGCCAGTTAAATTGGTTGAATAACGACAGTGAATTTAAATTATGGAGCCAGTCACTGGATGTCCAAGCTAAATCTTTGTGGGTAAATGGTGAATTTACCTATGCGCAAGCGAAAAAAGATCCTTATGCCGATCTCGCTATTCTTGCTGGAATACGCTTAGAGGACGCAGGTGATGCGTGGCGTTATTTTCCACAAAAATTAATGGGGCAAGATGTTGCTGATTATCTGACAAAAGCCATTATTGCGGGTCATGTAGATAACGCAACGTTGGTATATAAAGGAGATCCAGCACATTTCCCTTATGATAATAACGATGGTCAGTTTCAGGTCTTTGTGCCACTGAGAGAGGCAACTTTTGAATATGATGATCAATGGCCTGCGCTATTAAATTTAGACCTTGACCTTGATTTTAAACGTGCAAGTCTTGCGATGCATACTGATAGCGTTAAGTTAGGCAATGCGACAGCAACAAATTTAGATGCCGTTATTCGTAATTATCATGATGAAATGTTATTTATCGATGCGGGTATCAGTGGCACGGGATCGCAAATTCAGCAGTATTTCACGCATACGCCAATGAAGCATTCGATTGGAGATACGCTAGAAGAGCTACAAATCGGTGGTGTGGTCAATGGCAATCTCGAGTTGTCTATTCCACTTTCGGAGGGCAAAGATGTTGTCGCGAAAGGGCAGGTCAATCTCAATAAAAATGATTTATACATCCAACCTATTGATAGCAAACTATCGGCATTAACGGGAAGTTTTCGATTTAATAATGGCGATTTGACGAGCGATCAAATTCAAGCGCAATGGTTTGGTCAGCCAATTTCTGTTGATTTTTCAACATTGGCGGGAAGCAAAGATTATCAAGTTGATGTTAATTTAACGGGTAATTGGGCTTTGAATAAATTGGCGATGATCCCGAATGAGATTAAACAGAAAGTTTCTGGAACCAGTGATTGGAAAAGTCATATTAAGATAACTTTACCAGATTCAATAAAAGCAAAACCGGCATTAGACATTGAGATTACCGCAGGACTGAAACAGTTAAAAAGCCAACTACCCGCACTTGATAGTGCACTTTTACAGCAGCTTGGCCAAATAAATGTACAGGCTAAGGGAACAACGGAACAGCTCGTTGTGAGCGGGGATATTGGCCAACGTCTTGGTTTTAATACTGAATGGCTGCTAAATAGCGACCTGTTAAAACTGCAAAAAGCGCATATCGCTAAGTGGAATGGCAAGACCCTTGATTTACCTAAAACAGCGATTATTTTAGTCGATTTACCTGCAATAACAGATGTGAATTGGGAAAAGCTGGGTAGCTCATTTTTGTCTTCTAATGTGGGTGATGGTGTCGCTAAAGTTGGGTTACCTGAAATTGTACAAGTGAAGGCTCCATCCCTTTATTTAGCTGGCCAGACATGGAAAGATGTCAGTTTTTCATACAACTTGTGGACCAGTGAGCAACTGGTGAGTGTCGAAAGTGAAAATCTAAAAGGACAGCTGCAAATTTTTGCGCATCTGCCTTGGGTTTTAACGGTTGATTATCTGTATTACAACCCCTCTTCTTTTTCTGATTCGCAGAATGACCCAACACAACCTTCAGAATTTAATTTCAGCCGTTGGCCTGCGATTAATATTCATTGTCGAGATTGCTGGGTTGGCGGGCAAAAATTGGGTGAAATTAAAGCCAATTTGCAACCTCAAGGGGATGTATTGAAGTTAACGGGTGGGACACTTAACAATAGTGCTGCGCAGCTAAAACTAGATGCTTTATGGCGTGGTGGCAAAGTTAATGAAACTGAAATAGCAGGCTCTTTAACGGGAGAGGCATTTGATGAAACCGCAGCTTATCTCGGTATTTTAGTGCCGATTATTGAATCGCCTTATACTATTGAGTTTGATTTGAATTGGAAAAATGTGCCTTGGTCACCTGATTTAGCGACTTTAAATGGTAAGTTATCCGCTAATCTGGGTAAAGGCGCTATTGCGCAAATGGGCGGCGGTCGTGCGGGGCAAATTTTACGCTTAGTCAGTTTTGATGCTTTATTGCGTAAACTTCGATTAGATTTTCGCGATACTTTCAGTGATGATTTTGATTTTGATTCGATTAAAGGGAATGCTTCTATTCATAATGGTATTCTCTCATCAAAAAATTTATACCTTGATGGATTAGTGGCAGATATTGCATTAAACGGTGAAATTGATTTAGTTAAACGTCAAATTAATTTAGAGGCGGTCATTACACCTGAAATTTCTGCTACAGTAGGTGTAGCAACTGCATTTGTGATTAATCCATTTGCAGGAGCAGCCGTATTTGCGGCGTCTAAAGTGCTCGGGCCGCTATGGAGTAAAATCTCCGTTATTCGGTACCGTGTTACCGGTAGTATGGACGAGCCAAAAATTGATGAAGTATTACGTCAACTAAAGGAGACTCAAGAGTAATGAAAAATGGCAACGTTGCACTTTTGCAGTTATGTAGCGGAAATAATACTAAACACAATTTGGCGCAGATAGAACAACAGATCAAACAGCTGCCAGAATCGGTTGAATTGGTATTAACGCCTGAAAATGCACTGTTATTTGCAGATGCAGCCACTTACCGTAAAAAGGCAGAAGTGGAAGGTAAAGGCCCATTACAAGATGCGATCAGCGCGATGGCGAAACGTTATAACCTATGGATTTTAATAGGTTCGATGCCAATGATTAGCCGTGAAGATCCTGAGCGCATTACGAGCACTAGCCTATTATTTGATTCAGAAGGTAACATCAAAGCGCGTTATGATAAAATTCATATGTTTGATGTGAATCTTGAAGATGAACAAGGTACCTATAACGAATCGGTCATTTATCAACGTGGTGAACACATCACGGTTGTTGATACCCCTGTTGGGCGCTTAGGTATGACAATTTGTTATGATTTACGTTTCCCCGGCTTATTTCAAGCATTACGTGAACAAGGCGCTGAAATTATTTCTGTACCTGCTGCATTTACACGCTATACAGGGCAAGCCCATTGGGAACCTTTATTACGTGCCAGAGCGATTGAAAACCAATGCTATGTTTTAGCGCCTGCCCAAGTTGGAGTACATGGCGGTACTCGCCGTACTTGGGGGCACACCATGGCTGTTGATGGTTGGGGCAAAGTGATTAAAAAGAATGTGGATGCGGTTGCGTCCATCGTATTGAATATTAAAACCGACAGTTTGAGTGTCATGCGTGAGCAAATAAAAGTGGTGAAACATAACCGCTTTAGACCGCAACTGACATCATTAATTAAAAAAGACACGACAACTAAAGAGTAATAAATATGAGTTTAGCTTCTGTCAGCGACCATTTGCTGACCGCCAATCGTCTTGGGCAAGAAAATCTATATGACATTTTAGGCCTGCTATCTGAGCGCCATCTTGATTACGCTGATTTATTTTTTCAGTCAAGTTTCCATGAGTCGTGGGTGCTTGAAGATAGGATCATCAAAGATGGTTCTTATAACATTGACCAAGGTGTAGGTGTGAGAGCGGTTAGCGGCGAAAAAACCGGTTTTGCTTATGCCGATCAAATTTCACTGCTCGCACTAACACAGAGTGCAACAGCAGCGCGCAGTATTGTTAGTGAGCTCGGTTCGGGTAAATCGAAAGTTCTCACGAATGTTGAATATAAACAATTATATTCACAAGCTGACCCGTTAAATAGTTTATCTCGTGAGCAGAAAATTGACTTGCTGCACCGTGTTGATCAAATCGCAAGAGCAGAAGATCCTCGAGTCATTGAAGTTAATGCCAGTTTAACCGGTGTGTATGAGCAAATATTGGTCGCAGCCATTGATGGTACTTTAGCTGCTGATATTCGCCCATTAGTTCGTTTATCGGTCAGTGTATTAGTTGAGCATGATGGTAAGCGTGAACGTGGTGCGAGTGGCGGCGGTGGTCGTTATGGATATGAATACTTTTTAGAAACTCATCAAGGTCAAATTATTGCTGAGCAATATGCACGTGAAGCCGTGCGTATGGCATTAGTTAATTTATCGGCTATTGCAGCACCTGCCGGTATGATGCCTGTCGTTTTAGGTGCGGGTTGGCCAGGTGTATTGTTACATGAAGCAGTAGGGCACGGACTTGAAGGTGATTTTAATCGTCGCGGTACGTCGGTGTTCTCTGGCCAAATGGGCGAGCAGGTTGCATCATCACTTTGTACTGTTGTAGATGACGGTACTATTGTGGGGCGTCGTGGTTCATTGGCGGTCGACGATGAAGGTGTACCTGGCCAATATAACGTCCTAATAGAAAATGGTATTTTGCGTAATTATATTCAGGATAAACTGAATGCACGATTAATGGGTGTTGCACCAACAGGTAATGCACGTCGTGAGTCTTATGCCCATTTACCGATGCCTCGTATGACAAATACCTATATGTTGGCGGGTTCTTCAACACCGGAAGAAATAATTGCCAGTGTCGAAAAAGGGATTTATGCACCAAACTTTGGTGGTGGTCAGGTCGATATTACGTCAGGTAAATTTGTGTTCTCAACATCTGAAGCGTATTTGATTGAAAACGGAAAAATCACCTCACCAGTAAAAGGTGCAACCTTGATTGGTTCTGGGGTTGAAGCAATGCAGCAAATTTCCATGGTCGGTAATGATTTAGCTTTAGACCAAGGCGTTGGTGTTTGCGGTAAAGAAGGTCAAAGTGTACCTGTTGGTGTTGGTCAACCAACCTTGAAACTCGACAAATTGACAGTGGGTGGTACGGCATAGCTCTCCATACAATATCCCTAGAAGCCTACAAAAGTAGGTGACTAGGGTGAGTGAGTGTAGCTAACACAGCTACAAATTGAAGAATGAAGGCATCGATATTATCCCCAAAATAACTCAAATTGTAGCAAGGCCAGCAAGTGAAAGAGCCCCTAGGAGCCTACAAAAGTAGGTGACTAGGGTGAGTGAGCGTAGCTAACACGGCTACAAATTGAAGAATGAAGGCATCGATATTATCCCCAAAATAATTCAAATTGTAGCAAGGCCAGCAAGTGAAAGAGCCCCTAGGAGCCTACAAAAGTAGGTGACTAGGGTGAGTGAGCGTAGCTAACACAGCTACAAATTGAAGAATGAAGGGGATAGATGAATAAACGAATTATTTCCATGATCCTCATGGCTATTTTAATTGCTATTAGCCTTTATTTTAAAGGTGACGATCTTCATGACAAAGAACAGGTCGAAAGGCCTATTTCTCCGCCTGAGCAGTCGATACGTAATGAAAATGCACAAGAAATTGATGCGCTAACACAGCAACGTAATGTGGTTAGCTATGTGCAGAAACATCAAAAATTGCCTGATTTTTATGTGACGAAAAAAGATGCAAGATTAGCGGGTTGGGATGCTAAAAAAGGCAATCTTTGCGAGGTGTTACCGGGTAAAGCGATTGGTGGTGATAAATTTTTAAATCGTGAAAAGCGTTTGCCGATTTCACCTAATCGTCAATGGTTTGAGGCGGATATTAACTACCGTTGTGGTCATCGAGGTGCAGATCGCCTGATGTATTCCTCTGATGGGATGATTTTTGTCACATTAGATCATTACAAAAGCTTCCAGCAAGTGAACTAGAAGGTCATCAGCAATGAACCATAAAGTTGTTTTTGATTTTAATGAGATTAAAAGTATTGAAGATTTTTATGCTCAATTTCAACAACAGTTTTCGCTGCCAGCTTGGTTCGGACACAATCTTGATGCTTTGTGGGATATGGTTTCTGCGGGTATTGAATTGCCCGTCACCATCGTTTTTGCGCATATGACTTCAATACAGCGAATTGAATTCTCGAATATTATTGACGTGATGAATGACGCACAAGATATGTGGGAAAATGAATTTATTTTTGCCTTAGATATAACAAAAAACTCTAATAAATCCGCTCAAGACCTATGATACAGTTATATGTAATTCATTTATTTTGAACGGAACCTTTCTATGGGCAGTATCACATCTAACATTGGGCAATTTAACAATAAAAAATTTGTTATTGTGCATGGCTATACCGCATCCCCCGCTAAAAACTGGTTCCCTTGGCTTAAAGCTGAATTAGAGTCATTGGGGGCAGTCGTGAATGTGCCTGAAATGCCAGAACCATTATCGCCTGATCCCCAAAAATGGCAGCAGCACTTGATTGATTTACCTATTGATGTTGATAAAAATACGATATTGATTGGGCACAGTCTTGGTTGTGTAACAGTATTGCGATTTTTAGAGCAGTTAGCCGTACAAGGTAAAAAAGTCGGTGGCTATATCTTAGTTTCAGGCTTTGATAGTGAGCTGGAAACATTGCCAGAGTTAAAATCTCATACACCTAACAAATTAAATTATGCCGCATTAATTGGCATTGCAGATGAGCGAGTCTCAATCATTTCAACTAATGATGAGATTGTTTCTCCGCAATCATCGAAAGTACTCGCAGAGTCGCTACAAACTCATATCATTATGGAAGAGCAGGCTGGTCATTTTTTAGATAGAGAAGGGTATGTTGAGTTTCCTACGATTCTCTCGGTGATAAAAAATCGATTTTAATATCAAGAAACTCCCCTACGTCAATATTTTGGCATAGGGGAAAATCAATTAAGCGCTTTCAGATAGCTCTTTCAAATATTGGAATATTTGACGGAAAGCTTTAGGGGGCTTATTACCTTCACGCTCTTTTTTTGCATTACGTACTAGCACCCTAAGTTGCTGCCTATCCGTATGCGGGAACAATGCGACGACTTCTTCTATCACGTTATCGCCATTTTCGATTAAACGCATACGTAAATCTTCTAGTTTATGAAGATAAACAGCTTGCTGATTATGGCGATTCTTAAGTTTATCAAGTGCTTCAGTAATTGGATCTACATCACGAGAGCGCAGTAATTTACCAATAAACTGTAATTGACGGCGACGACCTTCACGGGTGATCCTTTGAGCTATTTCAATTGAATCAAGTAATTGGGTATCTAATGGAATACGCTCAAGCTCGTTTTTGCTTAAATCAACAAGCTCGGCTCCCAGTTTTTTGAGGATCTCAGCATCGCGTTTAATTTCGCTTTTGCTGACCCAAATAATTTCATCATCCTCTTCTTCTTGCGGCGCTGGGATATCATCCAGCCAGTCTTCAGGCTGTGTGGCCATATTGATTTTCCTTTTTACAAAACGTGGTCATGTAATTTACATGAGCGATTGCGTGTAATTTACATGACCTACTGAGTCACGAATGTTAACATTCTTATATTCATGATAGTTCAAATTACATGAGTGTAGGCCGTGGGGGATAACTTAGATCATATATTATTATATGTTCATTGAGATAGCTCTACTTACTGTTTATCTATAATTTGAATTTATTGGGCTATATTAAACCTATTGTAACTGGGAAAATGCCCTAATGACTACCTGACATTTACTTATCAGTGTAGAAAATGGCTTTTTTCCTCAATATTATTGGATTAAATGCATGAGTGTAACTGATCAAGTCAACGAACAACGTAAAAAATTAGAAGAAGCTGTCGCCCACGCATTGGAATTTGCCAAAAGTCGTTGTGATGCGGCAGAAGTTGCAGTAAACAAAAGTACCGGAATTAGTGTCAGTACTCGCCAAGGTGAAGTCGAAAATGTTGAGTTTAATAGTGATGGTGCTTTAGGGATCACCGTTTATCATCAACAACGCAAAGGAAGTGCCTCTTCAACGGATCTAAGCCATGATGCAATTGAGCGTACTGTACAGGCTGCGATTGATATTGCATGTTATACCTCACAAGATCCCTGTGCGGGAGTAGCAGATAAATCATTATTAGCGTTTGAAGCTCCGGATTTGAATCTATTCCAAGCGACTGAAGTATCACCTGAAGATGCTATAAAATTGGCTTCGCGAGCAGAAATGGCGGCATTGAATGCTGATCCTCGTATTATTAATACGGAAGGTGGTAGCTTTAACGGTCATTATGGGGTCAGAGTCTTTGGTAACTCCCATGGGATGCTGCAAAGCTATAGTTCTAGTCGTTATTCTATGTCCAGTTGTGTTATTGCAGAGCATGAAGGTGCGATGGAGCGTGATTATGCTTATACCATCGGTCGTAGCCTTAATGCACTTAAATCCCCTGAATGGGTGGGACAAGAATGCGCACGCCGTACATTGTCGCGTTTAGCGCCAAGAAAGCTGCCTACCATGAAGGCGCCAGTTATTTTTGCCTCTGAAGTGGCGACAGGATTATTTGGTCATTTAGTTGGTGCGATTAGCGGCAGCAGTATTTACCGTAAATCCTCTTTTTTGCTTGATAGCTTAGGTAAACAAATTTTGCCAAGCTGGTTAACAATTAACGAGCAGCCTCATTTGATGGGCGGCTTAGCCTCTTCACCTTTTGACAGTGAAGGTGTTCGCACTACTGAGCGCAATATTATTGAAAACGGTGTATTGCAAACTTGGCTAATGACGAGTTACTCAGCTCGAAAACTCGGTCTACAAAGTACTGGTCATGCGGGTGGTATTCATAACTGGCGTATCGCTGGGCAAGGGCATTCTTTCGATGCATTGTTAAAGCAGATGGGAACAGGGCTAGTTGTCACTGAACTGATGGGACAGGGTGTGAGTGGTATCACGGGTGATTATTCTCGTGGCGCATCAGGTTTTTGGGTTGAAAACGGCGAAATCCAATATCCTGTCAGTGAAATTACAATCGCTGGTAATCTCAAGGATATGTGGGCAAATATGGTGACTATTGCCGACGATATTGAAACTCGCAGTAATATTCAATGTGGCTCGGTGTTACTTTCACAGATGAGTATTGCAGGGGAATAGATTCTCTTTGTTATTCTTCATAATATTTTTTAGCTAAAAAATTGCAATAAAAAAAGGCACTCATTGAGTGCCTGAAACATCTAGAAAACTTATTGGAGTTTCTTGGTTGAAACTTTTTTTATTAAGTCTTTTCTATTTTTATAAGCCCAAGGCTTTAGCGATGGAATTCACCAGCCGCTTCTGGCTGATAAATAATCTCTAATACTCTAACGCGAGTTGCAACACCATTTGGTAGTGCCCAACTAATTTCATCGTTAACGCGCAGACCTAACAGCGCTGCGCCGATTGGTGCCATCACTGATAGTTGCTCCGCACTATCTTTCAATGATGCTGGATAAACCAGTGTACGAGTACGTTCCTCATTACTGATTAGGTCAAGGAAACGGACGGTACTGTTCATTGTGACGACATCCGCAGGCATTTCCTGTGGGGTAACAATATCAGCACGGTCAAGTTCTTCATTCAGCGCATCTGCAACAGGCGTATCTGCATAAGCGGGTTGTTCCATTAGCGCATCTAAGCGTTCTGCATCTAAATCATTGATAATAATTGTTGGCTTTGTCATACCACACTCCAATAGAGACCTACAAAGCAAACACCCCCCACCCAAAAGGTAGGGGGTGTCGCTATAAATTAAGTTGTTTAAAATATTAGGCGCTATAAGCTTTAAAGGGAAGAGATCATGATCACGATCTCAGGCCTGTACCTGTAAAATCACGCATATTGATAAATTCATTAGTCATTTTTTGATTCAATTACTCTTCATCAAAACCACTATTGAATAGGTTAATTATTGCGGATAATGCCTGATCTTCATCTGGGCCGCTAACCTCTATATCAATTTTACTACCTTGTTCCGAGTCTAACATCAACATCGCAATAACGCTATCGGCCTCAGCCTCAATTTGGCTATTATTACGCAAAATAACCCTTGAGTTAAATTGTTTAACCAAATCATAAAGTAACATAGCAGGTCTTGCATGCATACCGAGCCGGTTTTTGAGCGTTATTGTCGCTTTTACGGTCATTACTTGCGTTTTTCTAGTGTTCTATGACGTGACTGGACGTTTTTACCTCTAGAGCGAAAGTAATCAGCTAACTGCTCTGCAACATAGACGGAGCGATGTTTTCCTCCCGTACAACCGATAGCGACAGTTAAATAGCTACGATTATTCGTTTCTAACATTGGTAGCCATAACTCGAGGTAACTGCGTGTTTGGTAAATAAAATTATGGACTTCAGTGTGCCTATCTAAGAAGGCCGCAACGGGGCGATCTAAACCAGTCATTGGGCGTAGTTTCGGGTCCCAATGTGGATTGGGCAGAAATCGTACATCAAAAACATAATCTGCATCAATCGGTATACCATGTTTGAAACCAAATGATTCAAACACCATGGTGAGCTCTCGTTCACGTTTGCCCATTAAACGCGTTCTAAGCATCTCAGCGAGTTCATGAACTGACATCTCTGAGGTATCAATGACCAAATCAGCTCTTGAGCGTAGCGGTTCTAGTAGCTCATTTTCTTCATCAATCGCACTTTCGAGTGATAAATTTTTGCTTGAAAGAGGATGTAATCGACGGGTATCACTATAACGGCGAATAAGCGTGTTACGATCTGCATCCAGAAACAATAGCTGTGGAGAGAAGGTTGGTGGTAATTTATCAATCGCTTCTTCGAAAATCTCTGGGTTATCAGGCATATTACGCACGTCAATGCTCACCGCCGCTGAAATATTACGTTCAGCGAGTGAATTAGCCAGTTCCGGTAGTAATACAACCGGTAGGTTATCCACACAGTAGAAACCCATATCTTCCAGCGCACGTAAGGCCACGGATTTTCCCGAACCGGAACGGCCGCTGACAATCATCAGCACCATGAGTACACTCCCTTCTGTTTCTTGATGAACTGTTTTTTTGATGATCGATAATTTAATGATCTATCCGCTTAATGATCATACGTTATTGAGTAAATTTAACTATTTAATCTATCGTCGTATCGACTCTTTTTTAACAGTATAAACCATAATAATTTCATTACGATATCACGATAAGGCGTAAACTTATAACTTACTCAGTAATTATACTATACAGCTCATTATCACTTTGTGCAGAGCGCAAGCGTTTACACAGGGTTTTATCTGCAAGCTTTTTAGCGATAAGCGACAGTGTATGTAAATGTGTTTTACACTGATCTGATGGAACAAGTAATGCGAAAAGTAGATCAACGGGCTGATTATCAATCGCATCAAAAGCGATAGGCTCTTCTAAATGTAAAAAGACGCCAACAGCGCGTGCATTTTCACTTTCATTAAGTTTGCCATGCGGAATGGCAATTCCGCCACCAATACCTGTAGTACCGACTTTTTCTCTGGTTAATAATGCTTCAAATACCGTGTTTTCCGGTAATCCCAACTCAGCGGCAGCCAATTCGCTAATAATTTCTAATGCTCTTTTCTTACTTGTACACACTAAGTTATTACGTGTGCAGGCTGATGATAAAACAACGCTTAATTGGATTTCTATATCACTATTCATTTTATTATTCACTTAGGACTACAAAACCAGATGGTGTATACCACCATCTGGTTTGGAACATTCATCGGCTAGACCGTAACAATGGCCTAGACCCTATCAATGTATTAGTGTTGTCTCAGTTTTTCTTTGTGTTTAGTTAATTGGCGTGACAGTTTGTCAACCAGTAAGTCAATTGCTGCATACATGTCGTTTTCTTCCGCTGATGCATGAAGCTCGGCACCATTAACTTGCAGGGTCGCTTCAGCAATTTGCTGAACTTTTTCAACTTTCAGGACGACTTGAATATTGTTAATACGATCAAACAATTGCTCTAGTTTTTTGAGTTTTTTCTCAACAATTTCGCGCAATGCTGGGGTCAGTTCAATATTGTGTCCAGTAATCTGAAATTCCATACAACCTTCCTTATTTTATCAATTAAACCAGTTGTTTACGCTGATTTGACGGCGGAATAGATAACGATTCACGATACTTAGCAACAGTACGACGAGCAACTTGAATACCTTGTTCGGCAAGCATACTCGTCAATTTACTATCGCTCAATGGTTTTGCTGGATTTTCAGCAGCAACCAGTTTTTTCACCAAAGCTCGAATTGCCGTTGAGGAAGCTTCTCCTCCGGTGTCCGTGCTTACGTGGCTGGAGAAAAAATACTTCAACTCAAAAATACCTCTAGGACTATGGAGATACTTTTGAGTTGTTACTCTTGAGATTGTTGATTCATGCATGTCTACCTGATAAGCAATGTCTGCCAATATCATGGGTTTCATATATTCGTCACCGAGCTCAAAAAATTCTTGTTGTTGCTCAACAATACAGGTTGCTACTTTGAGTAGTGTCTCATGACGACTTTCAAGACTTTTTATCAACCATTTCGCATCTTGTAGATGACTGCGAATATACTGTGAGTCACCTTCACTTACATTATCATTTATTAATGAAGCATAGTGATGATTAATGCTTAGTTTAGGGATGCTATCTGTATTTAACTCAACTTGCCAGTGCCCATTATTTTTTTTCACCAGAACATCTGGAATGACGTATTCTGATTCTCCAGTATTGATGGATTGCCCAGGTTTTGGATTCAAGGTTAATATTAGGTCTATCGCAGTTTTGAGCGCATCTTCTTTTAGACGCGTCAATTTACTTAACTGGCGGAAATCGCGGTTTGCCAGTAACTCAATATGATTGCTAATAATCTGTTTGGCTTCTGATAATCCTTGAGTTTCTTTTGGGTAGAGCGAAAGCTGAATGAGTAAACACTCTTTCAAGTCTTGCGCTGCGACACCTAAAGGGTCGAAATGTTGAATGCGTTTTAGAACCGCAATAACTTCTTCTACGCTAATTTCAGGATTATCAATTCCTTCATGGATATCCGCTACCGTAGTGGTGAGATAGCCCGAATCATCAATGCAATCAATTATTGAAGTCGCAATTGCACGATCAGTATCAGTAAACGGTGTGAGTCCAGCTTGCCAGATGAGATAATCTTGTAATGTTTGAGTAGTTTCACCTTGATAAACGGGTAGTTCATCAAAGCTATAGTCACTGCTAGTGCCTGAAGGGGTTCCAGCGCTGTAGATTTCATCCCAATCTGCATCCAGCGGTAGCTCATCAGGCATATCATTTTTTTCTAATGCTTCTTTTGTATCTATTTCACTGCTATCAGTGATGTGTTCTTGATTGTCATTCGGTGCGAGCTCATCTAATTCATCTTGTTCAAGCAAAGGATTCGTTTCAAGTGCCAGTTGAATTTCTTGTTGTAACTCAAGTGTAGACAATTGTAACAGACGAATAGCCTGCTGCAATTGGGGGGTCATCGCGAGTTGTTGACTGACTCTGAGCTGCAAACTTTGCTTCATGAATGTGTTTTGCTCTCCGTTTTAATTTCAATCGTTTTAACATTTAGCTGATTTCTATCTTAGCAAAATCCTATCGTAAGATAAGCTTTAGCTATTTATAACCGGAAACCTTCACCTAAATATACGCGCTTAACTTGTTCATTTTCAAGGATCATTGCCGGTGTACCATGGGCAATTAAGTGGCCTTGACTGACAATATAAGCTCTTTCACACACATCGAGAGTTTCACGGACATTATGGTCAGTTATCAAAACACCAAGGCCATAGTCACGTAAATGTTGGATTATTTTCTTGATATCTAATACTGAAATAGGGTCAACACCAGCAAAAGGTTCATCCAATAGAATAAATTTCGGATTAGCTGCGAGTGCGCGGGCAATTTCTACTCGGCGGCGTTCACCGCCAGACAGTGATTGACCCATGCTGTCTCGAAGGTGAGTAATACTGAACTCTTCCATGAGCTCTTCAGCTCTTTCTTTACGCTGCTGTGTGTTTAGGTCATGGCAAATTTCTAATACTGCCATTAGGTTATCATAAACACTGAGGCGGCGGAAAATAGACGCTTCTTGAGGAAGATAACCAATGCCGCGACGAGCACGTTCGTGCAGTGGCAGTAAGCTGATATCTTCACCATCAATTAAAATTTTACCAGCATCCCGCTGAACAATACCGACCACCATGTAAAAGGTGGTTGTTTTACCGGCACCGTTTGGTCCAAGTAGACCTACAATTTCGCCGGATTTAACCTCAAGGCTAACATCTTCAACAACCTTGCGCTTTTTATAGGATTTAGCCAGATTCTCTGCGGTTAGTGTTGCCATAACGATTATTTACTCTTAGTCGTATTTGCTGATGAACTTGCCGCTGCTGGGGCTTTCTCTTGTAATTGTGCTGGCAATATTACGGTTGTTACACGTTTGCCTTTATCACTGAATGCTTCCATTTGCTGCGTTGGGACGACGTAAGTGATTTTATCGCCTTTGATATTGCTATCTAACTGCTCAAGATAAGCGTTGCCTGTTAGGGTAACGAGTTGTTTATCAACTTCATATCGCGCTTTTGCTGCATGACCTTTAATTGGTTTGCCATCATCTTGTAATTGATAAAAAGTGACAGGAGTACCGAAGGCTTCAATCACAATTTTATCAGAGTCACTGCTTGGACGAGTGACGACAACTTTATTGGCTTTTATGTCGATAGAACCTTGCTTGATCACAACGTCATCAGTAAAAGTCGTGATGTTTTTTTCTAGATCAAGGGATTGCTTAACCGAATTAATCGTCATTGGCTGCTGAGTGTCACTTTTAAGCGCCATAGCGGGTAGGCTAAGAGCCAAAATTGCACTGGCAATAGCTCCTTGAATAAAATACTGCTTAGTGGCTTGTTTCATTTTGTTGCTCTTCTGGTTGTAACACATAATGAGTTTTCACATCTTCGATTAATTCTGCAGTTTTGGTACGAAGATTTCCCTTCATTTTTAAACCGGTAGAATTGAGTCCTTGTCCAATAATGGTGACTTTATCGTCAGATGAAACGTCTTGTGTTGTCAAATTGACAACTGCACTTTCAGTTGTAATTCGTTGTAACTGTGATTCTTTCGTTAAGCTATTGACCTGAACATCACTATAAAGATAGAGCACATTATCTTTGGTTAAACGTGCTTTGAATGAGCTAATTGTCCACGTTGGTATGCCTGCGTCATTATAGGTTGTCAACACAGGCTTGGAAAACCACGTAATTTTGCTTTCTGTGTAGTTGTCAATTTTATCAGCGACAAGTTTATAAGATAAATCACCGGTCGGATTATAGACGAAAGTGACTGAATCATCAGTCTGATAATTAGGTTGACCATCATTTATTTCACTACCTGTCATGTTTACCGAGTCGTTACCGGATAAATTCCAACCGATAAGCCCAAGGACAATCAGCGATAGAATAATAATTAACCACTTCTTCGAATTGCTCATAAATGATATCTATTCTTTAAATCGATAAGCCTTTAGCTTCTTCCAATTTATTTTGTGAAAGAAGAATGAGGTCACATAGTTCTCGAACGGCCCCTTTACCACCACTAATTTGAGTGACATAGTCAGCTTTGGGCAGTAATAACGGATGAGCATCTGCTACAGCGACGGATAGACCGACTTTTGCCATTACAGGCCAATCAATCAAGTCATCACCAATGTAGGCTATTTCTTCTTGAGTTAATTGTAGTGTATCTAACAGTTCGTGATACGCCAAAAGCTTATCGCTCTGTCCTTGGTAAAGATATGTAATACCCAATGTTTTAGCTCTATTTTCAAGAAGTTTAGCTTGTCTACCGGTAATAATAGCAACTTCAATCCCACAGGTTAGCAAACAGCGAATACCATAGCCATCGCGCACATTGAATGCCTTGAGCTCTTCACCGTTATTACCCATATAAATCAAGCCGTCAGACATTACGCCATCAACGTCACAAATAAGCAGTTTAATTTTTGCTGCTTTTTCTATCACTACGTTAGCGATAGGGCCGTAGCAGGTGTCTTTCATTATTCTTCCCTTTTAATACTCGTCATACTTTGCATTACAGCGTTGTTGGCTGCACTCAGCTACCCAAGTCACATACTTTTGTATGCTCCTTGGGATATCTTTGCTTGCCGCCTAGCTGTAATACAAATTATTTAGAGTATATGGCTAATTTTTGCATTACAGCGTTGTTGGCTGCACTCAGCTACCCAAGTCATATACTTTTGTATGCTCCTTGGGATATCTTTGCTTGCCGCCTAGCTGTAACACAAATTATTTAGAGTATATGGCTAATTTTTGCATTACAGCGTTGTTGGCTGCACTCAGTTATCATGAATAGAGCAATACAATAAATATTTATATTAGGCTTAATGTCATTATGCTAATTACACAACTCCAGCTTGGAGTAGGTCATGCATATGCAGTACACCGACCAATTTATTGTTTTCAGCAACCAATAAAGAGGTAACATGTTTGGATTGCATCAGATTTAGCGCTTCAACGGCTAGCATGCTTGGGGCGATTTTAATACCACCAGGGGTCATCAAGTCAGCAATTTTAGCATTATTTAGGTCAACGCCCATATCAAAGATACGGCGTAAATCTCCATCAGTAAAAATGCCTTCAATATTCATATTGTCATCGCAAATAACCGTCATACCTAATTTTTTACGCGTAATTTCAACGAGTGCTTCGCGTAGAGTTGCTGTTTTTGCAATGTAAGGTATATCTTCACCCGTACTCATTAAATCACGAACGAGAAGTAAAAGTTTGCGTCCGAGTGCGCCACCTGGATGAGAAAGCGCGAAATCATCAGCCGTAAAACCACGAGCGGTGAGTAAGGCTATCGCTAAAGCATCACCCATGACGAGTGTCGCAGTGGTGCTTGTCGTTGGTGCCAATCCGAGTGGACAAGCCTCTTGTAACACCTTAATGCACAGGTGAACATCTGCATATTTACCCATATTACTTTCAGGGTTATTGGTCATGCAAATCAAGGGAACTTTAATACGTTTTAAGACTGGCAGTAAGGCCAGAATTTCACCAGACTCGCCGGAGTTAGATATCGCTAATACAATATCTTTATTTGTTATCATGCCGAGATCGCCATGGCTCGCCTCTCCCGGATGAACAAAAAATGACGGTGTTCCTGTACTGGCAAATGTTGCTGCAATTTTTCTACCTATGTGTCCCGATTTCCCCATTCCCATAACAACAACTTTTCCTTGGCAGGCAAATATTTGCTGACAAGCACGGTCAAAATCATTATTGATATATTGTTCGAGGTTGTTAAGGCCTTCGCGTTCGATATGGAGAACATTTTTACCTACTTGCTGAAAATCGAAGTTTGACATTTCTAGTTCCATGGGTAGCTTTTTAATTAATCGGATGAGCAAAATAGGATTGTATAACGAATACTTAGTATCAGTAAGTATTTTGTCTGCTAAGCTATCTTTAATGATATTTTCGAGCTTAAACGTTATTTTATTGTGAGTTAAAGAGGCTGTTAATCAGATAAATGTTATTTTATTAGCACCTAGAACCAAAAATCCTTTGATAAATTCGCGTATTCTCAATAAATAACCAAATGAGTGACAATAAACGCTATCTGTTGTTTTTACTTATAAATATAAGTTAATAATGAAGGTGTTTAACGGTGCTTTGTCTCTTTCATTTATATAAAATACGGTTGTAATATTAAAAAGTATATTCCAAACGTTATAATACGGTACGAGAAATCAAGATAATATATAAAACCTAGTTAAAACGACTAGGGTATAAACGAACACCAACTATAAGTTAAATTTAGGCGTGATATTAGACGATTTTCGGTTTGTTTTTCTGTAAGATTCAAACTTACGAAAGATAAAATTAAACGCGATACGACGAGTTATCAGATAAATGCAAGCACAAACAGACAACTTAATTGAAGTACGAGATATGTCGTTTACTCGTGGTAATAGGCAAATATTTGAAAATATTAACCTATCGGTACCGCGTGGTAAAATTACGGCAATCATGGGGCCATCAGGAATTGGCAAAACCACATTGCTGCGTCTTATAGGTGGCCAGCTACGTCCAAGCAAGGGCGAAATATGGTTTGATGGCGATAACATTCCTGCGTTATCACGCTCGAAGCTTTATCAGTCACGTAAAAAAATGAGCATGCTTTTTCAATCAGGCGCACTTTTTACGGATATGGATGTATTTAATAATGTCGCTTTTCCATTGCGTGAGCATACTGATTTACCGGAATCATTGATTCACACAACCGTAATGATGAAATTAGAAGCTGTGGGTTTACGTGGCGCTGCAAAATTGATGCCTTCTGAATTATCAGGTGGGATGGCGCGTCGTGCGGCTCTAGCGAGAGCTATTGCACTCGACCCTGATTTGATCATGTTCGATGAGCCATTTGTTGGGCAAGATCCAATTACGATGGGCATTTTAGTTAAACTTATTGATGAATTAAACCAAGCTTTAGGTGTGACCTGTGTTGTCGTTTCCCATGATGTTCCTGAGGTACTGAGTATTGCTGATGAAGCCTATATTGTGGCCCAGCAACACGTTATTGCGAAGGGGACGGGAGATGAGTTACGTAATAACCAAGATCCTCGAGTGAGGCAATTCTTGGATGGTATCGCAGATGGTCCTGTTCCATTCCGTTTTCCCGCCAATGATTATCTGGCTGATTTATTAGGGTAAAATAAAATGATAATAAAGGCGATTGCTGCCTTCGGACATCGATGGATTGATATTTTTTCAGCTTTTGGCCGAGCTGGTTATATGTTATTCCGTTCACTGTTTGGCAAGCCTGAGATAAAAAAGCAGTGGCCGTTGTTGATGAAGCAACTCTATGCTGTCGGCGTACAATCTTTGTTGATTATCGCTGTTTCTGGATTGTTTATCGGCATGGTTTTAGGCCTACAAGGTTACTTGGTGCTCACAACATTTAGCGCAGAAGCGAGCCTTGGTATGATGGTAGCGTTATCGCTATTACGTGAACTGGGCCCAGTGGTGACTGCTTTACTGTTTGCAGGGCGAGCGGGTTCAGCGTTGACCGCAGAAATTGGATTGATGAAAGCGACTGAACAGCTCTCCAGTCTTGAAATGATGGCAGTTGATCCCTTAAGGCGTGTTATTGCACCAAGGTTTTGGGCAGGTTTCATAAGTATGCCATTGTTGTCCTTAATATTTGTTGCGGTTGGGATATTAGGTGGCGCATTAGTTGGTGTGGATTGGAAAGGTATTGATGAAGGCTATTTTTGGGCTTCAATGCAGTCTTCTATTGATTGGCGATTAGATTTGGTCAACTGTGTTATCAAAAGCTTAGTTTTCGCGTTTACAGTCACTTGGATAGCACTATTTAATGGTTATGATGCGGTGCCGACCTCTGAGGGGATTAGCCAAGCAACCACAAGAACGGTTGTTCATGCATCATTATCGGTTCTAGGATTAGATTTCATACTTACAGCTCTGATGTTCGGGAACTAAGTCATGCAAAGTAAAAAAAGTGAAATATGGGTAGGTTGTTTTATGTTGCTGGCGATAGCCGCAATTATCTTTTTATGTTTAAAAGTCGCTGATCTGAAATCGATTGGTAGCCAACCGACTTATCAAGTATCGGCTTCTTTTGAAAATATTGGTGGGCTAAAAGAAGGGTCTCCTGTGAAAGTTGGGGGTGTCGTCGTTGGTCGAGTTTCGAGTATTGTGTTAAATAAAGACAACTATGTGCCTGATGTCAAAATTGATTTGTTACGTGAGTACGACAATATTCCTGATTCGAGCTCACTTTCGATTAGAACATCAGGCTTATTGGGCGAACAATATATTGCGATGAATATTGGCCCTTCAGGCGAAGAATTAGGTATTGCCACCTTAAAAGATGGCGGTCGTCTAGAAGATACTAAACCTGCAATGGTGTTAGAAGATTTAATCGGACAGTTTTTGTATAAAAGTGGCGATAGCCAAGGCTCAGAACCTGCATCACATTGATTTGATGTTCCCTATGGACACTAAAGGAATGAATTATGTTTAAACGTTTAATGATGGTTGCAATGTTGGTTATTGCGCCTTTTGCAATGGCAATTGATCAAACGAACCCTTATAAATTAATGGATGAAGCTGCCGATAAAACTTTTACTCGCTTAAAAGTAGAGCAAGCTAAAATTAAGCAAGATCCTGACTATTTAAGGACGATTGTTCGTGAAGAGTTACTGCCTTATGTGCAAATAAAATATGCGGGCGCTTTAGTGTTAGGGACGTACTATAAAGGCGCTACGCCTGCACAGCGAGATGCTTATTTCAATGCTTTTGAAAATTATCTAGAGCAAGGATATGGCCAAGCACTTGCCATGTACCATGGTCAAACTTATGAGATTGCGCCAGAACAGCCACTTGGTGATAAAAATATCGTTGCTATCCGTGTGACGATCACCGATAACAATGGTCGCCCACCTGTTCGTCTTGATTTCCAATGGCGTAAAAATAGTAAAACCGGTTACTGGCAAGCATATGACATGATTGCCGAAGGCATCAGTATGATCACGACCAAACAAAATGAGTGGGGTGATATCCTTCGTAAGCAAGGTATTGATGGCTTGACCAAACAGCTAGAAATTAGCGCTAAAACACCGATTACTTTAGAAGAGAGCAAGTAGTATGAGTCAGCGATTAGCATGGGAGCAAACTGAGACAACTTTGTTTTTATCGGGGACACTCGATAGAGATTCATTACTCTCATTTTGGGATAAAAGGCAACCATTGCTAAATAGCATTGAAAAAATTGATGTTTCTGGCTTAGTGCATGTGGATTCCACTGGACTTGCGATGCTCGTTCGCCTTAAAGGTGAAATTGTCGAGAAATCACAAAGTGTAAATATTGTTGGCGTTAGCGATAACTTAAATACATTGATTGAACTTTACGGTGTCAAAGCTTTGCTTTTAAATTAAGTCAATTTATGTAAAAAATAGCGCCTCTGCGTATATTTATGCGTCAGAGGCGTTTTCTTTGGTTTAAGAGTTCAGCGGGATGCTTTAGGATAGATGTCTATATAACCCTGTCACGAATAATCATAAAATTGAGTCATTATGGAAATCAACGAAATTAAGCAAGTACTGATGGATAAGTTATCTTTAGATGATGCTATCGTCACTGGCGATGGTAGCCATTTTCAGGTTATTGCCATTGGTGCTATGTTCGACGGCATGAGCCGTGTTAAACAACAGCAAGCTGTCTATGCACCCTTGATGGAATATATTGCAGATAATCGCATTCATGCGCTTTCAATCAAAGCTTATACGCCAGCTCAATGGGAACGTGATCGCAAGTTAAATGGTTTTTGATCTTAAAAATCAAGCGAACAGTATATAAAATTCGACACACGAGAATACTTGAATGGATAAGTTTTTAGTTAAAGGGCCAACTCGGCTTGAAGGTGAGGTGACCATATCTGGCGCAAAAAATGCGGCACTACCAATCCTGTTCGCTGCGTTATTAGCGGAAGAACCTGTAGAAATACAGAATGTTCCTCATCTTAGAGACATCGATACAACGATTAAATTACTTAATCAGCTAGGCACTAAAGTTGAGCGTAATGGCTCCGTGTATGTTGATGCACGTAACGTAACAAATACTTGTGCGCCTTATGATCTAGTGAAAACCATGCGTGCTTCGATTTGGGCATTAGCGCCATTGGTTGCACGTTTTGGTCACGGTGAAGTTTCTTTACCGGGGGGCTGCGCTATCGGTGCGCGTCCTGTTGATCTACATATCTCAGGCTTAGAGCAGCTTGGTGCTAACATCGTACTTGAAGATGGTTATGTTAAAGCAACGGTTAATGGGCGTTTAAAAGGCGCTTGTATTGTGATGGACAAAGTGAGCGTAGGTGCTACTGTAACTATCATGACAGCAGCAACGCTTGCTGAAGGTACTACGACGATTGAGAACGCGGCTCGCGAACCTGAAATTGAAGACACTGCTAATTTCTTAAATACGCTAGGTGCAAAAATTACAGGTGCGGGCACAGATCGTATCGTGATTGAAGGTGTTGAGCGTTTAGGCGGCGGTACTTACCGTGTATTGCCTGATCGTATTGAAACAGGCACGTTCTTAATTGCTGCAGCAGTATCAAAAGGAAAAGTAATTTGTCGTAATGCTTGCCCTGATACCTTAGACGCTGTTTTGGCTAAATTGCGAGAGGCCGGCGCTAAGATAGAAACAGGTGAAGATTGGATTAGTTTAGATATGGAAGGTAAACGCCCTAAAGCTGTTACTTTACGTACTGCGCCACATCCGGGTTTTCCGACAGACATGCAAGCGCAATTTAGCTTGTTGAATTTAGTTGCTGAAGGTGCAGGTATGATAACGGAAACTATTTTTGAAAATCGTTTCATGCATATTCCTGAACTTATCCGCATGGGTGCTCACGCTGAAATTGAAAGTAATACTGTGCTTTGCCATGGTGTTGAAAAGCTGACAAGTGCGCAAGTGATGGCGACAGACTTACGTGCATCTGCAAGTTTAGTGATTGCGGGTTGTATTGCTGAAGGCACAACAACAGTAGATCGTATTTATCATATTGATCGTGGATATGAACATATTGAAGACAAACTGCGTGGTTTAGGTGCAGATATTCAACGTGTGCATTCCGAAGACTAATTGAATCTGTATCGCGAACTGAGTTGTATTATTTTGTTGTGATATAACACGATATGATAATGTGGTCGCACAGTAAGAATAGATAAAAAGGTTGTTCAATCAGTAAGTTGAACAACCTTTTTTAATTGAATATTAACCCGCTTGTCCGTCAGGGATCTCTTCAATAACGACATCAATATTTTTGATGTCCCCTTCACGTAACACTTGAACTGATACTTTGCTGCCTGGGCGTATTTCGGCAACAAGATCCATTGTTTCAGCGGCAGAGATAGCTGGTTTTCCATCTACAGAAAGAATAATGTCGCCTTGGACAATACCAGATTTGTCGGCAGGGCCATTCGGTGAGACTTGGAAAACACGTAAGCCTTGTATTTGACTGATATTGTTATTATTAGACCTGATTTGAGGTAATTCACGAGCTGTGATACCAATATAGCCACGAATAACGCGACCATCACGGATAAGTTTTTCCATAATTTTAGTGGCGAGGGCGGTAGGGATAGCAAAGCTTAAACCTTCCGAGTTTACGCCTTGCCCTGCTGTAAACGATAGCGTGTTAATGCCGACTAATTCACCTTCTGTATTAATTAATGCGCCACCTGAATTTCCTGAGTTAATTGAAGCATCTGTTTGTAGAAAATTTTGTCTGCGAGTGGAGCTAAGGCCAACACGGCCAGTCGCACTAATGATCCCTTGAGTCACTGTCTGGCCAATATTATAAGGATTACCAATAGCGAGAACGACATCACCTACATGGGTAATTCGTTGGGTATTAATTGGGATAACAGGCAGATTTTCAGCTTCAATTTTCAGAACAGCAAGATCTGTCAAGGTATCTGACCCAACAAGAAGTGCATCAAAAATAGCGCCATCTTGTAGAGCCACTAAGATTTGGTCTGGATTATCCACCACGTGTTTATTGGTGATGATATAGCCGTTGGGGCCCATAATGACTCCAGAACCGAGAGATTTGAGTTCGCGACCTGATTGGGAAAAACTGCCTTTAGAGCTACTGTAGACGTAGACAACAGCAGGGGCAGCACGGCGCACGGCTTTATTATAACTGATAGGTTCACTATTGGTCTTACCATAAAGTAAGTCTTCTAGGCCTTGAGGGCGCAATGAAGGTACCGCAACGATGATAATCAAGGCGGCGAGTAGTCCTAGCATGGCTGACAATAATAGTTTTTTAACCATATCAGTTTTTAATCATATGTGTTTGCTAAACATATTCGTCTTTTACTTTAGAATATCGAATATTAAGCTATTTTAGGTAAGTGTCTTGAGCATAACATAAAAAAACAGGTACAGCAGAGAGATACTGTACCTGTTTTATTGGTTTCAGAACGATTTTTGACGAATTAGTTTCTCATCAACAAATATAAGGTTTCACCATCACGTAAAACTTTCATGGCAAGTACCGGCGGTTTTGCGTCGATGATCTTGCGAAATTGGTCGATAGTTTCAACACGTGAATCATTCACACCAAAAATTAAATCGCCTTTGACTAAGCCAATTGCAGCTGCGGGGGATTTCGGCGCAACGCTATCAACTTGAACACCTTTGGTGTTACTGACGGTAGCATTCGAAATTGTCGCCCCAAGTAGTGATTCACTTAGTTTTTCTGCTTTGGTCGTTTCACCTTCGTCGTTAACTAAAACCACTTTAACATCCATTGGCTTACCTGAACGGATTAGGCCAAGTGTGATTTCTTTACCGACTTCGCTAGTACCAATTTTAGCTCTTAATTCAGCGAAACTATTGATCCGTTTACCATCAACAGAAACTAAAACGTCACCTGATTTAATACCTGCTTTTGCCGCTGAAGATTTTGGCAATACTTCACTTACAAATGCACCGCGTTGAGCATCAATGTTAAAGGCTTTTGCGATATCAGAGGTCATTTCAGCCCCTTTAATACCGAGAATGCCGCGTTTAACTTCTCCGTGCTTAATTAATTGTTCACTCAGGTTTTTAGCCATGTTACTTGGAATGGCGAAACCAATACCGATATTGCCGCCACCTGGGGCTAAAATAGCAGTATTAATACCAATTAATTCACCATTTAAGTTAACCAACGCACCGCCTGAGTTACCACGGTTGATTGATGCATCTGTTTGAATAAAGTTTTCAAGGCCTTCCAGATTTAATCCGCTACGACCTAAAGCAGAAATAATCCCTGATGTTGCTGTTTGGCCTAATCCAAATGGATTACCTACAGCGACAGCAAAATCACCAACACGCAGTTTGTCTGAATCCGCCATGCTGACTGCAGTTAGATTTTTAATATCTTTTGCATTTGAAATTTTCAGTAATGCGATATCTGTTTGTGAATCTTTACCGATAAGTTTTACATCAATTTCACGCCCATCGTTGAGCTGAATTTGAATTTTATCTGCACCATCAATAACGTGATTGTTGGTTAAAATGTAACCTTGTTGTGCATCAATAATAACCCCAGAACCGAGACCTTCAAATGGGCGAACGCTTTGTTGTTGCTGTGGTGCATTCGGGCCAAAGAAGAATTTAAGTTCTTCAGGAATTTGTTGATTCTGTACGCGAGTACCAGAAACATGAATATTGACGACAGCAGGCAGTACTTTTTCAAGCATAGGTGCCAAACTTGGCATATTTTGGCTTTGTGCAGTTGCGGGTAATGTCGCAGGTAATGCCGCGCTACTGATCGCAGGGATCGTTGACAGGCTTAGCCCTAGGCTCATTGCAACAGCAGTAAGAAAGAAATTTTTTCTTTTCATCATTCCGTAGATTCTCTCAAGAATAGAATATTAATAAATAGTGTATGCAACTAAGTTATTGCCACTAGGAGCCGAGACATTGGCTGGTATCATATTTAATTTTACTGATGACTATGACCACAGATTATGCGCAAAAGTTCCCTGAACAGATAGGCTCTATCCATTCTTTTACATCTATTTACATGTTATTTAAGTGAAACTTTAACTTCTATACAGTATTGAAATAAATCAAAATATTTAAGACGAAAGGATATTTTGTTCAATGTTGTTTATTGATGAATTTATAGAATAAGGCTCGGGTGATTGGGTTGAATTGAGGTGTTTTTATCAAAATTACCAGTAAGCGTTGGTTTAACAACCTTACTGGTGATTTGAAATGGATATTATTTTTCTTTTTCTTCTACTGGACGAAATAAACCCGATGCGCCCTCAGAATAATCCCTTGGTGGCATTTTAACAGGAGCTTGATCATTATCCGCTTCCGATTCCGTTAAACGGTAATTAAATGGGTTATCTTGTGCCGGCATATCAGGCATTAGTTCAGAAGAGCTTTGCGCCATATGCTTATACAGCTGGCGGTAATCCCGTGCCATATTATCGAGTAACTCTGCGCTGCGAGCAAAATGGCCGACGAGTTCTTTACGGTATTCTTCTAGTTCAGTGCTTTTCTTGTCTAACTCAGCTTGCGCTGTTTTTTGTTGACGAAGTTTTGGATTGCCATAACGAACAACCAATGCGCCGATAATAAAACCAACAACTAATCCTATTAGTGCATACTCCCAAGTCATGCTAACTCCTTAATTTACTTCAATGTTCGCAGATATTAAGTTTAGCTACCCTAATGATACCTTAACACTATATCTTGAAATTATACCTTAAAACTATACCTCAGATAAATCAAAGTTGCATGTAGGCTTCAAGTAAAGCTATCTCATTGAGTATCATATATAAAGTATGTGACTTAGAGCACAAATTAATGTCATCAATGTAACGGATGCTATACAACTTAATAGAGGGCAGGAATACATCAGTTAATAATGAAAGAGTGGAATGTTAAGGTAAATTTCCTTACTCTATATTTATTCGTTAACCGCAAGTTAAATGATAACTGACCCTGTTTATAGTAAGGTCAGTGTATATCATATAACGGTAAAAAAGCCGAAAAAATTTTTAAGGATTATTCAGTTAATGTCCTCGATGACTCCTACAATTCGTTATCAACAGGCTCTGGCGGATGGGAATTACCAGCCGGATGAAGTACAAAAGCAAGCTGTAGAGCGCTTAGATAAAATCTATCAGCAACTAATCAACCGATCGCCGCAGTGCACACATAATGATAAACCGTTAAATATCAAACAACGTTTTGGACGTTTACTCGGTAAAAATCAAGCTAAAACCTGTGATCCTGTACAAGGCCTATATATGTGGGGTGGGGTGGGGCGTGGTAAGACCTGGCTGATGGATATGTTTTATGAAAGCTTGCCTGGTGATAGGAAATTACGTTTGCATTTTCATCGATTTATGAAGAAAGTGCAGGAAGATTTAATGGCTCTACAAGGCCAAGAGAATCCATTAGATATTATTGCTGATGAATTTAAAAAACAGACAGATATTCTGTGTTTTGATGAGTTTTTTGTTTCAGATATTACCGATGCGATGATTTTGGGTACTCTTCTTGAAGGGCTATTTGCGCGAGGGATTTCTTTGGTCGCGACTTCAAATATCATCCCTGATGACCTGTATCGTAATGGTCTTCAGCGCGCGCGTTTTTTACCTGCAATTGAACAAATTAAACAATATTGTGATGTTATGAATGTGGATGCTGGTATTGATTATCGTCTGCGTACATTAACTCAAGCTCACCTGTTCTTATCACCAATAAATAATGAAACTCGCCAGCATCTTAATGAGGTATTCGTTAAGTTAGCAGGGAAATTGGGTAAACCGAATCCAATACTCGAAGTGAATCATCGTAAAATGCAGGCAATTAATGCGACTGAAGGCGTACTGGCTATCAGCTTCAAAACTTTGTGCGAAGAACCTCGCAGTCCAAATGATTACATTTACCTGTCGAATTGTTATCACACGGTACTTTTATATGATGTTCCGATTATGGGCACGAGTGAAGAGAACTCATCTCGCCGATTTATTGCATTAATCGATGAGTTTTATGAGCGTAAGGTTAAATTAATTATCAATGCTCAAGCGCCAATGGAATCGCTTTATCAAGGTCAACTATTGGCGTTTGAATATCAGCGTTGTCTTTCTCGTTTACAAGAAATGCAAAGTGAGGAATACCTAAAAATACCTCACCTCGCCTAGCTTTAGGCCGGAAATACAGGCAGTTAAAATTGAAATAACATGAATTATTGTTTTAAACGTAAAATAAAATGCATTTGGGGTCGATTTTTGTCGCTGAGTTCTCTATAATCTTGCGACCCCACGTTACAGCATTGTTTTTTATTTCCCAAAAAATAATGCATTAATGCCAGCTAGGCTGCTCGAAGGGGTAGGTTTGCTGGACAAGCGTCGCGTGAACCTCGGAAAGCTTATGAACATGAGTGTTCACCAACATGTAACTTTAATATTGGGTAAGTTTTAATGAAAACTTTTACAGCTAAACCAGAGACCGTAAAACGTGACTGGTACGTTGTTGATGCAGATGGCAAAACTTTAGGCCGTCTTGCAACAGAAATTGCTAGCCGTTTACGCGGTAAGCATAAAGCGGAATACACGCCGCACGTAGATACTGGTGATTACATCATCGTTCTGAATGCGGAAAAAGTTGCTGTTACCGGCAATAAACGCGAAGATAAAATCTACTATCGCCATACAGGCCATGTAGGTGGACTTAAGCAAGCGACTTTCGAAGAAATGATTGCTCGCAGTCCTGAGCGTGTGATTGAAATCGCGGTTAAAGGCATGTTGCCAAAAGGGCCTCTGGGTCGTGCAATGTACCGTAAACTGAAAGTTTACGCAGGTAATGAGCACAACCACGCGGCACAACAACCGCAAGTTCTTGACATTTAATCGGGATTATAAGCAATGGCTGAAAATCAATACTACGGCACTGGTCGCCGCAAAAGCTCATCTGCTCGTGTCTTTATTAAGCCGGGTAGCGGTAACATCACAATCAATCAACGTACTCTAGAACAATACTTTGGTCGCGAAACTGCGCGCATGGTAGTTCGTCAGCCGTTAGAATTGGTTGAAATGTTAGAAAAATTTGACCTATACATCACTGTTAAAGGTGGTGGTATTTCTGGTCAAGCAGGCGCAATCCGTCACGGTATTACTCGTGCACTGATGTCTTATGATGAGACTCTTCGTTCTGATCTGCGTAAAGCTGGTTTTGTTACTCGTGATGCGCGTTCTGTTGAACGTAAGAAAGTGGGTCTGCGTAAAGCACGTCGTCGTCCACAGTTCTCTAAACGTTAATTTATTGCCCATTGGGCATGAAATTGATGATAAAGCCCGCCTTTTTGGCGGGTTTTTTATTTATATCAAGTAAATACATATCTAGTATAAGTAGTAATGAATTGAGCTAATTGATTGTTGATAGCGAGTTTAAATCATCTCACCTATGAATTTTTGATGAATATAAAAGATAATTATTTTAAATTCTGAGCGTACTTATTTATTTTAAAATTTAAAATAATTTTCTCAGTGTGATTTTAACGCTTTATTTATAAAAATAAACAATATCTATGGAGTTGACTTCAGGGTTTTTGTGCTTGTTTTTTATTTATTTTTGGTTTTATCTGTTGTGATTGCTAGTTGTATTCTTCATTATTAAAATTAAGTTATGCTTTTTCCACTATTGTCCCCCTAAGTTGTTCAAGATCTGTTAGAATATGTGCCTGTTTTTTTATTTCATTATTTCTCGCTTTATTATTGCGAGAGGGTTGCGCTGACTTTTGTTATGGATAATTGAAAGTATAGTGCAGGGGATTTTAAAATGGGTAATGGGTAATTAAATAATTTAATTACTGTTTCGTCCATTTTTGTAATTTGGAGGTTTTAATGGCTGTTGCTCCTAATAAACGTTCGGTAATGACATTATTCTCAAGCCCAACCGATATCTTTTGTCATCAAGTCCGTATTGTACTGGCTGAGAAAGGTGTTAGCGTTGAAGTTGAAAATGTCGAACCAGGTCATCTGCCTCAAGATCTTATCGATTTGAACCCGTACCAGAGCGTTCCGACACTTGTTGACCGCGATCTCACTCTGTATGACCCACTCATTATCATGGAATACCTTGATGAGCGTTTTCCTCATCCACCATTAATGCCAGTTTACCCAGTTGCGCGTGGTACTAGCCGTCAGCTAATGAACCGCATTGAAAATGACTGGTATTCATTGATGTATAAAATTGAGAAGGGTAACGCGCAGGAAGCTGCTAGTGCTCGTAATCAATTAGCTGAAGAACTGCTTGCAGTTTCTCCTGTATTTGCTGAAAAAGCATTCTTTATGAGTGATGAGTTTAGTTTAGTCGATTGCTATTTAGCACCGTTGCTGTGGCGTTTACCTGTATTAGGCATTCAAATCGACCCTAAACCGAGCAATAAGCATCTACAGGTGTACATGCAAAAGGTATTCGCACGTGATGCATTCTTAGCTTCCTTGACTGAATTAGAGCGTGAAATGCGCCCTATGACCCGATAAGTGAGATAAGACACAATGACTGAAATGACACCAATGACACCACGTCGCCCTTATCTGTTACGTGCGCACTATCAGTGGTTGCTCGATAACGATATGACTCCGCATTTGGTGGTTGATGTCACCGTACCTGATATTAACGTTCCGATGGAATTTGCCCGTGATGGACAAATTGTATTAAACGTTGCTCCTCGTGCAGTGGGTAACTTTGAAATTACCAACGAAAATGTCAGTTTTAATGCGCGCTTTGGGGGAATTCCACGCCAGGTTTATGTACCAATGGCGGCCATAATGGCTGTTTATGCACGTGAAAATGGCGCGGGTATGATGTTTGAACCTGAAGCGGCTTACGAAACTGAATTATCATCTGTATCTGAAATATTTGAAGATGAATTGACAGATAAAATTTCTTTGGTTCATGACACTGAAATGACAAATGAAGCACAAGAAAATGAACACGTTTCACCTGATGATGAGCCACCACGTCCGCCAAAAGGTCGTCCTGCACTTCGAGTTGTTAAATAACGTTTTATTAAATAACACGTTGTTAATAAAGCTTAAATAGGTAGCGAGTCACATTGTGTACTTGATAAAAACAGAGGTATCTTGCCTCTGTTTTTTTATTTTCAGCAATAAGACACAAATGGCAGTTAAATCCCTAAAAAAAGTAAAATCCCTTCTGCGGCATTTCGTCCATCAGCAATTGCAGTGACTACTAAATCTGATCCTCGAATAGCATCGCCTCCTGCAAATATCTTTTGATGTGTTGTTTGATAAGGAAAGGTTGTGTTACGACTGGCGATAATGTGTCCCTGAGTATCAAATTGTACTGTTTGATTTTTTAGCCAAGGCATAGGGTGGGGCATAAAGCCAAAAGCCATAATAATCGCATCAGCTGCAATGAAAAAATCTGAATTATCAATAACATTGATTATATGTTGGTCATTGATATTACCACCCAATTGAGTGCGAACTACATTAATACCACTGACTTGCGCGTGTTGGTCGATTTCAATATGCGTCACTTGCGAATTAAAATAAAATTGTACGCCTTCTTCATGTGCATTAGCGACTTCTCGAGGGGAACCTGGTAGGCTATTTTTATCACGGCGATAAATGCAAGAAACGTGCTGGGCGCCTTGACGAATAGCGCTACGAGCGCAATCCATTGCCGTATCACCACCACCTAAGACAACAACTCGTTTGCCTTGTAGATTAATATAGGGTGCTTGAGGTATTTCGTTGCACCCCATTAATTGGCGTGTGTTTGCCATTAAAAAAGGCAGTGCGTCATGTACGCCCTGAGCGTCCTCATTGGGGATTTGTCCGCAAATGGCTTGATAAACTCCAGTCCCTATAAATATGGCGTCATAGTCATGAACAAGTTTATCAAAACAAATATCTTTGCCGACTTCAGTATTTAAACAAAACTCAATCCCCATTTCGGTGAAAATTTCCCGTCTGTGAATCATAACGTGTTTTTCGAGTTTAAATTCAGGGATACCAAACGTGAGTAATCCGCCAATTTCGGGATGGCTATCAAATACAGTCGTATTGACGCCATTACGGGTAAGTACATCAGCACAAGCAAGACCTGCGGGACCAGCTCCAACAATAGCGACACGTTTATTAGTTCGTTTTATATGCGAAACGTCAGGCCGCCAGCCGAGTTCAAACGCGGTATCATTGATATAGCGTTCGATATGACCAATTGTTACGGCACCAAAGTCATCATTGAGCACACACGCTGCTTCACATAACCTATCTTGCGGGCAAACTCGGCCGCATACTTCAGGTAAGCTATTCGTATGATGGGAAAGTTCCGCAGCTTCAATTATACGACCTTCAGCCGCTAGTTTTAGCCAACTAGGTATAGGATTATGAAGTGGACACTTCCATTCACAGTAAGGGCTGCCACAAGAAAGACAGCGTTTTGCCTGTGCTTGTACCTCAATAGCGTTGATCGGCTCATAAATTTCGATAAATTCTATTTTTCGAATATTAAGTGCTTTTTTCGGAGGATCAACACGTTGTAGGTTGAACGGTGGTAGCTTCATTCTATTCCTTACTATGCTTGCATACTCTTATATTATCGGTAAGTCGTACGAACAAAAGCCTATTGTCATTTATCAAGGTTAAAAAATAAAGATTGAATGAGCCGGATCGATATTTCGTATTAATAAACATCCGAAAATGTCTGGTTTGATATATGATTTAAATAGAATTTAACTCAGTAGTGGTTATAAAGGGGTGGTTATGAAAGTACTTCGAGGTCTTGCGCAGTATTATGTTGACCTGATGATGAAGCTCGGCCTGGTTCGATTTTCTTTGTTACTTGCATCGGCATTAGTTGTACTTGCCATGATCATGCAAATGGCAGTCACTATCGTACTGCGGGGGCAGGTTGATAGTCTTGATATGGTCGGATCTATTTTCTTTGGGTTGATAATCACGCCATTAGCAGTCTATTTTTTGTCCATTGTGGTTGAGCAGCTCGAAGAATCACGCCAACGTTTATCTCGTATGGTTGATAAATTGGAAGTCATGAGAATACGTGATGCTGAACTAAATATACAACTGCAAGGAAATATCGAACAACTCAATTTAGAGATTGAAGAGCGAGAAAAAGTAGAAAAAGCGCATCTAGAATTACTTGAACAATTAAAACAAGAAATGACGTACCGTGAGCAAACAAAGATTGAGCTCGAACAGCAATCGGTTTTACTTCGTTCATTTCTTGATGCTTCCCCTGACCTTGTTTACTACCGTAATGAGAATAATGAATTTTCTGGCTGTAATCGTGCCATGGAACTTCTCACGGGCAAAAGTGAAAAACATCTCGTGGGGTTAACACCTTTAGATATTTATGACGCTGAAATTGCCTCTAAGGTAATGGAAACCGACGAAAAAGTATTCCGTCATAATGTGTCATTAACTTATGAGCAATGGCTTGTCTATCCAGATGGACGTAAAGCGTGCTTTGAATTACGTAAAGTCCCTTTTTATGACCGTGTAGGAAAACGACATGGGTTAATGGGCTTTGGGCGCGATATAACCGAGCGTAAGCGCTATCAGGAAGCATTAGAGAATGCGAGTAGGGATAAGACTACCTTTATTTCAACGATCAGCCACGAGCTTCGTACGCCGCTTAATGGCATTGTAGGATTAAGTCGGATTTTATTGGATACAGAACTCAGTGCAGAGCAATCGAGTTATTTAAAAACTATTCATGTCAGTGCTATTACGTTAGGTAATATTTTTAATGACGTGATTGAAATGGATAAAATTGAGCGCCGTAAAGTTCAGCTCGATAATCAGCCTATCACATTGTCTGAGTTTGTTACTGATTTAGAAAATCTAAGTGGGTTATTGGTTCAGCCTAAAGGGCTTAAATTTGTCATGGATGTGGCTCCCGCGTTACCTAAAAAAATCCTGACAGATGGCACAAGGCTACGCCAAGTATTATGGAACCTCATTGGTAATGCGGTCAAATTTACTCAGCAGGGTGAAGTTAAACTGAGTATCTGGCGTGAAGCGGACGATAAACTATTTTTCAGGGTGCAAGATAGCGGTATTGGTATTCCTCAAGATGAGCTAGATAAAATCTTTGCCATGTATTACCAAGTGAAAGATTCGGCAGGCGGTAGATCCGCAACTGGAACAGGGATTGGTCTTTCCGTATCGCGTCGGTTAGCTCAAAATATGGGCGGAGATATTCTAGTTGAAAGTCAGGTAGGACAAGGTTCTACATTCACATTGTCAATAATTGCTCCCGTGGTTGAAGAAGACATTGTGGAACAACTCGACAGTGACGATGATTACCCATTACCCGCGTTGCATATTTTATTAGTCGAGGATATCGAGCTTAATGTGGTTGTAGCCTGTTCTGTACTTGAGAAGCTAGGTAATACCGTTGATGTCGCGATGAACGGTAAGGATGCGTTAGCGATGTTCTCACCGGGAGAATACGACCTACTGTTACTTGATATTCAATTACCAGACATGACTGGTTTAGATATTTCACGCAAACTTAAACAGCAATATCACAAAGACGATTTACCGCCACTTATTGCACTGACTGCCAATGTGTTGAAAGATAAAAAAGAATATTTTGATGCTGGCATGGATGGGGTTCTTAGTAAGCCATTATCAGTACCTGCATTAACTCAGATTATTGAGCAATTCTGGGGTGAAAATACAACTCAAGATGAAAACGAGCCTGACAATGTTATGAGCGCTGATATTCATGATGCCATCTTAGATTGCGATATGCTTGAGCAATATCTTGATCTTGTTGGGCCTAAATTAATTTATGACGGATTGGACGTGTTTGAAAAAATGCTGCCGGGGTATTTGGCTATTCTTGATTCGAATATGATTGCGAAAGACCAAAAAGGTATTGTTGAGGAAGGACATAAAATAAAAGGCGCGGCAGGGTCTATTGGTCTCAAGAATTTACAGAAAATAGCGCAGCAAATACAATCACCTGATTTACCAGCATGGTGGGATAACGTACAAGAGTGGATTGATGAATTAAAGCAGGATTGGCGATCAGATATAGAAACTTTGAGAAACTGGGTTGATGGACGTACAAAAAAATAACCCCAACCGAAGTTGGGGTGCGCGAATTTCTGCGCCAACACCAGGGAAATCGTTGATCTGCTTGTGGTTTTCATTCTTAGCAAATCATTAAATCATTTTCGTCGCTTAACAGAATAACATCAAGATACCAAAATTTTGCGAATCTGTTACAAGTATCATTAAAATCTGTGATGAAGATTGATGTTTGCTCGCTTAAGCGGCTAAGAGATAATTTACTACAAATGGAGGAAGATATGAAATCAATTGCGGTTATTTTAAGTGGATGCGGTGTTTTTGATGGAAGTGAGATCCATGAAACTGTGTTAACAATGCTTGCTTTGAGTAAAAGTAATGTAGAAATTCATTTTTTCGCGCCTGATGAAGCTCAATCAACTGTTATTAATCATATTAGTGGTGAGTTAAAAACAGAAAAACGTAATCAAATGGAAGAATCAGCACGTATTACACGTGGGAAAATAGCGGCTTTGTCTTCTGCGGATGCCTCTAAGCTAGATGCCCTTATTATTCCTGGTGGTTTTGGTGTCGCAAAAAACTTATGTGATTTCGCTGTGAAAGGAAGTGAATGTGAAATTAATAAAGATCTATTAAGTTTAGTACAACAAATGCATCAACAGAAAAAACCGCTAGGGCTGATGTGTATTGCTCCTGTGATGCTTCCTAGAATGTTAAATACATCAGTTGAACTAACAATTGGTAATGACAGTGAAACGATTGCTCAGATAATTAAAATGGGCGGGAAGCACATTGAATGTACCGTTGATAACATTGTGGTTGATGAAGCTAACAAAGTTGTTACAACGCCTGCCTATATGCTTGCACAATCAATTGCAGAGGCTAATACAGGGATTAGTAAACTCGTTGAGAAAGTATTGGAAATGGCGTGATGATTAAATGGTGATTATTGTTTCTCGATTGTGGTACTGGTTAAAGAAAGTCACAGTCTCATTACTTATCATCTGGCTTGGCACTGTTATTGCTTTTAAATATGTGCCAGTGCCATTTTCTGCTGTGATGGTTGAGCGGCAAGTATCTGCATGGCTAAACTTTAATTTTTCTTATGTTTCTCATTCTGATTGGGTTGATGAAAGTCACATTTCACCTTACCTTTATTTAGCTGTAATTGCCGCCGAAGATCAAAATTTCCCTCATCATTGGGGTTTTGATTTAAATGCGATTGAGCGCGCGTATGAGCACAATAAGAGCAAAAAACAAACAGTTAGAGGGGCGTCAACTATCTCACAACAGACGGTTAAAAACCTATGGTTATGGGATGGGAGAAGCTGGATAAGGAAAGGCTTTGAAACAGCAATGACGCCAGTAATGGAGCTTATGTGGTCTAAAACAAGAATATTAACGGTTTATCTTAATATTGTTGAGTTTGGTGATGGAGTTTTTGGGGTGGAAGAGGCTTCAAAAAAATTCTTTAAAAAGCCGGCTAGTAAGCTCACAATGGATGAAGCTGCACTATTAGCGGCAGTTCTACCAAATCCACACAGATACAGCGTAAAATCGCCATCTTCATATGTTTTAAAGCGGCAGGCATGGATACTTAACCAGATGCACTTATTAGGCGGTAAGAATTATCTTAAAAACAATCAAATCCGACCAGATTGAAATAAAAGCCATGATTTTTAGCTCATGGCTTTTATTTTTATACCGATATATTATCGTTTATGATTAATTGAGATAAGTAAAAGCGGTTGTGACTCGACGAACACCATCAGTTTCACTGGCTATTTTTGCAGCAGCATCGGCTTCTTGTCTTGTTAAAACACCTAATAAGAAAACTTCACCATTTTCAGTAATCACTTTTACGCTACCGGATTTAACACCATCACTCGCGAGAATTTTAGATTTTACTTTGGTGGTCAACCAAGTGTCTTTTGACGCGGTACCTAAATCGACCGGCGAGCCACTACGTACTTCGTTGTAAACTGAGGTTGTTCCCTCAACATTTGAGGCGATTTGTTTTGCGCGCTCAGCCCAAGCCATATCAGGACTTTGACCTGTGAGTAGAACATTACCTTTATAGGCAGTTGCAATAATACGCGCCTTACCCGTGATATCTTTATCTTTATTGAGTTGGCCACTAATACGCGCTTCTAAGGTGCCATCATCAACCTGTTGGCCAACACTGCGAGGGTCTGTGGCACTTTTAGTCGCAACAGCAGCAGAGCCTACAACCGCTGCACCAATACAGCCTTGTAAAAGAACAGTACTGAAAACTATGGCAAAAATAGGTATTAATCGCATTTTGTCTCCTTAATCATCCTGATGAGGGAAAAGAGTATTGTCTATCAGATCGCTAAGACAATTTACAGTAAGAAGATGAACTTCTTGAATTCGAACACTACGTTGTGAAGGTATCCGGATCTCAACATCTTGTGGACCTAATAATCCGGCGAGCTCTCCGCCGTCATAGCCGGTAAGTGCCACAATGGTCATATCACGAGTAACGGCAGCTTCAACAGCTTTAATTATATCAGCACTATTACCATGTGTTGAAATTGCCATTAAAACATCACCATGCTGTCCTAACGCTCTTACTTGCTTCGCGTAAACTTCAGCGGGTTGCTTGCTACCTGAAATGGCAGTGAGTAACGCGTTATCTGTGTTAAGTGCTAGTGCAGGGAGGCTTGGACGTTCAGTTTCAAATCGGTGTATCATGCTAGTAGCAAAACGTTGTGCCGTTGCGGCTGATGCGCCATTACCACAACACAAAATTTTGTTGCCATTAAGTAACGATTGAACCATCATCATTGCTGCTCGAGAAATCGCATCAGGCAGCGCTTCAGCAGCTGCTATCTGAGTTTGAATACTCTCAGTAAAACAAACTTTTATTCTATCTAGCACTTCTTATTTCCTATGAGATAAACTAGGATTTACAAACCCTAACTATGGTTACTATCGTTAAAGGCATTTTGTATCCATTCAAATTGGTTGCCCGTAATTGCACAGATATCAAAACGACATGCGCTAGTCTCGAAACTTTCTTGTCTTTGGGCGAGCCAATACTTTGTTGCAGCTAATAATTTTCTGCGTTTATGCCAGTTTACTGATAAAAGCGCGTCACCGTAATCACAATTTTTGCGATAACGAACTTCGACGAAGATCCAGCCTGTTTCATTTCGCATGATAAGGTCGATTTCGCCGGCACGATTTCGGGCATTACGTTCGACAAAGGTTAACCCCTGTTGCTTTAAGAAGGCGAGAACTCGATTTTCATAGTATCTGCCAGTTAACCATGATAATGACTTTTTGATAGTTTGCATGACATCCTTGTCTGAAAAAATGGCAATCATCCAGATTGCTTGCATTATTTATTGTGCTAGCTTGACTTGACCTTGCTTAAATTGCAACCAAGGCAATTCACGATAAACAACACAATTATCGGTAATGCTTAAAGTACCTGATGCACCTTGTACTCGGAATTGCTTGTTTTGTTGTAGTTTGTCGTAATTGTTAGCTAAAGACCAAGCATCAATACCCATGGCATATAAGCGAAACAGAGAATAATCATTGTTTAACTTTTGTTGAGCTTGTTTACGCAGATTGTTATTAGCACCGGCAAGTAATGGAATTTCACTGAATTTAACGCCATCCATTTCAAAACGATAATCAGCGCCTGAACTTGCTTGGTTACTACGGGAACTAGCATAAAGAGCAGGGCGTTGACGTGTACTGATTGCCATTTCAATCATAGGTTTAACTAGTGTGAGCTCATCTCGAGTTGCCACGATATAGACGGCATCAATAGCACCTGTTGCACTTTCTACGGGTTGTGAGATTGTTTGGCTATTTACGTTGACTGGTGTCCCCGTCATGCGAATACCCGCACCTCGGTTAATGGACTCTTTTAATGAAGCTACTGAGCCAAAAGATTGTGTTAAGACGGTTGAACCACCTTTGGCTTGCCATTCTTCTGCAAAGGCTTTTGCAATCCTTTCACCAAAAGGATTTGCAGGCACGAGAACTAAAGGCATTTGTTTGCCATCAGCTTTGATATGTGCGGCTGCATTTTTTGCTTCATCTTCAGGTGAAAGTGAGAAATAGCAAAGGTTAGGGCGTGGTTGTAATTGATTTGTATCGAGCTCATTGAGGGCTAACACGCTGATTGGTGCCCCCATTTGCGCAATAGTTTGCACATCTGATTTCAGTAACGGACCAACAACAAGGTTAAAGCCTTCATTTTTTGCTTGTTCAAGTAGCTGTGGCATCTGTTTGCCAGTGGTATCGAATACTTTAACACTTTGGGTATTTGTTGGCGCGCTGTCGATACGTAATGCAGAGGTCACGATATCTGAATCTGTATTGGTTTTTGGTTCACCTGTCGTTGCGGCGACTTCCGCATAGATTTGGTCTAGGATATCATTATCGCTATTTTGTACAGGTGATGACTGAACGCTAGCCGATGAAATGGCGGCTTGAGGAAGGCCTTTTTGTGCATCCATAAATCCTTGCATTATCGCTTGACCAAAAACTTGCCCTTGCCCACTCATAGGTAGGAAGAGTGCAATTTTTGGTGCACCGCCGACGCGTGGTTGCATGGCTTGCACTAATTGACTCGGTGGTGTGGTTGCCGCAGGGTTTGCAGGGTAGCGTGTTTTCCAATCATTAAAACCCATTGTTAGGGCATCAGGAGAGTCTTGGTTATTTTGATAAATATCGAGTAGATCGACCCAGCCTGTTAAAATGTACTCTTCCGCACCAATTCCTTGAATCTGTTCTGGTGTCATTTGTGTTAACATCAACCACAAACTATTGATGTTTGTCTGACGTTCCACAGAATTAGTCAGTAAAGGCTCTTGAGCAATATAAGCGCGCAATGCTTCCATTGATGGCTTACCTTGCGCAGCATCAATGATAGACTGATAATGGCTAATGTCTGAAGCACTCTGTTCAGGTGTTTTTGGTTTTGTCGGCGTGAACTGATCCGAGATGAGTTGGCAGCCTGACAACGCAAAAGTAAATAGCATTGCAGTGCAGATTAACCCTTTTTTCAAATGCAAAAAAATTGAAGGACGCATACAGTATCCAATGGTGTATTTTTCAATTGCTTAATTTTAAACCGGCTATTCGGATGAAACAATGAACCAACCTAATCAAGCAGTGGTTATGGCATCCACGCTGTATATTGTGCCAACCCCAATAGGAAATATGGGGGATATCACGCAACGCGCGTTGGATGTTCTTAAACATGTTGACCTTATTGCTGCAGAAGACACACGGCACTCGGGAATTCTATTACAGAATTTTGCGATTAATGCACGTATGTTTGCTTTGCATGATCATAATGAACAGCAAAAGGCAGATCAATTAATTAGCAGGCTTCAACAAGGTGATAGTATCGCATTAGTCTCTGATGCAGGTACACCTTTAATTAATGATCCAGGTTATCATTTAGTCAATCGTTGCCGTGAAGCTGGCATTCGAGTTGTTCCATTGCCTGGCGCTTGCGCTGCGATTACTGCGCTGTCAGCCGCAGGTTTACCTTCAGACCGTTTTTGTTATGAAGGTTTTTTACCGGCAAAGACAAAAGGCCGCAAAGATGTTTTACAGGCTCTCGAGCAAGAAACACGGACATTGATTTTTTATGAATCAACCCATCGTTTGTTAGATAGTTTAGCAGATATGGTGGAAGTCTGGGGACCAAATAGACATGTTGTTTTAGCTCGGGAAATTACCAAAACCTGGGAGTCAATTGAAGGCCGTCCAGTTGGTGAATTGCTTGCTTGGGTGAAAGAAGATAGTAATCGTCATCGTGGTGAAATGGTACTGATTGTTGAAGGTTATAAACAACAAGATGATGATACAGAAATCACGCCAGATGTGATCCGCACTTTGAATTTGCTACAAAAAGAGTTACCCCCTAAAAAAGCAGCCGCTATCACAGCAGAAATTTATGGTTTGAAGAAAAATAAATTGTATAAATTGATGTTAGAGCAGCAAGACGAAGCGTAATTTTTGCTCAATAGATAAACAGGTAAGCGGTTTGGTATAAATTGAGCACGCTAGAGTCTGTACAAGCGAAGGCAAAGTGCCTATAATCCGCTGCGGAGTTGGCTAGACAACCGCTGCTTTATCGTAGTCCTTTCGGGGGAGACGGATAGAGGGGAGGAAAGTCCGGGCTCCATAGGGCAGGGTGCCAGATAACGTCTGGGAGGCGCGAGCCTACGACAAGTGCAACAGAGAGCAAACCGCCGATGGCCTGTTTACAGGATCAGGTAAGGGTGAAAGGGTGCGGTAAGAGCGCACCGCGCGGCTGGTAACAGTTCGTGGCATGGTAAACTCCACCCGGAGCAAGACCAAATAGGGGTTCATATGGTGCGGCCCGCATTGAACTCGGGTAGGTTGCTGGAGCCAGTGCGTAAGTGCTGGCCTAGAGGAATGGTTGTCCACGACAGAACCCGGCTTACCGGCCAACTCCAATTTTTTATTCATACTTCAAGTTGTGACTGCGTTGGCTGCATTCGGCCACCCTAGTCACATACTTGTGTATGCTCCTAGGGATATCCTCGCTTTGCCGCCTTGGCACACCTCGAATTATTTATAAAAAATCATTTTTTAATCAAATTGTTACTCTAGTTTATTTCGTGTTGCCTATTACTCGTCATATTTCACCTTATAGGGGTGTTGGCATAGGGGTGTTGGCAGCTCTCGGCTACTCAGGTCACATACTTGTGTATGTTCCCCGAGATATCCTCGCTTGCCGCCTACCTATAAGTCGAACTATTTAGAGTTGTCTAGATCTCTATAATTTAAAATTCAAAATTCAAAATTCAAAAATCAAAATTTAATATATTGATGATGTAAAAAAAGCCCCACTGCATACGAAGATGAGTGGGGCAATTTGTTGTTTTGTCATTTCTCGCTTATATTTTTTATTTTACAGCTTATTACGCATCAGTTAACAGCTTGTTTTACCATCTGTAATAACTGACGTACATCTTCTGGACGGGTATTGCCAGTGTCTTTATCGATGATTGAACTATAGATGTGTGGGATGATTTTCTTTACGCCAGCATCGAGGGCAATTTGTAAAATTTCGGCAAAATTGTCTAAATCGATACCGCCGGTTGGCTCAAGAGAAAAATCAAACTGTGCACAAGCTTTAGCAATAGCCTTGTATTCTTCTATATAAGTTAAGCCTTCCATATTGAAAAACTTAACTGAATCTGCGCCCATGTCTTTTAACATCATGATGGCAGTTTCAATAGGTACGATGCCGTCAGGTGACTGAGAACTTAACGGACCTGTTGAAATTTTTACCATACCAATGGTACCAGTAGGTGAAATTAAAGCATTTACAAATGTTTCATTTTGACCGAGTAATGCACGGCTGATCGGTGCGCCAGTGAAAACTTGGTTCACGTGCTGTGGCTGAACTTCTTTTGAAATTAACGAAACCATTGTAGATTGCTTTGGATCGCCAGCACCAAGACCAACGGATAATGCATTGTGAGTTTCTTCTGCATAAATGCGCATATCGGCAATCGCACTTTCAAGATCAGGGTAGTTTTTTGATAACACACCGACGACGACAAAACTTTCTGCCGCTTCATAGATATCTTTTGCGTTTTGATGACTACCTGCCAGTACGTTCAAACATACGCGGTCATGGTAAAAATTCGGTGACAATTTCATGTTAAATTCCTTCTACTAACATACGGATCTGCTGTGAGATAACATCGAGTTGTTCATTGCTGACGCTACGAATATCGGCCTCGACTTTTCCTTCATTGGCTTTATACTCACGAAAGTAAATAGCAGTATCCCCTTGTTTTAATTCAGCCATTATCTGATAAGTCGATTTACCAATCGCTTTCTCATCAAAGCTGATTTCTGCCCGAGCAATGTCACGGCCTGCCGCATCCCAGACAATTTGAGCTGAAATTGCAGGTATCGCATTTAACTCATTGATAAATTTATTCATGCGAGCAACCATTTCAGCACCGGTTTCTTTGGTCGCGGTTAGATATTGTTCAATAGCGAGTGTCAGACCAAGAATACCTTCTTTACCCACTTTCATGGCTCGTCCAATACCTTGGCTTTGACGTTTAACCCATTCAACATAAGGTTTTTTACCAATGACTAAACCACTTGTTGGGCCTTCAATAGCTTTGGCACCACTGTAAATTACGAGGTCACCACCAGCTTGATAGTAGGTGGTTAAATCTTCTTCTGCGGCAGCATCAACAATCAACGGTAATTGATGTTCATGTGCAACTTTGGCCGCTTCGCTGACCGTTAACATACTTTTTTGTACAGTATGATGTGATTTGATATACAAAATAGCGGCAGTTTGTGGTGTGATTTTAGCGGCTAGCTGCGCTGCGCTGCATTCATTGGCAAAACCAGCTTCTACGACTTTACCTCCCCCCAAGGCCACCATGGTATCTACTGGAGCACCAAAGTTAACGTTATGGCCCTTGGGCATAATAATTTCACGAGCAACTTGTTTGTTTGATGAGTGCAAATTTAATAATAAATCATCATCATCTTGCACAATAACTGCGGCAACCGCTTGTGCTATTCCAGCGGAAGCACAAGAAACCACGACGGCATCTTCAACATTTAATAATTGGGCGATATAGGCACCGGTTTTATTGACCAAATCTTTAATTTCAAAGTAATGATTTAACCCATAAGCAACTCGTTCAACCACTTCAGGAGTTGGTGTTGAAACACCTAACATAGTCATACGGCCAGAAGCGTTAATGACATGTTTTAACTGATATTTATCATAAATTGATTGCATATTCAGATTCGCCTTCTGCATGAATGATATGTTTTCCACCAACAATCGCTGCTACGGGAACAAAACGATGAGTTCCGACGCGGTGTTCACCTTCGGCATCAGTGAGTTCTGTAGGTTCTTCTTTAAGTTCAAATAATGTGATATCGGCGTCAAAGCCAGGTCTTAAATAGCCTTTGGCGGGAAGTGCGAGTAAATCGGCCGCTTTTTCTGTTACGCAGCGTAAAACTTGTTCGGCACTGAAACCCATGCACAAAAATTTTGTCATCACAAAGGCAAGACTGTAAACCGGACCGTTAACTCGATTTCGGTGATAAATATCTGAACTGATAATGTCAGGGTAGGTGCCGATACGCATTGCTTGCTCTGCAACTTTAAAACTAAAACTTTCAGCACCATGGCCTACATCTAAAATAACGCCACGGGCTAGAGCACGCGCTATAGAAGGCTTTAGATAGCCTGAATCATCTAAAATTTTGTTTGGTTTGCCGTTAAAACAGTGGGTAATGATATCGCCACGGGTTAATAGATTAGCAACTTCATCAATATCAGGGGGATTATTGCCGATATGCACCATCAAAGGTAGATGGTGTTTTTTTTGCATTTCTTTAGCTTTAATTAGCGGGGCAATTCCGTTTTCACCGACAACGCTTTTACTCATGCGAGCTTTTAAACCCACGACAAAACCATTATGGCGCTCAATAGCCTGCTGAAAACATTCATCATCGATATTGTTCATATCAGATAATTCATTTTGCGCGATGATACCAATGCGTGAAATATTCAGTAATGAAAACACATTAGTTTTAGCTTTTTGCGTCAGTTGATAAAATTTGTCAATGTCATCTGCTCCAACACTTCCCGCATCAACCAGAGAGGTAACACCACCAGCAGCGCCTGCTAGGTCAGGCTCATCGAAGTAAATAGGTGACTCAGTAAAACAATGAGCGTGTGAGTCAATCCACCCTGCGCTGACATAGATTTCCCCTTTAAGGTCAATTATTTTGTCTGCTTGTTGGTTGCAGGCCAATTCAGGGCCAGCAGCTTCAATTTTCCCATCTTTAATAAGTATATCGATAATTGTGCCATCGATACGTTTGCCCTGTTTGATGATTAAAGTGTACATGGTTACCTTCTTTATATTGTCATACTCATATTGTCATACTCGTCATAATTCAAACCGCAGCGTTGTTGGCTACTCTCAGTTACCCGAATCACATACTTATGTATGCTCATCGGGATATCTTCGTTTGCCGCCTAGCTGCACTTTGAATTATTTAGAGTCTGCCTTAAGTCATATCTGTTCTAACGTAATGTAAGCTGCAACGTTGTGGCTTGCTCTTGGCTACCTGAATCACATACTTATGTATGCTCATCGGGATATCTTCGTTTGCTGCCTAGCTGCACTTTGAATTATTTAGAGTCTGTTCTAAGTAATGTAAGCCGTTTTCTCGAATCACATGCATTGCACATGATTCGAGAATGCTTGATTGCTGCTTAGGCAACGAGTGGGAAGAAATATCCAAACAACATCGCACCTAAAATTGCACCACCAGCAACGGGTTTTTGCCAGATATAGAAAATTAATGCGCCAATCAAAGAGCCAATACCGATTGGGATAGATGCCGCCATTGCTGCAAGGATAATTAAAGGACCTAAGAAACGTCCTGATGTATTACCCGCTCCCATCATGACATCAGCACCAAAAGTTGAGTTGGCTTGAGCAATGGTAAATTTACGTGCAAATACAATTATTAAGCCTATTAAGACACCAAGCACTAAACCTGTAATTAAAGCGAGCCAAAAGTTAGTGACTAAAATATCCCAACCTGCTGCAAGGAATAGTGCTGGAACGCCGAGGCCAATACCGGTTTGTAGCGCACCGCCAATATCTAAGATACCGACAAGCGACCCTTCGATAATCCGAGCGAAAAGAAAGCTCGCACCGAATGCAGCCACTGCACCGTAAACACCCGTATCGAGTCCTGCACGTAACATGGCAACGAATGCCACTTCGTTAAATGCGCCGAACCCGTAGACTACATACATGTGTGTACCCGCAAAGATCCCGGAAGATAACAACCCAACAAAAATAGGGAAGGACCATTCTGCGTACCAAAAATCTTGTCTATTAATTTCAGTTGTCATGATTATTTCCCGCTCAGCAGTCCGTGGATGTATTCAAGCCACACAGGTTTATCTAAATTAAATGATGTGATCATCTTCAGGTCGAATTCACGGAAGAATCCACTGAGAACGAATAGCAGTACAACGGCTATCATCATGGTACGAGTGATACGATTCCAACCATTATCATCAACACCTTTACCGATTAGGATACCTAAGACTAAACCTGGGATTGCGTTACCCATGATGAGTTGTGCACAACCACCGAAAAGTGTTGCCCAGAAACCAGAGCGACGACCGGCATCCATGGCTGCTAACCAGAAGATAACTGGCATGACAGTATTCACGAGCAAGTTAGCTGCTGGGACTAAAACATTAATTGCTGTTGTTTGCAGTGCGGCAGGTACCGCAGATGCGGTTGTATTTAAGAACGCGACGACAAATGCACCGATAATACCGCAGGCAATTGCCATTTTTTTCGGATTATGTAGTGTTTCTGCTACGTTACGATTTTTAGTAAGTAGTGCAGCCGCACCCCAGTTAGGAATGATACGGTGGTCAACATCTTGTGTGAACGCACCTGCTGCAACAGATGATGCCCATGCGTTAAAGAAAAACCCTAAGCCGAAAGAGAAGTGTGACGCAGGGTCACCTTCACAGGCGTTTAATTCGCCTAATGTACGGAATGCCCCCATCCCTTGTATGGTTGGTGCGTGGAACATACGCGCCGCGCCTGCGCCTAAACCAAAGCCGCAGAGGCCACCGATAATGAGGGACATGCCCAATATTTCTAAAAAAGATGCAGTTTCACTCATGGAATTAACTCCAGACCTGATTGCTATTATTGTTCTGTAAATGGTATTTCGTTGACAGAAAGTAAGGTAACATCCAGCGAAACGTCGAGCACAACACGAAAATGTTCGCGTTTACGTGGCAAAAAGATAAAAAGAAATTTTTCTGTCCGCGATTTCGAGTGAGCACTAATCACTTCAACATCCTTCGGTTCAATCCGTAGAATGATATCAGTGCTATTTTTTAGTACGGTTTTTTGAATTGAATTTAAGGCGTCAGCTATTGCTTTTTGTTTGCTGTCGCCTTGCCCTGTGACCCGTACAACCGTTTCGATAGATTTTTTCATTAAACGTTGCCGTATTTTTTATTAAATGCTTTTACAAGACGCTCGCCTAACTCTTCTTTATCCATAAAACCGAAACCAAGTACATTGCAACCATCTGCAATGGCGGTTTCACCTTCTTCAATAGAGCGCATTCCATAACGTGCTTTATAACCATATTTAGTTTGAGCTGTAATTGCGCCTGCACCGCCGCTACCACAAAAAGAAATACCAAGGTCAGCTTGCTCTGCATTCATGACATCACCGAGTTTCATATCAGCGGCAACACCGGGAACAACAATGGCTTTTCCGCCAGCAGTTTCTACGCCAACCGCGACTTTTTGTCCTTTGCCTAAACGATCTCCAATAACAATAACAATTTGTTTCATAATCATATTCCCTAAAAATTAATCATTAGAACGGATAACTTCGAAGTGAACAGAGAGCAAATATGCCTCTTCTGGTGCCAGCCCTGGCAGCGTGTTGACAACCTTTTTAGCTAACTCAATAGAATATTTAGATATTTCATCAAATAGACTGATATCGACTTCCGGTAAAGCTTCTTTGGTTTTTGCTCTATCCACCATGGCGCGAAGATGAGACTCCAACATTTGTTGTTGCACATCCGTGGTATAGCACTCTTCCTGATTGAGCCAGTCAGTAATCACTGCCAGCAGTTTTTGTGTCACCTCATCGACATTGAGGTTATCTTCTAACATTTTGAAAACGACAACTGATCCACTCATAACTATTTAAAATCCAAAGTAATGTTGCTAGTTGAACTACTCTGTTCCTTGATGACTAATACCTTAATCGGTTCTGCTGTGTTTTTGCAGGTAGTAAATTTCCACTTGGAAGTGGAAATAAGTTGGAAGTGTATATAAGTGGAATATGTCTATTTTATGGTCAAATTGGAAATTAAATGGAAAAATTATCTTTTTATGAATAATTAAAAAAAGATATCTTATTTATATAACAGTAATAAGTTATTTAAATTCAAATTGTTACGTTTTTTAAAATATCGTTGGAAAGTGGAGGAATTAATTTCACATAAAGTGGAAATGATAAATGGGAAGTGGCTGTTTTTTAGTAGTAGTCGTTTCCACTTGAGTGGTTTTAGCGTTAAACGGTGAAGATTAGGCTAAAAACTAAATGATGGAGTTGTGGTTACGATCACGTAAAAGACGGCAACTGCTCGATTTCCATTTGGAAGTGGAAGTTGCCGATAAATTAGAGGATACGCGCCAAACTATCTTTGGCAATTACTTGAAATTCATTGAAATTTTTGACTGTAACTAAGCGGCGAGTGGTTTTTTCTTTGACGAAGGTGACGAATAAATCATAAATTGCCATGGCTTCTTCATAGTCAGATTTACTGATAGCAAGTAGAAAAATGACATAAGCATTTTCTTTAGTTTCTTTGTTCCATTCAATGCCTTTGGGTACCACAATCGTCACAACTACGGTTTTATTCGCGAGCAGCCCTAAAGAGTGGGGAAGCGCAATGCCTTCACCGAGTAGTGTAGAGACAATGGACTCACGTTCTTGTAATGAAGGATAAAAATCGGCGGTCACATAGCCATCTTGTTGTAATTTCTGGCAAACGGTTTGAAATAAGGTTTCTTGGCTGATCTTTTCATTGATTACCATGAAATAACGTTCATCAAAGAAATGTTCGATAATATAGGGACGAGTTTGATCAACCATTGCCAAGCGACCAACTTGTTCTAATTGATAAGGGGTCGGAAAAGGTGCGATCTTGATGACGGGTTTATTTTTTTCAGAAATACGAACGGTAGTAATAACAAAATCTTCTTCAATTTCGCTAAGAGATTCATATTCTTGCAGTGTAAGGCTGCGACTAAATTTTAGTTGCGGAAATTCACGTATAATTTTTGATTCCACGACACGAAATGTCGAATTACCTGAATCAGTGACAACTAAAACTTCTGTTTGGCGAATAGAACCTGCACCATAATTTCGCTCAAGACTCACACCAATATGTACTGCTAAATATCCCAGTTCATCTTCACTAATTGGATGTGGCAACAATTTTTTACTGGCACTGGTGAGGGCGCTGAGGGTCACATCATAGGCAAAGGGATAATATTGTTTTATATCAGATAACAGTGGATTAGGTGTCGAAATATGATACTGCAATCGCGTGATTAGTGCGGCTAAATGTGTATTCAGATCTTTTTTTAGTTTTTCATCATTGCGTAAGTCGTAGTTATACAGGTCATTAATGTAATTCAAAATATATTCAGATAACTCACTGTGGCTACCATTTTTTAGTAACGCGGTATCATGGTGACTAATGCGTTGGGCAATGATTTGATCATGCAAATAACTGAGCTCAGGGCTAGAAAGATCGCTACCTAAAAAATAGATTAATCCCTTAGATATTTCATCACAGGATTTGCGGATCACATCCTCACTTTCATTATTTTTGACTATCGTGGTTAGCTCATGACCACGAGTAATGCGCAAAATAGTCACTGCACAATTGAAAACAAGGTAAAGATGCCCTTCGTTGCTCAGACGAATATCAAATCGATTCATACTGTTATGCAGCACTTTATCAATGTAGGTTAAATCCAGATTGTCTAAGCACTCAGGGTAAAAAGTCGATAAATCATGATTGATTTGTTGAGCGAATCGGCGCAAAAGTGTTTCTGTTATGCAGGCTCGAATCGCCCATTCACTGCCATTGAGCCGAATTCCTTGATGCGGAATACTTTCTAAGATGATTTGGTATCTTTGCAAGTGCTCTCTAACGGCACCCATATCTTGTTGCAGAGTTCCGCGGCTGATGAACCATTCTTCGGCAATATCATCGAGTTTAACGGGAAGCGATAACATCAAAAGTTTTAGCAATAGTGCGTCAATACGCTCTTTGCTGGTGCGAGGAATACCATTTTCTTCTTCATTTTGTTTGGTAAAACTCTCAAACAGCGTCTCGTCATCAATCTTCAAACGATAACCATGACCACGCTCATAAACAATATGCGCACTGTAGCTTTGAATTAATTCATTGATTTCATTTATATCTGAGCGGATGGTTCGTGTTGATACCGAAAAATGCTTTGCCAGCTCATCTTGAGGCACAACCTCATTGAGGATCCGAGCAAAAATTTGATTGTGTCGTTGTTGAGTGAATAGAGCCACGAAAATACCTTTTAATTCCAATAATAATTGATCCTCAAAGATCAACAGCCTCTAGGACTCTACCACAAGCTTATCAATATATAGGGTATGTAAATGCTTAAATTTGCGAATTTGTTCGCAAATTTAAGGGATTTCATGATTAAAATTGTATTTAATGGATTAAGGCTTTGTACATCTTTCATAAACTAAGCTGATTTTTTTATTATTCACCAATATCAATCAATAAGCCGCGAAATGCTTTTTTGGCGCTAATCACTAATTTGGTATCTTGTTGAATAAAAACACCATCATTACAATTCATGCTAATGTCGCTTCCATCATGTGAGTGAATGTTTGCATCACCATGAATAGACTGCAAATAGGCATTTTTACCTCTGAGAACGACCGTAGTTGCGTCAGCTGAGTCTAAGCAGATTTGGCTGATCCAAACTTGTTGACGTAATTGAATGCTGTCATTTTCGCCATCAGGGGAAGCGATTAATTGATTCTTTTTGTCTGTCAGCGCAATCTTTTGGTGTGGGCGGTATTCTTGTTGTGGGCAAGCATTTAGCCACAGTTGTAAGCGTGTTAGTGGTGTTTGTGGGCAGACATTTTCTTCCGTATAACTTAGATCTGGTCGTGGTGAAAGTCGGACACATTCACCTTCATCAGCACGAATGACATTACCTAAGTTATCCCGATATTCAGCATGGCCTTGAAGTATAATATTTAAAATATCAACATGTGGATAAGTTCGGGCTTGAAATGAGTTATGTGGCGCGATAATTTCTTGATTAAGCACTCGAAGTGTTTTGAAGCCCATAAAATCAGGATCAAAATAGTGCCCAAAAGAGAAGGCGTAGCGAGCTTGTAGCCAACCATAGTCTGCTTTTCCGCAATGATTAACGGGTCTTAGTGTCATCATAATGGTTAACCCTCATTCAAATAAATACACCGATAGTATCCTGATATCATAAATAGCTGGACGTTGAATTGTTAGCCAGTTAATCTGTTTCCCTTATTCAAATTTCCTGAAAGAGATACATCATGAGCAAAGAGAGAGCATTAACGCTTGAATCATTAAGGGTGATGGATGCAATCGATCGTCGTGGAAGCTTTGCAGCCGCCGCAGAAGAGTTAGGTCGAGTCCCTTCTGCGTTAAGCTATACCATGCAAAAGTTAGAAGAAGAACTTGATGTAATTTTATTTGATCGTTCAGGACATAGAACCAAATTTACCAATGTTGGCAGAATGTTGTTGGACAGAGGTAGGATATTATTGGAAGCTGCTGATAAACTCACTTCAGATGCCGAAGCTTTAGCAAAGGGGTGGGAAACGCATCTCACGATTGTTTGTGAGGCATTAGTACCTGCTTATTCATTATTTCCATTGGTTGAAAAATTGGCAGCAAAATCAGAGACTCAACTCTCATTGATTACTGAGGTACTTGCTGGTGCTTGGGAGCGTCTTGAAAACGGTAAGGCGGATATTGTTATTGCGCCAGATATGCATTTTCGTACCTCATCAGAAATTAATTCTAAATCGCTCTACAGCATTCAACATATTTATGTGGCTAGCCCATCCCATCCGATTCATCAAGAAGCAGAGCCGTTATCCGATGCGACGCGTGTTAAATATCGCGGTATTGCAATGGCAGATACTGCCCGTGAACGTCCGGTGATCACCGTACAATTGCTGGATAAGCAACAAAGGCTGACGGTTTCATCGATTGAAGATAAGCGTGCCGCGTTGCTTGCTGGGCTTGGGGTGGCAACCATGCCATATCCAATGGTTGAACAGGATATTCGTGAAGGTCGTTTAAGAGTTGTGGGGGCAGAATATACCCACGAAACGAATATTATTATGGCGTGGCGACGCGATAATATGGGTGAGGCTAAATCTTGGTGCCTGCGCGAGATCCCGAAGTTATTTAGGTAACTTATTGATATTTATTATAATAAATTATTCACTGTGGTTGATTTTTTCTCTTAAAATTGATGTTTTTAACTCACTTGAGTTATCACTTCAAAATAATTCAAGTTGTTTTTGCTAAGTTATGAATTTAGAGGCCGCCTAGCGGCTGTGGTGTGATAAAAGAGAAAGCTGACTACCAACATCCTTATTAAAGTTCGGAAAATATATGTCATTGAAAGCCATTGCTAAAGAACTTGGGATTTCGGTAACAACCGTCAGCCGTGCATTAAACGGTTATGACGACGTATCGCAGGAGACACGACTTCGCGTGGAGGCGGAAGCAAAACGTAGAGATTACCGCCCCAATACATTTGCCCGTCGTTTGAAAATGGGAAAGATAGACGCTGTTGGCTTGGTTTTTCCAGTCAATGTCGCGCCTTTGGCGAGTAATGTGTTTCTCGATATGGTCGGGGAACTTAGTCACGAATTGGCGCGGTATGAAATTGATTTATTGTTGATCGCGGATGATGAAGATGCGGACAATCATGGCTATATACGGATGGTACAAAGTCGTCGGGTTGATGCGTTAATTGTCGCACACACGTTGGATGATGACCCTCGTTTGAAGCAATTGCTCTGCTCTGGTTTTCCTTTTTTGGCACTTGGTCGTAGTCAATTATCACAGCCTTATGCTTGGTTTGATTTTGATAACTATGCGGGCACCTATGAGGCTACCCGCTATTTAATTCATGAAGGGCATCAACGTATTGCGCTATTGGGGGAAAATAACCACCAAGCATTTATCACGCAGCGACGTAATGGTTATTTGGATGCTTTGCAGGAAGCAGGTCTGTCTGATAGCTTATTGCGCCGCGTGCCACCAACTCGACGAGGTGGTTTTCAGGCGACACTGGAATTGTTACGCTTACCTGAACCTCCCACCGCTATTCTCACTGATTGCAACATTCATGGTGATGGTGCAGCGATGGCGCTTAGCCAACTTGGCCGTTTGACGGGAGAAAATGCTGTCTCGCTGGTGGTTTATGATGGATTACCACAAGACAGTATCATCGAGATACCCGTGGCATCAGTGATCCAATCTACCCGCCAGGGTGTTGGTTACCAGATTGCTGATATGGTACGGCGACTCATTGCTGGGGATGATTTAACATCTTTGCAGGTACTCTGGCAGCCTGAATTCTCACCAATCAAAACGGGTTAATGATCTTTTTCTAATCATGATAGTTTTTTAAGCAGATCACAGATCCGAAACGTTTTGGTTGTTATCCGAAACGTTTCGGATCAATAGTAAGGCATTCCCTATTATGGAGATGTCTTATGTCTGATTTTATTTTACGCTTACAAAGTGCAGTGACCGATGTGGTGATCAAAACCCATCCATTTGCAGAAATCATTTATTGGGGACCTCATCTAAGTCACTTTTCCTCGCAAGATGCGGCTTGCTTAACTCGTCCGGTTGCTAATGGTCGTCTGGATGTTGATTCTCCCGTCACCCTGATGGCTGAATTGGGGCATGGTTTGTTTGGTGCGCCAGGAATTGAAGGTCATCGTCAGGGATTGGATGCTTCACCGATATTTACGACAATTAAGGTGGAGCAGAATGAACAAAATTTAACCATTTTTAGTGAGGATAAACACGCGGGCTTACGCTTGTGTAGTGAAATTCAACTCGATAGCAGTGGGGTACTGAATGTTCGCCATGGCTTAACTAATTTACGTGAACAGCCTTGGCAGGTAGATCGCTTTGCCGTGACGTTACCTGTCGCCGAGCGAGCGCGAGAAGTCATGGCTTTTCATGGCCGTTGGATCCGTGAATTTCAGCCTCATCGCCTGATCCTTGAACACGATAGTTTTGTGTTAGAGAACCGTCGTGGGAGAACATCCCATGAACATTTTCCCGCAATGATCACCGGTAGTCAGACTTTTAGCGAAATGCAGGGTGAAGTGTGGGGCGTACATTTGGGGTGGAGTGGCAACCATCGTCTGCGCGCTGAAGTGAAAACTGATGGGCGACGTTATCTTCAAGCGGAGGCGCTTTATCTGCCGGGGGAAATAGCGTTGGCGGAAGGTGAAACATTATGGACACCAAATCTCTACGGGAGCTATTCGGCGCAAGGGTTGAACGGCATGAGCCAGCAGTTTCATCGTTACCTACGCGAGCAAATCATTCATTTTCCCGACAATAAGCCACGCCCTGTACATCTCAATACTTGGGAAGGTATCTATTTTGATCACGACCCACAATACATTATGCAGATGGCGGATGAAGCGGCACAACTGGGTGTTGAGCGTTTTATTATTGATGATGGTTGGTTTAAAGGACGAAATGACGATTGGGCAGCACTTGGTGACTGGTATCTCGATGAAAAAAAATATCCTAATGGTCTGATGCCTGTTATTGAACACGTTAAGTCGCTTGGAATGGAATTTGGTATTTGGGTTGAGCCAGAAATGATTAACCCAGACTCAGATTTATATCGTTCACATCCTGATTGGGTATTGGCAATGCCCGGTTATGAGACATTAACTGGACGTCATCAGTATGTCCTTAATCTGAATATTCCGCAGGTTTTCGATTATTTGCTGGAGCGAATGAGTTGGCTTCTAGGTGAACATTTAGTGGATTACGTGAAGTGGGATATGAACCGTGAATTGGTTCAACCGGGATATAACGGTAAAGCTGCGGCAGATGCACAAACTCGTCAGTTTTATCGCTTACTGGATACGCTAGTAGCACGTTTCCCTCATATTGAGTTTGAATCTTGCGCCTCGGGTGGTGGGCGGATTGACTATGAAGTATTGAAGCGTAGCCATCGCTTTTGGGCTTCTGATAATAATGATGCTTTGGAGCGCAATATTATCCAGCGCGGTATGAGTTATTTTTTCCCGCCGGAGGTAATGGGATCGCATATTGGTAATCGCTATTGTCACGCCACTTTTCGTCAGCACAGTATCACATTTCGTGGCTTAACTGCGTTGTTTGGTCATATGGGCTTAGAGATCGATCCTGTGAGCGCCGACCAACAGGAACGAGAGGGTTATCGAAAATACACCGCACTGCATAAGCAATGGCGAGATGTTATTCACCACGGTGTGCAGTGGCGAGTGGATATGCCGGATGCGACGACTCTCGCTCATGGTGTGGTTAGTCAGGACAAATGTCAGGCTATATTCCTCGTCAGCCAACTGGCGATGCCAGATTATAGTTTGATGGCACCGCTAAGAATATCTGGTTTGGAGCCAAGCGCTCGTTATCAACTGACACTGCTTGATCATCCGAACATTCAAATCACTGGCGAAGGTGGGCATACCATGCGTAAGTTGCCGGAATGGATGACGACGTCACAAACGGTGAGTGGTGAGTGGTTACAACAGGCAGGGCTGAGTTTGCCAATTCTTGATCCTGAAAGTGCCATTTTGATTGGTCTGCAACGGGTGTAATTATATTGGGCTGCGTAAAGTAGCCCTAAATAAGGAAGATAAAATGTCCATTAGCGCCAGCAATTATAAACGAAATCCCAATTTTTGGATTTTTGGGATGTTCTTTTTCCTCTACTTTTTCATTATGGCTACCTGCTTTCCATTCCTACCGATTTGGTTGTCGGATGTTATCGGTCTGAATAAAACGGAAACGGGTATTGTTTTTTCGAGTCTATCTCTTTTCGCTATCTGCTTTCAGCCAGTATTAGGCTTAGTTTCTGATAAGTTGGGACTGAAAAAGCACCTGATGTGGATCGTGACTATTTTACTGGTGCTGATTGCACCCTTTTTCCTTTATGTTTTTGCACCTTTATTAAAAACGAATATCTGGCTGGGTGCCTCGAGTGGTGGGGCTTATATTGGTTTTGTTTTCTCTGCTGGTGCGGGAGCAATGGAAGCCTATGTTGAACGGATTAGCCGTAACTCTGGATTTGAGTATGGTAAAGCACGGACTTTTGGCTGCCTCGGTTGGGCGTTATGTGCGACAACGGCGGGTATGCTTTTTAGCATTAATCCCGAATGGGTGTTTTGGATGGGATCGGCTGCCGCATTGTTGCTAGTGGTTCTTGTGGCAATTGCTAAACCGCAAACTAATCAAACCGCTCAGGTGATGGACTCTTTAGGTGCTAACCGTTCTGCTGTGGATTTTAAGAGCGCTATAAGGTTATTTCGTCAGCGTAAAATGTGGATGTTTATTTTGTATGTGGTCGGTGTAGCTTGTGTATATGACGTATTCGATCAACAGTTCGCGACTTTCTTCAAATCTTTTTTCACTACACCAGAAGCAGGGACTCGTGCTTTTGGTTTTGCGACAACTGCGGGAGAAATTTGTAATGCCATTATTATGTTTTGTTCGCCATGGATTATTAACCGTATTGGCGCTAAAAATACCTTGTTGATTGCGGGTATGGTGATGTCGGCTAGAATTATTGGTTCCTCTTTTGCGACGACAGCGGCTGAAGTTATTGCACTAAAAATGCTGCACGCGTTGGAAGTCCCGTTTCTTTTAGTGGGGGCTTTTAAATATATCACAGGTGTTTTTGATACCCGTTTGTCAGCAACGATTTATCTTGTTGGCTTTCAATTTTCAAAGCAAGTGTCTGCCATTTTCCTCTCTGCTTTTGCGGGTAATATGTATGACAGAATTGGTTTCCAAAATACTTATATGATCCTTGGCGGAATTGCACTGAGTATTACATTAATTTCGGCACTAACATTGTCAGGAAAATCGGCTGTGGAGAATAAGGATAATAAGGCTCTAGCGATGTAATTAAGGTGAAAGTATTTATTGTTCATTGAGTTGCTTTATCTGTTTGCCTTGTTTCAGTGATTGTCCTGTATATGATGATGTTATCGAATTTTAACCAAAGACGAGGGGTTGAGGGGATCGTAACAAATATCTCAAGGGACGAATTGGATTGCATTACAACAACCTCTTTCTACATTGTGGGGATTTTAAGATATACTTGGCTAAAATCTGACTTAGGAGAAATTAGAGAAATGTCGCAGAAATTGACCACGCTAAATGATGTAGCTGCACTAGCCGGTGTTTCTTACCAGACGGTTTCGCGTGTGATCAATAATTCTTCTGCGGTGGCGGAGAAAACACGGCTAAATGTATTTTCAGCGATGGAAACACTTAACTACATTCCAAATCAGGTCGCTCAAAAATTAGCCGGTAAACAAATATATACGCTGGGTCTCGCAACTACCGATCTTGCACTTCATGCACCGTCCAAAATTGCTTCTGCGATTAAAAAGCAAGCTAATGAATTAGGCTATAGTGTGGTTATTTCAATGACTCAAGAGCTTGAGGCCGCTGCTGTAAAAAAAGCGGTTAATGAATTATTAGCTCAGCGAGTTGATGGCATTATTATTAATATTCCTCTAAATAATGAGCAGGCAATTGAAATTAATGAATTATGTTGCAATACATTTGTTGTCTTTCTTGATATTGACCCTGTAAGCCCATTACGTTCTATCATGACTAATTCGTTTGAAGGTGGAGTGCAAGGTGCTCGTCACTTAGTTGAGTTAGGGCATAAATCGATAGCGCTAATTCAAGGCCCTGAATCCTCAATTTCTTCCCAACTTAGGTTGCAAGGTTGGATGAAAGTTTTAAATGCAGAAGATATTCAACCATTCTCGTTATTGCGAGGAGATTGGAGTGCCGAGTCAGGTTACCAGCTTGGCTGCCGATTAGTGGCTTATCCAAAAAAGCCTAGTGCTATTTTAGTTGCTAATGATCAAATGGCACTTGGTGTTTTACGTGCGTTACATGAGTCAGGAATTGATGTCCCCAATCAAATTTCGCTTATTGGCTATGATGATACTGACGATAGCGCTTATTTTTACCCACCCTTAACTACTATTAGGCAAGATTTTGATTTATTAGGCCGTAAAGCTGCTGAGTTTATGATCAATTTATTAGCGAAAAGTAATATTGCGCCAATCCAATCGGTTTTACCTACGGAGTTGGTTATTCGACAAACAACCTCTATATTCCAGCTCAACCATGAGTTGAATTCCTATAAACTAGCACAGCAATTACGTAATATTGCTAATAAATTAACCAATGCTTAAGCTGAACCTGCTCGCGCTAAAATTTTAACCATATCACTTAAATCACAATAAACTGTTCTCAAACTGTGAGCGGTTACCTTATTTTTAGATTATTGGCTTTACAATTTCAGTGTCTGTGACAATTTAATTAATAATGTGAGCGTATAACATTATTAATATAGAGGTCATCATGACAGTACAATATTTTCAACATCTCAGTTTGGCGCAAATACTTGCTCGTCGTGATTGGGAGAATCCTGCCACTATCGAGTTCAATCGGTTAGCTTCCCATACGCAGCTTCATAGCTGGCAAGAGCATGATGAGGCTAGAAAAGATAAGCCCTCAAAAAGTATTAAATTATTGAATGGAATTTGGAAGTTTAGTTATTTTACTGCCCCTGAAGCAGTGCCCGTAGAGTGGGTTAATCATGATTTGACTGATGCAGATAATATTCATGTTCCTTCAAACTGGCAATTAATGGGATATGACAATCCTATTTATACTAACGTGACTTATCCGATACCAGTGGCTCCACCTTTTGTCCCTATTGAAAATCCCACAGGATGTTATTCGCTCACATTTGATTTGGATGAGAGTGCTTTGCAACAGGGATATCAACATATTGTTTTTGATGGCGTTAACTCAGCCTTTTACCTTTGGTGTAACGGATGTTGGGTCGGTTATTCCCAAGATAGCCGTTTACCCGCAGAGTTCGATTTAAGTCAATATTTGAAAGTGGGTGAAAACCGCGTGGCGGTTATGGTATTGCGTTGGTGTGATGGTACTTATCTTGAAGATCAGGATATGTGGCGCATGAGCGGTATTTTCCGTGATGTTACTTTGCAACACAGAAGCTCGAGTTATATTTCTGACTATGGTGTACAGACTCATCTTAGTGAGCGATTCACGATGGGAGAGGTCGTCGCGACTACATTTGTAAAGAGCGCTGTAGCCACTTTAGCGTCATTACAAGTACGAGCTGAGCTTTGGTATCAGGACACGCTGATAACGTCACAGCAATCCTATTTAGGTAGCGATACGGTTGATGAGCGGGGATGTTATGACGACCGCGTCACACTATCTTTGACGGTGAATAACCCACTGTTATGGAGCGCCGAAGTTCCTGAGCTTTATCGTTTAGTTCTCACTCTATTGGATAATAATAATCAGGCGATTGAATACGAAGCTTGTGATGTGGGAATGCGTAGTGTAACTATTTCTGATGGATTATTGCGTGTGAATGGCCAGCCTTTATTAATTCGTGGAACTAATCGACATGAGCATCATCCTGAAAATGGCCAAGTAATGGATGAAGCGACGATGCGCAAAGATATTTTGTTGATGAAGCAGAATAATTTTAATGCGGTTCGTTGTTCTCATTACCCGAATAATGCGCTGTGGTATAAACTTTGCGATCGTTTTGGCTTGTATGTCGTCGATGAAGCGAATATTGAAACCCACGGTATGACGCCAATGAATCGTATTTCTGATGATCCTCAGTGGTTAAATGCCATGATGGCTAGAATAACGCGTTTGGTTATGAACCATCGCAATCACTCTTCAATTATTATTTGGTCATTAGGAAATGAATCGGGTTATGGCAGTAACCATAATGCGATGTATCAGTGGGTAAAACAGTATGACCCGAGCCGTCCTGTCCAGTATGAGGGAGGGGGGGCGAATACGCCGGCTACTGATATTATTTGTCCAATGTATTCTCGCGTAGAACAAGACCAACCATTTCCTGTGGTTCCTAAATGGGCGATTAAAAAATGGATTGGCATGCCTAATGAATCAAGACCATTGATATTGTGTGAATATGCGCATGCCATGGGAAATAGTTTGGGTGGTTTTGCGGATTATTGGGCTGCATTTCGTCAGTATCCTCGCTTACAGGGCGGTTTTGTTTGGGATTGGGTTGATCAAGCACTCACCAAATATGATGATGACGTTAGCTATTATGCTTACGGTGGTGATTTTAATGATACGCCTAATGACCGCCAATTTTGTTTAAATGGCTTAGTTTTCCCAGATAGAACTCCCCATCCTGCATTACATGAAGCCAAACATGCTCAGCAATTTTTCAATTTTGAGCTGAAAAGCAAAAATCCAGTCGAACTTAAAATTAGTAGTGATTTCCTTTTCCGTCATACAGATAACGAATTATTACGCTGGCGCTTTGAATGGAATGGCGAAACTGTGAATTCGGGGGAAATAGTGCTTGATATGGCTCCGCAGAGTGAGCAAATCATTACAATTGGCGAATATCCGCAAATCAGTGGTGTGGGAGAACTATGGCTAACGGTTGAGGTTGTTCAGCCACGAGCAACAGCGTGGTCGCAGGCGAACTTAAAAACTGCATGGCAACAATGGCCGCTATTATCCCAGTTAGCAACACTTCCGACAATCAAGTCCGTGCAATCAGCGTTGATTGAAGAACAAGATGATAATGTCAGCATTATGATTGATAACTCTTGCTGGGTATTTAATCGCCGCACCGCAGAGCTGGTTCAATGGTGGAAAAATGAGCGTGCTGGGCTGCTATCACCGCTTAGTGATAATTTTACTCGTGCGCCGCTTGATAATGATATTGGTATTAGTGAAGTTGACCGTATCGATCCTAATGCATGGGTGGAACGCTGGAAGCGTGAAGGACACTACCAACTGACAGCATCAGTTGGTCATTTTTGTGTTGATCATTTGAGTGATGGTGTTTTGGTGCGTACGACGCATCATTATAAAGCATTTGGTCATTGCCTGTTTATTAGCCATAAAAACTATAGATTAACGGCTAATGACAATATGTCTATTGATATCAGCGTTGATATTGCCGCAGGGCACACACAACCGGCGAGAATAGGCCTTACGTGCTGTTTGGCATCGACACCAGTTTCTGTTTCATGGTTGGGTAAAGGGCCATTTGAAAACTATCCAGATAGAAAAAGTGCCGCATTATTTGGCTCATGGACACTTCCCCTTGAAGAGTTGCATACCGATTATATTTTCCCTTCAGAGAATGGCTTGCGTTGCGATACTCGTCAATTATCAATTGGTGAACATCAATTCTTTGGACAATTCCATTTTGGTGTTAGTCAGTATAGCCAACGGCAGCTAACGGAAACATCACACCGACATTTGTTACAACCTGAACAAGGATGTTGGATTAACTTAGATGGCTGGCATATGGGAATTGGTGGCGATGATTCATGGAGCCCGAGTGTTAGCCCACAATACTTGTTATCAGAAAGTCACTATCAATATTGTATTGATTGGCATCATCAGGGCTGATTCGTCGCTACCTAAAAGGACTCTATATTATGTATTATTTAAAAAATAAGAATTTCTGGTTATTTGGTAGCTTCTTCTTTTTCTACTTTTTTATTATGGGGGCTTATTTCCCATTTTTCCCCATTTGGTTAGCGGATGTTAATCAGGTGACGAAAGCGGAAACAGGCATAATTTTTGCCAGTATTTCTTTGTGCTCGCTAATTTTTCAGCCCGTATTTGGCGTGATGTCAGATAAATTGGGTTTGAAGAAAAATTTAATGTGGATCATTACCGGCATGTTGGTGATGTTTGGCCCATTTTTCATTTATGTCTTTGGCCCATTACTCAAAATAAATATCTATTTAGCCTCTGCCGTCGGGGGGATTTATTTGGGGTTTATCTATAACGGCGGAGCCCCCGTTATAGAAGCTTATATTGAAAAAGTTAGCCGTAGGAGCTCTTTTGAGTTTGGTAGAGCTCGGTTATTTGGTTGTATTGGCTGGGCTATTTGCGCCTCGATAGCCGGTATCATGATGACGATTAATGACCAATTTGTTTTTTGGATGGGGTCAGTTTGTGCCATTTTGTTGGCCATATTACTTTATTTTGCTAAGCCTGAAGCAAATAGCAGTGCTCAGGTGGCTGATGAACTGGGTGCAAATAAAAAGCCAGTTACCCTAAAACTCATCTTCTTATTATTTAAAGACCCAAAACTATGGTTTCTCAGTCTGTTTGTCATTGGTGTTTCTTGTACATATGATGTTTTTGATCAGCAATTTGCGAGTTTTTTCGTCGGTTTTTTTGATAATCGAAATCAAGGTATTCGTGTATTTGGTTATGTCACAACTTTAGGTGAATTATTAAATGCGACTATTATGTTTTTTGCGCCCACAATTATTAATCGTATTGGGGCAAAAAATGGTTTGTTAATTGCAGGTATGATTATGGCAATTCGTATTTTAGGATCATCAATTGCCTCATCTGCCGTTGAAGTGGTTATTCTCAAAACGTTACATATGTTTGAAGTGCCATTCTTGATTGTGGGTTGCTTTAAATATATTACAACAGTATTCGAGGTTCGGTTTTCAGCGACTATCTACTTAGTTTGTTTTTGTTTCTTTAAACAGTTGTCAATTATGGTTATGTCTGTTTTTACGGGGCAGTTATATGAAAGTGTTGGCTTTCAAGGAACCTATCTTATTTTAGGGTGTATTGCTTTGACCTTCACTATTATTTCATTTTTTACATTAACATCACCTGCGAAGGCGAGATATGCTAAATCGCCAAGTAGTTAAATAATATACAAAAAAACACCTCCCGAGGGAGGTGTAAATAAAAACAAATGAATACAAATCAATAAGGTAATTATGAGGGTACTGATTTTTGGGTTACCATTTCTTACCAAGTAAGAAATCGAGACTAAACTTGCCTGGACCTGTCACTGCTAATAGCAGATAACCGCCCGCGATAGTAAAGTTTTTCATGAACATAGTACTGTTTGCGCCCACACTAAAATCTGAGTGGAATAATAAAGCAGTTAACACCGTGAAACCGGCAGTGAACAGAGCCGTTGTACGGGTTAATAAACCTAAAAGAACGGCAATACCACCACCGAGTTCAAGCAAAATAGTGAGCGGCAGTAAAAAGCCAGGCACGCCCATCGCTTGCATATAAGCTTGTGTGCCTGCATAGGCATCACCTAATTTACCGTAACCTGCCATAATAAACAGAATTGGCATCATAATACGAGCAAGTAATATCGCACTACTTTCTAAATTTTTCATCGAAACTCTCCAGACAAAACAAGTTTTAAATATAAGTTAATTGCGATATAAGTCGCGTTATACGGTAATTTTCAGCACAAAAAGGTGAGAATTATTTGATGAAGCTATAATAGCGAATAGGTTATTCAATAAAAAGCAAAGGTTATTAACAATGAAGTACAAAAAAATTGAATGAGATGAGGCGTAAAAAAAGCCTTTTTTAAAAGGCTTTCTATAACTAATTGAATTAAAATGATTAAGTGTTATTTGTTACTTGCTTTTATGGCACCTTGCACTGTTCTTACGAGGCTCCATGTTGCGATTGCTTTTTTTCCTAATGAAAAAAATTGTTTTGGGCGTTTGAGGGTATAAATAGAAATAAGCCCAGTGACAGCAATAAATATAGGCTTAAAGGTGACCATCGTTTGCCAAGCGCGATCATAAGGGGCGGTAGCCTGTAACCAATCACGTGAACTTATCGCTAGGTCAAGTCGCTGTTGCTCTATTTCCTTCACTAATCGTTGCTTTCTTTGTGCTAATAACTGATTTTTACTTTTGCTCATCATCTGCTCCTGTTAATGCCTTGGAGTCATGACTTAGTTGTTCACGTGTGGAGCCTAGTAGCGTGGATTGCTTGGCTTTTTTTAGCGTCCATATGGCAAAAATAATAGCGAGTAGAATGAGGCTACCCGTGGTAATAGCGAGAGCTTGATAACGGTAAATGGGGTCAACAGACCAGAAAATAAGGCCAATAAGGCACATTAGACCAAATGCCGTAAAAAGAAGAGTGATCCCAGCCAATAACATTAATTGGATAAGGTTAACTTTTTCTTCTTCTAATTCGACAGCGATGAGCTGAATGCGAGTTTCGACCATTTTAACGCCGATACTCGCAATTCTTTGTAGTGAGTCAAGGACCCCTTTACCGGGGCCCTGACGTTGCGGTTGTTGTTCCGTTTGTTTCATAACAATTCGTTATTAACGTTTAGCGAGAAGAACGCCAAGAACAACACCGACTGCTGCACCAATACCAATACCCGTCCATGGATTTTCACGGACATAGTTATCAGCACGGCCCGCAATCTCTTTCGTCTGTTCAGTGATGCGTTCGCTCGCTTGGCTAAGCTTTGCTCTTGATGAATAGAGCGCATCCTGTGCTTTGGATTTTAGGCTTTCAATTTCTTCTTTCGATTTGTTTCCAGTGTCGTTTAACATTGCTTCGAGAGAGTCGGCCAGCGATCTTAGTTCAACGCGTAGATCTTCAGATGAATGATTTGATGACATATTAGAACCTCCTATCAATAGAAAAAATATCTTAACTCTATTAACAATAGTCATTTTTTTGCTAAGTGCAATGGGGTATATCCTGATTTCATGTTTAAAATCTAAAAAAATAAAAAAATTTACAATTAGAAAATAAAGTATGTAATCAAATAGTTAAATATAGGGAGTGGGAGAAGTGATAGTAGGTTAAATAAGACAAGGTAAAAGTATGTAAAATAAAGGTGTGGGAGCGTTAAAATCGGCCCCCACAAGAGAATTAGCCAGCTTTCTTACCGGAAAGTTTTTTCTTAACCACAACAGCAATACTGCCGACAAGGCCAATAATCAACAGTCCAACAGGGATCAACATCAGTACATTCATTATGCGATGTTCATATTGTAAGAAAATTGGACTTTTGCCGAATCCATAACCGATTGTGGTTAAAATCAATACCCATAATAAGCCACTGAGCCAGTTGAATATTTGAAAACGACCATTTTTCAATCCTGCGAGGCCAGCAATAGTTGGCAGCAAGGTTCTAACGAACGCTAAAAAACGACCTATTAGGAGAGCGGCAAGGCCATGGCGGTGGAATAAACTATAGGCGCGCTGGTGGTAGTGTTCGGGGAGGTGTGAGAGCCAGCCTTTAACTAATTTTGTATTTCCAAGCCATCGCCCCTGTATATAACCGACCCAACAGCCTAAACTTGCGCCTGCGGTTAATATTACAATAGTTAGCGGGTAGCTCAACGTACCTTTAGCAATCAAAACACCAACTAAAATCAATAAGCTATCTCCGGGTAAAAATGCGGCCGGAAGAACTCCATTTTCAAGAAAGAGAATAGAGAACAGCATAAAATAAATAGCCCATACTAAAGACGGGTTAGATAGAGTGACATAATCTTGGTGCCAAAGGGCAAAAAAAAGTTCTTTAACTAATTCCATTAATGTTTCCTAAACGGCAATAACAGCAACAAACTTGTTGTTGGGCAGGGAGAAATGGATTAAGTGGATACCTGAGTGAAACTCGCGTTTCCGCAGGCTGTTAGTTTTAAAGCACGCCCACTTTAACAAAACAGAAAATAACTAAACAGTAAATTTTAAGCTTATTTTTAGTATTCATTTAAGTTTCGGGTGTTTTTTACAATTTCTCTCTCTTTTTTGGTTAAACGTAAAGTACCTAAAAAATACGTTTAGAGCTATAGTTTGTCCGAAAAAGTCGGAAAAAATCACTTAATTTGCTATTTATCGATCCAAATATTTTTTGAATTGTTACTTTGTACTTATTGCATTTTAAGACTATTTACATTATCTTCACTGGCAGCAAAGGGGAGTAACTTCTTTCTTGTCGGTTTATCGTCATTACGGTGCACACATTGCGCCCGGTAGCCGAGCACCACATTCTAACCATCAGGTTATTTGTGTTGTAAGTGAGACCTTGCCAGAAGGCGAGGTTTGCACATTGTTTACAACCAAAAGATAATTTCTTGAGGTTAAAGCATTTTAAGCGGCTGATGTCTTCTGGATATCAGCCGTTTTTTTTGTATTAAAGGGAAAGGAAATGAACTCTGTAGGTAACCCAATATTATGGGGTAGTTTTGCGGTCATTATTTTAGCTATGCTGCTTGTTGATCTTTTTTGGCAAGGAAAGCATAAAGGTCAAGCGATGTCGATGAAACAGGCAGCTAGCTGGAGTATTGTCTGGGTTACGTTATCGCTTATTTTTGCGGGTGGTTTGTGGTGGTATTTCAATGACACTGTTGGTCGTGAGTTTGCAGATAGCCAAACCATGGCTTTCCTCACCGGTTATTTATTAGAAAAAGCATTGGCAGTTGATAACGTATTTGTTTGGTTAATGCTCTTTAGTTATTTTGCTATTCCTGCGACTTTGCAAAGGCGTGTACTGGTTTACGGTGTGTTAGGTGCGATTGTCCTGCGTACTATTATGATTTTCGCAGGCAGTTGGTTGGTCATGCAATTTAGTTGGATTTTATATATCTTCGGGCTATTTTTACTCTTTACTGGGCTTAAAATGGCGTTTTCAAAAGAAGATGATTCACCCATTAATGATAAGCCGTTAGTCCGATGGGTTCGTTCACACTTGCGTATGACTGACGAACTTCATGGTGAAAAGTTTTTTATTAAACAAAATGGCGTATTAATTGCGACGCCATTAATTTTAGTTTTGATATTGGTTGAAATCAGTGACGTTATTTTTGCTGTAGACAGCATACCGGCTATTTTTGCCGTCACAACTGACCCATTCATTGTTTTAACCTCTAACTTATTTGCCATTTTAGGTTTACGTGCAATGTACTTCTTGCTGGCTGGCGTTGCAGAGAAATTCACGATGTTGAAGTATGGTTTAGCGGTAATTTTAAGCTTTATCGGTGTGAAAATGTTGTTGATGGATATTTATCATATTCCAACGGCAATCTCTTTAGGCACGATTGCTGCAATTTTAGTACTGACATTGGTTATCAATACCATTGTGAATAAACGCAACGAATCTAATCGTTAATAAAATTGTTTTTAAGATTAAGCACCCTAACGGTAACGTAGGGTGCTTTTTTTGTTTTAACTCGCTGAAAAATATCATTCATTTTCTATTACGTCATTCTACTATAAGAAACAAAACTCTATTGCGATCACAGTTGTGTAAAATATTTGTTAAACAAATTAAATCATTGTGTATATTTTGGATAATAGCCTTTTCAGGCGATTATTATTCCTTATACTGGCGCAAAGGCAGTTGATGTTTCATGCTTATTTTTGTAACGATTTATTCGCTATGGAAAGCCATAAATCTAATGAATAATGAATTTATATCCATAAAAGCAATGCTTACTTAGCTCTTCTGAATCAATAAGCATTACTGTACGGATTTAATTAAAATATGTTGAATTCAAACAAAAATTGACCATGAATATTAACTTCTTAGCAAACACATCTAATTCATAATAAAAGATAAATAATATAGGTCTACTATGGAAACAAACAAAGCAGGGTTATGGCGAGTAATTACTCATGGCAGTTTGGTTAAACAAATTCTTGTTGCCCTTATTGCTGGTATGTTACTGGCATGGTTATGGCCATCAGCGGCTAAGAACGTTGCGCTGTTGGGCGATTTATTTGTAAGCGCATTAAAAGCTGTTGCACCAATATTAGTTTGGGTATTAGTGATGTCTTCAATTGCTAATCACCGACAAGGTCAAAAAACGAATATTCGTCCAATTTTAGTGCTTTATATTTTAGGTACTTTTTTTGCGGCTGTTGTGGCGGTTATTGGCTCATTCCTTTTCCCATCGAGCTTAGTGTTAGCGGTTGGTGATACACAGTTAAATCCCCCAGGAAATATTGCTGAGGTATTGAAAGGGCTATTAATTAATGTGTTCGCTAACCCTGTTGATGCACTAATTAAAGGTAACTATATTGGGATTTTGGCATGGGCAGTTGGGCTTGGTATTGCTTTACGTCATGCAAATGAAACGACTAAGAACGTGATCCATGACTTATCGAACGCAGTTACGCAATTGGTTCGCGTTGTGATAAGGCTTGCACCTTTAGGTATTTTTGGCCTCGTATCTTCTACAATAGCAATAACCGGTTTTGAAACCTTAAAAGGTTACTTCCACGTTCTTGCTGTTCTCATTGGTTGTATGTTGGTAGTGGCATTCATTGTTAACCCGCTGATTGTCTATTGGAAAATGAGACGCAATCCGTTCCCATTAGTATTTGCTTGCTTACGTGAAAGTGGTGTGACAGCATTCTTTACTCGAAGCTCTGCGGCTAATATTCCTGTAAATATGGGCATGTGTCGCCGTATGAATTTGCATGAAGATACTTATTCTGTCTCTATTCCGCTTGGCGCAACCATTAATATGGCGGGTGCAGCGGTGACCATTACTGTGCTGACATTGGCTGCCGTAAATACTCTTAATATTCCTGTTGATATCCCAACTGCATTGTTATTAAGTGTAGTCGCTGCGGTTTGTGCTTGTGGCGCGTCGGGTGTAGCGGGTGGGTCATTACTGCTTATTCCATTGGCGTGTAATATGTTTGGAATTTCAAACGAAATTGCCATGCAAGTAGTCGCAGTAGGTGTAATGATTGGCGTACTGCAAGATTCAGCAGAAACAGCGCTGAATTCATCAACGGATGTCTTATTCACTGCGGCAGTCTGTTTGGCGGAAGATGAGCGTTTGGCTGATTCAGAAGCCCAGTTATCTCATCGTGATTAATATTGCTAATTGATATTACAAATAAATATCTTGAATTAATAAACCCGCCTTTAAAAGCGGGTTTTGTGTAATTTATTGGTACTCTCATCATTTTCAATAGGGGTTTATATTGAGCTATAAAGCTAAATGATAAATATTTTCGGTATCCACAATTTTTCCTGTGAATTCAAAACCAAATGACTGATATAAATTTTTTGCTACTATATTTTTTTCATCAAGCCCTAGTGTGACTGATTTAATTCCTTCTGAACTAAAAAAATTTAGTATCGCATTAAATGATTTTTTCCCTAAACCTCTTCCAATAAATTTATAATCAAGCATATATCTACAAAGCATAACTTCTTTTAGATTGTTAATATCTGTTTTATACATAAAAAAGCCGATTAAAGTATCGTTATAATATAATGACTTAGGGTGAAAGTTTGGGAAGTAACTCGCTTCTGCAATTGATGTTGCATTACAACAGATATAGTCTTCTAGTACAGTGGCAACGCCATCTGAATTAGATGTTAATTCACACACATCAAATAAATTGCCTTGATTTATGCCCTTTATATTAATCATATAATTACTATTCTCAAAAGCATTGGACATAATAAATTAAGAGAATCGACAATCTAAATTAGAAGCAACACAAATCATTTTGCACTATCTTCAAAATCTATTCGAACGATTAAATCTCTACAGGCTGCAATGATACAACTTCAAGTTAACTTTAAGTCAAGTTGAAACCTTCACAAGTACAGTTTCTTTATCTGCATCGCTAATAACTATGCGTAGCAATAGGTAAACATGTCAGAGCTGATAAGCTATTTGCATGCCTTGTTCTATTGCTCTGCGTGCATCAAGCTCAGCTGCGACATCTGCACCACCAATCACATATGCATTAATACCGCGTTTGGCGAGTTGATCTTTCAATGGCCGATAAGGCTCTTGCCCTGTACAAAGAATGACATTATCAACGGGTAGGCACTGTATTTTATCTTGATGGCGAATATGTAAACCTTCATCATCAACTCGCATATATTCAACGGCATTGAGCATTTGAACGCCGCGTTTCATTAATGATAGACGATGAACCCATCCTGTTGTTTTTCCAAGACCTGCGCCAACTTTGGTATTTTTACGCTGTAATAAATAAAGGTGGCGAGCTGAGCTCTCGCGTTCTTTTTTGGGGGGAAATATACCGCCAGTGGCACTAATATTGGTATCAATATTCCACTCTTGATTAAATAGTTGAGTATCTAAACTGCTACTTTGTCCTTTTTGAGTCAGCAATTCGGCGATATCAAAGCCAATTCCACCTGCACCTATAATTGCCACATTGTTGCCAACGGGGTGTTGTTTAGCGAGAACATCAATATAGGTCATGACTTTAGGGTGCTCGATGCCGTCAAGTTTGATGGCGCGAGGCATAACACCAGTCGCAATAATGACTTCATCAAAACCCAGTAGGCTCGCAGCATTCACTTCGTGTTCAAGGTGGACATCAACTTTGAGTATTTCTAGCTGGCGGCAAAAATAACGGATAGTTTCGTGAAACTCTTCTTTGCCTGGAATTTGTTTGGCAAGATTAAATTGTCCACCAATTTGGTTAGATTTTTCAAATAGCGTGACTTTGTGCCCACGTTTAGCTGCATAAATAGCGCAAGAAAGACCCGCAGGGCCTGCACCGACAATGGCAACGGATTTTGCTAGGTTTGCTTTTTCATTCGGATAGTCAATTTCTCTAACCGCTTGTGGATTCACTAGGCAACTGGCGAGTTTTCCATTAAATATTTGGTCGAGGCAAGCTTGGTTACAGCCAATACAGGTATTAATTTCATCTGCTCTATTTTCTGCTGCTTTGCGTACAAAAGCTTCATCAGCTAGAAAAGGGCGTGCCATTGAGACCATATCGGCTTGACCATCAGCAATAATTTGCTCGGCAACGAAAGGGTCGTTAATGCGATTGGTGGTAATTAATGGGATGGACACTTTACCCATTAGTTTTTCAGTCACCCAGCTAAATGCACTGCGAGGTACTTGGGTTGCAATGGTCGGCACTCGTGCTTCATGCCAACCAATACCCGTATTGATCATACTAGCGCCCGCTTTTTCTATTTGTTTAGCAAGATATTCAATCTCTTCCCAAGTTGATCCTCCTTCTACTAAATCCAGCATAGAAAGACGATAAATAATGATGAAGTTTTCACCAACAGCTTGGCGAATTTGCGTTACGATTTCTAAAGGTAAGCGTATTCGATTGGTATAACTCCCACCCCATTCATCCGTTCTATGATTAGTGCGCTCAGTGATAAATTGGTTAATGAAGTATCCCTCAGAACCCATAATTTCAACACCATCATAGCCTGCTTGTTTAGCGAGTTTAGCCGTGGTGACAAAATCACAAATAGTTTGGGTTATCTCATCACTAGAAAGTGCTTTAGGCACAAAAGGGTTAATTTCAGCCTGAATAGCACTTGGTGCAACTAAGGAGGGATGTAAACCATAACGGCCAGCATGTAAGATCTGTAGCGCTATCTTACCGTCTGCTTGATGTACGGCTTGGGTTATTTCTTGATGAAATGGGAGCTGCATTTCATCATTCAAAATAGCACTATGGGCGGTGAGTGCGCCTTCTTTATTAGGGGCAATTCCCCCAGTGATGATGAGGCTAACACCATTTTCAGCACGTAAGCGGTAAAAATGGGCAAGCCGCTCACTACCTTGAGGATGTTCTTCAAGCCCCGTGTGCATAGAGCCCATTAGAATCCGATTCTTCAGTACCGTATGCCCCAAATTTAGTGGGGTAAATAAATGTTTAAAATTGCTCATAATTGCTCCCATTAGGGGCTCTAGTAACAGGTCAGATGAGTTAACTTTAGCCTAATAGGGTGATGAATTAAGAATAATGTTAATAATTTGTGATTTTTATCATATGTTTTGTTGAAAATACTCGATTAAGTCTAAATACTGGTATGCGTTTCAAATTAATGTCATCAAAACAGTTTAAAACTAATGAAAAACGTAATAAGCCATTAGATTTCAACACAAATCACATTTTTTCATTCAGGAATATACCATGAAAGAGATTTGCCAAGCAGTAATCTTAGAAGGCGAGCATGTCCGGCTGGAATTGTTATCTCATCAATATGATCGTGCATTTGCAGAAATGATCCAAAGAGATGGCCTACATAAATTATGGTATACCTCGGTGCCTGAACCTGAAAATATTGCTATTGATGTTGATAGTCGTCTTGAGCGTTTTCATAATAAAGAGATGCTACCTCTGGTTGTTATTGATAAAAGAACGGAAAAAGCGGTTGGAATGACCGGTTTTTTTCGTATCGAAAAGGGCATCAGACGAGTTGAGATTGGCGGAACATGGTATGGCGTTGAAGTGCAGCGATCACCGATTAATACAGAGGCAAAATACTTGTTATTACAATATGCCTTTGAAGAGTTAGATTGTGTTGCAGTTGAATTTCGGACTAACTTTTTAAATCACCAAAGTCGTACAGCGATTGAACGCTTAGGGGCAAAATTGGATGGTATATTAAGGCGGCATGCTTTTACACGTACTGGAGAGCTGCGAGATACTTGTATTTATAGCATCATCGACTCTGAATGGGCGGCAGTGAAGCGTCATCTCACATGGCAAATGGCAAAACCACGTTAATCGCTATGTTAGTCATCATATTCAAATAAAATAGCCCACTAAATTGTGGGCTAGATAAGTTTATAAATATTCGTGCATCGGTTTAGTCATATAGACGTTATTCGGCATTTTCTCTGTTGTTGTATAGCCTGAAGGGCTATTAATCAGCGCAGGTATACGGTTCACCAAATTTGCACAGGTAAGCTCTACTGTAGCTGGATTATTCACTTCAATGGAAGTATCTGGCTCACCAATGAGCTGCCAGCTATTTTTATCACATTCATCAGCCGTTAAAATTTTTCCTATACATTCAGTTTCAAGGGTGACGCCCTCTGCTGTTTCAGTAATTACGACGGCAGATAAGCCAAGAACATCACCTTTTTTTACTGTCATTTTTAATGTGTCAGAATAGATATCTTGTAGCGCAATTTGTGGAATACAACGTTGGGTTTGGTTAGTAATAGTGAGACCAAGGCGACTACATAGCCAACCATTTTGTGTCCACATATAAGGTGGGGCATACTCTCCACTCTCAATTTTTTGAGAGATAACCGCATAAGGTAAGTCGTTGTAGTTACCAATTTGTGCATTAAAATCATCCACACTCAGACCTGCACCGTGGCCTATTGCTAATGCGATACCATAATCTTCGACGTTATAGCAGCTAGATCCTTTGATTTTAACTAGTTTATGCATTGATCCTGCTAAGGTGTCGATTAAGACTCCCCAAAACATATCAGGATAGCCACTACCAGCTAGTGTACAGTTATTTTGTTTTGCTAATTTATCGAGTTTTTGGGTGATTTCAGGAGATGAGTTCCAAGGATATAGGGCTTCTTCACCTGTTGAAATAGCATTGACACCATGGCGTGCAAATAAAGAAAACGCTTCTTCTAAATCTGCCATTGTACTGAGTGTTGCAATAATACCGACATCGGGCTTTAACGTTGCAAGTGCTTTATCTGCCTCTTGTAATGATTGTATTTTAACACCCGTTGGCGCTGTTCCTGCGATTTCGCCAATATCTTTGCCTATAACGGCTTCATTGATATCAAAAGCTGCCACCACCTCAGCACCATGTTCTTGTAGGTAACGAATAAGGAATTTCCCCATTTTTCCACAACCATATTGAACCGCACGTATTTTTTTCATGGTATGTTATCCTCGATGTAAATTGCTTATAAATTATATAACTAGATACCTTTATACTTCAATTTTCATAGGTGTCATTATTGTTTAATTATCAAAGCTGCATAGTTTCCTGTGATTTTTGGTGTGACCAATATGCCCTTTGAATTAATTAGGTATCAATTCGATGTATTCATAGTTACACGAGTGCTTATTGGATTCAGCAGCCTAGGTCACAGGTTGACCTAGGTACTTTGAACTATCTTTGTATGCTGTGATCTGCAATGTGAATAGTTGCAGATAAGTTAGTGATGAATATAAAAGCGTGAGCGGCTGAGTATTATGGGCAAGTATGATGAGTTTTAGTAAAGGAAGATAATTTAGTTAAAAACTATAGTTACGATCAATGGTATCGCGTTGAATTATAAGTCCAGCCATGATTTTGCACACAAAATCGCCATACAGTTCTGAAACACTAGACCTAGGATAAAACTGCACGTATAATCGCTCCCACTTTGGCCCCTTAGCTCAGTTGGTTAGAGCAGTCGACTCATAATCGATTGGTCGCTGGTTCAAGTCCAGCAGGGGCCACCAAATTTTAGCTGTTAAATCAGCGCATTAAGCCACTTTGAAAGAAGTGGTTTTTTTGTATCTAAAAGCCAATGGCGACAAAACAGAATAGAGTTTTTTATATTAAGTTTGTTTCTTAGGAAAACCTAACGGATTTCTCAGATAAGTTAACTATATTTAGTATCATAATTGGTATCATATAGTTAGGTCATGTTTCTATGATAATAAAGGTAAAAGCGTAAAAACATCCAAAGAAGTTCTTAACTATTAAGAAAGCGAAATTGGCATGATTTTGGTGGTCTGATATATATACATCTATATCTAGGTATTAAAATTGATATTGAATCCTTTGGTCACTATAGTGTTATTTAGGGGGCGATGATTAAGTGCCAATGTGGGGCTTAGTCAAATTGTAAATTTTATTTTAAGAGAAAATAAAATTATGGATAGGGATTGAATTTTAACTCAAATTAAAAGAGAGCATAAAAAGCTAGTGTTAGAAATATAAAGATAATATAGAGAGAATCTGATGATACTTTGATTGGTTGCTATATTTTAGGCATAAAGACAATGCAAGGAACCCCAAATAAGTATTATTACTAATTCTTAATATTTTAGTTTAAGTTAAATTATCTTTTTTAGATATTCTATTATTATTTATTATGCCTACATAATTATTGAATTTTTAAAGCTATACTTTTTACTATTAAAACTCAAATTATTTATATTTTATGTGGCAGTGCTGTGTCAGTATGATATCCATGGATATGGCAACTTTCACTTTGCATTGTTTTTGTCTTGTAGTTGATTGATATTAAATGCAAAAAATGGAATTTAAGCATATGATGGCTTTCGGTATCCAAATGAAACCTTCGCACATCCCACAAGGTTCTCATCCTGTAATTTATGATGTAAAGACCAATAGTTATATTATTTACCATAATAACAATAGGGCTATTATGCTTAAGAGTTTATTAAGCCACTTATTATTTAATTTTTTTACTTACCCCTTATATTTTCTTGAGTTATTTTTAGGGGAGCATACTAACTATCTTTATATGACTAAATTAAGTTTTCAGAAATGGATTTTGCATCTATTTTTTTGATTAAAAGCAATACATATTACTATAATAACTGAATAAATGTTGTATATGCTTTTTGTTTAAAATATTTATTACCTGTTGTTTTTTTATCTATTGTTTTTAATATCTGTTAATTTATTCGGATTTTTCTTAATTTATAATTGATTAATATCATACTTTATTTATTTATATAGATAGCACTTCACCATATATTGCTAAATAAAAACTAACTACTACTATTACACAGTACACATTCGTTGTACTCAATAATCGAGTATTAATATTTCATGTAAAACAAATATTAGAGAGACTGCTATGTCATTAATAAAATGTAAATTATTTTGTATACCTACAGCAGTATCACTGCTGATGTTATCCGCCTCGGGTTTTTCCGCCGATGGGACTATTAATTTTACTGGTGAGTTTATTGCGACAACGTGTGATATCCAAATTGATAATGGTCCGAATAATAGCGAAATTAATTTGGGGATCTATAACATAAAAGCACTGGCAAATGTTGGGGATTTGACCACCAGCAAAATGGTTAATATTTCATTAACGGATTGCCCTGTGCAAAATAAAGATATCAATTTGGAATTTGTGGCTGCCAATACCACATCGGATGGTCTTACCTATAAGGTAACTGGCGCTAACCCGATTTCGACTTCTGATATTGGTATCGCTTTATTTAAAGATGATGCTCATGCATCACAAATCGTTCCTGCATCAACAATGGTTCCCGTAACGTTAACTAATGATGTAGGCAGCGCTAAGATTTATGCCTCTTTTAAACGTATTCAGAACAGTGGTCCTCTGCAGGCAGACAAAATCACCGCAACAGCAACATTTAATATAAATTATTTATAAGGTTTGAGCTGAGCTCTCTATCAAATGGGACTCAGCTATTATTATACAAGGTGTAGTATGTTAAATAGAATAAAAATTACCTTACTGATGTTAATTATTTTGGGTGTTGTACAGGTTGCACAGGCTAGTGTGGTTCTTGAGTCTACCCGTGTTATTTATCACGCAAATAAAAAAGATGCGACGCTAACCGTTAACAATCCTGATGATCAACCTTATTTGATTCAGTCCTGGGTCGGCAGTGAAAATTCTGACGCACCTGAAAATAATCCCCTTTTTATTACCACTCCACCGCTTTTTCGCCTGGATGCAAAACAATCTAATACATTACGAATTATTTATATGGAAGACAGAGGAAGCTTACCGAAAAATAAACAGTCTGTTTTTTGGTTGAATGTGAAAGCAATTCCTTCTTCCAATCCGAGTGCGAAAGATACATTGTCAATATCTATCAATACTCGTATTAAGTTATTTTATACTCCTGATGGTTTATCGCAGGATGCGTTTGATATGGCATTCAAAAATCTGACATTTTCTATTTCTGGAAATCAACTGACAGTGAAAAACCCGACACCTTATTATGTGACCTTGGCAAAATTGGCTGTAGGTAGTCATGAAATTGATAAACCAGGGATGATTGCACCTGAAAGCCTAATTAATTTTATTATCCCAGATAATACGACGACTAGGAAAATAAGCTGGAGTGCAATTAACAGTTATGGTGGTGTAACTGAAAATCTAGTCAATTAATTTGATTTGGTTTAATAAGGCAGGGTTATAATAATGCAATACAGTAAAAATAAAATATATTTATATTGTATCATTTCGGTCATGTCACCCATTATTTCGGCTAAATATGTTTTAGCTGCTGACTACTTTGATCCTCAGGCATTGAGCTACGGAGAGGGGCAACCTGTTGCCAATATTGAAGATCTTGAAGTCTTTTCTCATCCTAGCGGTCAGCGCCCTGGTAGTTATATTATTGATATTTACATCAATGGACAACCCGTGGAGCGTGCCTCCGTTTCCTTTATGTTGAATAAATCTGATAACTCAATTTATCCAGTATTTTTGAAAAAACAACTTACTGAGTGGGGCGTGGATTTAACAAAGGAAACTGGAGCTGTTTCACTACCGGATGATGAAGCTGTTGTAATCAATCGTATTATTCCTAATGCGGATAGTAAATTTAATTTCTCGCTTCAACGGTTGGATATTAGTATTCCTCAGATTTATATAAATAAAAATGCACGGGGTAGTATCAGCCCCGAGTTATGGGATCAAGGGATCCCTACTGCCATGCTGAATTACAATTTTACCGGGTCAGAAGCACAGCAAGATTATGATAAGAAAGAACATACTAGTGATCAGTTTCTTAACCTGCGCAGTGGCATTAATTTATTTGGATGGCGGTTACGAAATTATTCCACATACAATCGAAATAACTATGATAGAAAATGGAATAGTATTCAAACTTATATGAGTCATCAGATTATATCGGTTAAATCACAATTTTCTGTCGGTGAAGTGAACAGCTCTGGTAATATTTTCGATAGTTTTGCTTATACAGGTATTTTATTAGAATCTGATGAGGGAATGCTGCCTGATAGTCTGAAAGGATTTGCTCCTGTTGTTCGAGGCATTGCTAATAGCAATGCACAAGTGACTATCCGACAAAATAATAATGTTATTTATCAAACATATGTTCCACCAGGCGCATTTGAAATTAATGATTTATATCCGACGTCTTACAGTGGAAATCTGGATGTGACAGTCGAAGAGGCTAACGGCAATAAACGGACATTTGTCGTGCCATTTTCTTCGTTGGCTGTTATGCAGCGAGAGGGGAGTCTGAAATATTCCGTCAGTAGCGGTAAATATAATCTAAGAAATAATACGAATACTCATCGTCCAGAGTTTATTCAGACAACTGCAATGTACGGTTTGCCATATGATATTACGATTTATGGCGGGCAACTTTTTTCGAAGAAGTATAATTCCGTCTCGGCTGGTCTTGGGCTCAGTTTAGGAGAGATTGGCGCGGTTTCAGCTGACGTGACTCATGCTGTTACTCGCTATAAAGATCAGAAAGATAAAAATAGTGGCCAGTCCTATCGTTTTCAATATTCTAAGAGTATGACTGAAAGCGGAACATTGCTGACGCTGGCTGGTTACCGTTATTCAACTAAAGAGTTTTATACCTTTAGTGAAGCAAATAACAATAATCAGATTCAGTACAATAGACGCTCCCGTTTACAAGCAAACTTAAACCAATCTTTGGATAATTTTGGCAGTCTTTATTTTAGTGCTTATCAGCAGGATTACTGGGGGCGTTCTGGAACTGAGAGCAATTTCAGCGTGGGCTATAACATAAGTGTCAGCAACATCTCTTATAGCTTGAATTATAACTATAATAAAATGCCATACTCGGAAACAGATCATCAACTAGCATTTAGCGTGAATATTCCGCTATCTAACTGGTATCCAGACAGCAACAGTTATCTGACCTCAAATATGAGTTTTTCTCGTGAAGGACGAAATAACTTCCAGGCAGGTTTTAGCGGAAATGCGCTCGAAAATAATCAGTTAAATTATAATGTAAGTCAAAGTTATGCCACCAAAGGTCAGGGAGCTAGCGGAAATGCGGATATCGCTTACCGAGGTGCTTATGGCAATATTAATGCCGGTTACGGTTATTCCTCACATTATCAGCGAATTAATTATGGTCTTCAGGGGGGGGTAGTTGCTCATCCATACGGTATCACATTATCCCAACCATTTGGTGAAACACTGGCTGTGGTCAGAGCTCCAGGTGCAGATAATATCAAAGTGAAAAATCTGACTGGCGTGTCAACTGACTGGCGTGGCTATGCTGTAATTCCATACATATCACCATATTCACGTAATGATATTGCGTTGAATGTCGACACTCTGAATGATGAAATAGAAATAATAGGAAATAGCAAAACAGTTATTCCAACAAAGGGTGCTGTTGTATTGGCCGATTTTGATATTAGAAAAGGTGTCAGAGTATTAATCACATTGAACAATAAGGAACAAAAAATTCCGTTTGGTTCGATGGCAGTATTAGTTACTGATAATACTGATACTTATTCCAATATTACTGGGATTGTTGGGGATAATGGGATTGTGTATATGAGCGGTATGCCAGAATCTGGGGAATTACAGGTGAAGTGGGGTACGGATGGCAATCAGCAGTGCCGTGCTAAGTATGTGCTCCCTGAGATACAAAACAATAAACCAGTTAAACAGATAAATGCAGAATGCCTGTAATACTATTATGGAGAAAATAATGAAAACGAATATCTCAGTTCTGTTTATATCTATGTGCTATTCCTCCGTGTCTTCAGCCGCAGCTTATGATTTATTGCTTGATATTCAACCGATTGTTTACTCTGCACCCGAGAACTCAGTAAATATCGGAGGTTCACTCACGGGAAGGTGGGATATACAAAAAAATCAGTCTATGTTTTGTTCATACGGTCCTGGAATAGATTTAGAGACAATATCTGCAGTTCAGGCAGCTAGTGGATATAACACTATTTTTGAATCGGTATCATATGATGTTTTTAATACGACTCAGACCGGGATTGGCTGGATTATGGGGGGGAAAGATGGCGGAGCATCCGGAAGCTGGACACCGCTTTTGGCATCTGGGGAAACGCAAGTATTCCCTTTCCCTGGCGGCCTTCCTAGTTACCCACAACCAGGGGCTAATATCCGACTTGCTTATATTCGGCTTCCAGGAGTACTCAATGCAGGTAAATTTACACTACCGGCACAGGATATAGCCAAAGTGAAATGTTATAATAATAAAGCCCTGATAGAAACGGCAACTATTCGTACTGCTGCGGTGGTAATGACCATTAATGCCCGCTCCTGTCGTATACAGACGGGTGATCAGACACTACAGATGGGGACATTAACTCGTCAAGATTTTTCCGGACTGGCGATTGGACAAAACATTGAACCTGGTAATACAGCAACGTTAAATTTAAGCTGCGATAAAGATGTTATCCCGTTTGTTACTATCAGCGACAATAATAATACCGCCAATGAAAGTAACGTTATTTCATTATCATCTCCTACTGCAACGACCACAGCAAAAGGTGTGGCCTATCAGGTTTTTTATAATAATCAACGTCAGTCTTTAGGTCCCAAAAGTGCAGATAAAGGAACTCTAAACCAGTTTCCAGTTGGGCAGGTAACGACGGCTGATAATCAAGCAGTGCCAATCGCTTTACAATTTAAATATTTGAAGACGGATGAGGCGGTGGCGCCGGGTGATGTAAATGCCTCTGTCACGCTGACGTTTTCATATCAATAAAACAGTAGGAGAAGAGGATGAATAATAAAAAGTTATCTACATTATTTTTTATAATATTCACGGCTTCTCTGGTAAACAACCCAGTGAGTGCCGATAGTTCAGTTAGGATTAATTTACAAGGTAATATTAAAGAAGGAACCTGCAAAATAAGTAGTTATACAAATAAAATTGCACTGACAGGTGAAGGTGAACAGTATAACAGTCGTCTGGTTTTTCCATATACTGGTAGTACAACAGCGCCAGTTCCTTTTTCCATTGAACTAAAAGATTGTGATCCAAACCTAAATGTATCTATCCGTTTTGATGGGCAAGTCGTTATTGGGAATAATGATATTTTGATGTTGACACAAGATGCATCGGTATCAAAAGGTGCGGGAATTCAGATTCTGGATCAAAATGAAAATCCAGTGATTATTGGGCAGAAAGTACTCATGACAACGTATGTAGAAAAGGATGAAACTTATCTTTTTCCTTTTTTTGCTCGTTATATACGTTACAGCAATGAGTTTGTTACTGAGGGTAGTGCTAACGGTAAGGTAGATTTTACATTTACCTATGAATGATACTAAATCAATCTCAACGGTAGAGAATTGATATACATTGTTATTTTATGGGTAAGATAAAGATTGATAATAATAAAGTTATTAATAAAAATATAAAGCATGAAGCTATTTCTGTAAGTCGTACTTACACCGATAATAAGTTTATTAATTTTTATTTTTATCGAAAATTTGAGTAGTTAGCCTCATAAATCCATGCGCCAAAAATATATTTTCTGCTATGGGTTAGGTATGACATAAATGCATTGGCTGATTTATTTAATAATGCCATCGTATAAGTGGCGGTAACATTAAAATCAGCAGGTATATCGATTACCGACAAACCTTGTTCTTGTTCAATCCGCTTTTTATAATGTTGATAGCCAATAAAAATATCTGCTTTACCAGTCGTTACAATCCATTTAGATGCCATATTACCTACGGGTATTTTGATATTATCATTGCTGTGACCACCGACTAAATGCCTTATTCTATGGCGTATGTTGTCGGCAATATTAGGATGTCTGGCACAGTGATTTGGCGACCTAATTGGTCGGTAAATTCGCGGTCAGCATGTGCGGATATAGCACAAGAAAACAGTAATAGTGCCAATAAGTTTTGTGTTGTTTGTTTAAAATTTGTTTTCATTAGAATACCCTATAGTGTTGTATAAAATATTATATAACACTATAGAGCTGAATATATGATATTGAATCATAAAATAGGTTTTATCATCTCAATATTTATTTGCTGAGTCTTTTCTGAACTTTACTACCTATCTTCCCCTTTTTTGATCTCGATAGCGGGTAATACCTTTGATTAGCGCCTAAAATAATAACTTAGGTATTAAGAGGGTGCACGAGTGAAAAACGGGATACAAATTAGGATTAAAGGCAAAGTACAGGGGGTTGGGTTTCGGCCTTATGTGTGGCAGCTTGCGCATCAGTGTCATCTCAATGGGGATGTGTGCAATGATGGGGAAGGCGTACTGGTACGGTTACTTGCTAGTGCTGATATTGCCGAGTTTACGCAATTGCTATATCAATATTGCCCACCGTTAGCTCATATTGAAAGTATTCAACCGCAACCTTTTGAATGGACTGAACTCCCTGACAAATTTTCGATTCGACATAGCGGCGCGGGTCGAATGGATACGCAAGTGATCCCCGATGCGGCTACTTGTGAGTCTTGTCGACGTGAATTATTTGAGTCTGAAAACCGCCGATTTGGTTATCCATTTACCAATTGTACTCATTGTGGCCCTCGTTTTACTATTATCCGTCAGATGCCTTATGATAGGCCCAATACCGCCATGGCTGATTTTCCTCTGTGCCCTGAGTGTTTACAAGAGTATGAATCACCTGCCGATAGGCGCTTTCATGCACAACCAAATGCCTGCCCTGTTTGTGGTCCTGAAATTCAGCTTTGTGATAAAACAGGTCATATTCTCGCTATTAAAAATAATGCATTAGAGCAGGCAGTAGCACAGTTGTTACAAGGAAATATTGTTGCAATAAAAGGACTGGGTGGCTTTCATCTAGCTTGTGATGCCACGAATGATCAGGCGATAAAACAATTACGTTTGCGTAAACATCGGCCAACGAAGCCATTTGCAGTAATGATCCCATCATTGGCATGGTTGGCAAAACAAGGTATTGATGTTAGTGATGGCTTACGCGCTCTATTGCAAAGTGCGGCATCGCCAATTGTTTTGATTAAACATCGTTTTGAAGGTGTTTTGAATGATGATATTGCACCCGGGCTGCAAGAGCTTGGCATTATGTTGCCCGCGAACCCACTACAACATTTATTGATGGCAGTAGTTGATCGCCCGCTTGTGATGACTTCAGGAAATGCATCGGGAAAACCACCGGTATTAACCAATGAAGAGGCATTAGCAGATTTAGTCAATATTGCGGATGTGTGGCTAATGCATAATCGTGACATTGTGCAGCGTGCTGATGATTCACTGGTTCGCTATCATGATGGACAGGCTGAAATGATGCGCCGCGCGCGGGGCTATGTGCCAGATGCGATTGATTTACCCGCAGGTTTTGAACATTCGCCTTCAATACTAGGATTAGGAGCTGATCTCAAAAATACTTTTTGCTTGTTACGAGATAAAAGTGCAGTGCTGAGTCAACACTTCGGTGATTTGGATGATATCGATATTTATCAACAATATCAGCGAACAATAAAATTATTTGAATCAATTTATCGCTTTACGCCGTCAATAATTGTTGGTGATATGCACCCGAATTATGTTAGTCATCGGTACGCAAAACAATTATCCGAACAGCTTCAAATACCGTTTATTCAAGTACAACATCATCATGCCCATATCGCGGCGGCTATGGTTGAACATGGTATTCCCTTAGATGAAAAGCCTGTTATCGGTTTAGCCTTAGATGGATTAGGTTATGGCGATGATAATCGCCTCTGGGGTGGTGAATGTTTGTTGGTTGATTATAAAAGTAGTCAGTGGCTAGGTGGCTTACCGCCAGTTGCTATGCCCGGTGGTTCTCTGGCATCTCGTCAGCCTTGGCGTAATTTATTGGCACATTTACAGCGTTTTGTTCCTGACTGGCAAAATGAAAATATTGCTACTGTGTTATCGCCTCACCCATGGGTCGCATTACAAAAAGCTATTGAGCGTGGAATCAATGCACCGACTGCATCGTCAGCGGGACGGTTATTTGATGCTGTTGCGGCAACATTAGGTATTTGTACCAAAGAAATCAGTTGGGAGGGGGAGGCAGCTTGCCAACTTGAAGCATTGGCTTCTCATTGCCAACGGAATCATCACCCAGTGACTTTGCCTTTAATCGGTCAATATCTTGATTTAGCAACATTTTGGCATCAGTGGATTGATTATCAAGCGCCTGCGATAGACAAAGCGCATGCATTTCATGTGGGATTAGCCGAAGGTTTTGCAAGTTTGGCGAAACAAGCTGCTCATCAGCATGGTATTAAACGTGTCGTTCTATCTGGAGGCGTAATGCATAATCAATTATTCAGAAATTTATTAATTGAAAAACTTCAGCCACTGGAAGTGATGTATGCGCGTCAATTACCAATGGGAGATGGTGGATTAGCATTAGGACAGGTTGCTATTGCGGCGGCAATATTAAAAAATAAATAGAGGAATGAATATAACTAATATTAGCGTAAATTAGTGGATTAAAAAATTGCATTTATATGTATAGACAAGATGGAGTGATAATAATCAAATGAATAACTCTTGTTTCATTTTTTTTTGATATTGATTCTTATTTACTTTGTATTTATTGAATTAAAGGTTGCAGGTTAATTAATACGCTAATTTAGCTTAATTATAATTTCAAAATTGATCGAGTTAATTTATTTAATTGATAAGTAAGCATTTATAATGATTTATTTTTGCGATGAATAACCCAATACTGAATAATAAATTCTATTTTGTTAATTTAATATCTATTAGATAGTACATTGATGCTGAATCGATTTTATTAGCAAAACATATAAAAAATAACGCCTATCTTATTTCCTGTTGATAAAGATCAAGTGATTAATAATAGAGAGGACTAGGATCTCTTCTTATATTTATACATCAGGCAATGTCGAATAAGTTACCTATAATAGGAAAAAAGAATGGCTGGAGATAACTCTATTTTTTCTCCTCATGGCATTAATCGCCGTGATTTTATGAAATTATGTACAGCGCTAGCAGCAACAATGGGATTAAGTAGCAAGGCTGCTGCCCAAATCGCTGAATCAGTGGGTAATCCTGAGCGTCCACCGGTTATTTGGATTGGTGCTCAAGAATGTACTGGCTGTACAGAATCATTATTATGTGCAACTCACCCAACTCTCGAAAATTTAATTCTTGATACCATTTCGCTTGAATACCATGAGGTATTATCGGCGGCTTTTGGTGAGCAAGTTGAACAAAATAAACATAACGCAGTTGAGAAATACAAAGGTAAATACGTACTGGTTGTTGATGGTTCTATCCCATTAAAAGATAACGGTATTTATTGTATGGTAGCAGGTAAGCCAATTGTTGAGCATATTCGTGAAGTCGCAGAACATGCAGGTGCAATTATTGCAATTGGTTCTTGTGCTTCATGGGGCGGCGTTGCTGCCGCAGGTAGTAATCCAACCGGTGCGGTAGGTTTAAGTGAAGTATTAAAAGATAAAACTGTGATTAACATTCCTGGATGCCCACCGAATCCACATAATTTCCTCGCCACCGTCGCGCATTTGATTACCTATAATCGTCCGCCAAAATTGGATAGTAAAAATCGTCCAATGTTTGCCTATGGACGTTTGATTCATGAGCATTGTGAGCGCCGTCCACACTTTGATGCAGGCCGTTTTGCTAAAGAATTTGGTGATGATGGACACCGTGAAGGCTGGTGTTTGTATCACTTAGGTTGTAAAGGACCCGAAACTTACGGTAACTGTTCAACCTTGCAATTTTGCGATGTTGGTGGTGTTTGGCCAGTAGCAATTGGGCATCCATGTTACGGCTGTAATGAGGAAAATGTCGGTTTCCATAAAGCGATTCACCAACTCGCCAATGTTGAAAACCCAACCCCGCGTGTTGATAAACCCGATGTGAATATTCGTGAAGGTGGCAATGTTTCAGCGACCGCAGTGGGCTTAATTGGCGGTGTTGTAGGATTAGTTGCGGGTGTTAGTGTGATGGCTGTACGTGAATTAGGGCGTCAAAAACGTCATAACGATACAGACTCACGGGGGGAATAACCGTGAATAGACGAAATTTCCTTAAAATATCGGCAGGGGGAGCGTTGTTGGCTGGCAGCACTTCAGCCTATTGCGCTGGAGCAGAAAACAGGCCACCAATACCTAATTCCCTCGGTATGTTATACGACTCGACTTTGTGTGTCGGTTGTCAGGCTTGCGTGACTAAATGTCAGGAAATTAACAATCCTGTACCGAACCCTGTTGGGGAAAAAACGTGGTCTAACAACGATAAATTAACACCTTATACCAATAATATTATTCAGGTATGGAGCAGTGGAACAGGGGTAAATAAAGATCAGGAAAAAGACGGATATGCCTACATTAAAAAACAATGTATGCATTGCGTTGACCCTAACTGTGTTTCTGTCTGTCCAGTTTCAGCGCTCAAAAAAGATCCTAAAACCGGTATTGTTCATTATGATGCCAGTATTTGTACGGGTTGCCGCTACTGCATGGTGGGCTGTCCGTTCAATATTCCAAAATATGCTTATGACGATAAATTTGGTGCTATTCACAAATGTGAATTGTGTAACCAAAAAGGTGTAGAACGTTTAGATAAAGGCGGCTTGCCGGGCTGTGTTGAAGTTTGTCCAACTGGTGCGGTAATTTTTGGTACTCGCGAAGAACTTCTCGCTGAGGCGCAAAAACGTTTGACGCTAAAAGCGGGTGAGCAATATGGCTATCCACGCCAAACGCTTAATAGTAATGACCCGAATGTCATGGCTGTGCCTAAATATGAATCTCATATTTATGGTGAATATGAAGCGGGCGGTACACAAGTTATGGTGTTATCTGGCGTGCCATATCAACATCTTGGATTGCCTGAGTTGGAGCAATTATCCACAGGGGCGCGGTCTGAGCATGTCCAACATACGTTGTACAAAGGGATGGTTCTGCCATTGGCAGCATTAGCCGGTTTAAGTTTCTTGGTGCATCGCAATACTAAGAAAAAAGATAATGAAGAGGACGATCATCATGACGACGCATCATAAAGAACAGCCTCTTGGCGGGCGTTTAGTCAGTTGGCCTGTGATTGTCTTTGGGCCATTTATTTTATTGTGTGTCTTTTTCATCATTAAACGGCTGGTTTTTGGACTGGGCTCTGTGTCAGATTTGAACGGTGGATATCCTTGGGGGATCTGGATTGCGTTTGACTTGTTGATCGGAACTGGTTTTGCCTGTGGCGGTTGGGCGTTAGCTTGGGCGGTGTATGTGTGCAACAAAGGTGAATATCACCCGTTAGTGCGCCCTGCATTACTGGCTAGTTTATTTGGTTACTCCCTTGGTGGCTTGTCGATTGCGATTGACGTCGGCCGTTATTGGAATCTGCCTTATTTTTATATTCCTGGATTCTTTAATACTAATTCAGTGCTATTTGAAACTGCGGTATGTATGACTATTTACATCGGTATCATGGCATTGGAATTTGCGCCTGCACTGTGTGAACGATTTGGTTGGAAAGTATCATTAAAACGCCTCAATAAAGTGATGTTTATTATTATTGCGTTTGGTGCTTTGCTACCGATGATGCACCAATCCTCGATGGGTTCATTAATGATTGCGGCAGGTTATAAAGTTCATCCTATTTGGCAAAGTTATGAAATGTTGCCGCTATTGTCATTGTTGACTGCGTTCATCATGGGCTTCTCAATACTTATTTTTGAAGGTTCTTTGATGCAAGCTGCACTGAAAGGGCAAGGGGCTGATGAGCGTCCATTGTTTGTCCGCTTAACGCGGATCCTTCAAGTGTTTTTGGTGCTGTTTTTGGCTTGTCGTTTTGGCGAGCTGATTTATCACCAAAAAATTCATTACATTATGGCATTTGATTTTTATTCAATGATGTTTTGGATTGAAATCGCATTGCTGGTCTTTCCGTTAATTATTTTCCGTTTACCTGCATTACGTAATGATTCCAGATGGCTGTATATCAGCGGTCTTAGCATGATGATCGGTGCGGCAATGTGGCGAATGAGCTATTCATTAGTGGCGTTCAACCCAGGTGGCGGTTATGAGTACTTTCCAACCGCAGCGGAACTATTAATTTCAATTGGTTTTGTGGCTATCGAGATATGCGCCTATATCTTGCTAATACGTCTATTACCAATTATCCCTGCATTAAAAAAATCTAATTTGAATCCTTCTCAGGCCCGAGGTAAAGCATGAGCCAACGTATAACAATTGATCCGGTCACTCGTATCGAAGGTCACTTACGCATTGATTGCGAAATTGAAGATGGAAAAGTCACTAAAGCTTGGGCTTCTGGCACCATGTGGCGCGGAATGGAAGAGATCGTTAAAGGGAAAGATCCTCGCGATGCTTGGATGATTATGCAGCGCATTTGTGGCGTGTGTACCACGGTGCACGGTATTGTTTCAGTGCGTACCATTGAAAACGCACTTAATCTTGATGTGCCTGTGAATGCGCAGTATATCCGTAACATGATCCTAGCGGCACATACGATTCAAGATCATATTGTACATTTCTATCAATTATCAGCGTTAGATTGGGTGGATATTACATCGGCGCTTAAAGCCGACCCTAATAAAGCAGCGGATATATTAAAAGGTGTATCAACTTGGTCGCTTAATAGCCCTGAAGAATTTACTCGCGTACAAGAAAAGATTAAAAGTTTAGTCGCCAGTGGCCAATTAGGTATTTTTGCCAACGGTTACTGGGGACACCCAGCGATGAAACTGTCACCGGAAGTGAATTTAATCGCTGTAGCTCACTATTTACAAGCTTTGGAATGCCAACGCGATGCAAACCGTATCGTTGCATTGTTAGGTGGAAAAACGCCACACATTCAAAACTTGGCGGTAGGTGGGGTGGCGAACCCAATTAATCTTGATGGTATTGGGGTATTAAACCTTGAGCGTTTGATGTATGTGAAATCCTTTATTGACCGTTTAGGCGATTTCATCGAGCAAGTTTATAAGATTGACGCTGCGGTAATTGCATCGGGTTATCCTGAATGGCTTGAAGTCGGACAAGGCGCGAAAAACTACATGTGTATGCCTGAATTACCGATGGATGGTAAAAATGGCAGCTTCTTATTACCGGGTGGCTATTTAGAAAATAGTGATTTTAGTACTTATCGTCCGATTACTAGCCACATGGATGAGTATCTGATTAACGGTATTAAAGAAAGTGGTAAGCACGCTTGGTATAAAGAAGATGAGCCGTTAGCACCGTGGGAAGGAAAGACTAATCCAGATTACACCGGATGGGATGAAGACGGTAAATACTCGTGGGTAAAAGCGCCGACATTTTATGATAAAACGGTAGAAGTGGGGCCATTAGCCGACCTGTTATGTAAATTGGCAGCGAAGCATGAGCCGACAGAAAAACATTTTAATGATGTGGTTAATCTGTATAAAACGCTCACGGGCAATAGCATTGAAATCGACCAACTTCATTCAACCCTTGGCCGTATTATTGGTCGTAGTGTGCGTTGTTGCGTTTTAAACGATACGTTATCAATTCAGTGGCAAGCACTGGTGGATAATATTGGTAAAGGTGATTTCACGACTTTCGTTAAACCTGTTTTCCCTGAAAATATGACTATCAAAGGCGTTGGTTTTGGTGAAGTTCCGCGCGGCTTGTTGTCTCATTGGGTGGTGATTAAAGACGGTGTTATTGAGAACTACCAAGCTGTTGTTCCTTCAACATGGAATTCTGGCCCTCGTAATTTTAATGATGAACCGGGTCCTTATGAACAAGCGCTAGTCGGTACACCGATTGCCGATCCATCAAAACCACTTGAAGTGGTGAGAACTATCCATTCATTCGACCCATGTATGTCTTGTGCTGTACATATTGTCGATACTGAAGGGTCTGAAGTGACTAAGGTTAAGGTGCTGTAATGCGTATTTTAGTCCTTGGTGTGGGTAACATTTTGCTCAGTGATGAAGGGATCGGTGTTCGGATCGTTGAAGCACTTGAGCAGCGTTACCATTTACCTGAATGTGTTGAAGTTTTAGATGGCGGAACGGCAGGCATGGAGCTCATTGGGCCCATGGCTGATCGTGACCATCTGATCATCGCCGATGTGGTGCTGTCTAGTCAGAAACCCGGCAGTATTTTAGTGTTGCGGGACGCCGAAGTTCCCGCACTCTTTACCCGTAAGATTTCGCCTCATCAGCTTGGTTTATCTGATGTGTTATCCGCATTACATCTCACTGATGAATTTCCACAAAAATTATCGTTAGTCGGCATTGTGCCTGACTCGTTGGAGCCACGTATTGGTTTGACTGCAATTGGTCAAGCTGCGCTGGAACCTGCATTACAGAAAGTGATTGAGATACTACGCAGTGAAGGTCTAGACATTGTAGCGAAAGAAGAGCGTTTACATGCCTGATGAAATTAGCAGTAATGAAATCAAGGGTTATGAAAATAACCCTCAGGAACTCGTTCAAGCAGCATTTGAGCGAGTCTCGAAGCAGTCTATGCATGATCTTTCATTTCTTCATCCTACAATGGGAATCTATGCGAGTGAATTTGCTTTATTTGAAAATCAATGGGTTGGCGTTGTCATAACCCCTTGGATGCTTAGTGCTATGATTTTGCCGGGGCCAAACCAATATTGGCCTCACCGTGCTATAGGTGAAAAATTAGGGTTAATACTACCCTATGGAGAAATGACCTATACGGTGGGGGAATTAGAAGGCCTCACGCAATACCTTGCTTGTTCATTGATGTCACCGTTGGATAGAACTTTAAGTGCAGAGCAAGGGCTTCATCTTGTGGATGATTGTCGCCGTATCTTGCTGTCATTACCGATAGTTGACTCCAATATACCAACCTCACCAGCACGTAGAGACTTATTTACCCGCCATATGAGAAATAGTGATGCATGAAGTTTCTCTGTGCCAAAGCACCCTTGAGATTATTGAGCAGCAAGCCAAACAACATGGCGTGAGCAAGGTCACGGGGGTGTGGCTAGAAATTGGAACGCTTTCTTGTGTCGAAGAAAGTTCGTTTCGTTTCTGTTTTGATATCGCGTGTCGCGGTACGGTTGCACAGGGAAGTCAGTTACATATTATTTATCGACCCGCGCAAGCTTGGTGTTGGGATTGCTGTGAAAGTGTTGAAGTTAGTGAGCACCATTCTGTTTGTCCTAAATGCCAAGGTCTAAACCTTAAAGTGGAAGGTGGAGACAGTTTAAAAATCAAAGAGCTCGAAGTGGAGTAGTTCAGCGCCAATGGCATTTCAGGTTTATCTTAGTGAAACTATCTAGCCTAATTTTGAGGTTAATCAACCCTTTTTTTTGATATTGGACTACTCTAATTTTAGAAAACGTAGTTGGGAGCGAATCTTATGTGCAGTACTTGTGGATGTGCAACAGGCGAGCGTCGAATAGAAGGTGATGAGCATAATCATCATCACGATCACCACCACGATCATCACGAACACAGTCATGACCATGATCATCATGAACATAGCCATGACCACCACCATCACGATCATCATGACCATAATCATGAAAACCATAATCACGACCATGACCATGAAAAAGAGGGTCAAACCGTGATTATTCATCACCACTATTATCATCAAGGTGATGTCCATAACCATTATCATCAGTATGAACCGACTTCAATTGATGAAAAAGCAAAGAAACAAAAACATAAGCACAAACATAAACATGTTTATGAAAATGTAGAAAAAACATTTATACCCGCAGGTGAACATCATGATCTCGATTATGGTCACGGTGAAGCCGGAACTCATGCCCCTGGTATGAGCCAAAAACGCATGCTGCAAATTGAAATGGATGTGTTAGGCAAAAATAACCACCTTGCAGAGCATAACCGCGAAGCATTCGTCGAAAAAAATATTTTAGCGCTAAATCTAGTTTCGAGTCCCGGTTCAGGGAAAACTACCTTGCTAACTGAAACGCTGTTACGTTTACGTGACAAAATCAATTGTGCGGTTGTTGAGGGAGACCAACAAACCACTAATGATGCGCAGCGTATTCGTGAAACGGGTGTGCCCGCTATCCAAGTAAATACCGGTAAAGGTTGCCATTTAGACGCACAAATGGTGCACGATGCGGCGGCTCGCTTAAATCTAGAAGATAACAGTCTTTTATTTATTGAAAATGTGGGTAATTTAGTTTGTCCTGCCAGTTTTGACTTAGGTGAACGTCATAAAGTTGCTGTGTTATCTGTCACTGAAGGGGAAGATAAGCCGCTTAAATATCCGCATATGTTCGCTGCCGCAAATATCATGATTTTAAATAAAATCGATTTACTGCCTTACCTGCATTTTGATGTTGATGCTTGTATCGCTAATGCAAAACGAGTAAACCCTGATATTCAAGTGATCAAACTCTCAGCCACAACGGGAGAAGGCATGGATGCATGGCTGGCTTGGTTGGAGCAACAGCTATGTGCTTAGGTATTCCAGGAAAAGTTGTTGCAGTAGGTGAAGATATTCATCAATTGGCACAAGTTGACGTTTGTGGTGTTAAACGTGAAGTGAATATCGGGTTAATCTGCGAGGGTGATACTGCTGATTTATTGGGGCAGTGGGTATTGGTGCATGTAGGGTTTGCGATGAGCGTGATCAATGAAGAAGAAGCGCAATCCACACTAGATGCCTTAATGGCCATGAGTCAGTTAGAGCATGAAGTCGATGATTTTAGTGGGCTAAACGCTGGAGCCGCAGATGCAGTATGTCGATGAGTTTCGTGATCCGGCCTTAGCTAAAGTACTACTGAATCATATCAATCAGCGTGTTGCACAAATACCACGTGCGAAACAACGCCCATTACAGCTAATGGAAGTGTGTGGCGGTCATACCCATGCCATTTTTAAATTTGGCATTGACCAACTATTACCCCCTGAGATTGAATTTGTGCATGGACCGGGCTGTCCGGTCTGTGTACTGCCGATGGGGCGTATTGATGGTTGTATCGATATTGCTAAGCACCCTGAAGTCATCTTTTGTACCTATGGGGATGCGATGCGTGTTCCCGGAAAAAATGGCTCATTATTGGATGCTAAACGTCTAGGGGCTGATGTCCGAATTGTCTATTCTCCACTAGATGCGCTATCTCTTGCGGAAAAAAATCCTAATCGAGAAGTGGTTTTCTTTGGACTCGGTTTTGAAACCACAATGCCGAGTACGGCACTTACATTGCAGCAAGCTCGCCGTCGTAACCTCAAAAATTTCTCCGTATTTTGCCAACATATTACTATTATTCCCACCCTTCGTAGTTTGTTAGAGCAGCCAGATGTGCGTATTGATGGTTTTCTGGCGCCGGGGCACGTCAGCATGGTAATTGGCTCGCATCCTTATGCGTTTATTACCGAAGAGTTTCATAAACCACTAGTGGTGACAGGTTTCGAGCCGTTAGATATCTTGCAAGCTCTTGCCATGTTGGTGGATCAAATTGCAGATGGTCGATGTGTGGTTGAAAATCAATATAAACGTATTGTGACTGAAGACGGTAATCACCTTGCATTGGAAGCTTTGGCCGATGTTTTTGAATTGAAAGCATCCAGCGAATGGCGTGGGTTGGGCGAAATCGCCGGTTCCGGTGTGCAATTAACCGCGGATTATCAATCTTTTGATGCAGAGAGTCGTTTTCACGTTCAGCCGTACCAAGTCGCTGATGATCCACAAGCGCGTTGTGGTGATGTATTAACTGGGCGATGTAAACCTATCGATTGTGCTTTATTTGGTAAACGCTGTACGCCACAGACTGCATTCGGCGCCTTAATGGTCTCTTCTGAAGGCGCTTGTGCGGCGTATTATCAATATCGTCGGGAGCCACAACAATGAACCATAAAATGAACTTTACTGCCAATGATGTAGTGACCATGGCTCATGGAAGCGGTGGTCAGGCGATGCAGCAATTAATCGAACAACTATTTTTACAGGCTTTCGCTAACCGTGCTTTGAATGAGCGGGAAGATCAGGCGCGTTTATCTCTACCTGAATTAAGTGCCCTTGGAGATCGCCTCGCATTTAGTACTGACAGTTATGTTATCGATCCTATTTTTTTTCCGGGTGGAAATATTGGTAAATTAGCTGTATGCGGTACGGTGAATGACGTCGCGGTCAGTGGTGCTATCCCTAAATACCTCTCTTGTGGCTTTATTTTAGAAGAGGGATTTCCGTTATCTGATTTGCATACCATTGTGGAATCAATGGCGGCAACGGCAGCAGCAGCTGGCGTTGAAATTGTCACTGGCGATACAAAAGTGGTTCAACGCGGCGCAGCAGATAAAGTTTTTATCAATACCGCAGGGATCGGTGTGATCCCGACAAATATTCAGTGGGGCACGCAGCAAATTCAGCCGGGAGATAGTGTGATTGTCAGTGGGACTTTAGGGGATCATGGGGCAACCATTTTGAATTTACGGGAACAATTGGGACTTGAAGCTGAACTCAGTAGCGATTGTGCCGTATTGGCTCCATTAATTGAACCTCTGCGTGCTATTGAGGGCGTGAAGGCGTTACGGGATGCAACGCGTGGCGGTGTTACCGCAATTTTACATGAATTTGCTGATGCTAGTGGTTGCGGTATCTCGATAACAGAAGCGGATTTACCCGTATCTTCTGCGGTTCGTGGTGTATGTGAATTGTTAGGTTTAGAACCGCTTAATTTTGCGAATGAAGGCAAATTAGTGATTGTGGTGAAACCTGAAGTTGAAAAACAAGTGTTAGCCGCATTACAGCAACATCCGCTTGGTGTAAATGCAGCGGTTATTGGCAGCGTCACTGAGAACAAACAAGTCAAATTAGTGGGTATCTTTGGGGCATCAAGGCTGTTGGATTTACCGCATAGCGAACCATTACCTCGTATTTGCTAGATACTCAAACAAGCACTAAAACGGACTATAGAAGGATTTATGATAAAAAAACTGATTGTTGCGATGCAGGCGGCCTGCTTTTTAGGACTTTCATTACAAGCTCAGGCTGCCGATCTACAAAATAGCCAAACTTTACGCTTAGCGATAGGCGCAGAACCGACAGAAGGTTTTGACCCAATGTTGGGCTGGAGTCATGGCAGTTATTTACTTCTTCATAGTCCGCTATTAAAGCAAAATGCAGATTTGTCTTGGCATAGCTATATGCTAGAAAGCTATAAACATAATGATGATGGTAAAGAGTGGATTTTAACCTTGAAAGATGGCTTAAAATTCTCTGATGGTTCGCCGCTTGGCGCAAAAGATGTTGTTTTTACTTACAACAATGCGGCAGCAAGTGGCGGTAAAGTGGATATGGGTAATTTCGCAAAAGCGGAAGTGATTGACTCTCTTACGGTAAAAATGACTCTATCATCCCCACAAAGTACCTTTATCAATGTATTGGGTTCGTTAGGTATTGTTTCAGCTGATAAATATGATGCAAAAACCTATGCGCACAATCCTATCGGTGCAGGTCCTTATCGCTTAGTGGCGTTCCAACCGGGTCAACAGCTAATTGTAGAACGTAATCCGTACTATGCAGGGCCAAAAAATAGTTTTGATAAAATGGTATTTGTTTTTCTTGATGAAGACGCAGCATTTTCTGCGGCACTTAGCGGTCAACTAGATATCGTGCGTATTCCTGCTGTGGCAGCAACCAGTGTAGGTCAAGTTGCTAATATGAAGCTAACAGAGCGCTATAGTGTTGAAAATCGGGGGATTTCTTTCCCAATTCCTCCTGCGGGGGAAAAGGATGCACAAGGTAACGCTATCGGTAACGATATTACTTCAGATGTCGCGATTCGTAAGGCAATTAACTATGCACTTGACCGTAAGCTATTAGCTAAATCGGTATTAGAAGGCTTTGCTATTCCTGCTTATACTGGGGTTGAGGGGCTTCCATGGAATAACCCTAAATCGAGTTTTAAAGATGGTGATCTTGAAAAAGCCAAAGCAATTTTGGAAGACGCTGGCTGGAAAATGAATAAAGATGGCCTGAGAGAGAAAAACGGCAAAGTGGCAAAACTGACCCTATGGTATGCCAGCGGTGACACCACACGTCGAGATTTAGCTCAAGCTATTCGCGCTAGTTTAAAACCTATCGGTATTGAGATGGATTTAAAATCAGGTAGTTGGGAAACGGTAGAGCGCTATATGCATTCAAATCCAACCTTGTTTGGTTGGGGCAGCCTTGATCCAATGGAATTAGTCCATAACTACAGCAGTAAAGCGGCGGGTGTAGGTTTCTACAATGCAGGCTATTATAAAAATCCAGCTGTCGATGAGTTAATCGAAGAAGCGCTTCGTCAACCAGACCAAACCGCAGCGATACCTTTGTGGCAAAAAGTAGATTGGGACGGTAAAACCGGTACTGGTATTCAAGGTGATGCGGCATGGGCTTGGCTCATGAATGTTCAGCATATTTATTTACAGAATAATTGTGTTGAACTTGGCAAGAGTGCGCCAGAAATTCACGGTTCTTGGTCTGTATTAAATAATGTTGATGAATGGGCTTGGACCTGTCAGTAATGCGGTCAGCAATTGGGCTTTTTTTTCGATTTATCTGTTTATTGACGGTAACTGCGGCAGGTATTTTTATCCTGCTGAGTTATTCGCCAATCGATCCGATCAAAGCCTATATTGGTAATGATTTAATGCATGTTCCCCCAGAGCAATATCCGCTGATTGCGGCTCGCTGGGGGCTTGATCAGCCATTGTGGATGCAGTTCTGGCGTTGGTTTTCGCAAATATTACAAGGGGATATGGGATACTCCATGCTGTATAACACCCCTGTTATACAGGTAATCTCCGACAGGTTAGTGCCATCATTAACATTATTGTTCTGCGCATGGGTATTTTCAGGCGTAGTGGGGTTCGGGTTGGGGGTGATCGCCGGACGTCATTTAAATCGCTGGCCCGATAAACTCATTTCACTATTTTGTTATTTATTAGCTTCTATCCCTGTTTTTTGGATTGGTTTATTGCTTTTATCACTGTTTGCTGTGTCATTACAGTGGGCGCCCATTTGCTGCGCTTGGCCGATAGGTTTGGATGAGCAAACCGCAACTTTTTCACAGAAACTGCATCACCTTGTTTTACCCGTTATGGCTTTGGGGATGCTAGGGGTGGGAACGATTGCATTGCATACACGTGCAAAAATTGCTGATGTGATGAACAGTGAATTTATTCATTATGCGCAAGCTCAGGGAGATAAAGGCTGGGCAATGATGCGTTTTCATGTTTTAAAACATGCAATTACTCCTGCTATTTGTTTACAATTTGCCTCAGTAGGGGAATTACTCAGCGGGGCGCTTTTGGCTGAAAAAGTATTTGCTTATCCCGGTTTAGGGCAAGCCACAATTGATGCGGGATTACGAGGCGATATCCCACTTTTAATGGGGATCGTTTTACTCTGCGCTGCGGTGATTTTTTTCAGTAATACTGCCGCCGATATCATTTTGAGGAAAGTGAATAAGGGAGTGATCCGAGCATCATGACCTATAATCCTAATCGCGCGTTAATTCGATTATTTATTTCACTGTTGCTGCTTGTCATATTGGCGTTGTATGCATTCAATTTGTTACACACTGATATTGAAATGAATTTACTCGACCGTCGGCAAGCGCCTTCTTTTGCGCACTTTTTTGGTACTGATAATTTAGGGCGCGATTTATTTGATAGAACTTTTCAAGGACTGGCAACCAGTTTACAAATAGGGTTAACTGCCGCAATCTCCAGTGGTTTTATCGCACTTGTCATGGCTGCGCTATCATCATTAAATAAAACCACTGATTACCTCGTACGTGGGGTTATTGATGCTTTGCTCGCTTTACCACATTTATTGTTATTAGTTTTAATTTGCTTCACTTTAGGTGGCGGGAAAGTAGGTGTGATTTGGGCTGTAGCATTGACGCATTGGCCAAAACTGACGTTAATTTTGCGTTCGGAATTACTTCGTGTGCAGCAAACAGACTACATTATGTTATCAAAACGGATTGGAAATAGTGCTTTTTACCGTTGCCGATACCATTACTTACCCACTATTTTGCCTCAATGGATGGTAGGAACTTTATTAATGTTTCCACATGCAGTATTGCATAGTGCCGCTTTAAGTTTCCTTGGATTCGGTTTATCGCCCCATGAGCCTTCGTTAGGTATTTTGTTGTCAGATGCACTACGTTACCTCAGCACTGGCGCATGGTGGCTGGTGGTCTTCCCCGGTTTAGCTTTGATAGGTTTAGTGCTGTTATTCGATCAGTTTGCAAAGGCATCCCAACAACTGTGGTTAAGGGGGGGAGCATGTTGAGGTTTGATAATGTGACTGTTGATGTCGCACAATTTGGCTGGTTCAGCAAAAAGCGTTGGTCTCCTCTATTGAATGATATCTCATTGGATGTCTTACCCGGTGAAATGGTGGCGCTGGTGGGAGGGAGTGGCGAAGGTAAAAGTATCCTCTTACAAAGTGCTTTAGGATTACTGCCTGATAATATGCGTTGTCATGGAAATATCGAGTTGAATGGCAATGCATTAACAGAAAAAACGAAACCACTATATCGAGGTAACTCCTTGTGTTATGTGCCGCAAGGTGTCAGTGCATTAAATCCACTCATCCCTATAGGTCCTCAATTAGAGCGTGCAGCAGTGCTCAGTGGACAACATATCAAAATGCATGATGTGGCTCAGCACTTGCAACAGTATAATTTGCAAGCAAATTTAGTGAATAGCTATCCAAGTAAATTATCTGGAGGAATGGCGAAGCGTGTTTTGGCATCTAGTGCCACATTATCAAAAGCACAATATATTTTAGCGGATGAAATATCGTCTTGGTTAGATGATGAACATGCTATTTTGCTTCTGGAAAATATGAAATCACTGTGCCGTGAAGGACGAGGTATTTTGTGGGTTACTCACGACTTAGCCATGGCTGTTCGTTTTGCGGATCGCATTGCTTTGCTACGCAATGGCACTTTAGAAGATATTTTAAGTAGCCAAAAATTAAAGCAAGGCGGTGGGGGAAAATGGCTGCAATCTCTATGGAATGCATTGCCTGAACATCAGTTTATGGCAATGAAATAATGAAAACGAATAACATGCTAGAGGTTCAGAATTTATGTATTGAACAAGGTGGTCACCGGCTTTGGGATAACCTTTGTATTTCATTATCGAATAATGAGCGGCTCGGTATTTCTGCCCCTAGTGGATTTGGTAAAACCACATTAGGGCGTGTTCTAGCGCAATGGCAGCCGCTTTCCCAAGGGACTATTCTATTTGAAGGTAAACCATTAGCTCAGCATGGCTATTGTCCGATACAGCTGGTTCCCCAGCATCCTGAGAAGAGCTTTAATCCTTACCGTAAAGTCGGCGATAGTTTACATGATGCATGGAAACCCGATGCACAATGGCTTGCATTATTTTCAATTAAATCTGAATGGCTAGAAAGACGTCCTAATGAGCTTTCTGGTGGTGAACTCGCACGTATTGCGCTATTAAGAGCACTTGATCCGCGAACTAAAATATTAATTGCCGATGAAGTGACTGCGCAATTAGATTCACACTTGCAGCAGGATATTTGGCAGCAATTAATTAAATTATCCAAAGAGAGACCCCTTGCGATGATTATTTTTAGCCACAATAAATCTTTACTCGAAAAAGTCTGTACATCAGTAATAACAACTAATTAGAGTAATAAAAGGGTTGTAACATTATTCTATACCCAAACTAAGTATGCACTTAAAATAATCAGGTGTGGTGAATGTTTCAAATGTTAGACCTTTTAAGTGTAAGTTAATTATAAACACCCTGTTTATATATCATAATATACATAAATGTTACCCTTAATATAATATAATATTGTGTCTTTACTAGATTGATATTAATAAGTGATTATATGCAAGAAGAAATAATTAAAACGCTACTTGAATTGACATTTCGGGGTAATGACGATGTGAAGATCGAAGCAATATCAGCGTTAGGTGATTATGAGGCAACGCTAGAGCAACAAGATGCAGTGAGTCGATTGATTGAATTATGTAAAGATCCGAACAGAGAAGTAGCTGTATCTTCAATTAAATCATTAAGTAAACTATCATCGTATTTTATTAAAAAATAATACCTATTTAAATTGTTTTTTATTATTGGGAGTTAATGACTTTATTTGAATATCTTAAAGTGAGTTAAATTGTTTTGCTTTATTTTAATCATCAAAAAAAGAGTATATTAAACTTAATAATATTGTGATAAAAATAAACAGCCAGATAATTATTTATTATTGATTCACACAAGAGGTTTTCAATGAAGAAAATTTTTATTTCTAGTATTTTGGCTGTGACCGCAGCATTCTCTTTTAGTGCTATGGCCGCTGACACGAGTAGTGTCACACCTGAAAAAATGACCTGTCAGGAATTTATTAATTTGAACCCACAAAGTTGGGCACCTGTAGCACTCTGGGTCACTAATCAGGAAACGCAGTTTAAAGGCGGTGATTATGTCGCATTAACTGAACAAAGTATCACAGAAGCCCCTCAGATTGTGGCATTCTGTAAGAAAAAGCCTGAAGGCACATTACAAGATTATTTAGCGTCAAAAAAATAAGTAAGCATTATTTTTAAAGTAAATTTAATAGATGTTTGCTTTTGTTTAGTACAAAAGCAAACACTAGATAGTAGGGCATAATACAAAGACTGATTATTTATGATAAGAATTTTTGTTTTACTTTATTGGCTCTTGAGAGTCTGTAACTTAAATTTTTCCAGTTAGTTTGCTATATTTTTTGTTCTTCCTCAAAATCTTTATCCTTTCCAATCAATGTACTTTTAGCTGCTTTTTCAAAATAGTGAAAAAACAGTTTTAATCCTTTAGTTCAAATTCTATATGCTCAGGCGTTAGCTAACAAAAAGTTTGGTTATTAACTATTCGCTTCTTTAATTTCACAATAAAGTAATTTCCTTAAAAACTCTTTCATCATCATATAATTAGCATTTATACTGAAAATGCTAGATTTCATTGTTTTTAAGTAAAGCAGAATTTTTGTTAGCTATAATTAAGATATAGATCACAAAATGGTCAAGTCTTGATTGAGCTCCTATAATAATCTAACTAATATTCAGTTAGTCTAAAAAAAAGTTTGGTATAATATGAAGATTATTCAGGACAATTTTGAAATGTTTTTGGCTGTAATGAAAGGTGTTGCAGGCCAATTTGGTGAGAGTTGTGAGGTGGTGTTGCATGACCACAGTAAAGGGCTCGAAAGTAGTATTGTTGCCATTATTAATGGCCATGTGACAAAACGTAAAGTGGGTGACCCTAGCAGTAATTTAGGTCTTGAAGTTTTGCGTGGTACTGATGTTGATGGGGATAAATATAATTATTTTACCCAAACTAAAGATGGCAAAATGTTACGCTCAACATCGATTTACTTGCGTAACGATGAAGGAAAAGTAGTAGGTGCTTTATGTATTAATCAAGATATTTCTGAGTTTATTGCTGCAGAAAAGGCAATTCAAGGGATTACTCAGCGAAATAGCATTGAGCAAGACACAGTAAAAGAAGTTTTCGTAACTGATGTAAATGAAATTTTGGATCATCTTATTCAAGAATGTATTCAAGTGATAAAAGTTCCCGTCATTAACATGACTAAAAAAGATAAAATGGATGCTATTAAATTTTTTGATATCAGAGGTGCTTTTTTAATAAAAAAATCGGGTGAGAAAATTTGTGAATTTTTGAATATATCTAAATATACCCTTTACACATATTTAGCTGAATTAAAGGGGGAAGACAATGATAATGAATAAAAGAGGAATTTATGCCAATAACACCTTATGTTGCTTTAGATTTACAGCAACTAGAAAAAAATGTCCGAGGAATGACAAATAAATTAACACTACAAGGTATTGAACATTGGCCTCATGTTAAAACACATAAATCTATTGAATTAGCAAAGTTTGAAATTGAATGTGGCGCAAAAGGCATTACTTGTGCCACATTACAGGAAGCGACTGTAATGGCTAAAGGGGGAATTAATAATATTCTTTTGGCGTATCCAATGGTCGGAGTAGAAAAATGCCAGCAATTTGTACAGTTAGCTAAATTAGCCAATATAAGAACAATAGTTGATAGCTTACAAGGAGCGGAACAACTATCTAACGCTGCAACGAACGAAAACCTTATTATTGATATTTATATTGCCATTGACTACGGTGCGCATCGTGAAGGTATTCAGCTGGAAGATTTAGAGAGTTTTGCATTAAAAATTAAAAAATATACGGGCTTGAATATTATTGGTGTATTTACTTATGCAGGTACAATTTATCAATATACAACAGAACCAGAAATACGTAAAGCCGCTAAAGCAGAAGCTGATTTATTATTATTATGTGCACAAAGACTGAGAGCAATAGGTATTGATATACAAAGAACATCTGGAGGTTCAACATTATCATCTTTTTATGCTGAAGAATTAAAAGGCATAACAGAGTCTCGAGCAGGTAATTTTATTTTTGGTGATATGAATGCAATATATGCGGGTATTTATACTCCCAAAGATTGTGCTTTAACGATTAGAACATCAGTTGTGAGTATTCCTATTAAAGGATATGCAACAGTAGATGCAGGAACGAAAACATTAACATCAGATCAATCTGCTGAAGCTGGATATGGCTACATTGTTGAGGAACCTAATATTAAGCTTGTTAAGCTTAATGAAGAGCATGGATATCTTCGTTACGATCCAGAGACAATAGAATTAAAAATTGGTGATATATTAAATATTATTCCAAATCATAGCTGTGTAATTCCAAATTTAACTAATAAAATTTATGCATTAAATAATAACGAATTAGATCATATTATAATACCAAACGCACGATATTAATTATCGGAGAGTAAAATGTATCAATTAAACAATAAGCAACAAAATGAGTTGCTAGAGCTTCTTTGTGCCTTAATTAGAAACAAATCTGAAAACCCACCAGGTGAAGAACAACAAGTTGCTGAGTTTATTTATACTTACTTTAAGCGGGAAAATATAGAGGTTGAACTCCAAGAGGTTGCACCAGGTCGACCGAATGTTATTGCGCATTTAAAGGGAACAGGTAAAGGAAAGCATCTTTTATTTAATGGTCATATTGATGTAGTTCCTTGTGGCTGTGGCTGGAGTAGTGAGCCGTTTGACCCCGTAATTAAAGACGGCAAAGTGTTTGGTCGTGGAGCTGCTGATATGAAGTCAGGGGTAGCAGCAATGATGTATGCTGCTACGTTATTAACGCGTAATAAAGATCAATTTTCGGGTGAATTAACATTAATTTTTAATGTTGATGAAGAACGAATTAATCTCGGCATGCTGCACTATATTAAAGATGGAATTACAGCCGACTATGCAATAATTGGTGAGCCAACCTCACTCGATGTGTGTATTGCTCATAAAGGTGTCAGTCGTTATAACTTAAGTACAAAAGGTACTGCAGGGCATGCAGCTAAAACACGTTATCCAGATAGCGCCATTGCTAAAATGGCTAAAATACTACCAGCATTGGAACATCATCGCTATTTAGTTGAAGAGATTGAACATCCATTATTAGGTAATGCTTCAATGATTATTACTACAATTAAAGGGGGAACTGCACCAAATATTGTTCCACAACATTGCGATATAGAGATTGATAGGAGGTTAATACCTGGCGAAAATCAGCAGGAAATAGAACAAAAAATTCACCAAGCAATTGCTGATTATAATGAGCAAGAATTAATTGAATACGAACTCGATAATTATTTATTTATACCTGCATCTGATATTTCAAAAGATCATGAATTAACAGTATTAGCCCTTGATGCAGTAAGTCGATTTACAAAACGAGATGCGCAACCACAAATATTTGAAGCTACTTGTGAAGCACCATTTTTTTCGGTAACGAGTAATATCCCAACATTGATTATGGGGCCGGGTGGTTTGGCTCAGGCTCATATTAAAGATGAATTTGTTGAAATTAAAGAGTTATATCTTGCAGCTGAAATATATTATGACTTAGCAAAAGATATATTAAATAAATAGGATGTGTTAATGATTATTGAACAAAAATTAAAAGAAAAAGGGATTATATTAGCAATGCCAGGGAAACCTAAGTTTTCTTATGTTTCAATTAAACAATGTGGTGATTTAATTTATACATCAGGCCACGATTGTAAAAAAAATGGGAATTTAATTTATAAAGGTTCGTTAGGAAAAGAGCTCACACTAGAACAAGGGCATGAAGCTGCCAAACAATGCATTATTAATATATTCTCCTCACTGAAAGATTATTTAGGTGATTTAGATAGAATTGATGAATGTATTAAGTTACTTGGCTTTGTTCAAAGTACGACTGAATTTAAAGATCAACCCTATGTGATGAATGGAGCATCTGATTTTTTAATCGAAATATTAGGTGAAAAAGGAAAGCATGCGCGTTCAGCAATAGGAACCAATACTTTACCTTTTGATACACCAGTTGAAATTGAACTCATAATAAAAATTAAACCTGAATAATAAAAGAAAATATATTAAAAATATAAATCTGCGGAATGTTATTAAATTCCGCAGGGTCCGATTACGTCTTAAAGGTACTTAACTATGTCACTACACGCGAGTAAAAGATTAAAGCGTTGGCAATTTATTGCGCTGACATTCTTATTGATAGCAGGCATTATTAACTTTCTTGATAGAGCCTCACTTTCAATAGCTAATTCTACTATTAGTAAAGAACTTGGTTTTAGTGCAACCCAAATGGGGTTATTGTTATCCGTTTTCTCTTTCGGTTATGCGCTTTGTCAATTACCGATAGGTATGGTAATGGAGCGTTTTGGGGTTAAAAAAATCTATGGCTTTGGTTTATTTTTATGGTCACTTGCGCAGACAGTGACGGGCTTTTTATCTTCATTTACCCACTTGGTTATTGCTCGCGTAGTTTTAGGAGTTGGTGAAGCACCACATTTACCAACAGGCGTAAAAGTCGTTAATGATTGGTACAATATTCGTGAACGTGGATTACCAATGGGTATTGTAAACATGTCCTCAACGCTGGCACAAGCATTAGCACCTCCATTGCTTATTGCTTTGATGCTTGCATTTGGTTGGCGTACCATGTTTATTATTATTGGTATTAGCGGGATTATCCTTTCTATTCTTTGGTTTATTTTTTATCGTAATCGTGAACAATTAGATTTAACTGAAGAAGAGCTGAATTATTTAAATGATGGTGCTCCACCGTCATCAACAAATAAAGTGACATTTAAAGAATGGGCATCCTTATTTAAGCAGCGTTCTTTATGGGGCATGATTATTGGTTTTAATGGTGTTGGTTATATGGTTTGGTTATATCTAACATGGCTACCTGCTTATCTTGAAAATTCTCGAGGATTGAGTCTAGAAAAAACAGGTTGGGTGGCGGCTATTCCTTTCTTGTTCGGTGCATTAGGAATGTTAGTTAACGGTGTTGTAGCTGACTGGGTTGTTAAGCGCGGTGCCGATAAAATGAAAAGTCGTAAATGGATGATTTGTTTAGGGCTTCTTTTTGCAGCAATGTTTACATTGCCGGCAGCATATACTGAAAGTACTGCGTCAGCTGTTGCTTGTATTAGTTTAGCATTATTCTCAATCCACTTTGCAGGTACCTCGGCTTGGGGATTGATTTTAGTATCAGTACCTTCACGCTTGATTACCTCGGTGAGTGGTATTCAGAATTTTGGCGGATTCATTGGTGGATCTTTTGCTCCTATTATTACAGGTATGATTGTTGATAAAACGCATTCATTTACATTGGCACTAGTTGTTTGTGCTGTTGTCGCATTTCTAGCATCACTGGTTTATTTTTTCTTTGTTAATGAGCCAATTAAAGATCCAGCAGAAATGAAGTTGCAATCTATTTAGTGGTATAGCTCTATATTTTTTAAAACAGCCATCTTGTTTAGGTGGCTGTTTTATTTAATGGCAAGATGGCTAACCAAAAAATCAATAAATGCACGTGTTTTAGCAGGTAATGCGACGGTATTTGGATAAAGCAATTGAATATTTTGTGAAGGCAAGTGGAGTTCAGGGAATAAATGAGTCAACCGTTTATGCTTAATATCTTCCCCAATTAACCAAGCGGGGCAAATTGCAACACCTAAAGAAGACAATACCATTTGATGAATAACGGCAGCAGAATTAGATTCATACTGACTTTTAATTATGGGTAAAGGGATTTTTTCACCTTTATTATTTTGTAAAAAGTATTGTGTATCTTGCCAATTTAATAAGCTGTGAGTGATCCACGGAATATCAGCTAAATCAGTAATACTGTTGATTGAATGTTTTTCAATAAATTGAGGTGTTGCAACGAGATAAATAGAATAATCGCCAATTTTACGCGTTTTAAGCGATGAGTTTTTTAAGTTACCAAGTCTTATTGCTAAATCTAGTTTCTCAGTGACTAAGTCATCAAGGGATGAATTAAATGAATATTGTAGACGTAACTTAGGATAAAGACGGCAAAATTGCGGAAGTAATGGCAAGATAAATCGTTGTCCAAATTCATTAGTCGATGAAAAGCGTAATAAACCAGTCACACTAGTGCCTAAATTTTGGCTTCTTTCAAAAGCTTCATCAATTTGCAGCTGAATACGTTTGAAATCATCGTAAAAGTATTTTCCTACCTCTGTCAGTGCAATATTACGAGTATTGCGCGTCAATAAACTCACATTAAGCTCTGTTTCTAACTGTTTAATATCAATACTGACCATTGAACGGCTCAAACCTAATATATCAGCTGCTTTGGTAAATGACCCCGAATCTACGACCTGTAGAAAACTCATTATCTGCTTGAGATTTTTTTGCATAATCTGTTCAATTGTTTGCTTATATTAAACAATGATTTTACTTCTCTTGCATCGACAAAGAAAGGGCTAAACCCTATTCTTTGCGCCGGAGGTAGTTATGTCTTATCGATATAAAATCGCAACAGTGTTTCTGATCGGCTTCTTTATTGATTGTATTAATATTTTTATGTCAGCTATTGCACTGCCTGACATTGCTGGGGCGTTTTCAACTAGCCAGTCAATGGTTGCTTGGGTATCAAATGCGTATATTTTGGGTTTAGTGCTGATTATGCCGATAAGCTTATGGTTAGCGGGTCGGCTCGGTAATCAAAAACTAATGTGTTACTCAATGCTGCTATTTTCTATCAGTGTTTGGCTTTGCGGTATGAGTGATTCTATATATAGTTTGATTTTCTGGCGTTTTATTCAAGGAATGGCGGGGGGATTACTAATACCTGTTGGACAGGCATTAGTTTTTGCATTATTCCCAGGAAATGAGCGTCATCGTATTTCCACTATGATTATGACAGTCGCACTAATAGCACCAGCTTTTTCACCTGCACTTGGTGGGATTATTATTGATTCATTATCGTGGCGTTGGGTTTTTTATTCTAATTTGCCTTTTTCATTATTAGCGGCTTCTTTCGCGTGGGGATGGATTAAAAATAGCGAACGACAAGAAAGAGAAAAACCAGATATGTTTGGTTTGCTGATCGTCAGCTTAAGTTTATTAAGTTTGTTATTATCATTTTCTTTTTATAATGACTACCACAGTCTTATTTTGGCGTTGAGTAGTTTTGTTTTTTCGGGTGCTATGCTGTTTTTTTATATTCAATATGCCAAAAAATGCCAAGCGCCTATTCTTAATCTTCAATTGTTAAAAAATTATAATTTGCGAAATGCTTTTATTGTTTATTACGCCGTGCCCGGTATTTTTACTGGGGTAAATTTGCTGAATATTTTTAATTTACAGATAAATCTTGGTTTTAATGCCGGCGAGACAGGGTTATTCATGTTGATATATGCTGCTGGAGCGCTGGTATCGATGATAAGTGGTGGATATCTTTACCATCGTATGGGAAAGAAAAGCCTATTTGTTATTGGTATTCTTTTACACAGTGTCGGTATATTTCTTTTATTTCTAGTGTCGAGTTCCACAGATTTAAGCACCCTTATTCTTGCCTATTTATTAATGGGAATGGGTGGGGGGATCAGTGCAAATACCGCTCAAATAAGCTCATTAATCGATTTTGCTGATAAAGATTTATTACAAGGCAGTGTTCTTTGGAACATTAACCGACAAGTCGCATTTAGTGTGGGCACTGTGGTCTTGATATCCATTTTTAGTCTTTCTTCAGCATCAACTGAATTAATGCGCTATCAATACACCTTTTTTATCGCGTCGATACTCGGCCTATTATCATTAATTTCAGTTTTAAGAGGAAAAAACAATGAACGCTAAAATGAATAAAGCACTACAAAGTGTGATTGACTTACATATTTTGATTGAAGATGTTTTCACCGGAAATAATAAAGAAGAAAGCTTAAATCAGCTTTTAGAGAGCTTCGATAATGATTTTAAGATGGTCACTATAAGCGGTATGCGTATTGGATTGGCTGAAGTCACCGCATTATTTAGCCAAAATAGAGGAGGAAAGCCAACGCTAAAAATCACGCTACAAAATATCACTCCTCTATATGAGCTTGAAAACTATTGCTGGATTCAATATCAGGAGCAGCAACAAACTGACAATACCAATACCCTTCGCACATCGGTTGTCTGTATTAAAGTTGAATCTGAACGATGTGATTGGGTTTATTTACATGAAACACCAGTTTTAAATAAATAAGCTAAAGAATATCTATCAATAAACGATAAACGGCTTTTATGAGCCGTTTTTATTTTCCTGATAAAATAAATGATATTTATTCTCATCTGAGATTGACCGTCGGTCGGTCGAGTATTATTATGCCATTCATCTACTAAGATGGACAACATAATATGAAACGTATTTTTTTGATCTTTGCAGTTTGTCTGGGTACTTTTATGGCGACCTTAGATATCAGCATTGTGAATGTCGCTTTACCTGCAATAGGGCAAGATTTGAATGCGAATATGTCATTATTGCAATGGATTATTGATTCGTATGCATTGTGCTTATCAGCGCTGATTTTATCTGTGGGTCCTATTAGCGACCGCTATGGGAGAAAAAAAGTGTGGTTGATTGGTGTTGCCATTTTTACACTCGGTTCTGCAATATGCGCATTTTCAACTACGTCATCTACGCTTATAGGTGGGCGGATAATTCAAGGTATTGCGGCGGCAGCATTAATTCCGGGGGCATTATCAATTATTACCCAAGCTTTCACCAATGATATAGAAAGGATAAAAATTATTGGTATTTGGTCAGCAGTGAGTGCGCTGTCATTAATTATAGGGCCGATACTCGGTGGCTTTTTAGTCGATACTTTGGATTGGACAACTCTATTTTTGATTAATATACCGATAGGATGTATTACATTGCTTGTAGGTTGGTTAGGTATTAAGGAAAGTAGTGATCCTGATAAAGCCGCTTTTGATCCGATAGGTCAAATACTTAGCATCTTTGCACTGGGAGGGATCACTTTTGCTTTAATTGAAGCTGGAGATAAAGGCTGGGGAAATTATTTAACATTAAGTGGTTTAACGCTTGGTGTCATTGCATCACTATGTTTCATTTTTATTGAAGGAAAAGTGGCTAAGCCACTGTTACCCATATTTTTATTTAAGCAGAATACCTTTTTCTTTCAATACAATATGGCTTCATTTTCACTAGGTTTTGCGACTTACAGCAATGTTTTTTTTATTGCACTTTTCTTACAAAAAGGACAGGGGTGGGGAGCGTTGGAAGCGGGCCTTAGAATGGCGCCAGAGTTTATTGCCATGGCACTTTTTTCATTTTCCTTTGGTAAGCTATCGAAATTTTTTAGTGTCAGAAATTTGATGATGATGGGCTTTGTTTTAATAGCAATAGCGTCAATGATGTTAACTCAGGTTAATTTTGATACGCCTTATATTCCTATAGCTCTAATGCTCTTTATCTTGGGGGCGGGAATGGGCATGGCAACACCAGCGATTAGCTCGCTTGTAATGGCTAGCGTAGAAAAAGCTTACTCAGGCATTGCTTCTGCGGTGATGAATGCGCTCAGGCAGACAGGGATGACACTTGGTATTGCATTACTCGGTACATTGATGACTCATCGTGCGGTGGATAGGCTACTGAACGACAATCAATTAGCGGCCGTATTTACAGAGAAAGAGCTTGAGCAAATGATTAATGGCGTACCAATCACTTCATCTATACTAATTGAAAATACCATTCATAGTGCTTTTACCTCGGGTTTTAATGTGGCGATGTTGGGGGGGGCGGTGGTGATTTTGGCGAGCTTAAGTTTAATGATAAGGCGCAAAATAGTTCAATAATACAGTTAGTCATTATGATTTAGTATGGTAAATAAAAAAACACCTGCCGAAGCAGGTGTTTATATCAACGAGTAAATTTGCGAATTAATTATTCGTCAAGGAAGCTACGCAGAACTTCTGAGCGGCTTGGGTGACGCAATTTACGCAATGCTTTCGCTTCAATCTGACGAATACGTTCACGGGTAACGTCGAACTGTTTACCCACTTCCTCAAGGGTGTGGTCAGTGTTCATATCGATACCAAAGCGCATACGTAGCACTTTCGCTTCACGAGCAGTTAAACCTGCTAATACTTCATGAGTCGCTGAACGTAAGCTTTCTGACGTAGCAGAGTCTAAAGGTAATTCTAAAGTCGTATCTTCAATGAAATCGCCTAAGTGTGAATCTTCATCATCACCAATTGGTGTTTCCATGGAGATAGGTTCTTTAGCAATTTTCAGCACTTTACGAATTTTATCTTCAGGCATTAACATGCGCTCAGCCAGTTCCTCTGGCGATGGCTCACGGCCCATTTCTTGCAGCATTTGGCGAGAGATACGGTTCAATTTATTGATAGTTTCAATCATATGAACCGGAATACGAATTGTGCGAGCCTGATCCGCAATGGAGCGAGTGATAGCCTGACGTATCCACCAAGTTGCATAAGTTGAGAACTTATAACCACGGCGGTATTCAAATTTATCAACCGCTTTCATCAAGCCGATATTACCTTCTTGAATCAAGTCAAGGAACTGTAAGCCACGGTTGGTGTATTTTTTCGCAATCGAAATAACCAGACGTAAGTTTGCTTCAACCATCTCTTTTTTCGCACGGCGCGCTTTCGCTTCACCGATAGACATGCGACGGTTGATATCTTTGACTTGTTCAATCGTTAGACCCGTTTCTTCTTCAACTTGGCGTAGTCTCTGTAAGCAACGTAAAATTTCTTCTTCAACTTCTAGCAGTTTTTCGGACCACGGCTTGTTCATTGCTTTGGCAGCAGTCAACCAAGTCTCGCTGGTTTCATTACCACTAAATAACGTGATGAAATTTTTCTTAGGCATTTTGCATTGTTCAACACAGAATTTCATGATGGTACGTTCTTGCAAACGCACTCTATCCATCATTTCACGCATATTGTTGACCAAATAGTCAAACTGCTTAGGTACTAAACGGAACTCTTTGAAAACATCAGACAACTCTTGAATAGCTGCGGCTGTTTTTGCATCACTACGGCCATATTGCTTGATATGTTGACGTGTTTTTTCATATTGAATACGAAGATCAGAGAACTTTTGACGAGCTAATTCAGGATCGATGCTGTTATCATCTTCGCTATCTTCCTCATCTTCCTCGTCTTCATCTTCATTATCATCTTTGTCAAGCTCTTCTTTTGGTAATTCAGAGCCAACATGTGTTGCGGTCGGAGCGAAATCCTCTTCAGCATTTGGGTCGACAAAGCCTGTAATCAAATCTGATAAACGGCTTTCTCCTGCCTCAACACGGTCGTATTGTTCAAGTAGATAAGTGATGGCCTCAGGGTATTCAGCGACAGAACACTGAACCTGATTGATACCATCTTCAATACGTTTTGCGATGTCGATTTCACCTTCACGGGTGAGGAGTTCGACTGTACCCATTTCACGCATATACATGCGTACAGGGTCAGTTGTACGGCCAATTTCACTTTCAACACTGGACAACACTTGTGCAGCAGCTTCTGCTGCATCTTCATCAGTATCGGAAGTATTTTCAGCCAAAATTAAATCATCAGCATCAGGTGCTTCTTCCATGACCTGGATGCCCATGTCATTAATCATCTGGATGATATCTTCAATTTGATCTGAATCGACGATATCTTCCGGCAGATGGTCGTTGACCTCAGCATAGGTTAAATAACCTTGCTCTTTACCCTTGGTTACGAGTAACTTTAGCTGCGACTGCGGGTTTTGCTCCATAAGACGGTATCCACACTTCTGAGTATTTAGATTGGTGTCGGTCGGCGAAACTATCGGCCAACAAGAACATACAAAGGGAATTTTTATTGTTTGCTACGCCCTTTATATTTCGTAGCATTTAAGGCATCAGCCTTGTTTTATGCGGCACTTAAGCCGTTTAGTATACTAATTCTGGGTTATATTTACGTTTTCATTCGAGAAAGCGTTATCAAGCTGACTTCTTTACGCTCTTCCGAGGTCAGTTTTTGTGTTCGTTCTTTTGCTATTAGATAGTTGAAACGTTCATCGAGTGCGCTATTAAATAGATGGTTTAGCGCATCTATAAATGTATTTTCCGCTATCTCCTCTATCTCTATATCGTTCCAAGTTGCTAGTTTTTCAAGCTGTGATGCATATTTATTATCGCGATAGCGCTCTAGCAGTTGCCCTGTGGTCATTCCGGGGTTGGAACGGCAAACATCAACCAATTCCTGAAATAGTGAAAGCCCCGGCATTTGTATATGGGCTATTCCCTCTAATGAGGGAACAAGTTCCGAAAGGTTCGGATTTTGTACCAACAGTGCGATTAATATTCGCATTGTCGTTGGTTTTAATGTTGGCGCCTGATAGTTTGGTTGCTCAGTAGTCTCTCTATCAATCATAGCAAGAACTTGAGAAATATCCGGTATACCAATAAAATTTCCTAATTCTTGAGCCATATAAAGGCGCAGAGTTTCACCTGGTATCTGCTTTATCAATGGGATAGCAAGTTTACTAAATTTTGCTCTCCCTTCAGGTATGGTTAAATCAACCTGAGGAACCAGTGAATCAAATAAGAACGTTGATAAGGTATGGGCATTTTGCATTCGTTGCTCAAAAGCCTCTTTACCTTCTTTACGTACCAATGTATCAGGGTCTTCGCCATCAGGTAAAAACATAAAACGTAGTTGGCGACCATCACTTAGATAAGGAAGTGCCGTTTCAAGGGCGCGCCATGCAGCTTCTCTTCCTGCTCGGTCTCCGTCATAACAGCAAATTACAGTGTCCGTTGAGCGATATAATAATTGGATATGTTCTGACGTTGTTGAAGTGCCTAGTGAGGCGACCGCATAGCGGATGTCATACTGAGCAAGTGCCACAACGTCCATATAGCCTTCGACGACAAGTAACTTTGTTAGTTCATTACTATTTTTTGTTGCTTCATATAGACCAAATAATTGGCGGCCTTTATGAAATATGTCAGTTTCTGGTGAGTTTAAGTATTTAGGTAATGCGTCACCTAATACACGACCACCAAAAGCGATAACACGACCACGTCTATCCCTGATTGGGAACATGACTCGTTCTCTAAAACGATCATATGTGCGGCCTTTATCATTAGTCACTAACATACCAGCAGCATCAAGTTGCTGACGGCTTTCGGGATTAACTGCAAATTTTTTGAGCAAATTATCCCAGCCCGGAGGGGCAAAACCTATGGAAAAATGCGCAATAATATCTGCACTTAAACCACGTTGGCTTAAATAATCTTTGGCTTTATTTGCCGTTGGATGATTTAAGGCAGCGCAGTAAAACTGATTAATTTTCTCCATCAACTGATAAAGATTTTGTCGTTGATGTAGTTCAATTTGGCTTGCTCCTGTTCCTGTTTCGTATGGAACATCAAGACCGTGTGATGATGACAACTCTTCTATTGCTTCGACAAAATCAAGTTTGTCGTAATTCATTAAGAAATCGATGGCATTACCATGAGCACCACAACCAAAACAATAATAAAATTGTCTTTCACCATTAACAGTAAATGATGGTGTTTTTTCATTGTGGAACGGACAGCAAGCGTGATGGTTTTTACCCTGTTTTTTTAACGGGACTTTTGCATCGATTAAATCAATGATATCTGTTCTTGCTAACAAGTCATTGATAAATGAACGCGGAATTCGTCCAGCCATAAGCCTCTTTTTCGCCTGTTGATGAACGATAATAAGCCGCGCTTCCTTTCGGAAAGCACGGCCTTTAACTGCTTACTAATACTGCCTGTAATGGTTGCGATTAGTATCGCGACCGAGAGATACTAATACAGGCGAGTACGGCGTGCGTTTTCGCGAGCCAGTTTCTTAGCATGACGCTTAACTGCAGATGCTTTAGCGCGTTTACGCTCAGTCGTTGGTTTTTCATAGAATTCACGACGACGAACTTCTGCTAAAACTCCTGCTTTTTCACAAGAACGTTTGAAACGACGTAGTGCAACGTCGAATGGCTCGTTTTCACGTACTTTAATTACCGGCATGTGCCTCTCACCTCAATAGAAATCGGTTTGTTGCTGGTATTGGTTCACCAGCCTTCATTTAAAATGGTGCGGAATTTTACTTCAATGAGTACGGGTTTGTAAAGTGCCGTATAAAATTGAATCACGCAAGATTATCTGTTTTTCTGCTGTTTCGTTGAAAAAACAAGCAAAACCAAATAATAATGAGAATTAGCCACACGAAATTTTTATTACAGGGTGTTGATTATAGACTATACAACAGGGAAAGTCAGCCTTTATGCCAACATTAATTACACGATAGTCCAAATTTAATGATAAACTCGAACAGATGTAATATACAAGGGTAGTGTCATGCGCGTTTTAGGTATTGAAACTTCTTGCGATGAAACCGGGATCGCAATCTATGATGATAAACTAGGTCTGTTAGCTAATCAATTATACAGCCAAATTAAAGTCCACGCAGACTACGGTGGTGTTGTTCCTGAATTGGCTTCTCGCGATCATATTCGTAAAACAGTGCCGTTAATCCAAGCTGCACTTAAAGAAGCCAATTTAACGCGTGCTGATATCGATGCGGTGGCTTATACCGCAGGTCCTGGACTTGTCGGTGCATTGATGGTTGGCGCAACTGTTGGGCGTTCTTTAGCATTTGCATGGAATGTGCCTGCGGTGGCAGTTCATCATATGGAAGGTCATTTATTGGCGCCAATGCTTGAAGATAAAACGCCAGAATTTCCTTTTGTTGCACTACTCGTTTCAGGTGGTCATACCCAGCTTATTAGTGTGACTGGAATTGGTGAATATGAGTTACTGGGCGAATCGATTGATGATGCTGCCGGTGAAGCTTTTGATAAAACGGCCAAACTTCTTGGATTAGATTATCCTGGCGGGCCAGTGTTGTCGCGTATGGCGCAACAAGGTGTAGAAGGGCGATTTGTATTCCCACGACCAATGACAGACAGACCAGGTCTTGATTTTAGTTTTTCAGGATTAAAAACATTTGCCGCAAATACCATTCGTAATAATGCCGATGACCCGCAAACACGCGCTGATATTGCGAGAGCATTTGAAGACGCTGTCGTTGATACATTAGCAATTAAATGTAAGCGTGCACTTGAACAAACGGGATTCAAGCGCTTGGTGATGGCTGGCGGCGTAAGTGCAAATCGTGCTTTACGTGCAAAAATGGAAACTGTACTTAAACAACGTGGAGGCGAAGTTTTCTATGCACGCCCTGAGTTTTGTACTGATAATGGCGCAATGATTGCATTGGCCGGTTTGATCCGTCTTAAAGGCGGTTCAACGACAGGACTTGCGGTGACCGTGCGCCCACGTTGGCCTCTCGCTGAACTTCCTCCTCTCGAAAAATAAGACGTAATTCATTTTTGAATAAAAGAGCTGAAATCAGCTCTTTTTTAATGACAAATTTTTAGTTACAAAAATTGAATGTGTGATTAATGTAAAATCGTCACTGCATCTTCAAGGCGAATAGCACGATTTTTGACCATATTGGATGTCTGAGTACTTTGCTCTACTAACATCGTACTTTGCTGAGTAATGGATTCCAACTCACTAACGGCTTGTGTAATGTCTGATAATCCTACGGCTTGTTCAGAAGTCGCATGACTAATATGGGTAATTAGCTGGGTAACATTTTGCACTTGATTCACAATATCTTTCATTGTGCTGCCTGCGGTATTGACTTGTACCTTTCCTGAGTTAACTTTCTTTTCGCAATCGGTAATCAGTTCTCGAATATCGTTAACCGCACTGGCACTTCGGCTAGCAAGGCTGCGAACTTCTTTGGCGACGACAGCAAAGCCTCTCCCTTGTTCTCCGGCTCGTGCGGCCTCTACAGCAGCATTAAGAGCCAGTATATTGGTTTGAAAAGCAATATCTTTAATCACATCCGTAATCGAGTTTATTTTACTGGTGCTATGTACAATATCATCCATGGTATTGACGACTTCTTCCATGATAGCGCCACCGCTGAGAGCGGTTTCACTGGTTTGATTTGAAAGCTTATCTACCTGAGTTGTATTATCAGCATTCATTTTAACGGATACCGTCATTTGATTCATGGTGGCGACCGTTTGCTGCATATAACCTACCGTTTTTAGTGTATGGCTATCGAGTTTACCGCAATCACTGACAATGGATTCGCTGCCTTTACGTACATTATCGACCTGTTCAGAAACATCATTGATTAGCCAACGACAAATTAAGCCAAGTTGACCAATTGCACGTAAAAGTAGGCCTATTTCATCTACACGATTCATATGGTCAATACTATTGCGTTCACCTTTTGCCACATTGAGTGCTTGTGCTGTGATATTTTCGATAGGTTTTGCGATTGTTCGTTCAATAGCCAAACTACCGATTATTAGCGTCAAGAATGTACAAATGCTCGAGGTGATTAAGGGCATCTCGCGCATCCCAATGGCTGCTGCCATCGAAATCCACACAATAAACAATAAAGCCATTAACAAGCGAATTCGCCAACGAGTGGATATGGTTGAACAATGAAATAATCTATTTTTGGCCAGTACAATACCTTTGTAGATTTTTTTACTGCATCTATTGTCACACATGGCGGCATAAAGAGGTTCTACGGCGGCGATTTCTTGGCGAGTAGCGCGGATTCGAATTGACATATAGCCTGTAATTACACCCTGCCTTTCCATGGGAATGATGTTTGCTCTTACCCAATAATGGTCACCATTTTTACGTCTGTTTTTGACGATGCCAGTCCATGGTTCTCCTTTTTTTAAAGTTGACCACATATCAGCAAATGCTTCTTTTGGCATATCAGGATGGCGAATAATATTGTGAGGTTTATGGAGTAATTCGTTTAATTCATAACCACTAACTTGAACAAAGAAATCATTGGCATGGACTATGTTTCCTTGTAAGTCACTTGTCGTCATTAATGTTATATCTTCATCTAAGATATGTTCGTTTTGAGTGATATAAAGAGTTCTGCTCATGTTATTACCATTATGTTATACCCACCATTTTTGAAGTAACAGAGTGTCGGTTCTCGCTAAAGGACGTCCTTTGGACTTCATGGTCAGAGATTGACGTAAAATTCATCAGGAACATTCATTTTCCGACTATCTGTAACTCGAATTATTTAGGGTATGGTTTTATTTTGCTTCTATATAGTCGACAGCTTGTAAATATTCATTAGTAATAAATTTGCAATTATTTAACTTTTTTTTAAAAATGTGCGCTACCTATGATAAATAGGTGCGATAGCACGATCTGCTGTTCATACAGTTTTAAGGGTAGATATATCACTTTTGTTCTTCATGACTTTTTGTAGAGAGGAAAAAGGATGGGAGAATAACATGGGCAATAGGCGTTAAAAATTAGGCTGAAAGCTCAGCCCAATTCCGAGAATTAATCGTCTTGTTCCTGATCTTTGACTTCTTGAGCAATTTCTTTGTTTGTTTTTTGCTTTTTATTTTTCAATTTTTGCCAAATACGACTTTCTTGTCCGCGCCATAAACGCTGTATATTGGCGTGGTGACGTACGAGAACTAAACAAGAAAGCATCGCCACAGGGAAGGTGAACTCTGGTTTGAACCACCAAACATAGAAAGGGGCTAGCAGTGCGCTTACGATGGCTCCCAGTGATGAATAACCGCTAAGAAGAACCGTTAGTAGCCAAGTCCCCGCAATCAAGCCTGAGAGATCCCAGCCAATGGCAGCGATTGAGCCGAATGCTGTTGCAACGCCCTTACCACCTTTAAAATGAAAGAAAACCGGATAAATATGGCCTAGGCAGGCTGCAATTGCGACAAAGCCAAGATAGAATGGTTGCACATTTAAATAGTAAGCTAGCCAAACAGGTATCATCCCTTTTAACACGTCGCAAATAAGTACTGCGGCAGCGGCAGCTTTACCACCGACACGTAATACGTTAGTTGCACCAGGATTTCCTGAGCCGTGTTGACTCGGATCAGGTAGTCTTGCTAAACGGCAGATCAGTATCGCACTGGAAACTGATCCACAAAGGTAGGCGAAGATTATCATGCCAAGCGCGGTTGCACTCATAGCTAACTCCAAAACGGTTAAGGCCATATATTCACTTCAGTCTTGGATAATACGCATATTTTTCCAGAAGTGGTATCAATTCAGCATAGAAACGAGAAAATGACGTGATGGATATCGTATTTATTGAACAATTATCAATCATTACCACCATTGGTGTATATGACTGGGAACAAGATATTGAACAAAAGCTAGTGCTCGATATCGAAATGGGATGGGATAATAAACGCGCGTCAATGAGCGATAATGTAGAATACTGTCTAGATTATGCGCAAGTTAGCAATGCGATAATTAATCATGTTGGGAAAAATAAATTCGGACTAGTAGAACGAGTTGCTGAAGAAGTTGCTCAACTTTTGCTTAATCAATTTCAATGTCCTTGGGTTCGAATTAAAGTCGCCAAACCGGGTGCTGTCGCTCGGGCACTTCAAGTTGGGGTTATAATCGAAAGAGGCACGAAAACGGCTTAAAAAATGACTGGCGGCATTCTACCGCCAGTATCGCCAAGCGCTATAGCTTCATTTTTAATATTTGCTGCTGTTGCTGCCAGTTTGCAACTTTTTCAATTCGCTGACGCGTTAATTCATCTCTAATCTGCGGACCTTGGAAACCTTGCTCAACAATCGGTTTTACATTGACACTTTGTGCAACGTTAAAGGCTTGGCGTAGAAACTCAGCTTGTGGGTAAGCTTGTTGCTCAAGGCCTTTTCTTCCTCGAGCATCGGCCTCACTGATGATACTTAATTGCAACACGCGTTCAGGTTTTCGCCAACTATCTAAGCCATCAAACAACTGAATTAAGTTAACCGCGCTCAGCTTATCGATAACATGGACTTTATCATGATAGCGCGCGCTAAGGCGGGCAAGATCACGCGCATTGGTAGGCACTTTTAACCTTTCGCAAAGTTGCTCGATTAGCGGGATACCTGCTTCACCGTGATTTGGATGGCTCGGCCAGATATTTTTAGGCGTTAGCGCTTTACCCACGTCATGGCATAGCGCGGCAAAACGGATATCGATATCTTGAGATAAACTTGCCACTATTTTCATCACCATCAGTGTATGAATTCCTGTGTCAATCTCAGGATGCCATTTTTCCGGCGCAGGAACGCCAAACAGGTTATCTATTTCAGGAAAAAGGACCGCAAGAGCACCACATTGGCGTAAAACATCAAAGTACACTTGAGGTGAGTTCGACATTAATGCCTTTTGTGTTTCTGTCCAGACTCGTTCGGCAGTTAAGTACGATAACTCACCTGAAATAGTGATCGATTGCATTAACGCCATAGTTTCTGGCGCAATGCTAAACCCTTGTTCTTGGTAACGTGCTGCAAAGCGAGCGACGCGTAATACACGTAATGGATCTTCGGCAAAAGCCGCTGAAACGTGGCGTAGTAGACGATTGTTTAAATCATCAACGCCATGATAGGGATCAACAAGTTCACCTGAGTCGTCTTGCGCAATCGCATTAATTGTCAGATCTCGACGTAATAAATCATCTTCAATAGTGACATCTGGTGCGCTATAGCAACTAAATCCGGTATAACCTGTGCCAATTTTCCGCTCTGTTCTTGCTAACGCATACTCTTCATGCGTTTTTGGGTGCAAAAAAACAGGAAAATCTTTTCCGACTTGCTGAAACCCTTGCGCTAACATAGCTTCAGGTGTGGTGCCGACCACCACATAATCTCTATCTGAAATAGGCAACCCAAGTAGTTGGTCTCGTACTGCACCACCAACGAGATAAACTTTCATTATCTTAATTCATCCAACGGTCATGACGTTTTTTACGACGTGGAATAATATGAGGTAAAATCAAACCAAAAATAAGGCCAACACCTGCAACGCCACCGCCATACATAAACCACTGTAAGATCAGTTCGCGACGACGGTCATCAAGGTTAACTTCGACAATTTCGAGCTTTTTGCCTGCTTTAATTAACTCGTTTTTTAATTTTTCATTTTCAGCTTTTAACTGTTTAACGATGCTATCGTTATCGGCAACGCTTTGCTGCATATTGGCAGTACGCGTATTCCAAGTATTATCGATATTATCTAATTGTTGACGAAGTTTTTGATTTTCAGCTTCAAGTTCTGGAATACGTATTTTCATACTCGGCGTATTATTTAATTGCTCAATAGGAAGCCAAACTGTTCTCCCTTTTTCATCTTTGACTTGAGCAAATTTGTCATCTGTTGAGATAAGTTCAACAGGTTCTCCAGCATTGAGCGTACCAACAATGCGATATTTAGTCCCTGGGCCACTATGGACATAAGTTGATAACTCATCTGATACATAACGCTTTTCTGCTGCGTGAGCGCTAACTGATAGGCCTAGCCCCATGATTGAAATTAATAATAATGGAATTTTTCGCATGGTGTTTAGTATCTTTTTTTAGGTGAATGGATTTTATATTATTCAAATACTAATGAGTTAAGTGTGCGTGTGCAAATGCTTAACACTAAATGTTTGTAAAGAATGAGAACTATCTTAACTCACTAAATAAGACATTTTTTAGTACGGATATCAATATAACCCTCTACAAGAAGGTGAAAGTGTAGAATTTTTGGTTTCTGTGCAGTTTGTTTTCTCAGGCAACTCTGATTGGGGTAATATGAAGGCAGTGAAATTGTCAAATAAGGAAATATATGAGCCATATAGAAGTTGAACTCAAATTAGATGCAAAGAGTTCTGCTATTGATGCTGTTCGCCAGTGTGTATCGGCACTTTCTCATCAGCATATCGAACCCAGTAAATTGACAAATATTTATTTTGATACGAAAGAAAGGCAATTACGTCAATGGGATATGGGGCTGCGAATTCGTGGCTATGATGGACACTATGAAATGACCATTAAGACAGCCGGTCAAGTTATTAGTGGGTTGCATCAGCGTCCTGAATATAATGTTGATATAGATTCCCCTGAGCTTGATCTGGCCGCTTTTCCGGCTGAGATCTGGCCAGAAGACACAGATATTCAAGCGTTACAAACACAACTAGAGATTTTATTTAGCACTAATTTTGTACGTGAAAAGTGGTTAACTACTTTTGAAGACAGTGAAATTGAAATTGTTTTTGACCAAGGCACTATATCTGCCGGTTCGAAAGATCTTCCTATACAAGAGTTTGAACTAGAACTGAAAAAAGGTTTTGTCGCCGATGTGCTTAATTTAGCTAAAAAGTTGGCAGATATTGATGGCCTGCATCTTTCTTCAATCAGTAAAGCGGCTCGTGGTTATTCGCTGCTTTCTCCCGAAGTTGCGCCATTAACTCCGCCTGACGCAGTGTTTGATTATGAACAACAACCATTAGAACAGTCATTAACACGCATGCAGTTGCTGTGCCAACAGCATGAAACTTATTGGTTAGCGGATGGTAATCATGCAAGGCAAGGGTTAGAAGAGTTTTTACGTTTTGTTCAGGCTTTTTTAATTCATTATCAAAATTCAGCTCCGCACTTTATTCATGACACTCCCCTTGAGCAACTGCGCTTAAATGTGGCTGATGAAAGTATGAGTGCCGATACCTTTTGCTATAGTAGTCCTTGGCTAAAATGTAAATTAGCATTTATACAATGGTTGATCGCCTTAACTTATTCAGATGTTCCATAAGGTATTGATGAAATGCATCCTTTTCCTCAGTTGCTGCAAAATAATAGTCAACGTATTTTAAGTCAGTTAACAGAACAAGCGAGCGAGTTACTGCCGCTCAGTGAGCAAGAACTTCACTTTTTATCGTTTAGTGATTTTGCGCTTAAACAGGTACTGGCTCATTCACGTTTTTTGCTACAAATTCGTGTTCAACCACCTCAAGCAGATGAGTGGCAACATTATGCCGATTGGTTGAAAGAGGATGTATTATCTGTTTCGAATGAAGAACATCTAATGCAGGTATTACGCACTTTTCGTCATCAAGTATTGGTGCGTATTGCCTGGATGCAAACATTAGAAACATGTTCGCAAAAAGAGACAATTCAACAGCTTAGTGAACTCGCCGAAGCTTTAATCGTCGCGGCTAGAGACTGGTTGTATCACGAGTGCTGCCAATCGTGGGGTACACCTTGTGATAGTGAAGGTTATCCGCAAATTTTACTCGTTCTTGGAATGGGTAAATTGGGTGGGCGAGAACTTAATTTTTCATCTGACATTGATTTGATCTTTGCTTATCCAGAAAATGGAGTGACGCGAGGGGGACGTAAAGAACTTGATAATGCACAGTTTTTTACGCGATTAGGTCAAAAACTTATTCGTGTGTTAGATCAAGTGACTGCTCAGGGCTTTGTTTATCGAGTCGATATGCGCTTGCGACCGTTTGGTGATAGCGGGCCACTGGTGTTCAGCTTTTCTGCACTTGAAGATTACTACCAAGAGCAGGGGAGGGACTGGGAACGTTATGCGATGGTTAAAGCATGCATTATGGGGCCTGATAGCCTGCATTATGCGGATAGCTTACGTAAGTTATTACGCCCTTTTGTTTACCGTCGATATATTGATTTCAGTGTTATTCAATCTTTGCGTAATATGAAAAATATGATTGAACGGGAAGTCAGACGCCGTGGTTTAGTGAATAATATTAAATTAGGCGCAGGTGGTATCCGTGAAGTTGAATTTATTTCTCAAGTATTTCAGTTGATACGGGGTGGCCGAGAACCTGTTTTACAATCCCAATCTTTATTTGCTACATTACAAGCTATTCGTGATTTAACTCTTTTACCCGATGAACAGGTAGTTATCTTAGAAGATAGCTACATTTTCTTGCGTCGTGTTGAAAATTTGCTGCAAAGTATTGACGATCAACAAACACAAACCTTACCAGACGATAATTTGAATCAAACTCGAATTGCGTGGGGAATGGGTTTTACCGATTGGCACGCATTTTATCAAGCTTTGACGCAAAAAATGGCCGCAGTGCATCATATTTTTACTGAGCAAATCGGTCAAGATGATGAAGCCGACGATACCAATACTTGTGATGAAATTTATATCACCCTTTGGCAAAGTGAATTATCTAAAGAAGAACTTGCAACATATTTGCCGTCAGCAGATGAAGAGATTGCACAAAAAATTATTCATGCCATTTTGATGTTTCGTCATGATTTGAATAAACGCACAATAGGCCCGAGAGGTCGTGATGTGCTTGATGAATTAATGCCAAAATTGCTCGCCAAAGTGGGTGAGAGAGATGATGCAGGGCAGGTCATTGAGCGGATGACTCCATTGCTACTCAGTATTGTTAGTAGAACCACTTACCTTGAACTGATGCTTGAGTTTGATGAGGTGCTAACTCATGTGATCCGCTTATGTGCGGCTTCACCAATGATAGCCGAACAATTGGCTCAGCATCCATTATTACTCGATGAACTTCTTGATCCTCAATCTTTATATCAACCTTTACCTTTAACATCTTATCGTGATGAATTGCGTCAATATTTAATGCGTGTGCCAGAAGATGATGAAGAACAGCAGCTCGAGGCATTACGTCAATTTAAGCAGGCTCAACTTTTGCGCATTGCAGCAGAAGATATTTCTGGCGTTTTACCTGTGATGAAAGTAAGCGATCATCTGACTTATTTGGCAGAAGCTATTATTGATGCTGTTGTGCATCAAGCATGGCAGAAAATGGCAAAACGCTATGGCGAACCAACTCATTTATTGCAACAAGATGAAAAACAATATGGTTTTGCGGTATTAGGTTATGGGAAACTTGGGGGATGGGAGCTGGGTTATAGTTCTGATCTTGATTTAGTTTTCATTTTTGATTGCCCAATAAACGTCGTGACTAACGGGGAACGCTCTATCGATGCATGGCAGTTTTATTTACGTGTCGCGCAACGAATAATTCATCTTTTTAGTACTAGAACGACTTCGGGTGTTTTATATGAGGTTGATGCACGTTTAAGACCTTCTGGCGAGTCAGGTATGTTGGTGAGTACTATCCAATCTTTTGGCGAATATCAACAAAATGAAGCATGGACGTGGGAGCATCAAGCTTTGATCCGTGCGCGGATGGTATTTGGGGATACGCAGCTACAGCAAAAATTTAATCAAATTCGTCATGAAACACTTTGTACCGTGCGTGACCCCGATGTATTACGCCAACAAGTGCGTGATATGCGCTTGAAAATGCATCAGCATTTAGGCAGCCATGAACAGAGTTTATTTGATTTAAAAGCGGACCCAGGCGGCATTACGGATATTGAGTTTATCGCACAATATTTGGTATTACGTTTTGCATCAAAGAAGGATGTCTTAACAAAGTGGTCAGATAATGTACGTATTTTTGAGTTAATGGCGAAAAATGATTTGATGCCTCAAGATGAAGCGGATGCATTAACGCATGCCTATGTCACTCTACGTGATGAGCTTCACCATTTATCGTTGCAATCGCTTCCTAGTCGTGTAGATATTGGCCGTTTTTCAAATGAAAGAAAATTAGTGCTTGAGAGTTGGGCTCGCTATTTAGGGCCAATATCTTGAGGTATGACGGGTTAATATCCTAAACAATTTGAGTTGTAGCTGATATTATCCAATATGCTAATATTGGCGCTATTCATTATCAGATTTCTTTTAAAACTGGAGTACGGGATGAAAGTAACACTTCCTGATTATAAACAAGCAGGTGTACTAGTTGTTGGTGATGTCATGTTAGACCGTTATTGGCATGGGCCGACTAATCGGATCTCACCAGAAGCTCCTGTTCCGGTTGTTAAAGTGACAATGGTTGAAGAGCGTCCTGGCGGCGCGGCAAACGTAGCGATGAATATTGCTTCATTAGGTGCAAATTCACGCCTTGTTGGGCTGACTGGCATTGATGATGCGGCGAAAGCACTGACTGAGACCTTAAATACAGTCAAAGTTCGTTGTGACTTTGTAGCTATTCCTACTCATCCAACCATTACTAAATTGCGTGTTTTATCGCGTAACCAACAATTAATTCGATTGGATTTTGAAGAAGGTTTTGAAAACGTAGACGCTCAGCCAATGTTAGAGCGCATTGAACAAGCGTTACCGCATATTGGCGCACTAGTGCTTTCTGATTATGCGAAAGGCGCACTAACGCAAGTTGAAAAAATGATAGCGTTAGCGAATAAAGCGGGTGTGCCTGTCTTGATTGATCCGAAAGGAAATAATTTTGAGCGCTACCGCGGTGCCACATTATTGACGCCTAATATGACTGAGTTCGAGGCAATTGTGGGTCGCTGTAAAGATAATCAAGATGTGGAAGAAAAAGGCATGCAATTGCTTGAATCTTTAGATTTGACCGCATTGTTAATTACTCGCTCTGAACAAGGCATGAGTCTAATTCGTCGTGACGAAGCGCCTTTACACCTGCCAACAGAAGCACAAGAAGTCTTTGATGTAACTGGTGCTGGCGATACGGTTATTGGCGTATTAGCGGCATCAATCGCTTCAGGCCGCCCATTGCATGAGGCCTGCGCATTAGCCAATGCGGCAGCGGGTGTTGTGGTGGGTAAACTCGGTACTTCAACGGTTTCACCTATTGAGCTTGAAAATGCCATCAGAGGTCGAGCGGATAACGGTTTTGGTGTGATGGATGAAAATCAATTAAAGCTCGCGGTTGCAAATGCTAGGCAGCGTGGTGAGCGCGTAGTTATGACAAATGGCTGCTTTGATATTCTTCACGCTGGTCATGTTTCTTATTTAGCCAATGCCCGTAAGCTCGGTGATAGGTTAATTGTGGCGGTTAACAGTGATGCTTCAACCCGTCGTTTGAAAGGTGAAACGCGTCCGGTTAACCCATTAGAGCAGCGTATGATTGTGCTTGGTGCTCTCGGTGCCGTCGATTGGGTTGTACCGTTTGAAGAAGATACCCCGCAACGTTTAATTGCTGAAATTTTGCCTGATATTTTAGTCAAAGGTGGTGATTACCGCCCAGAAGATATCGCGGGTAGTGTAGAGGTTTGGGCAGCAGGTGGTGAGGTTATGGTACTTAATTTTGAAGATGGTATTTCCACCACAAATATTATTAAAAACATCATGAAAACAAGCTAATTAATTTGGATTAATGATGGTTGTTAATAGAGCCTAATCTTGGTGTGATGCCAAAATTGGGCTTTTTTTTGCGTGTAACCAAAATTACGCCATGGAAAAGACGATGATAGAAATGACTAATGACAATTTAAAAAATAGCACCACGCTGATGGTTTGTGGTGCTATACATTATTTAATGAGTATCAAAGGCTAGTGTGCTTTACTTTGTTGCACATACGGGGTGTATACACCCGTTAGGCTCTCAAGGAAGGACACAATGTCATCGACATCTTTTTGAGGCAGTTCAGTACCAACTTGATAACGTAGCATTAATTTGACAGCTTCATCCATTGTGGCGACATCACCACGGTGAAAGTAAGGTGCTGTTAAGGCAATATTACGCAAAGTAGGGACTTTTTGGCGAAGCTTGTCCCGCTCATCTGAGGTCACATTCATACGACCAATATCTGCCGGGTGTAATTCACCAAATTCAAAGTCTTTTTTCAGACCGAGAGGTTCAAAAGAGCGACCGCCAAGGATCACGCCACCATGGCATGTTGCACATTTATTTTCCTTAAATAGCTGATAACCTTGTTTTTGTTGAGCAGTTAACGCATTTTCATCACCCCGTAGCCAGTTATCAAATGGGGAGTTCGGCGTAATTAATGTTTTTTCAAATTCAGCAATCGCATCAGTGATGGTATCTCCCGTAAATCCTTCAGGATAAACGATATTAAAATCTTGTTTTAAAACGGTATCTTTATCTAATTTACTTATGATTTCATCCCAAGATTTAGATGCCATCTCAATTGGATTTAATGGTGGGCCACCGGCTTGTACTTGTAAGGTTGGAGCTCTTCCATCCCAAAATTGTTCAACATTAAATGTGGAATTAAAGACGGTTGGTGCATTGATTGGTCCTACTGCGCCACCAACACCAATGGATGTTTTACGACCATCAACTCCCCCTGCATTCAATGCATGGCAGTGCGCGCAGGATATTGTGCTGTCTCCTGATAAGCGTGAGTCATGATAAAGACGAAAGCCAAGAGCAACTTTTTGTTCGTCTACTTCGATTGATTGTGGAATGGGCTGAATGGGTTCATTAAGGTGCTCTTTTGCCGTATCCGCACTTGCATAATACTGTTTGCGCTGGTTTGCTATCCAGCTAAGTAAATTAGCGCGTTCCTCATCACTTACACTGCTTGCCCAGTGAAGAGCGACATAGCGAGTAGGGGGCATTGTATGATTTTGCATAACCCATTCAATTTTATTTAGCTCACTTTGTGGAACCGCTGTCCCAGATATTAGTGCTGCGCGAGCAGTTTCAAGATTAAAGGATTTATAGCCAAGTTGAATATCATAATCCATTAATTGCTTAGCGATTGGGAACGATGCATAGGCGGGTAATTCAGTTGACGGGGTATGGCAGTAATCACATCCTTTTTCATTAAAAAAATTTAGGATTTGAGTATTTTCCGCTAGCGTTGAAGCGGGAATGTCGTTATTAAGCTTTCGTTGATTATCATGATACCAGACATAGCCCGATAATCCGAAATAACCAAATAAAAGCAAAAATACGATGGCAACCGTAATACGAGTAAGTTTTTTCATTACACTATCCTTGAGATATTGCGGTTAATTATTTTTAATTAATTTATAGACAACACCCTATAATGGATAAATTAATATAATTAGATTTGATTTTTATCAAAGATAGCCATTGGTTTAATCGATTGATAAAATAGCTTTTACCTATTGATTAAAAAAATAATATTGTGAATACACATTATAAGGATTAAATAGATAATAAAGAGATATTTTAAATTACAGCTAACAAATTGATTATTATTTGTTTTTTAGTGTTTTTATTATCTGAGGCTTAATGGGAATTACGGCACGAAATGTAATCTCAATATAGACGTTATTTTTTAAGATAATTAAAAAGAGAAAAAATATTTTTCTTTATATTTTATAAACCCTCAAATACATATGAATATAGCTTAAATAGTTTTATAGCTAAATATCTATTTGAATTTTTCAAATAAAGTGACTCATTAATTGAAATCACTTTACCCGTCAATTAATGAGCTTACTTTTCTTCGGTCACGTTATCGTCATTAAAACGTGCTTCCAGTGCACTAACGCGCTGTTCCATTTGCATGAGTTTTTCACGAGTACGCAATAAAACTTGAGTCTGAATATCGAATTCTTCTCTACTGACTAAATCAAGTTTGCCAAGTTGTGATTGTAATAGTGAGCGTAGTTTTTTATCAAAGTCTTCACCTAAATCACGGACACCTTGTGGTAAAGCGCCTTGGATTTGACGTGCAACTTGTTCAAGTTTTTTCGGATCGAGCATTCGCGGGTCCTTAAATTTTTAGTAAAAAGGTTTTCAGTAGTTTAATACTTGCAGGGCAATCAATAAACCTCTTTATTCCCTTTACGCATCATAGTTCTGGTTGAGGTAGTGTTGGTTTCGCTCATTATCGACTAAGTCATTCATTTTTATTGACGAAAAATGTGAGTGATTCTCCAATATTGATTTTCATCGTTGCACAGTCGAAATATTGGCGCTATATTAATTGCGTTTATCTCAGGGCGGGGTGTAAGTCCCCACCGGCGGTAACATGCATCGAGCATGAAGCCCGCGAGCGCTTTATCATTTTGGTGGTAAAGGTCAGCAGATCCAGTGTAAATCTGGAGCCGACGGTTATAGTCCGGATGGGAGAGAATTAACTGTATCTGCATGTTTGTGCTATTTAGCACAATATTGTTCTGCATACCTGAATTTATAAATGGCGATGGCTCATTTATCTATTCATCATTTCTCGTACTCCTAAGACTGCCCTGATTCTGGTAACTAAATAATTTACATTTTTAAGAGGTTTTTACCATGAATCAGACGCTACTTTCAGAATTCGGTAACCCGAACGAACGTGTTGAAAATGCTATAGAAGCACTACGCCAAGGTAAGGGTATTCTTGTTCTTGATGATGAAGATCGTGAGAACGAAGGCGACCTTATTTTTGCTGCCGAAACAATGACGACGGAACAAATGGCATTTACTATTCGCTATAGCAGCGGGATTGTTTGCTTATGTATTACCGAAGAACGTCGCAAACAACTTGATATCCCTATGATGGTGGAAAATAACACTAGCCAAAACCAAACTGCATTTACTGTCACGATTGAAGCTGCGAAAGGGGTTACAACGGGCGTTTCTGCGGCGGATCGTACCACGACTATCCATACCGCTATCGCAGACAATGCAGTGCCGGCAGATATTAACCGCCCTGGACACGTATTTCCATTACGTGGACGTGAAGGTGGTGTGTTGGCGCGCCGCGGTCATACGGAAGCATCAATTGATTTGGCAACAATGGCAGGTTTCAAACCGGCGGGTGTCTTGTGTGAATTGACGAATGAAGATGGTTCAATGGCTCGCACACCTGAAGTTGTTGCTTTCGGAAGAGAGCACGGTTTAACGGTTGTGACGATTGAAGATCTCGTTAATTACCGTGAGCAACTAGCTAAAAAAGCAGGATAAGTTAGTCAATTAATACGTTAAGCATATAGCGCTAGGCCACGAAGTTGCACACCTTTGTGGCCTTTTCAATTTTTTTGATGATCATACTCATAATTACCCCACTGTGTTTCACGCTAAAAAGCGTATGCTGATAATAGAATCACTTTTGAGTGGAGTTTAATTATCATGTCAATCAATACCTCTGAACACACAAATAGAATGCCTGCTGTTTTTATTGGTCACGGCAGCCCAATGAATGCGGTTGCAGATAATCCATACACCAAAGCATGGGAAGAATTGGGCAAAACGTTACCAAGACCAAACGCTATTTTGGTGATTTCGGCGCACTGGTATACCAATGGAACTGCTATTACGGCAATGCAAAAACCTAAAACAATTCATGATTTTGGTGGCTTTCCTGATGAGCTCTATCAAATTCAGTATCCTGCGCCAGGCTCTCCTGAACTGGCTAAGCGAGTAGCAGAGATATTAGCTCCACAAGATATTTTTTTAGATAAAACTGAATGGGGTTTAGATCATGGAACGTGGGAAATTTTAGTCCGTATGTATCCGCAAGCGGACATCCCAGTTGTGCAATTGAGTATTGATGGCTCGAAGCCCGCAGCTTGGCACCATGAGTTAGGTCAAAAGCTCTCAAGTCTAAGAGATGAAGGCGTGCTAATTATGGGGAGTGGTAATGTGGTGCATAATTTAAGAGCGATGAATTGGCAAAATTCAGCTGCCGAACCTTATCCTTGGGCACTTACATTTGAACGGTTTGTTTATGATAATTTGAATAGCCATGAAAAACCACATCCATTGAGCAAAGCTTTAGATCGTGAAGATGGTAAGTTGTCTAATCCATCGCCAGAGCATTTTTTACCGATTCTACCAATCTTAGGGACTTGGGATGGCAGTGAGCCTATTTCAGTTCCTATCGAGGGGGTGGTTTCGGGGTCGTTGAGTATGATGTCTGTTGTTATCGGCTAGTTCTTTGTTGATATAGTTCCCGTCATACTTCGAGCTACAGGGGTGTTGGCTACACAAAGCTACCCGAATCACATACTTATGTATGCTCATCGGGATAGCTTCGCTTGCCGCCTACCTGTAACTCGAATTATTTAGGGAACACTTCGAACTTTTTAGATGGAAAGTCTAAAAAAACAAGAAAACTTTCTTTAAGGTAAATTCATATCGGGTTAACTCGAAACTTGAATTATTGAGAGAGTGCTCTTATCTCTTTGGATACAAAATCTAAAAAGTAAGAAAAAGTTTCTTTAAGATGGATTTGCGTAGTGCTAGTTCGAAAGTTAAATGATTTAGAAGTGGCATAGCAAAATGGGTGAAATTCATATAAAAAGTGCATAAAAAAGCCCAAATACAGATCTATTCTGTTTTTTGGGCTAGAGATATTTATTGCTTGAGTCTTAGTCGATGATCGTGTGTGGGTAAAAACGCGATAAATCTTGAGTGATCAATTCTTTATCTTCACGAATACAGATCCCTGCGGCTTGATCATTCACGAGCCAGCTTCCGACTAAAGTGTAACTACCTTCAAATTGAGGAAGTGGATGGAATTGCTGAATAATCATACCTTCTTCACCATATGGACCATCGACAGCTGCAATTTCTTTGCCGTGTTCGATAATTTTGATATTCGCCCCTTCACGAGAAAAAAGTGGCTTAATGACATAACTATCGAGTTCAGGTTTACTACCATCAGCGAAATAAGCTGCTAGCAGGTTAGGGTGATCTGGGAACATTTCCCATAGCATCGGTAATAGCGCTTTATTGGAAATAATACTCTTCCATGCAGGTTCTAACCAGCGAACGCCAGCATCTTGCAATTTGGTTGAGAAAATTTCTCTTAGCATAAATTCCCAAGGATATAACTTGAACAGGTTACTGATAACCTGATCTTGTGTATCGGAGAACTCACCTTTTTCGCCAAGACCAATTTCATCAATATATAAAAATTCAGTCGCGACGCCTGCTTCATTAGCACAATCTTGCAAGTATTGTACGGTGCCTCTGTCTTCATCCGTATCACGGCAACAAGACATATGCAGAAGACGAAAACCGTATTGATCTTTTAACTGAGTAAAGCGTTCGATCAACTGTTCTTGAATACTGTTAAATTGATCGGCGTTTTCAGGCAGTTTTCCGGCTTCAATTTGATCTTCTAACCAGATCCATTGAAAAAATGCAGATTCATACAAAGAGGTTGGCGTATCTGCATTGTTCTCAAGCAATTTAGGTGGATTTACACCGTCATAGGCGAGATCAAGTCTTGAGTACAGTGATGGTTGCTCACTTTTCCAAGAGCTACGTACGAACTCCCAGCAATGCTTAGGAATTTGAAAACGAGCAAGTAGTTCATCGCTTTCAACCACGCGCTCAACAACTTTCAAGCACATTTGATGCAACTCAGTGGTTGCATCTTCAAGCTCTTCAATTTGAGCGGTGGTGAATTGATAGTAGGCATCTTCAGACCAGTATGGTTCGCCATACATAGTGTGAAATTCAAAACCAAACTCAGACGCTTTTTCACGCCAATTAGGGCGCTCAACAATAGGGACGCGTTTCATTACTTATCAACCACCCATTGAACGGGAAGAGGTTGATTTTGAAGATGAAGAAGAACGTTGAGCCATTGCTTGCTTATTCACGCTATCACCAAACCCACCACGAGTGACTGTTGAAGTTGTTGGCGGTTTAGGTGCCATAGCTGTTTTTGGTACACTGATTGAACGGCCACCGGCAGTTGCAGAACCATAGCTTTTACCTGTTGAGTCAACAAATTTACCATTGGCTGGGCTCGCTGGGTTTTTGGAACTAAATAGTGGTTGAGATGCAGCGCCACCGCCCATCATACGACCCATCATGTAGCCCATCATTAATGGCATCCACATGCTGCCGCCGCCACTTTGAGCTTGTGCAGTTTGCTCGCCATTTGTTGAGCTAGTTCCTGCAATACCTGCTTGAGCGGGTGCTTGGGTACACATTGATTCACCAAACTCAGCAATACAGTCTGCTTGAGTTGCATATTTAGGCGCGGTTTTTGCTGCTTCTTGCAAAGCATTATTATAAGCAATTGTACATTGCTCAGCTTGCGATGGATTTGCTTGGCTACAATCTTGAGCGTTAGTATACAGAGATACTGTTTCGTCGCTTTCTTCACAGGCTGAAAGCATAAATACAGCACTGACCGCTACAGCGACAGGCGCTAAACGATATGAACGCCAAGACTTACGGAAGGCGTTTTGATTAATATTTTTGGTGCGCTTCATGGTCATGGTAATTGCCCTGAATAAAAGTAAGATGTTAATTTCCTCACTCTAGGATAGGTGAAATACGCTGAAAATTAAAGCAGAAATATAGTATAAATAGGGCGAAGTTATCATTTTTATAAATTTATGCCATTTTTTAGTGTTTAATTCTCATAACTCGGCTAATGAATTTATTATTTTTGTTTTAAATCAGTTAATTAATCAATGCTGAGTTTTGATGTGTCGAGATGATTAGCTAGTTGGGAATTGGCTGAATTTTATAAAAAGAGTGGTTGAAAACTAAGGTAACGGATCTAATATCGTTAAAACATGATTTTTACCGCATTTTTATCGTATTAGATAGTATGTGATGGATTTCAGATAAAAAATAACCCGCAAATTTAGCGGGTTATTTTTCATTAATTCAAGATTATTGAATTTTTGGCGCATCAATATTACGAATAATACTATTTGGCGCAGTTGAAATTTCTTTGCCTAAGCTTGCATTGAGACGAGCAATATCTTCTTCGTTCAATGTACCGCGAGCAAATTCAATATTCAGTTGGTTAATCATGTAGTCATAACGTGCGTTAGATAGGCTTTGTTTTGCTTGATAAAGCGCAGTCGTCGCTGTTAATACATCAACAATCGTACGGGTTCCCACTTGATAACTGGCTTCCATTGCATCTAAAGAGCTCTGAGCAGAAACAACCACCTGTTTATAGGCGTTGATGCTACTGATAGATGATGAAATGTTGTTATAAGATGAACGGACGAGCTGAATAACATTACGATAAATGCTTTCAAGTTGCTCACTTGCACCTTGGAAACCGTACTGTGCTTGTTCAACTTGTGAACTAGTCGCGCCGCCTGAGTAAATAGGTACACTCAAGGTTAAGCCGATACTATTTTGACCGTTATAACTGTTTCGTGCGCTATTAGATAAGTTGTCGTAGCCGCTACCGTGGTTATTCGTATTGGTGACACTCGTTGAAGCATCAAGACTTACCGTTGGCATATGGCCTGTTTCAGCTAAACGAATATTTTCACGCGAAACATCTTGCGCTAAACGCGCACTGAGCAAACTAAGGTTACGCTCTTCTGCTTCTTTCAAAATCACATCAACGTTATCAGGATCAGTTGTTTTAAAACGATCGATATTCAGTGATGCAAGTTGTACGTAATAAACACCACTGACTTGGCGTAATTTTTCTACCGCATTTTCTAAGTCATTACGGCCAGCAACTTCTTGAGCGATAACGCTATCATAGTTAGCACGGGCGTTTTGCACGTCAGTAATTGCTGCTAAACCGACATTAAAGCGTTGAGTTGTTTGGTCTAATTGGCGATAAACAGCTTCTTTATTTGCTTCAATATAAGATAAAGCATCAATAGCTTTCAACACGTTAAAATACGCGGTTGCTGTATCTAAAATAAGTTGTTGTTGACCAGTTTGATAAGTTACATCAGAAATGCCTGCTGTTTTTTCTTGCAGGGTCAGTTGACGCCATTTAGACATATCAAAAACGGTTTGAGATAATTTTAATGATGCATTTAGACCATTACTTTCTGTATTTCTTGCATCACGATAGCCGCTACCATAGGTAGCACCAGCACCTAAGCCTAATTGCGGTAATAATGGGCTACGCGCTTCATTAATTTTCTCAAAAGCTTGGTTACGTTCTGCTAATGTTTTTCTGAGCTCAGGGTTACTTTCTTTCGATTTTTGGTAAACCTGTAGTAAATCTTCTGAATAGCTATTGGCACTGAGACCCACAAAACTCATTGCAATAAAGAGGGGAAGCAGTTTCTTCATTTGGATTCCTTGATTAAACAGCAAATTATGTTGAGCCTGTTGTCTAAATCTATCATGATGTTTGATAGTTGCTACTGATATTATAGGAGTTAATTATTACTCCTATAATATCAACAGTTTTAGAGACAATAATAAATAGGCTTATTGTTGCTCATATATATGAATAATGGCGCTCATTGTAACAGAGGATCGCTTATGATAACGGTAGCCTTTTGTGCCATTTTGTCTTAATAGTTTAAACATTACCTCATTTGAGGTTAAAAAACCTCAAAAACTGTTTTAATCCACAATTTTTCCTTAATCAGGAAATTAAGATCTCAGGAGAACATGATGGTAGATAAAACAGAATCACCTGTTAAATATGGTAAAAAAGATATTGAGATAATATCTAAGCGTAAATTATTTAATGGTTTTTTTCAAATGACTGAATATCGTTTTCGCCATCGATTATTTGAAGGTTCATGGAGTAATGAGATAACACGGGAAGTTTTCGAACGCGGGCACGCAGGCGTTGTTTTACCCTATGACCCTAAAACTGATAGTGTTGTTTTAATTGAGCAAATTCGTTTGCCTGCCATCGAGACGAGCGAGACACCTTGGCTACTTGAAGCAGTGGCCGGTATGATTGAACTGAATGAATCAGCAGAAGATGTCATTCGCCGTGAATCTATTGAAGAAGCCGGTTTAACAATAGGGCGCGCTGAAAAAGCGCTTAGCTATCTTTCTAGTCCAGGCGGCACTACCGAGCGTATGCATGTTTATATCGGTGAGGTAGATAGTACGAAAGCTAACGGTATTCATGGCTTGAAGACTGAAAATGAAGATATTCGAGTACATGTGGTCAGCCGTGAGCAAGCTTATAAGTGGGTTGAAAATGGTACGATTGATAACGCAGCAACGGTAATCGCAATTCAGTGGTTACAGCTCAATTATCAAAAACTTTATGAAAAATGGATGAATCTGTTTTAAATAACAATTAATCTTAGGGAAGTGTGTGCTAATTGGCAGATATTTAACTAATTACTCGTCATACTTCAAATTACTCGTCATACTTTAAGCTGTAAGTTCGTTGGCTGCTTTTAGCAACCCAAGTTACATACTGATGTGTGCTCCTTGGGATAGCTTCATTTGCCGCCTTCTTACAACTTAAATTATTTAGAATAGTTATAGTGAATAGAATAAGTTAGGGTATAAATAATATTTAAGGAAAAGGAATACTTTTGGACAGCCAGCTTGAAGTGACTGCAAAGAACTCGAAAGTCGTGAGAATTTTACAGGTTACTGATACGCATCTTTTTGCTGATACGGAAAATACCCTTTTAGGGATTAACACTTACCGAAGTTATCAAGCGGTACTTGATGCTATTATAGAACAAAATCTACCTATTGACCTCATTGTGGCAACAGGGGACTTAGTCCAAGATCAATCTCCGAAAGCTTATCAACATTTTGCGACGGGTATTGAAAGAATATCTGCGCCTTGCGTTTGGTTACCCGGCAATCATGATTATCCACCAGCAATGGTTGAATCCTTAAGAGTGGCAGGTATATCGAGTGCAAAGCAAATTTTGATTGATAAAGAATGGCAGATTTTGATGCTTGATAGCCAACTACAAGATGTTGCACACGGTGAGTTATCTGAACAGCAATTGGAGTGGATGAAGTGTTGTTTAGATAATGAGCCAGAACGTACAACGATTATCATGTTGCATCATCACCCGCTATCTTCCGGCTGCACATGGCTTGATCAACATAGTCTGCGAAATTCACATACTTTAGCTGATTATTTAAAAAAATATTCAAATGTTAAAGCAATGCTGTGTGGGCATATTCACCAAGAGATGGATGAATATTGGCATGGTATTCGCTTGTTGGCTACGCCATCTACTTGTGTGCAGTTTAAGCCACATTGTACTAATTTTGCATTGGATACTGTTGCGCCGGGTTGGCGCTATCTTGAATTGACAGTAGATGCGCAAGGTAAAAGGCAGGTTAATACCGTTGTTCATCGTTTAGAGACAAGAGAGTTTAACCCTGACTTAAATTCAGATGGTTACTAATTAGCTTATGTCGACACTACTTTATATACATGGTTTTAATAGTTCACCTCAGTCGGTTAAGGCGAGTAGCCTAAAACAATGGGTTGAAAAAAATTATCCACATATCAATATGATTGTGCCGCAATTACCCAATTACCCAAAGCAAGCTGAAGCTGTCTTAAATGATATTATTATGCAGTATCAGCATGAGAAAATAGGTTTAGTGGGTTCGTCCCTTGGGGGATATTTTTCTATTTGGTTTTCTGAGCGTTATCAACTGCCCGCCGTCTTAGTTAATCCAGCCGTTCGCCCTTTTGATCTACTGCAAGATTATTTAGGGGAGAACACGAATCCTTATACACAAGAAAAATATCTACTGGAATCTAAGCACATAGATGAGTTAAAGTCCCTGCATATTGAGCAGCTAAGATCGCCTAATTTGATTTGGTTATTACAGCAGATGGGTGATGAAGTACTCGATTATCGTGAAGCTGTTGCCTATCTTTCTAAGAGTAAACAAACAGTTGAATCTGGCGGTAATCATGCATTTGTTGGTTTTGAAGCTTACTTCCCTCAAATGATACATTTTCTGGATTTAGCAGAGAAATAGTGTCAAAACGCATATACACTGTTATTATCAACAGTAACTTACTAGTTGAATTGTTTAACATATATAGACCTAATGATTCAAGATACATGCAACTTTGTGTATGGCGAGTATAATTCAACTAATCACCTATTACCGCAGAATGACAATATGACTCAATCTAGTTATAACGCAGAGGACATTGAAGTTCTCAGTGGTTTGGAGCCTGTTCGTCGTCGTCCTGGTATGTATACGGACACCAGTCGACCGAATCATTTGGCACAAGAAGTAATTGATAACAGTGTTGATGAAGCCTTAGCAGGTCATGCGGGGCACATCGAGGTTATTTTATATCCCGACCAATCATTAGAAGTTATTGATGACGGGCGTGGCATGCCTGTTGATATTCACCCCGAAATGAAAGTTTCTGCTGTTGAGCTTATTTTAAGCCAGCTTCATGCCGGTGGTAAGTTTTCAAACAAAAATTACCAGTTTTCAGGTGGATTACATGGGGTTGGTATCTCTGTTGTAAATGCATTATCAAAACGTATTGAAGTTAAAGTACGCCGTGATGGACAAATTCATCAAATTGCTTTTGAAAATGGCGACAAAGTAGAAGAACTGCATGTTATTGGGACCTGTGGCAAACGTAACACAGGTACTAGCGTGCGTTTTTGGCCAGATGTTAGCTATTTTGATAGTCCTAAATTTTCAGTTTCGCGTTTAATGCACAACCTAAAAGCAAAAGCAGTTTTATGCCCTGGCGTGAAAATTACGTTTAAGGATCAGCTCAATAATACAGAGCAAAGCTGGTGCTATACGGATGGATTGACTGATTATTTAATGGAATCAGTCGATGGACTAGAAACATTGCCAGAAAAACCGTTTACAGGTGATTTTTCTAGTGAAACGGAAGCCGCTCAATGGGCATTGTTATGGCTACCAGAAGGTGGCGAATTACTTACTGAAAGTTATGTTAATTTAATCCCAACTGCTCAAGGGGGAACTCACGTTAATGGTTTGCGCCAAGGCCTACTTGATGCGATGCGTGAGTTTTGTGAGTTTCGCAATATCTTACCTCGGGGCGTTAAATTATCGGCGGATGATATTTGGGAACGCTGCGCTTACGTTCTTTCAGTTAAAATGCAAGACCCGCAATTTGCTGGGCAAACGAAAGAGCGTCTCTCTTCTCGCCAGTGTGCGGCCTTTGTTTCCGGTGTTCTCAAAGATGCTTTTAGTTTGTGGTTGAATCAAAACGTTCAAGTTGCAGAACAGTTAGCTGAAATGGCGATATCCAGCGCACAACGCCGTATGCGTGCTGCGAAAAAAGTGGTTCGTAAGAAATTAACTAGCGGTCCAGCTTTACCGGGCAAATTAGCGGATTGTAGTTCGCAAGATTTAAGCATGACAGAGTTGTTTCTTGTGGAAGGGGACTCTGCTGGTGGCTCTGCTAAACAGGCTCGTGATCGTGAATATCAAGCTATTATGCCGTTGCGCGGTAAAATTTTAAACACTTGGGAAGTCTCTTCTGATGAGGTATTAGCCTCACAAGAGGTCCATGATATCTCAGTAGCCATTGGTATGGACCCTGATAGTGAAGATCTTAGCCAGCTTCGCTACGGTAAAGTCTGTATTCTTGCGGATGCAGACTCCGATGGATTACATATTGCGACACTACTGTGTGCATTATTTGTGCGCCATTTCCTTGCGTTAGTGAAAGCAGGGCATGTCTATATGGCAATGCCTCCGTTATATCGTATCGACTTGGGTAAAGAGACACACTACGCTTTAGATGAAAGCGAAAAAAATGCAATTCTTGACAAGTTAAGCCGTAAAAGAGGCAAACCAAACGTACAACGTTTTAAAGGCTTGGGGGAAATGAACCCACTTCAGCTACGTGAAACGACGCTAGATCCAAATACGCGTCGCCTTGTTCAGCTAGTCATCGATGATGAAAATTATCCAGAAACTCTTGCTGTTATGGATATGCTTTTGGCGAAAAAACGTTCTGAAGACCGCCGTAATTGGTTGCAAGAAAAAGGCGATATGGCAGAAATTGATGTTTAACATCCTCCATGTGATGAGAAAGAGTAAGGAACGTATTCAATGAGTGAAATTACTCATGATGGCGTAGAGCGCTTACCGCTCCACGCCTTTACTGAGAGCGCCTATCTGAACTATTCGATGTACGTCATCATGGATAGGGCGTTACCCTTTATTGGCGATGGACTAAAACCTGTCCAGCGTCGTATCGTGTATGCGATGTCTGAACTCGGACTGAGCAATGCGGCAAAATATAAAAAATCGGCGAGAACCGTCGGGGACGTATTAGGTAAATATCACCCTCATGGTGATAGTGCCTGCTATGAAGCTATGGTTTTGATGGCTCAGCCATTCTCTTATCGTTATCCATTAGTTGATGGGCAAGGTAACTGGGGGGCACCGGATGATCCTAAATCATTTGCTGCCATGCGTTATACCGAATCTCGCTTATCTAAATATGCAGAAACGTTGTTGAGTGAACTTGCTCATGGCACGGTTGATTGGGTGCCTAACTTTGATGGCACATTAAATGAGCCTAAAATGTTGCCAGCGCGTTTACCAAATATTCTACTTAATGGTACGACGGGTATTGCGGTGGGAATGGCGACAGATATTCCACCACACAATGCGCGAGAAGTCGCTAATGCCGTTATTGCTTTGCTGGAAAAACCAACCTTAACGCTTGATGATGTTATGACGTTTGTTCCAGGGCCTGATTACCCAACCGAAGCGGAGATTATTTCTTCTCCTCATGATCTTCGAAAGATATATCAAACGGGGAAAGGCTCTGTGCGTATGCGCGCAATTTGGGAAAAAGAGGATGGTAATGCAGTTATTACCGCATTACCTCATCAGGTTTCCGGCGCTAAAATCTTAGAACAAATCGCAAGCCAAATTCGTTCGAAAAAATTACCTATGGTGGAGGATTTACGTGATGAATCTAATCATGAGAACCCAACACGTTTAGTGATTGTTCCTCGAAGTAATCGCGTTGACTTAGAGCAAGTGATGACTCACTTGTTTGCAACGACCGATTTAGAAAGAAGTTATCGCGTCAATCTGAATATGATTGGTTTAGATCATCGACCATCAGTAAAAGGATTGGTTGAGATCCTGAACGAATGGATAGTTTATCGGCGCCAAACCGTTCGAAATCGTTTAAGCCATCGATTAGAAAAAGTCTTAAGACGCCTGCATATTTTAGATGGTTTATTAATTGCTTATCTCAATATTGATGAAGTCATTGAAATCATTCGTGCAGAAGATGAACCGAAGCCTGTTTTAATGTCGCGTTTTAATATTTCGGATACACAGGCTGAAGCGATCCTTGAGATAAAACTCCGTCATTTAGCTAAACTCGAAGAAATGAAAATTCGTGGTGAGCAAGATGAACTCGCGAAAGAACGCGATGAACTACAAAGTATTTTAGGTTCCGAACGTAAACTGAATACACTTATCAAAAAAGAAATTCAGGCTGATGCAAAAATATATGGTGATGACCGACGTTCACCATTGCACGAGCGTGAAGAAGCGAAAGCGATGAGTGAGCACGAAATCCTACCTTCAGAGCCAATTACTGTCGTGTTATCTGATATGGGCTGGGTGCGTAGTGCAAAAGGGCATGATATTGAGCCTACTAACCTGAGTTATAAAGCAGGGGATGGCTTTAAAGAGGCGGCCCGAGGAAAAACTAATCAAGCTGCAGTGTTCCTTGATACTACAGGGCGTAGCTACGCGATTGACCCGTTGGAATTACCGTCAGCACGTAGCCAAGGCGAGCCTTTAACAGGTAAACTTACATTGCCACCAGGCGCGTCTATTGAGCATGTTCTAATGGCGCCTGAAGAGCAAAAATATTTAATGGCATCCGATGCGGGTTACGGTTTTATCTGTACCTTTAGCGATTTGGTGACTAAAAATAAAACCGGTAAGGCTTTAATATCATTACCTGAAAATGCAAAAGTTCTCTCACCTATTGAGCTGCATAACGAACAAGAAGATCTCTTGTTGGCAATTACTAAAGCTGGGCGTATGTTGATATTCCCAGTTGCCGATTTGCCGCAGCTTTCAAAGGGTAAAGGTAATAAGATAATCAATATTACGGGTTCTCAGGCTGCAAGTGGCGAAGATCTATTGACTTGGCTGATGGTTTTACCTAGTCAAGGTTCGATGACGCTTTATTATGGCAAGCGAAAACTGAAATTTAAGCCAGAAGATTTACAGAAATATCGTTCAGAGCGTGGACGTAAAGGAACATCTCTACCACGCGGGCTTCATAATATCGAGCGGATCGAGATTGATTCTGTAGACTAAAATTAATAATATCCCTAAAGTTGTTTAAACAGCGACATGCGGTGATTAAAACTACCCCGATGAATATTAAAATAGGTGATTCGGGGCGTAAAATACGTTCACAATGTATCTGTGTTGGTTAAATAGCTTTGAGGGAGTTTTAACGATTTGAGGAAGAGTATGTTAGCGCTTATTCGAGCGATTTTGGTTTTGATATATACAATATTGGTCTGTGTTGTTGGCGGAATTTATTGTTTACTTAGCCCTCGTAATCCAAAACATGTGATGACCTTTTCACATTTGTTTGGAAAACTGCATAAAGTGTTAGGCATTAAACTGGTAGACCGTATACCTCCAGCGGCGAAAAATTATGGGCCCAGTATTTATATTGGTAATCACCAAAATAATTACGATATGGTAACCATGTCTAATGGGGTTCAACCAAGAACGGTAACGGTAGGTAAGCGTAGTCTATTATTTATTCCGTTTTTTGGTTTTTTATATTGGATCACGGGCAATATCCTTATTGACCGAGGAAACCGATCAAAGGCGCATAATACGATTTCACAGGTTTCAGACCAAATTATTAAACGTAAAATATCAGTTTGGATGTTTCCTGAAGGAACGCGTAGCCGTGGTCGTGGCTTGCTGCCATTTAAAACGGGTGCCTTTCATGCAGCAATAGCAGCAGGTGTGCCTATTGTTCCTGTTTGTGTTTCTAGCACAGAAGGAAAGATTAAACTTAATCGTTGGAATAATGGTTATGTGATTGTTGAAATGCTCGATCCAATAGATACGTCAAAATACACTCGCGAGCAAGTGAGGGAATTATCCGAATATTGTCATCGCTTGATGGAAGCTAAGATAAAAGAGCTAGATAGGGAAGTTGCTGAGTTGAATAAGCAATAAGATAGCAATCGTATTTAAAGTTGTTGGTGGGTGAGTTTTGTTTTGCTTTCCATCTGCAACTTTACTTATTAAGAGCCTAGCTCGTTAAATAATAAACATTTCTAAACGACCATTTTAATGGTTGGGATCATGTTTTTTGTCTGTTTATTGGGACAACTTCAATTTTTCCGCTTGTCAGCCTCAATTGTTTTACCTAAATACCCTTATTATTTATATTCCAATTAGTTAAATTTTAATTATTTGCAAAGATATTTTTAGAGTTTAATCTTTTTTCGCGATATCATGACACCAAATTTTATTTCAGTATAAAATCATTGCGTCTAAGGCGTGATATTGCTGGCGCTAACCTAAAATTAGCCATATAAATGGCTTGTAATTTAAAATATCTAATAATAATAAGCGCTGGAATTTTTGTTTAGCGGAGAATTTATGTCATTCAGTCGGTGTCAGTCCCTTCTTATTGCAGGGGTGGCTTTGTGTATGTCTTATGTGCCTAGTAATGCTAGTGCTAATGGAACAACCCTACTTCCGGTTCCACCATTATTAGAATCTCGCTCAGGTCAGCCTCTATTTTTAACATTACAGAAAATACATTGGTCTTTTGATGGCAAGTATTCTGCTGATGTATGGGGAGTTAATGGGTCATCACCTGGACCAACAATTAGAGTAAAAGATGGCGATGATCTAAAACTGATTTACAGTAATAGGTTGCCTGATGCTGTATCAATGACGATCAGTGGTTTACAAATCACGGGGACGCAAGTTGGTGGTGCGGCAAGACTGATTTCACCAAATGCGGATTGGTCGCCGGTGATCCCTATTCGTCAAAATGCAGCCACACTTTGGTATCATGCGAACACCCAAGGAAAGATGGGAGAGCAGATTCATAATGGTCTACTTGGTATGTGGATAGTTGACGATGAATCGAGTAAAAATTTACGCTTACCAAAACATTATGGCGTTGATGATTTTCCTATCATTATTCAAGATAAACGATTAGATAACTTTGGTGTGCCTGAATATCAGGCTGATGAAAATGGCTTTATTGGTGATTCATTATTAGTCAATGGTGTTCAAGATCCCTACCTTGAAGTTTCCCGTGGTTGGATCCGTTTAAGGTTACTTAATGCCTCAAATTCTAGACGCTATGTGATGAAAATCAGTGATGGTAGGCCGTTTGCGATGATAGCGTCAGACCAAGGATTTTTGACGGCTCCAGTAAATATTCAAGAATTACCTCTCGCGCCAGGGGAGCGTAGAGAAGTATTGATTGATATGGCAAAAACGCAAGAGCTAACAATCACGGCTGGTGAGTCGGCAACCTTTATGGATAGAGTCAAAGGGCTGTTTGAACCATCGTCTTCATTAATTTCAACGAATGTTTTAACGATTAAAGCAACGGGTTTAATGTCATTAGTCACAGATGGTTTACCTACGCAGCTTGTGGATGATAAAACGCAGGTTACATCGTCGATTACTAATCGTGATATTCGTCTTGATGAGCCATATGGTATTAATAATGTGACGATTGACACCAACCGAGTGGATATCACCAGCCGTCAAGGTAGCTGGGAGCGTTGGACTGTGACGAGTAGTGTACCTCAAGCATTTCATATTGAAGGCGTACGTTTTAAAGTGATTAATCGTAATGGCCAGCCAACTCAACCGGAAGATTTTGGTTGGAAAGACACGGTTTGGGTTGATGGACGAACTGAATTATTGGTTCAAATGATGCAGCCATCTTATAATCATTTTCCATTTTTATTCTATAGTCAAAACTTGGAAAAAGCGGATTTAGGATCAGTGGGTCAACTTGTTGTGACACCCCAAGAGTAACAATATGCGTATTGCAAAATAAAAGCAGGCACTATGCCTGCTTTTATTCGTTTTAATTCTGGTTAATTAGCGATCAAATGATCTAGTCGCGAGCTTACTGCTAGTGGTTACTTTTGATTAGCTAAATATCGTCATTAGCTCAGGGCGACACGAATTCCGAATGCAATTAAAATTACGCCCAGTACTCTATCGACATATTTTTGTACTTTAGATAAACCTCTGCGAACTGGTGCGCTTTGGATAAGAAATACCAGTATTGGCCAATAGATAGCACCCAAGCCCCAAATAATAAAGGCAAACCAAAGTTTTTCATTTAGGGTTGAGTCAACGCTTAATACCTGCGTAAAAATTGCCAGAAAAAACAGTGTAGCTTTAGGATTCAATACATTACATAGAAATCCCTGCATAAAGGCTTTCTTAAATGAGACTATTTCATGTTGAGTATTATTTAAGTCAACATGCTGACCTGATTGAGGTAGTAAACTTTTAATGCCAATCCAAATTAAATAGACAGCACCTGCATATTTTAAAATATTAAATAGCCAAGGTGTTGTGGTTATTAATACGGCGAGCCCTGCGACGCAGTAAGTCATGTGTAATGCAATCGCAACGATAATACCTAGTGCTGTCATTAGTGCGGCAGAACGCTGATAGCGAGCTGCATTTTTAATGATCAAGAAAAAATCAGGGCCTGGAGAAAGCATGCCAAGGGTTGCAATAGTGGCAATCATGATAGTGGTTTCGTACATTTTACGATCTCTTTGTTATGATTTGTTTTTTAATGTTATTCTGACTATTAAATTTTATTGTCCGAGTATAAGTTATTGGTTCTTGTTTAAGGAAGTTTAAATTTAGTCGACGTAGCAATTCTGTTTCCGTATAGTGTGCACAATTTTTATATTTAGCTTCTAAGGTGATTAGATGAATATTAGCTTAATCGCAGCATTGGCGATCGATCAGGTTATCGGCATGGAAAAAGCAATGCCTTGGAATTTACCTGGCGATCTGGCTTGGTTTAAACGTAATACTTTAAATAAACCAGTGATCATGGGGCGTGTTACTTATGAGTCAATTGGTCGTCCATTACCACAGCGTGTTAATATTGTATTAAGTAGCCAACCTGGTGCGGATAGCAGTGTTATTTGGGTAACATCGGTTGAAGAAGCTCTCGCAGCTGCTCAGGCCGTTGAAGGCGCCGACGAAGTGATGGTTATCGGTGGTGGTAAGGTATATCAACAATTTCTTCCACTCGCAAACAAACTTTATCTGACACATGTAGATGCGGAAGTTATCGGTGATACTCATTTTCCTATTTATGAACCTGATGAGTGGGACTCAGAATTCACGGAATTTCATGAAGCTGATGAAAACAATACGCATGGCGTTTGTTTTGAGATATTGAATAAAAGAGTTTAGTATTAATTTGATCAGTTAATTATTGAATATAAAAATGGAGCATTTAGCTCCATTTTTTATTGCTTTTTAACTCAATATTTACTGATTACATTTAAATATTAGCGAGTTAACTTATTCTTTACGACGTTTTTGATATGATTGTTGTCTGTGAAACTGTTTGGTTTCCCAGTGAAATAAGGTTAAATCGCTTCCCCAGCAACAGCCTGTATCCATTGGATAGATATGCTCAGGTGCGAATTTTCCTTCTAGCGAAGCCCAATGACCAAAAAAGATCGCGTAATCTTCAGGGATCTTACTCGGTAGTGCAAACCACGGTTTAAGTGGAGAGGGGGCTCTATCTGGTGTTTCTTTACAGACCATATCAAGCTGTCCGTTTGGAAAGCAGTAACGCATACGCGTTAATGCATTAGTACTAAAACGCAAACGTGCTAAGCCCATAAGGCTGTCTGACCAATTGTTTGGCATGTCGCCATACATAGAGTCAATAAAGAGTGGGTAAGCGTCACTGGATAATACAGCCTCAACTTCCCTTGCGCACATACGTGCCGTGTCTATGTCCCATTGAGGTGTAATACCTGCATGGGTCATGACTATTTTTTTCTCTTCATCAATCTGTAACAGAGGTTGGCGGCGTAACCAATTAATCAACTCATCGATATCTGGTGCATTTAATAATTCATCAAGATTATCTTTGGGTTTATTACGACTAATTTTACAGAAGATCCCCAATAGGTGAAGATCATGATTGCCAAGGACTATGCGAGCAGATGTACCCAGACTTTTAACATAGCGCAATACTTGAAGAGATTCCGGTCCACGGGCAACTAAGTCGCCTGTTAACCATACTGTATCTTGTTGTGGATCGAAATTAACACTTTCAAGTAAATCGCGTAGTTCACGATAGCAACCGTGAATATCACCAATAATATATGTAGACATAATTAATTAATCAGCGTTGGTATAGCGAGGCGGAAAGCAGGGATATCGACATGAAAATTATCACCCCGACCGCTAATCATGACGTAATAACCTTCCATTGTACCCATTGGTGTTTCAAGCACAGCACCACTAGTATAACGATATTCAGTCCCAGGATGGATAATCGGTTGTTCACCGATAACGCCTTCACCTTGAACTTCAGTTTTATGGCCATCACTATTAGTAATGAGCCAGTAACGGCTCATCAGTTGTATTGTTTCTCGGCCTAAGTTGCGGATGCAAATGGTATACGCAAAAACATAACGGGCAACTTCCGGCTGAGATTGACTCTCTATATAGACACTTTGAACTTTGATGCTCACATTCGGTTCATTAAGCATAGTGCCCTCCTTCAATATTCTATACTGAACGATTAGAAAGATAATTTGCCATTTTACAATAAGCTTCAACAGAGATATTTTCAGCGCGAGTGCCTGGATCAATACCTAGCATAGTGAGCTCTTCAACTGTGAATATATCACCTAAGCTATTACGGATTGTTTTACGGCGCTGATTGAATGCCTGCGTTGTAACACGGCTTAAAAATTTAATATCCTTAACAGGATATGGAATTTCACGATGTGGAATAAGCTTAACGATGGCTGAATCTACTTTCGGTGCGGGTGTAAAAGCAGTTGGTGGTACTTCCAAGACAGGCATTACATGGCAATAATATTGAGCCATTACGCTCAGACGACCAAATGCCTTGCTACCTGGACCTGCAACTAATCTATTCACCACTTCTTTTTGTAACATGAAACTCATATCGGCAATGGAGTCGGTAAAAGTGAATAAATGAAACATTAATGGTGTGGAAATATTGTACGGCAGATTGCCAAATACACGCAGTGGTTGCCCAGCTTCTTTAGCTAACTCGCTAAAATCGACTTTCATCGCATCTTGCTGGATGATCGTTAGCTTATCTTTAAGCTGTGGGTGTACGTGTAAACGGGCGGCAAGATCACGGTCAATTTCAATGACCGTCATTTTATCCATTCGGCTACCAACAGGCTCTGTTAATGCGCCTAGGCCGGGGCCAATTTCGACAACAGACTGGCCGTGTTGCGGATTCATTGCATCTACAATACTGTCGATAATAAATTGGTCAGTTAAAAAGTTTTGACCAAAACGTTTACGGGCAAAGTGCCCTTGGTGGACTCTATTATTCATGAATTCTTATGTGTCATCTGGATAGCTAACTTCAATGCGGTGATAAAACTTCCCGCATCGGCATGACCCGTACCTGCTAATTCTAGCGCTGTGCCGTGGTCGACAGAAGTACGGATAAACGGCAGGCCTAGGGTGATATTCACCGCTCTGCCGAAACCTTGGTATTTTAGCACAGGAAGGCCTTGATCGTGATACATCGCCAGTACGGCATCAGCGTCATTTAAATACTTGGGCTGAAATAATGTATCAGCAGGAAGTGGACCTATGAGGTTTATTCCTTTTTTTCTCAAGTTTTCGAGTGCGGGTATGATGGTATCAATTTCTTCTGTGCCCATGTGGCCGCCTTCTCCTGCATGAGGATTGAGGCCGCAAACATAGATATTGGGATTTTTAATGCCAAATTTGGATTGTAAATCATGATGCAAAATTGTAATAACTTCTTGCAAGCTTTGCTCGCTGATAGCGTCAGACACCTCTTTTAATGGGAGGTGTGTTGTGGCTAATGCAACACGTAGTTCTTGCGTGGCAAGCATCATAACGACACGGTCGCAGTGACTTCTTTGTGCGAAAAACTCAGTATGACCACTAAAAGGAATACCTGCATCATTGATTATTCCTTTATGTACTGGACCTGTCACAATGGCGGAGAACTCACCGTTTAAACAGCCATCAGCAGCTCTTGCTAATGTTTGAACGACATAGTCACCGTTTTGTACATCTAAGATACCGGGCGTGACTGTAGCGTTTAAGCGAACAGGAACAATCGATAAACTTCCGGGGGCTTGTGGCTCTGAGCATATATTCGCGGAATAATTTTTTAGTACTAAAGGTAAGTTAAGAAGTTTAGCTCTAGTGAGAAGTAAATCTGGGTCAGCACAAGCGACTAACTCAACATCCCACTGCATTTGAGCGAGATGAATGAGTAAGTCAGGACCGACCCCGGCGGGTTCACCGGGGGTTATAACAATTGGCTTAATTAGTTTTTTCATCTTTCTGGCTATCACGACCATCGATGACGTTTACATAAGCAGAGGCTCTTTGCTCTTGCATCCAAGTTTGTGCTTCTTCATTAAACTTGCGATTGAACAGTAAACGATAGGCTTGATCTTTTTTCGCTGCATCTGTTTTATCAACATTACGCGTATCTTCTAACTGAATTAAATGCCAGCCAAAGTTTGAAGGAACAGGTTGGCTTAGCTCACCTTTATTCAGTTTCATCAGTGCATCACGAAATGCTGGGTCGTAAACATCAGGCATATTCCAACCTAACTCACCACCTTTCAGTGCACTACCTGGATCTTCTGAGTTTTCTTTCGCTGCATCTTCAAATGAAATTTTTCCACTACGGATATCTTGTGAAATTTGCACCAGTTTTTGTCTTGCTTGCGTATCATCCATAATTGGTGATGATTTAATCAAGATATGGCGAGCTTTCACTTCAGTGACTGAAATGGGTTGATTACCACCGCTGATGTCATTAACACGCAATATGTGATACCCCACACCAGAACGGATAGGGCCTACAATGTCAGATTTTTTAGCATTTTTCAGTTGTTCAGCGAATACAACTGGGAGTTCTTGTAAACGTGACCAACCCATATTGCCGCCTTTGAGCGCTTGTGGGTCTGCTGAATAAGCAATAGCGAGCTTACCGAAGTCACCGCCTTTTTTCAGTTCAGCTAAAATTTTATTCACTAAAGCTTCCGCTTTTTGTAGCTGTTCTTGGGTTGGGTTTTCAGGTAATGGAATCAAGATATGGCTTAGATTCATGCCTTGTTCGTAGTTGGCTTGTGAATTCATTTGTTCAGCAAGAGAATCAACTTCTTGTGGCAAAATGGTCACACGGCGACGAACTTCGTTATTACGAACTTCTGAAATCAGCATCTCTTTACGAATTTCACTACGATACTGAGCCATATTGATGCCATCAGCTACTAAGCGTTTTTGCATTTGCTCAACGGTGATGTTGTTTTGGCGCGCAATATCTGCAATCGTCGCATTAACCGCTTCTTCTGGGATGTTGATTTGCATTTGGCTTGCCATTTGCAACATGATGTTATCCATCACCAGACGTTCAACGATTTGATGACGAAGAGCTTGATCATCAGGAACTTGTTGGCCAGCACCGCGTGCGTTCAATTTAACCGTGTTGATCATATTCTGGACGTCGCTTTCCAGCACAACTCCGTTATTGACGACCGCAGCCACTTTATCCATTTGCTGTGGCGCAGCTAAAGTAGCAGAGCTTGTGAACATCAGCCCCAGGATAAGCGTTCTCCAATTCTTCATAATGGTCCTATAAAATTGATTTTGATTCCGCAAAAGCGGGGTAATCGTGATATTCAAATTGTCTTTTATCAGAAAGCACGTTGATAAGGCATAATACCTTTACTTAACATTTCCTGACTACCTAAACTATGATTGTTATTTAGGCCTCTAAGTTCAACATTGATTGACCATTTATTATCATATTCACTGTTGAGCTTATCATTTTGCCAACCTACAATTTTACGTTCATAGCCAAGATTGACTGCCCAACAGCATGTGTTGTATTGCAGTCCAACAAGCTGACTTGCAGATTGTTGTTGTTTTGTATCGTAATAATATGAACCAACAAAGCCCCAACGCTCACTTAACGGCCAACTAACAACTGTACCAATTTGTGAAATACCTTGCTGGTACTCAGGTAGTGTGTCTTTTTTGAGTACGGTAGCTTGAATATAATCACGATCCACAAAACGATAATTCAATTGAATTAAGCGATCTGCATCGAAACGATATTCAGTTACCGCATTACCCATAGTGACATTACCTAGGCGGCGGTCATATTGCAATCCACCACGAATGCCCCAGTTTTCGTCAATACGCCACATTGTGTCAGTGGCCCACAGTAGTGAACCCGTATTACTTTTATCATCAATTGGGCGGTTAGTATCACCAGCGCGAGGGCGCTCGAAGTAGTAAATTTGCCCAACAGAGAAATTAAAACGTTCCGCAAGTGCATCATCATACAGGCGGGTTGTTACACCAGTTGTAAACTGATTTGCTGATGCAATACGGTCAAGACCACTATAAATTCTATCACGGAATAAACCGCTATAATCCGACTGTAATAATGAGGAGTCGAAGTTATTGATGTTGTCTTGATCTTTATACGGAATATACAAATATTGAACGCGAGGCTCTAATGTTTGTACGTAATCACTGCCTTGGTAAAGATCTCTTTCGAAAACAACTTTCGCGTCACTTTTAAACATTGGTAGGACACGAGTGATATTTTTTTCTAAGTTGCTATCTTTATTAGTGCTAGGAATATCTTGGTCATAATGCGTGGCGAACAATTTGAAGCTATTGTTCATATTCGCCCAACCATTTGATAAAGGTAAATTTACCTCGGGTTCAAGATGTAAACGCGTCGCATCAGGGTTATTTTTACCTACGCTCGTAAAGCGCGCTGCTTGTGCATAGGTATGAACATCAAATGCCCCTAAGTTATTTTTATAAAAGTTTAAATCCAGCTGTGGCTCGGCTTTATAAGCACGTCGGTTAGGGTCATCAACAAAAATTTGGAATTGTTTATGAGTTAATTTAGCATTCCAGTTAGTATCCGAATAGCCTGTACTGAATTTTTGTGTCGCATAGCCGTCAGTGGTATTACCATACTGAGAACTAAAATCAGTAAAGTATTGAGGATCACTCACTTTGGTGTAGTCAGCATTGAAGTTCCAATGCTGGTTATAGGTACCTGAATGATTCCAATAAAATAGCCAACGGTCATTACTATCTCGAGCATCACGTTTGTTACTTTCTTTATCTTTAATATAGGCACGATCATGGTTGATGAAGTCGAATGCAACCGTTCCTGTCCCCGGCGCAACTAAATAACGGAATTCATTATTGAGTTTAACACCTCGGTGAGTCATAAACTGTGGTGTGATAGTGGCATCGTAGTTAGGTGCAATATTCCAATAATAAGGCAGAGAAAACTCTAATCCATCATTAGAGGAATAACTTCCTGTTGGAATTAAGAAACCTGAGCGGCGTTTATTTCCAATTGGCAATTGCATGTATGGGCTATAAAAAATCGGTACATCACCTACACGGAAACGTGCATGCCAAATTTCTGCAACTTCTTCTTCACGGTCGATAATGACTTCAGAACCTTTGATGCTCCAACTATTGGTTCCCGGTAAGCAGGTGGTGAAAGTCCCGTTTTCCATGATGGAATAGCGGTTTTCTCCACGCATTTTCATTTTTTTTGCGTCACCGCGACCCTGACGGCCTACCATCATGTAGTTACCATCATTTACATCAGTATTTTTATTATCCAAATTAGACCAAGCTGAAGGGCCTTTTAGGATAATTTGCGGGTCATCATAATGAACATTACCCGTCGCAGTGACTTCACGAACAGGTTCAGCACCTGTTGCTTGAGTTTGTGTGAGCTTAACGTTATCAGCGGTTAATGTCTGATTTCCCTGTTGTATATCAACATCGCCTTTATATTCAACAAAGTTTGGATATTCACCTTGAACATCTTCTGCTGTTATTTGAATAGGCAAGGTGTTGGGATCGCCTTTAATAATTGGTTTAGTATAAACCGGCACGCCCAGCATGCATTGCTCAGCGAGGTCAGCATAGGCTTGCTGACTATAAATTGCCGCCCACACCATGGTGGCAAGTATTGTTGGGTAACTTTTCTTCATCATTAAATATGCGGTTCCGTCAGAGTAGGCATAGTCGGCAAACGCTCAAAGACTAACTTAGCCAATTACTTTGCGCCAGTATAATCATAAACTTTACGTGTGGGTAGTTAGAACATAGTCGTTATGAACATAGTTTATGAACATAGTTGTTATGCATAACAGCAAAATGAATAGTATGATAATGCAAAATTGCATTCTGAGCATTGAAGAATTGAGGGATATATGCACTATTGGGGCAAAATTATTGGTGTCATACTGGCAATCGTCTCTGGTTTAGGGTTTTGGGGCGCTTTAGTTGGTTTAATTATTGGGCACGGATTTGATAAAGCATCCGCACAACGTAAATTTTCGGGTGGCATGAATAAGCGTGACAGGCAGATTATTTTCTTTGCGAGCACCTTTCAAATTCTTGGTCATTTAACCAAGTCAAAAGGGCGTGTAACCGAGACTGATATACAGCTCGCTACAAATTTAATGGATAGAATGCAACTTCATGGTGAGACACGAAAAGCTGCTCAACAGGCTTTTAGGGAAGGTAAATCACCAGACTTTCCATTGAGAGATGTCCTCAAGCAATTACGTATGGCATGTTACGGTCGATTTGACTTGATTCAGATGTTTCTGGAAATTCAATTGCAAGCTGCTTTCGCGGATGGCAACTTGCATCCGAATGAAAGAAAAGTGCTGTTTATTATTGCCGAAGAATTGGGTATTTCAAAAGTTCAGTTTGAACAGTTCCTCGATATGATCCAAAGTGGCCGTCAATTTGGTCAGGGTTATTCGCAGCAGCAATCAGGTGGCTATTATCAGCAATCAAGTGGACCTACCCTTGAAGATGCTTGTAAAGTGCTTGGCGTGTCTCCGAGTGACGATCCAACAAAAATTAAACGCGCCTACCGTAAGCTGATGACTGAACATCATCCAGATAAATTAGTCGCAAAAGGTTTACCACCGGAAATGATGGAAATAGCTAAGCAAAAAGCGCAATCAATTCAAGCAGCTTATGATCTTGTGAAGAAAGAGCGTGGCTTCAAATAATTCATACCCATCATATTTCGTGCCGAAGCGTTGTTGGCTTCACTCGGTTATTCGGGGCACATATTTTTCAGGCTCCCTGAGTAGCCGAGCGATAATACGGGGTGTTTTTGGTGTGTATGGTTACGAAAAATATATTGATATAAATAATGCTCATCAAGCCGTAGTATCTAGCTACGGCTTTGATTATATAGTGCATAATCAATCGATTGAATGGAATTAAAAATCGGGCTCGCAGCTAAAATGCATCGGCGTGCCATAATCAGGATGAGTGATATAAAGCGCTTGTGCGTGAAGCTGTAAACGAGGAGCTAATGCTTTAGCTTCATCGTGAGCATAAAATCTATCCCCTAAGATAGGATGTCCCAACGCTAACATGTGAACACGTAGCTGATGTGAACGGCCTGTAATTGGTGATAATCTTACGCGAGTAGCTTGTTCTTCATATTCTAATACTTGATATTCCGTTTGCGCTGATTTTCCTGTTTCGAAACACACTTTTTGCTTTGGTCTATTTGGCCAGTCGCAAATCAACGGTAAATCAATCAATCCTTCTTCTTTTTCTAAATGGCCCCACACCCTAGCGATATAGTGCTTTTTGGGTTCCCTTTCTCTAAATTGACGCTTAAGTTCCCGCTCAGCCGCTTTATGAAGTGCAACGACCATGACACCGCTCGTAGCCATGTCTAAGCGATGAACAGATTCAGCAGTCGGATAATCACGCTGTACTCGGCTCATAATACTGTCAAAGTGCTCAGGCGCTTTACCTGGCACAGAGAGTAGATCGCTTGGTTTGTTGACAACGATGATGTGGTCGTCCTGGTAGAGGACATAGAGCCAAGGATCGGTCGGTGGATCATAAGGTAACATCATAAAATACCCGTCATACTTCAAGTTGTAGGGGTGTTGGCTTCACTCAGCCCCTTGGGTCACATACTTGTGTATGCTCCCCAAGACGTCTTCGTTTGCCGCCTACCTACAACTCGAATTATTTAGGGTAATATCCTTTTAATAATATAAATAAAATACTACTGATTTCGAGTTGTAGATCTTTAGGTTAGTCGCCGAATTACATAAACATATGACACTCGACCTTCATTACTTTATTGGTGCGTGACTACAACTAAACGAATCGCATCAAGTCGCCATGTCGCTTGCTCAATATTAGTCATTAACAGTTGGCGCTCTTCTTCAATAATCTCTAGCTCTTCATCGCGGATATTTGGATTCACCGCTTTGAGTGCTTCTAGGCGAGAGAGCTCAAGTGTTAGCGCTTTATCCGCAACTTCTTTAGCTTGTGCAATAATCACTTTTGCTTCTTGTTCAATCATTGGCTCTGAGAGGCGCAAAACGGAATGCACTTCATTTTGAACCGCATTGACTAATTTACTTGCCATATGACGATTAATGGAATTTAGCTGACGGTTAAAGCTTTCAAATTCAACTTGAGAAGATAAATTATTACCTTTTAAGTCAATCAGCAATCGCACTGGTGTTGCAGGTAAAAAACGGCTAATTTGCAAGTTTTTAGGTGCTTGAGCTTCAACTACATACACCAACTCAGTGAGTAACGTACCGACAGGTAATGCTTTATTTTTCAATAATGAAACAGCACAGCTACCAGTATCACCCGATAATACTAAATCAAGACCATTGCGAATAATCGGATGTTCCCAACTGATAAACTGTGTATCTTCGCGAGAAAGGGCCTGCTCTCGGTCAAAGGTAATAGTGCAGCCATCTTGTGGTAGTCCAGGGAAATCAGGAACTAGCATGTGGTCAGAAGGTGTTAAGATAATTAAATTATCACTTTTATCTTCTTGGTTAATACCAACGATATCAAAAAGATTAAGGGCAAAATTAACTAATTCAGTATCGTTGTCACCTGCACCAATCTCTTCTGCAAGGCGATTACCCGATTCACCACCATTTGAATGCATTTCAAGCAAGCGATCACGACCTTGCTCAAGCTGTAATTTTAGCGAGTCATGCTCTTCACGGCAGGTTTTAATAAATTCATCAAAACCATCCATCGCTGTAGGTTCAGCCATAAACTGCAATAATTGTTGATAGTACTTATCATAAATAGCACGGCCAGTTGGACAAGTATGCTCAAAAGCATCTAATCCTTCGTGGAACCAACGTAGTAGAACCAATTGTGCGGTATTTTCTAAGTAAGGTACATTGATGGTGATATCGCGATTTTGTCCAATCCGGTCTAAACGACCAATACGTTGTTCTAATAAGTCTGGATTGAAAGGCAGGTCAAACATGACTAGCTGGTTAGCGAACTGGAAGTTACGGCCTTCAGATCCAATTTCAGAGCACAATAATACCTGTGCGCCTTCTTCTTGCGATGCAAAGTAAGCTGCCGCTCGATCACGTTCTAATAACGATAAACCTTCATGGAATACTGCGGCACGAATTGCTTCACGTTCACGTAATATTTGCTCAAGTTGTAATGCTGTCGCGGCTTTGGCACAAATAACTAATACTTTTTCATGACGATTTGCCGTGAGGAAGCCCATGAGCCATTCAACGCGTGGATCAAAGTTCCACCAAGTTGCATTTTCCCCTTCAAATTCTTGATAAATTTGCTCGGGGTATAGCATTTCTTTGGCGCGTGTCTCCAGATCTTTTTTCGACCCCATAATACCTGCAACTTTAATTGCAGTTTGATATTGGGTCGGAAGTGGCATTTTTAGCGAATGTAATTCACGGCGAGGAAAACCTTTAACACCATTACGTGTGTTTCTAAATAGTAGTCGGCTAGTTCCGTGTCTATCCATCAACATATTGGTAAGCTCTTGACGTGCAGCAATGCCGTCTTCACCTTCAATGTTTGCGGCTTTTAGTAAAGGTTCAATATCTTGCTCTTTAATTAATTCATTGAGAAGATTTTGCTGTTCATTCGTCAGTTTATCGCCAGAAAGGAGTAATGATACTGCATCAGCAACTGGGCGGTAATTATCTTGTTCTGCAATAAATTCTTCATAGTCATGAAAACGGCTAGGATCAAGCAAACGCAAGCGTGCAAAGTGGCTTTCTTGGCCAAGTTGTTCTGGGGTTGCGGTTAATAGAAGAATCGAGGGAACATGTTCTGCTAATGTTTCAATGACTTGGTATTCACGACTAGGTGCGGTCTCGCTCCACTGTAAGTGATGCGCCTCATCGACAACCATCATATCCCAACCGGCTTCAACTAGTTGATCAAAGCGTTGTTTGTTGCGACGAACAAAATCAAGGGAGCATAAAACTAACTGCTCAGTTTCAAATGGGTTATCGCTATCGTGTTGTGCTTCGCTATAACGGCTATCATCAAACAGTGAAAAACGTAGGTTAAAGCGGCGTAGCATTTCAACTAACCACTGGTGCTGCAAGCTATCAGGTACGATGACTAAGATACGCTCAGCACGACCTGCCATCAATTGCTGGTGAATTATCATACCTGCTTCGATGGTTTTACCTAAACCAACTTCATCCGCAAGTAATACGCGTGGATGGTGGCGCTTGCCAACTTCATTAGCAATATGAAGTTGATGTGGGATCAAACTGGCACGAATACCTCTTAAACCAGTAGATTGGTGCTTAACTTGTTCACTATAGAATTTACGTGCGCGAAAACGTAATGCAAAGCGATCCATTCTATCAATTTGACCCGCAAATAGTCGGTCTTGCGGTTTATTGAAGGTCAGTTTACTGTCGAGAAAAACTTCTCTTAGGCTAATGTCAGCTTCTTGGGTATCTAAACGAGTACCTTTATAAGTCAGCAAACCGTTATCTTCTTCAATACTTTCAATTTGAAGCTGCCAGCCTTCATGGCTGGTAATGGTGTCACCTTCGTTGAACATGACTCGAGTAATTGGAGCGTCATTGCGTGAGTAGAGTCTATTTTCTCCACTTGCAGGGAAGAGCAAAGTCACCATACGGGCATCAATAGCCACAACGGCGCCTAATCCAAGTTCGCTTTCTGTGTCGCTTATCCAGCGTTGACCAAGGGTAAATGGCATAGGTTTAACTTAATTCCATAATTTTGATAGTTTATTTTTAGATTTTTTTAAGACAATTTTTACTAATGTCTTCGCCCTGTGTTGATAAATCCGATGTTAGTAAAACAAGGGATAATTCGAACGTTAAAAAATAGCCAGTGTCCTGTGGACAATTATTTATTCTCTATAATCCAAGCTGTATAGAGTCAACATGCACAAGCATTGAATTTCGGTAGTATAGTTGATTCTCTCGTTAAACTGTGTAGTAGTGAAGTGCGAGATATCAAAGGGGCGTTATATTAATTCAAGCGAGGCCTATCGTCACCTGTTAAAAAACGTCAATGTTATAAAGAATACTGTCAATTGCTTAAAATAAAAGCGTTGTGGGTTTAAAATAAAGGCATTAAACATTTAAAATAAAAGTGTAATTTGTCCGGTTGATATCGCGTCAAAGTCATCTTGTAAGAATGGTAAAATGGCATCCGCAATTGGTTTGATTTGCTTGGCTATATAATGTTCATAATCAGGGCGGGCAGTGACAATTTCAAGTGGTTCTGGTCCTGCTTGCGTAATAATATAGCTTATCCAGCCCCCATTTTGATACTGCTGCGGTCGCTGTAGTTTCAAATTATACTCATCGGCCTGTCGTGCTGCTCTTACATGTGGTGGTACATTGCGTTGATAATCCGACAGTTTTCGGCGTAAGCGCTTACGATAAACTAAGCGATCATCATAACGGCCTAAACGAATTGCTTGGACATATTCAAGAATAAACTCGCGGTAGGGTAATCGATGAAAAATTCGTGAATAAAGTTCTTTTTGGAAAATCTGAGCCAGTGGAGTCCAGTCTGAGCGAATGGTTTCTAGCCCTTTAAATATCATGGTGTCTTTACTGAGCCCTGCATAACGCTTTTTACTGCCCATTTCAGCACCTCGTATCGTTGGCATTAAAAAACGTCGATAGTGAGTTTCATACTCTAATTCCAAAACACCATCGAGTTGCCATTCATCGTGTAAATGCTTTACCCACCAGTCATTGACGTAATCACGTAGGTTATAACCAATTTTTTGTGCTTGTTCTTCTGTATGGGCTTCTCGTAACCAGACAAAAGTGGAATCAGTATCACCGTAGATCACTTGATAACCCTGAGATTCAATTAGCTGTTTAGTGATACGCATTATCTCGTGTCCACGTATTGTAATCGAAGCGGTTAGGCGCGGGTCAAAAAAACGGCAACCTTCAGCACCAAGCACTCCAGCAAATGCATTCATAATGATTTTTAGTGCTTGAGAAAGTGGGGCATTATGTTCTTTTTTAGCTTTATCTCTTTCTTGCCAAATGTGACTAACAATACTGGGCAAACAATGTACAGAACGTGAGAACCATGCGTTACGAAAACCTGAAACAGAGTGCTGTTGGTCTGGGTGAGCGAGTCCTTCGATCATTCCTGCCGGATCTATCAAAAAAGTACGAATTATCGACGGGTAAAGGCTTTTATAATCTAGAACCAAAACTGAATCATACAGCCCAGGCTGTGAGTCCATTACAAAACCACCCGGATTAAGCTGCTGTTTTTGTTCTGTTAAATTAGGTGCAACAAAACCAAGGCGATGCAATCGTGGAATATATAAATGTGAAAAAGCAGCCACTGAACCGCCCATTCTATCTGTGGCAAGCCCCGTTACATTTGAGCGTTCTTGTAAGAATGCCATTAAATCTGTTTTTTCAAAAATTCGATGAACTAAGATACAGTCTTGAATATTGTAGTGTGCGAGTGCGGGTTTATCATCTGCAAAGCGGCGGTTAATTTCATCCATTCGGTCATAAGGGGTATCAATAGCTTTTCCTTCCCCCAGTAATTGTTGAGCTACAAACTCTAAACTGAATGACGAAAAGTTCCATGTCGCCGCTTTTAATGCATCAATTCCATCAATGATAAGACGTCCTTGTGCGGAAGCAAAAAAAACGCCTTGTTTAAAGCCATGTTCGCGCCATTCCAGTTTTTGTCCTTGACGACCAAATAATAGTGGGATCCCATAGCGTAGTGCATGTTTTTGTAGAACCTGTAAGTCGAACTGAATTAAATTCCAGCCAATGATGGCATCGGGATCATACTGTTGCATCCATTCGTTAAGTTTATCGAGTAGTTTTGGTCTGCTATCAACGTAAACTAAACGATGATCCGAATTTAATGAAGGGCCTTGATCAGGGCCTAACATAAATACCACGCTATCATTGCAGCCCGATAAACCGATTGAGTAAAGTTCACCATATTGGCTAGTTTCTATATCGAGTGATACGGCTTTAATGATGGGACGGTATTCATCGCAAGGTTTTAGTTGATATTCACCTTGTGAATTACGCGAAAACCAGACAGGAGCTGTTATGAAGCGTTCCATGAGGTAGCGTTCACAGGGGCGAATGTCTGTTTCAAGTAACTCAACACCTAGCTCCAGACAATTTTTTTCAAGATTCTGTAATTGCCGGTATTGATGGCAATAAATGGCGTAGACTTTTTCACGTTGAAAATCCGCTAACTCAATGAGTCGATAAGAAACATTGGGTTGCTCATCTAAAAGGTGGCGAACAATAGGCAATTTAGATTCAGATAAAAAACCAATAGCTTGCTGATAAGGTACTGTGATTTTACGGGGACGATTATCGGTAAGTAACCAATAGCTGACCTCAACACCCTGACGGGTATCTCTCCAGTGACGGCTAAGAATAAAGCCTTTTTCAGCAGGGGACATGGGTTGAGGCATTAGCTTACTCGTTGAAATTATCGGCAGTCTTAATATACATCATTAGTGGGTTTTTATACAGTGTTTTTTGTTGGGTTAAGGTGTGACCCCAAGCAGTTTGGATGCAGGGTTATTTCCTTGTAATAGCTGAGTAGTACTACCATCATAGGCAATTTTACCCTCTGAAATAACTAAGGTTCTTGGTGCTATTTTCAGCGTATCTTCAATATTATGTGAAACCATTATTAATGTGATTTCTTTTGCTGAACAAATTTCGTCTAGTAGCGAGAGCATTTCGTTACGAAGTGCAGGGTCTAGTGCTGAAAACGGTTCGTCTAACAACAAAATAGGTTGGTTGCGAATCAGACAACGTGCAAGGGCTGCTCGTTGACGTTGTCCTCCCGATAATTGGGCTGGAAGCCTATCAAGGTGGGGGCTTAGGCTGACTTGTTCTGCCATCTCTTCAATTTGCTGAATTTGATCTTTTTTTAATCGTAAGCTTGGGTACAGACCAAGTCCAATATTTTGCCTAACAGTTAAATGAGCAAATAAATTATTCTCTTGAAATAGCATCGAAACAGGGCGCTTAGCTGGTGGGGTAGCGCTATGATCATAACCATTTAATTGGATAGTCCCATTTTGGGCAAATTGAAAACCACTAATCAGACTTAATAAGGTACTTTTACCTGCACCACTTGGCCCCATTACGGCAATCCTTTCACCAGCCTCGGCCGCAAAATCAAAATACATATTCAGGTTATCGTACTGGTAATCCAGTTTAGTTAATTTAATCATTATTTTTTCCTGAGATACGTTCGAGCAAGCTAAATAAACAAAAACACAATAATAACAATAGCATTGCGGTCACTGCGCCATCGTTAGTACGATAAGCCCCAATTTGTTGATAAAGATAATAAGGAAGTGTACGAAAATCCTCATTTCCAAATAGAGCGACAACGCCAAAATCGCCAATGGATATGACACAAGCAAAGGCTAACGCTTGTGCTATGGGTTTCTTGAGTGCTTTTAACTCTATTATTCTAAAACGTTTAAACCCACTGATAGCCAAAGATTGGCAAAGCGGGTTATAGCGCTCAGCAATATCTCTCATTGGGTTTTCGAGTACTTTGAGGGCATAAGGAATAGCGAGTAAGGCGTTCGTCATAATTACCAATGCGTAAGGAGACTCTGGTATCCCAATAGTTTCATTAAAAAAGATGAAAAAACCAGTAGCAAGAACAATACCTGGCATAGCTAGGATAATTAAGCCACTAAGTTCTATGGCTTGACCAATCCTAATAGCTTGGCGTAATCGAAGCTCTCGGCTGCTCCAAAGCAGCATTAATGTTAATAGTACACAAAGTAATCCAGCGCAAAGCGCAATAATTAATGATGTTGAGGTCGCTTGCCATAGTGCTGATTGGCTAAAAACAGAGATTAACTGACCGTTTAAACCATCAAAAATAACGGCCAAAAGTGGTGGAAGTAATAGCAACATCGCAGCAATAATTAATAAAGCATCACGGAGACGGCGAAATAAATTATCAGCAGGATCGTACCAATGAGTTTGGTGACTAAAGCCAACAGAGAATAAATTGTTTATTTTTTGGCATATAAACATTAAGCCAACACAGAAAAAAAGCTGAATTAAAGCGAGTATTGTTGCTCGGCCAAGATCAAAGTCGTAACTGAGAGACTGATATATAGCCAATTCGATGGTAGTCGCCGCAGGACCGCCGCCTAAGGCTAATACTGTTGCAAAGCTGGCAAAGCACAACATAAATATTAATGATGCAGTAGGTAGAATTTGCCTACGTAAATAAGGCCATTCTAAGATAGTAAATTGTTGCCACTCATTAAAGCCTAATTGCGCTGCACTTTGACGTTGTTCGATAGCAATATTTTCTAATGACTGTAATAGCATTCGAGTCGCTAACGGCATATTAAAAAAAATGTGAGCGAGTAAAATGCCCTTTAAGCCATAAGGCGAAAAAGTATATTCTAAACCAAATAATTGGCATAGTTTTGCTAGCCAGCCTGTTTGTCCATATATGGAGAGAATACCAAAGACAGCGACAAGAACAGGCAGTACCAATGTCATGGCACATAAGCGAATAAATAGTGTTCTACCAAAAAATCGCCTTCGATAAAGAGCTCTTGCAAGTAAAATAGCAGGGAGTACAGAGAAAATTGCAGATAAAAAGGCTTGCCAAAAGGTAAAGCCAATCACATGCCATAAATAGCTGTCATTTATGATCTCATCAATGGCAATTTCGGGTGCAAAGTGCCATAGCGCACCGAAGGCTAGTGATGCAACCGCCACTAATAAACCGGAAGCTAGTACTCCCGGTAACAGTGATGAGTTAATTAACGACTGACGGCGCTTTGCCATAAACGAGTCCATGATTGACGTTCTTTGGCGACTTCTTGCGCACTAAATTGCAGTGATTTTTTGGGTAGTGGTAACCGGTTATAGACATCCGGTAATGGAACATCAGTTACCGGATACATCCAGTTGGTTGTTGGTAAGGTGTTTTGAAATTCAGGTGTTAACATGAATTTTAGGAATTGTTTAGCCAGCTCAGGTTGTGGACTATTTTTAAGTCTAGCCGCAACTTCAATCTGCATATAATGCCCTTCATCAAATAAAGCAGCAGCATAATTATCTTTATTATCATTAAGCATTTGATACCCAGGCGATGCGGTATAGCTTAGTACAAAATCCCCTTCACCCTTTAAGAATAGGCCGTATGCTTCGCTCCAACCTTTAGTCACGGTAAGGGTTTTCCCTGCCATGTTTTTCCATGCATCAGCAGATTTATCGCCATACAGTTTTTCAATCCATAACATTAAACCTAATCCTGGAGTGCTAGTGCGGGGGTCCTGATAAATAATTTTCCAGTTATTTTTGCTTGTTAATAATTCATTCATGCTTTTTGGCGGTTGTTTGATTTTATTGGTGTCATAAATAAATGCAAAGTAGCCATAATCATAGGGAATAAAAATTGGGTTATTCCATTCAATGGGTAGCTTGAGGGCATCGGTACTTATGTCTGCTGGTGCAAATAATCCGGTTTTTTCGGCAGAATCAATTAGGTTGTTATCTAAACCTAAAATGATATCGGCTTTGCTTTTTTTACCTTCCATTCGCAAGCGGTTAAGTAAAGAAACACCATCGCCTAGCGAGACTAATTTTAATTCACAATCACATTGAGCTTCAAAACTCTTTTTGATTTGAGGTCCAGGGCCCCATTCAGCTGCAAATGAATCATAGGTGTAAATAGTTAATGTCGGTTTCTCTGCCCATGATAAATGTGCAAAAGTCAGTACATTTAAAGCGATAAGATAGGTAAAAAGCTTATTTTTAAACATTTGTTTTCCTGCGCTAAAAATAAAAATACACAGGATTTGAGGGGGAACCGCGCTGTGTTTACAGGCGGTAGCTCAAATCCCTACGCCGGTATTAGCCGGATCAGGTTCTACGGGTTATTTCTCAGCCAAATATATTTAGGCACCCCGTTGAGACGCTTACTATTGTAGTGACTTCAGACATATCTGCAAACTGTATTGATATAGGTTTACCAGTTAGGGTATGTGTGAAACAATTGGGGTATCTTTCAAATTTGGTTATTGAGGTAGTCTAGTGATCGATGATGATGGCTACCGCCCGAATGTAGGAATTGTAATTTGTAATCGGCAAGGGCAGGTTTTATGGGCTCGCCGCTATGGTCAGCATTCATGGCAATTCCCTCAAGGAGGTATCAATCCTGGGGAGTCTCCTGAACAGGCAATGTATCGTGAATTATACGAAGAAGTCGGGCTACAGCGTAAAGATGTTAGGTTATTAGCATCTACCCGTAACTGGTTACGTTACAAATTACCCAAGCGTTTGGTGCGTTGGGATACAAAACCTGTTTGTATCGGGCAAAAACAGCGTTGGTTTTTACTACAATTACAATGCAATGAAGCTGATATAAACGTGCAGCGCAGTAAATCGCCAGAATTTGATGGCTGGCGATGGGTCAGTTATTGGTATCCTGTTAGGCAGGTAGTTTCTTTTAAACGTGAAGTTTATCGTCGCGTAATGAAAGAATTTGCTCCAATTGTAATGCCTTTACAGGAACAGAAATTACCACAACGACCTGTTTTTAATAACCGTAGGCGTGGAGCTAAGTAAGTCTATGTTGACGCGTTTGCGTGATATTGTTGAAAAAGTCGCTATGGCAACAAGTTTGACCGAAGCACTTGAAATTTTGGTGAATGAAACTTGCAAAGCGATGAGGACCGATGTGTGTTCTATCTACTTAGCAGATCATCCTCGCCAATGTTATTATTTAATGGCAACCCGTGGGTTGAAAAAGCCCCGCGGGATTGCTATTCGTCTTGGATTCGATGAAGGTGTAGTTGGTGCTGTTGGCCGCCAATCTGAAATGCTCAATTTAGCGGATATCCGTGAGCATCCTCAATATAAATATCTCCCCCAATTAAAGGAAGGCCAGCTTAAGGCTTTTCTTGGCGTTCCTGTCGTTTACCGTCGCCAACTCTTAGGTGTATTGGTTGTACAGCAGAAAGAGAAACGTTTATTTAACGAAACCGAAGAGTCTTTTATGGTGACGTTATCTATGCAACTCGCCGTAATTTTATCGCAAGCTCAAGCAAAAGGTGTTTTTGGTCAATACAGGCAAAGTCGAATAAAAGCGATTCCTGTCTCTCAGGGAATTGCAATGGCGTATGGCTGGCAAGATAATTCACAACCATCTTTTGATAGTGTTTGTGAAGCCAGTGCTATCAATAAAGATGATGAAAAACAAAGGCTAATAAGCGCTCTTGAGAGTGCAGCGGCGGAATGTCGTCGTATTAGCAAACGCTTTATGGCGAATTCATCAAAAGAAAGTGCAGCCATTTTTGATTTGTATAATCATTTGCTTAATGATCCTCAACTTAAAAAGAATTTATTCACATCTATTGAGCAAGGCGCGGTAGCCGAATGGGCTGTCAAAACGGTTATTGAGGATTATGTTGAACAATTTTCACGTTTACGTGATCTGTATCTTCGAGAGCGTGGTACTGATCTCAGAGCATTAGGTCAACGCTTACTTTTTCATCTTGATGATTCGTTAACACCAATAAATCAGTGGCCTGAGCGTTTTATATTAGTTGCTGATGAACTTAGTGCCAGTGTGCTTGCCGAATTGCCGTTTGAGCAATTAGCGGGTGTCATTGTGCGCGATGGTGCAACACATTCCCATTCGGCAATTCTTATTCGTGCTATGGGGATCCCAGCCATTATGGGGGCTGATGTTGAACCCTCATTACTGCATAACCGTCTTTTGATTCTAGATGGTTATCGTGGAGAAGTATTTATTGAGCCTGAGAATTTAATTGCTCAGGAATACCAGCAGATTATTGAAGAAGAAAATGTTTTAAGTCGTTTAGCAGAAGGCACTTTAGAGCAAGATGCTATTTTAAAAAATGGCGACCAAGTTAATATTTATCTTAATGCTGGATTGAGTCCTCGTTATGAGCAGCAAATCAATATGGGTGTTGATGGTGTTGGTTTGTATCGAACTGAACTTCCATTCATGCTGCATAATGGTTTTCCATCAGAAGATGAACAAAAGCAAATGTACCAAGAAGTGCTTGAGCTCTTTCCAACTAAGCCCGTAGTACTAAGAACGCTGGATATTGGTGCTGATAAACAACTTCCTTATATGCCTATTAGTGAAGAAAATCCGAGCCTAGGTTGGCGTGGTATTCGTATCATGTTAGATCAACCAGAAATATTTCTTATTCAATTAAGAGCGATGTTGCGCGCTGATCATGCTGTGGGTAATTTACGGATTTTATTACCGATGATCACCAGTATTGATGAGGTTGATGAAGCTATTATTTTGATAAATAGGGCTAGAGATGAAGTAAGTAATTTACTTCATCAGCCTATTAAAATGCCACAAGTTGGTGTGATGCTTGAAGTCCCATCATTACTATTTTTATTGCCTGAATTAAAAAAACGAGTTGATTTCATATCGATAGGTACAAATGATTTTACACAATATTTACTTGCTGTTGACCGTAATAATACGCATGTAGCAACGCTATATGATAATCTTCATCCCGCCGTTGTGCGTTTTTTAGCAATGGTTTATGAAGAGTGTCGTCGTCTTAACATGCCAATCAGTGTATGCGGTGAAATGGCCGGTCAGCCACTGAGTGCAATGGTATTGATTGCCTTAGGTTATCGTTCATTAAGTATGAGTGGTAGAAGCGTTCCTCGAATGAAATATTTAATTCGGCAACTTGATCCAGAACTTATGTCTGAATTAGCTTTAGCCCTGCTGAGGGCAGAAACAAGTGACAGCGTTAGACTAAAAACAAGTGAGTTTATGGAGAAAAATGGTCTCGGTGGATTTGTCCGTGGTGGAATTTAATCCGTTTTTCTATGTTATTTATATGTGATAACCCTGTGTTATGATGCGCTATGATTTTAGCTTAACAATTTAAAGTGGGGAACGATGAGCATCAGCTATTTAGCATTACCCGAAATTGATCCCGTGATGTTCTCAATAGGGCCAGTCTCGCTTCATTGGTATGGTTTTATGTACCTCGTAGGTTTTGTTTTTGCCCTATGGCTTGCCGGTCGTCGAGCTAATAAACCTAATAGCGGATGGACAAAAAACGAAGTTGAAAATCTACTTTATATAGGTTTCGTCGGTGTGTTTGTTGGTGGACGTTTAGGTTACGTTTTCTTCTATAATTTACCTGTATTTCTTGATGACCCTCTTTATTTATTTAAAGTTTGGGATGGTGGAATGTCATTCCATGGTGGGCTCATTGGTGTTATCTGCGCCATGATGTGGTTTGCTCATCGTACTCGACGTCGATTTTTACAAGTTGCTGATTTTGTTGCGCCATTAATTCCTTTTGGGCTTGGTATGGGGCGTATCGGAAACTTTATTAATGGGGAATTATGGGGGCGCGTTACTCTTGATACACCTTGGGCATTTCTGTTTCCTCGTTCACGAAGTGAAGATATTCAACTTGCGATACAAGACCCTTCTTTAATGCCTATCTTAGAACAATATGGTGTTCTACCGAGGCATCCATCTCAACTTTATGAGATGGCTTTAGAAGGCATAGTGTTGTTCCTTATTCTTAACTTATTTGTGCGTAAACCTCGTCCAATGGGAAGTGTGTCTGGTTTATTCCTCATAGGTTATGGCGCATTTCGTATTATTGTTGAGTTCTTTAGGCAACCCGATGCCCAATTAGGTTTATTTGGTGGCATTAGTATGGGGCAAATACTTTCAGTGCCAATGATAATAGCAGGCGTATTGATGATTCTGTGGGCTTATAAATACGGTAAAAATATTCCTGCACATAAACCTGAAAATACGGCTGCGAAAAGTAAGTAAATTAATAAATTAAGGTTGATGCTATTGGCTTAGTATCAACCCGTAAAGCAAGAGAGCGACTATGAAGCCATATCTTGAGTTGTGCCAACGTATTATTGACGAAGGACAGTGGATTGAGAATAAGCGCACCGGAGTGCGTTGTTTAACTGTTATCAATGCAGACCTTGAATATGACGTTGGTAATAATCAATTCCCACTTATTACAACCCGTAAAAGTTTTTATAAGGCGGCTATTGCAGAATTAATCGGTTATTTGCGTGGTTATGATAATGCAGCTCAATTTCGTGAAATCGGTTGTAATACTTGGAATGCAAATGCAAATGAAAACCAAGCATGGTTAAACAATTCTCATCGCAAAGGTGAGGATGATATGGGACGTGTATATGGTGTTCAAGGCCGTTCTTGGCAACGTCCAGATGGTTCATATGTTGATCAGCTGAAAAAAGTAGTCAATAACCTGAAAAATGGCATTGATGATCGTGCGGAAATAATTACATTTTATAATCCTGGTGAATTTGAAATGGGCTGCTTACGTCCATGTATGCACACCCATACATTTTCACTATTGGGTGACACTTTACATTTAACGTCATATCAACGTAGTTGTGATGTGCCACTTGGATTGAATTTTAATCAAGTTCAATGTTTCGTTTTGTTGGCATTAATGGCTCGAATTACTGGACATAAAGCAGGCAAGGCATATCATAAAATTGTAAATGCACATATTTATGAAAATCAATTACCTTTGATGCGAGATGTTCAACTAAAACGTGAGCCTTTTGCATTACCGTCATTAACGATTAATCCTCAAATTAAAACGTTAGAGGATCTTGAAACATGGGTGAGTACCGATGATTTCATTTTAGACGGATATCAATGCCACGAAGCAATTAAATATCCATTTACAGTCTAAGTTACCTAATTTTTAAAGAACTTGGGTGTTGTTATTTGTTACAGCACCCCTCAGCTTTACTTCTTTGTAATACCTCATCATCCTTCAGTATTTATATGGTTCTCCTTTTATTTCATGGTATTAGTAGTGAAAAATACGAATAAGTAAGCTTTTAATTTGCTTAAATTTAAACTCTGCTTGTTACTCAATTCATATTTTCATTTCTTCTAGAAAAAATTAATAAATTTATTTTCCTTAACTTATTTTTTGCGAAGCGCTTCCCAAACATGCACCTGTTGGTTGCAAGATTTTTATTTTGTTGGGAAGCGCTTCGTAAATTCGAATGTGATTGCTAGTGGCATGATATTTTTTTGTCAATATCAAGGCGTCACTACGCTGATTATTCATAAATATGGGAGTAAAGGAATCAATGAGAGTTGAAGTTAATAGCCGGCAAAATGGTTTTACTTTGATTGAAATTTTAGTAGTTTTATTTATTTGTTCTTTAGTCGTACTTCCTGCGTTATATAACTGGCAACAACAATTACAGCGATTTCGCTTAATTGATGCCGCAAGACAAGTAGCAGGGTTTATTTATAGTAATTTGATGGAAGGAATATACCTTAATCAACATCGAGTTTTGCAGGTTAATAATGATCAAGGACGTTGGAATTTGGTTGTTAATAATGTAGCTACAGGAAAAGAAATTAGCAGACTAAGCGATTCAAAACTTGAAGGGATTGGTATAAAAAAAACAACTCGTACTTCAATTGACCTTTATGGTAAGCAAGGAACAAGTCATGCTTTTAGCATCGAATTACAAAATGAAAATGAAGCTATTATTATTTACCTGTCAGCAATTGGGCGATTGAGAGGGTGTAGTAAACAGAAAATGGTGGGAATTCCACGATGCTAAGCTTTTCTTCTGTGAAAAGATCAAATTTAGAGTTGGGCTTTTCTTTGATTGAAATGCTTGTAGCAATGGCTATTAGCAGTGTTATTTGTATTGCGGTTATGAGTACTATTCCAACATTGTTCAAACAAATTTATCAGTCATATTTTCAATATCAGATTGATAAAGATGTAAAACAAGTGCTTATCAATATGGAGAAAGATTTTAGGCGAATTGGATATTGCAGTAGCCTATCTTGCCAAGGAAAAGCAATTAGAATTGAGTCTAAACTTTTAAGTCGATACCCTAATTCATGTATTATTTTTGCCTATGACCAAGATTTATCTGGTAAATGGATTAATCGTAAATCGAAAAAAATTGATTCAGATTTTTTTGGGTACAGGTTAAATGGAAATAAATTAGAGTCTAACCGTAATGTGAATGATTGTAATGGAACTCGCTGGCAATCATTATTTGATGCAAAACTAATAACAGTTAATCAATTACAGTTTCATTGGAATGAAGCAAATGCATTACTTGAGATGATTATTAGCGTGGAAACCAAGTTGTTGCCTAAGAAAATATTTACTTATCGAACAGCTGTTATGATTAGGAATTTGCAATGACAAAGAAAAATGCACAAAAAGGGAATGTTGCGTTAATCATGGTTGTTGTATTAATGACAATGGGTTTATTACTACTTAAAGCATTACATTACTATCAAGAGCGGGCACGGGATGAACTCTATAATGAAACTAAATACCTTGAAGCTTTTAATCATGCAGAATCCGCACTTTCGTGGGGGTTGCTACAATCATGGAAGCTAAGTACGTCTAGAAAAACATATTGGGAGTGCCAAAAAGAAACAACGCAGGGTTGGAGCAGTTGTTTAAGGCATGTGAAAGGTAACAATTTTGTTTTATTAGGTAAAAGTGATTTCAAGCAAGGGGAGCAAATCAAAGTTTATAGATGGGTAACTTCGATTTCAGGTTCACAGAAAATTAAAATACGTGAAAAAGGTTGGCTTGATTACTGTATCGTTGAGAAAAAAGGATTTTGTCTGTGAAAATAAAGCAACAGGGTTTTGCTTTAATTGAGTCAATGATTGCCGTGGTTGTTTTTGCTATCCTACTGATAGCTCTGCTAAACTATACTCAATATATCACATTGAATTTTAATCAGATATATCAAAGTTCAACGGCAATAAGGATGTTACAAAGTGCATTGGAGCGAAAAGCTTCTTTTATAGAAATTACATCTGTAAATACAGAACAACTTTATCCTAATTGGCAGGTAGCAGAAACGTTATCATCAAAAGGGGATAAATGCACTGAATCTATTATGGCCTTAATAATTGATACACAACAGTTTTCTTTAAATCGTTGGTTTTGTATAGTCGCTGATTGAATACAATAGGAGAGGGATATGTTTCAGGTTTATCATTCTAATCAATTAGATCTATTAAAAGAGTTGATTGCTCATTTAATGGAGAATGAACCACTTTCTCATCCTTTTGAACAAGAAATTGTTTTAGTACAAAGTCCTGGTATGTCTCAGTGGCTGCAAATTGAATTAGCTAAACGCTTTGGGATAGCTGCAAATATCAATTACCCTTTACCTGCAACTTTTATCTGGGATATGTTTCGTCGTGTATTACCTGATATTCCTAAAGAAAGTGCTTATACCAAACAAGCGATGACTTGGAAGCTAATGACTATTTTACCTGAAGTCATTGGTGAAGATGAGTTTGAACCTTTAAGACATTATCTTCAACAAGATACAGATAAACGAAAGTTACATCAATTGGCGGGGAGAGTTGCCGATTTATTTGACCAATATTTAGTTTATCGGCCGGAATGGGTGGAGAAATGGCGAAAAAATGAATTAATTGAAGGGTTAAGCCAGAATCAGTTATGGCAGAAAAGATTATGGCAGTGCCTTGTTGATTATACAAATAAGTTAGAACAGTCACCTTGGCATCGTGCAAATCTTTACCAAAGTTTTATTGAAAAACTATCAGCGAATCCTTCGTTAGGTCATGCTCTTCCTAAACGTATTTTTATTTGTGGTATTGCCTCATTACCTCCTGTTTATTTACAAGCTTTAAATGCGATTGCAGAACATACAGATATACACCTCATGTTTACGAATCCCTGTCGCTATTATTGGGGCGATATTCAAAGTCATTCATTTTTGTCGAAGTTAAAACAGCGAAAATTACGCCATTATCTTGATAAACATGAAGTCTCTCGTTTTAAAATCGAGGAACATGCGCAAAATTTATTTAATGAAGATGGAGAGCAAGATGTTATTAATCCTCTGCTCGCATCATGGGGAAAGTTAGGGCGAGATAACCTTTACTTTATTTCTCAAGTAGAAGGTACAAATGAAATTTCAGCTTTTGTCGACATAACTCGGGATAGCATTTTAGCAAATTTACAGCAGGATATTTTAGATCTAGAAGATCACTCTCAGTTAGGTAAAACGATAGAAAGTTTTGAAAGCAGTGAAGACAAACGACCTATAAGCGACTTGGATGAGTCTGTGACGTTTCACTCATGTCATAGCGCTCAACGGGAAGTTGAAGTGTTACAAGATAGATTGCTAGCGCTATTTGAGCAAGATGCTGATTTAACACCAAGAGATATCATTGTGATGGTCGCTGACATTGATAGCTATGCTCCTTATATTCAAGCGGTTTTTGGTAATACTGCTTCTGCCCGTTATATTCCATTTTCTATTTCAGATAGAAAAGCGTTGCAAGCTCATCCCATCTTGCAGGCATTTATCATGTTACTTGATTTACCACAAAGCCGATTCTCAACGGAGCAAGTACTCACATTACTTGAAGTATCTGCTTTTTCTGCACGCTTTGGTATTGATGAAAGTGAATTAAGCTTATTACGCCGTTGGGTCAATGAATCAGGTATCCGCTGGGGGCTTGATGACGATAATGTTCGGTCTTTAGCCTTGCCAGTGATTGGACAGAACACTTGGGAGTTTGGCTTAAGTAGAATGCTCTTGGGTTATGCTATGGATAGCCGAAATGGGCCTTGGAATGGTATTTTACCTTATGATGAATGTAGCGGATTAGCCGCACAATTAGCAGGAAAGCTAGCATTATTAGTCGATACATTAAAAGGTTGGCGTACCTTACTGGAGCAAGAGCGTACTCTTGAACAATGGAAAGATGTTTGCCGACAACTTATTGACAGTTGCTTTATGGTTGATGGCGATACTGAACTTGTATTGGCACTAGTGACTGAGCAGTGGCATAAAATTATCGACAATGCTTTAATTTCTGGTTATCAAGAAACCGTACCTTTGGGCTTAATTCGTGATGAACTTTCAATTTGTTTTGATGATGAAAAAATCAGTCAGCGATTTCTTGCGGGAGCTGTAAATTTTTGTACATTAATGCCAATGCGTTCAGTTCCATTTAAAGTTGTTTGTCTGCTAGGTATGAACGATGGCGCTTATCCTCGCAGTATTCCACCTTTAGGCTTTGATTTAATGTCGGAGAAGCCTGCCAGAGGTGATAGAAAACGCCGAGATGATGACCGCTATTTATTTTTAGAGGCATTAAACTCTGCCGCTAGACAGCTATATATTAGCTATATCGGCTTGTCTATTCGTGATAATCAACCTTGCAATCCATCAGTTCTTGTTACTGAATTACTTGATTACATTAGTCAGAGTTTTTGCTTAGTAGGTGATAATCATCTCAATATTGATGAAAGTGCTAAGCGATTAATACAACATTTGGTTATTCAACATAATAGAGTTCCTTTTGCTAAAGAAAACTTTATTCCTGAAACTTCTTATCAAAGTTTTGCGAACGAATGGTTACCGGCAGCAAATACAACAAGTAAAGAAGAAAAACCATTTTGTATCCCGCTTGATGAACGAGAGCCAATAACAGAAATATCTCTTGAACAATTATTGCGTTTTTATCGGCATCCAATCAGAGCATTTTTTCAGCAACGTCTTAAAGTGCATTTTTCGATTGAAGAAACTGAATTACCTGAAGATGAACCATTTATATTGGGAAGATTACAACGTTATAAAATCAATGATCGTATTTTAGATTTATTGGTTAAAGACGAAAATCCGACCCCTTTTTATCAAGCGCTTAAAGCTTCTGGTCAATTACCTGCTAAGCAGTTTGGCCAATTATTCTGGGAACAACAATTAGACGAAGTTATTCCTTTAGCTGAAAAAGTAAAAGAGCATGAAGCTCAACAGTTTGATTATCAAATTGATATTGAAATTAATGGAATTAAAATAAGTGGACTTCTGAAGAATGTACAAGAAAATGGTTTACTGCGTTATCGTCCTGCCTATTTAACCGCGAATGATGGTGTACAGTTATGGATAGAGCATCTTTTATTTAACTTACGTGTTGGTAAAGGGAATAGTGTCGCTCTCGGTCGTGATAATAGTATCTGGCAATTTTCTGAAATCGAACAAAATGAAGCATTACATTACTTAGAAGATTTAGTTTTGGGGTACTGTGAAGGTCAAAACTCTCCATTAATACTATTAAACCAAAGTGGCTGGAACTGGATATCGGCTTGCTTTGATAAAAAAACAAAACAGTACGATTTTTCTTCAGAGGAAATGCAACAAAAAGCATTATCAACATTATTACAAAGTCTTCAAGGGAGCTCAATGAAGCGAGGCGAAATGGAAGATGATTATGTGTTGAGGGCTTGTAGAAGTATTGATAGTACAATGATTCAAACACTGCTGAGAAATTCTCAGCGCTTCCTACTGCCAATGGCAGAATACTTGAAATAAAGGGAGAGCATTAAAGGATGCTACGTCTATCCAAAAATATCGCTCACTTATTCTTCTTATTTACCCTGCTTTTTTGGGGGAATGCACTTGCAGCTGAACCACTTTGGCAAGTTCTTCCTGAAACGATAAATAAAAGTGAAAGTGACTCAAGAGAGTACAAGGCAATAAAACTGAATAATGATATGACAGTTTTATTGGTATCGGATCCTAAAGCCACAAAATCGCTAGCTGCGGTTTCGTTACCTGTCGGTAGTATCGATAATCCAGATAACCAATTAGGTCTTGCTCATTATTTAGAGCATATGGTCTTAATGGGCTCTAAAAAGTACCCAGAGCCAAGTAGTTTCTCCGAATTTTTACAAAAACATGGTGGTAGCCACAATGCTAGCACTGCATCACATCGTACTGCATATTATTTTGAAGTTGAAAACAGTGCATTGCAGCAAGCTACAGATAGGCTAGCGGATGCATTAGCAGAACCTTTACTTGACCCTGTAAATGCAGATAGAGAACGTAATGCGGTAAATGCAGAGCTGACAATGGCACGCTCTCGCGATGGAATGCGCCTATGGCAAGTGCGTTCTGAAACGTTGAATCCCTTACATCCTAACTCACGTTTTGCAGGCGGAAATTTAGAAACATTAAAAGATAAGCCTAATAGCAAGTTGCAAGATGAATTGGTCAGCTTTTATAAACGCTATTATTCTGCGAATTTAATGAATGGAGTGCTCTATGGCGATCAATCTATTGATTCATTAGCTAAAATTGCACAAGATACTTTTGGGCGTATTCCTAATTTTAATGCGAGTGTTCCCTCTATAGATATTCCTGCGGTAACTGAGAAAGAAAAAGGTATTTTCATTCATTATGTTCCTGCTCAGCCACAAAAAGCGATTCAAATAGAGTTCAGTATCAAAAATAATATGGCTGATTTTCGTAGTAAAAGTGATGAATATATCGGTTATTTAATTGGTAATCGTAGTCCTGGGACACTAGCCGATTGGCTTATTTCGCAAGGTCTAGCTGAGGGTATTAGTGCATCTGCATCACCAAACGCTGACCGTAACTACGGCTCATTCTCCATTTATGTCACTTTAACGGATAAAGGACTAGAAGAGCGAGATCAAATCATAGCTGCAATTTTTGCTTATATTGATTTGTTGAAAAAAGATGGCGTAAACAAAAGTTATTTTGATGAAATTGCTAATGTCCTTAATTTATCGTTTCGTTATGGCTCTATCGTTAGAGATATGAATTATATCGAATGGCTATCTGATCAAATGATTGATATGCCAGTTAATCATGTACTTGATTCTGATTATATTGCTGATAAATATGATCCTGCTGCGATTGAACAACGATTAGCCGAGCTAACAGCAAAAGAAGCAAGAATTTGGTTTATTAGCCCACAAGAGCCGAGCAATAAGAAAGCATACTTTGTTGATGCTCCTTACCAGGTAGATAAAATTTCAGCTAAACAATTTACGCAGTGGACTCAATTAGAATCGAAAATGGATTTTAGATTGCCTACATTGAACCCGTATATTGCTGATAATTTGTCATTAATTAAAACAGATAAAGCCTATAAGCATCCCGAATTTATCTATCAAGATGGCAACACTCGCGTACTGTATATGCCAAGCCAATATTTTGCTGATGAACCAAAAGCAAATATTACATTAGCACTGCGGACTAAAGAGGGTGATAAAGACGCTAAATCTCAAGTTAGTAGTGCATTACTGCAATATATATCTTCATTGAAAATGGATGAGTTGCAATATCAGGCATCTGTTGCTGGCATGTCTGTATCCGTTTCTCAAGGTGGTGGTTTGCAGCTTAATGCTAGCGGTTATACGCAGCATCTACCTGAGTTATTTTTATCCATGACGAAGCTCTATTTAACTTTTGAACCAACGCAAAGAGAACTGGTTCAAGCGAAGTCTTGGTATAAAGAACAAATAGAAGTATCAAATAACGCGAAAGCTTATGAACTGGCAATGCAACCGCTCCAACGTATTAATAGCGTACCTTATTTTGAGCAAGAACAAAGGTTAGCAGTACTTGATACTATCTCGTTGAAAGATATCACTGATTATCGTTCTTTAGTTGTAGAAAGTGCGGCCTTGCAAGCTATCGTAGTGGGTAATTTAACCGAGCAGCAAAGTATTGAGACGATAAAAAAGGCGAAAGATTTACTCAATAGTAAGGGTAAAAATTGGTGGCGCGGAGATATTGTTGTCATTGATAAAAACTATTTAGCCGATTTTCATAAACAAGGGAATAGTTCAGATAATGCGTTAGCAGAGATCTTTATTCCTGATGGTTATAACCGTATTGAAGGTGCGGTATTGTCCGGTATTTTATCTAAAATTATTCAACCATGGTTTTATGATCAACTCCGAACCAACGAGCAGCTCGGTTATGCTGTATTTACCTTTAAAGCTGGATTAGGTGATCAATGGGGAATCGGTTTCTTATTACAAAGTAATGTGAAATCGCCAGATTATCTTAATACTCGTTACCAAGAGTTTTATGCTTTAGCGTTAGATAAATTAAAGAAACTACCTGCTGATGAATTTGAGCAGTATAAACAATCGATGATTACAGAAATGAATCAGCCTCCACAAACTTTCTATGAAGAAGTTGGGCGTTATTCTTCTGATTTTTCTCGTAATATTTTTAGTTTCGATACCCGTGAAAAAGTTTTAGCTGCGCTAAGTAGTGTTACACAAGCTCAAGTTATTGCTTATTACGACAAAGCGGTGATGAAACACCAAGGCTTAGCATTAACCTCTCAGGTTATTGGTCAAGGCGTAAATGCAAAAACAGGGTATGCGCAGTTAAAAGACTGGGTGCTTTATCCTAATGCTACAGAATTACAAAAGATTTTGCCTATAAAGGAAGATGCTGAGTGAGTAAAACGCAGATGAGTTCCCAATTACTAGATGCTTTTTCATTGCCTTTGCAAGGCCAAAGATTAATAGAAGCATCAGCTGGTACAGGCAAAACTTATACAATAGGGATACTTTATCTGCGTCTTTTGTTAGACCTTGGAGGTGATAACTCTTTTCCAAGGCCACTTAGTGTCGAAGAAATCTTAGTTGTTACCTTTACAGAGGCTGCAACTAATGAATTACGAGGGCGTATTCGTGAACGAATTCATGAAATGCGTTTGGCTTGTTTAAGAAACGGTGTTGGTTTTGAATCTAAACCTGAATATATCGAGCTGTTAAATCAATTACCCGAACAAGAACAAAGAGAGTTTGCAGCAAACTGGTTACTAGCCGCTGAACGTCAGATGGATGAAGCGGCTATTTATACTATTCATGGTTTTTGTCAGAGAATGCTTGTTAATAATGCCTTTGAATCAGGGGTGTTATTTGAACAAACTATGATTAAGGATGAATTTCCTATTCAAAAACAAGCTTGTGCTGATTTTTGGCGTCGCCATTTTTATCCTCTCGATTATTCATTAACTAAGGTCGTGCAGTCACAATGGAATGGTCCTGAAGCTCTTTTAGCGGAGATCTGTACCTTTTTACAAGGTGATATCCCATTAATTATAAATCAACCAAAACAGTCAGAAACGCTGGAAGAACGTCATTCTCGACTTATTTCATTAATTGAGTCCGTTAAATCATCATGGATATCAAATGTTGCTGATTTTGAAAAATTAATAACTGATTCTGATGTTGATAAACGCAGCTATAGCTCTCGTTTTCTACCAAGTTGGTTGGTGAAAATAAGCCAATGGTCTGGGGAAGCCACTGAGGACTATCAACTTCCTAAAGATTTAATTCGTTTCTCTCAATCTGTTTTACATGAAAAATCAAAAAGTGGTTCAGGTCCTGAACATATTGTTTTTGAGCAAATAGAAGGGCTGCTTGGGCAATCCCTTACAATAAAAGATCTGGTTATTCCCTTAGCTATTACACAAGTAAGACAAACTATTGCTCATGAAAAGCATCGTCGGGGAGAAATGGGATTTGATGATTTACTCACTCGGTTAGATAATGCATTAAAACAAGATAGTGGAAAATTTCTTGCCGATGCAATTAGCCGACGTTTTCCTGTTGCTATGATTGATGAATTTCAGGATACAGATCCTCAGCAATATCGTATTTTTCAGCGAATATACCAAGACGTTGATAACAGTGCATTGCTATTTATTGGCGATCCAAAACAGGCTATCTATGCTTTTCGTGGCGCAGATATTTTTACCTACATTGAAGCTAAAAAACAAGTTAGTGCTCACTATACGTTAGAAACAAACTATCGCTCATCTCAGAATATGGTTGAGGCAGTTAATTTTCTTTTTAGCCATTGTGATTCTCCCTTTATCTTTGAACAAATTCCTTTTCAGCCTGTTAATTTCGCACCAAACAATTTAGGTAAGAAGTTTGTCAATGATGGTAACAATGTTAAAGCATTAACTTTTTGGCAATTAGATGCCGAAGCTGTTTCCGTTGCTGAATATGAGCAAGCAATTGCTCAGCAATGCGCCGTACAAATTGCTCAATATTTGCAGGGGGGATTGCAAGGTAATACTTATTTTTTGAATAAAGAAAATCACAGAACCCCTGTGGCCGCCTCAGATATTACAGTACTCGTTCGTAGCCGTAGAGAGGCCGTATTGATTCGTGATGCCTTGAATCGATTAAATATACCTTCCGTGTTTCAGTCTAATAGAGAAAGCGTTTTTTCTACTCAGGAAGCCAGAGATCTGCTTTGGTTACTGCAAGCTGTCATGACTCCTGAAAAGGAGCGAGTGCTACGTAGTGCATTAGCAACAGGTATGTTTGGGTTGAATGCGAGAGAAATCGATGAACTGAATAATAACGAAAAAGCATGGGAAAAATTAGTAGATGAATTTACTCGTTATGCAACGATTTGGCATAAACGAGGGATACTTCCAATGCTACGAGTGGTTATGGCGGAGCGCCATATTGCTGAAACTTTACTATCAGGGCTTGAAGGCGAACGCCGTTTGATGGACATCATGCATATGGGAGAATTATTGCAGGAGATGTCTCTTCAACTTGAAGGTGAGCACACACTTACGCGTTGGTTAGCACAACAAATTGCACATCCTGACCATCAATCTGATGTACAACAAATGCGTCTTGAAAGTGATAAACATCTTGTACAAATTAGTACAATTCATAAATCGAAAGGGTTGGAATATAAAATTGTTTGGTTACCTTTTGCTAGTAATTTTTTACCACAGTCAAAAGGGCTTTATCACGACAGGAATGATTACGGTACAAGATTAGACTTAGATGATACTGATGAAAATGTCGCTTTAGCAGATGAAGAGCGTTTGGCAGAAGATTTACGATTACTTTATGTCGCTCTGACTCGAGCAATTTACCATTGTAGTGTGGGTATTGCTCCACTGATTAAAGGTAATCGTAAGAAAAGTGGTGAGACTGATTTACATCTATCTGCTCTTGGTTTTTTATTGCAAAAAGGGCAAGCAGGAGATAGTTCACTCTTAAAAAGTATGTTGAACGAAATAAGTAATGAAACTATTGATGTCACTATTATTAATTCGCCTGAGTTTAAGCGCTTATCACTAAATAAAAATGAAAATGAAAAATTAGTGGCAAGACAAGTCTCTCGCTATTTTGATGATCATTGGCGAGTTACGAGTTATTCAGGCTTAAGTTATAACGCAGGTCATACAGAAGCGGAACAAACTATTTCAGCGATACAATTTGCAAGCTCACTTGCTCCAAAAATGGATATTGAAGCCAGTATTGACGTAGAGCAACAAGAAACTAATGAAATAGCGTTAACGGCACATCAATTTCCAAAGGGGGCATCACCGGGTACATTTTTACATAGCTTAATGGAAGAAATTAATTTCTCTCAAGAAGTGCCTTTAGAATGGTTAACTGAACAGCTCGAAGCTTCTGGTTTTGATTGCCAATGGGCTCCTATGCTGCAAACTTGGTTGGATGCAATCGTCAACGCACCACTGGCAAATGATGGATTATGTTTATCTGCTTTACAGCCTCAAGACCAGCTTGACGAAATGCAATTTTATTTACCAATTGAAACCTTATTAGATGCCAGAGATATTGACCAAATAGCGCATAAATACGATCTGTTATCAGCGAATTGTCCACCTTTGAGTTTTGACAAGGTTCAGGGGATCTTAAAGGGATTTATTGATTTAACATTTTTTTGGAATGGTAAGTTTTATCTACTTGATTATAAATCAAATTACCTTGGTGAGGACGCATCTTGCTATACGCCAGAGGCAATGTCTGAAGCCATGATTGATCATCGATATGACCTCCAATATCAGTTGTATTCATTAGCGTTGCATCGTTATCTCAAGCAGAGGCTCCCTGACTATGATTATGAACAGCATTTTGGTGGTGTTTATTATTTATTCTTGAGAGGAATTGATAGTGCCGAGTCTAAGAATGGCATTTTTTTCCATCGCCCGTTATTAGATTTTATCAATGAGTTTGACCAACTGTTTCGCGATGCACAAGATAGGGGGCAGTGATGATGAAAGAACTCTTTAATAAAGGTATTGAAGGGCACTTATTTACCCCACTTGATGTTCAATTTGCTTATAGTATTGCTGATGATAAAAGCCCTATTCTATTAATGCTAGCCGCCTTGTTAAGTGCTGAAACGATGGCGGGTAACGTTTGTTTAGCCCTATCTGATGTGTCCGCTAATTCATTATTCGCAGGGCGTCATCCTGAAATTGCAGCTGAATTTTGGCATGCTATGGGAAATCCTGATGAAGATTCTATTTATCAATCAGTTAAAGATGCAAAACCTATCTCTTTAGCGGCAGATAATAAAATAACACCGTTAGTTTTGTCTGGAGATTATTTATATTTTCAACGTATGTGGCAGCATGAGCAATGCGTTGCTGAATATTTTTCACAAACTTCTATGACTCATAGTGATAGCGATAAAGTTAAGGCTATTTTAAATGATTTATTCCCTGAAATTGATTCAGGTAATGAAATTGATTCAGGTAATGAAATTGATTGGCAGAAAGTTGCTGCGGCTGTTGCGGTAACAAGTAAAGTTTCTGTTATTTCTGGTGGGCCAGGAACGGGTAAAACAACAACGGTTGCTCGTATTTTAGCAGCACTAATCAAGTTAGAAAATAAACATGAAGGGCATATTAGGATTGAACTTGCTGCTCCAACAGGTAAAGCAGCAGCAAGATTAACTCAATCCTTGGGCGAGGCGATGAAATTTATGCCTCTAACTGACGATGAACGTAAGATTTTACCAAATCAAGCCAAAACACTACATCGCTTATTAGGGGCACAGCCTGAAAGTCAGCAATTTCGCTATCATCGAGATAATCATTTAGCGCTAGATATTTTGATTATAGATGAGGCCTCAATGGTTGATTTACCGATGATGGGCAAACTAATTGAAGCGCTACCTCCGGAAGCGAGGTTGATCTTTTTAGGTGATAAAGATCAGTTAGCCTCCGTTGAGGCGGGTGCTGTACTGGGAGATATCTGTCGCTTTTCTAATGTTGGATATAGCTCTGAACGCGCATCACAACTGACATATCTTACTGGATATTCTTTGACTGATTTTAGTGCAAATGAAGGGCCTATTATTCGAGATAGCCTGTGCTTATTAAGGAAAAGTTATCGCTTTTCAGCGCAATCAGGAATTGGGCAGCTATCTTTTGCTGTTAATGAAGGGAATGCTAAACATGCGCTAAAGCTTCTCAATGAACAATTACCTGATGTACATAATTATGTGCAAGATACTCAAGAAGATTATGTTCAAATATTGCTCGATGCATCTCAGTTTTATCAAGAGTATTTATTATCTGTGAAAGCTGGTAATACAGCTGAAGATATTTTGAATAAATTTAGTGAGTATCGTTTACTCACAGCGCTAAGAGAAGGACCTTATGGCGTTGTCGGACTTAATGATAAACTCGAAAAACTATTGCATAGACAAGGGCTTATTACTCGACCGTTTAACAAGTTTAATAAACACTATGCAGGTCGGCCAATTATGATCAACCGAAATGATAGTCCGCTTGGATTATTTAATGGTGATATAGGTATTATTTTACCTGATGAAGAAGGTGCTCTTAGAGCCTATTTCCAATTTCCGGATGGCATTATAAGAGGTATTCAACCGAATCGCTTACCATCACATGAAACGGCTTATGTGATGACAGTACATAAATCTCAAGGTTCAGAATTTGCTCATACTGCATTAGTTTTACCTAAGATATATTCTCCGGTGATCACTCGAGAGCTGGTATATACGGCTATGACTCGCGCCAAAAAAGAATTATCTCTTTATTGCTGTCCTAAAATATTACGCAGAGCGATTGAGACACCGACAAAACGGCGTAGTGGTCTTGCTTTACAATTATATACGTCATATTCAACGTCACAGGATTATTGATAAAGTAGCGTTAGTTAGCCTCTATTCTCCTTGGATTAGCTTTGTTTTTTCTTACATGGATTTTGGATCATATAGAGTAAGATAATCGATTCTTTTAATTTGCTTATTCATGATATTGAGCGGATTTTTAAAATTTAATAATAATGAGTTGAAGGTAATTATATGGATAACCCACAAGAAATGACCGCAGTGACGGTAACGCTTAATGCTAGGCTTGACCCAGAGCGTCGTGCTGACTTAGAAGATGCAATTGATGAAGTCATGAAAGGTATGGAAAAGAATATTCATGTTACTGGTGGTGGAACCTTATTATCAGATAATGGTGAAGCGCAAGAATGTGATATTGAGTTGGCTTTAGCTGATGCTAATGATGAAAACATTAGTTTAATTATTCAGCTTTTTACTTCAATGTTAGCGCCAAAAGGTTCCCGCTTATTTATTCATGGTGAAGATACTAAAATTGATTTTGGTACTGACGAAGGTTTAGCGCTTTATTTTAACGGCACTGAATTATCGGATGAAGTTTATGAGAATGGTGATATCAATGAAGTGTTTGATACACTTGATGAAGCAGTTGAAGATATAGGTAGCATTCATAGTGTATGGGATGGTCCAACAGAAACCGCATTCTATTTTTATGGTACATCATTTGCGGAGATGGAAGCGGTACTTAAACCACATTTAGATACTATTGCACTTTGCCAAAAAGCGAGAATTGTACAAATCGCTTAGTAGGAATCGCTTAAAAGTGCTATGGAATACAGGGCACGTTGAATAACGTAGTGTAATTCAAGCTGCAGTAAATTAAGTAAAACTGCAGCTTGAAGAATGGTGAGTCTAATTATTTATCAGCTTGATTTTTTAAGTCTAACATTAAGATTTTAGAGCGGCGTTGATAGTTGTATAAAGCCTGCTTTTTCAATGGTAGCATCTCAATTTCTGCGGGAACAAAACCTCTTTCTTGAAACCAATGAATGCTGCGGGTCGTTAGTACAAATAATCTCTCCAGTCCAAATTGTTTAGCTTGGACGGCAACTCGATGTAATAGTTCTTCGCCACGAGCAGAACTACGATAATCAGGATGAACAGCAACACATGCCATTTCACCGAGTTTTTCTTCTGGGTATGGATAGAGTGCTGCGCATGCAATCACTAAATTATCACGTTCAATAATCGTAAATTTATCAATTTCCATTTCGAGTTGTTCTCGTGAACGCCTCACGAGGATACCTTGCTGCTCTAATGGTCTGATTAATTCTAAAATCCCACCGATATCATTGATATTGGCTCTACGGATTTGTTCTGCACTTTCCATAACTATTTGAGTGCCGATACCGTCACGAGAGAATAATTCTTGAATCAATGAACCATTTTCTTGATAGCTTAGTAAGTGGCTACGACGGACTCCTCGACGGCAGGCTTTAGCGGCTCCGCGTAAGAAGCGAACTGTACCTGAGTAATAATCACCATCAGATTCAAGCTCTTGAATACGATTTTCAGCTTCATTAGGAAATAATTCAGACAGTATATTACCGTCTTTATCTGCTACACCTTGTGAGGAACAAAAACCGATTAATTTCTCTGCTTTAATTTTTACAGCCAGTTGAGTGGCAACCTCTTCTGAGGTTAAATTAAAACTTTCCCCAGTTACTGATACAGCAACTGGGCCGATTAAAACGATTGAACCATTGTTAAGCTGATTATTAATAGCATCTTCATCAATGCGGCGAATCCTACCACTGTGGTAATAGTCAACACCGTCATCGATACCAAGAGGTTGTGCGATAACAAAGTTACCACTTACCACGTTAATATGAGCGCCTTGTAAGGGGGTGTTACTTAAGCTCATTGATAAACGCGCAGTAATATCTAATTGTAATGCACCAGATGCTTGCTTAACATATTCAAGAGTACTCGCATCGGTTACGCGAGTATGCTTATGATAAATAGCATCATAGTTGTGTTCTGATAAAATTTGTTCAATTTGTGGGCGAGCACCATAAACAACGACAATACGAATGCCAAGGCTATGCAATAGTCCTATATCATTAACAATGCTTGGAAAATTTTCATGCGCAATCGCTTCACCACCAAGCATTATAATAAATGTTTTGCCGCGGTGGGCGTTTATATAAGGTACCGAATGGCGAAATTCATCAACCAATTCGGTGCTGCGCTCTTTCATAATTACCCTCTTGAGTGAATTTTTATTCGTAATTACTGTATTTTTATTCTTTTTGGCAGTAAATATCAAGTAAAAGATGGCATAAAAATAATAACAATTATATTTTTGAGGTTTACATATCTCTAAATTTAAATGTGTATTCTTAATGACAGAGTGCTAATGATTAGTTAGAGTGCTTGCATCTAGCCAATATATTGGCATTTATTCTAAAATCGTCTTATTTATCAGCTCTAGGTTCGGAATTATTGATGAGTCATCAAGATCACAGTCCATCAAAGCGCCGCCTTATACAAGGTGCGGCAGCCGTTATGTTGCTTAGTGTCAGCCCATTTGGTTTTGCTGCGAATAGCAGCATCATTGCCGTGCGTATCTGGCCGGCATCGAGTTATACCCGAGTGACACTCGAATCGAATATTCCTCTGAAATACCGTCAGTTTGTGTTGAATAATCCTGAGCGTATTGTTGTTGATTTAGAAGGTGTTCAGCTAAATAACGTACTAAAGCAGATGGGCAGCCAAATTCAGTCAAGAGATCCTTACCTTAAATTAGTAAGGGCAGGGCAATTTGATCCAAAAACAGTTCGTCTTGTTTTTGAAGTCAAAAATAAAGTTAGCCCTCAGTTTTTTACTATGGCACCTGTTTCTGAATTTAAGCACCGACTGGTGATGGATTTTTATCCAGGAAAGGGTGTTGATACTAGTGATGATCCTTTATTAGCACTTCTTGAAGATTATAATAAAGGCGATCTTGAAGAGAATATGCCTGCGCAGGCGAAAAAACCAGGTACAGCAGGTAAAGACAGGCCTATTATTATCATGATAGACCCAGGTCATGGTGGCGAAGATCCGGGCGCTATTGGAAAATATAAAACTCGTGAAAAAGATGTGGTATTACAAATTGCCCGACGTCTTAAGGCCTTGATCGATAAAGATCCAAAAATGCGTGCTTATATGACACGTAATGAAGATGTATTTATTCCGCTTAAAGTTAGAGTTGCGAAAGCGAGAAAAATGCAGGCAGATTTGTTTATTTCTGTTCATGCGGATGCTTTTACTAACCGCTCAGCTCATGGTTCTTCGGTATTTGCACTATCGACTAAAGGTGCGACAAGTAATACTGCGCGCTACCTTGCTCAAACACAAAATGAAGCTGACTTAATTGGTGGTGTGAGCAAAAGTGGAGATGTTTATCTCGACCATACTATGCTTGATTTAGTACAAACGGCGACAATTAATGATAGTTTGAAGTTTGGTGATGAAGTGATTAAGCGTATGGGTAAAGTGAATAAATTGCATAAAAACAAAGTTGATCAAGCAGGATTTGCGGTACTAAAAGCCCCTGAAATTCCATCAATTTTGGTAGAAACTGCATTTATTAGCAATTTAGAGGAAGAACGAAAGTTAAAAACAGCTAAGTTCCAACAGCAAATGGCTGAATCAATTTTCCAAGGTATAAAAGCATATTTTCGTAATGGTGGAGAGTTGGCGATTAGAAATGGATAATGTTTAGCGAAAGTAATATGCGTTTAATAACTAAATTTAAATAGGTGACAAGCTAAATAGTGAGTCGCCTTTTTTGTTTTAGATATTAAATTTTAGAATAAGTTTGGATTTTTGAATTAACTGGGATTGATACAAATAGAAAAAATATTGGTTGCGGGGGCCGGATTTGAACCGACGACCTTCGGGTTATGAGCCCGACGAGCTACCAGACTGCTCCACCCCGCGACTGAAGAGGTTAAATATTACAGGTAATTTGGTTGCGGGAGCCGGATTTGAACCGACGACCTTCGGGTTATGAGCCCGACGAGCTACCAGACTGCTCCATCCCGCGCCTGAAATACTTTATTACTTTGTACTAACTGGTTTATTTTACTACATTTGTTGATAAACAACAAATTTGGTTGCGGGGGCCGGATTTGAACCGACGACCTTCGGGTTATGAGCCCGACGAGCTACCAGACTGCTCCACCCCGCGTCCGATATGGGGCACTATACTCGGGATGAGATCTGATGCAAGTTTTTTCGTGTTTTTTTTCATTTATTACGGATTGTAGAACAAAATACATACTTGACGATTATTTTTTAATCTTAATCCATGGGAGTGTAGGCAACGGAAGGTATAAATAGAAAACAGAAATAGTGGGCTAAAATATGTTTACTCATTTCATTCTTAATTTGAGTTTGCTATTGTGCGCTTCATATTGGATTAGTTCGGGCAGAAAATCATGAAATTATGGCAAAAATGGTTAGTCACAGGTATGTGTGTTTCTTTTTTGGTTGGATGCCAATCTCACCCAACTGATAAAGGGCAGCAATATAAAGATGGTCACTTGGTTAGTGATCTTCAAAAGGTTAATCAAGTAAATACTCAAGGCCGCCCGATTAATACCCCTGATTTTAATCGCCAAGTTGTTGAAATTAAAAATTCCTCACCTCGTCTTTTTCAAAATAATAATGAAACTTATCATGCTATAGAGAACTGGCTAATGGCAGGCGGTGACCCGAGCCAGTTAGTTAATTTCAATTTAGCGGCTTTTCAAATGGAAGGTGCAGATAATTATGGCAACGTACAGTTTACGGGCTATTACACACCTGTTATTGAAGCGCGACGTACACCTCAAGGTGAATTTCGCCATCCATTATATGGAATGCCACCTAAAGGTAAAAAGCGTTTACCTAGTAGAGCGGCAATTTATAACGGGGCGCTTAGTAATAATTTAATTTTAGCTTACAGTAACTCTGCGGTTGATAACTTCATGATGGAAGTGCAGGGGAGTGGTTATGTGAACTTTGGTGATGGCAGCCCATTAAATTTCTTTGGTTATGCAGGCAAAAATGGCCATGCATATAAAAGTATAGGTAAAGTGTTAGTTGATCGTGGTGAAGTGCCATTGAATAAAATGTCATTGCAAGCTATTCATGATTGGACAAACAGTCATAGCGAAGAAGAGGTTCGTCAACTATTAGAAGAGAATACGTCATTTGTCTTTTTTAAACCTCAATCGTTTGTACCTGTCAGAGGCGCGAGTGCGGTACCTTTGATAGCTAAAGCTTCTGTGGCATCAGATAAATCATTAATTCCAGCGGGTACAGCTTTATTGGCTGAAATACCCGTACTTGATAATAATGGTAAATTTACGGGGCAATATGAAATGCGTATGATGATTGCCTTAGATGTGGGTGGTGCAATTAAAGGACACCATTTCGATATCTACCATGGAACAGGTCATGAAGCCGGTAAAATGGCCGGGTTTTATAATCATTATGGACGAGTTTGGGTACTGAAGAAGGATCAACAGCTTTTTGGTGCTAGTAAGTAGTAGCCGTTTTAATTAAGGTCATTTGTTATTATGCAAACTCAGCTTTCTGATGCGTGGATGCAGCGCTTTGCTGGAATTGGGCGCTTATACGGGCAACAAGCACTTTTTCTTTTTGCTCGCTCTCACGTGTGTGTTATTGGTATTGGTGGTGTTGGGGTATGGGCTGCCGAGGCGTTAGCGCGTTCGGGTATTGGTTCAATCACATTAATTGATATGGATGATGTTTGTGTGACAAACACTAATCGTCAATTACATGCACTTAGCACCACTGTGGGACAACCCAAAGTAGATGTAATGAAAGCACGTATTTTGGCGATTAATCCCGAATGTACTGTGAATGTAATCGATGATTTTATTACTGTCGATAATGTGTCTGAATACCTCAGTACGGGGTTTGATTATGTTATTGATGCAATTGATAGTGTAAGGCCAAAAGCTGCGTTGTTAGCCTATTGCCGACGTTTTAAAGTCCCAGTTGTCACCACTGGAGGCGCAGGTGGTCAAATCGATCCCACTCAAATACAAGTTGTTGATTTGGCTAAGACGGTTCAAGATCCTTTAGCCGCTAAATTACGCGAACGTCTAAAGTCTGACTTTAATGTCGTTAAAAATAGTAAAGGTAAGTTGGGAATTGATTGTGTGTTCTCAACAGAGCAATTAGTCTATCCACAAAGCGATGGAACTGTCTGTGCGGCAAAAAGCACGGCGGATGGCTCTAAACGGATGGATTGTGCATCTGGTTTTGGTGCAGTAACAATGGTCACCGCAAGTTTTGGTTTTATCGCTGTTTCTCATGTACTTAAAAAAATGGTCGCCAAAGCACAAAGAACGGTGAAATGATTAAATGAGGCTAATAATAAATTATATTAATAGCCTCATTCAGTTATTTAAGCCGGGGTCATCTCATTGGCGATATTTCTAATCGCAGTAATTAAGGATTGGATGCCATTTTGGCGAGATTCACTTAATTGACCAGATAATCCTGTTTGATTTAAAATATCAGTAAAATCGATTTCGAGGATTTGTTGGGCGGTTTTAAGCTCAATCGCTGCTAATAAAATTGCAAATAAGCCTTTAACAACACGACCTTCACTATCACCATAAAAATGGAAAGTCTCATCATCATTTAAGAGCGCGCCAATCCATACTCGGTTTTCACAGCCTTTAACCTCTTGAGTTTGTTGTTTCTCTTCATCGGTTAATGCAGGTAGCTGTTTGGCTAGTTGGATCAGCAAGCGGTACTTATCTTCCCATGCTTTTTGGGTAGAGAATTGTTCAACTATTCCTGGAATAACTATCTCAGTACCAAAAGGGTGCGGAGCAAGTTCATGTTTAGTCGAAGTCATTAGGCTTCCTTCTTCATCATTTAATATCGATTTAATCATTTAGTATTGAAAGGGCAAATTTGATTGCCTTAATAAATTGGTCAATATCTTGCTTGTTATTATAAGGCATTACTGAAATGCGTAAACAGCCTCTAATATTTAAAGCATCCATTAAAGGTTGAGCACAATGTTGCCCATAGCGTAGTGCAATATTTTGTTCGGTCAAGAGAAGCCCTAAATCACTATGATGAATATCTTTAAAATTGAAAGACAGTAAGGGTGAATTGGGCGTGCTATAACAAATCAAATTATCGAGTTGCGAGAGTTGTTCATGTGCATATTGGATCAGTGAGCAAGAATAAATTTCTGCTTGAACGAAGTCTATCTTATTTAACCACTCTAACACAGCAGAAAATGCGATTACCCCTGCTATATTAGGCGTTCCAGCTTCAAAACATTGTGGGATAGGGGCTGGAGTGAAATCATCAAAAGTGACGTCAGTTAGCATTTTGCCACCTCCATGCCAAGGGCTCATTTGTGACAGTAAACTTGGCTTTCCATAGCAGACACCTAAGCCTGTAGGACCATAAAGTTTGTGGGCAGAAAATGCATAGAAATCAATATCAATAGCGGATACATCAATTGGGAGATGAGCAATGCCTTGGGCACCGTCAACGACCACAAGTGCACCCGCAGCATGGGCAAGTTGAGTGATTATGCTTAGGTCAGGTTGGTAGCCCGTTACATTTGACATTTGGGTGATTGCGACGACCTTACTTTTTGTATTTAGTTTTGATTTAAGTGCGTCTATATCTAATATTAGGCTGTCATTAATTGGCCATTTAACAATTTTAGCTCCAGTCTGCTTTGCCAGTATTAACCACGGTAATAAATTCGAATGATGCTCTGTTTCACTTACAATAATTTCATCATCAGGTTGTAATTTTTCTCTAAAAAAGCTTTGGGTGATGAAATTTATGGATTCAGTGGTGCCGCGAGTCCAAATAATTGACTTTTCATTTGGTGCATTGATTAACTTTGCAACTCTAATTCGCCCTTGCTCATAGTCATTGGTAATTTTTAATGATTCAGCTGATTGACCTCGATGGACCGAGCTACCGGATAATCGATAGTAATTATTTGATGCCTCAATCATAGCTAAAGGTTTTAATGCGGTTGCCGCACTATCTAAAAAAGTAATATTGGCAGCTATAGCAGGGAAGGTTTGGCGAAATTGAGTAGCATTGAAGTGATCCATAGTGTTTATTCTTTTATACCTAGTTTGAGATTCATTTTGACGGACTAAATTTAAAAAATTAATTATTAGGTTTATCAAGAAGGATGATAGTTGAACCAGTCATTTTTTAATCTATTCGTTGAAATGTTTTGTTACATTTGCTATTAATTGTTTCAACGAAATTTAATTGATTTTAAGATGATTCAGTGTTTTGCATGACAATGCAATCCCTTTTCTGAACGATGAGTGATTTTTAGCTTAGTTTACGGACTAATTTCAAGAATTATCTTAAATATCCAAGTGAATATTTTTTCGGTAAACTAGTAGCTATTCATAGTTTGTTGTATTTATTAATTTATTTGCTTTACTAAATATTATAATAGGCAAAAAAAAGCACCGCGCTTAGGCGGTGCACTATAAAATCACTATGGACAGACAGGGTAAATGTACAGGAAGTGAAAATAAACAGTAGCAATAGCTACAACGTCTGGCATCCCCAGACAACTTGCAAACACAACATCACAACCACAAAGCCAAAAGTTCCAAAGTAACTAAACTCTGTAACTTTTCGTTCCGGCTTAGGAAGTGTGCATACTATAGGTATTTACTGGCGTATCCTCAAGGGACAATTTATAATGCTTCGGATGAAAAAAACTAATAGATACCTATATGCCAAATAGAAGTGATTATGTCTAAAAGATTACCGCCACTTAATGCACTGAGAGTCTTTGATGCCGCAGCCCGTCATTTAAGTTTTACTAAGGCGGCAGAAGAATTATTTGTGACCCAAGCTGCTGTTAGTCACCAAATGAAAAGCTTAGAAGATTTTCTTGGCTTAAAATTATTCCGTCGACGTAATCGTTCGTTATTATTAACGGAAGAAGGTCAAAGTTATTATCTTGATATTAAAGAAATTTTTTCTTCTTTAAATGAAGCAACTCGAAAATTACAAGCGCGAAGCGCTAAGGGAGCATTAACCGTAAGTTTATCACCGAGTTTTGCTATTCAATGGTTGGTACCACGCCTTGCGGGGTTCAATCAAGCGTATCCTGGTATTGATGTGCGAATTCAGGCGGTAGATAGAGAAGAGGATAAATTGGCAGATGATGTCGATGTCGCTATTTTCTACGGTAAAGGTAATTGGTCAGGACTTCGAACAGATAGGCTCTATGCAGAATATTTGATGCCTGTTTGTTCTCCTTCGTTATTAACGGGAGAGCTTCAGTTAAAGCATCCTGAGGATTTGGCTAATCATATGCTATTACATGATTCTTCTCGTCGGGATTGGCAAGCATATATTCGGCAATTAGAATTACAAAATATTGTTAATGTACAAAAAGGGCCTATTTTTAGTCATAGCTCAATGGTTATCCAAGCGGCAGTGCACGGTCAAGGAATTGCATTAACGAATAATGTGATGGCACGAAATGAAATTGATGCAGGGCGTTTAGTTTGTCCCTTTAGCGAGGTGTTAGTCAGTAAAAATGCATTTTATCTTGTCTGTCAAGAAAGTCAGGCTGATATAGGAAAAATAGCGGCATTTCGTCAATGGGTACTCGCTCAGGCTGCAAGTGAACAAGAAAAATTAGGTTTTATTACGGGTGACCAAGATGTGGCGCTTAATCAGTAATCAAATATTTCATAAAAAGGTGTTACTGTGAATAGTCGTTTGATGTTAATTTTTGCGGGAATTAGTGGTTTTTTTACCGTGGCTTTCGGAGCTATCGGTTCCCATGCACTATCTTCAATCATGAGTGTCCATCAGATGGAATGGATTGAAGTCGGTATACGTTATCAGATGTTACACACAGTGGCTTTAATGGTGCTCGGTGCAATTTTACTGCGTAAAGTTATACTGTGGTTCTATTGGTCTGGTGTTTTTTTCTCGGTAGGCATACTTCTTTTTAGTGGTAGCCTTTATTGTATGGCCCTATTGCAGGTAAAATACTTTTCTTATTTTACGCCTATAGGGGGAGTTTGTTTCCTTATTGGCTGGCTGTTAGTTGTTATCGGCGCTATGCGTCTAAGGAAATCGGCGTCACGCAATGAGTAATAAAATTGCATTATATTGCCGCCCAGGCTTTGAAAAAGAGTGCGCAGCAGAGATCACAGATAAAGCTGGGCAAAAAGAAGTCTTTGGTTTTGCTCGAGTAAAAGATAATAGTGGTTATGTCATTTTTGAATGCTATCAAGCTGAAGATGCAGATAAACTTGCACGTACTTTACCTTTTAGTGAACTTATTTTTGCTCGTCAGATGATAGTCGTTGGGGATTTACTCAAAGATTTACCCCCAGAAGACCGTATTACACCAATTGTGAATGTACTTAGCCAACAAGTTGCTCGAGCTGGCGATCTTCGCGTTGAGGTTGCTGATACTAATGAATGCAAAGAATTAATGAAGTTTTGCCGTAAATTTACGGTGCCTTTGCGTAACGCTTTACGTAAAGAAAAAATACTTCTTACACAAGAAAATTTTAAACGTCCGGTTATTCATGTGTTTTTTATTGCACCAGGTTGTTGCTATACAGGCTATTCGTATACCAATAATAGTTCTAGTTTCTACATGGGTATCCCTCGGTTAAAATTACCATCAGATGCGCCTAGCCGTTCAACACTGAAGCTTGAAGAAGCATTCCATGTGTTTATTCCTTATGATGAATGGGAAGAACGTTTAGCCAGTGGAATGAAAGCGGTAGACTTAGGGGCTTGTCCTGGTGGTTGGACCTATCAGCTTGTGAAGCGCAGCATGATGGTACATGCAGTTGATAATGGAACAATGGCTGAAAGTTTAATGGATACGGGGCAGGTTACTCATCACCAAGTTGATGGTTTTAAGTTCCGTCCAATATCTAATAATATCACTTGGCTTGTTTGTGACATGGTTGAAAAACCCGCTAAGGTTGCTGCGCTTATGACTGAATGGCTGCAAGAAGGCCTGTGTCGTGAAGCGATTTTTAACTTAAAATTGCCAATGAAAAAACGTTATGAAGAAGTCTCTCATATCTTAAATAAAATGCAGGTTCAGCTAAAAGAGCACAGTATTAACGTGCGCATTCAAGCTAAACAGCTATACCATGACCGCGAAGAGATTACAGTACATGTTCAGCGTGTCTGGTCAGCGAATCCAATGGCTCGTGAGTATTACTAGCATTTGATGGTATTCAATACGTTAAAGTAAAAAAGGTCACTTTAGAGTGACCTTTTTTATAGCAATTATTTGGCTTGATAGCGCAGTTGGTTCAAATTACCTTGAATAATAATGTCGGTCTTTAACGTGGCAATATCACGACAAATTAGTGCAATTTCTTGCTGGTTAATTAATTTTTTTTGCCATTTTTCATCTAGATTATCGATATTCGTGTATAAATTTTCAATCGATTGGTATTGCTGTAATAGCATCGTTGTACTTTTAGGACCAATTCCTGCAACTCCTGGTACTTTACTACTACTAATACCGGCAAGCCCCCAATAATCAGGAAGTTGTTCGGGCGTTACACCAAACTCTTTTTCAATAAAAGGAACATCTAACCATCGTTTTTGAAAATAATCGCGGATCCGAATATTGGGTGATAGTAATTGGCAATAGCCTTTATCTGTCGATACAATCGTCACCATATGCCCTGCATTTGCGATACGTTTTGCCAACGTCGCGGCAAGGTCATCGGCCTCATCACCTTGAGATTGCCAACAATGAACCCCTTTTTCCTCAAATTGTGTTATCAGTGAAGGTAGGTTTTTTTGCAAGTCTTCAGGCATGGGTTGGCGACCTGCTTTGTAATCAGGTAATTTTTCATGGCGCCAGCTAGAATGCCTTCCTTCTTCATCAAAAACAGCGACAACGTGGCTTGCTTCAGTATGATTGATGAGTTGAGATATCGCAGATAAGCAGGTATCTCCACATGGGCTTCCTTGCACCGCGTGGATACGACGAATTAGATTTAATGCATCAATAATTAATAAATGGATCATAAGTATCGGGCCGTCCTTGGCTGCTTAAATTTATTTCACAATTTCATAGCAAGGTTCGTAGGCAGTTCCGCCCGGCAGTTTCATACGATGCTGACTAACGAAGCCTTGTAATAAGATATCCATACGTCTCATGATGTCAGTATCACCATGGATTTTAAAAGGACCATTTTTTTCAATAGCTTTCATTCCTGATTCTTTCACATTACCCGCAACAATGCCTGAGAATGCGCGGCGTAGGTCAGCGGCTAATTTTTCAGGTGCCTGGCCCGGATGTAAGTTCAAAGAAGCCATATTTTCATGACTAGGCTCAAAAGGATGCTGTAAAGCATGATCAATTTTAATTGACCAGTTGAAACTATAGGCATCACCAGTACTGCGGCGGTTATCTTTAACTAGAGGCATACTTTTTTTCATGACTCTAGCGACTTCTTGAGGATTATCAATAATGATCTGATAATGCTTACTCGCTTCATCCCCTAAAGTATGGCGAACGAAATCATCAAGTACAGCAAAGTATTCTGCACTTTCTTTTGGTCCGGTCAGAACGAGAGGGAGAACTTGCTCACTGTTTTCAGGATCCATTAAGATACCCAGTAAATAGAGAAGTTCTTCTGCTGTACCTACACCACCTGGGAATATAATGATCCCATGGCCTAATCTGACAAATGCCTCTAGACGTTTTTCGATGTCAGGCATGATTAATAGTTCATTAACCAATGGATTAGGTGGCTCAGCTGCAATAATCGAAGGTTCAGTTAAACCGATAAAACGGCTATTTTTATATTGTTGTTGTGCATGGCCTACCGCAGCACCTTTCATCGGAGCTTCCATCGCACCTGGTCCGCAACCAGTACAGATATTGAGTTCCCTTAAACCTAATTCATTACCGACTTTACGGCCATACAGATATTCAGTTTCATTAATTGAGTGTCCACCCCAACATACGATCATGTTAGGTTCTTCATCAATATGTAAGGCGCGAGCATTGCGTAAAATAGAGAAAATCATGTTAGTTAAATGAACACTGTTTTCAATATCTAAATGAAATTGTTCTTTTGCGTTACTAATTTGAGCATGGACAAAAAGAATATCACGCAGTACTGCAAATAAGTTAGCTTGTAACGAGCGGATAATCTTGCCATCAACAAAGGCTTCTTCCGGTGGATTGATTAGTTCAAGTTTTACACCGCGTTCACGACGCAATACATTAATGTCAAAATCAATGCTTTTTGCCAGTAACTCTTTACTACTATCGGTTAAGCTGCCGGAGTGTAAAACCGCTAAAGAGCAATTTCTAAACAGCTGGTATAAATGGCTGCTAGCCGTTCTTTTTAACATATCAACTTCAAGTTGAGATAGTAGATCCATAGATCCTAATGGACTAATATGAGTAATCAAGTAACACTCCTTTATCCCCGCAGGGATCTTGATGTTGGATTGTGTTGAAATAGGTTCAGCGGCTGTTTTTTCAACTGCATTTTCCAATAATACATTTCAACTACATTCATTTTGACTATATTTTGTACTTATTGCCGTGCTAAGCGACCTGTTTGTGGTTTAAATTGCTCATTGCTACGCCATGGGTTGATATCAAGGCCACCTCGGCGTGTATAGCGTGCATAAACACTCAATTTTTCAGGTTTACACAGTTGTGTTATATCGTTAAAAATACGTTCCACACATTGTTCATGAAACTCATTATGATGGCGAAATGAAATGAGATAGCGTAATAACGCTTCATGATTAATTTTTGGGCCACGATAATGAATTTGTACTGAACCCCAGTCAGGCTGGTTCGTAATAAGACAATTCGATTTTAACAAATGGCTGACTAATGTTTCTTCAACAATTTCACTTTGTGTACAATCAGCTAAATAATGGCGGCTGAATTCATAATTATCGATATCAATATCTTGTTCATCTATACAGATACCATTAAATTGATGAATAGTTTGTTGTGAAAAATCATCTAGCTTATGGAGTGTAACGCTAACCTCGCCGTTAGCACAGTAACTTAAATCACTTTGCAAAACGCTTCGCACATTTTCCCACGTTTCAAATTTGGTTTGGTTAAAACTGTTGAGATAGAGTTTAAAACTTTTAGATTCAATAAGGTTGTCACTATTTGCATTTACACTAATAGAGCCTATTGCGACTTGAGGTAGACCTTTAGGGTTGAGCCATGAAAGTTCATACAGTGTCCAGATATCAGCCCCTTGAAATGGCAGAGCATCATTTCGAATTGCTAAAGGCTCTCTATTTAAGCTACGAGGAACCGCTTGTAATAACGTTGGATCGTATTGATCAATGTAGGCGGTTTTTTTACCGAGAGTTAAATTGTCGAGAGCTGGATTGTTCTGGTAGTGTGACATATTGATCCTTATACTTCATAAACTAAAATGAGGCTCAAAGCAGGAAAAGGGCGTAACAAGCACATTTTTTACGGTTAATCTGCTGTGATAATATCATTTATCAACCCTATTGACGTCTTTCAATTCAATTTGGTCTAAATAATACATAATTATGAATACAATAATTTCTGAATCACTTAACAATTTTACTCAGTTATATATGTCTCAATGGTTGGAGCAAACAGGTTTACCTCCAGCATCTGTTGATTTATATGGTATTCCCTCACCCTGTATCGCACGTACAGGTGAGAATTGGGTTTATTGGGAACCTCAACCTTTTCCGCTAGAAAATAAGAGTCTTCAAAAGGTTGCCACTGCACTTGATATTAGTTTACAGGATGATATTCATGATTTTTATACCACTCAACTTGCGGGTGATATGAAAGCGAGATTTGCAGAGTTAGAGCTTAGTTTGGTTCAAGTATGGAATGAAGACGATTTTATTCGTTTACAAGAAAATTTAATTGGTCATTTAGTGACTCAAAAGCGTTTAAAACTGCCACCAACATTATTTATTGCAACTTTGGATTCTGAAATTGAAATGATCTCTATGTGCAATTTAAGTGGCGAAATTATTTTAGAAAAATTTGGAAGTAAAGAAAGAAGAGTACTTGCTCCTAATCTTGCTAGTTTTATAAATGCACTTTTACCGATAATTGAGCCACAAAGGTAAGATATCAGATACGAAGATGTGTAAGCATTTGCCTACAATTGGGTTAAGCAATATCTTAAATATTTTTAATTTAAGTGAAATGATAATTATTTCACTTTTGATTTCATGACGTTACTATAGATACCCAATATCACTATGATTTGTAATGAATTTTAGTTTTCTCTACTAGGTTGTTTCATTAATAGATTTAATACATTCTTATGTGGCTAGACAGGGTAGATTGTTTAGCTTTTTATAAGTAAAAACAAAGTTATGGATGACTAATTAGACTTATTTTGTCTATTAAATTGTTTTTATTTGACAGGATGTCAGACGACAGGGAGTCGTTTTTGCAGGATGCTGTAAAACGTGTTTAAACTCGAGATGAGCCAGTCAATGTTTTTATTGGCTGGCTTTTTTCGTTAACGGCACTTTATTTTTTTATCGATAATTTAATTTTTGATTATGCGGTATTGATTATATACAGTAATAATTGTATTTAACTTGCTAATTTTTCTGATGTATTCGTATTAACTGAATATTGAGTGAGGGAATTTATTATATTCTGGAACATAGCCTCTCTTAATGCTTCACGTCGACGAAATTCAGCTCGGCGCTGGCTTTTAACTAATTCAATATCTCGTACTGGTTCTTGAAGCGGAAGTTGATACCAACCTTTAGGCGTCAATATTGCACCACATTCTTGCCAAAAATTGTCATAACTTGATTTTAAATGTTGGCTTTTAATATGGCTATTATTTGATATTCCCAAAATCGATGTAATGTTGAAATAAGCAGCGACTGCATAAATTGCTGACATTAATAAATTTTTAGGTCTCATTCCATGCATTTGTTTGGTAATAGATTTAACTTGTTCAACACTTTGCTCAGTTGAGGGGCCTTGTAGAGAGCAGACATATAATTGTCCTTGGGGCCCGAATGAAAAACTCATTAAATAAATTTCATCACCGGTTTCATTGCGTAAATTTAAAGTTAAGTCACCTTCTCGAGGATATTCGGAGTAAATCAGTCTTAATTGCGCGAGATCGCCTGATTTAAGTTCTATATCGGCAACTTTAAGGCCTTCACGCTTATCTGAGAACATCGCCTCAATGGCACTAGGGGTAAAAGTATTTTCTATCAAATTCAATGTATGGCTTGCAGTAAGTAGCTTTTGTTTACCACTCCAAGCTTTGTGTAGGTATTTATTAATTGGGCGTTCAATAAAATGAGGAACATTACTTATTGTGCTTGATAATTGAGCACTATGGTAATTTTCACACATAAATTGATATTGCTGATATTGTTGTGAAGGCAGTTTAGCGATGCGAATACGTCGCTTTAATTGAACGTAACTATTGCTAAAGGATTTCCATATATTATTTTCTTTACGCCACTGCTTTAGTAATCCCATAAATAAACCATTTCTTCTGTGTTAGTAATACACAAGTATCAATTTGAAAAACATTCGATGATAAAGGTGGTTACAACAACAAATCATAAACGAAACTTAATTATTCTAAATGTATTGTGCAAATTAATCGGAGTAATTTAAAAAAGGGTGCCATGTTAGTAGTAGAACTTGCTTTTTATCGTTATCAGCACCATGTTTTCGACAGAATTGTAGAAAAAAATACAGTATATTTTGGGTTATCACCGTTAAATAGGTTTTAGTATGAATATCGAGCAACACATTGTTGAAAAATTGCGTCATGTAGAAGATGAAATGAAAGCCAAATCATTTTGGTGTGAATTACCGCCAAACGCAGAGGCATTTGAAAGTACTGAGCCATTTTCTATTGATACGATGGAAGCGTTGGAGTGGCTTCAATGGATTTTGATCCCACGACTGTATGAGTTGATAGAAAAAGGTGCCGCTTTACCCAGTAATTTTTCTATCGCGCCTTATTTCGAGGAAGTTTATAAGGATGACTGCAATGGTGATTTCATTGCGCTTTTTGAACATTTACGCGAACTTGATAATTTATTTCAGTTTACGCCAATGGGTAAGTTATAAATGTTAGAAATTATTTACCATGATGAATATATTATTGCCATTAATAAACCCGCAGGCATGTTGGTACATCGTAGCTGGATAGATAGTCAAGAAACCGTTTTTGTGATGCAGACTCTTCGCGACCAAATAGGGCAGTATGTTTATCCCATTCATCGTTTGGATAAACCAACTTCAGGTGTTCTACTTTTTGCACTATCAAGTGAGGTTGCAAGGCTGCTATCTGAGCAATTTGAGAATCATCAAATTGAGAAAACCTATCATGCCATCGTACGGGGTTATGTTACTGAGGAACAAAAAATAGATTATCCGTTGCTTGAAGAGTTGGATAAAATTGCTGATAAGCGAGCAACAAGAGAACCCGTATTACAAGAGTGTGTGACGCACTGTAAGCCGATTGAAACAGTTGAGTGTGCGGTTGCTATTGGCCGTTATGATACTGCCCGCTTTAGCTTGTTAGAGTTGAAACCTGAAACGGGGCGAAAACATCAATTAAGACGACATATGTCACATATTCGCCATCCTATCATTGGTGATAGTAAACATGGTGATTTGCGGCAAAATCGTGGGGTAACCGAACATTTTTCAGTTGCACGATTAATGCTACATGCGAGCCAATTAGTTTTAATTCACCCGATAACAGCGCAAAAAATAACGCTTATTGCAAATTGGGATACTCAATGGCTATCACTGATTGAGCAATTTGGATGGTTGGATGTTGCGACAAAACTAGGTTTTGATGCAGTAAATCAGGCGAGTTAATTTTTACATAAATTAAGCACGTAAATTGAGGAACGGTTATGTCTAAAATTGGTATTTTTGTTGGCACTGTCTATGGTAATTCATTGGCTGTCGCTGAAGCTGCGCAGGATATTTTAGCGCAACAAGGGCATGAAATTGTTATTTTTGATGAGCCTACATTGGATGATTGGCAATCTTATAATTCAGATAATAATATTGCTTTAATTGTCACGTCTTCTACAGGACAGGGTGATTTCCCCGATACCATAGCGCCACTTTTTTATGAAATTAAAGATGTACTCGGTTACCAACCTGATTTACGTTACGGCATTATTGCGCTTGGCGATAGTAGCTATGAAAGCTTCTGTGGAGCAGCTAAGCATTTTGACGAGTTACTGACAGAACAATCTGGTACACGTATTGGTGATGTGTTATTCATTGATGCAACAGAGGTGGATACGCCTGAAGAGTTTGCTAAAGCGTGGATTCAAGCTTGGAGTGAACTTATCTGAAGATCTGCACCGGTAAACTATCTTAGAAACCATCTTAAAAACTAAAGTACAGTTAATGTAGATATCACGGTGCAGTCATTTATTCGGCAATTTTAAAGCGATTTTTGAATTATTTACGTGTTAATTTTTCAAGATCTGCTTCAATTTCGGCAATTTTATTAGAGACAACATGTTCTAAATGGCGTAAGTCATCAAGAATTTTATGTTTTAAATCGAGTTCAGATTTATCGGTCTGACAGATTTGATCGAGCTCTTCAATAGCATAACGAAGATTAGTATTGATTTCGTTGATTTCTTTAAAATTATTACTGCCATCTGTCGCAGCAATTGTTTTGCGCTGGCGTGGATATTTAAATTTCACGCTTTTAGCAAAAAACTCGCCTTTGTCTTTGCGAAAATAAATTTTCAAAATATCGTTATTTGCTTCTTGGCGCAGGGTATAGCGGTCGATGTCTTGAGGGTTGCTGATACCTAAACTTTTCAAATTATCGTACATGTAAACTCACTTAGCCGTAGGAGACAGAGTCGATGAATAAATATGAGAGTATGGGCCGGTTATAACAATATCGGTCTATTTCTCGCTTCTCAAGGATGTGGTGGGTCTGTTTAAATGATAAACAGTATTTCTATTAACTATATAATATTAAATAGAATAGATGAAAATATCTGCGCACATCACATCATTATTATGGCGAAAAATAAAATAATACAGTTTTATTAATGGCAACCAGCTAAAGCCACGGTCATATTATGCGCGATTTATTGAAATTGACAAACCTCTCCTTACAAGAAAAAGAGGTCTATCATCTAATTGGAAGGGGAGAGTGTTAGGAAGCTACTCTGTCACCTAATGGAAAGTTATTCATCAATGCTTCGTAATAGCTCATTGATACCAACTTTACCACGGGTTTTTTCATCCACTTTTTTAACGATAACAGCGCAGTAGAGACTATAACGACCATCTTTAGAGGGAAGGTTGCCAGAAACGACAACAGAGCCTGCGGGTACGCGACCATAAAAAATTTCACCCGTTTCACGGTCATAAATTTTAGTGCTTTGACCGAGATATACGCCCATTGAAATGACAGACCCTTCTTCAACGATAACGCCTTCTACAACTTCAGAACGAGCACCGATAAAGCAATTGTCTTCAATAATGGTTGGATTGGCTTGTAAAGGTTCAAGAACACCGCCAATACCGACGCCACCAGATAAGTGAACATTTTTACCAATTTGTGCACATGATCCGACGGTTGCCCATGTATCGACCATACTCCCTTCGTCTACATAAGCACCAATATTCACATAAGAAGGCATCAATACACAGTTTTTAGCAATATAGGCACCTTGGCGAACCGCCGCGGGAGGAACAACTCGGAATCCCTCTTTTTCGAAACGCGCTTTATCATAATCTGCAAATTTCATAGGGACTTTGTCGAAATAGCGACTTTCTGCACCCTCAATGACTTGGTTGTCATGAATACGAAATGAGAGTAAAACGGCTTTTTTTAGCCATTGATGGGTAACCCAAACGCCTGCAATTTTCTCTGCAACGCGGAGTTTGCCGCTATCGAGTAATGCTATAGTGTCCATTACGGCTTGTCTTACTGGCGCAGAGACGGTATTCGGTGTGATAGTCGCTCTGTCTTCAAACGCCTGTTCAATGATCGCTTGTAAATGCTGCATTGAGTTTATTTCTCCTTGGATAACGAAAAAAATGTTATATCCACCACAGATAAATGTAATGGATGTTATATTTTATCCTTCGATTTAAGGGCATCTGTCAACCTTTCTGATAACTCTTGTTGCATATTTTTACTGAGCGCTTTGTGATTTTTATCTGCAAGGACAAAAAAATCTTCAACTTTTTCGCCAATTGTAGTGATCCGCGCGCCGTACAATGAAATTTCCATTTGTGCAAAAATATGCCCAATTTTGGCCAGTAAACCTGGTTGATCAAGTGCGAATAATTCCATATAGCTACGACGTTCATTCGTAGAGTGTAGAAAATTAACTTTTGTCGGTACGGTAAAATGACGTAATTTTGCAGGGATCATCCGCGGCTTAGGTGGCAAAATTTCAGGTTGTTGAATGGCGAGCAGTAGCGTTTTACGGATCTGCTCATATCTATCTTTCGATAAGGCGGCGCCATTTGGCTCAAGTACGACAAACGTATCCATTGCCATATTGTCTTTGTTGGTGAAAATTTGAGCGCTATGAATGCTTAAATTACGTCTATCAAGTTCGCTGGCGACAGCGGCAAATAAGTGTGGTTTATCAGGGCACCAGATAAATATTTCGGTGCCACCATGTTTTGATTGAGTACTAATCAAAACTAATGGATGCGTTAAATCGTGTTTCAATAAATTACTGGCGTGCCAAGCGAGTTGTGACGGTGTGTGTCGTAAGAAATAATCTGCATGGCAACGAGACCATAATGCATTTAGTTTCTCTTCATCAATAGATGATTGGCGTAGTAATGATAAAGCCTGATAACGATGATGACGAATACGTTCACGTAAGTCTGGCGTGCTTTGCATTCCTTGATTTAATTGATGTTCAGTCAATAGAAAAAGTTCTCGAATAAGACTTTGTTTCCAACTATTCCATAATGTGCTGTTGGTGGCGCAAATATCGGCAACAGTTAGGCACATTAAATAATTTAGACGTGACACCGATTTAACTTCTAGTGCAAATTGTTTGATTATATCAGGGTCTTGAATATCTCTTCGCTGTGCGGTGACAGACATCAAAAGGTGGCTTTTCACTAGCCAAGCAGCAAGTTCCGCTTCTTTTATTGAAAAATCATGTTGTAGTGCAAAACTATAGACAAATTCAGCGCCAAGATCTGAATGATCGCCAGAGCGACCTTTTGCAATATCATGGAACATCGCTGCTAGACGTAAAATTTCGGGTTGCAGTAACTTTGGATAAACACTGACACAAAGTGGGTGATCGCGGCGATTTTCTTCTAACGTAAAACTGTCAATTTTCTGAAGGACACGAATAGTATGCTCATCAACAGTATAAGCATGGAATAGGTCAAACTGCATTTGGCCGACAATATTGCTCCACAGTGGTGTATAGGCGCTTAAAACACTGTGTAAATGCATGGGAACAAAGGCCCCTTTAATTGCGCGAGGGTGTCGTAATATTTTCAAAAATAACTTTCGTGCTTCAGGGTTTTCACATAGAGGAGTGGCGAGATTCCGTCTAGCAAATCGTAATTGACGTAATGTAGTCGAATAAATACCAGTAATGTTTGGATACCGAGCCATTTGGTAAAACATTTTTAAGATGGTGGCGGGTTCTTTGACAAATAATGCTTCATCAATCACATCAATTAATGATCCGCGAAGTTGGAATTGTGTATCAATGGGGCGTGGTTTTTCATTCGGATTTAACGTTAAAATAGCTTCATCAAATAGCTGTAATAGCATTTGATTGAGCTCTCTGACTCGACGAGTTACACGATAGAAATCTTTCATCATCCGTTCAACAGGTTGATTTTTATCACCTTCATAACCCAGTAAGCGAGCAACACTAAATTGTCGATCAAACAACAGTCGATTATCGTAACGTTTAACCACTAAGTGTAAGGCAAAGCGGATCTTCCATAGAAAGGTTAAACATTCTTTAAGTTCATGATGTTCTTCTTCAGTTAGAAATCCAAAACTCACCATTTCATCAACTGTAGTGGCACCAAAGTGGCGGCGGCCTATCCACAGTAAAGTATGCACATCGCGCAAGCCTCCAGGGCTACTTTTAATATCTGGTTCTAAGTTGTAGCTGGTGCTGTGGTAGCGTTGATGGCGTTCGTGCTGTTCTTCAATTTTGGCGGCAAAAAAAGTGGTTGATGGCCAAAAGTCATCACTGAAAATAGTTTTTTGTAGTTGTAAAAATAAGGCGATATCACCACAAATTAATCTAGACTCAATTAGGTTAGTCGCCACGGTTAAGTCATCATTTCCTGCTTTAATGCATTCTGCCAATGAACGAACACTATGACCAATATCGAAGCGCAAATCCCAAAGCAACGTAATAAATTGCCCAATTTTGGTAGCAATTTCTTCGGCAAGAGGCTCTTTACTTAGCACTAAAATATCAATGTCCGATAACGGATGCAGTTCATGCCGGCCATAGCCGCCTACTGCGATTAAGGACATATTTGGACGTTTATCAAATTGATATTCTTGCCATAATCTTGTTAATAGCGCATCAAGGTAATCACTACGGACATGAACTAAATCCACCACGGATTGACCATGATTAAAGGCTACTTCTAACCAATTATTAAAGTCTTCAACATGCAATCTTAACGTTGATAGCTCAAGGTCAGAGGGTTGAAATAAATGAGGCGATAGATATGTTTTAGAAGATACTGTCATCATTTTCTTTCCGTGTTGATAAGCGCTACAGAAACTTTTATCAGCTTACGGTGTTTGAATAAAGATGAACAGTGAAAGATACCCCGAAGAAGGGGTATCCGAGAGAAAATAATTTACTGATTAAGGGCTAATTACACATTAACGAGAACTGCTGAAATGAATGGCTCTTCTTCTTTGCGCAATGTGAGGATTTCACAACCATTATCAGTCACAACTAATGTGTGTTCGTATTGTGCTGACCAACCTCTATCTTTAGTTTTGACGGTCCAACCATCTTTCATTGTGCGGATACGGTAATCACCAGTATTCACCATAGGCTCAATCGTAAATGCCATCCCTTTTTGTAGCACAACGCCTCCATCATCTGCATCGTAATGCAAGACTTGTGGTTCTTCATGGAAGCCGACGCCAATACCATGGCCGCAGTATTCACGTACCACGGAAAGATCATGTTTTTCGACAAACTCTTGAATAGCTTTACCCAAAGTACGTAGACGAATACCAGGTTTCACCATGCGCAATGCTAAATACAGGCTATCTTGGGTAATTTTACAAAGACGTTCGCCTTGAATCGTTGGTTTTCCAACAATAAACATTTTTGAGGTATCGCCATGAAAACCATCTTTAATAACGGTAACATCGATATTAACAACGTCACCCTCTTTTAGAATTTTATCATCGCTCGGAATACCGTGGCAGATAACATCATTGATGGAAATACAAACAGATTTTGGAAATCCGTGGTAGTTCAGACACGCGGGAATAGCTTGTTGCGTTTCAACAATATGCTGATGACAGAGGCGGTCTAGCTCACCGGTACTCACCCCAGGCACAACATGCGGAGCAATCATTTCTAACACTTCAGCCGCTAGTCGCCCAGCAACTCGCATTTTCTGAATATCTTCTTCAGTTTTGATAATAATAGCCATGAGTTCGGTCCACTTATGTCAATAACAAGATTATGACAATTTGATAAAAAGATTTGAAAATGAGCGGCTAGTACCGCTTATTCACCATTAATGATACTAATGGTAACAGCCACCGCATTTTCTGCCAACTAGCACAGAACTAGATGCCACATAGAATATGGAGTAAGGATACGTGAATCAGCTTCAGAGCCTTGTTCAATTTGAGCCTTTAATCGCACAAATTGCAAAAATAAAAATCTGGTGAACCTCTTGCAGATGAAAGGATTTACTGGAAAACACGTCAATGAATGCGTTATTTTTACAATTTAAAAAACAACAAAAGTTAGCTTATTCTTCCGTTTTATGGTATAAAGCGCGCCGGCAATCCATATTTTTCTTCTTACTTTTTGGTTTGTGTTGATTTTGACATAAGTGTGAATTGTAAATGATTAAAATGGGTATGCGTAAACTAAACTCAATTGTGTAAATAACACACACGAATCGACACATGCACCGGGGTGCTCCTATGCGTTTCTACGCAGCTTTGGAGTCGGTAGTATGGGATTCGTGGAGGCATAACCCCAATTACTTAAATACAGAGGTATTAAATGGCAACTGTTTCCATGCGCGATATGCTACAAGCGGGCGTTCACTTTGGTCACCAGACTCGTTACTGGAACCCAAAAATGAAACCTTTCATCTTTGGTGCGCGTAACAAAGTACATATCATCAACCTGGAAAAGACTGTTCCAATGTTTAACGAAGCTTTGGCTGAGTTGACTAAAATCTCTTCTCGTAAAGGCAAAATTTTGTTTGTTGGTACTAAACGTGCTGCAAGCGAAGCCGTTCAAGAAGCTGCTAACAGCTGCGACCAGTATTTCGTTAACCATCGTTGGTTAGGCGGAATGTTGACTAACTGGAAAACAGTTCGTCAGTCAATCAAACGTCTGAAAGATTTAGAAATTCAATCTCAAGATGGCACTTTCGACAAACTGACCAAGAAAGAAGCGCTAATGCGTACTCGTGAACTTGGTAAGTTAGAAAACAGCTTAGGCGGTATCAAAAACATGGGCGGCTTACCTGACGCTCTGTTCGTTATCGATGCAGACCACGAACACATTGCTATCAAAGAAGCAAACAATCTGGGTATCCCAGTATTTGCTATCGTTGATACAAACTCTGATCCAGACGGTATTGATTTCATTATCCCTGGTAACGATGATGCGATCCGTGCAATTAAGCTGTATCTGGGCGCTGTAGCAAACACCGTTCATGAAGGTCGTTCACAAGATCTGGCTGTTCAAGCAGAAGAAAGCTTAGTAGAAGCTGAATAATAAGGTAAAAGCCCTTATTAACCAGGTATTGCTATATATTGGTTAGAAGGGGCCTAATTAGGCCCCTTTTGTTTCTGTGAATCAGAACTATCCTTGTGGGGAATGCTCCCGTAAGGTATATCGAGGAAGAAATCACATGTCTGGAATTACCGCGGCATTGGTAAAAGAACTGCGCGAGCGTACTGGCGCAGGTATGATGGAATGTAAAAAAGCACTAGTTGAAGCTAATGGTGATATTGAATTAGCAATCGACAACATGCGTAAATCAGGTCAGGCTAAAGCTGCTAAGAAAGCAGGCCGTGTAGCTGCTGAAGGCGTTATCCTTGCAGAAGTATTTGCTGATGGCAAAACTGGTGCATTAGTTGAACTGAACTGTGAAACTGACTTCGTTGCTAAAGATGCAGGTTTCTTAGCATTCGGTAAAGAAGTAATGGCATCTGTTGTTGCTGATAAAAGTGCTGATATCGATGCACTGAAAGCAAAATTTGAAGAAGCTCGTGCTAACTTAGTTGCTAAAATCGGTGAAAATATCAATATTCGCCGTGTCGCTATTTTGGAAGGCGCAAATGTAGGTAATTACCTGCACGGCGCTCGTATCGGTGTTCTAGTTGCGGCTGAAGGCGCAGATGAAGAATTACTGAAACACATCGCTATGCACATTGCAGCAAGCAAACCAGAATATCTGACTCCAGACAACGTTCCAGCTGACGTTGTTGCTCATGAGCAACAAATTCAGTTAGACATCGCTATGCAATCTGGTAAACCACGCGAAATCGCTGAAAAAATGGTTATCGGTCGCATGAACAAATTTACTGGCGAAATCTCTCTGACTGGCCAGCCTTTCGTTATGGAGCCAAGCAAATCTGTTGGTGACCTGCTGAAAGAGAAAAATGCTACTGTTACTGGCTTCATTCGTTTTGAAGTTGGCGAAGGCATTGAAAAAGTTGAAACTGACTTTGCAGCAGAAGTTGCTGCAATGAGCAAGTAAGCAATATAAGGGCCGCCAATTGGCGGCCTTTCTTTAATACTCGTCATACTTCAAGTTATCTGGTTGTTGATTACATTCAGCAACATGTACTTTGAATTATTCTGAGTATATGACTGCTATATTCAGTCTAAGTCAAAATCAAGGCATATAGAGTCTATAATTCTATGTGCGTTACCCCAATAAATTATCTGTGTAGGACAGAACACCATGGCAACTAATGCGAAACCCGTTTATCAGCGTATTCTGCTCAAATTAAGTGGCGAAGCCTTACAAGGTGCAGAAGGTTTTGGTATCGATGCTAGCGTTTTAGATCGTATGGCTCAGGAAATCAAAGAACTCATAGAACTGGGAATACAGGTCGGTGTAGTTATTGGTGGTGGTAACCTGTTTCGCGGAGCCGGCTTGGCAGAAGCTGGTATGAATCGCGTTGTTGGTGACCATATGGGTATGCTAGCAACCGTCATGAATGGGCTTGCTATGCGAGACGCTTTGCATCGTGCTTATGTGAATGTAAGGCTGATGTCTGCAATTCCACTTAACGGTGTTTGTGATAACTATAGCTGGGCTGAAGCTATTAGCCTACTGCGTCATGGCCGTGTGGTTATTTTTTCAGCGGGAACAGGTAATCCATTCTTTACAACAGACTCAGCAGCTTGTTTGCGTGGTATTGAAATCGAAGCTGATGTTGTATTGAAAGCAACAAAAGTTGATGGTGTTTATTCTGCAGATCCTGCAAAAGATCCTGATGCTGTTCTTTATGAAAATTTAGATTATCAAGAAGTTCTGGAACGTGAATTGAAAGTAATGGACTTAGCAGCATTTACTTTAGCACGTGACCATAACTTACCAATTCGTGTTTTCAATATGAATAAGCCAGGTGCGTTACGTCGCGTTGTGATGGGCGAAAATGAAGGGACTCTGATTTCTCACCGTTAATACTCAGAGACATGACCTGAGTTTAAATGTATTATCTAATGTAAATTCAGACAATTTAAGCGAGGCTGCATTGCGGCCTTTAATAACTAGTTCTTAAGGGTTGAAAACGTGATTAACGAAATCCAAAAAGATGCTCAAGACCGTATGGAAAAGAGCGTTGAAGCACTAAAAAGCCAAATTAGTAAAATCCGTACAGGTCGTGCATCTCCTAGCCTGCTTGATGGTATTATGGTTGACTATTATGGTTCTTCAACACCATTACGCCAACTGGCTAACGTGACTGTAGAAGATTCACGTACATTAGCAATTTCAGTCTTTGACCGTTCAATGTCTCCGGCAATTGAAAAAGCGATTATGTCTTCAGATTTAGGTCTGAATCCATCTTCTGCTGGTACTGTTATTCGAGTACCTCTGCCTGCATTAACAGAAGAACGTCGTAAAGATCTAATCAAAGTTGTTCGTGGTGAAGCTGAACAAGGTCGTATTGCCGTTCGCAACATTCGCCGTGATGCTAACGATAAAGTTAAAGCTTTACTCAAAGATAAAGAAATCAGTGAAGATGACGAACGTCGTTCACAAGATGATATCCAAAAATTGACTGATGGTTATATCAAGAAAGTTGATGAAGCATTAGCGCAAAAAGAAACGGAATTGATGGATTTCTAATCCATCATTAGTAATGAAGCCATCTAGGTATACAGTTAATCTGTATATTTTGGATGGCTTTATTATTTTTCATACCTATTAAAGAATCCATTCTTATCTTTAAGCTGATATAATCTCAGTATTGAATTAATACAGAGTACCCGACTACTATGAAACGTCTGACAATCCTCGGTTCGACCGGCTCAATTGGTACCAGCACTCTTTCTGTTGTTCGACAAAATCCTGATAAATTTCAAGTTCTTGCTCTCGTGGCAGGGAAAAATGTTGCTGAAATGGCAAGCCAATGTATTGAATTTAATCCTAAATATGCGTCGATGGCTGATGAGTCATCAGCTCAATCATTGCGTAGGATTCTATCTGAAAATAATTGTAAAACCGAAGTTTTATCGGGTAAAGAGGCCACAATTGAACTTGCTGGGCTCGATGACGCTGACCAAGTCATGTCAGCTATTACGGGTGTTGCTGGATTATTGCCAACGCTTGCGGCGATCCGTAAAGGAAAAAGAATATTATTAGCGAATAAAGAATCTCTTATTACCAGTGGTCGTTTATTCTTTAATGCTATTCGTGAGCATAATGCAACAGTCTTCCCTATTGATAGCGAGCATAATGCGATCTTTCAAAGCTTGCCTGAAGTGATTCAACTTAATTTAGGTTTTGCTGATTTATCGGCATCAGGTATTTCGAGTATTATTTTAACGGGTTCTGGTGGCCCATTTAGAGATACTCCACTTTCACATTTTGCTAATGTCACACCTGATGAGGCTTGTAATCATCCAAATTGGTCGATGGGACGTAAAATTTCCGTTGATTCAGCAACAATGATGAATAAAGGATTAGAATATATTGAGGCTTGTTATTTCTTCAATGCCACGCAAGATCAAATGGAAGTGATTGTTCATCCTCAATCCGTGATTCACTCAATGGTGCGTTATAGAGATGGCAGTGTTATTGCACAGCTGGGTACACCTGATATGCGCACGCCGATATCGTATAGTATGGCATATCCACAGCGTATAATGTCAGGTGCTAAGCCACTTGATTTTGCAACTTTATCGTCACTAACCTTTGTTCAACCTGATTTCCAACGCTATCCTTGCTTAAAACTTGCTATTGACGCATGTCATGAAGGACAAGCTGCGACAACGGTTCTTAATGGCGCAAATGAAATAACGGTAGAAGCTTTCCTTGAAGGTAAGATCCGCTTTACGGATATCGCAAAAATTAACCACAAGACCATGGAAAAACATGTTTTTTCTGAACCAGTCTCGATTGAGGAGGTCTTAGAAATCGATGCATGGGCTCGTCGTGAAGCTGGAAAGTCAATTTCGCAAGAATTTTAATCTTAGTATGTGATTTATTTAGTTGCTGATACCCATGATATATCTTTAATATGTGATGGGTTCAAAAAACAAAGACAATACCAGTAGTTATCTGAGAATTTAAGGATGTGTCTTATCAGCATATTTAATAATAAAGGTTATTATTGAGTTGGATTCTCAAAGTTATACACACAAGGATTAACATTTAATGAACTCTAGTGGTGAAAATCTCGCTGAATCGATGATTCCTAAGCATGTCGCTATCATTATGGATGGTAATGGGCGATGGGCAAAGCAGAGAGGCAAACTCAGAATTACAGGTCATAAAGCAGGTGTTGAATCTGTGCGTAACTCTGTTCGTTTTGCAGTAAAAAATAAAATTAGCTCATTAACTCTTTATGCGTTTAGCAGTGAGAACTGGAGAAGACCAGAAAAAGAAGTCAGTTCGTTAATGGAGCTATTTGTTTTTGCGTTGGATAATGAAGTTAAAAACTTGCATAAAAACAATGTTAAATTAAAAGTTATTGGTGATATTAATCGCTTTAGTGAACGCCTTAGAAAAAGAATTGATAAAGCAGAGGCGCTGACACAGAACAATACGGGATTAAGATTAAATATTGCAGCGAACTATGGTGGGCGTTGGGATATTGCCAATAGTGTTAGACAAATATTTGAGAAAGTCAGTAATGGTGATATCGCTATTGACGATGTTAATGAAGAAACCATTAACGATTATGTCTGCATGAATGATCAAGAAAATGTAGATTTAGTGATTAGAACCGGTGGCGAACATCGGATTAGTAATTTTTTATTATGGCAGGTCGCATATGCGGAATTTTATTTCACCAACGTTTTATGGCCAGATTTTGATGAAATGGTGTTTCAAGATGCAGTTGATGCTTTTAGTAAGCGCGAACGTCGTTATGGTGGGGCTGAATCAGATGACGAGTTGGTTAAATAAAGGGAGAAAGATGTGCTGAAATATCGTTTACTAACAGCAATAATACTAATACCTATAGTTATTGCGGCATTATTTTTGCTTTCCCCTGTGAATTTTGGTTATGTGGTGATTGCGGTTTGTGCATTAGGTGCTTGGGAATGGGCGCAATTTGCGGGCTGGTATTCACAAGCAAAGCGTATCGGGCTAGCTGTCGTGTTTGCCGCTATACTGCTTGCGATTCAATTTTCTTTACCTAACATCGTTGAACTGGCTAGTGAACCGGTAATTTATTATGGGTTATGGGCAGGGCTCGTATGGTGGGTTGTTGCTATTTTATTAGTCATTACTTATCCAGCTTCCGCGTCATGGGGTAAATCGGTCATCGTACGCCTGTTATTTGGTGTATTAACCATTGTTCCTTTTTATTGCGGCATGATGGTGCTCAGAACGATTGGTTATCATAGCGATACCTTCTTTGGGGCTTGGTGGCTATTATATGTCATGTTGTTAGTTTGGGGCGCAGACTCTGGCGCTTATGCTTTCGGCCGTACGATGGGACGTAATAAATTAGCCCCTAAAGTTTCGCCTGGAAAAACATGGGAAGGCTTAATTGGTGGATTGATTACTGCTGGTATTATCTCGTGGCTGTTTAGTGCATTTGCACCGATCCCAGTGATGCCTGACTATTTACTGGTGACATCAATTATTGTGGTTATTGTTTCTGTGTTTGGTGACTTAACTGAAAGTATGTTTAAGCGCCAGTCAGGAATTAAAGATAGTAGCCATTTAATTCCGGGTCATGGTGGAATTCTTGACCGAATTGATAGTCTAACAGCCGCAATTCCAGTTTTTGCAGGGCTAAATTTGTTAGTTTTTAACGGTTTTGGTCTTTAGGATTATAAATGGGATTTATTTGGAGTTTAGCTGCATTTATCATTGCCATTGGGGTATTGATAACTGTACATGAATTTGGGCATTTTTGGATTGCCAGGCGTTGTGGTGTTTATGTTGAACGATTTTCTATCGGGTTTGGCAAAACACTATGGCGCAAGGTTGACCGCCATGGTACCGAGTTTGTTTTAGCGTTAATACCACTCGGTGGTTATGTGAAAATGTTAGACGAACGGGCAGGGGATGTAGCACCTGAACGTCGTCATTTGGCATTCAACAATAAAACGGTGGGGCAACGAGCTGCAATTATTAGTGCAGGTCCGATTGCGAACTTTTTGCTTGCTATTGTTGTCTACTGGATAGTCTTTATGATTGGGGTTCCATCAGTTCGCCCGATTATTGAAGATGTAAAACCGGGCTCAATTGCAGCGGCAGCAAATTTTACGCCTAAAATGGAACTAAAATCGATTGATGGTATCGAAACGCCTGATTGGAATTCAGTTCGTTTAGCGCTAGTGGGCAAAATTGGCGATCGTGAATTTACTGCACAAGTTTTGCCTCAAGGATATAATGAGCCAATTACGGAAACAGTTGATTTAACTGCGTGGCAATTTGATCCCGAAAAGCAAGACCCGATACTTTCGATTGGTATCATGCCTGTCTCTGCGAGAATTGATCCTGTTATACAAAAAGTAACACCGGGTTTAGCAGGCGATCGTGCAGGTTTAATGCCTGGTGATAGAATTGTCAGTGTAAACGGGGAAAAACTAGGTCTTTGGGACCCAGTGACGCGAATTATTCGTAGCAATCCCGGGACACTTTTAAAATTAGATGTAGAAAGAAACCAGCAACTTATTTCGCTTGTGCTTACACCTGATAGCCAAAATGGACAAGGTGGAGAGAAAATTGGATTTGCGGGTGTTGAACTTTCAGTGTTACCGTTAGCAGAAGAATATAGAATGGTACAGCAATACGGACCATTCGCTGCGTTTTATCAAGCAAGTGATAAAACATGGCAGTTGATGAAACTAACTGTCAATATGATGGGTAAACTGGTTGTTGGGGATGTCAAACTCAATAACTTGAGCGGTCCGATATCTATCGCGAAAGGTGCGGGGGTATCAGCCGAGTCAGGCTTGGTATATTATTTGATGTTTATTGCGCTTATTAGCGTAAATTTAGGTATCATCAATCTGTTTCCATTGCCTGTTTTAGATGGGGGACATTTGCTCTTCTTGTTAATTGAAAAAATTAAAGGAAGTCCAGTGTCTGAGCGAGTACAAGACTTTAGTTTCCGGATAGGTGCAATGGCATTGATTCTGTTAATGGGACTTGCACTTTTTAATGATTTCTCTCGCTTCTAATTTTTATTAGCTGGGGACCAGTAAGGAATACGCTAACAACGATGGCGATGAAAAAGTTGCTCATAGCGTCGCTGCTTCTCGGCAGCGCCACTGCATACGGTTCAGACGGATTCGTAGTTAAAGACATTCGTTTCGAAGGTCTACAACGCGTCGCCGTTGGTGCAGCATTATTGAACATGCCTGTTAGGGTGGGTGATTCGATTGATACTGAAGATATTAGTCGTTCTATCCGTTCCCTATTCTCAACAGGTAACTTCGAAGATGTTAGAGTCCTGCGTGATGGAAACACGCTGATCGTTCAAGTTAAAGAGCGGCCAACCATCGCAAGTATCACTTTTACCGGTAATAAATCTGTAAAAGATGACATGCTGAAGCAGAACTTGGAAGCATCTAATATTCGTGTCGGTGAAGCTCTTGACCGTACGACTATTGCGAATATTGAAAAGGGTCTAGAAGACTTTTACTACAGCGTTGGTAAATACAACGCGACTGTAAAAGCTGTTGTGACACCATTACCGCGCAACCGTGTTGATTTAAAATTTGTTTTCTCCGAAGGTGTATCTGCAAAAATTCAGCAGATTAATATCGTGGGTAACAAAAATTACACGACGGCAGAACTGGTTAATAAAATTCAGTTACGTGATGATGTTCCATGGTGGAACTTTGCTGCAGACCAAAAATATCAGAAACAAAAACTTGCTGGTGACTTAGAAACACTGCGCAGTTTTTATCTTGATCGCGGTTATGCTCGCTTCAATATTGATTCAACTCAAGTTAGCCTGACACCTGACAAAAAAGATATTTACATTACAATTAACATTACTGAAGGCGACCAGTACAAAATTTCTGGCGTTGAAATTAATGGTAATACGGCAGAGCATTTAGCGGATATCCAAGAGCTAATCACAATTACACCGGGTGAACTTTATAACGGTGCGCAAGTGACGCAAATGGAAAACAAAATAAAAGAGTTATTTGGTCGCTATGGTTATGCTTATCCACGTGTAATGACTCAGCCTGAAATTAATGATGAAGATAAAACGGTCAAACTGCATTTAAATGTTGATGCTGGAAATCGATTCTATGTTCGTGAAATTCGATTCCAAGGTAATGACACCAGCAAAGATACCGTTTTACGTCGTGAAATGCGTCAAATGGAAGGTGCTTGGCTAGGCAACGATCTAGTTGAGCTAGGTAAAGAGCGTCTTAATCGTACTGGTTTCTTCGAAACAGTTGATGTAGAAACACAACGTGTTCCGGGTAGCCCTGACCAAGTTGATGTTGTCTATAAAGTTAAAGAACGAAATACCGGTTCAATGAACTTCGGGGTTGGTTTTGGTACTGAAAGCGGTGTAAGTTTCCAAGTCGGCGTATCGCAAGATAACTGGATGGGTACGGGTAATGCTGTCGGTATCAACGCGAGTAAAAATGATTACTCAACTAACGTTGAATTTTCTTTCACTGATCCTTACTTTACCGTAAATGGTGTAAGTTTAGGTGGTCGTATTTTCTATAACGACTTTAGTGCAAAAGATGCCGATCTATCTGGTTATACCAACAAAACTTATGGTTTAGATAGCTTCTTAAGCTTCCCATTCAATGAAAATAACTCATTCCGTTTAGGTGCGGGTTATGTTCATAATGACTTGTCTGATATGCGTCCACAAGCTGCGATGTGGGATTACCTCTATTCTATGGGGGATAAACCACCAATCAATGAAACTGGTCGTAATAAAGAAAGCTTTGATGCCGATGACTTTACTGTGAATGCGGGTTGGACCTATAACTCACTGAACCGTGGTTTCTTCCCAACGTCGGGTAACAAAACCAACGTATCAGCGAAAGTCACAGTTCCAGGTTCTGATAACGAATACTATAAACTGCGTTTTGATACGGCTCATTATTATCCAATCAATGAAGATGAAACTTGGGTTGTTTTAGGTCGTGCGCAAGCGGGTTATGGTGATGGTATCGGCAGTAAGCAAATGCCATTCTATGAAAACTTCTATGCGGGTGGTTCAAGTACTATTCGTGGTTTCCGTTCGAATAATATCGGACCGAAAGCGGTTTATCTGAAAAACACGGGTGGTAATGTTGCACCAGAACCAGGAAGTCCATCAAGTGATGCTGTCGGTGGTAATGCTATGTACACCGCGTCATTTGAGTTGATCACACCAACACCATTTATTGACGAGAAATATGCGAACGCAGTTCGTACATCGCTCTTTGTCGATGCGGGTACTGTGTGGGATACTAACTGGAATAGTATTGATGCTAAGTGGCGTGCAGGAATGCCTGACTACGGTAAAGCGACAAATCTCCGCGCTTCAGCGGGTGTTGCTTTACAATGGATGTCTCCACTTGGACCACTGGTTTTCTCCTATGCGCAACCTATCAAGGATTACGAAGGCGACAAATCAGAGCAGTTCCAATTTAATATTGGTAGAACTTGGTAATATCTATCTAGTGTCTTCCTAAGAAAGCCCTCACAATTAAGTGAGGGCAACCAAAATTTCCAGCCATAAATATGGGTTAAGGAGTTTAGTGTGAAAAAATTGTTGTGTGCAGCGGGTGTGAGTATTGCTTTAGCAATGTCTGCAGGTGCTTATGCTGAAAAAATTGCTATCGTAAATGTAGGCGAAATTTTCCAAAATATGCCTGCTCGTGAAGCCGTTGCTAAACAGCTTGAAAGTGAGTTCAAAAGTCGTGGTACAGAATTGCAAAGTTTAGAAAAAGATTTGCAAACACGCGTAGAAAAACTACGTCGTGACGGTGCTACTATGAAGCAAAGCGAACGCGAGAAGCTTGAAGCTGAACTCATGACTAAACGTGACCAATTTGCTGAAAAAGCTCAAAAATTTGAAGAAGACAACCGTCGTCGTCAAGGTGAAGAGCGTAATAAAATTTTGACTCGTATTCAGGATTCCATTAAATCTGTTGCCGCTAAAGAAGGCTATGATGTTGTTATTGACGCAAATGCAGTTGCATATGCAAAAGATAGCATTGACATCACAAGTCAGGTTCAAAAACAGGTTAAATAATAGATGTCCTCAATTCGATTGGCTGACCTTGCTCAGCAGTTGAATGCGCAGTTACACGGTGATGGCGATATTGTCATCACCGGTATTGCTCCGATGCATTCAGCAAATAATCAGCAGATTACTTTTCTATCTGATAGCCGTTATAGCGACAAACTCACTGAGTGTCAGGCCGCAGCGGTTGTACTCACAGCAAAAGATCTTGATGTTTGTAAGGTTGCAGCTCTTGTGGTTGATAACCCTTATCTTGCATATGCTCGTATGGCTCAAATTATGGATACAACGCCGAGTCCGGCTGAAAATATCCATGCATCCGCAGTTATTGCTGATGATGTTCAATTAGGCGAAAATGTATCGATTGGCGCTAATGCCGTTATTGAAACGGGCGTAATTCTGGGCGATAACGTAGTGATTGGCGCGGGTTGTTTTATTGGTAAAAATACGCAGATTGGTGCTGAAACTCGCCTTTGGGCAAACGTCACCATATATCACAACGTAGAGATTGGCACTCAATGCTTGATCCAATCTGGTACAGTTATTGGTTCTGATGGCTTTGGTTATGCAAATGATCGTGGTAATTGGATCAAAATACCGCAGTTAGGTACAGTGATCATTGGCTCACGTGTCGAAATCGGTGCGAGTACAACGATTGACCGTGGTGCATTAGATAATACAGTTATTGGTAATGGTGTTATCATAGATAACCAGTGTCAAATTGCACATAATGTGACAATTGGCGATAATACAGCTGTTGCTGGTGGTGTTATTATGGCCGGTAGCTTAAAAATCGGTCGCTACTGTATGATTGGCGGAGCAAGCGTTATCAATGGTCACATGGAAATTTGTGATAAAGTAACGGTAACTGGAATGGGTATGGTCATGAGACCAATTACTGAACCCGGAGTATACTCTTCAGGCATCCCTTTACAGCCTAATAAAGCTTGGCGTAAAACAGCCGCTTTAGTCTTAAATATCAATGAGATGAATAAGCGATTGAAAACGATTGAGCGTGAGTTAGATAGCCAAAATCAAAAAAAACAGTAAACATTTTGTAATTCAGGCTAAAATAGTTATCTGAGTTACGTTTTTCCGGCCTGCCAGTTGACCTTGTTTCGAGGTTGAAGCAGGCCGATTCATTAATTAAATCTTATTAATAGACAGGAAGAGTATTTCGATGAGTGATAATCATACTCTGAATATAGAAGAAATCTTAGAACTACTTCCACACCGTTACCCGTTTCTTTTGGTTGACCGTGTATTGGATTTTGACGCAGGCAAATCTTTACGTGCAGTAAAGAATGTCTCTTTCAACGAGCCGTTTTTCCAAGGGCATTTCCCTAGCAAACCGATTTTTCCGGGTGTGTTAATTTTAGAAGCGATGGCGCAAGCTACCGGTATCTTAGCATTCAAAAGCTCGGGCAAATTAGAACCGGGTGAATTGTATTATTTTGCAGCAATAGATAATGCGCGTTTTAAACGCCCTGTTTTACCAGGAGATCAAATGATCCTGGAAGTCGAGTTCATTAAAGAGCGTCGTGGTGTTGCGCGTTTTAAAGGTGTTGCAAAAGTTGATGGAGAAATAGCCTGCGAAGCAGAAATGATGTGCGCCCGTCGTCGCGAGGTCTGATATGATTGATAAAACTGCTTATATCCACCCTTCATCTGTTGTCGAAGATGGCGCTATTATTGGCGCCAATGTTCACATCGGCCCTTTTTGCTATATTGGAGCTGACGTTGAAATTGGCGAAGGCACTGAACTGAAATCTCACATTGTTATTAACGGACATACTAAAATTGGTCGTGACAACGTGGTATTTCAGTTTGCCTCTATTGGTGAAATAAACCAAGATCTAAAATATCAAGGCGAGCCAACTCGTGTTGAGATTGGTGATAGAAACCGTATTAGAGAAAGCGTCACTATTCACCGTGGAACTACACAGGGTGGCGGCTTAACTAAAGTGGGCGATGATAACTTATTGATGGTTAATGTGCATATTGCGCATGACTGCTTAATTGGTAATCGTTGTATTATTGCAAATAATGGTACTCTCGGTGGACATGTCACTTTGGGAGACTTTGCAATTATTGGTGGTATGACCGCAGTTCATCAATTTTGTCAAATCGGCGCTCACGTCATGGTTGGCGGCTGTTCTGGTGTTGCACAAGATGTTCCTCCTTATGTGATTGCGCAAGGTAACCACGCAACACCATTTGGCTTGAACCTCGAAGGATTAAAACGTCGCGGTTTTGATAAAGAATCCCTACATGCTATTCGTAACGCTTATAAAACGTTATATCGCTCAGGTAAATCTTTAGAGGAAGCGCGCGAAGAAATTGCTGGAATGGCGAAAAATAATTCGCATGTACAAGTGTTCAGTGATTTCTTAGAAGAATCAGCACAGTCTAAACGTGGTATTATTCGTTAATATCTATTTTTATAGATAGGAATGATATTAGGCCTTTATTAAGGAGCGAATTTCGGTGAATAACAACCGCCCACTTACTATTGGCCTTGTTGCCGGAGAAACATCTGGTGATATTTTAGGTGCAGGGCTTATCCGTGCACTGAAAGAACAGGTACCGAATGCGCGTTTTGTCGGTGTCGCAGGACCTCTTATGCAAGCAGAAGGCTGTGAAGCTTGGTACGAGATGGAAGAGCTTGCTGTGATGGGAATTGTTGAGGTACTTGGTCGTTTACCTCGTCTCCTGACTATTCGTAAAGATTTAACCAAGCGATTCACTCAATTACAGCCCGATATTTTTGTTGGTATTGATGCCCCTGATTTTAATATTACGCTTGAAGGAAGATTAAAGTCTAAAGGTATCAAAACCATTCATTACGTTAGCCCATCTGTATGGGCGTGGCGTCAGAAGCGCGTGTTTAAAATTGGCCGTGCAACTAACTTAGTACTTGCCTTTCTTCCCTTTGAAAAAGCGTTCTATGACCGTTTTAATGTTCCATGTCGTTTTATTGGACATACGATGGCGGATGCAATACCGCTTCATCCTGATAAACAAGCGGCAAGGGCGCGTCTTAATATTCCTGAATCTACGAAATGTTTAGCCTTGTTACCGGGAAGCCGTCATTCTGAAGTTGAAATGCTAAGTGCTGATTTTTTAAAAACAGCTAAGATTTTGCATCAGCACTTTACTGATTTACACATTGTGGTGCCTTTGGTGAATGAAAAGCGGCGTGAACAATTTAATGCTGTTTGGCAGGAAGTTGCCCCTGAACTCAATGTTCATATTTTAGACGGTCAAGCGCGTGATGCGATGATGTCTGCGGATGCGACGTTATTAGCGTCTGGTACGGCGGCACTCGAGTGTATGTTAACTAAATGTCCAATGGTTGTGGGTTACCGTATGAAACCCTTTACTTTTTGGTTAGCAAAACGATTAGTTAAAACGCCTTATGTTTCGCTACCTAACTTATTAGCGGGTACTGAAATTGTGAAAGAGCTATTACAGGATGAATGCCAACCTGAACAATTAGCTCAGCAGCTTACCCCATTATTAGAGGGGGGGGAGCCGGTGGAAAAATTAAAACAAACTTTTTTACAACTGCATGAACTGATCCGTTGTGATGCAGATAAACAAGCTGCGGATGCAGTATTAGATTTGGTTAGGAAATAATGGATTTTATATACCCTAAAGCCAACTTAATTGCTGGCGTAGATGAAGTCGGCCGTGGGCCTTTAGTTGGTGCGGTAGTCACTGCTGCTGTTATCCTTGATCCTAATAATCCTATTCTTGGATTAGCAGATTCAAAAAAGCTCACAGAAAAAAAACGTGAAAAGTTATTTGTTGAAATCCAAGAAAAAGCCCTTTGTTGGAGCATTGCTCGTGCAGAGCCAGAAGAAATTGATAATATCAATATATTGCATGCGACTATGTTAGCCATGCAACGAGCAGTTGCAGGATTATCAATCACACCTGATTTTGTTTTAATCGATGGTAATCGCTGTCCTAAATTGCCGATGCCTTCGCAAGCGGTAGTGAAGGGTGACAGCTTAGTACAAGAAATTAGTGCTGCATCTATTTTAGCTAAAGTGATAAGAGATAGAGAGATGGTTGAACTTGACAAAGTTTTTCCTGAGTATGGATTCGCAAAGCATAAAGGCTATCCGACAGCTTATCATTTAGAAAAACTGACGTTGCATGGGGCAACTGAGTTTCATCGTAAAAGCTTCGCCCCTGTGCGACTTGTTTTGGCAATGAAAGGGTAGGTATCAGGTTGATGGTTTCTCCTCGTTTTATTCACTTACGTGTTCATAGTGACTACTCTATGATAGATGGGTTGGCTAAAACCAGCCCATTAGTCAAAAAAGTAGCTGCAATGGGGATGCCTGCATTTGCAATTACTGACTTTACTAACCTTTGTGGTTTAGTTCGATTTTATGCTGCAGCCCATAGTGCAGGTGTTAAACCTATTATTGGTGCAGATTTTTATGTTGAAAGTGAGCTATTAGGTGATGAGATTTCTCACTTAACAGTGCTTGCTAGGAATAATGAAGGTTATCAAAATCTTACACTTCTTATTTCTGAAGCTTATCAAAAAGGTTATGGTGCTATTGGCCCAACAATACAGCGTGATTGGTTAGCGAAACATAAAGAAGGTTTAATTCTACTTTCAGGCGGACGTAAAGGTGATGTAGGCCAGTGCTTACTACGAGGTAATCAAGCTCTAGTTGATGAATGCCTCGAATTTTATGAAGCACATTTTCCTAATAGCTACTATTTAGAATTAATAAGAACAGGCCGATCAGACGAAGAAAGCTATTTACATGCTGCTGTTGAGCTAGCCGCCAAAAAAGGTTTGCCAGTTGTTGCGACGAATGAAGTGTGTTTTCTTGAAAGTAGCGACTTTGATGCACATGAAATTCGTGTTGCAATTCATGATGGTTTTACGTTAGTTGATCCTAAAAGGCCTAAAAATTATAGTCCTCAGCAATACTTACGTACTGAAGAAGAGATGTGCGAGCTATTTGCTGACATCCCTGAAGCACTAGAAAATAGTGTAGAGATTGCTAAGCGCTGTAATGTAACTATTCGTCTTGGTGAGTACTTTTTGCCACAATTCCCTACGGGGGAAATGAAGACTGAAGACTTTTTAGTCATGTGCTCACAAAAAGGCTTAGAAGAACGCCTTGAATTTCTTTTTCCTGATGAAAAAGTTAGAGCTGAAAGACGTAAAGAATATGATGAACGTCTAGAAATTGAATTAAATGTCATTAATCAAATGGGTTTCCCTGGTTACTTTCTTATTGTTATGGAATTTATCCAGTGGTCGAAAGATAATGGCGTTCCTGTAGGCCCAGGGCGTGGTTCTGGCGCGGGTTCGCTCGTCGCTTATGCATTAAAAATTACGGATCTTGATCCATTAGAATTTGACCTACTGTTTGAGCGATTTCTCAACCCAGAACGTGTTTCAATGCCCGATTTTGACGTTGACTTCTGTATGGAGAAACGCGACCTAGTTATTGATCATGTCGCTCAAATGTATGGACGTGATGCGGTATCACAAATAATTACATTTGGTACCATGGCCGCAAAAGCAGTTATTCGTGATGTAGGACGAGTTCTTGGGCATCCTTATGGTTTCGTTGACCGAATTTCAAAGCTGATCCCTCTTGATCCAGGTATGACACTGGAAAAAGCATTTGAAGCTGAGCCTCAGCTTCCTGAAGTTTATGAAGCAGATGAAGAAGTTCGAGCGCTGATAGATATGGCGCGTAAACTGGAAGGTGTTACGCGAAACGCAGGTAAACATGCGGGTGGTGTGGTTATCGCACCAACAAAAATTACTGATTTTGCTCCACTTTATTGTGATGCGGAAGGCAAAAACCCAGTTACTCAATTTGATAAAAATGATGTTGAGTATGCTGGTTTAGTAAAATTTGACTTCTTGGGTTTGCGTACACTCACGATTATCAACTGGGCGTTGGAAATGATCAACGCGCGGCGTAGTAAGAAAAATTTAGAACCTATTGATATTGCAGCTATTCCTTTACAGGATCAAAAAAGCTTCGATATGCTACAGCGTTCAGAAACAACGGCGGTATTCCAGTTAGAGTCCCGCGGTATGAAAGATCTGATTAAGCGCCTGCGGCCTGATAGCTTTGAAGACATGATAGCCCTTGTGGCACTTTTTCGCCCAGGGCCGCTGCAATCAGGCATGGTGGATAACTTTATTGACCGTAAACATGGTCGTGAAGAAATATCTTATCCTGATGTCGAATGGCAACATGAATCATTAAAACCTGTTCTAGAGCCAACTTATGGTATTATTTTATACCAAGAACAGGTTATGCAAATTGCTCAGGTACTTGCTGGATACACACTCGGCGGCGCAGATATGTTGCGTCGTGCTATGGGTAAAAAGAAACCTGAGGAGATGGCTAAGCAGCGTTCTGTTTTTGAAGATGGTTCTATCAAAAATGGGGTTGATGGTGAGCTTTCGATGAAAATCTTTGACTTGGTAGAGAAATTTGCCGGTTATGGATTTAATAAATCTCACTCCGCTGCTTATGCATTGGTTTCATATCAAACCTTGTGGCTAAAAGCTCACTATCCTGCTGAATTCATGGCTGCGGTAATGACTGCGGATATGGATAATACAGAAAAAGTTGTTGGTTTGGTTGATGAATGCTGGCGGATGGGACTAAAGGTATTACCGCCAGATATTAATAGTGGTTTATATCACTTCCATGTGAATGATGAAGGTGAGATAGTTTACGGCATTGGCGCAATTAAAGGGGTTGGAGAAGGGCCGATAGAGGCCATCGTTGAGGCTCGCCAAGAAGGTGGGATCTTCAAAGAGATTTTCGATCTTTGTGCTCGTGTTGACATTAAAAAAATTAACCGCCGTATGATGGAAAAACTGATCATGGCGGGTGCATTTGATCATTTAGGACCGCATCGTGCAGCGCTGATGTCTTCCTTGGAAGATGCATTAAAAGCTGCTGATCAACATGCGAAAGCGGAAGCTATTGGGCAAGCAGATATGTTCGGTGTTCTTGCTGATGCACCGGAACAAGTTGAAAGCTCATATGCAAGCGTGCCTAAATGGCCAGAGCAAGTTGTACTTGAAGGTGAAAGAGAAACATTAGGGCTTTATTTAACAGGGCATCCAATAACACGCTACTTAAGTGAGATTGAACGCTACACTAATGGCCTTAGATTAAAAGATGTGAACCCTACCCCTCGTGGTCAAATGACAACTGTGGTAGGTTTAGTACTTTCAGCTAAAGTCATTACAACTAAACGTGGAAATAGAATTGGTATCTGTACACTTGATGATCGTTCCGGTCGTTTGGATATTATGCTATTTTCTGATGCGTTAGATAAATACCAACATATGCTGGAAAAAGATAATATCCTGATAGTCACCGGTCAGGTCAGCTTTGATGATTTTAACGGTGGTAATAAAATGACAGTGCGTGAATTAATGGATCTTGGTGAAGCAAGAGAAAAATACGCACGCGGACTTGCGATATCACTGTCAGATAAACAAATTAACGATCAATTGTTGAACCGGCTTCGCAGCACTCTTGAACCTCACCGTTCAGGAACGATCCCAGTTCATTTGTATTATCAGAAGGATGATGCCAGAGCCAAACTTAAATTTGGCGTTGTTTGGCGTGTGACACCCGTGGATCCCCTTCTGAACGCTCTTCGAACTCTGCTGGGTAATGAGCAGGTAGAATTAGAATTTGACTAAAATAGGAATATTATGAGTCTGGATTTTCTTGATTTTGAACAGCCAATTGCTGAATTAGAGGCGAAAATTGATTCCCTAACTGCAGTTAGTCGTCAAGATAACAATTTAGAAATCAACCTGGATGAAGAGGTTGCACGTTTACGTGAAAAAAGTGTTGAGCTAACACGTAAAATCTTCTCTGATCTGGGAGCATGGCAAATTGCTAAGCTCGCTCGACATCCACGTCGTCCTTATACTTTGGATTATATTCCACGTATATTTACTGATTTTCAGGAATTAGCAGGGGACCGTGCATACGCTGATGATAAAGCTATCGTGGGGGGAATGGCTCGTTTAGATGGCCGTCCAGTCATGATTATTGGTCATCAAAAAGGGCGTGAAACAAAAGAAAAAATCCGTCGTAACTTTGGTATGCCTGCACCAGAAGGTTATCGTAAGGCACTGCGCCTGATGGAACTTGCAGAACGTTTTAATCTCCCTATTATTACTTTCATCGACACACCAGGCGCATATCCAGGTGTTGGTGCAGAAGAACGCGGTCAATCTGAAGCGATTGCACGTAATCTACGTGAAATGTCACGCCTATCCGTTCCTGTTATCTGTACTGTTATTGGTGAAGGTGGATCTGGTGGCGCTTTAGCTATTGGTGTTGGTGATAAAGTGAATATGCTGCAATACAGTACTTATTCTGTTATCTCACCAGAAGGTTGTGCTTCTATTTTATGGAAAAGTGCAGATAAAGCCCCATTAGCGGCCGAAGCGATGGGAATTACCGCACCACGCCTTAAAGAGTTGAAATTAATAGATAATGTTGTGCCTGAGCCATTAGGTGGAGCACATCGTAATTATGATGCTATTGCAGAATCACTCAAAGCACGTCTTGTTGAAGATCTTGATGCACTTGATGAATTTGATAAAGAAGCATTAAAAAATCGTCGTTACCAACGTCTGATGGACTATGGTTATTGCTGATTTTTAATAATTAATTCTACTAAAAAACGGGAGTATGGTTTTACCAGCTCCCGTTTTTTATTTGCTTGCAATCACATGCAGAAGGGCTGGCAATGCGCCAATATAATTATTTGATCTATGCATTAGTGTGCGTACTAATATGGAGCTTTATCCCTATTGTGTCGCGTTTTGGACAAGATGGTATGGATAGCTTTCAATTTTTATTTTGGTCTAATCTCATTTCAGCAATTTCGGTCATATTTGTTGCTTTGCTTGCTGGCTATAAACCAACTAAATTATTCATTCTTTCTGTTGATATTTTAATCAAAGTATTTGTTCTCGGTGTTCTTGATTGTCTATTTTATCTACTTTTATACTATGGCTATTCTATTGAAAATGGCATTGCAGTGCTTGTTATTCAATATAGTTGGCCTTTAGTGATTATTTTATTATCGGTTTTTTTATTAAAAGACAAATTAGCAGGACGGCAGATTATAGGCGTGGTGATTGGTTTTATTGCTGTTATCATCACGTTTACTAAAGGACAAATTACTCAGCTACAAGTGGAAAACCCAACGGCTCTTTTACTGGTATTTAGTGGTGCATGTTGTTTTGCTTTGATGTCTGTATTTTCTCGCCGATATTCTATCGATCCTTATATTAGTACTGTCTGGTTATTTATTTTTTCTACGTTAACTTCACTGGCTTTATTATTTTTATTTAGCGAAATACAACTCCCGTCAGAAGCATCGCTGTGGCCTACAATAATTAACGGTGTCTTGATCAATGGAGTATCCTATATTTTATGGTTTAAGGCGATGAATACAGGTCACTCGGCAAAAATTGCATCAATAGTTTTCTTATCTCCAGTATTATCGGTGATTTGGTTAGTTTTAATTTTAAGTGACCCTTTTGAGATGGCATATATTATTGGAATAGTATTAGTGATCATCTCTGGGATTTTATGTGTTGGTTTTGGTAAAAAATAGAAAAATTAGTGGGTAAGGACAAGTAATGGATAAGCAATCACAGCTCATTATTGAGCAGGTATTCAGTAAAATTGGCGATTTTAAAAAAATACTCGTTGGATTCAGCGGTGGTATTGATTCAACTGTCCTACTACATGCCCTTTATCAAATAAAAAAAACTTGCCATCCATCACTACAAATTCGAGCAATTCATGTCCACCACGGTTTGAATATTAAAGCAGATTCTTGGGAGGCTCATTGTGCTTTATTATGTCAACAATGGGATATCCCTTTTATTTGTTGCCATGTTTTGGTTGATCCTGCCAACAATGGATTGGAAGCCGCAGCACGAGAGGCTCGTTATCAAGCTTATCGAGACGAGTTACTCGATGATGAAATTATTGTTACAGCGCAGCATTTAGATGACCAAGCGGAGACGTTTATGTTAGCGCTTAAACGTGGAAGTGGCCCGGCAGGATTATCATCCATGCCTGAATTATTACCTTTTGCTATAACAGCCGGCACAACGTATTTACTGCGCCCTTTATTGTCGATTGCTCGTGTTAATTTAGAACACTATGTTCAAGACAATCAATTACGTTGGGTTGAAGACGACAGTAATCAAGACGATAAATATGATCGAAATTATCTTCGATTACGTATAATGCCATTATTATCAGCTCGTTGGCCACATTTCCCGAGTGCGATAGCGCGTAGCGCTTCTTTGTGCGCCGAGCAAGAATCGTTACTTGATGAGCTATTGCAAGATATTCTCGATGAAATGATGGATTATCGTGGTGGCTTATTTATTGATAGTTTGCATGATTGCTCAATCGCAAAAAGAAATGCGTTAATTCGTCGTTGGATAGGTTTACATCAATTACCGATGCCACCTTTTAACCAATTACAGCGTATTTGGCAGGAAGTCGCATTAGCACGTCAAGATGCGGAGCCTATTTGTCGGTTAGGAAATGTTGAAATAAGACGTTATCAAAGCGCTTTGTGGATCGTCAGGCGTATTAGTTCGTTAGCGAATAAACAATATGATTGGAATTATCCAGAAAGTTTCATTTTGCCTGAATCCCTTGGTAAGCTCTATATTATGCAAGGGCAGGGACAAATCCGTCCACCATATCAACATGAAAAAGTGACAGTGCGCTTTGGTTTACAAGGAATTATTAACATTGTAGGCCGTACTCATTCTCGAAATAGTAAAAAAATATGGCAGGAATTAGGTATTGCACCTTGGATGCGTGAGCGGACACCTTTGGTTTATTATAATGATGAGTTAATTACAGCGGTAGGATGCTTTGTGACGCCAGCGGGTTATATTGGCGAAGAACAACTCGGTATTGCGATTGATTGGCAAAAAAATGATGAATTTCAAATACCGTTGTAATGACTAGAATGAGAAACCCCTTATGACTGTGACCATCATAAGGGGCATAGAAGAACTCAACTGCGAGTATTAGTGAGAGTGGTCGACAATTATCGTGCCGATTTCAGGATGACTGAAGGTATTAATACAATCCAAACGTAGCTCCATTGTGCCATCATGTGTTTCAACAATCAGGTATTCTACTTTTTTACGCAGAAGCAAATCACTGGCTTGCCCTTCAATATTCTCTCCGCCATTAAGTTTAATCTGTAACTTCAACTGGCGTTGGCATGCGATTTCTAGATATTCGTAATCATCACAATTGATAGGTTGATATTCAGTATCTGTAGACATATTCCCTCACCACTGTGTTAGTGGCGGTTATTGCCGCCTTGAACATTTTGTATCAAGCAAAAACATGCTTAATACGATAATAGCATAGTAATTTTAATAACTATAATCGGCGCTAGATGAAAAAGACAATTCTTATTCATTAAATTAATGAATGACGTATTTTATCAGTAATGTCCTAATTATCTTATGTGCCCCATCTTTTTGCTGCCCGAGATGATACGATGTTGTTATTAGTTAAAGAGTTAAACATGAATGTTCACAAGGGAATTATAATGAATAAGTCACTATTATTAGTCTTAATGGCGGTCGGTACAGTTACATTAGCTGGTTGTCAAAGTGCAGCGAAAAATCCAAATACAGCACAAATTGATAATGCATATACTGGCGTTATCCCTTGTGCAGACTGTTCTGGTATTGAGGCAACTCTGTTAGTTAACCAAGATGGCAGTTACGTCGAGCAGTTGATTTATATGGGTACAAAAGAAGGTAATCGTGCATTCCATGATGCAGGTAAATGGGATGTGGACGGTGAAAAATTACGCTTAACGAATGAAAAAAATGACCTAACTTATTTTGCTAAAGCAGCAGATGGTAAATCGGTCACTTTACTTGATTTGGAAGGCAATCCTATTGAAACACAGATGAATTATACCTTAAATCAAGTCACACCAAGCAAAAAAGTGGGGCAATACCGTTACATGGCGGATGCGGCAGTATTTACTGAATGTGAGTCTGGCCGTCAATATTCCGTATCAGGTATTGAACTCGAAAAAGGCTATAGTGAAACAGGTGTAGAAGGTGGCACACCTGTATACGTTGAGGTGGAAGGTTATTATTCAGTACGCCCTTCTATGGAAGATGGTCAGTTTGACTCAGCACTTATTCCAACCGGAAAAGCTAAATTTGATAAGAGTGCTGCTTGCCAATAATTTAATGATCTAACCTTACTCTCCTAAATTTTAAAGGCCCAATGCTTATATCATTGGGCCTTTTTGTCGTTTAAATAATTAAAATTCATGAAAATACTCTGATTTTTTTACTTATTTCAAAAAAGATGTGCTTTTGATATCAGTATAACTTTTTAATTGACGCGAAATATTTGCATAAATGTGAAGAGGGTCATGGCGATAGGTCAATGAGAGACAATTATAGATAACAATGAAATATCGAAAAATAGGGAATGTACGTATACTGCCTTCAACTAGAAGTAATTTAGTGGCTTTATGTGCTTAAGACAAAAAAACATAAGTCTATAAAAAAATTTATAAATTACAGAAGAAACCAAAAAATAATTAGAACTGCTTAAGGATAAAGAATGAACAAGAAAAATATCTACTTATTTTGTTCTGCTGGAATGTCTACTTCTCTATTAGTTAACAAAATGAGAATTCAGGCAGAAAAATATGATGTTCCAGTCAATATTGAGGCCTTCCCAGAAAGTTTGGCCGCTGAAAAAGGTATTGATGCGGATTTAGTGTTACTGGGACCTCAAATTGCTTGGATGTTAGACGATATTCAAAAGTTATTACCGAGTAAACCTGTTGTGGTTATCGACTCGTTATTGTATGGGAAAGTTGATGGTCTTGGTGTATTAAAAGCCGCAGTTGCAGCAATTAAAAATAAAACGACAAATTAAACTTAGAGAGCTACTTACTACCTCTACTAAATAATGACTCCATCACTATGAGACTATCACTACAGGGTTGTCACTAGAAAATGGAGCACACTCAAAAATTGAGGGTATTCTTATGAGTCTCGCAATAAATTCGCTTGAAAAGGCACTCCTCCCATTCGCGGTAAGATTGGGAAAGCAGCCTCATGTTAATGCAATAAAGAATGGTTTTATTCGTATTATGCCACTGACTTTAGTTGGGGCAATGTTTGTTCTTATTAATAACGTTTTTCTTAGCTTTGATGTCGGGTCGTTTTTCTATTCTATGGGGGTTCGATTAGAACCGAGTACGATAGAAACAATTAATGGATTTAAAGGAATTGGGGGGAATGTCTATAACGGAACCCTCGGTATTATGTCATTGATGACACCTTTTTTTATTGCGATGGCATTAGCTGAAGAACGCAAGGTTGATCCACTCGCTGCAGGTCTGCTTGCTATAGCTTCATTTATGACCGTAACGCCTTATGAAGTTAATGGTGCTTATGCTGTTGGTGCTAATTGGCTTGGTGGTGCAAATATTATTTCAGGTATTATTTTGGGATTAGTTGTGGCCGAAATGTTTACCTTCATAGTGCGTCGTAACTGGGTCATTAAATTACCTGATAGCGTTCCTCCTTCAGTTGCTCGTTCATTCTCTGCATTAATTCCTGGTTTTATTATCCTATCTATTATGGGGATAATTTCATGGTCATTGAGTGGTATTAGTACTAACTTTCACCAAATAATCATGGATTCAGTTTCAACACCACTCGCCTCAATGGGTAACGTTGTCGGCTGGGCATATGTGGTATTCACATCACTATTATGGTTTTTTGGTATTCATGGTTCGTTGGCATTAACGGCACTTGATAGCGGTATTATGACGCCATGGGCATTAGAAAACGTCTCCTTATATGCTGAATACGGTTCGGTAGATGCCGCAATCGCTGCGGGTAAGTCATTCCATATGTGGGCTAAGCCTATGTTGGATTCTTACGTATTCTTAGGGGGTACAGGGGCAACGCTTGGGTTAATTATTGCTATCTTTATTGCATCACGACGTGCTGATCATCGTCAAGTTGCTAAGTTGGCACTACCCGCGGGTATATTCCAAATTAATGAGCCTATTATTTTTGGACTGCCGATTATCATGAACCCTGTAATGTTTATCCCATTTCTTCTTATTCAACCTTTACTCGCAGGAATTATGGTCGCCGCTTATTACTTAGGGATTATCCCGCCGATCACAAATATTGCACCTTGGACAATGCCAACAGGACTAGCTGCATTCTTTAACACTAATGGTAGCGTTGCCGCTCTATTGCTTGCTTTGTTTAACCTTGGTGTTGCGGTACTAGTTTACTTACCATTTGTTGTCATCTCGAATAAGGCACAGAACACGATTGATGAAGAAGAAAGTGAAGAAGATATTGCTAATTCATTGAAATTTTAAAGCTAGAGGAATTAATCAAAAAATAAGTTAAGTTGCATGTTAGTGATAAACGAAGTTAGTTTGAGTGATGAAATGTAGTAGATCACCATGCAACTTGCATATGACAAAGATATTTTTCCATTATGAAAGAGATAAAGTTATGTTTGAATTAGATGATATTCAAGACGATACAGTAAGTGAGTTAGAAGAAGTTGTTATGGGGTTAATTATTAATGCTGGGCAAGCTAGAAGTCTTGCTTATACTGCACTAAAAAAAGCCAAAGAAGGTGATTTTGCTACAGCTAAAAGTTTAATGGAGCAATCTCATTCTGCTTTGAATGAAGCACATAAAGTACAAACAAAACTAATTGAAGACGATATGGGTGAAGGGCGAGTAAAAGTTAGCCTAGTGCTTGTTCATGCTCAAGACCATTTAATGAATGCGATGTTAGCTCGTGAGTTAATTACTGAGTTAATTGAGCTTCATGGAAAAATAAATAGTTAAAAGGTTGAACAGATAAAAAGCAAACCGATAGAAAGGAGATTATAATGCAGATATTAATGAATAGAACAGACATTGCTGCGGATATTAAATTAGTTCAAGAACGTGAGCTTTTTAATAATAAAACCTTTCATGTCGTTATTTATAATAAGATTGAAAGTGCCACTGGGTTACATCAACATGATTATTATGAATATATGATTGTTTTAACTGGACGCTGCTATCAAATAATTAATGGTAAACGGGTTCTATTGGAAAGAGGCGATTTTGTTTTTTTACCAATTGGCTCTAATCATATGAGCTCTTATGAGTTTGGTGCAACGCGAGTATTAAATGTTGGAATAAGTAAGTCATTTTTTGACAAACATTATTTGTCATTACTTCCTAGTTGCTTTGTTGCCTCTCAAGGGTATCAATTAAAAAATGAATTTATGGCTTATATTGAGTCAGTAATCGCATCACTAAACTTTCGTGATAGTGAATTTAATGAATTTGTCGAGTTAGTGACATTTAATGTGGTCAACAGATTGCGTCATTATCGTGAAAAAAGCCTGCAAGATGATGCACCTATGTGGCTTAAAACGACATTGGAAGAAATGCATGATATTGCTATGTTTAGCGAAAGTGCATTACAAAACATGATTACAATTACGGGTAAATCTCAAGAGTATCTAACTCGAGTTACTAAACGTTTTTATGGAAAAACGCCAATGCAACTTATTAATGATATTCGAATCAATTTTGCAAAAAAACAATTAGAAATAACAAATTATACAATTACAGATATTGCTTTTGAATCTGGATATAGTAGCCCAAGCTTATTCGTGAAGAAATTTAAAGAGTCAACATCATTAACTCCAAGCGATTACCGAAAAAATCTTTTTAGCGTTGAACAACGTGTCGGCGGTTAAATATTCACTGATGTAATTAGCTTTAATTAGCTACATTTTTTGAGCACAACCATTTTTAATTAGAAATGGTGTGCTTTTCTATACTTAAAATACAAGGTTATATGGAGTTAATATGACTAAAAAATTGAAAATTGTTACTATAGGTGGTGGTAGTAGTTATACTCCTGAGCTATTAGAGGGTTTCATTAAGCGTTATCATGAACTTCCAATAACTGAATTATGGCTTGTTGATGTCGAAGAGGGAAAAGAGAAGTTAGATATTATCTTTGACCTTTGTCAGCGAATGGTTAAGCACGCTAACATTCCATTAAAAGTGTATAAAACACTGGATCGTAAAGAAGCGCTGAAAGATGCTGATTTTGTGACAACTCAGTTACGAGTTGGCCAATTAAAAGCGCGAGAAATCGATGAGTCAATACCATTAAAGTATGGTTATTTAGGGCAAGAAACTAATGGTGCTGGTGGCCTTTTTAAAGGACTACGTACGATCCCTGTTATTTTTGACATTATAAAAGATGTTGAAGAAATATGTCCTAACGCATGGATCATTAACTTTACTAATCCAGCTGGTATGGTCACAGAAGCCGTTTATCGACATACAAATTTCAAACGTTTTATTGGGGTATGTAATATTCCAATTGGTATGAAAATGTTTATTACAGATGTACTGAATTTAACGGATAAAGACGAATTATCAATCGACTTATTTGGTTTAAACCATATGGTTTTTATTAAAGACGTTATTGTTAATGGCAAATCACGTTTTAATGAGTTATTAGATGGAATTGCATCGGGAACATTAAGTGCTAACTCGGTTAAAAATATTACAGATTTAGCCTTTGATGAAGGGCTGATCCGTTCATTAAATTTAATACCATGCTCATATTTATTATATTATTTTAAACCTAAAGAAATGTTGGCGATTGAGCTTGGTGAGTATTACAAAGGTGGAGCAAGGGCTCAAATTGTACAAAAAATAGAGCACCAGTTATTTGAGCTTTATAAAAATCCTTCGCTAGATGTGAAACCAAAAGAGTTAGAATTACGAGGTGGGGCTTATTATTCAGATGCTGCTTGTGAAGTTATTAATGCAATTTACAATGACAAAAATACTGAACATTATGTAAATATTCCGCATCTAGGTAATATTGATAATATTCCAGCAGACTGGACTGTAGAAATGACCTGTACTTTAGGGCGTAATGGTGCGACACCACACACTAGAATCACACATTTTGATGATAAAGTGCTTGGGCTTATTTACACTATCAAAGGTTTTGAAATTGCGACAAGTCGCGCTGCAACTAATGGCGACTTTAATGATATTTTATTAGCAATGAACCTTAATCCTTTAATACATTCAGACAAAGATGCTCGTCAAATAGCAAAAGAGTTGGTAATTGCACATAAAAAGCATCTTCCTAAATTTGAAAAAGCAATAAAGCAGCTTGAGCAAGAAAAGTAAATACGATTATTAGCGGTAAAGCTAGTTATCTGGGTAAATAGAAGGAAATAATAATGACATCGTTATTGATTGTTAATGCCGATGATTTTGGGCTATGTCAGGCAGTTAATTATGGCATTATTGAGTCTCATCGAAATGGTATTGTTCATTCGACAAGTGCGATGATGAATATGCCTGGTATATTCCATGCGGCTAAATTAAGCCATGAATATCCTACGCTAGCAGTTGGTATGCATTTTGTATTAACTGCTGGAACGCCATTATCATCGATACCATCATTAACCCGCGAGGGAATGTTAGGTAAGTGGCTATGGGAGATAGATTCGAGTGAATTAGCATTAGACGAAATTGAGCAAGAATTACATCGTCAATATGATTATTTTGTACAAGTGTTTGGTCGAAAACCAAGTCATATTGATAGTCATCACCACGTTCATATGCTCGCGGGTATTTTTCCTATTGTTGTTAATTTTGCACAAGAAAAAGGCATTGCCCTGCGGGTTGATCGCCAATTAGAAAAAAATTGGCCACCAATGTCTTATTCGGTCACGAGTACGGATTATTTTAGTAGTGATTTTTATGGCGATGAAATTACAGAATCTTTATTTCTTAAGATACTTGATGAGTCAAAACAACGTGGAGATAGTTCAATTGAAGTGATGAGCCATCCTGCATATATTGATAATGCGTTATTGAAAAGTAATTATGCTTATCAGCGGTTAATTGAACTAGATGTGTTAACGTCAGCAGCGCTAAATGCTCAAATTTTAGAACGTGGTTTTAAACTTGGTTCGTATTTAGATCTTTAATAATAAGCCCAAACTCTAATAGATGATAAATATTATCAATTATCTTGAGTTCGGGCTTTTTTAATTTTATTAATTTAGATCGTTAATCAGTTACTTTTTCAGGCACGAGGCCAGTTTTCCTTTTAGGAAAGTCACTACATTATCAAGACCAACGAGTTCTTTATCATCACTACGGCGAGCTTTGTATTCAATCTGATTGTTATCTAAATTACGGTCACCAATAACAATAGTATATGGGACACCAATCAGTTCCATGTCAGCAAACATCACGCCTGGACGCTCTTTCCTATCATCAAAAATCACATCAATACCTTGTGCTTTTAGATCTGCGTACATTTTCTCAGCAACTTCTTTAACGCGATATGATTTATGCATATTCATCGGTAAAATAGCTACTTGGAATGGTGCAATGGCATCTGGCCAAATAATTCCGCGCTCATCATGGCTTTGTTCGATAGCGGCAGCAACAATACGTGTTACACCGATACCATAACAACCCATAGTAACGATTTGGTTGTGGCCTTCTTCGTTTTGCACTGACGCTTTCATAGCCTCGGAATATTTTGTTCCAAGTTGGAATATATGACCAACTTCAATACCACGTTTAATGAGCAATGTTCCTTTGCCATCTGGGCTAGCATCACCTTCAACCACATTACGTAAATCAAAAGTACTAGGTAATGTTAGGTCACGTTGCCAGTTGATACCAAAATAGTGTTTACCATCAATATTAGCACCGGCCCCAAAATCACTCATTACAGCGACACTACGGTCAATGACGATAGGTAATGGCATATTGATTGGGCCTAAAGAACCTGGGCCTGCATTAACGGCTTTTTTGATCTCTTCTTCAGTTGCAAATTCCAGTGGGCTGGCAACTAAAGGATGTTTCTCAGCCTTGATTTCATTAAGTTCGTGGTCGCCACGAATTAACAATGCAACTAATGTATGACCCGAATCTTCTTTTGCATGAACAATCAGTGTTTTAACTGTTTTTTCTATCGGTAACTGGAATTGTTCTACCAGTTCAGCAATCGTTTTTGCATTTGGCGTGTCGATAAGACGCATTTCTTCAGTTGGTGCTGCACGCTCAATCGCTGGAGCAACGGCTTCTGCAAATTCAATATTCGCCGCAAAATCAGACTCTGTTGAGAAAACAACATCATCTTCACCACTTTGTGCAAGAACTTGGAATTCATGAGAGGCACTGCCGCCAATAGAGCCGGTATCTGCTAAAACTGCACGGAAATCAAAGCCAATACGGGTGAAAATTTTGCTATAAGCCGCATACATTTCATCGTAAGTTTCTTGTAGTGATTCTTGATTTATATGAAAGGAATATGCATCTTTCATAATAAATTCACGTGAACGCATTACACCAAAACGTGGGCGAACTTCATCACGAAACTTAGTTTGGATTTGAAACAGATTCAAAGGAAGCTGTTTATAAGACGTAATTTCATTTCGAACTAAATCTGTAATGACTTCTTCATGGGTAGGGCCAAGAACGAAAGGGCGTTCTCCACGATCAGCAAAACGCAGTAATTCAGGACCATATTGCTCCCAACGTCCACTCTCTTGCCATAAGTCAGCAGGTTGCACGACAGGTAATGACACCTCAATAGCGCCTGCATTTTCCATTTCTTCACGAACGATATTTTCTACTTTACGCAGAACACGCACACCTGTGGGTAGCCAGTCATAAAGACCAGAAGCAAGTTTACGGATCATTCCTGCACGCAGCATCAGTTTATGACTGATAACTTCTGCATCCGCAGGGGTCTCTTTTAGAGTTGAGAGCAGATATTTGCTAGTACGCATTGTATAGGTTCCATTAGAACAACAAATTTTGGTAGGCGGCGTGCTTACCAAATAAATTATGGCTGCTATGCAGCATTATAGAGAGCTAGTCTACCAGTGACGGTGAATTGTCAAAAGGGGTTAAATGTTTTTTTCATTACGTTCGATGGAGAATACTTCAGTCACGCTATCAATGACGCGCCAACGAACATTAAAATCGAGTAGATGAACTGCATAATCACGAATTTCAGTTGATTGTTTTTTATAAGCAGGACGAGGGTCTTGCATTAACACTTGTTCGATAAATTGCGCAAGCCCAGGATATTCATTTTGATATATTTGCAGCTCTTTTTGTGCTTGAGAACTAAAAATAACGTGCATGTTATCTGATGGGGCATCTTGCGCATATCCAGCTTCAGCCGTTGTAATTGCCTCAGCAAAAGGCAAGTACGGTTTAATATCAATGACTGGCGTTCCATCAACAAGATCAAGGCTACCAAGCTCTAAGATGACTTGATTATTTTTTGTAATAACACCCTTGAGTTCAACAAGCGACATACCAATTGGGTTAGGTCTAAAAGTTGAACGTGTTGCAAATACGCCAAGCTTTTCATTACCACCAAGTCTTGGCGGGCGAACTAAAGGTTTCCAACCCCCTTCCATGGTTTGATGGAAAACAAATAATACCCAAATATGACTAAATTGGGTTAATCCCCTGATTGCGTTTTGGTCATTGAAAGGAGGGTGTAAATGTAGTCGTCCAGAGCCACCTGGAACAAGTCCAGGTTGGCGTGGAATGGCAAACTTTTCCTTATATGGTGACTCTATATGCCCAATGGCATTAAATTGGAAAGATTGCATTTTTGATTATTCAACAATTTGTAGTGCACTACCTTCGCAGATTGTTGCTTGATAACAGCCTGGCGAAGTCATGGTTTGACACTGGTGTAATAGCACGGCATCAGCAGCAATGTAGGCTGCTTGAGTTAGCATACTTGTTTTTGCTGAATTAAGGTTTGCTGGTGGGCTTTGAACACTTTCTCTGCATGATTCACCTGAGACAACCCCTAAATCTTTAAAGGGCATTCCTAACAATTCCTCAGGGCTATTCATTAGTTTTACATTGGCTGTGTCTGCTTTAGTAACGCTAGGCACTGGTTTAGACAATTTCATACTAGAGAAACCTTTATTTTGCCCTGGACTCGTGTATTGATTAATTCCACACCCAGCTAAAACAAAAGCTGCTAAGGTGAGCAATAACAGTCTCATAAATTATACCTTTCTTATATGTTTATAAAATTTCTTCGCTATATGTAGTTTATCTATATTACAAAAAATACTAGATGGCACGAAGCCATCTAGTATATTAAACAGTTTTTTACCAATATAAAAGATTACCAGCCTTTAACTGCACCACCATCAAAGACTTCATTTGCTTTACTTGCTACTTCATTTGATTGATATGCTTGAATAAACTTCTTCACATTCTCGCTATCTTTATTATCTTCACGAGCAACAATAACGTTTACATAAGGTGAATCTTTATCTTCAACAAATAAACCATCTTTTGCTGGAGTCAATTTTGGTGTTGCACTACTTGCCCAAGTGGTATTGATGATTGCCAATGCGATTTTTTGGTCATCAAGTGAACGAGGTAGTTGTGGTGCTTCTAACTCAACAAATTTTAAGCCTTTTGGATTTTCAACAACATCCAAAACAGTTGGCATCAAACCTGTGCCATCTTTTAATTTAATTAAGCCTTGCTGTTGCAGCAGTAATAAAGAACGGCCTAAATTAGTTGGGTCATTTGGTAGAGCGACTTGTGCTCCATCAGCTAGTTCATCAACAGATTTAATTTGTTTAGAGTAAGCTGCAATTGGGTAAATAAACGTATTACCTACTGGCACTAATTTATAGTTACGGTCTTTAATTTGTTGTTCAAGATAAGGTTTATGTTGGAATGCATTCGCATCAATATCACCTTTACTTAAAGCTTCGTTTGGTAAAACAAAATCATTAAATGCAACTAACTCAACATTTAAGCCATATTTTTCTTTAGCGACTTTTTGTGCAACTTCAGCAACTTCTAACTCTTTGCCCATAATCACACCGACTTTAATACTATTTGGATCTTTTTCTTTTTCGCCACAGCCAACAAGAACTAATGAGCCTAATAGCGCGCCGACTACTGCAATAGATTTTAACTTGATAGACATAATTGACCCCTATAAACACTTTCATTTATAGCACCCTAACGGCGCTGCTATTTTTACAGACTATCTATGTGACACTTTCTTCATTAAATATTCACCACTAAATTGAATGATGAATACTAAGATAATTAACAACACAAGAACGGTATTCATAATCATTGGATTATAAGTGTAGTAGCCGTACTGCATTGCAATTTGTCCTAAACCACCTGAACCAACAGCACCACCCATTGCGGAATAGCCGACTAACATAATTAAGGTAATCGTTGCTGCGTTAATGATCCCAGGTAATGATTCAGGTAATAAAACCTTTCTAATAATTTGTAATGGGGTTGCACCCATTGCTCTTGAAGCTTCAATTAGGCCACTTGGAACTTCTAATAATGCATTTTCTACCATGCGTGCTATAAAAGGAATTGCACCAACAGTCAACGGGACTATCGCACCTTCTATTCCAATAGCTGACCCAACAAGAAATTTGGTAAATGGGCTTATCCAAACTAATAAAATAATAAATGGAATGGAACGGAAAATATTCACTACAGATGAAATGACACTATAAAGAAGCGTATTTTCCATCACTTGCCCACGACGTGTAATAAATAGCAAAACACCAGTAGGTACACCCATAATGAAGCCTAAAATGGCAGAAACGATGGTCATGATAATCGTATCAATCGTTCCTGATATAAGCAGTGCAATCATTCCCTCAGACATACCCTAAAACCTCTACTTTTACATGGTGTTCTTTTAAAAATTCAATTGTGGATTCAATTCCACCATTAACGCCGTGTAATTCTGCTAACATCACGCCGAATTTGACACCACCTGCGTAATCAATTTGCGAGCTTAATATATTAATATCAATGTCAAATTTACGAACCACCATTGAAATTAAAGGTGCGTCAACAGATTGGCCTGTGAACTCAAGTTTTAATAATGGTGATAAATCTTGAGCTGGTTCATTTTTCAGACGCTCTTTATAGTCATCAGGAATATCAATAACTAAAGTTGATTTAATAAATGCTTGAGCAATAGGCGTTTTCGGATGGGAGAAAACTGCGCTGACTTTATCTTGCTCAATTAATTGACCATCACTGATGACTGCAACTTGATCACAAATACGTTTTACAACATCCATTTCATGAGTGATAAGTAAAATAGTTAATCCTAATCTACGATTAATATCTTTAAGCAACTCAAGGATAGAACGAGTAGTTGCAGGATCTAATGCACTGGTTGCTTCGTCACAGAGTAAAACTTTAGGGGAGTTCGCAAGTGCGCGAGCAATAGCAACACGTTGTTTTTGTCCCCCTGAAAGGTTTGCTGGATATGCGTCTTTTTTATCAGTCAAGCCAACCAGTTCAAGTAATTCATTAACACGCTCTTTAATTTTATTTTTAGGTGTATTGTCCAACTCAAGAGGTAGTGCAATATTATCGAAAACAGTACGTGATGATAATAAGTTAAAGTGTTGGAAAATCATGCCAATACCGCGACGCGCTCTTGTTATTGATTTTTCAGGTAGTGCAGTCAAATCTTGACCATCTACAATCACTTGGCCTGATGTTGGACGTTCAAGCATGTTTACACAACGAATGAGCGTACTCTTTCCAGCCCCTGATGCACCAATGACGCCATATATCTGACCAGCAGGTACATGCAGGCTAATATTCGTTAGCGCCTGAATGTTACGGCTTCCTTGCTGGAAAACTTTATTTATATTTGAGAGCTTTATCATTTATGTTTTCTGACTTTTACCAAAATAGTTATTTAGATAGTGTATCTAATATACTTGGATGTTAAGGCGTCTAGACGTCTAAGTCAATAAAGTTTGATCTATTTATTCTATTCTCATTTATTTTCTTTTCGTGAGATACTAAAAAACATTCAAGTTAGAGGAGCAAACAGGTGAGTAAAGGTATACCAGCAATTTTCTTAGATAGAGACGGTACAATTAATATCGATCACGGCTATGTGCATAAAATAGATGACTTTCAATTTATCGAAGGTGCTATTGAAGCTATGGCTGAATTGAAAAAAATGGGTTATGCACTCGTTGTAGTCACTAATCAATCAGGCATTGGTCGTGGTGTTTATACTGAAGATCAATTTATGCAATTAACGGAATGGATGGATTGGTCGCTGGCAGATAGAGACGTAGAACTTGATGGAATTTATTTTTGTCCTCATCATCCTGAAGCAACAATAGAAGAATACCGAGAAGAGTGTAATTGCCGTAAGCCAAAACCGGGTATGTTACTAGATGCACAATCAGTTTTAGATATCGATATGGCTGCCTCTATTATGGTTGGCGATAAACTTGCTGATATACAAGCAGGGAAAGCAGCACATGTCGGTACGACTGTACTGGTTAAAAGTGGTCAAAAAATAACTGATGAAGCAATTTCGAGTGCGGATATTGTTATAAATAGCATCGCAGAGCTACCAGAAGCTTTAAAAAGAATCAAAAAATAGGCGTTTTGGGTAATAAGTCAGCGGTTGAAAAAGTTTTTCAAAAAAACACTTGCTAGAATTCTCTGACTCCCTATAATGCGCATCCACTGACCGGGAACAAGACAACGCAAAGCGCGATGAACACTGAAACGGCAGCGAGAGAATCTGAAAAGATAAGCGAAAAAAAAGCTTGACTCTCCATGAGGAAAACGTATTATACGGCTCCTCGCAACAACGACCTGATTCACAGAATTTAGTGTCGACATCGAAAGATGAGTTGCAGCGCTCTTTAACAATTTATCAGACAATCTGTGTGGGCACTCACAAGACACTATCAAAAATGTATTATTTGAAGTTAAAGTCTTGAAGAGTGACTAACACGTTAATTGATATTTATATCTATTAACAAATAACAATTCGATTGTGGAAGGATAACGCGAAGGCCAGTTGAAAATTTCCGAGACAGTACTTAGGTACGGCGAGGAGAGTTGAAACGCAGCCGACAAAGTTAGCCGAACAGAAGCGGATTGTTTTAACAGTTTAATTCTTTGAGCATCAAACACTTTTAATTGAAGAGTTTGATCATGGCTCAGATTGAACGCTGGCGGCAGGCCTAACACATGCAAGTCGAGCGGTAACAGGGGAAGCTTGCTTCTCGCTGACGAGCGGCGGACGGGTGAGTAATGTATG
>NZ_JBCPSS010000003.1:0-423565 GCF_051129765.1 Providencia sp. Je.9.19
CCAAGGTTTATACCCATGACTCCATTACCATTAACTTGATAACTGTCATTTCCCCCTTTTCGGTAAGAGTTATTAGCATTCGCATTGATATTATAATCGGCCAAAATTGCCGATATCCCATCATCCCAACGTGAAGGAGGATCCCAATTTGGTGCCGTATATTCCATGTAGGCTTGCGGGATACTGACATATAAAGAAGAGGTCGCTAAATCGCCACGGATCTGCATACCCGGTAGGCTCTCAGGGTTTAAACATTGTCCATCGTGCCACCACGTTAAATCTTTTAATGAGGTAGACGTCAGCGCCAATTGATTAATGTATTCAAGGGATAAACAGGCAATACTCCCCTCGGGATCATTTTCAGGCACATAAAAAGGAACCGTAATCTCAGGCAATGTTTCATCATTCACTTTTAACGTTAATGAATAATTGCCAGGCATAATATGCCCTGCGCGCGAAAATTGATTTAAATCGATGTTACTTTTGTCTTCGAGATCTAATACATCGGTATTAAATTGAATTGCTTCTGCCGCGAAAACCGGCAGTGCTGCACCGTGAAGTGTCAGTGCAATAACCACACTTAATAAACGTGGTTTAGGTAAGTAAGCATTAAACAAAGACATAAGTAACATCCCTAAAGATCAGTATCAGGAAAAATTCAGCATTTTTTATTAGTAATAATCGAGTTTGAAGCGAATTGCTGTCTGGTATTCCCCTGGACGCAGTGGGGTTTCATCGGAGACCAGCCTTAAACCATAATTAAGGACATAATTACCTGGTTTGATTTCTTGTTTTACTGTTGCCAAACCTGGGCGTACGGTTTGTCCAGATGCATCTTGTAGTGATAATGCGACACCTTTTGCTGCCCCTGAAACGCTAAACCACTCGCCGTTTGCAGGGCCATCAAAAGTGACTGAGAACGTTTGCCAGTTGTCGCCATCATGGGGGGTGAGTTGGCAGCCAATTAAGGTGATAGAAAAAGGTTGTACAGGTCCGTGTCCAACTTGGCGTAACAAACCAATCGGCAAAATACCCATATCAATAGATTGCTCATAAGAACCAGTATCGATAGCACAAGCCGTATCAACGATGCTACCTTGCATACTCACTTTACCCCAAACTACTCCTAGAGCTGCTTGTGCAGGCATTAGCCAGAAAACACCTACTAACAATAGCGCCGTATTTAACAATCCTGTTCGCTTCACGATCACCTCCATTGCTGAACAAGCCATGAAGTGCCGAAACACCCCATGACGCACATACCTTAATTTTTAAAAATTAGTTGTATGCTAAGGTAAAGTTCGTTACTGCTTGGAAGTTACCTGGAGTTACAGTTGTTCCTAGACCTTTCAACGAAGCTTGGAATTTCAGCTCATTGTCGCCTTGAACGTAGTTTTGAGTACTACCTGCGTTAACTTTGATTTGTGTACTAGAAGAGTTCATGATCTTCACGGCAGCGCCTTTCGCATCACCCGTGATTTGCAGTAATCCTGTTCCTGCTGTATTACCTTCACCATCAGTTGACGTTGCTTCAGTACCAGCGAAAGTAATAGTCACTTCGTTAGATTTTTCTAAATTACAGCCTTCCAGCTTGATAGAGAAAGGTTGAGCTGAAGATTCGCCACCAGCAGTCAGCGTTACGTTAGAAACTTGACCCAGTTCAACAGTTTGGTTTTCTTCGCCTGGTGCGATTGAACATGGTGCAGTAATGATTGAACCGTTAAAAGTCACAGTACCTGAACCTGCATCAACAGCTAAAGCAGATGCACTCATTACGCCAGAAATCAGGGTTGCTAAAATAATCTTTTTCATATTAGTTACGCCTTACGATGAACGTTAAAATAAAGTAGATTTTAATTAATCCACTTGGTTAAGTAATTAATGAGCATTTATTTTTAATAAATAAAAACAAATAGAGTACCTTCTAAGAAAAAAGTATCTTCTTTATTCTCAGTTAGAAGCTTAATATAACTAATAGTTATTAAAATATATAAACCGAATAAACAACTCAGCTTTACCGAAAAACATTCTCACCATGGTAATATGGAGCCGGAGGTAAAAATAAATTAATATAATGAGTACTAACCTCTTTCTCTAAATTATTTACATTTAGATACACTGAACTAAAAAAAACACTTAAACTACAATCCAACTCATGTAATATAACAAAAAGGGTATCTACATTTATATTACAGACACCTCTTTCATATCTAGATACTTGTTGTTGAGATATATTTAATTTTACAGCTAATTGTTTACCACTTAATCCGCGTTTTTTTCTTAAGCGAAAAATCTCTTTCCCTACGGCTATCATAAAAATACTTTTTGATACTTCTTGTCCCACAATCATATTAGGCTCCTTACTTCTGATACAACTAATATCTTCGTTATCCTCTTTAAAGGCTGCCTGCACGAAAATGTTTTATGTATTGCGTTGTTGGGAAGGAATTTACGTTAGCTTCTAATTAAAATCAAGCAAGGCAATAGCTATCAAGCAGTTATTAACTAAATCCAAATACCCTCAATATGAGTAATTAATGAAATTAAATCACTTTAATTCAGGTTCCTCAAGACTCCCATTATGAACATACAAATATGACTAGAATTAAACACCTTAAAAGTCAAAATTCGAACTATAAGTAGGTTTTTTATGCCAAAATTAATACTTTTTAATACATTAAGTGATAATACGTATAATGTTATTTATTTTAATATATATTTAAATAATAAAAAATATAATTAAATCAATTAGTTGTAAATATTTACCACCTATTAAATACTTCATATTTAGATATAATATTTTGTAATAACTCTAATATTATTATAATTCCCGTTATTATTTTAAATAAAGTAATACGAGATTTTTATTTCTGTTGAATATTTATTTTTTAATTTATATTCTGATGCAGCTATATTTAACCAACTAACAACATCGTTATTAATCGACTAATTAATAAAACACATCATTAAATGAATAACACTAACGAATTTTCGAGATTCCATTATGACTAAAATTAATCATCCTAATATTAGAGTTTCAATTTATACTTCAATATTATTTTCAACACTACTCTTCCCATCATTATCATTTACTAATGAGAATCAACTTCCAGGATTATTAGAATTTGCTAATGAATATGAACAAAAAAAACTAAAGCAAGGAATAGAAAAAAACCAGCCTTACAATGAAGAACAAAGTGGAATTCAACTGCCACAAGTAAAATTGAAAATGCTAAATAAACAAATTCAAGCACTCACTATCAATGAAAAAATGTATAAGGCTCGTTTCCAACAACAAGAAAAAGAAATTCTACAAGCTAAAATCAATCGAGTTAATGACAACTTATTAGTTTTATTAAACAAGAAAAGCGTACAATTAAAATTAAAAGAACAAGAATCTTTAAAATCACAAATAGAAGAATCATTAAATAAATCAAAAAATGAAAATCTTAATTTGAATAACAATATCAAATTATTAAGTCAACGAATTGAAAATGCTGAGAAGGCACAAAAATTAGCATTGGAACAAGCTGTAGCCACGCAGCAGTTAGTGCCTCTTGAGCAACTAAAAAGTGATGAAGCCCTAAAACAAGCTTATGCGGCAGGTATCGCTATAGGACAAGATGCAATGACTATCCACAAAGAGAATCAATCTTTTGGACAAGATATGGACAAAAAAGCCTATTTAGCCGGTATCACCGATGCAATTGAAGGCCGTACATTACTTTCACCTACCGAATTGCATACTGCATTAATTGCTGCTGATTCTGCTATAACAAAAAATCGTAATGCCAAAAAAGATCAACAAGCACCAATCACAAAAGCATTTATGGCGAATTGGTCGAAACAAAAAGGTGTGGAGTCAGATCCATTAGGCTATTCCTACAAAGTGAACTATACCGGGCAGGGAAAAATTCAAGCTACCGATATGGTCAGTATTGTCGTTAAAGAATCACTATTAGATGGAACTATCGTCAATGATATGGATTTACAAGATAAATCGCTCACACTGCCATTAGATAACTATCCTCCCCTTTTCCAATCTGCCATTAGTCATTTGCAAAATCATGGCGAAATCACCTTTATCGTTCCGCCTGAATTAGCCTATGGCGATGAGGGCTACCCACCCAAAGTACCACCAGGAGCATCAATTATGTACACATTACGTATTGCAGATATAAAACCAGCACTTGCTCTTTAATATTAGGAAACAATAATGAGAATTTCCCTATTAGTCATAACGATAGTCAGTATATTGATGACCACGAGTTGTGGCGACAATTCAGATGACAATAAACCACATACAACCAATACAGTTTCAAACTCAATTAATGCCACCACAGAGTTTGACGCAGGATTATCCTATTACAATGCAAATCCGCCTAATTATGTACAAGCGGCCGAATATTTTCAGAAAGCGGCAGAGCAAGACAATATGGAAGCCCAACTTTATTTAGCCGCATTATATGAATCAGGATTAGGTGTTAATCAATCATGGCAAAAAGCCATTTATTGGTTCAAAAAAGCTGCAATGCGAGGAAGTTTACCTGCACAGTACCAATTAGGCTTAATTTATGAGAAAGGCCAAGGTGTTGAAAAATCGCGTAGTCAAGCATTACACTGGCTCAGTCTTGCTGCTGAACAAGGTGAGCCCGATGCCCAACATCAGTTAGGTTGGTTATATATGGAGGAAAGTGACAGCAACCAAGCTTCGCAACTATCTGCCATAAAATGGTTTAAAATGGCAGCCGAACAAGGCCATGCATCAGCACAAAATATGCTTGGTTGGTTATATGAAAATGGAGCAAGCGGGCAACCTGAACTTAATGAAGCATTAAAATGGTATCAAGCCTCGGCAGATCAAGACAATGCTTACGCACTTAATAATTTAGGTTGGTTTTATTGGCAAGGTAAGGCAGGTAAAATAGATAAAGAAAAAGCACTTAATTACTTTATTCGAGCAGCTGAATTAGGTGATAGCGATGCCCAACTTAATCTTGGGTTAATCTATTATCAAGGTGATGATGTCCCCACTTCAATAGAACAAGCACAAAAATGGTTTATGCTTTCAGCGGAGCAAGGTAATCCTTATGCACAATATAATCTTGGCTGGTTAATGCTAAAAGGTGAAATCAAAAATGCATCGCCACATGCTATACGCTATTATTTTCAATTAGCTTGTGATAATAGTTTGCAGCAAGCTTGTCTTGCTTTGCAGTCAGATTCCCAACCACTATTCATTGGGACTCCGGAAGAAAGCGTTATCCATACTCCAAGTGTGTCCCATTAGGCATTTCTAATCGCATTAGACACGCCTCAAATAAAAAATGATTTTAAACCTTTATCAGTATGGTTTTGGCTATAATCCTGTAACCAAAACCGTACGACTTCGATTACTAAATCAATAAAAAAACAATGCTTCTGTGGTGCTATTTTTTAACAATTTGATTTTCTTACCTTCTGAGTTCAAGGTTAAAACAAAATTACATTTATACGCAATATTCTGATTATCATAGCTACATTTAGAATCCACTTGCAGAATAACCTGCCCTAGAACCAATATTTCCATAAAGAAATCAAATGGTTTTTGCATATCTTTCCCATAAGTCATTATGGTTTCAGAAATGACGTTGTTACCTTTATAATATTTTATCGTTGTTGGCAGTTTAAACTCGTTGTAATTATTCTCGCTAAACTTTTCCTTGGTATCAGCAAGTACTGAACCGATGATAATCCCATCTTTATTATATTGATAAATCAACTCACCATTAATATCTTTCCTGGATAATATCATACAGTTATTACCTATAGTCATTTCGATAGGGCCAGAGGTATCGGTACCAACTAGTTTATTCTTGACTCTTTTAACAACAAGATGATTATTCAATCGACTAAGATACTCATCTTGTTTTTGATTTAAGGTAAAGCTCTCTACACAGCCATCACGCCCAATGGTTAATAATGACTCATAGTTAATCGAATTATCTTCATTATAAACAACAGCTTTAACTTCTTTAACATTCCCTTTAACTGGATTAAAATCATATAGTTGTGCCATATTAAAGACAACAGGATTATACTCTTGCTTTTGAAATGCCAAAGATTCAAAAGATATAAAAAAAATAGTTAATTGTATAATTGGCAATAAATATTGATTACCCATTTAATTTCATACCTCAAAACAACTCATATACTGTGATTTATTTTTAATAATCATTATATTAGCTTATTACAAATACGAGTAATATTCTTCTAAAAATCAGAAATTTATTCAAACAAAAATAGATGGCAAAAAATTAAGATAGATTAGCATTTTATTTTAACCCCCCATTATTTTTCGATATTTTGGGGATTAAAAAACTATAAGAGATATAATTAAAATAATTAATCTTAAGTAATCTTAATTAAAACCATAATACAGCACTATCTGATTGATAATAAAAAAATTTTTACGTTTTAACATATACAACTAAAATCATTAAGGATCTTTAATGGGAAAAAAAATATTTCTAATTCATAACCCAAGTCCTACTCTTGGAAGAGTAACGTATCCATGGGTAAACGGCTCGAGTATTGTAGCCAGATATCTCTCAGGTAATACAGTTGATAACTATTTATCAGCGTTACAAAAAGAGATAGATGTAAAAAATTTGGATTGGAAAGCTTACTGTGATGACACAGAGTCAGATATAAAAAAACTAATTTCCCAAAATGCAGATCTTCTCGTTTGTGTCCCTGGTCTAAAGTACCAATTTAATGAAACAGGGTTTGATAAAAATAATATTATCTACCTCAGCACAATGGAATATGCCAATAATGTCACTACAGCTGTTATACGCAAGATAATAAAGCTAGATAATAGGCAATAAAATCAACACATGCCTAGCCTTAACTTAACACTATCTAAATTGATTGGGTTTTGATTTTTTTTGAGTTTAGATTTACTTAGAATTGAACAACGTTCAGAATTGATACTAGAAGTGAAGATGGCGGAGGAGAGAGCCATGCATAGCAATCAATACATTGATAATAAATAATTATTTAAATTCTAACTTTATAGATACCCCCAAATGTACCCCCTAATATTTTTGTCATGCCTGTTTTGAGGTGATTTTTAATCTCAATGTTAGCCTTACACTTTCCAGTAACATCATTGCATAAATATCATCAATGGCGATTTTATTGCATATAATGAAATGCCAGCCAGAAATAACCCTGCTCGTCTTTTCACGACTCCGTTTCAAACGGAACCATAGCAACTGAAGAATCTTTTTACCTAAACGTGATAAATTAGTTATATTCTTAGGCAAACCTGAATATACAATTGTGTATTATCATATCCTAATTATTAGCTATCTAACCCTTAAGCAAATGAGAGTATGAAAAATGAACGGCATTAATAACATTTTTTCAAAGTGGGCTGATCCTATAGTTTTATTTTTATCCATACTTTGTTTATTTGTGTTTTCATCCCTATTTGGATATTTCGATAAACTGATACAAATGGCAATTTCTGTCATAACTGGGGTACTAGGAATTTTAATTACTAAAATACAGATAAAAAATATTAAACTTGGATTATTTAGTGGCACATTAGAAATTGACGCAATGGTAAGGGTAATGGGAGACATTAAGGAGGCTGAAAAACAAGTGGAAAAAACCTCACCCCAAATAAATATTGATGAAATAGCTGCAAGCATTAATAAAAATAATCAATTAGAAGGTATTTTGAAGTATTTAGGTTTAAATCCTCTTCCAAACTTAACTATTGAGAAAATTGCAACATCCTTTAACATTACTATAGAAGATACTCAATCGCTGCTTCAAGATCTCGAAGAGTTAGGTTGTGCAAATTTTATTAGGAATCTAGGTCACAACTATTGGGGTTTAACTAATGTTGGATTAGCTGTGTTACCAAGAGTAGTTTTTGGCGTATACAAGCCTCAAGGTTAGCACTCAATTGAATAAACAATTATACTAACCAGTAACTATCTGTGCCCCTGTTAGCTGATAGCCGTTAAACCATTCATAGCGACCTGTAGCCGTGACTTTGTTTCCTTTCTGGCAGGTCATTAGCTCCAGCGCGTTAATATCGAATGCCACTATCTTTAATGGGTACGGGCTACGCTTGTCACTCTCAGCCTGAATAGTCATTGTGGCCATAACTTTACCTGTCGCTGTTTTAACTCGCTCAGGGGCTTTTATTACCTTTCCTGATGTGGTGATCCTGATTGATTTTGCTTTTCTCATTTCTGGTTTATTCATCTTGATATCATCACAATATAAGCTAGGGGTTAAAATATAATGCTAGTGGGACTCTGGAAGATCGGATAATAATTCTAATTTCTAGGGGTGATCTAAACGTTAATTTATCCATGATGATACGGGATAATCCCGTATGTATCTATAAGCTATTGATTATGCTTAATTCCGTTAAATCGACGGAATCAAAATATAACTGATTGATAACGCTTAATTCTGTCACAAAACCAGATTAACGCTCATTGGTCATCGTTTCAGTGACCAATGGTAATAGGTGGCAATACATTGTTTTCATTACTAACGGTCAAATTGACCGCCTGAAACCTTAGCGTAACCTTAGTGTTAGTTTCCATTTGCTAAAGTGCGTTTTCACTGGAAACCATTGTGGAAACCTCGCCGTAATCTCGCCCTGATTCCTTACCGTAACCTTACCGTTATTGGCTTAATCCTCCCCGTAACATCCCCGTTTAACCTTGCCGTTCAATCACATTATACGGACCGTAATAGGACCGTTATTTTAGCTTTGGTTATTCATGTTTAGACTAGATAACCTATTGATTTACTCGGTAACGCACATTTATGTCACGGTAACTTATTGATATTTATTCAGAGGACAAATTTGTCCTGTGGGTATCGCAATGCTTATTTGCATTGTGGTTACTTTTGGTGGTTACCAAAGTGGTTACTTTTATCTCTTGGACATTATTGGAATATTGCCAGCCAGTGACGAGCCTCCGATTTCAGAGCCTCATGTCTCCTTGATTTCAAGGCAACCTATTATCGTTTCGGTGCTGGCTTAGTCCATTGGTAGGCAGGTGCTGTCATTCTCCGCTTGTGACGCTCTTTAGCCTGTATTGTCTGCGCTACACCTGTTCTAATGGCTAACCTATCGCGTCCGTTGAGTGATTGCCCTTGCTGGTGGGCTAACTCCATCATAACGGCTTCTATTGCTTCACGTTGTAACATGGCTATACCTCAAAGGTGTTGTGATTATCGCTATACCTTGATTGTGCTGAACTGGAACAATCAAAGGCTATCAATCCACTAGCATAAAACATGCTGTTTTGCTGGCAACCAGAGTGGCAACCGTCAAAATGGCAACCACGCGCACAGGTTAAAATACGCTACCTCATGGCTAACCCAAAGTGACGGTCTCGGAAAAATCAATGGGTTATGTTTCACAGTGGCAACCAAGTTATATCCGTCAAGACTAGTCAAAACTTATTACCCTTGTTTTGCTGCGTACCATTCTGCGTACTTTTCCACAACATCATGATTTTATTTAATTATAGCGAAATGCGAGAATTAAACACATACCTACTGCGTACCTACTTGGTTTTGAACGGGGCTTATAAATTTCTTTGGCGTGATGACAAGTTTTGACAAGTTTTCGACCACAACAATTAACAACATTTACTTTGTTCTCATGTCAGGTTTTGTCAGGTTCTGATGTCAACAATTGTCAACATTCAGCGGATGGAGTATCCAGTAAAATATAGCCTTTTCGGTGGATACCAAAACGGATACCTTACAATCACTATAACAACACCATAGTACCACCGTGGTTTATATTAGTACCATTTTGGTACGTTATTGCTGCGATTCTTTTTGATATCAAAATAGCTACACCGTGATTTTCGAGTAGTTAGCTGTACTGGCTAATATTTAGCTACTTTGGCTAAAGGCACTAATTTGTGGTTTTTATATGAGAGCTTCATTTCAAGCCGTCCTCAGTATCAAGGGTAGCATTTCAACTGTCACCCTTTCCGACTATGGCCATAATCACAATCGTTACCTCTCCTCAATTTTGAGGGCACTGTTTCTATTGATAAATATAGGCTCAAAAATGAGCCAATTGATTCTATTGGTAAAATTAGAATGTGCTCAAATTTGAGCTTTGCCATGTATTCAGTCAGTTACAAGGCGCAATAATACGCTTTGCTTGTTTTACAGTAAGTTACCCTAACTTTAAGTTATAGAATTACTCGTTAAATCCACCAGCAATTTTATATTTTCTAATCTGTATAACAGTGTTATACGCTGATATAATAAGCACTCATTGAGCTAATAACGGACTATTATCATGAGTAAATCTAATCTTATTGCCTTTCGTTTACCTGCTGAACTACAAGCCCTGTTTAATGATGCTGTATCGAACTCTGGTAGCGATAAAACATCGTGGATAGTCTCAGCTATCAAAGAGAAGTTAAACCGACCAGACAGCAACCCTGACGCTCGTATGCTATCGCTAGTAGAACGCCTAGAATCGTCTGTGGCATCTTTGATTGCTGGTAAGGCAGATATCCCGCCTTATACCTATAATGAGTCTGCTGTCGTTTCTGTGGTTAATTTAGTGCTATCAGAGGGCATAGATAACGGGCGCATTATCGCTGAACGGATTAATGAGGCTGGATATCAAACTAAAGGCGGTAAAGCGTGGGATAAGGATATTTATTCAGCGTGGAAGCGTCACAAGGATATAGCAGGGAAACTGTGTAGCTAATCACCCCTGTAAAACTTGGCATTCAACTGCGCATTAAACCTTAGCATTTCTTAGCATCTAGTGCGCAATTTACCGATACATTCCGATACATATCAAACTGCGAATGATTACTAAGTTTTACTAAGTTCAACCTGTAGTTTTCTGTAGTAGTAAACTGCGAACAACCTTAACATTTCTCAACAATGAACCATAACAATTGATAACAGGCCATCATTGAACAAAGCCAGACAGAAAGCGGCTTTAATGCTACATTCCCACTTCATGGCCAACTGCGAAATTCGCACTTTTGTTCGCAATTCTGTGCGCAGTTTTAGTCCGCAATTTTGGCATCAATGCGCAGTGCGATATTTCACTAAATATTATCTATTTATCGGCATGTTAGCTACCATCTCAATCAGTCTAAAACGTTAGGATTTGTTAGGACTAATGCGTGAGGTTTCGTGAGGTGGCGTTAACCGAAATACGTTATCAAATGTTATCATCTGAACGTTAGCAAATGTTAGCATCCAACCAGTAATAATCTTAGGATTTCTTAAGATTTTGGCATTAGAAAAACGTTAAGAATTGTTAAGATTTAGTATCTATATTTGTCGCTAATTCAACCCTTTTTATGGACTCCGAAAACTCTTGCTACGATGTCCGAAAATTAGCTGCTAACGTGTCCGAAAACTCCCGTTCTACGATGTGTAAAAACTATCTAACTGCCTTTGTTAACGTGCCCGAAAATCATCATTCCTAGCGTGTCACTAAATCGTCAAAGATTTACAGCCTCGCGCGTGCGCGTACTGCTGCATAAATCATCAAAGTTCACGCTGTAGCTTCTCAATGATTGCTTGCCTCACAAACTCCGCACGATTGCCCCTCGTCACTCTATCGGCTCTAATGTGAATATCTACCATATCAATGACTGACTGCTCACACGTCACGATTAGGCGCGTTGTAGGCACATCATTAAAATAACGGTTGGTTTTCTTTTTGATTGTTTTCTGCATATTTTCCCCTCGCGCGTACTGGTATCTAAATCATCAAAGTTAACGCTTCAATTCTTCTTGAATATACTTAGTTAAATTGGGTAATGTTTCCTCTACGCCTTTTTTCAAGAACTCTTTTTTAGCCGTTGGGCGTTTAAACTTCTGCTTAACTTTAGGGTCATGCACATAAGCGGCATAGCTGGCGGAATAACCAATGCGCCCCGTTACTCGTGTGCCGTTAACGGTGACCGTTCGAAACTGGCTGTTAATCAATGTTGAGGTGTCGATAGGCGTATAGACTGCGGCCTGTGCTCCAGCATCGATAAGAAACCGCTGCATAGCGCGTGATACGCGTTGCTCTACATGTTGGCAATATTGCTGGAACGATTGATTACGACCTCTTCTCTTAGAGACTTTCACTTTTATCATTGCTGTACTCCAATAAAACTAAAGGGCAGAAATCTGCCCCATTAAAATTAAAAGCTGCCTCTTGCCTTTCTGCCTAACCCATAAGCCTGACGTAAAGCATCATCTAATTTTCCACCGTTCATCACTTCATGAATAATTTCATCAAGCGTGATCGTGTTTGTCCTTGGGTCATATTGTGGCTGACCAAATTCAACCTGAGCACTCGCAACGGTGTTATTCACATTGATAACAACATTAGGCACACCACCGCCCCCAATATCACGATTAGGAATAACCTTACCGCCTTCTCCTGGTAAAAGGTAATTTCTCCCTGCGGCTTGGAATATTTCAGGCTTACCACCTTCACCAAATCGATACATTTTATTCGCATCTACCGCACCACCGTTATAACGTCCACCACCAAAGCCAATCATTGACATAGACGTAGCTTTCCCTGCGGCCTGTGCGGTTGTATAGGCTGATAATCCCGTTCCTGATGCTGCTCCGCCTGTTGCGATTGATGCTGCTATTGCCGCTGGTGTCCAAGCTGCCAATGCTGCCGCACCTCCTGCTGTTGCTGCCGCTGCGTTCGCTGCCTGTGAAGCAACGCCAATTGTTTTGGTCAGAATGAAGTTTTTAAGCATCTCCACACCAACCTGAGCAATGGAATTTACAACACTGTTCAGCATCGTATTACCTAACGAACGTAACGCCTCTGACGCATCCATTGAACCAGTAATTAACCCTGTCAGGACGTTTGAAGCATTACCCGCCAGAGAATCAACCGCCGAGGCTAACATCTCATAGCCTAAGTTTTGCTGTCTCATTAGCTCCCATTGTGCCGCTAATTGCTGCTGTTGGTACTCTTTCTCTGCTGCGGTTCTGAGTAGCTGGTATTGCGCATCGGTTGCCGCTTTGGATGCGGTGAACTGGTCATGGCTAATTTGTTGTTTTGCATAGGCTTCATTGAGTATTTGTAGCTCTTGCGCCTTGTATTCTTTCATCATGGCCAACTTCTGAGTATGCTCATTAGCCAATGCCTGAATCGGGTCAAATTTAGCGCGGTTCTCCTCAATGTAACTCACTGAGGCATTGATTTTGATATCGGTCATTCCCTGATTAAATGACACCATCGCCTCACGCCCCATGCGCTCAAAATCTTCCTTGTTGATGAAGCCCTCATCTAACAAACGTTTGAGGGTTTTCACTTCCTCGCCAAAGGTATGCGCCAGTTTTAATTCTGGGGTGATTTCCTGAGCCGCAATAAAATCATTCACGCGCTGATTGAGGTCAAACAGTTCCGCAGCCTCTTTTGAGATAGCCGCTTTTTGTTTCTCTGTTGCCTGTGCCCCGAGTCGCTGAACAGCTTCATAGATTGCCATTTGACGGTTAACATCGGCTGCGCCACTTTCCAATAATCCATAGCGTTTTTTCAGTGTGGCCAATTGCTCACTTTGGCGTTTTATCGCTTCATTCGCTTGGTTGGCGGCTTTAGCTGACTTGTTGCCTTTTGATTTACTGCTTAGTGCGGCTTCTTGGGCTTCACGTAACTTACGTATGGCTTCAATAGCTTTCGGGAGTTCGGTATTGTAGGCCGCTGAACCTTGTTGCAATCCCATTTGCATGAGGAGTAACGAGGCGTTGTATTCATCCAGTGCCGGCTTACCGTCTTTCATGCCAATAGTAAGGGCTTGGGTGCGTTGCTCAATCTCAGTAAGCGAGTTAGCAAGGTTCAAGCTGACCGTTTTATCAAACTCATCCGTTAATTCTTGGATTTTCTGTTTAAAAATTTCAGAGTCTTTAACAAAGCCGTCAGCAATTAACGCCTTTTCTAGCTCTTTGATAGCCTGTTCTTTCTTAACTGCTGCCTCGCTGCCTAATTCCAGTGATCTGGCTACTTGTTGGTTAGCATCAATCACGCCTTTAGCTTGGCGTTGGTAAATTAAATCGGCTCTGGTCAGCTCATCCGTTTGTTGCGCTCTAACCTTAGCAATATCAGCGGCTTTACCTTGTGATACCGTCCAGCGACGAATATTTTGCTCACCTTCAGATATAACTAACTCATACTGCTGCTGTTTTTTAGTGAGCTCATTAAGCTCTTTTACTAAATGGTCACGCGCATATGTTTCCCCAATCTGTCCATCTCTCCTTTGGATAGCCTGAATTTCCTTATTTACATCGGACAGGGTATTTTTATAGTAATCAAGTTGTATATTTACTGTTTCAAGGCTTTTTTTCTGTCCATCTAGTTCTGTGGTTGTTTCCGCTATCTTCTCGCCTAAGCGGTTAGCCACAACACGCGCCTGTTTTGCTGACAGTTCGTCAATTTTATCAATCCACTGATCTACCCTGTCGTTAAACTCTTTAGTTGCGGTGTCATCGTTCATGGCGTTATACAGCGCGTAAACACCTGCGGCAGCTAAAAAGAATACACCAGTAGGACCACCTAACAATCCCACTGCGCCCCGTAACCCTTGCATAGCGATAGACTGAGTTTTAGCTGCTTGGGCTGCGCGGTTATTGGCTGCGGTCACTGCGTCAGTTGTGGTCGCTAGTGTGGCTTTCGCTTTTTGCTCTAATGCTAATGCCGCATTTAATTTATGGGTTGCGTTGGCTTCAACTTCTTTCGCTTTAGCGACTTGAGCCTCAGCCCTAGCAACCTCTTTACCTGTCGTGGCTAAATGCGTTTTGATTTTCGTTTCTGTGGCATGTAAGGCGTTGCTGGCTTTAGTAACTCGTTGTAGATTTTCCTCACTCTCTGACATCTGATAGGTTATTTCAGCATCTTTGAGCATTGCGACCTGTCTAGCTCTTAATGATTCAAGGCTACGTTGTTTAGCATCATTTGCGCCATCTAGCGCATGAACATTATCTAATGCTGCCTTAGCTGCTTTTAACTCGGCTTGTGCGGATACTGTAAGATTTCTAGCGTTAATGACTTCTTGGGAGGCTGCGGCTTGTAATGCCTGTGCTTTCATTTGAATGGCGCGAGTATGTGAAACCTCGGCTTGTGTGGCGTTAATTGCCCCTTGAGTGTGCTGTAAGAGTGAGGAGGTCGCACTGCCAATATTAGAAATATACCCCGCACCTAATAACCCAGAGACATTACTAATTATCCCTGTAAAACGCGCATTCGCGTTAGTTGCTCTATCTGTTGCGGCTGACGCTGCGCCAATTTGCCCCGTTAACTCGCTCATTTGACGTGATAGGCGGTTTATTTCAGGCATTTTTAACGCACTGGAAACCGCGATTGCTGTTTTATCAAATCGGTAAAAGGCTTTTGACGTATCATCGGCCTGTTTACCCATATCAGCCATTTTCCGTTTTGTTTCTCTAACCGCTTTCCCCGCCTCAAGAACGCCCTCGGTATCAGCTTTAATGATGATTTCAACCCCATCAATCTCAAACATAATGACCTCTCTTTTAATGTTTCGCTGATAACCCGCTGACATTACCATCACGTAATGCAAAGCGTGTCATTTCGCCAATCACATAAATACACTGATCTGTGATGGAATATGGCTTAGTGAATACATTCAAATACGGACGCAACAAATCACATGCCTTACTCTCAACGTCGAACGATTCACCGCGAGACTTAACAATTGATACCGCATTATCAAATAGCCCTGCCGCCAGCAATTCAGGGATCACTTCGCCTGCAATGCCGTTATAAGTCACTAATGTTGTTCCCGTTTCCGCTTTTAGCCCATCAACATAAATCTGAGCTATGGTGCTTGCTAACTGCTGTAACTTTTCCATTAGAACCCCTCACGCTGTAAGGCATCACTTAATAGCCCTTGAATCAATTGGCTAATAGGCGCTCGTTGAATGAAAACATCTTTTTCACCCTGTTTTTCTTTAAATTTTTTAACGCGATCTACTATGTCGCTTTCAATTGACACTGCCTTGAAGGTTCTTTTTTGCTTATCCATGATTATTTACCCACCCTGTAGTTATATACACTACAATTATAATCCAGAGCAAAAAATAAACAACAATATGTTGCTATAAACAATCGCAAATATAGAAATATTTTCTATTATTTTTAATTTTGATGAAATTAAGACGACAAAAAAACCGACTCAAGGTCGGCTTTTGTTCTTCAGGCGAGATTAGTTTAGAGGTTTAGAATAGTTGGTTAGAATGGCTAATTTACCATCTTTATTTCTAATGCCGATTGAAACAAATACAGAATACCCACCTTTGATGAACTCCGCGTATATGTCGCTACATCCGATCTTATCTAAACAAGCGAAGAAATCACTTTCATCATCAATTTTAACTTTTTTGCTAGTTGGATCGCCGTATGTTTCCTTTAAATTACCAATTACATTGTCAAACCTATCCATCACTGTTGTTTTATTTGTCCTTTCTAGTTCCTCAGAATGTAAAATTTGCACCAGTCCAGCATCAGGAGTAAATATTAAAAGTGTTTTTCCATCTGTGTTATCTGGCGTATTTTCTAACGTACAAGTTGCTAAACTACATCCTTCACCATCTAAGTTTAACTTTTGGATATCCTCCACCGACTGCCCCCACTTAAATCCGTAGGGTGCTGGTGGACTGTTATCACATCCCGATAGAAACAAAGCCAATAGAGCCGTTATCATGATTTTTTTCATTTAGTGATCCCTTTAGTTGATAAGGCCAATTATACATAACCGCCGCGGCTTATGTGTTCACTGTGTTATTTTGATTTATGTCTAGCAATTTGCTCGGTAACAAACTCGTATACTTCTTGAAATTCATCTTCTGATGAAAAAACGCGTGAAGGGAAGATAAAATACTCATTTGAGGTTGTCTGTATAAACATGAAACCTTTGGCAATATAGGCACTTTCGATATATGACCAGAAAAATTTAATACTTCCGAACTTATGTACTTCGGATATGTAGTATCGGGTAATTCTCATATGCCGCATCGCATCTGCATTTTGCTGCTCTCTTTCTTCTTTTCTTTTTAACAAAGCATATTCAATCGCTGTTTTTAAGCCCAATAAAAAAAAAGCCAACGCGCAGAACAATAATGCCATGAGAGACATAGAATAAACTCTCATTGCTGTACTACTATCACCGCCAATACCAATGATGTTATCAGCATTCATAATGTAGACTAGAGCACCAAAAAAGAAACCGATAAAAGAAAGCAACGCACAAATAATGCCAATACTACCGACCCACGATAGAACTTTATGAAAATTAAGTTTCCATATAATTTTATTCTTTTTTAATAGCTTTAGTATCGACTCTGTTTCTAGTGAAGCTAGCGAATAACGAATGTCATAACGGCTTTTCATCAACCTTAGTCCCTTAATTAATCATGGAAAGTAAGCACCAGAATAGACAATTTAATCTGATGCTTAAACGCAATTTATTATTTATTGCTCCATTCCGCCAGCTTTTGTTCTGCTATGGCTTGCTGTTCTGGTGTGATTTCTCCACTAGGTTGCCCGTTCATATCAAACCGATTGCCACCCAGAGTAAGGGCTTTCAAATAAGCCTTGCGGCTGATGTATGAGCGTAATCCCTGTTTAATGTGGCTCTCGGGGATATCCAGCCCTTTATCTGTAGCCTCAGCAATCATAGCTTCCTTGATGCCAATCATTAGCGGCTTGGCTTCTGGCTCACTGAATAGCGTCCAGTGTTTCGCTATACGTTCGATACGGTGTTGTTTCTTCTTCGCGTGAACATCTGCCTTGTTTTTCTTCTTCGGTTGCTGTGGGGCTTCCTGTGTCGTTTTACGCTTTAGCGTTAATGTTGCTCTCTGATCCATGATTACAGCCTCTCTGATATTGTCGATTCTAAACGTTCTAGTTCAGTGGCTACACTTCGCAGCTCTCGAATAAGCAAAAAGGCGATTGCCTCCTCGCTGCTGAGGCCTTCGGCTTTCAAGCCAGCCAGTGAAGTAATGTAATTTTGTTTCGCTATTTCCGATTGATTTGTCATTTTTTATGCTCTTAATTATTTTTCGTTGCAAGGTGTGAAAAGTTTTATGAGCTAACTGTTCATGTGTTCATAAAAAGTTATTTTCCATATATAACAATTAATTAAGTATGAACACTTCAATGAACACCTATGAAGACTTATGTAGAGTCTACATATCAACAATGAACACTCATGAACACTTAATGAATACTTAAATCTCAAGTGTTCATAAATTACTTATTGATATTTATACCTATTTTTCACTTATGAACACTATGAACAGTTTTACTTAAAACTTTACTTTTACGTTATTTTGTCGGTACTCGTGGTAGCCAGTCCTCGGCTTCCAATTCGTTTAATTCGAGGTTTGTTCTGACCCCCTGAGTAAAGCGATCTTTAATGTATTTTTTTCCTAACTCTTTGAGCGCACCGTCGATAGAACGCCCAAAGGTTGTGAGTGTTAATGGGTTCCTGTTGCCGTTCCCTTGCATATAGGCCATATAAGCATGATAAAGGTACTTTCTCGGTGCGGGTGGTGAGATATTCGCGTTACCCATAAACATGCCTTCAACCCTTTCGAGTGCGACAAGGTAGGCGCAAAAATCAATTAATGAGTCAGTTTCACGTTTCACATCAACCGCCTCACCAGAGCCTCTTTGTTCAATCAGTAATTTATTGGCTGTATCAGGGTTTGGAAACTCACGCAGCAAGTCACGGATAATGACAGGAATTTCTGCCTGTATCTTTTCTGGCAGGTTCTTATCTTTTTTATCCTCGCTCACCGTTTCATTAAAATGAAAAATAACCCGTCGACGCCCAACGCCATTACTACGCTCAGTAAATTGCATGGGTCTATTGCCCGTCATGAATACAACGGATTTCATCACCATAGAAAATTGCTTTTCGTATTTGGGGTCAATGCCAACTGGATCACCGCCCGTAATCGCCTTTAACCCTGCGCCATCACCAACATATTTAGGTTGGTCAGGGAGTAAAATCAGTTTTTTACCCACAAATTGCGCTCTGCCTCTCGCGTCGTCCAAGGCCTTTAAATCACCGCTTGATGTGTTGTGTTTCCCTGCTAACAACTCAGCGATATGTGCGAATACGCTTTTACCACTACCGCCTACGCCTGTTGCTTCGATAAACAATTGCCAGTCATGACGATTAGCAAACACCATATACAATCCAGCCTTGATACGTCTTGCTTTTCCCTCATCTCCCCCCGACACATGAGATAACCATGCGGTAAAGTTTGGCGCGTTATCTTTCAGGTTTTCACCTGCTGCGGGTTCGGTATAGGTGATCCCATTTTGATGTAATAACCAATCGTTAGCGTTGTGAGGTCTAAATTCATGGGTTTTCGTGTTCAATACGCCATTAGTGAAACCGATTAAATCAATGTCAGACTCGCCCATGGGTTCAGCAATGACTTTCAATACATCAATGACACCAGTGATCCGCCTCATACTAAAGTGGGTTTCATTCTCAATAAAAAAGTCAGCCATTTCGCGGGAAAGCTCACTATCTTTAATTGGCTCCCACATCACCCCGCTATAGGTGTATACCGTCAATGACTCTGTGTTAACGGCTAATTGCCCGTATCGCTCAATCAGCAACATAGCCAATTGATTCGGGGCTAATTTGGCAATATCGGTATCAGTATCAATACCGCGCTTTTTCTTTTTAGCCTTAGTGGTATTAATGATGACTGTGTTTGCTTCCTGCATGGCGTTAATCCCCTCATTAAATGCCTGTCTTGCTGCCTCAATGCCGTGTGATAGGCGGTAATCATCCCAATCCGCTTTATCCTCGGTAGGCGGTAAAACCGTAATACCATTGACTGCCTTAGCTGCCTTTTCTGCCGCCAGCTTTCCTGTATTTGATTGGTCGGGTTTAACATCGTTATCCCCTGCAATGATAATCTGGCTCTCTGGGTACTTCGTCCGCATCACCTTAGCCACATGAATTAAGTTACCCGCATCAATTGCCGCTACGGTGTGCGCTTCTGGTTGGATTAACTGGCACGTCATGGCGGTTGCCAATCCCTCAGCGATAATCACCGTAGAAACGTTTACAGGCTCATTAATGGGGTAATAGCTGCCATTCTTCGCACTATCGAGTAATAGCCGTTTCTCGCCATTAGGTTTAATGGTCTGTGCGGCTGTGATTGTGCCGTCAGCGTCCATCAATGGAATAATTAGCGATCCATCGGCTAACAGGGTCACGGTGGTACTATCAAATCCTTTCGCCTTGAGATACTCAGATTTGCCCTGTTTAGCGTTGGCAATAGTGCGGCTGTATCGCGCTGTAAAGCGTTTATGCTTCTCTATCTGCTCGTTAGCTTGGTTCTGGGCTTGCTGTGCTTTCAATGCGTCCTGTTGCGCTTTTACCTCATGGCTACGGTAGGCTGGTGGATTATCTGAACGGGTATCAATTCCAATTATGCCAGCCACTTCATAAGCGGCTTCTGTCACGCTACCGCCCAGAACACGCTGAACTAAGTCCAACCCATCACCCGAGCCGCACTGGCTACAAATAAACGTGCCGTTATCGCCTTTGTTATCAAATCTAAAACGGTCTTTACCACCACAAGCAGGGCAAGCGGTGTGCGTGTTTAGAGTCACTTCTGCCCCAAGGTTAGATAATATGTTTTGCCATTGTCCGTTAGCTTTCAGCTTCACATCACGGATAACATCAATTGGTTTCATCCTCTTCGCCTCCTGCAGGTTCAGCCATTTCATGCGACACACTTAAAATCGATTGATATAACGCCTCGCCCTCCAGAGTAAGACGCCCACAATCTACCGCTTTGGTTAATGCCTCCAGTGCGGCCGTTTCGTATTCTTCAAACTGGTCTATTAACGGCTCAATAAAACAAACCTCAGTTAAGAAACAAAGGTACTCAATGGGTGAAATTTGTTGCTTGTTAGTACGGCCTTGGCATGTTTCCGTATAGGTGTAACATTCCTCAAAGTCATTCGGGCGGTTTTTAAATACAGCAAAGGCAAAGGCTTTCAGCGCATCATCAAGGGAGTTCGCTTTGGTTTTGAATGGGATAATATTGCTCATTGAAATGCTCCTTTGTTCGCCAGTAAATGGTTTAAATTGTTAATCATGATCCCCCCTATCAGTGAAACACTGGCATAGTGCCAACTTCACTAGAACGAGCGATTTTCATAAGGCCATCATGCAAGATGGTTAGCCCCTTTCGCCCTTTTTCAGAGAGACGATTTCCCACTTCTGGCTGCATATTGATAAAGTCCATGTAAGCCCTGATAACTAACTGCCGCCCCATTTCCTGCCCGTATTGTTCACAAACAAAGTCCTCCATATGCGTAGTTAACAACGCACGTTCGCCCGATGGATAAACCGATATCCCCGAACCGTTATCGCTGTAATACAGCGTGGCAATGTCTTTGCCGCCTAGCTCATTGTCGAGTTCAATAACGCCATGTTTATCTCTTAACTCTTGAACAAATGACGCTGCTACTACCCAACGGCATAAAATCAACGTTTGCTCTAATGTTGGGTTAAACAAGCGTTCTCGTTCACCTTTTGAGATTGCCAATACAAGCTCAAACCCCATGAGCAAATCCGTGTCAAAATCACCAGCATCAAGGGATTTAAGCGCATCGTCGTAGCTAATTACCTTGTTAAGCTGACCATTCTCACGATAAACAACCAATACACCTGTGGCACCATAGCCAAAACTGGCAACGTTACGTTTGATAAATAAGCTCATTATTTGCTCCCTGCCGTTTCGTTCATTTCATCCCTAATCGAATAAACAACAATCAACACCGCCCAGATCATGTTTCTGGTTTCGCCACACTCTTCAGCTTCCAGCCACGTAGAAAGTAAAGTAATTAGCATTAATACTTTTGCTTTGTGCGGCTCTAGTAACCTTTCCACTTCGCGTTTCTGTTCCTGATTCATCACTTCACCTCACGCACATAGTTAATTCGGATATCGGTTAAACCGTCACGTTGCGCTTCTCGCATCACTTGCGATTGTGCGTCTTTCTGGGTGGCTGATATCACACGTTTGCTAATACCTAGCGTTAAGCCTTTCGGTGTTGTGCCATATCCTGCGATTTGAAACGTTCTCATGAGCGATAATCCCCCATATCCTGAATGTGTAGCTGTGAGGCTTGTTCAATGGCCATTACCATTGGTTTAAGTGCTTTCTTCTCCTTGCGACGTAGGTTCATGGCATAACTTCCGCGCCTACCGTGACCTTGATAAGAGTCAGCCTCTAAGCGGCTAATCAAGTTCTGAGCCTCACCAATTGGCATGGCTTCAAGTTCCGCCAGCGTGGGTATTTGAATGTGTTTAATTTCGGGAAACTCAGACAAACGAAAGTAGCTGTTAACCATTGAGCGTTGGACCTGCCACGACAAATCATCAGTAAATGGCTTGGCAACCATCAAATAACCTGATTCAGTGATAAGCATTAGCTCTTTTGCTTTTCCGCCTATTTCTAGTTCGGGCAACTCGGTACGTATTACGTACTTAGTGAGCAAAAAGTAATCTACCCCATCAATGAAGTGTTTTTTATGCGTGTTAAATGTGCGCTTTGCTGTACCTTTCGGGCGTTGGTGTACCTCGTCAATCATGGCAAAGGTCACAACTCGCTTACCTTGATACATAAATGGGCTTAAGCTGGTGGCATTGATAGTGACCTGTCTCATTTCATCACCTCCGCTAACCTAGTGATTTCTTTCTGCTGAGCACACACAAGGCGGTTAACTGCTCTCAGAAGAAAATGCGTATCGGTATCAGCTTCATTCTCTACAGCGGTTAACAGTGGGATTAGTAACGCTTGGAGTTCTTCGTTAATATGTTCGACTTCTTCTAAGGTAGATAAGTGACCAACTTTTAATTTAACTGTTTTCATTTGGTCGCCTCCGCCAGTGATTGCCATATTTCACCGCTTAAATCGCAAGCAATAGAAATGAGATCCACTAACTCACTCGAGCAGTTCCCTTGAGCCTGTTCTAATATCGTTGTGATTAATGAATTGGCTTGCTGTGCCTTGTATGCGGCTACATCTAAAGAAATTGGCTTACTCATGCTTCCCCCTCCTGATCTGATGCTTCAATCAAAAATGCCGCTACATCACCAGATAACTTCGCCATGAGCGACGATATCGCGCCTATATCGGATGGTGTAAAGTTGCGAGGATAATTAGGAAGCATCAGGCTAATCAGCTCTAACTGTTGAGCCTTTTCAGCCGCTTGATGAATATTGATATCTGCCATGATTAAGCCCTCCCCGCATAGGTGTATTCGTTGCTGAACTGGCTTAATGGAACAATGACAGGACTATCAAAGCCGTCTCGCTGAAAGGTCACACGGTTGAATTGAACCGATAGAACTTTGACGGTTTCGCCATTATTTTTGTGAGTGTAGAAATCATTAGGTTGGGGGTTACGCATGATGTTTACCTCCAATAGCAGGTAAGCGACCAGCGAATATCAGCATGTAATCACGTACAAGCATCAGTCTTGCACTGTTCTCGTTCGGTGCTGTAACAGCAATACGGCAAGGTTTAGCGGTGTAATCGCTACGGTTTAACGCTAGGAATAACCATCTGTACGATTGGTTAGGGGTGAGACTAGTCCGCCCTGTGACGGGTGTGTTATGCTTACTCATAGTTACCTCGATAAATAGTCTATCGTTGGTGATTAGCCCTCTAATAGTGTTGGTAGCATTATTAGGGGGCGTTGATTTTATGGGCTTTACCGTGTTAAGGTGACCACCTATAGAAATTAAGATTAATCCAATAGGTGACCACTTGTCAACTGTAAAACGAGATAAAAGCCCCAAAGGTGACGGACAGTCGCCACAATTTAGAATGCGCATAACTCCAGAGTTGAAAGAACAATTTGAAGCTGCTGCAAAAGAATCAAACATGAGTTTAGCTAACTGGCTTAAAACTCTTGGGCGAAAAGAGTTAGAGCGATTAGGCATTGAGCCTAAAAACTGATATTTGCCATACCAGAGAAGTAAGCTAATATTAATATTCTCACTTGCTCGGTATTCAATATCGACGTTTCCAAGGGTAGCCGATTGGCTGCCCTTTTTTATGGACTCCAAAAACTCAATTCGTTCCTTTTTTATGGTGTCTAATAACTCAATATTTCCCTTTTTTATGGACTGACAAAACTCAATTCTGCCTCGCGTAGTGACCCCAATTAAACCTTGCCAATGAGGATAATTAGCCTCTTTAGCAAATGGTGTAAATTCTCCACGTTTTAGATTGGCAAAATGTTTTGCTGATTGACCTAGGAAATATTCCCCTGATTGATTTCCCGTAAATTTGGGCGATTGATTGGCGTAAATTTTCGCTGATACATCGGCTAAAGTTTTAGCCAGTTGCTGAGCTAAAATATTAGCCAAGTAACCAGACGAAATTTTGTCTGATTGGTTGCCAGTAATACCGTAGTTTAAAGCTACAGTATTATTAAGGGAGTAAATTAAACTTACCCCCTTACCTGCCAGTAGGGAATCATTCTCTTGGTAGGCAATATTCCCCAACTCTGGGGATAATTGATTAATATTTGAACTTTGATTCCCCCGATTAGGGGTATCAAACATTTGTAAGTTAATAGCCGTCATTAGTGGATTTCTCCATCAAGAAAATCAGGCTGGTACTTTTCCCATAGTTCGCGTTCTTCACGCTGTAAATCAGCTTTCTTTTGCTTGCAGGATTGCAAATCACGCCCATGTCGTGAGGATGTAATTTGGTATTGTTGCTGACGCTTGGTAAAGTCATTTAACGCTGAGAATGGCACACCATACGCGCCAGTTTTACGGATAGATGGGATAACGTCACGGAATACCCAATTAGTAAAACGATGTGCGAATGTGCCTTTAGTGGTTGCCTTGCGGCTACGGGCAATTAGTTTATAGAATCCAGACTCCGCTATAACCTGTCTGTTAGGGTTTCCCTGAATACCATAGTTTAAAGCTATAGTATTTTTTTCGTCCAAATCTAATGATTTTAAAGCATCACTTGAGTTTAATATTTCCAATGCGTCACAAACATCTTTAGCAACGAACCACGGATCATTATTAATTTTAACTATCCGTACCTCTATACCCTCAAATCGAATAACGGAAATATCATCTGAATTAATATTTAAAATAGTCTCGTCGCTGAATTTAGGGTGAGCGAATCCACCAGCACTTAAGCTGTTATTTTTTAGTTTCATTTTCTTATTCCGTTATTTTGTCTGGTACAGGCTTAAAATATTACTCTCGAGTGCTTTATCTAATGTTTGGTAATTACCTTGCTCAGCGCGTTCATTGATTAAATTGATAACCTTCTGCGCATCCTGAGCCGTCTTAAAGCGGTAACGGTAGTGTGAGCCAATACCATCAGGATTAGGCTCATCAATGCGTTCTAGTTCGATATTTAATAAACGTTCCAATTCATTTGGATAATTACGACCTGACGATAAGCGACAATGAATTAATATTTCATTCTCTGTAAATCCATTAATACCTGTACCTAACATATATAAACGGGCACGGTGTTTTTTCGGTGGGTTCTTTGATAGAATAGACGACGCTACGTTATTCTGAGAGGCCACCTGTTGCGGGTGGTTTTTCTTTTCCATTATGCCACCTCACCAGTGCGTGATTCAGCAATCTTATTTGCCACCCATTCATCCACTTCCGATTCAACGAAAGCAATAGAACGAGAACCTATTTTCACTGGTTTAGGGAATTCATTTCTTGCAATAAGCACATACACCCATGCTTTAGCATAACCCGTACGGCGCATTACTTCAGGTAAGCGAATGAGATTTTCTTTTAAGGTTGTTACTGTTGGCATATTGCCCCCTGTTATCTAGTTTGTAATACGCCTTAGTAGACGTTCATTGATTACAGAGGGGATTTTATTGAAAGAAAATATAATGATAAGCGTGATATAAAAATAAAATTTCACGTTAAATTAAGTAAGCTTTATTTCCGATAAAATACAAATTCATAAAACTCTAGATTTTTATCAGAATAAATTTCGTAGAATAATGCCAGCTATGAATCTCTACGCATTAGATCTGATATCTTACATTTCCCTATTTCAGGGTCTCTATTAATATACAGCTCAAGTAATCTAGTGTATTTACCACTCATAGCTTCAAGCGCAAATGGTTTAATTGATTCTTTAATAGCTTGAGTATCTTTTGGGTCATCATTAAAAACAAGTAATGAAATCATTGGATTAGTTACGTTTTTACCGTTCATTTTTTCCCATAAAAGGAGATCAAGTATAGGAATAACTCTATTAGAAATTAATTTATGCAATGTCTTTATACCAATTCTTTTTTGTGACACATGCTCTTGCTCAGGAAGTGATAACTCTTCTCGCCATAAAGGAAGTAGTTGAGTCAAACTAGTAATAATTTCATCATCTGTAGCGTCATCCAAATTAATCCATGTTAAAACCAAATTATTAAAACAATCTAGATTGCCTGTTACGCTTGCAAGCATGGCATTACTTTTTATATATGTATCTTCTTCATCTATTTTAAAAAAGCCCTGTTCAATAGCAGCATAAGAATACATCGTCAGCTCACTGAATGTGATTGGGCTTACTCCATTTTTTGAGGGAAGACTTGGCAATTCTCCGTATAGGTTTCTTAACGATGGAATCTGACTATTGACATATTCAATTACTTCATCAGCTTCCCTTTCCTCTTGATTGGAAATCGTTATATTGGGATCACCATTAAATATTCTTTCAAATTTTATCTCATACTCATCGTAATCACTGGATTCATAGTCCTCTATAAGGGTAAATAAAAAATTACGTAATATCAGTTCTTCAATCAGATTTTCAAGGGTCAAATCTTCCAAGAATGCATAATTATCTAAGCTAAACCACGATAAATCTTTTTTTGTTGCCTTTGTCATGCCGCCACCTCTCGCCCTCATTCTGTAGGAGCTATACCAGCTAGTAGAGGTGTACTAGTTTTCGGGGATCAGCCTAGGCATAGCTTTATTCTTTATAGTATACATAAGTCTACTACAGTCTATAATTACTGTCTATTTGTCCAGTTATGGCTATTTTAGGCACAAAAAAACCAGACTTTTTATTGTCTGGTTCTGTATTTGGTAGCTGGTGGATTAAGCACGTTTAAAATTGCCGTGGACAACATTATCCCCGTTCTCTAATGCCCCCATGTAATCAGCATACCATTGAAGCATTTCTCTGCGCCCATCAATGTATTGAGCATGGTTATACGTTCCACGAATAGAGTTTTTATCAACGTGCGCTAGCTGTGTCTCAATCCATGCAGTGTTATAACCTTGTTCATGTAGGATGGTGCTCATTGTGTGCCTGAATCCGTGGCCTGTAGCTCTGCCACTATAACCCATACGTCTAATCATCGTATTCAGTGCCATATCTGATATATGCTTTCTATAATCAGTACGGCTAGGGAATATATATTGATAACTGCCACTGATGGGATGTATCTGTTTCAGCAAATCAATAACCTGCTCTGATAGCGGCACAATATGAGGGCGGCGCATCTTCATTTTTTCAGCTGGTATTTCCCATACCCCAGTATCAAAGTTAATTTCTGACCATTCCGCCTTTCTCAATTCGCCTGGTCGAACTCCAGTTAAAATAAGCACCCTTAGCGCCACTCTAACAATCTGGCTCCCCATATACTTATCTATAGAAGAAAGAAACTCTGGTAATTCACTAACTGAAAGATGGGCGTAGTGCTCACGCTTATGTGGTACAAAGGCACTGGCTAAATCTGGCGCAGGGTTATACTCTGCCCTACCAGTAATAATGGCGTACTTCCATACCTCGCCACAACGTTGACGCACTTTCTTTAGCTTCTCGGTTGCTCCGCGCTTTTCCATAATAGAAAGTACTTCGAGTAATTCCATAGGTTTGATTTCAGCAATCGGGCGATTACCTATATAAGGAAAGACGTCTTTTTCGAATGCGTCCATCATGTCATAACGATAACCAACAGACCAGCGATCCTTTCTTCCCTCATACCATTCAAGGGCGATATTTTTAAAAGTGTTTACACTGTCAATCTTTGAGGCTTGCTTTTGTTCTTTGCGTTGTTGGTTTGGGTCAATTCCATCCGCCAGCAATCTCTTTGCATCATCTCGCTTTCTTCTCGCATCAGCTAGTGTAACGGTTGGATAAATTCCAATAGCTAAAAGTTTCTCTTTGCCATCGATTCGGTATTTTAACCGCCAATACTTTCCGCCATTAGTTTTAACCAATAGATACAGTCCACCGCCATCAGATAGTTTGTAGTCTTTTTCTTTAGGCTTACTGGAATCAATTTGTTTAACGGTTAGCTTCATTTGGGGGTACTCAAATCATGGGGTATAAATGTACCCCCATATGTACCACCTAAAGGGGGTAGTTTTCAATAGACGTTAGTAGACGTTGGAATAATGGGATTTAGTTAGAATGCTTGATTTACTTGGGATTGGAAGACTTTAGTAGACTTGATTGGAAGTGAATATGGCGGAGGAGGAGAGATTCGAACTCTCGGATGGTTTCCCATCGGCGGTTTTCAAGACCGCTGCCTTCAGCCGCTCGGCCACCCCTCCGCAATGACGAGCACTATAAACATCCTCGCATTCAATGTAAACCCCTAATTAAATCATTCGCCTTAAAAATAAACACTTAGCATACTGATGGGTGAAATTATCAACATTTATCACTTGCGCCTTGGGTTATGAGTCAATTTTTGCTAAATTTATGCTCTACTTTTGTTTGGATTGAAATAAGTATGTTGGTTTTTAACAATCAAGAAATTGAAACAGATGCGCAAGGCTATCTACTTGATAGCCAACAATGGAGCGAAGAATTAATCCCGCTTCTGGCTGAGCAAGAAAATATCGAGCTCACTAATGAACACTTAGAGATTATTCGCTTCGTTCGCGCTTTTTATTTAGAGTTTAATACCTCTCCAGCGATTCGGATGTTAGTAAAAGCCGTTTCACAAAAATTTGGTGAAGAAAAAGGAAATAGCCGCTATTTATATCGACTATTTCCAAAAGGACCGGCAAAACAAGCCACAAAACTTGCAGGTCTTCCTAAGCCAGTTAAGTGCATCTAATAAACGTTAATAGCGGACAGTAAAATCCGCTATTGCTTCTGTTTGCCAATCTTCACTAAAAAAATGGTCTATTTTTGCACCGGGCGGGCCCCCGGCTTTTAACCACTCATCCACAAAGTCTATATCCTGCTCATTTCCATAGATAGCTAACTTGACACTTCCATCGTCCCTATTACAAACAAAACCTTTTATGCCATTTTGATTCGCCCAATGATAGGTTTGATAACGAAAACCCACCTCTTGAACACGACCATAAATATAAAAATAGCGACCTGATACTGTCATAATAGTCTCCTGTATTAGAGCATAATATAGCGATACCTTCTTTTAGCAGTTGTCTTTTCTGAATTGAGCAGATAATCTAATTTCTGAGGCACTGCTTTTCATCGTAACGTATAAAGACAGTGTATTGCGTTATTGATAATTGTCCATATATTAGCTTGAAAACGCGAAATACTGCCCATATATAGATTTAAAGTACAAGCAAGGCTTATAGGAGGTCGCTATGATGATCACCAGTAAATATGGAATCGGGCAACAAGTAAGACACAAACTTCTTGGTTATCTTGGGGTCGTTGTTGATGTGGACCCTGAATATTCGCTCGAACAACCACATGATGATGATATCGCATCTAACACTACGTTGCGCGATCTACCTTGGTATCATGTTGTTATGGAAGATGACAACGGAGATGCTGTTCATACCTATTTAGCGGAAGCTCAAATTACCTATGAAGCTTTTGGCGACCATCCGGAACAACCGTCGATGGATGAACTAGCAGAATCAATAAGATCGCAATTATTAGCACCGCGCTTACGCAACTAACTAACCTGTGGGTTGGTATCTAAAATTACTCGTCAATGATAAATAGTAAAGCAGTTGATCGAACTGCTTTACTTCATCATATGTTCAAAAAGTATTATTTCTCAAGACCTAATGCAGGAATTTCTTGTTTTGGGCATTTATCCATTACAAACTGCATTCCTGCTTGTAATGCAATTTGTTTAGCCTCTTCGCTAATAATCCCTTTTTGCAGCCACAATACTTTTGCATTCACGTCGACCGCTTCTTTTGCTACACCAACGGCCGCATCTGCGTTACGAAATACATCAACCATATCAATTTGTTGAGGGATGTCACTTAACTGAGCATATACTAACTGGCCTAATAAATATTGGCCTGCTAATTTAGGACTAACAGGTATAACGGTATAGCCTTGATGCAATAGGTATTCCATCACCTCATAACTTGGTCTATCTTCGCGGTCACTAGCACCCACTAAGGCAATTATATTTACATGCTTTAAAATTTCAGCAATTTCTTGATCTCTCATCAAAATATCTCCCAAAATCAGTAAACTATTCACCTACATTATGATATATCTTGTATCTAAATGCTCATTCGTTTTTAAAGGCGAAATCATGCCTTTTATTTAAGGGAATATCATGGAATCAACGACCCGTAAATTAGCCGAATCAAAAAATATCGCACTGGTTGCCCATGACCATTGTAAACCTTCCTTACTCGCTTGGTCCAAAAAAAATAGTGAACGACTTCAACTACATAAATTATTTGCGACAGGTACAACAGGGACTCTCATTAGCCAGCATACAGGTTTACAAGTCACTGGTATGCTTAGTGGCCCGATGGGAGGAGACCAACAAATTGGCGCAATGATTGCAGAACAAAGAATTGATTTGCTAATTTTCTTTTGGGACCCTCTAAACGCAGTCCCACATGATCCTGATGTAAAGGCGCTTCTACGTTTAGCAACGGTATGGAATATTCCCGTTGCAACTAATGCAGCAACAGCAGATTTCCTTATCACATCACCTTATTTTGATAGCACAATTGATATCGTGATCCCCGATTATCAAAGCTATTTAAATAAACGAACAACTTAATTTTACTCCATACCCGTGCCGGATAACCTCCGGCACACGACTAAAAATCAAAATACATCACGGTTTTTTCTGTCTAGGTACTCCTAACTCGCGAAGATCTTCAACAAAATCAGAAGGATTTTCTGGATTATATAATAACCAAACTTGCTGCTTAGCACGAGTTAATGCCACATATAGCAATCGCCGTTCTTCCGCATGCTCAAACTCTTCAGGTTTTGGTAATAGAGCCTGTTCAATAATCGATTCCCTCGCAGGAGCAGGAAACCCATCCTTGCCTTGGTTTAAACCACAAATAATCACATGGTCCGCTTGCTGTCCTTTTGATGCATGAATAGTCATAAATTTAATATTCAACTTTGGCCAACGCGTCTGTGCTTTGTTTAAAATCTCTGGCTTTAAATAATGATAACGAGCAAGAATTAATATCGTTTCATCATCAAGAACATAACCGCTCATTTTATCTAATAAACGCTCTAACGCATCTTCATGTAATAAAACTACCGACCTTTTATTACCTTTTGTGAGACTATTAAGGGGTTTATCTAATTGTGCAGGATTTTGTAAAATAAACTGATTCGCGATATCACCAATACGTTCATTAAATCGATACGTGGTATCTAAAGCGCAGCTATCACCTTCACCAAAATAATGCTGAAATGAGGTCGTTAAATTTAACTCAGCCCCACTAAAACGATAAATAGCCTGCCAATCATCGCCCACGGCAAATAATGCCGTTTGCTTATTTTGTTGACGTAGTGCTTGAAGCAATTTAGCTCTTAAAGGCGAAATATCTTGAAATTCATCGACTAAAATATGTTTCCAAGGACTAATAAACCGTCCTTTTTCCAATAAGTTTATCGCCTGATGTATTAAACCTGAAAAATCGACTGCACCTTCCTCTTTCAAGGCACTTTTCCAGACCTTTAATAAAGGTGCCATCAATCGAATACGTTTTTGAAAAAGGTCTCTTATTTCTTCATCTGTATTTTCTATCATGTCCTTTTGGCTCCCCCCATGCATTCGCATAAGGTTCAGCCAACGTTCTAAACGAGCACTGACTTTATGACTAATTTTTTCATCATGCCAAAATTCACCTTCAGGAATTTGCCATTGTAATTCGTCTGATAGCCATTCACGCCAACCTTTGGCTTGCGCTTTTTTACTTGAACACTGCTCACGCCATTCTTCTAATAGTAACGCCTGACGTTTTTGAGTGTCAGTTTCTAATTCACTAATCACCGGAGATTTATTGCTACCTTCTCGGATAATCTGCAACGCTAAGGCATGAAATGTTTTTGCTACAATATTTTCTTGTTGAAGGCGTAACTGGATACGCTCATTCATCTCATCTGCCGCTTTACGACCAAAAGCAAGTAATAGGATTTGTTCAGGTTTCGCCAGCTCACGTTGTAATAACCATCCCGCTCTTGCCACCAAAACAGAGGTTTTGCCACTACCTGCCCCCGCAAGAACTAATACATTGTCTTCACCGTTAATAACTGACAGTGATTGAGAATAATTTAACGTAGAAGATTCCACATTTTGAAAAAAATCAGCGTAGCGAGAAAGAACAGACTCACACCATTTTTCATTAATTTGAGTACGGCAGCGTTGACTCTGATTAAGCCATTTTTGACATAATTGATATTGAGAAAAACAATTTTGAAATGATGAAATACGTGCTAAAGGTAGTGGGAGCGACGAGAATTGTTGTGTAATTGACTCTCTAATTGCCGCTAAATTGCGTAAACTCAGCCAAGCATCCTGAGTTGTTTGCTGCAATATACGTTCTGCCAGTGAAGTTAACACCTCAGCACTCACCATACTCATTTCAGCGCTCCATTGCTGCCATTTTTCATTTAAATAATGATAAAAATGCTGAGTTTGCTTCCATTCTGTGCCATGCAAGCGCACCACTTGCTCACCAATGATTTCAAATTCTAATTCGCCCCATACAATCCCTCTTTTACATCGAATATCAATGAGTTCATTAAAAGGGATCATGTATTGGTGATTTTCACCACTGACTTCTATGCCTGCATTGAGTAAGCGAACCCGATTATAGGGATGCTGAGCCAGGCGCTGTCCAATCTGCGTCGATTTCAGTTCCATACGTCTTGCACCTGAATTAATCAATAATGAAAATAATGGCAGCTTGATTTCAAACGGTTTTTTATTATCGAGAAACAAGCTATCCTATATAAATTAGGGATTGTCTTACCTTTGAGGTATTTTGTGTTAACGCTGCTGACCAATTTTCGCCGTGTGCTTTATAACAGCCATATACTCTATTATATCCGAATCTTAATAGCGCTGACAGGAACAACATTAGTTCCATGGTTATTAGGTCAGGATCCTAAAGTCACGATCCCCCTTACATTGGGTGTTGTAGCCGCCGCATTAACTGACTTAGACGATAGGCTAACGGGCAGAATAAAAAATCTCATCATCACTTTATTTTGCTTTTTTATTGCATCAGTCTCAATTGAACTGTTATTCCCCTACCCCATCTTTTTCTTTTTCGGTCTCGCTTTTTCTACCTGCGCTTTTATTCTACTTGGCGCATTAGGGCAACGCTACGCAACTATCGCCTTTGGTGCCTTACTTATCGCCATTTATACCATGCTAGGTGTGCCCATTTTTGATACTTGGTATCAACAACCCGCCTTGTTGCTGACTGGTGCTATTTGGTACAATATTTTAACTTTGATAGGGCATCTTCTATTCCCTGTTAGACCATTGCAAGATGCCATTACTCAATGTTATCAGCAACTATCTGCCTATTTAGATGCTAAAGCCAACTTATTCGATCCTGATCTCGAAGATGACTACCAACAATCCGTCTATGATTTAGCACTGGTTAATGGCACCCTTGTTAGCACAATGAATCAGGCCAAAATTGTCCTACTCAGTAGGTTAAAAGGCGATAGAGGCCAAAAAGGCACACGAAATAGCCTCCATTATTACTTTGTTGCACAAGATATTCATGAACGAGCAAGCTCCTCACATGTCCAATATCAGCAATTAAGTCGTACATTGCGCCATTACGATATCTTATTTCGCTTTCAACGTTTACTCACCATGCAAGCAAGAGCCTGCCAACAGGTAGCTCAATCCGTATTATGGCGTAAACAGTACCAACATAATCCTCGCTTTGAACGGACTTTTGCCTACATCGAAAATTCATTGCAATTATTAAAAATACAATCACCTAATCTACATGAAATTAAAGCGTTACATAATCTGCTTAATAATTTAAAGGGCATTGATATACAACTTAAAGGATTAGGTTTAGAACAAAGCTCATGGTTACAAAATGATAAACAAATTGAACAACTTTCTGACGAATCACTTTCTGGTATAGGCGATATTATTGCGCGGGTAAAACATAATCTAACGCCTAAATCTTCACTTTTTCGCCATGCCGTCAGGATGTCAATACTATTATGTACCGGCTATGCCATCATTCAATTGTTTGATATGGAACGTGGATACTGGATTTTGCTGACCAGTTTATTTGTCTGCCAGCCCAACTATAGCGCCACTAAACGACGCTTAGCGTTAAGGATCATCGGAACCATTGTCGGTATTTTGATTGGCTTGCCACTGCTCAATATCATTCCATCTATTGAGGGGCAACTTACGTTAATCGTCGTATCGGGATTACTGTTCTTTATGTTCCGTAGCAGCCAATATGCACAAGCCACCTTATTTATCACACTATTAGTTCTATTTTGCTTTAATTTATTAGGTGAAGGGTTTGATGTGGCATTACCAAGAATCATTGATACTGTCATCGGCTGTTTCATTGCATTACTTGCCGTTAGCTTTATTTGGCCAGACTGGAAGTTTCGCCAACTTCCACAAGTTATACAAAAAACAATGGAGAGCAACTGCCGCTACTTAGATGCAATCTTACAACAGTATTATCAAGGTAAAGATAATAGTCTTGAATACCGCATTGCTCGTCGTGATGCTCATAAGAATGATGCGGAATTTGCCTCTATTGTTTCTAATATGGCGACTGACCCAAAATCCTATCAAATTACGCAAGAACAAGCTTTTCGGTTACTTTGCTTAAATCATACTTTATTAAGCTATATTTCAGCACTCGGCGCACATCGTGAAAAAATGCCAAATAACGAAAATCTTACCTTATTAAACGATGCAGTTTGCTACGTAGAGTCTGCTATTCAAATAACTCAACAGGATGAAACAATTGACGAAAAATCCGATCAATTACGTCAAAGCTTATTACAACGAATTGATAACACGTCCACCAGTGACGATGAAAAAACACAATTGATATTAGAGCAAACTAAATTGTTACTCGAACTTATTCCTGAAGTTAAGCTCATGATAAAACAAATTAACGTATCATAAACGTACTGATGAGCGGGCATTAAAATCCTATAGTGGCATTTAATGCCCGCTCTGTTATTCATATTGTTACAATGATATTTAATCAATAATGTAATTAATTAACATCGTTATACCAGTTAATCAATTCCTGCTTAATATTTGTCGGCAGTACGGCACTATGGCAACCTTCAATTGCAGCGGCGAGCCCAATTAAAAATTTAATACTCGGATTATGTCGTCCATGTTGTTTTAATTTAAGAAAACAAGCTTTAGCACCCATCATACGTAATTCTTCCACATGATAGATGCCAATTTTACCCAGAGCCCTTTCAACCGACATATTCATATTGGGTAAATCTTTAATACGAATTGATACTGTTTGTTTTTGTTGCAACTCCTCCATCGCAGAACGATACGCCAATTCAATGTAGTAAAGACATAATCCTTCATCACACCATATTTGTTCAGGTAATTGGTAATATCGAAGTGCTAATGGGATCCCTTTTTTACTATAAACTAAGCGGTTAAGTCCCGAGGCCTCAAAATGACTTCCTGCCAATAAACATCCTCTTAAATAAAAATGCTCTTCTAAAATCACCCCAATAATTGCATTATCAACAAGTAGGCAATGCCCACCAAAATGATTTTTTCTTTTCAATTCCCCAAATTGACCTAATAACCGATACAAATTGTAAATTTTTTCTTCCTGTAATGACATATGCCCTCACTCCTTTTAAGGCTTATTACACTTCAATTCCTACAAGTAGAAACTTTAGAAGTCCTTTTTTTACAAATAATTACACACAACTGATTCTGAGAGTTTCTACAATAAATGCCAAGCTTAATGCATTTAAAAACCACAAAGTTGCGAAGCGCTTTGAAAAAATAGGCTTGATATTGGATGAATATACAGTTACTGTACGTTCATACAGTATCGTAACGAGGTGAATTATGAGCATCTATTCTTGGAATAACACAACAGAACATTCTCTCAATGATTACACACAAACTCTGTCATCAGAAAGTCACTTAAGTGACTCAATGCAACAAGGTATAGTGAGTGAACTTGTCTACGATGAAAAACACCCAATCATGGATTATATTCTTTTACCTATGCTGCGGCAGTTTGGTATACAGTCGCGTTGGCTGCTTTGGTTAAGCCCAAATAAAAAATTAAGTAAACACTGGTTAGAGCAAGCTGGAATTCCAACACATAAAGTTATGCAATTAAGTCATATGGAATCTATCACGACGATTGATGCAATGGAAAAAGCACTCAGAAGTGGTAATTATAGTGTCGTATTAGGATGGCTTCCTGAAATAAGTGAACATGATTTCATCCGTTTACAATATGCTGCTCAAGAAGGTCGCTCAATTGGCTTTATTATGCGTCCACAAATGACATATAATATGGCTAGCATCAATTCTGGACAGCAAAATCATCTAAAAATTCATTCAGACTATTATCATTAAGCAATATTAAGAATTTTCTTACTAAATTTAACCTCTTGTAATAATTAGCCCTAAAGTGAAATGAAAAACATTGAAGATCAACTAGATAGCTAAATAGTAAACAAGATGCTAAATATATATATCCCTCTGATTTATACAATAAAATAATATTTTTTTTAACCTTTATTGCTCACTCTACTTGTATCTTTCTCCGTTCGTTGTAGACTTTAGCTTGTTATGCGTAAGGCATTATTTTTTACTTTTCGTAATTTTTTGTAGATAATGTCAGCGAACCTAGCAAGTAAATAGAACCAATGGCAAATAATAAGGCTCATTGAAGCCAGCCAATATTGGATGATAACGAGGCGTAAAAAATGAAAAAGACAGCTATCGCAATAGCAGTGGCAGTAGCAGCATTTACAACTGTTGCACAAGCAGCTCCAAAAGATAACACTTGGTATACTGGTGCTAAATTAGGTTGGTCACACTATGAAAGCACTAGCCTAAACCCATCTAAAGCTGATAACCAAGCATGGAATAATGTAGGTAACTCTACTGACCGTGACACTATCGGTGCAGGTGCTTATGCAGGTTACCAATACAACCAGTACATGGGTTTTGAACTCGGTTACGACTGGTTTGGTAAAATGAAATATAAAGGCGCTGACAACAGCGGCGACCTGAAATCTATGGGTGTTTCACTAACTACCAAACTAAGCTATCCAATCATGGATGACTTAGACGTTTATACTCGTCTTGGTGGTATGGTATACCGTACAGAAGCTAAAGCTAAACAAGATGGCCAACGTTTCAAAGAAACTGACACTGGCGTTGCACCTGTATACGCATTAGGTCTTGAGTATGCAATCACTCCAGAGTGGGCTACTCGTTTAGATTACCAATGGGTTAGTAGCCTAGGTGATAAAGACAATATCGGTGTTCGTCCAGACAATGGCATGCTGAGTGTTGGTGTTGCTTACCGTTTCGGTCAAGAAGCAGCTCCAGTAATTGCACCAGCTCCAGTTGTTGAGCCAGCAGCTCCAGTTGTTGAAAACAAACGTTTCACACTGCGTTCAGACGTTCTGTTTAACTTCAACAAAGCAACTTTGAAACCAGAAGGTCAGCAAGCGCTGAACGAACTGTATACTGAACTAAGCAGCATCGACCCTACTCAAGGTCGCGTACTGGTAGTTGGTTTCACAGACCGTATCGGTTCACAAAACTACAACCTGCCACTTTCTCAGAAACGTGCTCAGTCAGTAGTTGACTACTTGGTATCTAAAGGCGTTCCTACATCAGCAATCGCTGCTGAAGGCCGTGGTAAAGAAGATCCAGTAACTGGTAACAAATGTGACAACGTTAAAGGCCGTGCTGCTCTAATCGAGTGCTTGGCACCAGACCGTCGCGTTGAAATCGAAATTCAAGGTACAACTGAAGTTGTAACTCAACCAGGCGCTTAATTATTAGCCCTAGTTAGAATTTTGAACTGAATACTAAAAAACCCCATTTTATGGGGTTTTTTAGTATACTTATTTTGGTCTCGGCTTATTTTTAATTGTTCATTATGCTCAAATTGAGACTTACCCTAAAAATATCAATATTAACTGCGACCCTTTATTGCTTAAATTTTATTACTTTGAATCTTTATGACTTTGAGAACTGCCCAAAATAGCCTGTAAATCATGCTTTAATGCGCTCATTTGATTTTCATATTTATCTTTATGTTCTGCATCTTCAATTAACTGAATAATAGTCTCAGATAACGTTTTATTACGTTTTACAGCTAAATTAGATAAACGCTGCCAAACAGAAAAATCTAAATCAATAGATTTTTTCCTGGTATGTGGATGTTCCGCATTGAAATGACGTTTACGTCTTGCACGTATACTTTGCTTCATACGGTTATCAAGCTGAGGGTTCATGTGCTCTTTAATCCATTTAAGCACATCAATTGGGCGACTTTCCATTTTCAGCAGTAACGCTATCGCTTCTTTTTCTGCACTTCTTTCAAGATAACGACTAATCGCCTCGCCAGATCGGGATTTATTAACCAGATACTCCCACTTCCAGCCACATTCAAGATTTTCAAGCTGCTGATATTTCATAATTATTCCTGAAGAAAATCGAACCTATAGTTATATTAGCAATATTAGAAATAAAATGCTCAAGTAGAGATTCAATTTCTCAACTAATCTGTTTTTAACCACAAAGAAAATAACAGTTAAGACGCCAAATAGTGTAGAATTCGCATCCATCCGTTAACAAATTAATAAATTAATATGTCCACTTTTGAATACATACTTCTCGTTTATGGGATTGGGGGCGTATGTTCTATGTTAATCACCCTATTGCTTACCAAAGACCCAAATTTTTATATGCGACTACTGAGCGCAGTATTAATTGGCTTCACATGGCCTATGACTTTGCCAATTGTGCTAATGTTTTCCCTATTCTAGTCAATAATTCAACAATTCTTGCTGCAAGATTGGCTGTCAAAGGCTAATATAGCAAACTTGCCCACTGGGTAATAAACTGACCTGAAATGTTATAATAAAAATAGTGCAAAAAAATGTAATAACATCAAGCCAGATTCAGGTACAAGCGCCCAGCTAAATGGCAGGCATTTCATTTATAACCATATTAATAGCAGATAATTATAGTGATCAGTCAAGAACTTACATGGCAAGGCCTAATACCTGATTTATCGTCTCTACAAACAGATTTTGTCTCTTCGGCAACACTCGCGCCAACAACGCTATCAGATATTCAACCGCGACTATTTGATGGGATGCAGCGCTTTGTGAATGAGTCGGATCAAACACGGTTTATGTTTATCAAATCAGATGAAAGTGAGGAATACCTCAGTCTTTTTGCTGATTCAATTCAACCATTACTGATAAATTCAAAAACCATTGATGGTGGCTATTGCCTATCTGAAGATAAGCAATTATTTCAATGGAAAAATGGCATTAAAAGCCGATTCTCGACACAAGAGAGCATTGCTTATCGCCCATGGATTGAACCAGAGCAATTATTTGGCTATATCACGCCAACAATGACACTTGTTCCTGGACTACTACACCAAATTAATGGTGGCGTATTGATCATCGCAGCTAACACGTTAATCGTTCAGCCACTCATGTGGACACGATTAAAAAATATGGTTAATCGTCGTCAATTAGAATGGCTACCATTATCTGAAAATCATACCCTTCCAGTTTCCGTTGAACCTCAACCTCTAGAACTGAAAATTATCATCGTAGGAGATAGGTTAGCACTGGAAGAAATTGAATATAATGATCCTGAGTTATTTAGCCGTGCTATTTATGGTGAATACGAACCCGTTATGTTTTTCGAGGAAGAAGAACAATTATCGCTATGGATGCGTTACATTAAATCTATCATTATTTTAAATCAGTTGCCGGATATTGCCGCTGATGGCTGGCCTACATTAATTACTCAAGCAACACGTTACTGCGAAGACAAATTCAATCTGCCTTTAGATAGTGCTTGGTTAGCACGCCGTCTTATGGATGCCTCACACCATAAAATTGATAACTTAATCACTCGCGATTCATTAACTCAAGCAGAAGAAAACCGTCTATGGCGTCACAGTTTTATTGCTGAACGCACCTTAGACGATATTTTACAAGATCAAGTCCTTCTTAAAACCGAAGGGGAAGTTATTGGTCAAATTAATGGATTATCAGTCTTACAGTATCCTGGTCATCCTGAAGCTATCGGTGAACCTTCACGGATCACCTGTGTCGCACACTTAGGTGATGGCGAATTCACGGATGTCGAACGTAAAGCTGAGCTTGGTGGCAATATTCATGCAAAAGGCATGATGATAATGGAAGCCTATTTAAATTATGAGCTGAAATTAGAGCAACCACAGCCGTTCTCAGCGTCCATTGTGTTTGAGCAATCTTATGGTGAAGTTGATGGCGATAGTGCCTCACTCGCTGAAGTGTGCGCATTTATTAGTGCTTTATCACTACAACCAATCGATCAGCAAATCGCAGTAACGGGTGCAATTGACCAATTTGGTTATGTTCAACCTATTGGTGGTGTAAATGAAAAAATCGAAGGTTTTTTCGATATCTGTGCTAAACGTGGTTTAACTGGCAACCAGGGTGTTATTATTCCTTTGGCAAATGTTCGTCATTTATGCACTAACAATGACGTTATTGAAGCCGTAAAAGAAGGCCAATTCCATATTTGGCCAGTTGAACATGTCGCACAAGCGATTACACAGCTCACTAAGCAACCTTACTTTGAGCAACAAGCAGATGATGATAGTGTACATCTGTTAGCTTTAATTCAGGAACGTATTCATCAAGCTAATACTCCAGATAAAGCAAGGCTTCCTTGGTTTCTGAAATGGCTTGGTTGAGTAAAAAATATCAGATCGGAGTTGTTCAGCGTACAAGTGTAAGCTATTCTATGGACCTATACATAATAAAGGCAATCTTAAGAACATGGTTGATAAACGCGAATCCTATACAAAAGATGATTTAGAAGCTTCTGGAAGAGGCGAATTATTTGGAGAAAACGGTCCGCCGTTGCCATCAGGAAATATGTTGATGATGGATCGCATCGTCAAAATGACTGAGGATGGCGGTTCATTTAATAAAGGCTATGTCGAAGCTGAACTTGATATCAATCCTGACCTATGGTTCTTTGCCTGCCACTTTACTAATGACCCTGTTATGCCAGGTTGTTTAGGCCTTGATGCTATGTGGCAACTGGTTGGTTTTTATCTCGGTTGGCTCGGCGGTGAAGGTAAAGGTAGAGCACTTGGTGTAGGTGAAGTTAAATTTACCGGACAAGTTCTACCAACGGCTAAAAAAGTCACTTACCGAATCAATTTCAAACGTGTGATTAACCGTAAATTGATTATGGGTGTGGCTGATGGCGAAGTCTTAGTTGACGGTAAAGTAATTTATACCGCCTCAGACCTAAAAGTCGGTTTATTTAAAGATACTAGCGTATTTTAATTGCCAACTAAGCCTTAAAATGCAAACCTCCGCAAATGCGGAGGTTAATAAATTAACAGATTATATTTAGATTAAATATAAAATTGCTTCAGTTATTTAATCTAATAAATCACGGTATATTCTCTTTTATACAGTAACAACTGCCCTGTCCTCCATTGCTTTACGCCAACCACCTAACCAATGTGAACGAGCATCTACTGCCTGATAAGGACATAATTCTTTCGAACGCCCTACTATACCGGCTTGATATCCTCTTGATAAAGCTCTTTCTAAACGATCACGTTTCTGTCTTTTCATGCCTTACTTCCCTCATCATTAAAAATGGAAAAGAAAACAGCACCTACCTTTCGTAATAGGTACCCTATAGGAATAACGCTCTCAGGGTAGAAAATCAAGTAAAGATTTTAATATAAATGTCATAAATAGTATAAATGTGACTTACACACTCTAATTATTCTAATACATTGAATATATTATAAATAATTATTAGTTCTTTATTTTTCATCATATTATACGCAATAGATGTGAATTTGTGAGTAAACGAAAACGGATTAAAAAACTAATATATTGATGGGATAAAAGAAAATAAAAAATAGAAAAAATAACAAAAAAATGCACTCCTTTAAATATCAGGAGTGCACTTCAATAACCGAACCTATTAATAACAAATTTTAATCGCTAACGTTTAATCACTTCTTTTGCAATACCATCAGCGACTTGTTGCCAACCAAGTGCAAGTGTGCGTACTAGCTCAGGGTAGCCATCTTCTTTTTGTTCTAATTGAACATCAAAATTACGACGAGTGACTTCTTTCCCTTGTGTAAAGGTCCAAAAGCCTTGCACTAAAACAATGCCATCATAGCGGCCATTAAAAGCCGTTAAAGTAATATCTAGCGTATCAGGTGAATTTTGTAGCGCCTGTAATGACACCAGCTGTTCAGGTAAGGCAGTTGAAAGCTCACTCACCATTGATTGCCCTAATTGCTGCTCAAGTGGGCTCGCCCATAAATGTGTACTCGCATTACTATAGCTAACATCTGAGGTTTGATAGGTTATTCCATTAGAGGTCAATACATCCGACAACATAATGCGTTGTAACCAAACCTGATTTTTACTCATCACCTCTACATTTTGAACCTTAGAGGATTTCATTGGCAGCTGATAATACATTTTTTCAGGAACGCTACTACAAGCAGCCAACATCAAAACAAATAGGGATAATAAATATCTCATTATTTTTTCACTCCTTTCGGCTCAACATCCTTAGTCGGTTCTGCTTCAAAGACTAATGCATTACTTTTATTATTCAATGTCCGCAATAATGGCTGAACTTCTCTTAAGACTTGATCTAAGCGTTGCATATTATCAACCATCTTATTATATGCAGGAGAACCTGGTTGGAAGCCTTGCATTGCACGATTCATTTCTTGCAACGTTTTTTGTAAGTCATTTGGTAAATTCTGAAACTCTTTGCTCGCCATCACTTTATTCAGTTCAGATAGCATCACATTAGCTTCTTTAATTGTTTTTTGCCCTTCCGCTAGCGTTTGTGTTGTTTGGTTCAACATTGGCTCAATTGGCATATCATTAATTTTATCCAATACCGCAATCACTTTTTGCTGTATTTGCGCTAAACCACCACTTGTGGTTGGGATAATTTTATAACCTGCAACAACGGTAGGTCCTTTATATTCCCCTGCATTCGGGATGAAATCGAGGTCAATATAAAGTGCACCTGTCAATAAATTACCTGATTTTAATGAGCCTCTTAATCCTTCTTTCATTGCGGTCTTCAATTCATTTTTTAAATTGAAATTAGCTCCAACATCTTTTGAGAAACGTTCAGGCTCAATGTGGATTAAGACAGGAATACGGAAATCATTATCCAATGATTGATCTAGGCCTGCGGTATAAAAAGGGACCTGTGCGACAGTACCTAGGCGAATACCACGGAACTCAACAGGTGCACCCGGTTGAAGTCCGCGCACTGAATCAGAGAAAAACAACACGAAATCTTGATACTGAGTATATAAAGAATTCTGAATACTACTTTGGCTATCAAATAGTTGGAACTCAGCATTTTCTTTAACGCTACTACCCGGAACCCAACCATCTGGCACATCAAAACTCACACCGCCCGTTAATAACGTTGCAATTGAGCCCATTTCAACATGTACCCCTTGGGATGACATATCAAAGGCAATTCCGCTATCTTTCCAAAAACGAACGTTAGAACTAATTAGCTTGTCATAAGGAGCATTGATGAATAATTGATAACGCATATCACGATTATTCATATCAAAATTACTGGTTTCGACAGAACCAACACGGTAACCGCGAAATAGAATCGGGTCTCCCGGATTAAGTTGTCCTGCCTTATCACTCATCAACGTGATACGGATACCTTTTGCATCTGGTGATGCTAAAGGTGGAGTATCCAATAAGGTAAATTCAAAATGCTCTTTGGCAGCGAGTCCTGGTTGCAATTCAATATATGCACCTGATAACAACGTGCCTAATCCAGTCACGCCATCACGACCAATTGTTGGTTTAACTATCCAAAAAGCAGAATCTGTACGCAGTAGCTCTTTCATGTCATTATTTAGCCGCGCTTTAATGATTACGCGACTGAAATTGTCATCGAGGGTAACGCTTTCCACAACACCAATATCGACACTGCGACTTTTAATTTTCGTTTTACCCGCCTCAATCCCTTCTGCGTTATAAGTTATCAGCGTGACTTCAGGGCCTTGATGGCTATAGTGGTAAAATAGTATCCAAGCACCTAATAATACAGTCACAATAGGGATCACCCATACCGGTGACCAGCTTTTTAATTTACTGACTTTGGCGTTGGCCTGTGGTGTTTCTTGATCTGTCACCCGATGACTCCTTCTTGTTCAACAGTTTTTACTGTATTTCTTTTTTCACTGCGATCCCATGTCAATCTTGGATCAAACGTCATCGCGGCAAACATCGTTAAAATAACAACGACACCAAAGAAAATCACACCCTGTGCAGGGACGATACTCATTAACTGCCCCATTTGAACTAATGCGGCTAAAATAGTGATAACAAACACGTCAATCATTGACCAACGACCAACATACTCCACCATTTCATAAATAAAATGCATACGATGCGGATCTCTATTGCCATAGCCTTTTGAATCAAGGCATAGCCACGCAATACTTATCATTTTCAATGATGGCACCATAATACTGGCAATAAAAATAATTAAAGCTACAGGATAGGAACCATCTTCCCACAGTAATATCACACCATCCATAATGGTTGAATGCAAATCACTACCTAAGGTATTCGTTGTCATGACAGGCAATACATTCGCAGGAATATAAAGCAAAATTGAGGTTAATAATAGTGCCCAAGTCCATTGTATACTTTGATGTTTTCGAACGGCCCCATGTGCGTAACAACGCGTACATTGCGATTGCTCTGCCGGTAAAATTGCCGTGCAAACAAGGCATAACCTGACACCTTGGCTAATTCCGGTTTGCCCAACTTTCAATTTTTTATCCAGCAAAGGCGCCGCTTCAATTCGATTCCATAACCAATGGCGGTCAAGGCACTGAAATGCCCTGACTTGTAACATGCAAAATAAGCAATAAGGGATAAAACTCAGCCCGACACCAATATCACCATAAGCAATTAATTTTACAAAGCTGACTAATACACCCGCTAAAAATATCTCAGCCATGCACCATGTTTTCATCTGAAATAAGATGCGAGTTATCCACACTTTTAGTCTCTTAGGGATATGCACTTGCAACCCTAAGAGAATAATCGTCACCATACAAAATGCAGGGATGACAAGTGAAAAAAACAAGAAAAACAAAGCTAAACCGCTATAGCGGGTTGTCGAGATAATTTCAATGATTTGAAAAAGAGAGATCTCATTTTCAATACCCGCCGCGCCCATTTTCACAAAAGGAAATAGACAAGCAACAAATAGCATCGCTAGTGCGCTAAATGCATAAGCTGCTGGTTGCTTGTAAGGGTATCGCCACTTTGAAATTAACGTTGTATCACAGCGTGGACAAGTCGCTTTACTGCCCTGTTCCAATTCAGGAACGGCAATCAGCATGTCACACTGTGTACAAAGTACATGTTCATGAGACTCATGAGAACACAAGGTATTGTCTCTCCTCTTTATTTCAAATCGTTATCTCAACCGTTTTTCTGTAATTCAAGCTCTTGCCAACGATCAAACGCTTGCTCTAATTCTTGCTCTTTTTCAGCCAGAGAGCTCAAGGTTTTTTCTGTAACATCATGAGGTTGATTAAAGAAATCAGCATCGCCAATTTTTGCCTGAAGCGCTTCAACTTCTGATTCAAGTTGCTCTAATTTTGCTGGTAGTAACTCTAATTCACGCAGCAAATTGTAGCTTAACTTATTCACTTTCTTTGTTGGCTCTTTTGGCTTAACACTTTTTTCTGGCGCAGCGACTTTACTGTTTTGTTCAGGCTTTAAACTCACAGTTTGTGCTCTTTGTTGCTGAGCATCAAAATATCCGCCCGCAAAACGCTTAATTACGCCATTGCCTTCAAAAATCCAGCACTCTGTCACACTGTTATCAACAAATTCACGGTCATGGCTGACCAACAACACAGTACCTTGATAACTATCAACTAATTCTTCAAGTAGCTCTAATGTTTCCACATCAAGGTCATTGGTTGGCTCATCGAGGATCAATAAATTACTTGGTTTTAAAAATAAACGGGCAAGTAATAAACGATTACGCTCACCACCGGACAATGCTCTCACGGGTGTCATGGCACGTTTTGGCGGGAACATAAAGTCTTGTAAATAACCTAAGACATGGCGCGGTTTACCGTTAACCATGACTTCTTGCTTACCTTCAGCAAGGTTATCCATCACGGTTTTATCTGGGTCAAGTGCAGCACGATGTTGGTCAAAATAGGCAACTTCAAGTTTAGTACCACAATGTACTCGACCACTATCTGCCTGTAAATCACCAAGCATCAAACGTAGCAAAGTTGTTTTACCACATCCATTTGGGCCCACTAGCGCAATTTTGTCTCCACGCATAACTTGCGCAGAAAAATCATTGACGAGTACTTTATTATCAATTTGATAATTAACGTTTTCCATTTCAAACACAATTTTGCCTGAACGGGCGGCTTCGCCAACTTGCATGCGTGCTGTTCCCATTACTTCACGGCGCTCTGAACGCTCGACTCGCAAGGCTTTCAGTGCACGAACACGACCTTCATTACGCGTACGTCTCGCTTTAATCCCTTGGCGGATCCAAGTTTCTTCTTGTGCTAGCTTGCGATCAAACTCAGCATTTTGCATTTCTTCTACGCGCAGAGCTTCTTCTTTACTCAACAAGTAGTTGTCATAATCACCCGGCCATGACGCTAATTGTCCTCGGTCTAAATCGATAATACGAGTTGCCATATTACGAATAAAAGAACGGTCATGGGAAATAAATACGATACTACCTTGGAAATCTTTTAAGAAATTTTCCAACCATAAAATAGTTTCGATATCTAAGTGGTTCGTTGGCTCATCAAGGAACAATACGCGAGGATTACTCACCAGCGCACGACCTAAAGCCGCTTTACGCAGCCACCCACCCGAAAGTGAAGACAGTTCAGCATCTCCCGGCAAACCTAGTTTCTTTAGAACGTCCTCAATACGAGAATCGAGTAGCCATAAATTACGGTTATCTAGAATTTCTTGAACTTCAGATAATTTATTTAAATTTTTCTCACTCGGGTCTTCTTCAACCAATTTTAAGATGTGGTGATAATCTTTTAAATATTGAGCTTGTTCAGCGACGCCTTCAGCAACAAAATCATAAATAGTCCCTTCAACGTTACGCGGAGGGTCTTGTTGCAAACGTGCCACGATAAGATCTTGTTCATAAATTAGCTGACCATCATCAAGAGGTTGCTCTTTAGTCAGCACTCTCATCAACGTTGATTTGCCCGCACCATTACGGCCAACTAAACAAACTCGTTCATTATCTTCAATATGTATTTCTGTGTTATCAAGTAGTGGTGCATCACTAAAAGCAAGGTATGCACCAGACAAATTAATTAAAGCCATTGATTCTTATCCTTTACTCTGCGTGACGAATTAGCCAGCAGTTATGAATTTGACGATTACGGGCGAAATCTTCTGAACGTGTTTTGCCAGTAATTTCTTCTGCATGTAGCCCTAGCTCATCCAGCGCCTCAGTATCCATTTTGAAACCACGTTTATTATTCGAAAACATGACAGTTCCACCACGGCGTAGCAGGCGTTTTAAATCGGTAATTAATTGAATGTGATCGCGTTGTACGTCGAAAGTACCATCCATACGTTTTGAATTTGAGAACGTAGGGGGATCGATGAAGATCAGATCAAATTGTTCGTCACTATTCGCTAACCAGCCTAAACAATCCGCTTGAATTAAACGATGTTGGCGACCAGATAAACCATTTGCTTGTAGATTTTTCTCTGCCCATTCTAAATAAGTACGCGACATATCAACAGAAGTGGTACTTTTTGCGCCGCCAAGACCTGCATGAACAGTTGCAGAGCCTGTATAACAGAACAGATTTAGAAAATCTGCACCTTTACTCATTTGCCCTAACATTCGACGCGCGACACGATGATCAAGGAATAATCCTGTATCAAGGTAGTCCGTTAAGTTAACTAACATTTTCGCGTTGTATTCTTGCACTAAAAAGAAATCATCTTTTTGTGCCAATTTTTCGTATTGTTGTTTGCCTTTTTGACGTTGACGCGTTTTAAGTATCAACTGATTAGAGGTCAATTCCAAAACATTCATCGTGGCTGTAATGACATCAAACAGACGTTGGCGTGCTTTACGCTCATCAACGGTTTTTGGTGGCGCATATTCTTGCACAACCACTTTGCTACCGTAAATATCCACGGCTACGTTATATTCAGGCAAATCCGCATCATAGACTCGGTAGCAATCAACACCTTGCTGCTTCGCCCATTTACTCAGTTTTTTATGATTTTTACGCAAACGATTTGCAAAATCAGGAGAAATTTCGCCAACACCTTCAGAAGGTACTGCTGCCAATATATAGTTTTTCTGCACGCAATCGAGAGGACCATTTTTGGCCTTAAATTCGCGCTCTGAACGTAATTGCAAACAACTCAGTAACTCGGGTGAACCACTGAATACCGAAAAACGCCATCCAGGAAAACGAGCTTTAACGACACGTCCAAATTGACTGTGCAATGCCACCAGCGCTGGCTCGCTTTCTAAACGTTCACCGTATGGCGGATTACAAACAATCGTACCGGTTATCTCTGTTTTTACTGGATTTTCAAGAGATGCTGCATCCCCTTGATTAAAGCTAATTAAATCTTGTAGCCCTGCTCTGCGTGCATTAGCGCGTGCCATATCTAATACACGTTTATCAATGTCATAACCATAAAAACGTGAAGTTGTTTCTTTAAGACCTTGACGAAAACGCACTTGTGCTTCCGCTTTTAGTTCACGCCATAGCTCCGCATTATATTTTGACCACGCGTAAAAACCCCAATGCTCACGATATAAACCTGGCGCTCTATCCGCAGCCATCATTGCAGCTTCAATTAATAAAGTACCTGAGCCACACATAGGATCGACCAAAGGCGTCCCATTTTGCCAGCCAGAACGATTAATAATCGCCGCACCCAAGGTTTCTTTTAATGGTGCTTGACCCGCAAGGTCACGATAAGCACGAACATGTAAGGAGTCGCCACTTAAATCTAAAGCAACACTAACTCTTTCTTTATTAAGGTACACATTGACACGAATATCAGCTTGCTGACGTGCAACATCAGGTCGTTGATCTAACTTACGCGTAAAGCAGTCTACGATGGCATCTTTGACTCTCAATGCACCATACTGACTATTACGAATTTCGTCATTCGTACCGGTAAAGTGCACTACAAAAGTGTCATTAACTGAGAAAATTTCTGTCCAGTCAATCGCTTGTACACCTAGATACAAATCCATGTCGCTATAGACGTCAAAATCACTTAAAGGCAATAAAATACGCGATGCCAGCCGACTCCAAAGTAGGCTTTGGTACATCACTCGTTCATCGGCCTGAAAATAGACACCCCCTTGTGCAATCTTGCACTGGCTAGCTCCAAGAGCTTCCAATTCCGTTTTCAGTAGTTCTTCCAGGCCTCGAGCTGTGCTGGCAAACAAAGAATTCATAGTATTTATTACCGATTTCAATGAAAATTGTTGCGCATTATAGCTAATCTTATGCGCTTGTCATAAAGTTGCTGTGCAACAATTATAAGGATTAAAAAATGATAACGCTTTCGCGCATTTATACACACCCAATCAAATCAATGAGAGGGATACGTTTATCTCATGCATTCGCTGATATCAGCGGACTGACTTTTGATCGTAACTTTATGGTAACGACACTGGAAGGTAAATTCATTACTGCAAGAAAATATCCACAGATGTTACTGTTCACACCCGCTATGCTTAATAATGGGCTTTATCTTAGAGCACCAAATGGCGAAAGCGCTACCGTATTGTATCAGGACTTTAACGATAATCAGAGTCCTACTGAAGTTTGGGGCAATCATTTTCATGCGCTTATTGCGCCGGATGCGATAAATAGTTGGTTAAGCAGCTTTTTTGACGAGCCAGTTCAATTACGTTGGCTCAGTCCTCAGCTATCTCGCAGAGTGAAAACCCATACCGATATTCCATTATCCTTTGCAGATGGTTACCCTTTTCTATTAATTAGTGAATCTTCAGTACAAGAACTTCAACGTCGTTGCCCTGCAAGTATTAAGCTTGAGCAATTTCGCGGTAACTTGATTATTACTGGCGCCAAACCTTTCGAAGAAGATACCTGGAAAAAAATTCAAATAGGCGATATCGTTTTCACTTTAGACAAGCCTTGTAGTCGCTGCATTTTAACCACCGTCAGCCCTGAAAAAGGCATCAAACATCCGAACAGTGAGCCTCTGGCAACGTTACAAACATTCCGCACAGCAGAAAATGGGAATGTGGATTTTGGTCAAAATGTCATTATTCACAACACGGGTGTCATTCGCGTTGGCGATCAACTCACCGTATTAGAAACCAAGTTAGCAGAAAAATACGTTGAGAAAGAAAGAGAAACACCCGTCGCGGTATCGACCAATAAACCACAAATCAACACGTTGAGTTTAATCTTTGAAGGTATTGAATATCAAGGGGATAATCAGAGTGTTATCTTAGAACAGCTTGAATCACATGGTATCTCTGTTCCATATTCATGCCGTGCAGGTCTTTGTGGTTGTTGTAAAATAAAGCTTATCGAAGGGGAAGTAACACCATTAAAACAAAGTGCAATTAAAGATAATGGCTATATATTAGCCTGTAGCTGCATACCTAAAAGCGCAGTCAAACTTGCTTTAAAATAGTATTAATAGATTTGTCTATTCAAACACCATCACGAAAAATAATTTAGATAAAGTGATGGTGTTAATAAACTAGAGTTAAATTAATCGTTATATTTATATGATGGTATTTTATTTATTTTTACTTTTCTGTATTCACCGATCATAAACGATCAACTAAATGACATTTCCATATAGTATACGCTTAGTCTTCGCTGAATATTGCATCATACGATCATTCATGATCTTAATTGGATCACAAAATCGCAAAGTCCTATCTGACAATTCAAGCAGTGGCTCCGCTAATAAACATAAACTCGCCGATATACCTGCTTCCGCAATGATAAATGTTGAATAGCAATTAGTATTCTCTAAACACACTTGAACCAATTGCCCTTGAGCAGGCTCAGTAACATAGTGAAAGGTTGAAAAATACCAGCTTTTAGGCATTTGTGGTTTTAAAAAACGAAAAGCAACAAGACTATTTAATACTAACTCCGCTCTTTCTTCGAGAGTTATATTTAATCTCTTCGCTTGCTCATCAAATATATAATATTCACCTGCATCTTCAATACTAAATGGCATTTCATTTCGAGCAAAAGCCGTTAGCATTTTTGCGGGAAAACATGACCGGAATATCATTCCGTTGGCGAGGTCTAGCATCACCCTGTCATGATCATGATCAAAATACCAACGCCAATGATCATCAGGTTTAATTTTCATAAACGATCCTTCAGCGATTTATCGGTAAATAAACTTTAGGATCGATCATCAATAATGATTGTTCCAAAAATCTATAATGAGTCCTTAAATGTCCAAGTTAAGATTAGATAATAAAGCGCTATATTTGACGTAAATAGCCTATAACTTAAAGCATAAAGGAGATAAAACTAGTTAAAAAATAAACAATATTCATAATATAGATTAAAAGGGGGAATAAATAAACCCCCTTGATATGTAAATTTACACTTTATTAGATATTATTGACAATATCTTTTATTAATTTTGGTCCATGGTAAATAAAGCCAGAATAAATTTGTATTAATGAGGCCCCAGCTTCCATTTTTTCCCGAGCAGCTGTCAGTGAATCAATTCCACCCACACCAATAATTGGCAATTTACCGTTTAATTCTTGGGAAATAAGCTTAATCACTTGGGTACTTTTTAATTGAACTGGGCGTCCGCTTAATCCCCCCATTTCATTGCAATAATTTAAACCTTGTACCAATGAACGGTCTAACGTTGTATTCGTGGCAATAACACCATCTATATTATGTCGAACTAAGCTATCAGCAACCTGAATAATTTCTTCTTCAGTTAAATCCGGTGCAATTTTAACAGCAACTGGAACATATTTCTGATGCACAGATTGCAACTCAAGTTGCTTAGCTTTAATACCACTTAATAAATCATCTAAAGCTTCACCATATTGCAAAGTGCGTAGACCGGGAGTATTTGGAGAAGAAATATTCACGGCAATATAACCGGCATGGGCATAAACTTTATCCATGCAAATTAAATAGTCGTCTTTACCTTGTTCAACGGGCGTATCTTTATTTTTACCAATATTAATACCAATTATTCCGCCATAATTTGATTTTTTGACATTCTCAACAAGGTTATCAACGCCTTTATTATTAAATCCCATTCGATTAATCAAACCTTCCGCTTCGACTAATCTAAACAAACGTGGCTTGTCATTACCTGACTGTGGTTTCGGCGTAATCGTTCCAATCTCAACAAAACCAAAACCCATAGCGCCGAAAGCATCAATACAATCACCATCTTTATCTAAACCCGCAGCAAGCCCTAAGGGATTCTTAAACGAAAGTCCCATACATTGAACAGGTTTAGTCGCAACAGATTGGCGTAAAAGGAATTTTAGAGGGGAATTAGTTAAACGTTGGAGCTGACGAAAAGTCAATTCGTGAGCTTTTTCAGGGTCGAACTGAAATAGTGCCTTGCGGGCAAGGTGATATAACATATTCAATAACCTATTTTCTATCTATGCGAATACATGTCTAAGCGTAAAGAAAGACACAATATTGCGCGTGCCAATACACTCGCCAATTTAGTTTGCCGAGCCCCTAATAACATAGCTTATTTTTCATTCGATAAAACGCGCTATAGACTACCTTAACTTGACGTTATTTACCCATGAAAAAATCAATAAAAATGATGTTTGATTGATTTACCACCATTTAAGACCCCGTTAGATATGCGAGGACAACAACAAGATAAGAATAATAGGTAATAAAAAGCCCCTAAAATTTAATTTAAGGGCTTAAATTGACAGTTTAATCGTTATCCCATTTAGGAAATATATAAACCTAGTTTTGATACTGTTAGCTTTCTAACGCTTTAGTCACCTTCTCAAATAAATCCCCTGAAAGGTTGTCTAATGCTTTTAATTGCAAAAGGATATTACGCATCAAACCTTGACGTTTTTCATCATAACGCTTTAAGCGAATTAACGGCTCAATCAATCTTGAGGCAACTTGCGGGTTACGCGTGTTTAAATCAACTAATATTTCATATAAGAATTGATATCCACTGCTATCTTCTGCATGAAAATTCACTGGGTTACCTGCAGTGAAAGCCCCGACTAATGAACGAATACGGTTTGGATTACTCATACTAAATGAACGATGATTTAATAATTTTCGGACATTTTCTAGCGCATCTTTAGAAGAATTAGCGCCTTGCAAAGCAAACCATTTATCCATCACCAGACCATCGTGGTGCCAGCGTTCATCAAAATCAGCCATTAATTCAACATGACAAGGCAATTTCTCTTCATAAGCTGCGGTTAGCGCAGCCAGCGAGTCAGTCATGTTATCCGCAGTTTTATATTGGTTTTGAACCAATTTATTGGCCAATTCCTTATCGTCACCCGCAGCAAGATATTGCAAGCAAGTATTACGTAATGCACGCTTAGCAATGTCTTGGTGATCAACTCGATATCCATCAATTTTAATTGAACCATATACCGCCAAAAATTCATCATGTAATTGGATTGCAAGCTGGTCAAAGATGAAGTCATGAACTTCATGAATAGCGACAGGATCAATTACCGGGAATTGTTCCGCAATCTCATTTTCCGATGGCAACGTTAAAATCAATGCAGCCAAAGCCGGATCAATTGAATCGCTCAACAGCACAGCTCGAAACGCATCAATAACATGCTCAGGTAAAACTAACGCTTCACCCTGATGAAATTTTGCAACGTTGATTTTCGCATAGTTATTAATTAACTGCTGAGCCGCATCCCAACGTGAGAATTCATTGCTGGCATGTTGCATTAAGAAGGCTAGTTGCTCATCAGTATAAGGATAGTCAAGCTTAACAGGCGCTGAAAACTCACGTAGCAACGAAGGTACTGGTTGACTGGTGATTTCATCAAAAACAAAAGTTTGTGACTCTTGGGTAATATTTAAAACTGAATTTACCTGATTCCCTTCGCGTTTTAATGGGATCACCGCGCCATCTTGTCCATACAATTCAATATCCAAAGGAATATGCAGGGGAAGTTTTTCAGCTTGGTCTGCCGTTGGTGGAGTCATTTGGCTCACATGCAGAACATATTGTTGCTTTTCAGGCAAATATTCATCGCGTACCGTTAATACTGGCGTGCCTGATTGGCTATACCAACGACGAAATAGTGATAAATCGACATTTGATGCATCTTCCATCGCTTGAACAAAATCATCACAAGTCGCGGCGCTACCATCATGGCGATGTACATATAACTGCATACCTGCTTGAAACATCTCTTCGCCGAGTAATGTGTGGATCATCCGAATAACTTCAGATCCCTTTTCATAGACGGTCAAAGTATAAAAGTTATTCATTTCAATAACTTTTTCAGGGCGAATTGGATGTGCCATTGGGCTTGCATCTTCGGCAAATTGAGCCGCGCGCATCACTTTAACATTGTTGATACGATTTACTGAGCGAGAACCTAAATCTGAACTAAATTCTTGATCGCGAAAAACAGTCAAACCTTCTTTTAGACTTAATTGGAACCAATCACGACAAGTGATACGGTTACCGGTCCAGTTATGAAAATATTCATGACCAATGACCGATTCAATACCGAGATAATCTTTATCTGTTGCCGTTTCACTTTTTGCTAAAACATATTTAGAGTTGAAAACATTCAGGCCTTTATTTTCCATTGCGCCCATATTGAAGAAATCAACGGCCACAATCATATAAATATCAAGATCATATTCAAGGCCAAAACGCTCTTCATCCCATTTCATGGCATTTTTCAATGACTGCATTGCCCAAGGCGCACGGTCTAAATTACCTTTATCAACAAACAACTCTAAGGCGACTTCGCGACCACTACGGGTAATAAAAACATCTTTTAAAACATCAAAATCACCCGCGACAACCGCAAATAAATAACTTGGTTTTGGGAATGGATCTTCCCATTTAACCCAATGACGGCCATCTTCCAGCTCACCTTTTGCAACACGATTACCATTTGATAATAAGTAAGGGTAACGTGTTTTATCTGCGGTGATAGTTGTGGTGTAACGGGCTAAAACGTCAGGCCTGTCTTGAAAGTAGGTGATATGACGGAAGCCTTCGGCCTCGCATTGCGTACACAATGCTTCCCCAGAAACATACAAACCTTCTAATGCGGTATTTTTTTCAGGGCTGATTTCATTCACAATGCGCAAGGTAAATGTTTCAGGTAAGCCCTCAATAATTAATTTTCCGTCTTCTTCTTTATATTGAGTCCAAGCCTGACCATCGATTTCAAGGCTAATGAGTGATAAATCTTCACCATGTAACTCAAGCGTCGATGATTGAGGATTAAGACGTTTAACCTTACTGACTGCCGTTACTACAGTCTTTACTGGGTCAAGGTTAAAATCGAGTGCGATTTCATTGATAGTATAATCAGGAGCTTGATAATCATGGCGATATTTTGCTTGTCGTAACTGGGTCATAAGGTAACCTTATTATGCGTTAATTCAGTATCGTGCTGTTTTGTTACTTCATACAATACTATAACAACTGGTAATGTGAACGGATTTGAGAAACATTTTCATCAAAAGATATTAAGCTTTTATATAAGAATGTTGTCACTTTATCTATAACCGTACCTAACTTTGTTAACAAATCGTTTGTTTGTTGGTGCTATCCCACTATTAAATATTTCATTACCTGTTAGTATCAATCGGTGATTAGTTCCTTTTTGTGCTATCACTCACAGTAAATTATTAGCATTCAAATTATTTGCTTAATTCGTCTATTTTAGATATTCATTTGAAAGTATTACACATTGATTTGAAAGCAATACATTAAAAAATAAACAGGTGAATTAAAGTTGAAATGTCCTCACGGCACATCAAGATAGAATAAAACTTCAATCTTTTGGTAAAGTGAGTATACTTTTGCAACTTTAATGATTTAGACCCTTGATAATTCAAGTGACACGACAGCGTCAAATAGAGCAACTCAATGACGTTTATGTGTACATGAATATGATGGGTATAACTAAGTAGATAAGCTCCGTGAGGATGCCTGCGCGCCATGAATTTAGACGCTACACCAATTATTACATCACTACTCGATACCGATGCTTATAAGCTCCATATGCAGCAGGCGGTCTTTCACCACTACAACCAAGTGCCGGTGGTTGCTGAGTTTCGTTGCCGTAGCAGTGAGCGCTTAGGTGCCTACGCACATGCGATCCAACAGCAAATTAACTTGATGGCGAAACTATCACTTTCTGATGAAGAATTAAGCTTCTTACGTAGCCTGCCATTTTTCCAAGAAGACTATCTCACTTGGTTTAAATCATTTCGTTTTAACCCTGAACAAGTTAAGGTTTCTGTCACTGATGACGGGCAATTAGCTATTCGTATAAGTGGCCCATGGCGTGAAGTGATCCTGTGGGAAGTACCCCTTCTTGCGCTAGTCAGTGAAATAGTCCAACGCGATAGACATCCAAATGTCACTGATGAAGATGCCGTTAACCAGCTAAGAAAATTACTGACTATTTTCTATAGCCAAGCATCCGAAAACCAACTTGACCTATCTAACTTTAAACTAATGGATTTCGGTACACGTAGGCGTTTCTCCTACAGTGTGCAATCTGCCATTGTTTCTATGCTAAAAAATGAATTCCCTTATTTGGTTGGGACAAGTAATTACAAGCTCGCCCACGAGTTAGACTTGATACCCGTTGGCACACAAGCCCATGAATGGTTCCAAGCGCACCAACAAATAAGCCCTGAATTATCCAATAGTCAGCGCGAAGCGCTACAAAGTTGGCTTAACGAATATCCTGATCAACTCGGTATTGCATTGACTGACTGTATCACTATGGATGCATTTTTACGCGACTTTGATGAAAATTTTGCGAAGCGCTACCAAGGATTACGCCATGATTCGGGCGATCCGATTGAATGGGGTAAAAAAGCCATTGCCCACTATGAAAAATTAGGTATAGATCCGCTAAGCAAAACATTGGTCTTTTCTGATAGCCTTGATTTGCAAAAAGCCCTTGAGCTTTATCGCTACTTCCATCAGCGAATTAATTTAGTTTTCGGTATTGGCACACGACTGACCTGCAATATTCCTAATGTCGTGCCGCTGAATATTGTGATTAAATTAGTTGAATGTAATGGAAAGCCCGTCGCGAAATTATCCGACAGTCCAGGCAAAACGATGTGTGAAGACGATGAATTCGTCAACCAACTCAGAAAAGCCTTTGACCTACCTAAAATGGAAAAAGCCAGCTAGTCCTCACCCCCTATTTTTAGCCTCTCCGCATAAGAATTTACATTTTTCTTATGCGGCGCTTTAAAAGCGCTTTTGCTTTCGCCCGCTTACTATTACTATAGCTTTTGAGCCCTATCTCTATCGTTTATATTCAAATAGAAAGGTTTGTAGCGATTTTTTACTTGTTTCCTACTAAATGGCAAGTAACATAGAGCTTTGGCCCCTGAAATATGGGATTTCGTTAATATATCCCTACTTTACTATTTTATTCGTTATACATTGATTGCTATACCTTAAATAAGAAATATCTAGCAATTCAATTTATTAAATGATTTTAATACGATTTGAGTTATATCCTAAATAATTCGAGTTGTAGGAAGGCGGCAAACAAATTGAGACCTAGGAGCATACATAAGTATGTGACTAGGTTCGATTTGCGAAGCCAACGCATCTACAGCTTGAAGTATGACGGATTGAGATAGTTAAAGTAGATATCGTTAAATTAAAAGAGAGTAAATTTTATGATAGTAGCGCCTGTAGTCGACGTACTGCAAGGCCGAGTGGCGGTAGGCTCAGAAGTCACCGTTCAAGGCTGGGTACGTACAAGGAGAGATTCAAATGCTGGTTTTTCTTTCCTCGCCGTTTATGACGGTTCTTGCTTTAACCCATTACAGGCTATCATCAATAATAATTTATCTAATTATAATGACGAAGTCCTTCATCTAACAACCGGTTGCTCAGTTGAAGTCACAGGCACCGTTAAAGAATCGCCAGGTCAAGGACAATCCTTTGAACTTGAAGCAACAGCCGTGAAAGTTGTCGGTTGGATTGATGATCCTGACACCTACCCTATGGCAGCAAAACGCCATAGCGTTGAGTTTTTACGCGAAGCGGCTCACTTGCGCCCACGTACTAACTTAATTGGTGCGGTTGCACGAGTTCGCCATACATTGGCACAAGCACTTCATCGCTTCTTTGATGAACAAGGTTATTTCTGGGTATCAACCCCATTAATCACCGCATCAGATACCGAAGGTGCCGGTGAAATGTTCCGTGTTTCCACACTGGACTACAACAACTTACCGCGCAATGACAAAGGCGAAGTTGATTTTAGCGAAGACTTTTTTGGTCGCGAAGCGTTCCTAACGGTTTCAGGTCAGCTTAATGGCGAAGCTTATGCTACTGCTATTAGCAAAATCTACACTTTCGGACCCACTTTCCGTGCTGAAAATTCAAATACTAGCCGTCACTTGGCTGAATTTTGGATGTTGGAACCTGAAGTGGCTTTTGCAAACCTAGACGATATTGCAGGCCTTGCAGAGCAAATGCTCAAATATGCTTTTAAAGCCGCATTAGATGAACGCCGTGACGACTTAGAGTTCTTTGCTCAGCGTGTTGATAAAGAAGTAATCAATCGCCTTGAAAGCTTTGTTAATTCAGATTTCGCACAAGTGGATTACACCGATGCGATAAAAATCCTCGAAAATTGTGGTCAGAAATTTGAAAACCCAGTTTATTGGGGTGTTGATATGTCATCTGAACATGAGCGTTATTTAGCAGAACAACACTTTAAAGCACCTGTTGTGGTTAAAAATTACCCAAAAGATATTAAAGCTTTCTATATGCGCCTCAACGAAGACGGTAAAACCGTTGCCGCAATGGACGTATTAGCACCGGGTATTGGTGAGATCATCGGTGGCTCACAACGTGAAGAACGTCTTGATATGCTAGATGCGCGTCTTGAAGAGATGGGTATGAATAAAGAAGATTACTGGTGGTATCGCGATCTGCGTCGTTACGGCACAGTGCCACATTCAGGATTCGGCTTAGGCTTCGAACGTTTAGTGGCGTATGTCACAGGTGTTGGCAACGTGCGTGAAGTTATTGCATTCCCACGTACCCCAAGAAATGCTTCATTCTAGTGTCACAAATTAGCTAAGTATTTTTTACTTTCTGTTTCTACTGAGTTAATTTGCTAAATATTGGGTCAATCATCAGATTGGCCCAATACTTTTTGTAGAAATCTTAATTATTATTCTGTTTTTATACCTCAGCATAAATTCTGTATAGTTGTTAACTCAATCACAAATTTTCTGTTATCGCCTTATAAGTGACCTGTTATTCAATCTTATAAGGAATAGCTAAGAATTATCTGCTTTTGCGATCCAATTACTGACTTCTTTTAGCACAAAACAGCATTCGAGTTTCCCTAAGTCGCTCAAAAAAAGCTCAATTCGCCTTGTGAAAAAGTTCACTTATTTTTGTAATATTTTTTAAACTGGTACGATGTGCGGTTATTATTTGATCTATTTTTTACATTTAGAAACACATTATTACCATTTGTTACAGAAACTTCGTTTTTGTAGCACTTTGAGGGTGGATTAATTTATTTAGCAATGGAACACTGGTCGCCGACATAGACGACACTAATCTCTCATAAATAGTTCCAAATAAATTTGAGAATTATTTTTGGCAGTGGCAGGTGTCCGAAAATAACACCAATGAGGGTAATAATAATGATGAAGCGCAATATTCTTGCAATAGTTATTCCAGCTCTGTTGTCTGCAGGCGCAGCAAACGCAGCTGAAGTTTATAACAAAGACGGCAACAAATTAGACGTTTACGGTAAAGTTGACGTTCGTCACTACTTCGCATCTGCTGATAAAAAAGACAGCAATGGTAATGCTAAATCAAGCCAAGACGGTGATGATTCACGTGTTCGTGTTGGTCTGAAAGGTGATACTCAAATCACTGATCAACTGACTGGTTTTGGTCGTTTCGAGTGGGAAACTAAAACTAACAAAACTGAAACTAACAACGAAAACAAAAACCGTTTAGCTTACGCTGGTTTGAAATTCGCTGATTTCGGTTCAATCGACTACGGCCGTAACTACGGCGTTAACTATGACACGAACGCATGGACCGACGTTATGCCTTTATGGGGCGGCGACACTATGGCTCAGTCTGACACATTCATGACTAGCCGTAACCGTAACCTATTAACTTACCGTAACAACAACGCGTTCGGTTATGTTGATGGCCTAAGCTTTGCTCTGCAATACCAAGGCAAAAATGGCGACAACAACAAATCTGGTGGCAAAAAAGTCAACGAAAACAACGGTGATGGCTACGGTCTATCAACTGCTTATGACTTAGGTTGGGGCGTAACACTGGGTGGTAGCTATGCTAGCTCTTCACGTACACCTGCTCAACAATCTGGTAAAATTAATGGTAGCCCAATAGTTAATAGTGCAACTGGCGACCGCGCTCAAGTATGGAACGTTGGTGGTAAATTCGACGCTAACAACGTTTACTTAGCGGCAATGTATGGTCAAGCACTGAACACGACTTACTTTGGTAAATTCGATACTATCGCTAACAAAACTGAAAACGTTGAGTTAGTAGCACAGTACCTGTTCGATTTCGGTCTGAAACCATCTTTAGGTTATAACCAATCTAAAGGTAAAAATGTTAATGGTGAAAACGGCGATATCGTTAAATACATCTCTGTAGGTTCTTACTACTACTTCAACAAAAACATGTCTGCAGTTGTTGATTACAAAATCAACCTGCTAAAAGACAACGACTTCAGCAAAGAATACGGTCTGATGACAGACAACGTAGTTGGCTTAGGTCTAGTTTACCAATTCTAATTATCAGTTAACTGATAATTTAGAAACAGTAAATATGTTTTTGAAAGCAGCACTTCGGTGCTGCTTTTTTATTGGTAATTATACACATAGCGTTCTCTCTCTATCTTGTAATTACGATGCCTATTATCGCCCACGACTTTGGCTCATCTAAGCTAAGCGCTAAACAATACATTCCCTCTAAAAATGCAATCAACACTCTCATCACCACACTCATTATCTTGCTTTAAAAACTAATAATTAGACAATATCACTGTATTACTGGCGATTACTGGTCGTATTGCAGGCAATATCTATCTAGTTCACAAGATCTCACCAATTATCGGTAAAACAGTTGGCAAATCCCCTCGCTCACGTTACCCTGAGAACTCGACATTTTCGGCTAAACCACCTTTCAGCTAACAACAGAGCTTTGGAATCGATAACATGTTTGAAAAAATCACTGCTGCCCCTGCGGACCCTATTCTCGGTCTTGCTGATAGTTTCCGTGCGGATCCTCGCGATAACAAAATTAACTTAGGTATTGGCGTCTACAAAGACGAATCAGGTAAAACACCTGTGCTTGATACTGTTAAAAAAGCAGAAAAATTTCTGCTTGATAACGAAAATACTAAAAACTATCTTGCTATCAGTGGAATGCCTGAATTTGGTCGAGTCACCCAAATATTACTATTTGGTGAAAACCATGAAATCGTCACCTCTAAACGTGCATGCACTGCACAAGCGCCGGGCGGTACAGGTGCATTACGTATCGCAGCTGATTTCATTGCAAAACAAACCAATGCAAAACGGGTTTGGATAAGCGGCCCAACTTGGCCTAACCATAACAATATTTTTGAAGCCGCTGGTTTAGAAGTTAAAACTTATAGCTATTACAGTGCCGCTAAACATGATATCGATTTTGAAGGTATGATAAGCAGCCTAGCAGACGCTACAGCGGGTGATGCAATTGTACTGCATGGTTGTTGCCATAACCCAACAGGTATCGACCCAACAGCCGAGCAGTGGTCTATTCTCGCAGACTTATGTGCAGAAAAAGGTTTACTGCCTATTTTTGACTTTGCTTACCAAGGCTTTGCCAAAGGCTTAGATGAAGATGCTGAAGGCCTGCGTATTTTCACCAAAAACAATCCAGAAATGATTGTCGCGAGCTCTTTCTCGAAAAACTTCGGCTTATACAACGAACGTGTGGGCGCTTGCACCATTATCGCCAAAGACAGCGATAACGCAGAGCGTGCATTTAGCCAAGCGAAAGCCGTTATTCGTGCTAACTACTCAAATCCACCCGCTCATGGCGCTGCTGTTGTCACAACCATTTTGTCTGATGAAAATTTAAAAGCAGAATGGATCCAAGAACTAACAGCAATGCGTGAACGTATTAAACGTATGCGCCAGCTGCTCGTAAAAACGTTGGAAGAGAAAGGCGCTAAACAAGACTTTAGCTTCATCATCAACCAAAACGGTATGTTCTCATTCAGTGGCTTAACCAAAGAGCAAGTAGAGCGTCTACGTAGCGAATTTGGTATTTATGCAGTGAGCTCTGGTCGTATTAACGTCGCAGGCTTAACACTTGAGAACATGGTTCCATTGTGTGATGCGATCGTTAAGGTGCTATAACGCCCTTTAAACGTTTATCGATGTTAATTGATGTAATCACTCAATGAATAACAAAAAACGCTTCTCAGCAATGTGAAGCGTTTTTTATTGCCATAAAAATAATATACATTCACCATTACTATTACTGACAATAGATAAAAACAATAATGCCTCAATCAGCAAATTGAGGCATTAAATCAAAATATCGAATAACTCACATTTACCAAACAGGCTGTTCATCCTGCAAAAACGGATTGGTCTGACGCTCATGTCCTAAATTAGACATTGGGCCGTGACCCGGAATGAATTGATAATCATCACCGAGCGGCAATACCTTGTTTTTAATCGAGGAAATTAGATCTTGATGGTTGCCGCGAGGAAAATCACTGCGTCCAACGCCGCCTTTAAATAAGACATCACCCATGGATATCAGTTTATCTGCGTGATTGACAAAAATAATGTGTCCTGGTGTATGCCCCGGACAGTGCAACACATCAAAGCTGATATCACCACAGGTTATCTTATCACCTTCTTCTAACCAATAATCTGGTGTGAAGTCTGGGCAATCGCCAATATAAAACATCGCATTTTGTTCGGCTAAGTTTTCAATCCAGAAAGCATCTTCTTTCTGTGGCCCATGAATGGGAACTGAGAAATGTTTTGAAAGTGTAGCTGAAGCACCGATGTGATCGGAATGACCGTGGGTTAATAGAATTTTAGTCAACTTCAATCCACGGCTTTCAATTGCAGAAATTAATTTTTCTGCCTCACCGCCCGGATCGACAATGACAGCTTCCATTGAATTTTCATCCCAAATAACATGGCAATTTTGCATAAAGGGTGTTACTGGGATAATAGTATATTTCATCAAGCAATTACTCCGTAATCTGTGTCACCTATGCACAGATTACCATGTTCTTGCCGGTCCTGTATCGATATGTACGAAATTGCTTCTTGGATAATAACCTACACCGCCAGCTTTCATTTTTAACGCTGCTTTACGGATGTTACTTAGCTGTAAACCTTCAATATGAAAATCCATTGCTTGACCACGGGTATGATAGCTTTTTTTCGCCACACCAGAGCCTTTTTTACGTAATGAATTATTGGTTTCCAATGAGCGATATCCAGAAATTAACTGAACCGGTTTATTAGTTCCCATCAACATCTGTAATAAATAAATTTGATCGAACAGCTTAGGGTCGATAGTTTTCACTTTATCGCAACGGTAATCACGAAACATGTGATTCAAACGCGCAAGCTCAGATTTGTTATAACTGCGGCCATTGAAAAATTCAGTTTTTAAAAATTCGCCAGTATTGAGATTTTCAAATCGTAGAATTCTTGGTCGTGGTGTCGTCATGGCAGCAAATACATGGCTAGGTAATAAGCTGAGGCCGATAGTAGCCGCACCAATACCCAACCACTTCCTGCGGTTTTGGTCAATTATATCCATAGGTGATAACTCGGGTCTTCGTTATTTAAAAAGAAACATCAGAACTGATTCAGTTTAGCAAATGATATTTAGCTTTAATGTATAATTATGTAAATTAATGCATAAAATAAACAAATTTTATGTCATTTACGCTAAAAGGTGAGTTTTATCACTAAAAATCATTCAATGATAATTTAGCTGCACGTCTCAACTTGTGAACTTAGCTTAAATAATAAAAAATATTGAGCAATGGAATTGATGTGAATAGTTATGAATCGCGATGAATATTCAGGGAAGTTACCTTCCCTGAATAAAAAGAAATGGATTAGCGCAGAATACTTTTTATAGCTGGCAAATATTTTTCCGTACCATCAATGCTCTTATCATATTGATAAATATCAGCACGATATTGCGCTTGTTGATCTTTATCCACCCAAGCCGTTTGATAATACAAATAGACCGGGATTCTATCCGGTATATTCACATAACGCGTTGAGCCTTCTTTTAACGCACCATCAATACGCTTTTGCTCCCAACCCGCATCACCAAGCAGAATTGTCGCTAATTCACTGGCTTTATTCACGCGCACACAACCTGAACTTATTGCCCTCGCATTACGATTAAATAAGCTGTGGTTTGGCGTATCATGTAAATAAATCGCATCCGAGCTTGGCATATTAAATTTATAGCGGCCTAAAGAGTTTGTTGGTCCCGGTGCTTGTCTGACTCGATATGGAAAATTCGCGGGTGTAATATTTTCCCAATCAATAGAGTAAGGGTCGATTTCAAATGAATCCTGTCCCCATCCTGAGTAGACCGTATAACCTCTGCGGCTAAAATAGCTAGGATCTTGCTTCCCTTTTGGCGCGATATCTTTACGTGCCATACTAGTTGGCACACTCCAAGGCGGGTTAATCACCACATTATTTAAAGCGCTGCTCATAATCGGTGTTTTACGATCCGCGCGTCCGACAATCACTTTAGAGTCTAAAATGACCTCATCGTTTAAATAAAAATCTAGCGAGTAGCCAGGAATATTGACTAAAATACCAGTGCCATTACTTGCTGGTATAATACGTAAGCGTTGAATATTTAATGCCATCAAGGCGGCTTTTTGTTTTGGTTTCATATTCAACCAAACTTTAGAGCCTTTACCCACCACACCATCAGCATCTAAGCCATATTGTAATTGAAATTTTTTTACGGCTTCAACAAGATCATTGCTATATAAACGAGCTGCTGCCGTCGCTTTGGCGATTTCCTCTGGCGAAGCCGACGCATCAACTTCTGTGGAAATAGCACTGCTATCGAGCAATCCATCACGATATAAGATTTCTCTCAAGGTAATAACATCATCACTTGATTGCCCAGGCTTTAATGATGTCGTGCTGGTAATTTCGAGCGCATCTTCAGTCATGGCGAGCTGTTTAAGCATTTCTTCGCGCATCGGCTGATACAGCGGATGATTAATTGCTTGGGACTTAACCCATGCTCCTAACCTATTTTCTGAAGCCGCATCGAGCCAAGGTTTCATTTGCGGTGCTGTTGGCGCTATTATTTTATATGGACGACTGGTATATAACCAATATTGGCCACTTGCCTCAACAGAAGATAGGTATTGTATATAGCCCATCATGGCATCAGATAAAATGACATCTCGGCCTAATTCACTTAATTGGCTATCTTCAAGTAACAACAACCACTCACTAAACTGAGGTTGCACCCCTGAAAGTGAAAGTTCAGCTAATTGTCGTTGAAATTGTTCGATAGCCGTTTCATCTTGCCACAACAACTTCATTTGCCGATCGGCATATATTTTAGCCAGTTGTGTGGTAAAAATAGGTCTAACATCAGCCGGTAATGACGATGTTATCTTTACCAAACTTTCTGCTGGTGTAACCGTGACCACTTGATTCAATTCAACAACTTGTGGCTGCTGCATTTCCGTCGTATTTAACTGCATATTTTCTTGTTCTGAAAATGCAGGAAATTGTAATGTCATCAGCCCACAGATTATCGAGACTTGCAGAGCTTTCACTCTTCTCTTTGCCATACATCCACCTTAAGTTACTACATGGATAACAATAGTTTTTATTATAGTTGCAAATTTATTGTATTTAATTTGAAAACGAATGTTATAGGAATAGACTAATTTTGTCTTTATTGAAAGACAAAATAGCATTAAGAATGGAAATAAATAAGAATTTAACTAATGAATAAGATCATTTTCAGTTTAAATCGACTAAAAATATCTGAATACTGAATATTGATGACTTTTATTATTTAATTTTCGGTATTTAATATAAAAATAGCTAAAGGCAATAAATACCTTTAGCTATTGATATTAAACAATTTTAATATTCTGAGTTGATAACAACTTCTTCACCAAACTGACCTGCTTTTGGCAATGGCTGGTAAGATGAGTTTGCCGCTCTTAACACACGAATTCCACGGATATTTAATTCTTTTGCTGCTGCGATATCTGCATCCGCATCACCATAATAAATAGTCAGCTTGTGATCACGCATCCAGCTGACTTTATTATTTTGTCCTGGTTCATCACCGGCAAAAATAACAGGTTGCATTTTATCTGCAGGGATAGCTAAACCTTCTTGTACGTATTTAGTCACAGTTTCGGTTTTAGTTTTTGTACGACCCGTAATGAAGTAAACAGTATCGCCTCTCGCTAGGTGCATTTTAACTAAATCTACACCTACTTGTTTAGGCATACTGAATTGATCCCACTCGTTATTCATTTTTTCCCAGAACTGAGGATTTTTCAGATAGCTATAATCATTTGGTGAAAATTCAATTTTTCCGCGATAAAAACCTGGACTTGAAAATAAAACAGTATCGTCGATATCAAATCCGACCGCCATTGGCGCTTTACCATCTAAACTTTTTTTAATTTGTTCAATTGAAACCCAATTTACTGGCTGCTGTTGCGCTAATTCAATAACAGTAACACCGGGACTAACCGTTGCTGGCATTGGGATCTTAGCTTGAGATGCAGCTGAAAAGCTGAACGCTAAAGCAATGGCGCTCAACGTTAGGGTAATTTTTTTCATCTTTAATCCTTGTTTAAGTTTATCCCGCCAATTAACCATTCTTTACTTTTATGGATAAACGAGTTGGTATCAATACAAACAAATACTGCATATCACTTATATTTATGAGGGTAATAAATAAATAGAGCAGCAAATACTGTGAAGTTAAATCACAAGTGCAATGATGATATGAGTTTTTATTACATTAAAATGAGACTAATATCTCATTAACGCTATCTATTATCGACTGGTATGATAATTATGTGACCCATGCAATTATTTTGTGCCACAAAACATTCATCGTCTTCATCGACATAATTTTTAAATAATAATAAAAAACCGACACGGTTTTACCCTATGTCGGTTAGTTTCAAACTGACGGCTGATATAAATGCGTCGTTATTGAGGCAATGCTGCCTGCGTAGTTGGTGTATCTTGACCAAATCCTTTCAGCCCAACCACATGCACATGTTCATTATTACCAAACACTTTACGCACTAACTTATACGTTGTGCCTTTTTCAGGACTGATATTTTCAGGCGCTGCAATAATTAACTGCATCTCTAGCCTATCGCACAATTCAAAGAGTGTGGCAATAGACTTCGCATCAAGACGTGCAGCTTCATCCAAGAAAAGCAAACGGCAAGGAATAATATCTTTAGCTCGTAATCTACGTGCTTCTTCTTCCCAGCTTTGTACAACCATGACCAATATTGACATACCGGTACCTATCGCTTCACCTGTTGATAAAGCACCACTTTCCGCTTTAAGCCAACCGTCTGAACCTCGATTAACTTCTACATCAAGCTCTAAATAATTACGATAATCCAACAACTCTTCACCAATGGTTTGCGGTAAACGCTGCCCCATATCAACTTGTGGATTTAAACGCTGATACAGCTTCGCCATCGCTTCCGAGAAGGTCAAACGTTGGCTAGTAAATAGATCTTGATGCGATTCGCTCTCCTCAGACAATACGCTAAGTAGTAAAGCATGGCTTTCACGTATATTAACGTTAAGTCTAACCCCTTTAACTTGACCAAAGGAGACTGCTTGTAATCCTTGGTTTAACATACGGATGCGGTTTTGTTCACGTTGAATAGTTTTACGAATAATATTCGCCACACTTTTCGAGCTAATCGCCAATTTTTGTTCACGAGCTGTTAACTCTTCGGTTAAACGTCCTAACTCAATCTCCATTTGCTCAATTGCATCAATGGGATCATCAGTACGAATAATATCTTGGCGAATACGTTCACGCAGATGCTGATAAACAGCAATAAAGAATTTAATTTTACGATCTGGGAATTTTGGATCTTCAGATAAACGTAAAACATCACGCAGATGTTCATTATCAGCGACAGCTAAACGCAGTGCACCCAACGCTTTATCCGACATAGAACGTAGACTGTCACCATCGGTATAGGCTAATTCGCGACGGTTTAAACGGCGTTCAACGCCATTATCTTTAACCAATCGCATTACTGCACACCAGCCCGCTTTAGCAGAAACAACTTGTTCACGTATTTGGAAGTAGTCTTTTTCTAACTTACGCAGTCGTTTTTGCAAATTGTCCATTTCAGCTTCACAAAGTGTGAGCTGTTTTTCTAACTGATTAATACGACTACGATTTGCCATTACTGACTGATGAAGTTCATCACGGCGAATACGCGCTCGTTCTTGTGCATCAGGATCGGCCTTAACACCAATCTCTTGCATCTCAACCTCAAGCTCTTTGAGCATTTCTTGCTTAGTATCAAAGGAGCTACGAAGAGAAGCAAAAACTTGATGATATTGCGCTGTCTGTGACTGATGTTGGCGTAACTGTTCCCTTGCACGACTACGTTCAGTTTCAGCTTGTTCCAAGCGTTGACGTAATTTTTCGTTCAGGTCAGCATTTTCATTAACCATACCCGTTGAGTCACTGTAACTAAAATGAGCTCTACGCTGTACAATTTCAACTAATGCAAAAGCTTGTTGTTTCGCATTTTGTTGGCTGTGTTTCGCCTGTTCGTAATCTTTACGCAATTGGTCATGTTGCTCAGGATCGCTCAGTAGCACTGTCACCATCGGCTCAAGTTTTGCCAACGCATTACCATATTTATTTAGGAAATGTGCAGCTTCCTCAGCTTCTGATAACTCTTCATTAATTTCTTCAACCCGATCAACTAAAGTCTCATCCATTAATAAACCCACAAGCGGTAACAAGCGGTTCAGGGTAGATAAGCTTTCTTTACCTTGGGTAAATTGCTGACGCTGTTGTTGAGTCTGCTCTTCGAATTGAGATAATGCGCGCTCAAGTTCATTACGTTTTTGATTTAACGTTTTAATTTCAGCTTCAGGGTCATCTTCAAATGCAACTGAAATATGCTGACCAATAAAACGGCTAAACGCTTGATGTGAACGCTGAATTTTCTGTACATCAAATGACAGCGTCGCATAACGCTCTGATAATCCATCACGCTCTAAAGTCAGCGACTCTAAATGGCTCTCACGCGCAGCGCGACCGAATAACGGTAATTCAGGATAGCGAGAATAGCGCCATTGGCGCTCGGAAGAGCGTACAAGTACTGCATTCTCAAATTCCTGTGCATCAAAAACACTATCGTCAAAACCTTGTGGGTCCCCTTCGATGAAATAAACATCATCAGGACAATCTTGTAATGTTTCCAGTTGGCTACGAACAAGGGCTAAGTCTTGAACCACAATACCGTGACGAGCAGGACCATAAAGTGCAGAGAAATAAGCCGCATCTTCAATCGTTATATCATCATATATTTCTGATAATAATACGCCGTTAAAACGTTCCGCTAATGCCAACATGCGGCTATCTTCCGCACCACTAGGTTGGCTAAGACGTTCAATTTGCTTTTCTAGCTCGCGTCGCTGCGCAGCAACTTCATCGCGTTCAACCGTAATTTCACGTTCCTGCTCAAGCAATTGCTGCATGTATTCAGTCACTTCACTACTGGTATTAAACGTCTCATTAGCTTGTTCATTGAGCTGTGTTAACGCTTCTTGCGCCATGATCCAAGCGGGCGCTTTAGCTGACAACTGTTGAATACGTAAACGAATTTGTTCAAGTTCTTGACGCATTTGCATACGTCTTTCACCACTTTCATTCACGCCAATACTTAGCTCTTCTTGTTGCGCTTCAAGCTCTGCCATCAACACATCTAGCTCATCAGGCTCGTAACTTTGCCCATGGCGCTTACAAAATTCACTCAGTAATCTTTCTGCATTTTGCTGACTATCCAAACGCTGACGCAACTCAGATAGTTGCATACGCAATGGCTGGACTCGTTCAGCTAGATGCGACTGTGATGACCAGTCACGTAATAACGTGCGTGCCTGTTGGTATGCGTCACTACGACTGACTTCGCCAACCATGGTTTTAACTAACTGATAAGCTTGTTCAAACTGGCTATGAGCGGCATCTGCCACACTCATCTTCTGTTCTAATGATAATAATATTTCGGTAGCTTGCTGCTCACGCGCTTCGAAAGTATCAAGCCATTCGTCGGCATTTTCTATTGTTAGCTCAGGTAACTGGCACAATTCACGAGCGCGCGTCAACGCTTGTAAAGCCTGTTGATATTGAATAGCGCGAGTTTGCTGAACATCCAGAGCTTGCTGATAATCCGCTAATTGATTTTTTAATTCATCGACTTCAACTTCAGCCGCTTCTGAACGCGCTTCATATTCTTCTTGGCTTTCTGTCGCGACAGCAACAACTTCAGTTTGTTCTTCTAGACGATAAGTTAGCTCTTCAATATCAGCTTGGTAGCGATCTATTTTTTCTTGTTGGCGTAATGCCGCCTGCACAAGACTCAAATGATCACTCGCCGCTTGGTAATCAGTTTCAAACACCAATGACGATTCATTTTGTTCGTTAAGCTCACGAGCCATATCGACGCTGCGAACTTGCTCAACTTTAAGCTGCTTGCGATTTGCATTTAATTCATTACGCGCAGCTAAGGCAGTATCTAAATGAATACGTCTTTCATTTGAATGACGCATATAATCAGCAGATACATAATCCGTCGCTTGGCTAATTAGATGTTTAAATAAGTCACGATCTGACTGTGTCACACGGATAGCTTCAAGGGTCAGACGGTTTTCACGTAATGCCGCTTCCATGTCTTGGAATGCTTTACGAACCCCGCTATTTTCAGGCAATAAATAATCACGTAATGAACGTGTAATCGCACTGGAAATACCCCCGTAGAGAGATGCTTCAATCAAACGGTAGTATTTACTACGGTCGCCAGCTGAACGTAAACGTTTTGGTAATACGCCGAGCTCAAATAATACTGAATGGTAATCAGTAATTGAGTTGAATTGCTTAAACTGTATACCTTCTTGCGCTTCAAGCCGTTCTTTTAACTCATTTAAAGGAATAACTTTAGCTTGACGACCATCAATAATTTCCGTCAAAATTTCAGTAGGCACTGTCGCAATTGGCACGCCTTGAACCATAAAAGGTTTGATATCAACTTTCTTATCACGACCCGCGACTTGTTGAAGGCGAACACCAACCATAACACGCTGATGTTTAGAGTTTAAAACATCTAAAATCGCGTAGCAGACCCCAGGACGTAACTTCCCGTGTAAGCCTTTGTCACGAGAACCAGAGGTGGCCCCAGCTTCCGTTGTATTACGAAAGTGTAATAAGGTTAAATCTGGGATCATGGCGGTAATAAAAGCGGCCATGGTAGTTGATTTACCCGCTCCGTTTCCGCCTGAAAGCGTGGTAACGAGTTCATCAAGGTCAAAGGTTCGAGCAAAAAAACCGTTCCAATTCACCAGCGTCAGTGAGCGAAATTTTCCGCGTTCAATCATTGTTGTCCATCCTCATCACTTTCTGCCGCTTCTTGATTTTCTTCAGGCTCATCTTCATCGCTATCTTGTAATGATAACTCCCCTTCAAGAGAGATAGCTTCGCCATCACGGATCATTCTTAATTGAGCATCTTGAGGGCTATCACCACTACGTACATCAGCGCCAAAACGAAATACAGACTCTGAAATGACGAATTTATTCGGATCATTTTGCAAGAAGTGCACCATACCCAAGCGGCGTAATCGATTTAACGAAGTTCTGAGTTTTTCTTGCAGTTTTTGTTTGTCTAAGTCAGAACCTGTCGAGCGCTGATTCACAAATTTCATTAATTTGCTTTCATCAGCAAGCGATAATAGCTCTTCGAACAATTCTTGAGAGGTAAAAATACCTTGATTGGTTAATCGTTCCGGACTGAGATAAAGATAACAAAGAATTTTACCCACCATCATATCCAGCTCAGAGAGTACCGAGCGTGGGATCAATGTCGTTGAACGGGGGCGCAAATAGAAAAAACCTTCTGGCGCACGAATCAATTCAACATTATAACGTGAGTAAAATTGTTCTAAATCTTCCTGAAAATCCATCAGAAATGCGTGATTATCAAGATCATCAATACTAATATGGCGACCCGAACGTAACTGACTGTCAAGCTCAGGGAAAATAGGATTAACGAGTGCTTGAGCCAGTTTAACTGGCATAAATTGTTCAATATTTGTCGATGACATGTGCCTGCACCTTGGCTCCGTGATCATTAATAGCACGCCATTTTGACGGTAATCCCGCCAAATCAGCCTCTGCGATACCTAGTTTTACAGCCTGATCGATAATAATACGCGCAACATCAAAATGGCGACTCTGCGGATATTGTTTCAAGTAATCTTCTAATACTTGCCCGACATCTAGCGGCTGTTTATCCGCTTTATAAAATGCCAGCTCAGCTTCCATTAACTCTGCAAGTCGATCATTTATTTCACTAAATTCTTCGAATTCAAGCTCTGGTGGTAATTCACCAGTGACCTCTTCATCATGCAACGCAAGCTCTTCATCACGCATATCAAATAGTCTATCTGCATTGGTATAAGTTAATGCCCACGGACTATCGAGGTACTGCTGTACCGATTGGCGTAATCGTTGAGAAAATATCCGATTTTTATCCATATCAATCGCTGTACGAATAAATTTATGCACATGGCGGTCATAACCAATCCATAAATCAATGGATTGCTGTCCCCAGCTAACAATTCGATCCAGTTTATTCTGCAAATCAAAAATTAGTCTATCAACCATATCAGAAAATTGAGGTGCGTTCAGATTCGCCTCTTGAATACGCATCAAGTTAGCTTGCAGTTTATCACCAGTGGCTTCCAGCGTATCTTGCAGCTCTCTTAATGTTCCTGATGTTTCAGACAATAATTGCTCACAATTGGCGATCGCCGCTTGCCAGTCTTGGCTCAATAATGCGGCAATATCTTCTTTCACTGAGCTTTGCTGCTCATCCATAATACGCTGGGATAAATCAATGCTGTCGAATATTTCTGCTACTGAATATTTTAATGGGGCAAAAACATAGCGATGCCAATAAAACTCATCGCCACCTTCCTCCGCTGCCTCTGCCGCACGAAGTAATTCACTCGCCACGATAGAAAGCTGCATTGACAGCCTTAATGTTGAAAATTCACGCTGGCGAATATAATAATCACTAATACCAATGCCTAAAGGCGTCAAACGATAAATGGCATTACCTTCAATGATATCACTGGCAAAGCGGTTAAATATCTTTTGACGCACCATATCATTGATGGCGTTATTTGCTCTGACAGAGAGTGACTCTGTTGTCTGTTCAAACCCTTTACAAACTTCACGAAAGGCATCAATTAGCTCCCCTTCGGTCATTTCACCATTAACTCTCTCACTGTTCAAAACAGCAACCGATAGCAAAAAAGCTAAGCGCTCTGCGGGAAGTGAAATCGAAAAATCATTTTTTCGTGCCCAAGACACCAGTTCAGGGACGGTCTGGGAAAACTCACTCATAAATCGTCCTTTTGTATTTGTTTTCGCGCCATGACATGAATATAGCGTCCCATGCTGATATAAGGTTCTTCACGACAATATTGCTGTTCTAGCGCCAGCAATGCTGGAAAATCTTTTTGTTGTAACTGTCTACTTTGCAAATAATCATGAAATACTCTTACGCCGCTTTTGCCTAAGATTTCCATATCACATGCCAAAAGCCATTCATCAACCTGTTGTGGGAAGAGTGGATTTTGTGGCGACAACGAACGCTTGCGTCTACGTTGGATGTGAGGGGTCGCGAGATGAAAATTGCCTAAAATCGCATTGCGCATCACTAAGCCATTTGCATTATAGAACATGACAGAAAATATGCCTTCAGGTCTGATTATATCTGCCAACTGCTCAATTGCATATTTTTGATCGCTAATCCATTCCAGTACTGCATGAAAAATAACGAGATCAACCGACTCCGTTAAATGTTGTGCAATATCCTGTACCGCACTGTTAACAAAGCGGATATTTTCACTAATTCCTTCTTCCTGCGCAAGCTCACTCGCCCTTTCTAGCATTTCTTCGGATAAATCGCAAAGTATGACTTGATGTCCCATCGCCGCAAGCTTGCGCGAAAAATGGCCTTCACCGCCTCCGGCATCAAGTATACGTAATGTTTGACCTTTAAAATGGCTTTCTAATAACTGGCTAAGATCTTGCCAAACGACCGCTTCACGTATTTTACCTTTTGTCGTTCCATAGATATTTTTTGCAAATTTATCGACAATATCATCAAAGTTGCGGTCTGCCATGTGCTATCTGGTTACCTATAATTCATTATTCAAAACATGTTTGTTGGTCAATCAGCCTAGCAACGCACCTGAAATTTATCAGTTTTTATTCTGTAATTCATGAATATGGCGTCGCTTATCATATAAAATGCAGGCAATGACTGAATCCTGAATTATAACAGATAATAGCTATATTTTTGCATAGTACTTTATTTTGCTCACTGAATTTCATTTTGGCATCATGACTTTCATTTTTATGCGCAAAATTTATTATTTCATCAAAGCTGGTTGAATTGAGCTCAATGAACAATAATGCGTTATAAACCTCTAAAATAGGCTTTGTTATGTTATTTCTGCTAAAAAAATATATTGGTGCATTATTGATGCCATTACCGCTCCTGCTGATTATCGGATTTATCGGTTTAATTCTATTGTGGTGTACCCGATGGCAAAAAAGTGGCAAAACACTGGTCAGTGCCAGTTTGCTCTTCATCTTACTGTTAGGCCTACAACCAGTATCGGATAATTTGCTCGCCCCCATTGAAGGCAAATATAACCAACGTTATGAATTAACTACCCCCAATCCACCAGAAAATGTGCATTATATCGTTGTTTTAGGTGGTGGATTTACCTATAACCCCGATTGGAGCCCAAGCTCTAATTTATTGAATAATAGCCTTCCTCGGGTAACCGAAGGTGTGAGACTTTATCTGAAATACCCTGGCAGCAAACTTATTTTTACTGGCGGAAAGGCCAATAATCCCATAAGCAGTGCAGAAGTCGCCGCACAAGTTGCTCAATCGTTAGGAGTTCCCGCTGAAGATACTATTGCACTCACTGAGCCCAAAGATACGCAAGAAGAAGCATTTGAAGTCGAAAAAATTATAGGTAAAGAGCCTTTTTTATTAGTGACATCGGCAAACCATCTGCCTCGGGCAATAACCATGTTTACGAGTAGAGGAATGCAACCATTACCAGCCCCCGCAAATCAACTGGTTATTACTAGTGCAATCAATCCATGGGAAAAATACATCCCATCTTCTTATTACTTTGGTCATAGTGAACGCGCTTGGTATGAGCTAATTGGCACAATATGGTGGCATTTAAAACCGGATAACACTCAAGTGTTAGAGCAACCGTTACTCACCCCTGAAAGTATTGATGCAGAATAATGCGTCATTACAACGCACAAAAAAAGGTGTAATCCATTGAATTTACACCTTTTATTTTTAGCTAGATTAGCCGTTCAATATCAGTCGCTATTGTGATGCAAATTGCTTTCTGACAATTTCAAGATCTTGCGGGGTATCGACACCAGCTCCAGGTGTTTTTTCGGCAACCGCAACATGAATTTTTTCGCCATACCATAGCACTCTAAGCTGCTCTAGCATTTCGATTTTTTCTAATGGGCTCGCTTCCCACGTAATATAACGACGAATAAAACCTGCACGATATGCATAAATACCAATATGTCGAAGAAAATAATCGCCAATGGTATTTTGACCAGTTGAAAAATTGTCTCTATCCCAAGGGATGGTGGCGCGTGAAAAATAAAGTGCATAGCCTTCATTATCAGTAACAACCTTAACTGCATTAGGATTAAAAGCTTCTTTAGCATCATGAATAGGCACAGCAAGTGTGCCCATATTAGCTTTGCTTCCTTGAAGATTACTAGCAACTTGGCTAATAATTTCAGGTGGGATTAAAGGTTCATCACCTTGAACATTAACAATGATTTCGTCATCTGAAAAACCGTAAAGGTCGATAACTTCCGCAAGTCTTTCTGTGCCAGATTGATGATCAGGATTTGTCATACAAGCTTCGCCACCCGCTTGGATTACCGCCGCGGCGACATCAGGATGATCAGTCGCCACAATAACTCGGCCTGCACCTGATTTAATCGCTTGCTCCATCACCCGCACAACCATAGGCTTGCCATGAATATCAGCGAGAGGCTTACCCGGTAATCGAGTTGATGCGAAACGCGCAGGAATAATTACAGTAAACATAATAGTTACTGTCCTTCATCTAAAGATACTTGGCGAGCTTCGGTTTCTAGTAATACGGGGATACCATCGCGAATTGGATACGCTAGATGGTCAAATTTGCAGATTAATTCGAGGTTGTCTTTGTTGTAACTTAATTTACCGTAACAAACTGGACAAGCGATGATTTCAAGTAAACGGTGATCCATGTTTTCTCCCAAATGGAATTAACTCACTTGGCGTCAGGATATCACATGCAGATATCACCGTTAACTTTAATCTTTCTAGATACAATCTCCTGCAAGAGATAAGAGGATAGTCAGCAGGAGAAAAAGCGCTTTTAATTATTTAATTAGTACGCAATAACGTCGGTTGCCATAATACCATTTGAATTGCGAGTTACTGAAAACTCGACGTTTTGGCCTTCAGCTAATGATTTCATTTTAGTGCTAGCAATTGATTTTCTTGTTACAAATACATCATCACCACCATGGAATGGTGAAATAAAACCGTAACCTTCTTTTGCATCAAACCATTTAACTCGACCCATATGTAATTGAAAATTCATATTAAAACTCCTTTTGTTCTAAGAACAATATTTCTTTTTATCGTTTTATTATTACTCTTTAGCGTTTTCCCATTATAAATTGCCGATCTATTAACACGTTTAAGAGTAATTAAACTTTTACCAATATATGCACTTAATAATTGTGCGTTATTTATTACGATCCCAATAGTGAATTTCAGACACCGCGCATCTACTGTGAATTTAACAGTGTATTTTGACATTTTGATGACAAAACTGATTAAAAATGTAGTTGTTGCGAGGATATGAAGACTAACTAAAGAACGGATCGTGAAATTTAAGCTAGTATAAAATCCAGTTATTAATGTATTGCATCCATATACATAATAAGTGGAGCTATATCACAGTGCGGCTATTATTACCATAATCAAACTTCATAGGCAAGTTTTTTTATCGTTTGAGATAATGTTTTTTATTTCACTTAGAATAGTTTTAGCACCAATTTCATCAAGCTGAGCTTGCACAGGTAAGTACCACCAGTTAGCTTGTGCAAAAGACTGGCATTTAACTGCATCTTTTTCTGTCATTAATAAACATTCATTTAAGTTAGTTAATGAGGCTAGCTGTTGTTGGTCATAAGGTTGATGATCAGAAAAAGCGTAGGTTTTTATTACGTTTAATCCTTTGCTTTGCAAAGAATTAAAAAATCGAGGAGGATGTCCAATACCCGCCATCGCAATAACCGATTGCAATTGATTAACTGGACATCTCTTGCCACTCACAAGATTAACAGCAATATCCCCTTCAAGAGACATTAAGACTTCATTACCTTTCGGGCTCCCGCCATTAACAATCTGTGCGTTAACACTTTTTAAGCGTCCTGCGCGTTCACGCATAGGACCTGCTGGTAGCCACCATCCATTTCCAAAACGGCGTTGACCATCAATAACCACAATTTCATAATCTCGTTTTAAAGCATAATGCTGTAATCCATCATCTGTGATAATCACATCTAACGAATTATTAGCTAATAAAGCTTTAATCGCATCACTACGTTTAGGTGCAACGGCCACCGGTGATTTGGTTCTGTGCCAAATTAGCACAGGCTCATCACCCGCCGATGCCGTGGTCGTTTGATCATCGAGTAATAATGGATAATGCTCAGATTTACCACCATAGCCCCTAGAAACAACCCCAACACGATAACCTTCTTTGGTTAATGATTCTACTAACCAAATCACAACAGGCGTCTTACCGTTACCACCCGCCGTTAAATTGCCAACGATAACGACAGGGATCGGCGCTTGCCAAGAACGAAATAATCCAGTTTTGTAACCAAGATGCCTTACTGCCGTTATCAATCCATACAATATGGATAACGGCAGTAATAAAATGTACAGCCAAGATCTACCGGACCAAATACGTTCAATCATTGCTTAAACTGTATACTATGTAATTGAGCATATGCGCCATCTTCAGCTAACAGCTTCGCATGATTCCCACGTTCAATAATATGTCCATCCTGAACGACTAGAATTTCATCCGCATTTTCAATTGTAGACAGTCGATGAGCGATAACCAATGAAGTACGATTTTTCTGTAATTCATCAAGAGCAGCTTGGATAGCACGTTCAGACTCGGTATCTAGTGCTGATGTTGCTTCATCAAGGATCAAAATAGGAGAATCACGTAAAAGCGCACGTGCAATAGCGATACGCTGGCGCTGCCCACCAGAAAGCATCACGCCATTTTCACCTATTATGGTATCTAAGCCTTTATCCAATTTATCGATGAAGTCCATTGCATAAGCCATTTTAGCTGCTTTTTCAATCTGTTCGCGGCTATAGCTACCATCTGTTGCATAAGCAATATTATTTGCAATGGTATCGTTAAATAAATATACATGTTGCGATACTAATGCGACTTGGCTACGTAATGATTCCAGCGTGTATTCACGAATATCATGACCATCAATGCGAATACTACCCTCATCAATGTCATAGAATCGAGTAATCAAATTTGCAATCGTTGATTTGCCAGAACCTGAACGACCGACTAAAGCAACTGATTTGCCTGCGGGTAAGGTAAATGAGATGTTATCTAACGCAGGATGATCTTTCGTTGCATAGGTAAAAGTGACATTTTCGAATTCAATATCACCTTTTACTTCTTTTAGCACTTTGGTGCCTTCATCTTTTTCTTGCTCGCTATCTAAAATAGCAAACAACGTCTGACAAGCAGCCATACCGCGTTGGAATTGTGCGTTAACATTTGTGAGTGATTTTAAAGGGCGCATCAAGGCAAACATTGATGAAAAAACAACAGCGATAGTCCCTGACGTTAATTGCTCACGAATTTCAGGAAAGCTGGCGGCATAAAGAACAAAAGCCAATGCAAAAGACGCAATCAATTGAACAATTGGGTCTGATATAGCAGAAGCGGTCACCATTTTCATATTTTGGCGACGCATATTATTACTGACTTTACCAAAACGTTCAGTTTCAACTTTTTGCCCACCAAAAATTAAAACTTCTTTGTGCCCTTTCAACATTTGTTCAGCACTAGCAGTTACATGTCCCATACCCGTTTGCATATTTTTACTAATTGAGCGAAAACGTTTAGAAACAATACGAATAGTGATTGAAACAACTGGTGCGATTACAATCAAAATAAGCGATAACTGCCAGCTATAATAGAACATCATCGCAAACAAACCGATGATATAAGCACTTTCACGGATAATCGTGATTAAAGCGCCTGATGACGATGAAGCAACCTGTTCAGAGTCATAGGTAATCCGAGACAATAAAGTCCCTGTTGATTGCTGATCAAAAAAACTAACTGGCATTCCCATCATATGACCAAAAAGTTTTCGGCGCATATTCATTACAACTTTGCCAGATACCCACGAGACACAATAGGTAGAAACGAAGCTAGACAAGCCACGAATAATAACCAACCCTAACACAGCTATAGGTAGCCATTTTAAAACGTCGTTATCAGCTTTATCAAAGCCTTCATCAAGTAAAGGTTTTAACAAGGAAATCATGAACGCATCGCCAGCGGCGTTGATGACAAGCGCTATCGCTGCAACGATTAAACCCGCTTTAAACGGCGCGATAATCGGCCATAAGCGACGAAATGTTTGTTTTGTAGAAAGATCTATATCATTCATGCTTTTATTACCAGACTTAATGTAAGCGCACTATTCTACTAGGGAAATAGCAGATCACCAAACCACAGATGGTACCACCGAGGATTAATTTCATTTCGATAGCGTAAAATATTTATTTTTTCTTTTTTAAACCATAGAGTTAACTGCCCTGTCTCAGACGTATTCAACCATTTAATATTATTCTGTTTATACCTAAAATGCACTTTATCAGCAGGTATTTTCCATGGGCTATACCGCGCAGAAGAGACTATCGCTGTCGATGGGCTAACAGTTCTTAAAAATAATGCCGTTGAAGAAGTACTACTTCCATGATGAGGTGCAAATAAAATATCTGAACGTAATTTATTTCGATACATTGCCACCATCATTTTTTCACCTTGTTTTTCTAAATCACCAGTGAGCAAAATTTTATGATAACCATCCGTCAATTGAATAACGCACGAATCATTATTATGTGAAATTTCAGATAACTTTTCAGGCCAAAGTACTTCAAAACTAAGTTTTCCCCATTGCCACTGTTGCCCTTTATAGCAAGGAAGATGCTTATGTTTAAATAAGTGATTACTCACAACAACCCGTTTATCTCTTACGAAGCGACTATTTTTATTTGAATGACTTTTGCGTCCAGAATTATTATAGCGTCCAAAGCTACTACGTACACTGAGCCATGGGTAATAATTAATGAGGTCAGTCACTCCTCCAGTATGATCTAAATGATTGTGGCTAAGAATCAGCCCCATTGGAGTAATGCTGTGATGTTTTAGAAAAGGAATAATTTGCCGTTTTGCATTACTCTCTCCCTGCCATCGATTCCCCGTATCATAGAGTAGCGCTAAATTGTTTTGCTCAATCACCACAGCTAAGCCATGACCTATATCCAATACAGTTAAGCTCCACTCACCTCTAGGTTCTATTTCTCGCATTCTATCCGTTAATACTAAAACAATTACACACCCCAATAAGCCAATATAATTTTTATACCAACTAAATAGGATGACTAAGGCAACTACCCAACATATTAGTAAAAAATAATAAGGAAACGTATTTAATTCAAACCAAAAACCACTTAAAAACCCCAATGGCTTCATACCAAAGCCAATAACTTCGTCAATAAAAACAAAGAGCCAATTTTGTACGTAAGTAACGGGTAGCAAAAAAATACAAAAAATAATAGGTACGACAATCCACGAGATAAGAGGAACAAACCAAAGATTGGCGAAAAAACTCATCACGTTGATGCCTTTAAACAAAATGACTTGTATGGGAATTAATAAAATGAGCAACCCAATCTGCAAATGAATTAACGGTAAAATTTTACTCATAATTTTTCGTTGATTCATGCTTGAAGATAGGGGAAATACAGTAAACCAATATAATATTGCCAGTACCGCAAAACTCGACAACCAAAAACTGTCTGAAAGGATAGATAATGGATCAAAAAATAAGATACAACCGATACTCCATATCGCCCATCGCCATGAAAAGCAGTAAAACGGTTGCTTACGAATATACACCCATAACAACAATGCCAGTAATGCTCGAGTTGCAGGAATAGCAAAATTAGACACCCAAGCGTAAAGAAAGGCAAAAATTAATCCCAGTATAATCGGTATGTTTTGACTCACTAACCTGACAGGAAACAAATACTGTAATAATCGAGCAAATAAATATCCTAAAAGATAGGACATACCGATATGCAAACCAGATATTGCAATCAGATGAGTAAGACCTGTATTTTGTAGCAGTACTGAATGCTCTGGAGACAATAAATTGCGCTCACCAAACATTAAAGCGTAAATAATACCTGAATATTTAAGTGGGCTTATTCCATCAACAAATTGGTTAATTACCTGCTGCCTGAAGGAACAATGCTCGTTTAATATTACACTTTTCTTATTTTTTAAAGTTCCGATAACACGCTGAGCCAATTGATAACGTTGTTGATTAAATCCCCCTTCATTTAATGATGAATGTAATGGGTTCAATTTTGCTTGTAGTTGCCATTTCTGTCCCGCACAAATTTTTATTTTAGAATGTCTCTTCCTTTTCCATGTCGCATACAGCGGTGGAAATACCGCTATTGAATTTATATAATCGATTCGGACTTTAAGTTTTTGTTCTATGTCATCCCTTAGTGGAATGCTAACAACGGTGATATCCAATTGGTGGTGCTGCTTAGAAAGTAAGTTTATTTTTTGTTTTAAATCGATACCGTGCCAACAGCCCCATAAAAAAATCATCATGACCAAAGTGATAAACTTACCGATTCTATTAATTTTACAAAAAAGCAGAAACAAAAACAGGATTGCAAAAATAACTAACGTACTATTTATATTGGGTAATTTTGGTAAAAAAAGAAGGGGTAACACACCGATAATTACTGCAATCGCAGCCTCTGTATATGAAAGGGAAATCGTTTTTTTATTCTGATATTCCCCCCCATTCATATTCTATGCCTCGTTAAGTTAATAAGATAAACGACAACATAAATTATACTTTTCTACATTTTTACTTATCTTAATTTGAAATACAAAGCCGTTCGCAAATATTGTGTTGGCTCGTATTACACCATAAATTAATTGCGAAGCGCTTCGCAAAACACTCAATATTTATAAAAATCCACTTGATATATACGGAGTTTGCGGAGTTTGCGGAGTTTGCGGAGTTTGCGGAGTTTGCGGAGTTTGCGGAGTTTGCGGAGTTTGCGGAGTTTGCGGAGTTTGCGGAGTTTGCGGAGTTTGCGGAGTTTGCGGAGTTTATCTAGTAATAAAAAACAGCGCCGTGTTAAACACAAGCGCTGTTTTGCTGTAATAATTAAGATTTATAGTCTGTTATTGACCATAAATATTTACACGGTCACGCAACTCTTTACCTGGCTTAAAGTGTGGAACATATTTGCCTTCCAACTCCACTTTATCTCCAGTTTTTGGATTACGACCAACACGTGGAGCACGGTAGTGAAGAGAAAAACTGCCGAATCCACGGACTTCAATACGCTCGCCATCAGCTAACGTATCCGCCATATGCTCAAGTATTTCTTTTACAGCTTCTTCGACGGTTTTCGCTGAAAGATGAGATTGCTGGCTAGCCAGTTTTTCAATTAACTCAGACTTGGTCATAGTACCTCCCTAAACTACCGTTACAAAGGGGTAATGAATTACCCCCACTTAATTATTCGCCTTTAGCTGCTTTGAAAGCTTCAGCCATAGCACTGTTGCTGAAAGTCGTTTCTTCTTGCTTGTTCACGGTAGCGATAGCATCTTTTTCATCAGCTTCGTCTTTCGCACGAACAGACAGGTTGATTACACGATTTTTACGATCAACGCCTGTGTATTTAGCTTCAACATCATCACCAACATTCAGAACCAATGTTGCATCTTCAACACGGTCACGTGAAGCTTCTGATGCACGCAGGTAACCTTCAACGCCAAGAGTCAGCTCTACAGTTGCACCTTTAGCATCAACTGCGATCACTTTACCATTAACGATTGCGCCTTTCTTGATTGATGCTAAGTAGTTATTGAATGGATCTTCAGCTAACTGTTTAACACCTAGAGAAATACGCTCACGCTCAGCGTCGACTTGCAGAACAACAGCTGCGATTTCGTCACCTTTTTTGTATTCACGAACTGCTTCTTCGCCTGTAACGTTCCAGGAGATGTCAGACAGGTGAACAAGGCCATCGATGCCGCCGTCCAGTCCGATGAAGATACCGAAGTCAGTGATAGACTTGATTTTACCTTCAACACGGTCGCCTTTGTTATGAGTTTCTGCAAATTGCTGCCATGGGTTAGATTTGCACTGTTTCAGGCCTAGAGAGATACGACGACGTTCTTCATCGATATCCAGAACCATAACTTCAACAACATCACCAACGTTAACAACTTTAGATGGGTGAATGTTTTTGTTAGTCCAATCCATTTCTGAAACGTGAACCAGACCTTCAACGCCTTCTTCAATTTCAACGAAGCAGCCGTAGTCAGTTAGGTTAGTAACGCGACCAGTCAGTTTAGTACCTTCTGGATAACGTTTAGCGATTGCGACCCAAGGATCTTCGCCCAGTTGTTTCAGACCCAGAGAAACACGAGTGCGCTCACGGTCAAATTTCAGAACTTTAACATTGATTTCATCACCAACGTTGACGATTTCGCTTGGGTGTTTAACACGTTTCCAAGCCATGTCAGTGATATGCAGCAAGCCATCAACACCGCCAAGATCAACGAATGCACCGTAGTCAGTAAGGTTCTTAACGATACCTTTAACTTCCATGCCTTCTTGCAGATTTTCTAGCAGTTGATCACGCTCAGCGCTGCTTTCTGATTCAATTACAGCACGACGAGAAACAACAACGTTGTTGCGTTTCTGATCTAACTTGATTACTTTGAATTCAAGCTCTTTGCCTTCAAGGTGAGTAGTATCACGAACAGGACGTACATCTACCAGTGAACCTGGTAAGAACGCACGAATACCGTTCAGTTCTACAGTGAAGCCACCTTTTACTTTACCGTTGATAACACCAATTACAGTTTCAGCTTCTTCGTAAGCTTTTTCCAACGTCAACCATGCTTCATGACGTTTAGCTTTCTCACGAGAAAGGATAGTTTCACCGAAACCATCTTCTACTGCATCCAGCGCTACATCGACTTCGTCGCCAACCTGGATTTCAAGCTCACCCTGAGCATTTTTGAATTGTTCTACTGGGATAGCAGATTCTGATTTAAGGCCTGCGTCTACCAGGACTACATCTTTATCAATAGCAACAACAGTACCACGGACAATAGAACCAGGACGTGTTTCAATATTCTGCAGGGATTCTTCAAATAGTTGGGCAAAAGATTCAGTCATATTAATGATCTTCAAGGGTTTCTTATTAACGTCCATCTAGCGTCCCGCCAAATGGGGTTGTTTCACATACCCCACAACATTCCTTGTCGTAAGGTGGATACCATACAAATAATATAATCAGTATGGTAGTAAGTGCGTATATTATCTAATTATAAGCTAAAATAAAGCCTATTATCACGATAATTGTAGAATATTTTTAGCATAGGTGCGTGCTTTTTCAATAACTTCCTCAATTGACATACTTGTGGAATCCAGCACTAATGCATCTTTCGCGGCGATAAGAGGCGCTACCGAGCGATTACGATCACGATAATCACGCTCTTCAATTTCGGTTAGAAGTCGTTCAAAGTTAACATCAAACCCCTTTTCCTGCAACTGCTTCATACGCCGATGAGCTCGTTCTTGTGCTGATGCGTCAAGAAAAATCTTAACGGGGGCATCAGGAAACACTACCGTTCCCATATCTCGACCATCGGCTATTAGCCCGGGCATTGTTCTAAATGCACGTTGGCGACGGAGCAATGCTTCTCTTACTCGAGGAAAAGTGGCGGTTTGCGAGGCGGTATTTCCGACAGTTTCTTGTCTAATTTGATTAGAAACATCTTCCCCTTCAAGAATCACTTTTAGCGTATTTTCTTCAGGTACAAAACGCACATCTAAATTTGCGGCCAAAGGTACTAATGCATCTTCTGATTGAATATCAACATGATGATGTAGAGCCGCTAGCGCTAATACGCGATAAATTGCACCAGAGTCTAAAAGTTGCCATCCAAATTCATTTGCTAACGCTTGGCAAAGAGTGCCTTTACCAGCTCCGCTTGGTCCATCAACGGTAATTACAGGGGCAATTGCCGCCATAAAAATCTCCTTTGTGCAAATAGTCTTCGCTACCCGCAATAAAAATCTGTGTAGGTATTATACCTACTCATCAATTTTGTGAAATAAGCAGGTGACAATCAATGAGGTAAAAATGCGTAAACCATGATGAATTAAGTAGCATTAAAATGAAGGAAAAGTGTAGATAAAATAGACGTAAAATTTAGTAGGCTGATATTAAACAAAATAATATCAGCCCTACAGAGCCGTTCAATGGCTCTTTAAAAACGAAAATATCTAACTTCTAATACTGGCTTAAGCTTAATAACGGCTCAAACTAGATAATTGCTCAAAATAGTCAGGAAACGTCTTCGCTGTACAACCTGGATCTAAGATAGTGACCGGAGTGTCAGATAAAGCAACTAACGAAAAGCACATTGCGATTCGGTGATCGTTATAAGTTTCAATCTGTGCATGATTTAATTTTTTTGGTGGAACAATACGAATGTAATCATGACCTTCATCAACTTCAGCACCAACTTTACGCAGTTCAGTTGCCATTGCATATAAACGGTCTGTTTCTTTAACGCGCCAGTTATAGATATTGCGAATAACTGTTTCCCCTTCTGCAAAAAGTGCCACGGTTCCTATTGTCATCGCTGCATCAGGAATCGCATTCATATCCATGTCGATGCCGTTAAGTGTACCGCGTTCACACTCAACATAATCATCACCCCAACGGATGATCGCTCCCATTTTTTCTAACACATTGGCGAACTTAGTATCACCTTGCAAACTATTACGACCAATACCCGTTACTCGCACCACACCACCTTTTATTGCCGCCGCCGCTAAGAAATAAGATGCTGAAGATGCATCACCTTCAACGAGGTATTCACCAGGTGATTGGTATTGTTGTTGCCCCTTAATTACAAACTGTTGATATTGTTTGTTTTCTACTTGTACACCAAAACTTTGCATTAAAGCTAAAGTAATATCAATGTAAGGCTTAGAAACTAAGTCTCCAATAATTGAAATTATCGTGTCTTGTCGTGCCAATGGGGCCGCCATCAATAAAGCGGTTAAAAACTGACTAGAAACTGAGCCATCAACCGAAATAGCGCCACCAACAAATCCCCCTTTCAAACGAATAGGTGGATAGTTTTCTTGCTCTAAATAATCAATTACTGCACCGCCTTCTCTTAATGCATCAACTAAGTGCCCAATTGGACGCTCTTTCATGCGCGGCTCACCAGTTAATACAATATTATTGTCACTTAAAGAAAGTGCGGCTGTGAGCGGACGCATTGCGGTACCCGCATTGCCAAGGAATATTTCTAATTCACCATGATTGGATAAACAGCCGTCTATACCTTCTACACTACAACGCGTTTTATCATCTGATAATTGGTATTTAATACCTAACTGACTTAATGCATTCAGCATATGGCGAATATCATCACTATCTAATAAGTTAGTAAGTACAGTCGTACCTTTTGCCATTGCCGCTAATAAAAGTGCGCGATTTGATACACTTTTAGACCCTGGCAAATTAATAATGCCGTTAACTGAAGATATAGGTTGTAATGTCAGGGATTGCATAAAAAGCAGTTTCTCCAATGTTATTTAATACTATTTTTATCACTATAAGAAAAATAAAACATAGCGGGTCAGGCATCCTATCCTGACCAAAACCATATTTAAATTAAATAGTTAATATTAGGCGTGGCGGCGTTCAAAATCAGCCATAAAATCAACAAGAGCTTGAACTCCCGCTAATGGCATTGCGTTATAAATAGAAGCGCGCATACCGCCAGCAACTTTATGCCCTTTCAGAGACAGTAAGCCAAGCTCTTTCGCTTCATCAATAAATTTCGCATCCAGACTAGGATCTTGCATTTGGAATGGCACATTCATCCAAGAACGATTTTCAACCGCAACACGATTAATATAGAACTCGCTGTTATCGATAGCGCTATAAAGCAATTGTGATTTTTCGTAATTGCGATTAGCCATTTCTTGCAAACCGCCTTGTTCTTTTAACCATTTGAAAACCATGCCAGATAAATACCAAGCAAAAGTCGGAGGGGTATTAAACATTGACTCATATTCTGCCAATACAGAATAATCAAACACCGACGGAGTCTGAACAGCAGCGTGTCCAAGTAAATCTTCACGAATAATAACGATGGTTAATCCCGCCGGACCAATATTTTTCTGTGCGCCTGCATAAATTACACCATAACGGCTAACATCAATTGGCTTAGATAGGATTGACGATGAATAGTCAGCAATCACTATTTTATCTTTAGGAAAATCAGGGTCTTCATGAAGCGACAAACCACCAATCGTTTCATTTGGACAATAATGAATGTAAGCCGCATCTTGACTTAATGGCCATTCGCTCATTGGTTTTAGACCAACAACACCGTCTTTTTCTTGTTCTATATGAATAATATTAGGTTTACAGTATTTTTGAGCTTCTTTTGCCGCAGACTCAGACCAATAGCCGCTAACGATATAGTCCGCTGTAGTTTTATCACCAAGTAAATTCATTGGAATGGTGGCGAAATGAGCTCGAGCACCACCGTGACAGAATAGAATTTTATAGTTGCTTGGAACGTTGAGTAAATCACGTAAATTTTGTTCTGCTTCTTTTGCAACTTCAATGAAATCTTTTCCGCGATGACTCACTTCCATTACTGAAACGCCTAAACCTTTCCAATTACAAAATTCTTGTTCAGCGCGACGCATGACTTCAACAGGTAGCATTGCTGGACCTGCACTGAAATTATAAACCTGACTCATTGACCTCACCCTATCTTCAATAATGTTAGTTAAACTCACTCAGATACTTAAAGTTGTATCATCCCACGCCTTTAGCTGCAACGGTTATTGTGAGCTAGCTTTAAAAATCTCGGAGGTTATTTTTTAGCAAAAAAGTAAACAGTTTTGTTAATGCCGTCACATTATCAACAGCCACAATATTATGAAGTGATTAACAATAAATAAGGGATAAAATCCCGATTATAGTGATTTATCTATAATCGGGATAAAAGAGGTAGGATGATACTTTAAACCAACAATCAGCGAATAACTTTACTCACAATTTCGATAGCTTCTTTTTCAATGAGACGAAGATGCTCCTCACCTCTGAAGCTTTCACAGTAAATTTTATAGGCCTCTTCAGTTCCAGAAGGTCTTGCCGCAAACCATCCGTAATCGGTCATAATTTTAAGACCGCCAATTGCAGCACCATTACCAGGAGCAGCAGTTAAACGTTGAGTAATTTTATCCCCCGCTAAAGTATCTGCGGCGACCATTTCAGGCGATAATTTACTTAATTTGGCTTTTTCTTCGTGAGAAGCTTTCGCTTGAATGCGATTATAAATAGGTGCACCAAACTTTTTAGCTAGCTTATTATAACGTTGCTGTGGATTTTCGCCGGTTACTGCGGTAATTTCAGCGGCCAGCAAACACATGATTATGCCGTCTTTATCCGTTGACCATGGCGTGCCATCAAACTTAAGAAATGAAGCGCCTGCGCTTTCTTCACCGCCAAACCCGAGTTTTCCACTAAACAAGCCATCAACAAACCATTTAAATCCAACAGGAACTTCAATTAACTCGCGGCCGATATCATTGACGACACGGTCAATCATTGCACTGGAAACTAATGTTTTACCCACCGCAACATCTTTCCCCCACTGAGGGCGATGTTGGAAAAGGTAATCAATTGCAACAGCAAGATAATGATTAGGATTCATTAAACCATCAGGCGTCACGATTCCATGGCGATCATAATCTGGGTCATTGGCGAATGCTAAATCGAACTTTTCTTTCATACCAAGCAGACCAGCCATTGCCCACTTAGATGAACAATCCATCCGAATCACACCATCATGATCAAGAGGCATAAAACGGAATGTTTGGTCTAATTGATCGTTTACAATCTCAATATCTAATTGATAATAATCTGCAATTTTCTTCCAATACTCAATACCAGAACCACCAAGAGGATCAACGCCAATCTTTAATCCTGATTTCTGAATAGCCTTCATATCGACCACTTCACCAAGTGATGACACATAAGGCATAATTAAATCTTGCTCAACAATATAACCACTAGTCATCGCATCTGTGAAATTCAGACGTTTTACACCCACAAGGTTGCTAGCGAGTAACTGATTTGCGTGTTTTTCAATGACAGAAGTTAAATCTGTATCGGCAGGTCCACCATTAGCGGGGTTATATTTAATCCCACCATCTTCAGGGGGATTATGCGATGGCGTAATAACGATTCCATCGGCAACATCTTGATTTAATTTGTTATAACTTAATATAGCATGGGAGATAGCGGGAGTTGGCGTAAATCCATTCGCCTCTTGAATAACAACTTTAACTTGATTTGCCGCTAAAACTTCAATCACAGTAATGAACGCTGCTTCAGACAATGCATGAGTATCTTTACCGACAAAGCAAGGTCCTGTAATACCTTGTTGTTTACGTAAATCTGCGATTCCTTGTGCAATAGCTAAGATGTGATTTTCATTAAAGTTTTTGCGTACAGAACTACCACGATGCCCTGATGTACCAAATTTTACCGCTTGAGAAAGGTTATCTGACTGTGGTTGTTGCGTATAATATTGAGCGGTCAATTGCGCAACATTTATCAAGTCATTTTGAAACGGAAGCTGCCCTGCACGTTCATGTATTGTCACTTGTACTCTCCCAAAGCACTGATGCTTCGTTATCAACACCAGTGATATCTCAATTTTTAGATGGTATTACTGACCTTTTCAATCACATTTGCAGGGAATTGCATTTCCTGCATGATGGCATCAACCATACTCCGTTTGCGATTGGTATTTGTGTTAGTAATCACCCAGTAAGGCGTACCTGGAATATGACGAGGTTTCGATTGCTTACCTGCCGCGAGCAAAGTTTGCTCATCACCTGCAAAATAAATACGTGTACGGCCATGCATAGATTCTGTCGCACTTGCAAAACAGTTGTTATCTAAGCCATATAACGTGGACAAAATTAACATAAAGCGGTCGATTGCTTTGCTTTTTTCTGCATAAGCATCCGACAATAAAAGTTCTCGAATAACCCTAACAGGATTTTGTGCAACCACTGGCGTACTAATGACCTGAGCGGCTTGCTGTTCTAGCGGCTCATGGTTTAATTTTTTTGCTTGTACTGGCTGCCCGGGTTTGAAATTTAACATACGGCGCAAAATATCCGATGCACTTTCACCGATATGCTGTGTATGACTCGCAATATAGCGGTAAAGTTCTTCATCAACGTCTATTGTTTTCATTTTTTCCCAGTACTTTTTTAACTAAAATTTGCGTAACGATTATAAGACAGATTTAAAAAAAACAAAACAATTAAAATTTCAACAACTTAAAGCAAACATTGTTTCAATCTTCAATGATAATTCAGTAAGTTATCATACCCAAACTCAGTTTAGTTTACCTTTGTTTGCTTTTACTCAAAACAATAAAATAGTAACATCCATTTTAGTTACCATAAAATTGACAAAGCAAGTAAACTAAATTTTGCAATTTGGTTTTGCTTTATTGATATGCCATGATAACGCACCTGCACTACTAATAAGTTGATAATTCAAATATGACTGAGCAACTAAATTACACCATTCACCGACCTGAAAATCCTATTTCGAATACACCAGTCATACTCATTCATGGGTTATTCGGCGATCTTAATAATTTAGGTATTTTAGGTCGAGATTTACAACATTACGTTGATACTATTCAAATTGATGTTCGTAATCATGGTGATTCCTTCCGCGCACCACAAATGGAATACCAAGAGATGGCGCAAGACGTCATTACACTCATTAAATCATTAGGTTATCAATCAGCCATCCTAATTGGTCATTCTATGGGTGGTAAAATTGCCATGGCGGCTACTGAAATTGCGCCTGATTTTATTGAAAAAATTGTTGTTATCGATATTGCTCCAGTGGCTTACCAAGTTCGCCGTCATGATGAAATATTCGCTGCACTCGAAGCTGTCATCCAAGGAAAAGCGAAAACGCGCCAAGAAGCGACGGTCATCATGCGCCACGATATAAAAGAAGATGGTGTTATCCAATTTTTACTAAAATCATTTCGCCAAGGTGAGTGGAAATTTAATCTACCTTCGTTGAAGGATAATTATGAAAAAATTATTGGTTGGAAAACTGTTCCTGCGTGGGATAAACCGGTTTTACTAATCCCGGGTGGACGTTCACCTTATGTACAAGCTGAATATAAAGAACAAATTGTCGCACAATTTCCAAAAGCAAAAGCTTGGATTGTGGCTGATGCAGGACATTGGGTTCATGCAGAAAAACCAGAACATGTATTAAGAGCCATTCACCGATTCTTAAATTTACCCGAATAAATTTATCTAATTTCGTAATATTAGATATTGAAGAGCCTAAATGACTTCTTCAATATCTAAATAAGTATCGTTAATGTCATTAGTCCCTATCAAAAAGTAATATAATAAGACTAACTTCAATACACATCTAATTATTATTTCTGTATTATCTCATTTATAAAAAAAACAATTAAATATTATCATTAAATATGAATACTTCGATGCTATTCACTAGAATATTTTAATTAAAAATCATGCTTTACTTAATTTAATCACTGAGCGATATATTTTAAATTGAAATACAAAAGGATTATTAATACAAAAAATGAAAAGTGATCACTCACAATCAACATTACATTTCATTAGCATTATAATAAAATTATCAAGCGAAATTGATCCTGATAATTTTAAAGAAACAATAGCTGAATCTAAAAACCACCATGAGGCCATTAATTTAATTAGAAGAAAATATAATGTTATTTGTAAATACAAGAATCAAAAAAAGAAAGATATAAAAAAAATTGATACCCCATCAATTATTTATGACACGAATGGTAATGCTCTATTACTTGCCAACTACAATCAAGACCAAGTTCTTATCCAAAAATTTGGAAATAATCCTCCTGAGATATGGAGTCTTAATGAGTTTAATCAGCAATGGAGCGGACGCTGGTTACAAGTGAATGTGAAACAAAGTAAATTCGATATCGTTTGGTTTCAAACTGAATTTATGAAATACAAAAAAATCATTGCAGGCGTATTAGTCTTTTCTTTTATTTTACAAATACTCGCGCTAGTTTCGCCCATTGTAATGCAAGTTATTATGGATAAGGTTTTGATTCACAATAGCTTAACAACCCTTGATGTTTTAATTTTCGGATTGATTATAGCGGCTTGCATTGAAGTCATATTAAAAGGACTAAGAGAATATATTTATCACCATACTGTTAATCGAATTGATATTACTTTAGGATTAAAACTAGTTAATCATTTACTACACTTACCTATTCCCTTTTTTAAAAACAGACAAATAGGCGCAATTGTTACTCGAGTAAAAGAATTAGAAACTATTCGAGAGTTTTTGACGAGTAGCTTTTTTACATTATGCGTTGATGTATTATTTTTATTTGTTTTCATTTACGTTATGAATTTACTGTCAACAACCCTTACGCTACTCTTTTTATGCTCAATTCCATGTTATCTATTAGTCGCTTGGTGGCTAACGCCTAAGATTGAAGCCGCAACTCAACAACAATTTGCCAATATTGCAATTAACACCTCTTTTCTTACCGAAAGTATTAATGGTATCGAAACAGCAAAAAGCTTGTCTATTGAACCCAATTTTACTCGACGTTGGGATAACCAAACTTCTGATATGAGCCAAACTAACTTTGTTTCAGGTCAAATAAGCTCACGCTCTGAACATATTGTTATGGTAATAGAAAAAGTGACCAGCGCTATTATTCTATGGGTTGGTGCATCTGAAGTTCTCGCCTTACAAATGACGATAGGCCAATTTATTGCTTTTTATATGATGGTCAATCATGCAAATCAACCTTTAGTGAAATTAGTCAAGTTATGGGGAGATTATATTCGCACTAAAGTTGCAATAGAAAAGCTTGCGCAAATTATTAATTTGCCTATAGAGCAAAACAATTCAACCAACAAAGATATTCTAAACGGAAACATTTATCTTAAAAATATTTCATTCCGCTACCAACCAAATACACCTTATATACTGAAAAATTTTAATTTAGCAATAAAAGAAGGCGAAACGTTAGGTATTGTCGGGACGTCCGGTTCGGGTAAAAGTACATTGGCTCGATTAATGTTACGGCTCTATACCCCTGAGTCCGGCGGTATTTATATTGATGGCTCACCCTTATCATCAATTAATCTTAAATCATTGAGAAAACAAGTCGGCATTGTCCTGCAAGAAAACTTTTTATTTAACCAAACTGTGTTCAAAAATATTGCCCAAACATTACCAAATGCCTCAATGGATGAAGTTGTTAATTCAGCCAAAATGGCAGGTGCTCATGATTTTATTTTAAAATTACCCATGGGCTATGACACGATATTATCCGAAGGTGGCTCTTCTTTATCCGGTGGGCAACGTCAAAGAATAGCCATTGCACGAACCTTATTAGCTAACCCTAAAATCATTATATTTGATGAGGCCACCAGTGCTCTAGATGATGAGTCCCAAGCTATTATTCAGGAAAATATGCAAATTATTGCTAAAGGTCGAACCATCATCACTATTGCTCATCGTTTATCGACCATTCGTAACCATCAGCGCATTATTGTTATGCAAAATGGTGAGATTATTGAACAAGGTAATCATCAACAATTAATTGAAAAAAATATGTTTTATAAGCACTTATGGACGCTACAACAATCTCTTAAGTCATAACATGGATGTAATTTATGAAAGATAAATCAGTAGAAAATCGTTATAACAGTTTTTTGCCCTCCCATTTGGCAATATTAAAAACACCACCGTCCTATTTATCAACTAGTATTGCGATTACAATAAGTATTGGAATACTCATTGCCATTATTTGGTCTTTCATTGGCAAATTAGATATTCAGGCAACAACTCAAGGCAAATTAATTGTTTCTGGTCGCACTCAGTTAATTCAAGCCTTCGAATTAAGTCGATTACAAAATATTCACGTCTCAGATGGTCAATTAGTTAAACAAGGTGATGCACTACTAACAGTTAAAGTATTAGGTGTCGATCAAGATATTCTCAGTTTAAATTATCAACGAAATTTCCAGACTAGCGAAAAAATAATTCATCATGCATTGCTCAATGAACAATCGGTTGACGCATCCCCACTTTTTTCTCAACTCTTACCTAGCGAACAAGATAGAGCCATACTCAGTTATCAAAGCCTGAAAAATGAATTCGACTCATTAATCAATGAAATAGATAATGAAATTAAATTAAATAGAGTTAATTATCGTACCAAGCAAGTTGAGTTAAAAGATATCGATGCGCTAATCACTAATATCAAAAAGAGACTCACTGCCCATCATGAATTGAATCAAAAACAAATTATTAGTCAGAAAGAGTTTCTAGAACAAGAGCGTGAACTTTTGATCACTAAAAAAGAAAAAACCACCAAAAAATCTGAGTTATCTATCTTGGATAGTCAGCACCATTCACTGAAAGATAAATTAGTTAGGATTAAAACGCAAAAATATCAAGAATGGGATGAAAAACACAAACAAGCTGAATTTAAGCATGTTTCTCTAGAGCAAGAACTATTCAAAAATCAAGAACGTAACCGACTTGAAATTATTCGCGCTCCTGTTGATGGTACTGTGCAGCAACTTGCTACTCATACGCTTGGCGCCGTATTGCAACCTGCACAACAATTAATGGTCATCGTCCCGAATAATGATGTTCAATTGGCAGAAGTTAAAATTTTAAATAAAGATATTGGCTTTATCCAAGAAGGCCAAAAAGCCATGATCAAAGTTGATGCTTTCCCTTATACCCGCTATGGCACGATAGAGGGAGAAGTTTTATCTATTTCAAGGGATAGCACCCATGATGAAACTTTAGGTTTAGTTTTTTTAGGACAAATTGGTCTAAATAAAAAAGATTTACTCGTAGACGGAAATAACCTTGAACTAACGCCAGGTTTATCAATTGTCGCTGAAATTAAAACCGAAAAACGACGGATTATTGATTATTTGCTCAGCCCGATTAATGAATATACTTCAAACGCAATGAGAGAAAAGTAATCAATGGAACAAATTAATAATAATGGGCTGGAAGCCCTTGTTTGGATTGCTAATCACTTTCAAAAGAATGTCACGGTTGATCAGCTAACCCATGCTATTGGTATGCAATCTTATTCACCAACTGATTGGGAACTAAAGCAATGTGCCCATACTCTTGGTTATGAAACTCAATCCGTTTTATTAACACAGCTCCAACTAGCAGATATCCCACTCCCCGCACTGATTTGTATTGATAGCACTTGGTTTATTTTAACGCACAATCAAGAACTGAATTTGGTTAATCCAAAAACCTTTGAAAGCGCACAATGGCAAAATACAGATATCACACCAGAAACTCAATTCAATGTTTTATTAATCAAAGAACAATTAGAAATTGAACAAAAAAGAGCATTTGGTTTTAGCTGGTTTATTCCTTCCATTTTTCGCCAACGTTTCAAATTAAAAAATGTTTTTATTCTTGCGGCTATCGTTCAACTGTTTGCTTTAATTAGTCCATTATTATTCCAAAATTTAATCGATAAAGTCCTTGTCGGACGTAGCTTAGCTAATTTACACATTTTAGCATTAGGCATCCTTGCTATTGCCATTGCGGAACCTGTTTATAGTTTTATTCGTAATAAAATATTTAGTCACTCAAGCACTCAAATTAGTGCTGAGCTCTCAGGTAAAATTTATCGGCATTTAATGGCATTACCACTGAATTATTTTAAATTAAGACCAACAGGAAAAATCATTGCCCGAATCAGAGAATTAGCACATATCCGTCAATTTTTGACGGGTTCAACATTGATGCTATTTGTTGATTTTATCTTTGTTATTTTATTTATTGCCGTTTTGTTCTCCTATAGTAGCGTCATGACATGGATGCTTGTCGGTTCAATGGGGATCTTTTTTGTCCTTTGGCTAATTCTTGGGCCTATTATTCGTCAACAAACCGAAAAAGCCTATCAGGCTGATGAAAACGGACTAACCTTTCTCACGGAGACAATTACTGGTATTGAAACCGTTAAAACAACAGCAACAGAAAAATATTTCTATCAGCGTTGGCAAAAACTGCTCAGTAAACAGTTGATGCAAAATTTTAAAGTTTCTATTCGTAGCGTTGTCGCGACGCAATTAATGACATTAGTGAGTAAAATAACCACTGCACTATTATTATGGGTTGGAGTAAAAGAAGTCTTAAACGGCGGAATAACGGCAGGAGAGTTAGTTGCTTTTAATATGTTAAGTGCACATGTCACTCAACCCGTACTAAGATTTGCTCAAATTTGGCAGGATTTTCAACATACAATTATTTCATTACGTCGTGTTGGCGATATTTTAGATAGCCCGATTGAAAATGAGCGCAAAGGAATTGCAAGCTCTGCAACTATTCAAGGCCAAATTGATTTTCAAAATATTCGCTTTCGTTATCAACCCGAAACGCCAGAGGTACTTAATAATCTATCTTTATCCATTAAAGCTGGAGAGTTTATTGGTATTACCGGCCCTTCTGGCTCAGGTAAAAGTACCTTAACCAAATTACTACAGAGACTTTATATTCCGCAACATGGGCAAGTAATTGTTGATGGTATGGATTTGGCTGTAGCCGATACAATTGCATTACGTAGACGAATGAGCGTGGTCTTACAAGAAAGTATGCTATTTGTAGGAACAATTGCAGAAAATATTCGATTAAGCCATCCGCAAGCAAATGACGAACAACTCATTCATGCCGCTAAATTAGCAGGGGCTTATGATTTTATTATGTCGTTGCCCGATAACTTTAATTATCACTTGTCAGAACGAGGACTAAATTTGTCAGGTGGCCAGCGTCAACGTATCGCTCTGGCTAGAGCCTTATTAACAGAACCTGATATTTTAATTCTTGATGAGGCAACCTCTGCTCTGGATTATGAATCAGAAGCCGCTATTATGGCAAATATGCCTTCGATCGCTAAAGGTAGAACAGTAATTAGCATTGCACACCGGCTCAATACAATTATGCATGCAGATAAAATTTGTGTCATTCATGATGGTGAAATCACCGAAATGGATACGCATGATAATTTGCTTAAACAAAATGGGTTATATGCAAGTTTGTGGCAACAACAAACTCAATAACAGTACAAAAAAGCATCACTAATATAGCAAGTGATGCTTTTTTATTAAAAGTGCCTTTTTTTTAATCTATCAAGTCCTTTGAGCATGTATGCAACTATGGCACTACAGAATCAGCTAGGGTATCATTGCGCGCTGAATTACTGGCACACCCCTCCTTTAGCAATAATAGATATGGCAAAAGAACAAACTGATCGCACTACACTGGATTTGTTCGCCGAGGAACGTAGGCCTGGGCGACCTAAAACTAGCCCGCTATCGCGGGATGAACAATTAAGAATCAACAAACGTAATCAACTTAAACGCGATAAAGTCAATGGATTACGCAGAGTTGAACTAAAACTAAATGAAGAAGCTGTCGCGGTATTGAATCAGTTAGCTGAAGAAAAAAATATAAGCCGTAGTGAATTAATTGAAGAAATATTGATGTCTCAACTAGAGCAAACCTCTGAGGCAACAAACAAATAATTTCATCTTGATGAATCACACAAATTTGACAGACTTATCAACGTTTTTTCGCCAAAATAGGGCGTAAAATTATACTTACTTTCGTTCTAATTTAGTTCTAGCAGGCGATAAATGTTAAAGCTGCTAGAAAAACAAGAGGTTAATCACTTTATGGCAGTCATCGGCATTTTCTTCGGAAGTGATACAGGTAACACAGAAAATATTGCCAAAATGATCCAAGAAAGATTAGGCAAGGACGTTGCAGAAATCCACGATATTGCTAAATGTAGCAAAGAAGACATCGAGGCTTTTGATATCCTACTTCTTGGTATCCCGACTTGGTATTACGGTGAAGCTCAATGTGATTGGGATGATTTTTTCCCAACGCTCGAAGAAATTAATTTTGAAGGCAAACTTGTCGCACTATTTGGTTGTGGTGACCAAGAAGATTATGCGGAATACTTCTGCGATGCGATGGGAACTATCCGCGATATTATCGAGCCAAGAGGCGCTGTTATCGTAGGTCATTGGCCGACTCAAGGTTATAACTTTGAAGTATCTAAAGGTATGGCTGATGATAACCATTTTATCGGCCTAGCAATTGATGAAGATCGCCAGCCAGAGCTGACTGATGAACGTGTTGATGCATGGGTAAAACAGATCTCTGAAGAAATGTCTCTTGCTGAAATTATTGGCTAATGCTCAATTAAGAGCTTAATCAGTAAGCTCTTAGAATATAATTATAATAATGAGACAATACATGGTTTCTATTTTTGTTTTCCATGCCTATAATTGTAAATCAGTTTAGAAGACAACTGGATTTATGTTAAAAATGTCTCATTATTGTTAAATTCATGATTCAAGATACAGGACAAACCCGCATGACAGACAACAATAAAGCATTGAAAAATGCTGGACTCAAAGTCACTCTTCCTAGATTAAAAATTCTGGAAGTACTTCAGGAGCCTGAGTGCCATCACGTCAGTGCGGAAGATCTCTATAAAAAGCTAATTGATATTGGTGAAGAGATCGGGTTGGCTACGGTATACCGTGTATTAAACCAATTTGATGATGCAGGTATTGTCACCCGTCATAATTTCGAGGGTGGAAAATCTGTATTCGAATTAACTCAGCAGCATCACCATGACCACTTAATCTGTTTGGATTGTGGAAAAGTGATTGAGTTTACTGATGAATCAATTGAAACTCGTCAGAGAAATATCGCTGCACGCCACGGAATTAAGCTATCTAACCATAGCTTGTACCTCTATGGCCACTGCACCGATGGTAATGACTGCCGTAGTAATGCTGATGCACATGAAGCAAAAGAATAACTTAGTACACTTATCGTGATGTCGATGACGTTACAGTAATGTTACGATTAAATCTTAAAATACCTGATAGCCTAATGTTATCAGGTATTTTTTTTATATAGTTCATCTAACTGCCATCATTATTTATCACAACAACGCTTAAATTTATTTATTTAGCGCCATAAAAAAACATCTAACGCACCTTTTAAGAATCTCATATATTTAATCTATCTCTAACAGTAAAAAACACTAATAGTTGACTTAAGTACTTAATTTATAACTTTTATTATCTGCTTTAATGTTAAACATAAAGCTAAGCTATAATGTGTTGCAATTCAGTTTAAATCCTTTATATTAATTGGCTAATTATCTTATCCTTACTAATACATAAGACACAGGATAATACGTTAAAGGCACTTTATTTTGTTTACTTCATATACACAAAATTAATACCAATAAAGTCTTACACGCAATACGCTAAATTAGAGTTAAATTATCTTAGCGTTATGAAATCCTACACTCAAAAAATTAAAATAAATACGCGTTTTAATTGTAACAATAGAATTAAGTTAACTTTCTGTAACCTAATTACCTTATGTTTTATTCAGTCGTTATAATAATTTGTAAGAGATTAAGTAATGAGAAAATCATATCTTTTTATTAATACTAGTTTTTTCTTCTGGTTTCTTACTTTGATAGCATGGATTTTTAGTCGCTCTACCCTGAGCCTATTTTCATTTGTATTATCAATTCTGTTCTTGGTCTTATACTTTAATCAGAAAAAGGTAAGTAACATGTTCACCAGAAAACAAAATAAATCAGCACCAGAAAATGCCATATCAACGACTCAACCAGAGATCATACCAATGAGAGAAGAACAAACTGGCGTGTCAACACCGACAGTAAGTGAAGAAAAAACCAATACTATAATTGCTAGAGACGTTGTATTTGAAGGCAATATTACGGCAAATGAACTCGTTCATATCTATGGTAAAGTGATTGGAAATATCACAGGAAAAGATAATACTGTTAAAGTAATGTTAAATGGTCAAGTCACCGGAAATATAACCAGCAAAGAACTCGTTGTTAATGGCAAAGTTGAAGGTGAATGCTTATCTGATTCAATTAGTATCGAGAACAATGGTGAGATTCACGGCGTTATCCAATATACCAGTTTGTCGATTAAAAAAGGTGGCATATTATCAGGGCAGGCAAAAGTAAAAAATGTAGCAATACAGGCAGAAAAAGTAACTGTACTAAAAGATAAAATTAAACAAGAAGTACCTGAAAAAAACATTGCATCATTATAACAAATGGCTCCTTTATCTATATCCATAATGAGCGTTATAAACATAATATTATAAATAAAAAACAAGATGACAAACATTCATCTTGTTTTTTTATGCTTAATTAACTATTAGTTAGCCCACAATTAATCGATATAAGTGCATTTTTTTATTATGCTCATTAAATTGATTATTAATATATATGCTAATCGTTTTTGTATCACTTATTTTGGTAAGTTACTGCCATAATTACTTTATGACAGTGACTCAAACCAAATAGGCTAATTTTAGAAAATAGTAAATGGCATCATAACCATAAACTTAATATCTTTTTCATCTTGGAAGATATTACCATATCCACCACCCCAGCTAGGAATATCGGTATGATTATCATACTTGGTAAAATGTAATTTAAATGAAGTGTCTTTTGCTCGTCCAGTTTGAACGGTATACAGTATATCAAAATTCCAAGCACTCTCTTTTAGGCGTACATCTTGTGCATACTGCGTGTTAGTACTAGGTTTCGCATCCCAGCCATAGATATATGAGGTTCCTACTTTCCAACCCGCTAAATCCCAATTTTTCAAATCATACATAACACCTGCATATAATGCCTTTTCATTATTCGCATTCCAATCTGAACGGCCATCCCACCAAATGTCCATGCGTCCATTTGAAGTCGCCCAACCTGGGGTCATACGTTGTAAGAAATACCCTTGATTTCCTTCTGCTTTAACGTAAGTTCCTTCCACTTTAAAGTCGAATTGCTCATAGGTATAACCTAAGGTCATCGCTTGTAACCAAGCTAATCCATCATAAACATCATTCACACCACCATCAGTGACCTTATCTTCAGAACCGTAGAACTGATAAGACATACGTAAATCTCGGTCAGCAATTGGAACCGCATAAGATGCTTTAGCAAAATACTGATCCATATAACCCTTAGCTTGACCATAAGAACCCTCAAGCACTAATGAGTTTTTGAAATCATATTTAAAGCCAATTGCATGTAAATAACTGATCCCTGTTTGTCCATCCGCCTCTCTAAAATTATACATTTCAGTATACCAAGGCGCTTTATAGCGGTCAGTCCACATATAAGATGCGCTGAGCTCACCATTTTGCTCAAAATCAAAAACAGCACCAACTTCTAGCCCTCGATATGTTCCAGGCATGTAACTCCAGTGGGATGCTAATAACGTTTGTCCTGTCGGTTGAATATAACCCCCTCTCCCCCAGAAAGGACCATATTTCATTTTGGCAGCCGCTTTATAAATACTGACACCACTTCTATCACCAGTATATTTTTCATCCCAACGCGATCTTGCATCACTAAAACCGATTTCATTTGGTGCTGCCGGACCACTATTTGATAGTTCGATTGCTGTGAACGCAGCGAGATCCAACCCAATTACATCTTGAAAATAGCCAGACGAAAAATCAAGATTGGCATTAAATGTTGAGTGCTTAAGGTTATCTGCATATTTATTATATTTATCACTGCTTGGATTTAAATCTTTACGCGAACGATCTCGCTGCCAATAATACAATCCACCTGTTAGCTTTGAATCATCAAGAAATTGTTCTGCGTACATTATAGGTTGGTAACCAATAGGAAGCATTGCTATCGCTATTTTTAAGACGAGCAACTTCCTGCCAGGATTGACAAATTTATTAACCATTCTGTATTTCCTCTAATATTTTTTTAGAATTATTGTTCGGCCAAAATACGACTTAATTTTCAATTTTAATCTAATTACTCACAATAACTGATGTCATTTGTGATGCTATTAGCCTATTTTTCGCGACACGAATTATCAACATCGATATTAGTTTTATTGCCAAAACATGATCGATGACACATTAATATTATTTAGCAATACAAATTGCCAGTAACAAAATCATGCCAAAACAAACCTTAATAAATTGAAATATAAGAATAATAAAGAGAAAACTAATAGAGAAAATACAGAATAAAACAATATTCAATCATCAGAAATAAAGCTTAAAAATTGCTATTTAGCCATCTTATTTGTTAAGTATTAGTATAATTGCTTAAATACTATCACCACATTGACCTAATTGAGTCAAAATCTATTAGTGCTACAAGTATATTTAGATATTTTTTTTTGTTTTTTTTGATAAAAAATAATAAGCAATAATAGATATTTGTTTAAAAAAAATCCGCAACAATATTGTTACGGATCTTCATATATAAAAAACCAGTTAGAAATTAGTACTTCTCAAATAAGGCTTGAATTTGTTTCGGATCTTTAGTTTGTGTTAGAGCTAATTGCAATAATACACGTGCTTTTTGTGGATTAAGTCTTTCTGATGCCACAAAACCATATAAATTATCATCCACTTCCGCATTACGCGTGGTATAACCTGTTGGTACACGGCTTGAGCGCACAACCACGACATCTTGTTTTGCCGCATTAGCTAAAGCTTCAAAAATAGTTTTATACATATTACCATTACCAACACCTGCACTCACAATACCTTCAACACCCTCTTCTCTCAGTGCTTTGATAGGCGCTGCGGATGCATTGGCATAATTATAAACAATACCAACCGCAGGGAGTTTTTCGAGTTTATTGACGTCAAATGCCGCTTTATCACTACGTGGTTGCGCTGCTTGATAAAAAGTCACTTTTCCATCATGAATAAAACCTTCTGCCCCTGCATTAACCGCATCAAATGCCTGCACTTGTGTTGTATTCATTTTAACCACATTTCGACCTTGAATGACTTTATCATTCATCACCATCAATACTCCACGATCTCCTGCGGACTTGTCAGATGCTAATACGACCGCATTGTAGAGATTTAAAGGCCCATCGGCACCCAACGCAGTAGAAGGACGCATTGCTCCAACCAATACAATCGGCTTTTTACAATTTGTCGTTAGATCCAAAAAGAATGCCGTTTCTTCTAAGGTATCTGTACCATGTGTAACAACAAAACCATCCGTTTTATCACAATCTTGATTAATTTTTTTAGCAAGTGTCAGCCACACTTGGTCATTCATATCCTGAGAGCCAATATTCACTAATTGCTCACCACTGAGATTGGCAATTTTTTTTGTTTCAGGAACCGCATTAATTAAAGCATCAATACCAACTTTACCCGCTTGATAGCTTGATGAAGTGGCAGAATCTCCACCGCCTGCAATAGTACCGCCCGTTGCAAGCACCATAATATTTGGCTGTGCTAATGCTGAAGCGGCAAACAGTGAAATCAGCGTAGCAAGTAGTGTTTTATTTCTGTGTTTCATCCTATTTTCCTTTAATTAAATAACCTGCTGTTATTATGTGGTTTTAGCGTACTGTTGTTGTGAGCTATATAATTATTTTAGGAAAAATATTTAGCTTTCAGATGATTTTTAATGAAATGAATAAAAAGCGTGAGCGCAGCGGTAAAAATCCGTATCATAGACCGCCTGAAACACTCTATTTACAAGTGACTGACAATGAGCCAAACATTTATACCCGGCAAAGATGCCGCTCTTGAAGATTCCATTGATGCATTTCAAACCAAATTAAAAAAATTGGGATTTGATATTGAAGAAGCGTCTTGGTTAAACCCTGTACCAAACGTTTGGTCAGTGCATATTCGCGATAAAGAGTGTCCTCTTTGTTTTACCAATGGCAAAGGTGCTAGCAAAAAAGCCGCATTAGCCTCTGCCCTTGGCGAATACTTTGAACGTTTATCAACAAACTACTTTTTTGCTGATTTTTATTTAGGTAAATCTATTGCAGAAGGTGACTTTGTTCATTATCCAAATGAAAAATGGTTCCCATTAACTGACGATGATAGCCTGCCAGAAGGTATCCTTGACCCACGTTTGCTTAAGTTTTATGACCCTGATAATATCCTAGCTGCGAGTCAGCTCATTGACCTACAATCAGGTAATGATGAACGTGGTATTTGTGCACTGCCGTTTACGCGTCAATCTGATAACACCACGGTTTATATCCCAATGAATATTATTGGGAACCTGTATGTGTCTAATGGCATGTCAGCAGGAAATACTGCTAATGAAGCCCGTGTACAAGGGCTATCTGAGGTTTTTGAACGTTTCGTGAAAAACCGAATCATTGCAGAAAGTATTAGTTTACCCGCGATCCCAGCAGATGTGATGGCTCGTTATCCAGGTATCGTCGAATCAATTGAGACCCTTGAAAAAGAAGGTTTCCCTATCTTTTGTTATGACGCATCACTCGGCGGGCAATTCCCTGTTATTTGTGTCGTCTTATTTAATCCACAAAATGGTAGCTGTTTCGCTTCTTTCGGTGCACACCCTGACTTTGGTGTCGCCCTTGAGCGTACCGTTACTGAGCTATTACAAGGCCGCGGGCTAAAAGATCTTGATGTCTTTAATGCACCAACATTTGATGATGAAGAAGTTGCTGAACATACTAATTTAGAAACTCACTTTATTGATTCAAGTGGTCTAATTAGCTGGGATCTATTTAAAGAAGATGCAGATTATGAATTTGCTGACTGGAGCTTTAAAGGAACTACCCAAGAAGAATTTGCAACACTAATTAGTATTTTCAATACATTAGATGCTGAAGTTTACATCGCAGATTATAACCATTTAGGTGTATACGCCTGTCGTATACTTGTCCCTAGCATGTCAGATATTTATCCAGTTGAAGATCTTCATTTAGCCAATAATGCGATGGGAGCTTATTTGCGCGATACCATTATGGCATTGCCTGAGAGCCAATGGAAAAAAGAGGATTATCTCGCACTGATTGAGCAATTAGATGATGACGGTCTAGATGATTTCACTCGTGTACGTGAGCTACTGGGCTTGGCTGTCGGTAAAGATAATGGCTGGAGTAATCTGCGCATTGGTGAATTAAAATCAATGCTAGCACTTGCTGGCGGAGATCTTGAGCAAGCACTCGCATGGGTAGAATGGACCCAAGACTTCAATAGCTCAGTATTAACAACGCAACGCGCTAATTACTATCGTTGTTTGCAGACGTTATTGCTGCTATCTCAAGAAGATGAGCGAAACCCTGCGCAATATTACCCTGCGTTCGTACGTATGTATGGTGAAGAAGCCGTCGATGCGGCATCTGCGGCAATTGCAGGTGAATCTTGCTTCTATGGGTTATGGGCTATTGATGATGAATTAAAAGCGTTACCAGCACATCAAGCTCTACTTGCAGCCTATGAAAAACTGCAAAAAGCAAAACGCAACAATGCATGATATTCCAAATTAGATGAAGGCCTTAGGGCCTTTATCTTTCTATAAGTTAAATTAATGATCAAAATCGCGACATTCACTGTAATTAATTAACATTTAAGTGCATATATTTACCTAACTGAACTCTTTTTATCCAGTTTTTAAAAAATATTTATAAATTTTAAACTTTATTTTTATGTTAAATATCATTGAGTTAACATGGTTTTTAACATTTATATCACTATTTTGGACGTTTTCTTGATGAAGTTTATGATCCATATCAAATTTCTCACTTATCCCGTTTGTTACTATAATTGCGTGCTATAATTAATCAACTTTGTAAGAGAGTGTTGGTATGAAAGCTGACAATCCTTTTAATTTATTACCACCTGCTATAATGGCCCAGGTCGCAGATGATTCTGGTGTTTATAAAACAAATAAACATCCTGCAATTACCTACTTGTCAGCATTTACTGCCGGTATGTTTATCTCTATCGCTTTTGTATTCTATATCACTGCAACAACAGGTGCAGCTGAGGCTCCCTTCGGTTTTACCAAACTGATTGGTGGGATTTGCTTCTCCCTTGGGTTAATGTTAGTTGTTGTGTGTGGTGCCGATCTCTTCACTTCTACTGTACTTACTATTGTTTCTAAAGCATCAGGCAAGATCACTTGGGGGCAAATGCTGCTAAACTGGTTTAATGTCTATATCGGTAACTTAATTGGCGCATTATTTTTTGTGGCACTGATTTGGTTTGCGGGTCAATACACAGCGGCTAATGGTCAATGGGGATTGAATGTACTACAAACAACTAGTCATAAACTCCATCACACTTTTGTTGAAGCTGTTGCTTTAGGAATTTTAGCAAACTTAATGGTTTGTTTAGCAGTTTGGATGAGCTATGCAGGTCGTAGTTTGACAGATAAACTGTTAGTTTTAATTATGCCAATCGCAATGTTTGTTGCTAGTGGATTTGAACACAGTATCGCTAACATGTTTATGATACCGCTTGGTATCATGATTAAAGAATTTGCTCCTGCTGAGTATTGGACTCAGATCAATATGTCTCCTGATCAGTTTTCACATCTTACGGTAGGAAACTTTATTACAGAAAATCTCATTCCAGTAACTATCGGAAATATTATTGGCGGCGCTTTATTAGTCGGCCTAGTTTATTGGTTAATGCATTTACGTAGTAGCCAAAAACATTAATCGCTACTAACACACAAAAGATTCATTAAGATCTCACAAAGATCCATTGTTAAAAGGTAAAAGTATCATGTCCGAGTTAAATGAAAAATTCGCTTTAGCATGGCAAGGTTTTAATCAAGGTGACTGGCAGAATAACGTGAACGTACGTGACTTCATCCAGAAAAACTACACTCCATATGAAGGTGATGAATCTTTCTTAGCAGGCTCTACCCCAGCAACAGATGCATTATGGGATAAAGTCATGGAAGGGATCAAAATCGAAAACCGTACTCACGCTCCGGTTGATTTTGATACAGATGTTGCTTCAACTATCACTTCCCATGATGCTGGTTATATCACAAAAGAATTAGAACAAATTGTTGGCCTTCAAACCGATGCACCTCTGAAACGTGGTCTTATCCCGTTCGGTGGTATCAAAATGGTTGACAGTTCATGTAAAGCTTACGATCGTACATTAGATCCAAGCCTGAAAAAAATCTTCACTGACTACCGTAAAACACATAACCAAGGTGTTTTCGATGTCTATACTCCAGACATTTTAAAATGTCGTAAATCAGGTGTCTTAACAGGCTTACCTGATGCATATGGCCGTGGCCGTATCATTGGTGACTACCGTCGCGTTGCGCTATACGGTATTGATTTCCTGATGAAAGACAAATTCAGTCAATTCACTTCGTTGCAAGCTAAATTAGAGCAAGGCGACGATTTGGAAATGACTATCCAATTGCGCGAAGAAATTGCTGAACAACATCGTGCATTGGGTCAAATGAAAGAGATGGCTGCTAAATATGGCTACGACATCTCAGCTCCTGCAACTAACGCACAAGAAGCTGTTCAGTGGACTTACTTCGGTTACTTAGCCGCAGTTAAATCACAAAATGGCGCAGCAATGTCATTTGGTCGTGTATCGACTTTCTTAGACACTTATATTCAACGTGACCTTGCAGCAGGCAAAATCACAGAAGAACAAGCTCAAGAATTGATTGACCATTTGGTCATGAAATTACGTATGGTACGTTTCTTACGTACTCCTGAGTATGATGAACTGTTCTCTGGTGACCCAATTTGGGCAACTGAATCATTAGGTGGTATGGGTCTTGATGGTCGTACTTTAGTGACCAAAAGTACCTTCCGCTTCCTGAACACACTGTATACCATGGGCCCATCTCCTGAGCCGAACATGACTATCCTGTGGTCAGAAAAACTGCCTATGAACTTTAAAAAATATGCAGCGAAAGTTTCTATCGATACTTCATCAGTTCAGTATGAAAACGATGACCTGATGCGTCCAGATTTCGACAATGATGACTATGCTATCGCATGTTGCGTAAGCCCAATGATTGTTGGTAAACAAATGCAGTTCTTCGGTGCTCGCGCTAACTTAGCGAAAACCATGCTGTATACCATCAATGGTGGTATTGACGAAAAACTGAAAATGCAAGTTGGTCCTAAGCATGCACCTATCTTAGATGCAGTCCTTGATTTCGATACTGTAATGGATCGCATGGACCACTTTATGGATTGGTTAGCCACTCAGTATGTCACTGCACTAAATATCATTCACTATATGCATGATAAATATAGCTATGAAGCATCTCTGATGGCACTACACGACCGTGATGTATATCGTACAATGGCATGTGGTATCGCTGGCCTATCTGTTGCAGCTGACTCATTGTCTGCAATTAAATATGCAAAAGTTAAACCTATCCGTGACGAAGACGGTATCGCTGTAGATTTCGAAATTGAAGGCGAATATCCACAGTTCGGTAACAATGACTCACGCGTTGATGATATTGCTTGTGACCTAGTTGAACGTTTCATGAAGAAAATTCAGAAACTACATACTTACCGTAATGCGGTACCAACTCAGTCAATCCTAACTATCACATCTAACGTTGTGTATGGTAAGAAAACAGGTAATACACCAGATGGACGTCGTGCTGGCGCACCATTTGGACCAGGTGCTAACCCAATGCATGGTCGTGACCAGAAAGGTGCTGTCGCATCACTGACATCTGTTGCTAAACTACCATTTGCTTACGCAAAAGACGGTATATCTTATACTTTCTCTATCGTACCAAATGCGTTAGGTAAAGATGATGATGTTCGTAAAACCAACTTAGCGGGTCTGATGGATGGTTATTTCCATCACGAATCATCTATCGAAGGCGGTCAGCATTTAAACGTCAACGTAATGAATCGTGAAATGCTGTTAGAAGCGATGGAAGATCCTGAAAAATACCCACAATTGACTATCCGTGTTTCTGGTTATGCAGTGCGTTTTAACTCACTAACTAAAGAACAACAGCAAGACGTTATTACTCGTACTTTCACAAGTTCAATGTAATAATTAGCTTAAGAAGTTAAAATAAATTAAAAGCCCCTGATTTTTGGGGCTTTTTTAGCTATACCGAAATAATTTAATTGTAGTTAGTGGTAAACAAGAATAGCTTGAAAAAACATACATCAGTATGTAAGCCAAGTAACTTAATTGAGCACAGCTAATCATCCAACAATTTAAATTATGACGGATATTTTGGAGTTCCTGCTATGTCGACAAAAAATATAATACCAACTGCTGACACTATCCCGACAACGAGTCTTTCAATAACAGCCCCTCCTGCGACGTTTGGCCGCATCCACTCTTTTGAGTCCTGCGGTACGGTCGATGGTCCTGGTATACGATTCATCGTTTTCTTTCAAGGGTGCTTAATGCGCTGTCTGTATTGCCATAATCGCGATACTTGGGACACTCATACCGGCCAAATTGTGACGGTTGAAGAACTGATGAAAGAAGCTGTCACCTATCGCCATTTTATGAATGCAACTGGCGGTGGTGTTACGGCATCTGGTGGTGAGGCTATTTTACAAGCAGAATTTGTTCGTGATTGGTTCCGCGCCTGCAAACAAGAAAATATTCATACTTGCTTAGATACCAATGGCTTTGTACGTCGTTACGATCCGGTTATCGATGAGCTGATGGATGTAACCGATTTAGTCATGCTTGACTTAAAGCAAATTAACGATGATATTCACCAAAAATTAGTCGGCGTATCGAACCATCGTACCCTTGAGTTTGCCCGCTATCTCACAAAACGTAATCAAAAAACTTGGGTGCGTTATGTGGTTGTGCCAGGCTGGAGCGATGATGACCATTCGGTGCATTTATTAGGTGAATTTACCAAAGATATGACTAATATCGAAAAATTTGAGTTATTGCCTTACCATGAGCTCGGCAAACATAAATGGGAAACCATGGGTGAAGAGTACAAGCTAGATGGCGTAAAACCTCCATCCAAAGAAGTCATGGAACGCGTAAAAAATATCCTTGAAAGTTATGGCCATAAGGTTATTTATTAAAATTATTTCTAGGCTCTGTATAGGGCCTAGAACACTTTTACACCCTGAAGATAAACAACACACTACTCACTAAATATATCGGCTGCAATAAAGAATCCGTTTGCATGACTGCCATTTCCCTCTTCCAATTCGGATAGCAATTAACCCATTACATCAAAAATAATACTAACAATGATAATTAATAGCTCTTTTAATGAGTTTTAATCTCATTGAATAAGAATTTATAACTTAAAGTTCCCCATTAATTACAACTAAACTTTATAAAATTCTGTGCTAACTTTATATAAACTATTAATATAGTTTATATAGGAAAATTTTAATCAATCATACCTTACCAGAATAGTCTGCTTTATAATGCTGCCGCATATCGACATACTAGTGTTGATGACTTTTAGTATTAATAGCATCGATTTTACACAGAATAATTTCTAAATTTCATTTAAAATTAATAATATTGCTTTCACACTACTACTTTTATACTACTAATAGGTTCCTTCTTTATCATGAATAATGACAATTTTAATGCAGGCAACTCCCCTGCACCAACAAATACGCCTTCCGTTGATACGTTGGTTTTTCTTAACCAACCACGTGCAGTTGATGCAGGTGAAGGTGTTAACTGGATCAGTCAATCCTGGTCTCTCGTTAAAGAAAAATTGGGAATGTGGGTCTTAATCAACATCGTATTATTTGCCCTTATCTTCATCGTATCCATGATCCCATTTTTAAATTTACTGATCACTTTCATTACCCCAATTTTTCTTGGTGGTATCATTGCGATTTGTGAAAATCAACGTAAAACAGGTCAAGCAGAAATTGGTTTACTATTTGCTGGGTTCCAACAAAAATTCGGTGCACTATTTGCTGTTGGTGCAATTAACTTCGCCGCTAATCTTGTTGGAATGATAATCGCCTTTATTATTGGTGGTTCTGCTATTTTTAGTCTCATGATGGAAGCTGATCAATACGGTGGCCCTTCAGATGCGGCTATTTTTGCCTCTTCTGGCACATTCGCTATTGCAGCTATCGTTATGGGTATTGCTGCATTAGTGGGTACGGCATTAACTTGGTTTGCACCTGCTCTGATCATGAACCACGAATTCAAAGTAGGCGAGGCAATTTCTGCAAGCTTACAGGCTGTTAAGAAAAATATCTTACCGGGTATCCTATTCTTTATCGTGCTGGCCATTTTGGTTATTATTTCTGTTATTCCTTTAGGCTTAGGTTTATTAATCTCTATGCCTATTATGTATGTGGCTTATTACAGCAGCTACCGCAGCTTATTCTTTGCGGAAACAGCAAAAATGAACACTCAAGCACCACAGAATAATTCTATTATTCAATAAGATAAAATTAATCTAAAGTACGAAATTAGATTAATAAAAGATACACCAAAGCGGGAATATTAAATTATTACCGCTTTTTCTTATCATACTTTCCCTCTCTTGATACACTAAACCTTGTTAACTAAACCAATAATATTCTTTCATTAGAAATGGAGTATTCATTGTTATGCGTTTTGATATGACTGACCTTCGTTTATTTTTAAATGTGATAGAAGCAGGGAGTATTACTGGCGGCGCTTCGTTATCTAATTTAACGTTACAATCAGCAAGTGAGCGTATCCGTGGAATGGAAAATGAGTTAGGTGTATTGCTGTTCACTCGTTCAACGAAAGGTATTTCATTGTCAAACGCAGGGTATTCATTATCTGAACATGCGCATGTTATCTTGCAAAAATTCGAACATATGCGCAGTGAATTAAGGCAATATAACCAAGGCTTACGAGGTCATATTAATATTTTATGCAATTCATCCGCCCAAATGGAATTTTTACCTAAACGAGTTGGCGCTTATTTACAACAACAGCCAAACATGTCAATTTCTGTTAAAGAAATGTCGAGTTCAGATATAGTGAGCACAATTAAAAATCGCCTTGCCAATTTAGGTATTGTGGCCGACTCTACTGACTTAAGAGGATTAGAAACTTACCCACTTTGTGACGATGAACTAATTGTTTTCGCTCATAAAAATAGCCAATGGGCACAATACAAAAATATCTCTTTTGCTGATATTGCTGAAGCCGAGTTTGTAGGCTTAACTGAAGGTATCACTTTACAGAAACATATCGATGCACATGCCCAACAACTCGGTAAGCGCCTAAGCTACAGAGTCAGAATGCCAACCATCGATGCTATTATGCAAATAGTCAGTAATGGTGTAGGTGTTGCCATTATTCCAAAATATGCCGCTAACCGGTTTTCCGATTCTCAAACAACTAAAGCTATCCCTCTCACGGATAATTGGGCACAACGTAAATTAGTCATCTGTGCCCGAAATTTCAACGAACTCCCCGAATACACCAATGAGTTTATTCAGTTTATTGCTAACTAAAAGTATTTTTTACTCTAATGTCATGTAACTACCTAATAAGATCAATCCAGCAAAAAAACATCGGCGAAACATAATTTCACTGATTCTACTTCGTAAATATTGTCCTATATACATTCCAATAATCGCAGGTATTAACGCGATAGCCGATAATAAATAATTGATACCACCAAGTTGTTGGCTCAATAAAAGCTGTATAGCCAATGCAATTGTAGAACCAGTAAATGCTAAACCAAGAGTCTGAATTAATTCATCTTTATTTAATTGAAGTGACTGTAAATAAGGAACAGCTGGGATCACAAAAACTCCCGTAGCGGTAGTTATTACACCAGTAAGATAACCAATAATAGGCGAAAGTTTTTTTTCAGAATGACGATTAATAACAGGTAACCTTTTTGCAGTAATTCCCCATATTCCATAAATAGACAACATGACTCCCAATGAGGGTAGTGTCCATGAAGAGTCTGACGTCAATGGTGGTAAAAAACTAAAAAAAGTCCCGATAAAAACGCCCACAATAAAAGGCCAAAATCGCTTGATTAACACCCCAAATTTAGGCCCAATGCAAAGTTGCCAGATATTAGTCACAAATGAAGGAATAATAAGTAAACTTGCTGCGATTATCGGTTCCATGGTTATACTCAGCAACCCCATGGCTATGGTTGGTAACCCTAAGCCAATCACCCCTTTAATGAACCCTGCTAATAAAAAAACACCGATTACTATTTCCATTATATTCTCTACAAGCTATTAATTTATCACGCAAGCGTAATCGTACTTATAATAAATACCTATATGGAAAATAGTTAGGAGGAGTCAGGAAAAAACTGAGAAGGATAACGTTTGTTGATAAATAAAAAACCGCCACTTAAAAAGTGACGGTTTGATTTGAAATATGGGTTATTAATACGTTGCTGATAAGCAAATAACGATATTAACCAATATATTCTAAGCCTTTCATATATGGACGTAATACTTCTGGTACTTCTATACGACCATCGGCTAATTGGTAGTTTTCAAGTACTGCGACTAGAGTACGACCAACAGCAAGTCCTGAACCATTCAGCGTATGAACCAGTTGAGGTTTCTTATCGTTTTTACCACGGAAACGAGCTTGCATACGACGCGCTTGGAAATCCCACATATTTGAACAAGATGAGATTTCGCGATACGTATCTTGTGCTGGCAACCAGACTTCAAGATCGTAAGTCTTACGTGAACCAAAGCCAATATCACCTGTGCACAAGAGCACTTTACGATAAGGCAAGTTCAGTAGTTGTAAAACTTTCTCTGCATGGCCAGTTAGCTCTTCCAATGCATCCATAGATTTTTCTGGATGAACAATTTGTACAAGCTCAACTTTATCAAACTGATGCATACGAATAAGACCGCGAGTATCGCGACCATATGAGCCAGCTTCAGAACGGAAACAAGGTGTATGTGCTGTCATTTTTAGAGGAAGTGATTCTTCATCCAAAATTTCATCACGAACCAAGTTAGTTACCGGAACTTCTGCCGTTGGGATCAATGCATAAGTGCTGCTATCCGCTTCTTCTTCAAGAGGCTTAGTATGGAAAAGATCTTCGCCAAATTTAGGTAATTGACCAGTACCATACAGAGTATCGTGATTAACAAGATACGGAACATAAAGTTCAAGATAACCATGTTGTTCTGTGTGCAAATCAAGCATAAACTGAGCCAGTGCACGGTGCATGCGAGCAATTTGCCCTTTCATCACCACAAAACGAGCACCAGTTAATTTAACCGCAGCCGCAAAATCTAAGCCACCCGATAATTCGCCTAAACTAACATGATCTTTAACTTTAAAGTCATACTTACGAGGTTCACCCCAACGTGCAACTTCAAGGTTCTCTGAGTCGTCTTTACCATCAGGAACTTGGTCATCAGGAATATTCGGAATACTTAATGTAATATCACGAATTTCTTGCTGCAGTTTGTCTAACTCCACCTTAGCGGAATCCAATCTCTCACCTAGCTGGTTAACTTCCTGACGTAATGGCTCAATATCTTCACCACGTGCCTTAGCTGCACCAATAGTTTTCGATCGAGAGTTACGGTCTGCTTGCAGTGTTTCAGTTTCAACTTGTAAAACTTTGCGGCGTTCTTCTAATTCACGCAGCTTTTCCACATCGAGGGTAAAACCCCTGCGAGCCAGTTTTTCAGCAACCGCGTCTAGCTCCGTACGCAGTAAATTGGGATCGAGCATGCTTATCCTGTGATCATTGTTAGTTATTGATAGTACTTAATAATATAGTGCCTTCTAGCACTATACGTAAAAGTAATGTGTTTTACATTATAACCTTACCGCATTGCCCACATTAGCGATAGCGTTTTGTGGCGCTAATTTGATCCTGTTGGGTTAACCAGTCTAGTTTTTCTGCGATTTTAGTTTCTAGCCCACGTTTGGTTGGATAATAATAACGCGTTGCTTTCATTGCTTCTGGAAAATAATTTTCTCCCGCGGCATAAGCATTTAATTCATCATGAGCATAGCGATACTCTTTTCCAGCTCCCAGCTCTTTTAATAGTTTTGTCGGAGCATTTCTTAAATGCTCCGGTACATCATAATCCGGCTGCATTTGCGCATCTTTAATCGCCGCTTTATAAGCGGTATAAACTGCATTGCTTTTCGGGGCACAAGCTAAATAAACGATAGCTTGAGCAATGGCTCGCTCGCCTTCCGCAGGGCCAACACGCGTAAAGCAATCCCAAGCAGAAATTGCCACTTGCATTGCTCTAGGATCTGCATTCCCCACATCTTCAGAGGCAATCGCCAACAAACGGCGAGCAACATATAATGGGTCACCGCCTGCGGTAATAATTCTTGCATACCAATATAATGCCGCATCAGGCGCTGAGCCTCTCACGGATTTATGCAAAGCCGAAATTAAATCATAATAACGGTCACCATTTTTATCGAAACGCGCCGTGCGCTCACCGCTAACTTCTTTGAGCAGATCAGCTGTGAGAATACGCTGACCATGGCTATCCGATTCTGCCATATCAGCCATCATTTCAAGTAAGTTAAGAGAACGTCGAGCATCCCCATTAACCAGCTGAGCAATCATTTTTCTTGTGCTATCCGGTAGAATAATATTTTGTCCACCAAAGCCTCGGGAAGCATCTCCCATGGCCTGTAAAAGCACTTCTTCAATATCGTTCTCATCCAATGACTTCAATAAATAAACTCTAGCACGTGATAAGAGGGCTGAATTTAATTCAAAGGAAGGATTTTCTGTGGTGGCACCAATAAACGTAATCGTACCATCTTCAATATGAGGCAAAAAAGCGTCTTGCTGGCTTTTATTAAAGCGATGGACTTCATCAACAAAGAGAATTGTTCTACGCCCTGCACTTCGATTTTGGCGTGCTTTTTCTATTGATTCTCGGATTTCTTTAATACCCGACGTTACCGCAGAAATACGTTCAATATCAGCTTGTGCATAGTGACCGATAATCTCGGCCAATGTCGTTTTACCTGTTCCCGGAGGTCCCCACAAGATCATTGAATGTAAGTGACCGGATTTTATTGCACGAGGTAAAGGTTTACCTTCGGCGAATAAATGTTTTTGTCCGATATATTGTTCAAGTGACTCTGGCCGCATACGCGCAGCCAAAGGTTGAAATTCGTTCTGTGAAAAATCGAGAGACAGGTTGCCCACTATTTCCTCTTACTACTATTTAGTTCCTGAGCGTTGGTCATCTAGCGTAACGCCTTTTGGCACTGTAAATTTAAATTTGCTTGGATCTACATGACCATTTTTTTGTTCTTTTAACTGATAAGCACTGGTTTGACCGTCTTGTTCAACAGCTGCAAATTTTTCGATAGTACCCTGAGGTGAAACGGTAATCGAAAAGCCTTTTAAGGTGCCATTGGTTTGCTTTGGTTTTAAATCAAACGTATTACCCCGCTGAATAATGGAATACTGCTTCCAATCTCTTGGGTCATTACGTGTAATTAATAAAAATGGCGTATCTTGCGTAGCATCAGATAAGTTGGTAACAGTCACTTGTTCAACAAATGGGTTATAAAACCAAAGATTTTTACCATCAGAGACTAAAACGCTTTCATCTGGTGATGTCATATTCCAATTAAATAGGTTTGGTCGCTCAAGCCATAGTTCACCCACACCTTCTTGGATAAGATCACCTTCAGGACTGGTGACTTTTTGTGAAAAGCTAGCTTGAAAACTATTGACCTTATTCAGTCGTTCCTGAAGGTCTTGACTCGCATCAGCCAGTACTTGGCCAATATTTAAACTAAAGGCTAATGCGCCTAATAACATCATTTTTTTCATCGAAAAAAGACCTTAAATTTATACCTCAAGAGGCGTTATATCTTTATACACCCCTTGAGTTAAACCAACAATTGAAGGGGTAAATTATTCACACTCAATAAAACGATTAATGCCCCATTGAAGGTCGAGACAATACTTCACGATTACCATTATGCCCCGGTTCGCTGACAATTTGCTGAGCTTCCATTTGCTCTACAATGCGCGCTGCGCGGTTATAACCAATACGGAATTGACGCTGAACACCAGAGATTGAAACTCTTTGTTTTTCAACTACAAATTCTACTGCTTGATCAAATAATGGGTCGAGTTCTTCTTCACCATTATCATAACCACTACCGCCTTCGCTATCATCGCTACAGGTTGTAATATTATCGATATATTGTGGCTTACCACGTGCTTTCCAATCGTTAACGACCGCATGGACTTCTTGGTCTCGCACAAATGCACCATGAACTCGCACAGGAATTGATGAGTTTGGTGGCAAATAGAGCATATCCCCCATCCCCAACAAAGATTCAGCGCCACTTTGGTCTAAAATAGTACGTGAATCAATTTTACTTGAAACCGTAAAAGCGATACGCGTTGGGATATTAGCCTTAATTAAACCAGTAATTATATCCACTGAAGGTCGCTGTGTTGCAAGGACAAGGTGAATACCCGCAGCACGTGCTTTTTGCGCTAATCTAGCGATCAGTTCTTCAACTTTCTTGCCCGCAGTCATCATCAGATCTGCAAATTCATCCACCATCACCACAATATATGGCTCTTTTTTCAGCATTGGATGTTCGATTTCCATGCTGTCACTTGGTTTCCAATGTGGATCCGGTATTGGGCGTCCCATATCCGCAGCAGCTTTAATTTTATCATTATAACCTGCAAGGTTACGTACCCCGAGCGCAGACATGAGTTTATAGCGACGTTCCATTTCATTGACACACCAACGCAATGCATTTGCTGCATCTTTCATATCGGTTACAACTTCTGTCAATAAATGTGGGATACCTTCATAAATAGAAAGCTCCAACATTTTTGGATCTATCATAATAAAACGAACATCTTCAGGTTTAGATTTATATAAGATACTGAGGATCATCGCATTGACCCCAACAGATTTACCCGAACCGGTTGTCCCTGCTACTAATAAGTGTGGCATTTTAGCCAAGTCAGCAACAACTGGCTCACCTTCAATATCTTTACCTAAGACAATAGTGAGTGGCGATGGGTCTTTTCTAAAGTCATCACAATCTAATACTTCACTTAAATAAACGGTTTGACGTTTTTCATTCGGTAATTCAAGGCCAACGTAAGGTTTACCCGGTATGACCTCAACCACCCTGACTGCGGTTGTTGACAATGAACGTGCGAGGTCTCTTGATAATGTCGAAATTCGAGCAGCTTTAACCCCAGGTGCCAAATCAAGTTCAAAGCGAGTAATAACAGGACCTGGAGAGAAACCTACGACCTCAGCCTTAACTCGATAATCGTTTAATCGTGCTTCAATCAATCTCGCAGTTTGTTCTAATTTGAACATATCCACCGGCTCTTCTTGCGCTGGCGGACGAGCTAATAAATCCAAAGAAGGCATCGGTGTTGTTGGTTTCGGTAATGGCTGGTCATTACGTACCAAGAATGGGTGAAATAAGCTATCTTGTCTTGGCTGCTGTGGCTGCTGTGGCTGCTGTGGCTGCTGTGGCTGCTGTGGCTGCTGTGGCTGCTGTGGCTGCTGTGGCTGCTGTGGCTGCTGTGGCTGCGCAAAAGTATGTGCCTGAGTTGACTGATTGCCAATCCCAAAATCAACATTATTTTGACTATTCACTTGAGGTTCATCTGCCATTACGGCACTAAACGACGGCATAAATAACGGATCGACGGGTTCATCGTTAACCAAATCTTCAACCGGTGAAAAACTATCAAGCACAGAGAATGATTTACTCAAATCGATTCTTGGCTCTATGTCGTGATCTTCATCTTCGAGTTGAGCAGAAAACACATTATTATCGATTGTGTTTGCATCTTTGATTGCCATTGTATCTATCAATGTTTCTGCGGCAGGAATTGTATGTGTCAATGTTTCTGCGGCAGGAATTGTATGTGTCAATGTTTCTGCGGCAGGAATTGTATGTGTCACGGTTGAAAACGCAGAAGATGAAGATGCCCAACGATGTTCAATCTCAGGTTGAGTAAACGGTGTTACTGATATTTCAGCAGCTGAAGTATCGATTGTAGGTTCATTTTGATTTACTGCGTCAGAGACCAGAGGTTGTGCTTCATAATCGGTTTCATTTATCTCACCATAGCGATCGCGTTGCTGCTGCAAAAATTGCGCTCGCAATAAATCTTCTGATTCACTCTCATCATTCAATGCTTGTGTGTCTTCGTCACTTGAAGACCATTGCTGATATATTTGCTCACGTTGTAAAGCCTCTTCTTGACGTCGTTGAAGTTCAGCGTCACGTTGCGACGGAATGTTTATCCCATATAGTTCACGTCGAGTTGGCAATCGCACTGGATTTGGGCGAGGCAATTCAGGCTCAGCGTTTTGCTTAATTTGCGCGTGACGGTCAAGGGCTGAAATAGAAATGCCTGCTGCGGCTAATGCAGCTGGATTCGCTAAGCGGTCTGTCACCGATTGCATGTTTATCTCTGGCACGACATCACTCACAACAGGCGCAGATGCAAAGGCAGAATATGATGCTAGCGAAGCAAAAGTATTTGAATTCGTTATCTCATTGGCAAAATGATTTTTTTCTGGTGTCGTTGTAGGCTCTGGCACCGCTATTGGATCAGTACTTGTTTGCGGTTGAAATTGATTATATGGCTGATTAAATTCATCAGCGGCTGCAAATAATGGCGGCTCAGTATTATCAATAGGCTGCTCGTCATGATTTGAGAACGATGAGTACCTATTTTCAGCTTGCTGCGGGCTTTGCTGTGACTGATATGATTGTGGCTGATGTGTTTGCGATTGAAATACCTGAGGTGAATAGTCATCAGGCACTTCAAACTGATAAGTATTATGTTCTTCCACCGCAGAGAACGAAGGGATTTGGCCTTGAGCCTCGTTTTCTTTTGAAGACACAATTTCATCAGCCGCGGAGCTAGGCTCAGCATTAACAATAGGTTCAAGCGTAACTTGTGATATTCCCTCTTCACTCACCAATTCAGCAACGGTCGGTGCCGAAAATAGTACGTCATCGTCATCGATAAGGCCCGCGTCATAATTAGCTTGCAGTTCAGCTTCTTGAGCACGTTGCAACGCATCTTCCGTAACTTCGACATTATAATCTTCTAAATCATCGCCTCGAGCACGATTCGTTATTAGCGTAATTGGCAGTAAAATGGCTGCACCTATTTTTTCGGCAATAGTCAGCCATGACCAACCAGTAAACAACGTAAAGCTAATCGACCATAAAAATAATAATGCTAATGTGGCACCTAAAGAATTAAACCATGGCTTTATTGCGGTACTAAATACGCTACCAATCACGCCTCCAGAGGCAAAATTAGGTAAATCATCAAAATTAAGAGCAGCAAGACCACAAGAAGATAAAATAAGTGCCAATCCGCCAATTAAGCGTAATGACAAAGAAAAAAAGTCAACATAACGACGCTGGCTTTCGTAATGAAAAATGGCCCAGCAACCAAGTAATAATAACGGTGGGATTGCGAAAGCAAGAATACCAAAGGCCGAAAATAGAATATCAGCACTCCAAGAACCAACACTGCCCCCTAAATTTTTTACGGGTGCATTCCATGTTGTCTGAGACCAACTCGGATCTGAGGGACTAAAACTCAGTAAAGCGACCATGAGAAAAATAGCGCTTAGGCAAATTGCAAGCAAAATGACCTCTAATAGCCGTCTTCCGCTACTGAGTTTTTTGAATTTAATGTATTTATCTTCTGTATATTCTTGGCTCATTATTATTTCTTTACTGACTGATGTTCTTTGCTTAATTATGGTTATTCTAGCATTAATCACCGTCATATGCGTGCTTTGCAGCAATTCAGGTAAATTAGCCCACCATAGATACGATTGGATTCAGTATTTCATCTTACGAATAATGATTCAATTTCTATTTAGCATCAAAACTCCTAAAAATTTATAGCTTTAAAATCAACAAATTGAAATCAATACTTACTATTTATTTAAAGAGAGATGTAAAAAAATGTCAGCAAAATTTAGTTTGATACCCAAATGCAGAATTTAAATACAAAATAATGGGGATTTAGAACGGAACAACGCTGAGTAAACTCAGCGTTGAAACTGCGGGTGACAACAAAGCTGATTGCTGTGCTGAAATGAGTCTATCAAAATCACTATTAGCGAGTTTTAATCACTAAACGGTTACTTTGTTTAACTTCTTCCATAACCACATAGGTACGAGTATCGTTTACGCCTGGCAGACGTAACAATGTTTCACCTAGTAGTTTACGATATGCTGACATATCGGGCACACGCGTTTTCAACAAGTAGTCAAAATCACCTGAAACAAGGTGACATTCTTGAATTTCTTCAAGTTTCTGAACCGCTGTATTGAATTGTTCAAAAACATCAGGTGCGCCACGATTCAGTGTAATTTCTACAAACACTAACAGTGAAGCATCTAAGTAGTGTGGATTCAGTAACGCAGTGTATCCAGAAATAAACCCTTGTCTTTCTAAACGACGCACACGTTCCAAACATGGAGTTGGAGATAGCCCTACGCGTTTAGATAATTCTACGTTAGAGATACGTCCGTCTTTTTGTAATTCGTTTAATATATTCCTGTCGATACGGTCAAGGTCTTTGCCAGGACGCTTTTTATTATCAATCATCTCTTTAATCTCTCTTTCTCTAATTGTTATTTTCTATATCTATAAAACAGCACCATCCGCGGCATACTTTTCAACGTAGGTATTCGTGTTCAGGCACAAATTTTATTCATAATGCTGAAACTCACGTGAATATAATTAGCGTTCACAATCATTACTTGGTATTCAAAATTTATCATTCGTAAGTAGTGTAAAGTTAATTTTCCAGCAAGGACAAAAAGGTGCTATTTCCATTGACCCACTAGATAATTAACTCTTACATAGATGTTTTCGCAAATGCGCAGCCGATTGTCAAAGAAAATGAATAAAAATCAGTACAAGATTTCGCTTTTTTATCTGGGAAAACGTTTCGCGGCAACAATTCAAGATAATTCCTAAAAATTCTGTTCCGTGATGCCCCCTACTTTTTGACACACTTTTTTACATTTATTCGGCATTACCTATCAGAGAAATAAGTGCTATGGAACTGACGAGGCATTTAAATCACTTTTGTTAATTATCCATTTCTCCTACAATCGCAGTTATGCTTTTTTTAGAATAAAAGAGGAATTCATGAGCACAACAACACATCGCAAGTTGATCATTTTAGGTTCAGGTCCCGCAGGCTATACGGCAGCCGTTTACGCCGCACGAGCGAATTTAAGCCCAGCGCTAATCACGGGAGTCGAAAAAGGCGGTCAATTGACCACCACAACCGAAGTTGAAAACTGGCCGGGTGACCCAGAAGGCCTAACAGGTCCGGGACTCATGGAGCGTATGCACGAACACGCGGCTAAATTCGAAACTGAAATTATTTCTGATCACATCAACAAAGTTGATTTTCAACAACGTCCGTTCCGCTTATTCGGTGATGAAAACGAATATACCTGTGACGCATTAATTATTGCGACAGGAGCATCGGCTCGTTACATCGGCTTACCTTCAGAAGAAGCGTTTAAAGGTCGAGGCGTTTCCGCTTGTGCAACTTGTGATGGTTTCTTTTACCGTAACCAAAAAGTCGCCGTTGTCGGTGGTGGTAACACTGCGGTCGAAGAAGCTTTATACCTTGCGAATATCGCATCAGAAGTTCACCTGATTCACCGCCGTGACAGCTTCCGTGCAGAGAAAATTTTGATTAGCCGTTTAATGGATAAAGTTCAAAACGGGAATATCGTCCTACACACTGACCGTACTCTTGATGAAGTTCTTGGAGACGATATGGGTGTAACTGGCGTGCGCTTACGCTGCACCAAAACCAATAAAACAGAAGATATTGATGTTATGGGTGCCTTTATTGCTATTGGTCATAGCCCAAACACGGGTATTTTTGATGGTCAACTTGATTTATCTAATGGCTATATCAATGTACAGTCAGGCACCCAAGGCAATGCGACTCAGACGTCCGTAGAGGGTATTTTCGCAGCAGGTGATGTCATGGATCATATTTATCGTCAGGCCATTACCTCGGCCGGTACAGGCTGTATGGCGGCACTTGATGCAGAACGTTACCTTGATGGACTTGCCGACAAAAAATAATCACTAATTTAATTTGTGTCATGAAATTGGCACATTTGATTTTAAAGCTTCAAACTCAATTGAGAAAATCTTGCTCAATTAGGTTGAAGCTTTTTTTATGCCTTACCTTAATAGAAATTTAGTCTCACAATATTCATATTGCCTATTATAAATATTGTGAACAGCCATTTTTAAGAGAAAGTTTATATAGTTCAGTCAACTAACATCCTATGCTTTTTCTAATAACAATTTTATATCAAACAAGGAAATTATATGGTTCAGCAGTTACAACGGGAATCTATCCGTATCTATTCCTATCTAATTGTTGCGATTCTTTCCATCGTACAAGGCATTGTTATTTATGCCTCAATGGATTACTCCATCCGCGTAACGAGTGAATTCGGCCCAGCTTTTGTCTATTTACCCATGATGTTGGCCATATATGTTCCATCAATAGTCAGTTATCTCATCACTAACGCAAAATCTGTTGCTTTTTATATCAATGTTTTTATTGCGATTGCGCTGACTTCATGGATAACCATATGGAATGCGCAAGGTATTGACAGTGCCTCTGACGCAACACCACTAGTCGCCTTTATCACCTTAACAATTTTATTTTTCTTTTTACTGCCATGGATGCAAATGCGTCAAATGACAGGTTCTTGGAAAATTGATTACAGCTGTTTGATGAGTTTTTACATTAAAAATACTTTTTTAGGTATTTTAGCGTCGTTTATTGGCGGGCTCCCTACTGCCATAATCAAACTCGCCAGTTTTCTATTTGGTATTGTGAACCTAAGCTATCTAAGCAATTTACTTGATGGTGAAATAATTTATTGGGTAGGATTCACACTCGGCTTTAATATTAGTTTGGTCTTTTTACGTTCAGTTTTAGACGTACAACTGAGCAATTTTGCCAGCTATATTGCGCGTTTTTTCTTACCCCTTTTAAATATCGTCACAATTGTTTTTTTAGTGGGCTTAGTGATTTCTATTGTTTCCGGAATGCCTTCGACAGGTCTTGGCTCTGGAACGATGCTTTGTTTTATTGCTCTTAATATTGTTTTTATTAACTTTGTTTATGGCGATGGGAGCAATCAATACAAATTCCCTGTAGGGCTAAATGGTTTTGTTTTAACCAGCATTCTTTTGTTAAATGTTTTTTCCGTACTTTCGCTATACGGCATTTTTACCCGTATAAACCAATACAGCTGGAGCGTTGATCGTCTCTACGCCTTTACTATCGCATTATTCTTAGCCCTCATAATACTGGCTTATAGCATTGCTATTATGCGTAAAAGGCAACAATGGATGCTGTCATTAGGTGCTATCAACAAGGTTGGACTCCTTGGCTTAATTACCATTATTTTAGCAATTAACAGCCCACTCGTTGATTTTAAAGCTATTACAGTCAACAGCCTTATTGCGGGTATTGAAAATGGAAAAATTAAAATTGATAGTTCCCTTGCTTATGATTTCAAAAACTTAGGTACCAAAGGAAAAGAAGCATTTAATCAACTGAATAAAAATCCTGAATATAAAAAATTATTTGATACAAACCCTTATTCAGAAGAAAAGCAAAAATCCTTACAAGAAGTATTAATCATAGCAAAAGGCAGCCCTGAGCTACCAACTAGTTGGTTTGAGATGGGAAATGATATTAGTAGCGCATGGTTTTGTACATCCTATTACAGCCCATATATGTGCCTTGGTTTCATGGCTGATGTAAATCAAGATAATAAAGACGATATTGTCATGTGCCAAGCATATCCGTCGGGCACCTCATTTGAATGTAATGTCTGGCAAGAAACGACGGATACATGGACGCTAGTGGATACGCAAACAAATTCGTTTGATAGTACGCAAGAACGTGATGAGGTATGGAATAAGCTCTTAGAAGGGCAATTCAAGCTAACCACAAAACCATGGCAACAGATCGGTGTTAAATAACAATTTTTAAACAGCTTTTTGAATTGTAAATTTAAATGGCTTAACTAAACGTTATCACTAACTATATGTTAAGCCATTTTGATAGCGTCTTTTCGATAACCACAACCTCTGCTCTCATTCCTGATTATGTTCTCACATTGAATTTATGTTTTGATAACGATAATAAGATACTAAGATCCTTAACTATCTTTACCCTATCATTAAATAAAGCCATTACTGGATTTTACCTTTATAAAACAAGTTAATAACAAACAATTGACGATTTAAATAACCTGCTTTTATTATGTAACATATCGTTAGGAAGCTGCTATGATATAAGAAAACTCTGTTAGGTTTAGCCCTACGAGCGCTGAATCTGGCAGTACTCAATTACTCTAAAATGACACCTGCAAACTAAATCATTATGGATAAATCAAGACAGATTGAATTGGTACGTTGGTTAAAGCAGCACAGCGTCCCTGCTAAACGTTGGTTACGTATTTCGATGCTCTTAGGCGTTGTGAGTGGCTTACTTATTATCGCTCAAGCTTGGATTTTAGCCGTTATATTACAAGCTTTGATTATGGTACATACCCCACGGGAACAACTATTAACGCCCTTTATTCTATTAATCACTGTTTTTGTTCTGCGTGCTATTCTCACTTATGTTCGAGAACGCGCCGGCTTTCGCTGTGGTCAAATTGTACGCCAAGAAATTCGCACCCTAGTGCTTGATAAACTGCAAGAACTTGGGCCTGTTTGGGTAAAAGGTAAGCCCGCAGGTAGCTGGGCAACCATTATTCTTGAGCAGATAGAAGATATGCAAGATTACTATTCTCGCTACCTTCCGCAGATGTATTTATCCGGGATCGTTCCCATTATGATCCTAATTGCTATTTTTCCTTTTAACTGGGCCGCCGCACTGATCCTATTTGTTACCGCGCCATTGATCCCTATCTTTATGGCATTAGTTGGTCTTGGTGCAGCAGATGCAAACCGCCGCAACTTTATTGCGCTTAGCCGCCTAAGTGGTAGCTTTCTGGATAGACTACGAGGGTTAGATACTTTACGTCTGTTTTTCCGTGAAAAAGCAGAAATCAAACAAATTCAGCAATCAACAGAAGACTTCCGTTCAAGAACCATGGAAGTCTTGCGCATGGCATTCTTGTCATCCGGTGTGCTTGAGTTTTTCGCTTCAATATCGATAGCCGTTGTCGCGGTTTATTTTGGTTTTTCCTATCTCGGTGAAATAAATTTTGGTAGCTATGGTCTGCCAGTTACTTTATTTGCAGGTTTTCTTGCCTTAATTTTATCTCCTGAATTTTTTCAACCCTTACGTGATCTTGGTACTTACTATCATGCGAAAGCACAAGCCGTTGGCGCCGCTGAAACGTTAGTCACTTTACTTAATAGTGAAGGAGAAGAAAGACCACCACAGGGAGATAAAATTTTAAATAATGAGCCCATTCAAATTGAGGCGAATCAACTCGAAATTTACTCTCATGATAGCGTTCTTCTTGCTGGGCCTTTAGACTTTAATATTAAACCTCAACAACGTATCGCTCTGGTTGGTCAAAGTGGCGCAGGTAAAAGCTCATTGCTTAACTTATTACTTGGCTTTTTACCGTATAAGGGCTCGATTACCGTTAACGGAATTGAATTAAATCAACTTTGCCCCGATAAATGGAGAGCATTGCTCGGTTGGGTTGGACAAAATCCTCATTTACCCGAACAAACCTTAATCGAAAATATTTGTTTAGGTAAACCTGATGCAACTGAATCAGAAGTTCAGCAGGCGATTGATAAGGCTTATGTTTCTGAATTTATCCCAATGTTACCTGATGGGCTAAATACGCGACTCGGTGACTATGCAGCAAGGCTTTCAGTCGGTCAGGCGCAACGTGTTGCAGTAGCTCGTGTATTACTGAAACCTTCACATTTATTGCTACTTGATGAGCCCGCAGCCAGCCTTGACGCTCACAGTGAACAACGTGTTATGCAAACACTGAATCAGCTATCAGCACATCAAACCACGATTTTAGTGACACATTTATTGGAAGAAACCGTCGATTACGACCAAATTTGGGTGATGGCTAATGGCCAAATCATTCAACGTGGTGATTACAAACAGCTAAGCCAATCTGAAGGTGTTTTTGCCCAATTACTTGCCCATCGTAGTGAGGAGCTTTGATAATGAGAGTTTTATTCCCCTTCTTAGCCCTCTACCGCCGCCATTGGTTTTTAATTACCTTAGGGATCATACTTGCGATCGTAACTCTGCTTGCCAGTATCGGACTCTTAACCCTTTCCGGCTGGTTTTTAGCGGGTACAGCAATCGCAGGGTTTCCAGGTCTCTACTATTTTAACTATATGCTTCCTGCTGCTGGAGTTCGAGGTGCTGCAATTTTTCGCACCGCGGGTCGTTATGGTGAGCGTTTAGTCAGTCATGATGCCACTTTCAAAGTATTGGCACATTTACGCGTTTTTGCATTTAGTAAGGTATTACCGCTTTCCCCGGGTGGTATCAGTCGTTTTCGCCAAGGCGAGCTACTTAATCGATTAGTGGCTGATGTTGAAACCTTAGATCACCTCTATTTACGCGTATTATCCCCCATTATTACTGCCTTTTTCGTTACCTTTGTCCTTATTTTTGGATTGAGTTATCTTGATCCTCGCCTTGCGTGGACTTTGGGTGGCGTGATGCTATTTTTATTATTCACGATGCCTTTTGTGTTTTATCTTGCAGGAAAGCCTATTGGCCGGGAATTAACAGAATTACGCGGTAATTATCGTGCTATTTTAACATCGGCCCTGCAAGGACAAGCCGAGTTAACCCTATTTGGTGCAACAGCACGCTTTCGTCAAAGTTTATCGAAAATTGAACATAAATGGCAAGCACGCCAACAGCAGCAAGCAAGCCTAACTGGATTATCACAAGCCATTATTTTGTTCGCATCAGGCTTAACTGCCACTGTATTGCTGTGGATGGCCGCTGAACATGTCGGCGGTAACACACAGCCCGGTGCGTTGATTGCCTTGTTTGTGTTTTGTGCCCTCGCCGCTTTTGAAGCGCTAGGCCCAGTTGCCGTTGCGTTCCAACATATGGGACAAGTTATTGCGTCCGCGACTAGAGTCTCGCAATTAATGAAAGCCAAGCCTGAAGTGACGTTCCCGACTAATGGTAAACAAATCACTCAACTTGAACGCCTTGTTATTGATAATATTTCGTTTACTTATCCACAGCAGCCTTTTGCGGTACTGAAAAACGTTTCGCTCTCATTAGAAAAAGGCCAACATCTCGCGCTACTAGGTAAAACCGGCTGTGGTAAATCCACTTTGCTGCAACTCATTACTCGTGCGTGGGATGTAGATAGTGGAACCATCACCTTGAATGACCAACCAATTAGCGAATTTAGTGAAGAAGCACTACGCTCGGTGATGTCGGTAGTTCCACAACGCGTCCATGTGTTTAGTGATACTTTGCGTAATAATTTATTGTTGGCCAATGAGCAAGCCTCTGATGCACAACTCAATGAAGTATTAACACAAGTTGGATTAGAGAATTTATTAGATAACACATTGAAATTAAATGCTTGGATGGGTGAAGGCGGACGCCAGCTCTCCGGTGGTGAACAGAGGCGCTTAGGCATTGCCCGCGCATTATTGCATAATACTCCACTGGTATTAATGGATGAGCCAACGGAAGGATTAGACGCAAATACTGAGCAACAAATTTTAGCATTGCTAAAAGAGAAATGTGCCGATAAAACGCTGATTGTCATCACGCATCGAATGCAAGGACTAGAACAAATGGACAGCATCTGCGTTATGGATAACGGTGAAATCGTTGAGCAAGGCAATCATCAACAGCTGCTTGAAATGCAAGGTCGTTATTATCAATTTCGCCAGCGTCATGTGCTTCAACAAGCGCACTGAGGCACATCATGTATCAGTTAGATGATGATTCATACCTGTTCCCTGCCGTGTCTGAAGCGATGCGGGAACCCAATGGATTATTAGCCATTGGTGGCGATCTTTCATCGAAAAGACTGCAAGCGGCTTATTATGATGGTATCTTTCCGTGGTTCAATCCAGAAGAGATGCCTTTATGGTGGTCTCCTGACCCAAGAGCTGTTCTAATGGTTGGCGATTTGCACATCAGTCGCTCGATGAAAAAAAGTTTAAAAAAGCAGACTTATCGAATTACCCTGAATCATGCTTTTAAAGAAGTGATTGAAGCCTGCGCTGTCCGTGAAGAAGGCACATGGATTGTACCTGAAGTACGCGCGGGTTATCTGGCTTTACACAAAGAAGGATTAGCACATTCGGTCGAGGCGTGGTACGGCGATAAACTAGTCGGAGGCCTGTATGGCGTAAGCATGGGCCACCTATTTTGTGGTGAATCAATGTTCAGTAGAATGAATGATGCATCCAAATTTGCTTTTATTACATTCTATTTTCATTTTTTGCGCTATAATGGGCAACTTTTTGATTGTCAGGTACTTAACCACCATACCGCCTCAATGGGTGCAAAAGAAATATCCCGTCGGGATTTTTTACATATTCTTTATCGGTGGCGAGACAAAGCAATTGACACTGACTGTTGGTTACCACAATCGTTAGTTACCGCAATCGATTGAAATACTGCCATTTTTCAAATAATGAATTTTGGTTTTACAATAATTTCATTACTTCACTACCAAAGAAAGATCGCCTTAAAATGCGACATTTCTTTACTTAGTGCGAGTTTTTGGGCATTATCTTGCCCGATAAAAACCACGGTTATTATACTTTAGAGGATTAGATGGCCAAAGAAGACAATATTGAAATGCAGGGCACAGTTTTAGATACCCTGCCAAACACAATGTTCCGTGTTGAACTAGAAAACGGTCACGTCGTGACTGCCCATATTTCTGGAAAAATGCGTAAAAACTATATCCGCATCCTGACAGGCGACAAGGTGACTGTAGAGTTAACACCATATGACCTGAGCAAAGGCCGTATCATTTTCCGTAGCCGTTAATTATTTATCGCCAAGCAAGGCCTGAAATTGCCACAGGTGGTGTGCAAAATGCACCACACACCTGTGGTCTATTCGTCAGAATACCGCGTCTTCCGGAAAGGCCTTGTTTACGCTACTGAAACTGAATGTCAGTGTGTTACTTTTTTCATCAAGCCCGATACTTACAGAGCCACCATTAGTTAACGAACCAAATAGTAATTCATTTGCTAACGGTTTCTTCAGGTTATCCTGAATAATGCGTGCCATAGGTCGGGCTCCCATCGCTTTGTCATAACCCTTCTCACATAACCACGCACGAGCACCTTTGCTAACTTCAATAGACACACCTTTATCATCTAACTGCGCTTGCAGCTCAACAATAAATTTATCAACTACTTGCGTAATCACATCCTGAGTCAATGTATTAAACCAGATAATGCCATCAAGGCGGTTACGGAATTCAGGTGAAAACGTTTTTTTGATTTCAGCCATAGCATCGGTACTGTTGTCTTGATCAGCAAAGCCAATAGCACGACGTTGCGTTTCTTGAACCCCTGCGTTAGTTGTCATCACAACAACCACATTACGGAAATCCGCTTTGCGCCCGTTGTTATCCGTCAATGTTCCGTGATCCATCACTTGTAATAAAATATTAAACACATCAGGATGCGCTTTTTCTATTTCATCCAGTAAAACAACTGAATGTGGATGCTTAATCACGGCATCAGTGAGTAGTCCACCTTGATCAAAGCCAACATAACCTGGAGGTGCACCAATTAAGCGGCTCACCGTATGACGTTCCATGTACTCAGACATATCAAAGCGCAATAATTTAATATCTAACGCTTTTGCTAACTGAACTGTAACCTCAGTTTTACCCACCCCAGTTGGCCCTGCAAAAAGAAATGAGCCGACAGGCTTATGTTCCAACCCTAAACCGGCACGATTCATTTTGATTGCTTCAGATAAAGCATCTATGGCTTTATCTTGCCCAAAAACGAGCATTTTCAAACGTGAATCTAAGGTCTTTAACTTATCTTTATCACTTGATGACACTGTTTTTTCAGGAATACGGGCAATACGCGCCACAATAGTCTCAATTTCAGGTACACCGATGGTTTTCTTGCGCTTGCTTGGCGCCACTAAACGTGTGCGAGCGCCTGCTTCATCGATAACATCAATCGCTTTATCAGGAAGATGCCTATCCGTAATATATTTAATGGAGAGATCCACTGCCGCTTGAATTGCTTTAGCGGTATAACGCACGTCATGGTGCGCTTCATATTTAGGTTTTAATCCAGTAATAATTCGAACTGTTTCTTCTGGGGTTGGCTCAACAATATCTATTTTTTGGAAGCGACGCGCTAATGCTCGGTCTTTTTCAAAAATATTACTAAACTCTTGATATGTGGTTGAACCAATAACACGAATACGTCCACCAGACAGCAGCGGTTTAATTAAGTTTGCTGCATCCACCTGACCGCCTGAAGCTGCACCTGCACCGATGATAGTGTGGATCTCATCAATGAATAAAATGCTTTTAGGATCTTTTTCTAGCATTTTTAGTAGCGCTTTGAAGCGTTTTTCAAAATCACCACGATATTTGGTACCCGCAAGTAATGAACCGATATCCAATGAATAAATTGTACAGTCTTTCATGACTTCTGGGACATCGTTTTGCTCAATGCGCCATGCAAGCCCTTCTGCTATTGCCGTTTTACCCACGCCAGACTCACCGACCAACAGCGGGTTATTTTTACGACGACGGCATAGAATCTGAATTGTTCGCTCTAATTCAGCCTGACGTCCCACCAGCGGGTCGATATTACCTTTCTTAGCCTGTTGGTTAAGATTAGACGTAAAGTTGTCCATATGGTCTTCTGAGACCATCTGTTCTTCATTTGGGGCACTGTTATTAGATAAGTCTTGATCTGACGCCTGAGACTCATCGCCTTTCACTGAACCATGAGAAATATAATTCACCACATCTAGCCGGCTCACATCGTGTTTACGCAGTAAGTAAGCAGCTTGAGATTCTTGTTCACTGAAAATAGCAACAAGCACGTTTGCCCCAGTCACTTCATTACGACCCGATGACTGAACATGAAAAACGGCTCTTTGCAGTACACGCTGAAAACTAAGTGTTGGCTGGGTATCGCGGTTATCATTTTCAGGTAACAGTGGCGTAGTTTGCGCGATGAAGTGTTCTAGTTCTTGCCTAAGTGCGACAAGATCAACCTTACAAGCTTCTAATGCTTCACGTGCAGAGACATTACTCAATAAAGCCAGCAATAGGTGCTCTACAGTCATAAATTCATGTCGACTGTCTTTCGCTTTAGTAAAAGCGACATTTAGACTAAGCTCTAGTTCTTGATTGAGCATAAGCGCCTCCCAAAATTGATATTAGCGGAATCAGACCTTTTCTATAGTGCAAAGCAAAGGGTATTCATGTTCGCGAGCAAATGTGTTCACTTGCGCCGCTTTCATTTCAGCAACCTCTGCGGTAAATACTCCACAAATTCCTTTTCCTTGAAAATGTACATCTAACATTATCTGTGTAGCGCGTTCTTCATCAAAAGAAAAGTATTTTTGTAACACTTCGACAACAAAATCCATCGGAGTGTAATCATCATTATTTAATAGAACCTTATACATTGATGGTGGTTGCAGCGTTTGCTTGACTTCATCTTTAAAAATGACGTCCGTTTTAAATGTTCCTAAAAAATCGCTCATTACTTTATTGCTCAGTCGTCTTACTCAGTGTTGAATTTCAATTTAAGCATAGTCTTTATTATCAATGATTTCTATCAAACAAATGATTTGTTCAATAAAGCCTAGGCGAATAGATTTAGCAGCTACTTTTTTTTGTTATAGCTAGTGTAGCATGCAAATGGAATCAACTCACACGCCAAATAATATATCATTTTATGACATATTACCTCGTATAACATTTGCCATTTAAGCTAATTTTACTCATTTTTAATTATTATCTACTTTCGTCACTTGACCTTAAAAGGCAATTTACGGCAGTATGATTTGCAATCAATAAGCATCTGTAATTATACTTAGTGACTGAGTGTATTTTATACATATCCGTAAAACAATCATTTGCAATTGAAAGGATAAAATATGGAAACAGGCATCGTTAAGTGGTTCAATAACGCTAAAGGTTTTGGTTTTATTTGTGCAGCTGAAGGTGGCGAAGATATTTTTGCTCATTATTCTTGTATCCAAATGGACGGTTACAGAACACTAAAAGCAGGTCAAAAAGTTAATTTTAGCGTTAATATTGGTCCAAAAGGTAATCACGCAAACCTTATTATTCCTATTGAAGACAATAATGAAAACAGTTTTGAAGAAAATAATTCTGAAACGAACTAATAACTTATGGTAATAAAGCACAGTTAATTATACCTATACTATTAATAAAGATTTTAATTAACTGTGACTATTATTTTATGATGGCGGGCTAAAATTTATTTATTGGAAGAAGAACAACCTGAAGCCTGAAAGTGAGTCATATTGCCATATAACGACGTCAACAACTTAAATTGTTCCACATCATAAAAGGTACATGCCCCTTCACCAAATTCTTTAGCAACTTCAATCATAAACTTTACCGTTGTAGCAATATCAACTTCATGGCTCGCACCCGTTGAGCATCCCGGTACTACAGTTTCTGAGCAGATAGCTACACCAACAACCGGTGCCGATGTTGAAACTGATGGCTGCATAATACTATTGATGTGATGAAGCCCATTACCGTATGGCGTTATATCCTGAATAGATAACGGAAAAGTGACGGCTTTTTGCCCACTACTCCATTCCATCAAACGGATCAGATCTTCTGAAACAGGCAATATATAGCCCTCTTTCACCGTTGGTGATAACGCATAGCCTTTATGATTAATGAGTCGATTACCTTTAGTGGTATCCACGGATAAAATTGCATCGGCTTCAACTATCGCTTCATTTATATTCATAGTCTCATCTTCAAGAGGTGAGTCCATAAAATCAACGGGAGAGTGAGGGCGAGTTGGCGCATTAGGGCAAATATGCGTGGTAATAATCACGTCACCCTTTAGCACATCACCTTTCTCATGCATTTTAGCTAATTTTAACGCGGTTGTAATCGCGGCGATTGCACCATCAGCATCAGAAACAACACCAATACGCGACGGCCTTGCGCCTATTCCACCTAAGCGGCCAATAATTCCCATCGTAGGTGCATTTTTGCCTTGAGATTTCCCTTGAGAACCGGGAATAACAATACGGATAAAATCACTTTGACCTTTGGCATCTTTAACCGTTGTTGAAGTAGCTTGGATCGCGGGGAATGACTGAAATAATGCAACAATGTCCTCTCCCTTGACATCAGCGCAATCGATTAGCTCGTATACGCAAAGGGTTTGCTTTAGACTCATTGTACTTCCTTTAATTCTAATTATTTTTTTAGATAAATGTTGGGCTACTCAGACTCTTGTATTGAATTCAAAAATTCATACCTAAATCCTTTCGCCCTGAATAAACCTTAATTCCAAAAAACTAAGGTTTACTTTTCCTGGTGAAGGCGTAATTCACGCACTTTGAAATTTAATTTTAATTATAGGTACTGCTAGAACAACAACGATATTGATAACAACGAATTGCATTACTGATGAAAACAACTACTTGATACTACGTTTTAACCAATAAGGGTCTCCTACCATGCAGCCTAAATAGGAGGCTTTATAGCAAAGATTAACCGCTAATTGGTTCATAATTTGTTGATCCATCTGTGATTCAGGTAAGCTCAAACAAAGGGCATATAGCGTATCCTGTGAAGGATCAAATACCGTACTGGAGACAGAAGCGACGCCAGCAACAGATTCATTGACTGAAAACTCCCAGCCACGCTCTTCAATTAAAGCCAATTGTGAGATTAACTTCGCTTGTGCATCTACCGGCTGCTGGCTGATAATTTCAGCTCTTTTATCGGCAGGTAGTCGTGATAATAATGCACGGCCTGTCGATGTTCCGATAATTGGTAACCGTGTGCCTGGCTGCGTAATGACTTGCAGCATACTATTACCAATACGTGCATGTACGACTCTGACTTTGTCGTCATCAAGCGCTGAAACATAACTGGTAAATCCACTATCTTTAGTCAACTCATCAAGTGCTTCTAATGTCATGTCAATAAGTGGATTCATGCCTCGAGCGCGATGTGCTAGCTCCATGATTAATAAGCCCGGTCGATAAATTGGGGCATTACTCTTCTTTTCTAACAAACCCAGCTCTGCCATTTGCTTTAACAAACGTGAAGCTGAACTTTTTGGCATACCCAATTCATTCACGAGTGTTGTAACTGTTAGCTCATTACCTGAACGCAGAAACAACTGATAGACATCAACTACACTCGATAAAATGCTCATAATTTAATGTCCTGAGCCAATAAGCCATAACTTTGCGGCTTTCTATCTCTAAGATAAGGCACGTTTAAACGAGTATGCGCTTGAGAACGAAAATCAATTTCACCAATCAATAGCGCTTCACCATCACGACTCGCCTCACAAAGCACTTGTCCTCTTGGCCCTAGAACTTTACTGCCGCCAAAAAGGTGTAAATCCCCTTCATGGCCCCAGCGATTAACGGCAAGCAAATGCGTGCCATTTTCTAAGGCACGACAGGCACTATTAATATCCCAGACATCGCTATCTTGAACACACCAAGCAGAAGGCGCTAATAAGAGTTCAGCCCCCTGCAAGGTTAGAATGCGGGCAACTTCAGGAAAACCCATGTCATAGCAAATCATGACACCAATTTTACCAATCGGCGTCTCAAATACTGGGAAGCTATTACCACCGCTAAACCACTGCTTTTCCATGCCAAAAGCATGAACTTTACGAAATACGCCACTTACCCCATCACAACCTGGATTCCATACACCAACTGAATTGTAAACTTCACCTAAATAGTCGCCACGCTCAACAAATCCACTCACAATAGTGATGTTTAAACGTGTCGCGAGGGTACTAAACAAAGTGTAAGTTTCGCTTCCAGCGCTATCACTGAGATCCCACAGTTTAGTTGACAGTAAATCACCGCGATAACCCGTAGTCGCAAGTTCAGGAAAACAAATAAGTTTTGCTCCCTGCTCTGCGGCTTGCTGACAAAATTCAACCATACGCTGTAAGTTACTCTGCTTGTTACCTAATTCAGAGTTAAACTGAGCAAGAGCAACTTTAACTGTATTATCTTTCATCGCTCTACCCTTCAGTATTCGTCACTTTACGAAAATGAACAGAATCTACACCCTTCATTTTGGCCTGCCAACGCATTGCTAACCAATAAACAATGGCACCCGTCAGTAATGAGTTCAATGCAGGTACGCCAAAGTCGGTATTAAACGGACCCAGTGCAGAAGTCACCCAACCGACGATGACAGCAAGTAACCACACAAACAACGTTATTGGGTTATAGGCTTCACAAGTTTGCGGTAAAATTCCTTGCTCTCGGGTTATATCTAGTTCTTTTCTATCGCGTTTTAATAGGTAATAATCAACCACCATAATGCCTGCAACAGGTGGGATCGCGATTCCTAAGTAAATTAGAAAACCGATAAAGTTATCTAAAATCCCTAACATTGAAGCAATGGTACCGAAAATACCGATAACCCATGTCAGATAGCGACGATCAAAACGTTTGTTAAAAATGGCATTTAAGAGTGTTGAAAAACCTAAAGATGATGAGTAAAGATTGATATCATTCATTTTTATTGTAGAAAAGATAACAATTGATGCGCCTAATAAGCCTGTTAGCGCCATCATTAAGTCAAAGACTTCACTCGTGCGTAGTGCCAGTGCCATTAAAACAGAAATCATGTTGACTAAAAGTTCACCAAAAAATGTGCCGATGAGCGTCATCCAAAACACATCTTTAGGCCCTTTCATAAAGCGGCTAATATCTGGTGTTGTAACAGCCGCTATGATAAACCCACCTGCAACCATCGTGATTGCGGCAGGCATAGTCATAAGTGGTCCGGCAGGTTCAGTGGCATTAATTAAAGTGCTAATGTCATGACCCGATAATAAATTATAGGTTGCCCAACCGAGTGCAAATAAAAATAGCGGCGTTGAAATATTGGCAGTAATAGATAAAAATTTGTATCCATATACTGTGATAATCGTCACCGCAATACCTGTAATAAGTGACCAAGTCCCTGGTGTTAGCACATTAGTCGCTTTATACATTCCGTCCGCAAAGAAGCCATTTTGCACGCCGAACCATCCCATTAAGGAGATTGCAATTGCACCTCCAATTAATGCTGAGCCCAACTTACCAAATCCAGACCACCTAGAAAGTAGACTGATTGACATTCCTTCGCGGCATGCAGCCGCCCCGAGTCCCCAGCTTACGACTTGTAAAATAACCGAGCCTAGCATGGTTGCCCAAAACGCCTGCCAAAAAGTTAATCCGTAACCGAGAGCTGCACCTAACATCACTTGTGAAACACAAGCTAGTGCGCCAATTCGTAGAATCAACACTTCATAAAATGGTCTACGAGCACTTTGTGGTACTCGAGCCAAAGAATAATCTTCACCTACTTTATTCGCCATATATTGCACCTGCTGTGTGGTTGTCTTTGCTTTATTTTAACTTGGCTAAGTATAAGTTCCATTATATGGAACTAGGTTTCATTTATTCTACATGCAAATAATATCCATGATCGATACCTAATCGCAAGTAGAATTTATCTTTTCAGATAACTTTTTTATTATGGGATATTTAAGTGACCGTGGAAATACGTAGTAACGAAAAAAATAAGATTAAAAATGAATAGGTTGAATTTCGTGCATTTGATTAGCGCAATTTTACAAAAAATGAAGAAGTTCAAAAATAGGACTATTCCTTAAGCCAAATATCATCAATAGTAATAGGGTTTACTCATAATACGCACAAATTGTGAGATTTCGATGACTGGATGAACTTGAGGGAAATGTTTTTTGAAAGAGGATTAATTAGCTAATTGTTAACCTTATATACATTAACAATTTGCGGAAATAAGAATATGTCAATTGAACTCAACTATCCCACAAAATTTCACCAAACAAATTTACTCCGTTTTGCTTGTAGTAACAAAAAAACAACAGAAAAATTCACAGATCAAATAATTAGCACTGGTAATATTAATCTTTCAATTGAAGGTATTTGTGTTGGTCTCTCACATACTTATATTGCTTATGAAAATAAAGGGCTGGGCTTAGAATTTATAAAGCATCTTAATAACGTTCTCAATCTTGCCAAGCTTGATATACCTAGTGATAACCCTATCATAAATTATAATAATATGGCTTATCGAGAATTAGCTTTTGAGGCGACTAAAAAATATTATTTAGATGCATTAAAACTACAGATAAATGAAACTAAAGCAATTTACTATCACCAGATGTGCGCTAATCTAAAAAAGAAAACACTTCCACCAAAACTTCCTAATGAAACAAACCAAGAGTACATAAATTACTGCTTAGACATCAATAGAAATGAAAAAAAGATGATTGAATATCATTATATTAATGCAGATATTGAAAGAGAGATAATTAATCAATTATATGAAAAAATAGAAAAAAACATTGACGTTAAAGCGCCTGAATTACGCAAAAGTTGCGCTACTATTTATGATAAAATTCGCCATAAAAAAAACTTAACTGCCGATGATACAAAACTGTTTCTTTTAGATGCTTATCACCATTGTGCTGCATTCCATGAGTTTAAGACCACATTATTTAATATCAATTCAGGGCTCACATATGACAATAACAAGCCTTATGATGCTTATGAAAACACAGTTCACAAATGGAAAAGCATCACAAAATTCAACCTAATAAATTCGATTAATATTGCAAAAAGACAAAATAAAGATTTTTTTGCCATTTATGGAACGCACAATCATGCAATGGCAATTACGGCGAAATATGACACTAAGCAAAAGAAGCATAAATTTAGCTTTTTCGAACCTAATAAAGGCATTATAGAAACTAATGATCTAAATAAGATAATCGAGGTCATTAATCGAATTCCAACGACCATTTCTAACAACATAATTAAATTCACGAATCTCACTGAACAAGAACAAGAAAAAATACAAATCATTGGTGAAGTACAATTATTCGAACAATCCACTCATAATAACAACAGATTAGACTTACACACCATCACACAAAAAAGTGAGCACTCGGCAACTAAAAAATTGCTCGCAAAAAATAAAATAACTATTTCCATGCGAAATAACGCAAAACTGACCTTTGAACATTACTATCCAGAAAATGATGAACTTACACTCAAACTTAAGATAGGTAGAAAGGTTTATAGGCTCTATTCAGAGCTTAATAACGTCAATATAACTATTGATTTAATCAATGCATCAATGAATGAATATCAAAAATATAAAAGTAACGATGTTTATATTGACTGGAGAGGTCAGATATTAAATCGACTCAAAACCACTTAAATCAACCTCCTCTGCATTGAATTGTTTAACGCAGAGGAGAGTATTGATTAGCCCATTATTCTCTAGCTAAAGCATCAATCGGATTCAATCTTGCCGCACTTCTCGCAGGTAAAAATCCAAAAATAATGCCAATAGCAGTAGAACACAGAAAAGCGCTTAATAAGGCAATTGGGTCAAAAGAGAATGTCCAGCCAGGTAAAGCCATCTGCGCGAGCAAGCTAATACCATAAGACAAACCGATCCCCATCAAACCACCCATCAAGCAAACTAAAACAGCTTCAATTAAAAATTGCTGCATTACATCACTTGTTCGAGCGCCTACCGCCATCCGTATACCAATTTCACGCGTTCTTTCTGTGACCGATACGAGCATGATATTCATCACACCAATACCACCGACTACCAGCGAAATAACGGCAACTAACGTAAGAAACAGCTGCATTGTTTGCGTGGTTTTTTCTGCAGTTTTTACAAAAGTATCAAGATTATAAGTAAAAATATCTTTCTTACCATGGCGTAATGTTAACAACCGCGTCAGTTGCTGCTCAACCATTTGCGCATCAAAACCATCTTTCACTCGCACCACAATGCTATCGTAATAAGGGCGATTTAAAATTTTACTGTTCACTGTGGTATCGGGCAACCAAATAGATAACGTTTTATTTGAGCCAAAAACTGATTTTTGCTCTTCCAATACCCCGATAACGGTTGCTGGCATATTACCAATTAATAACGTTTCCCCAATAACACGTTCTTGTTTAGGAAAAAATCGACGCTTAGTATTCGCATCAATAACCACAACTTGGGCCCGTCTATCAACCATATCCTGCGTAAAATTCATACCTTCAGTAAACTTAGCGGCATGAACACTAAAATAGTCTCGACCAATACCTGAAAGCTGAGCAGAAGCGTCTAAATTACCTTTTCGTAGTCTTGTTGAGCTATCTAGCGTACCAGAAACCGCATGAACATAGGGCTGTTGAGCAATCGCCGTAATATCCGACGCTTTAAGTGATTGCCGATTTTGTGCATCATCACTGCCAAAATCGGTACCGGGATAAATAGAGATAGTATTAGTACCAATAGATTTAATATCATTAAGTACCATGCCTTGGGCTGCATCACCGATAACCATGATAGAGACCACTGAGGCAATACCAATAATAATCCCTAACATCGTTAACAAAGTGCGCATTTTATTGACTACCATTGCGCGCCATGCCATCAAAAGCGCTTCATTAAAGCGCCCAAAAACTTGCCCAAAAGTAAGCTTTCTTACCGGTGGTTTTGGCAATGGCTCAACCACATGAGTTGATGCCATCCCTGAATCACTAATAATTTCACCATCTTTTATCTCCACAATCCGCTCGGCTTGTTGTGCCACTTTAGGATCATGGGTAACGATAATCACAGTATGTCCCTGAGCGCAGAGGTCTTTTAGGATTTTCATCACCTCCTCACCCGAGTGGCTATCTAACGCGCCCGTTGGTTCATCTGCCAATATCACTTGCCCACCGTTCATTAAGGCTCTGGCAATACTCACGCGTTGCTGTTGCCCGCCTGAAAGTTGGCTAGGTCGATAATGAATACGCTCCTCAAGCCCTAAGCGTGCTAATAATTGTTCTGCACGCTCACGCCGTTGCGCTTTTCCCGCACCTGCATAAACCGCGGGAATTTCAACATTCTGTTCGGCAGTTAGGTGGCTAAGTAAGTGATAACGTTGAAAAATAAATCCAAAGTATTCTCGACGAAGCTCTGCAAGGCTATCATTGTCTAAAACTGCCGTATTTTGTTCGGCAACATAGTACTCACCCGAAGAGGGTTTATCTAAACAACCAATAATATTCATTAAGGTTGATTTGCCCGAGCCAGATGCACCAATGATTGCAACCATTTCGCCCGCACTAATTTTTAGCGAAACATTTTTAAGTACGGTGACTTCGCTATCGCCTGCGGGATAACGGCGGGTAATAGCGTTTAGCTCAAGTAATGCAGACATAATTAATTCTCCGCACCACTACGCCCAACAACCACTTTTTCACCTTCGGTTAGCCCTTTGACCACTTCGACATACACATTATTACGATTACCAATTTCTACCTGCTTTTTCTCAGTTTTATCACCATTAAGCACTTCGACTTCATAAAGTTGCGCTGAAATCTCGTCACCTAACGCTGAAAGAGGCAATAAAAGAACGTTTTTATGTGAGTCCAGCTCAATAGTAACTTGGGCAGTCATTTGTAATTTTAATAAGTGCTGAGGATTCGGTACTTCGAAACGGGCATAGTAAAAAATTGCATCGTTAATTTTTTCAGGAGTTGGAAGAATATCTTTCAATTCGCCAGTAAATTTTTTATCCGGCGCACCGAGTACCGTAAAAGATGCGGGTTGCCCAGGCTCTAAATAAATCACATCGGCTTCAGAAACTTCCGCTTTCACTAACATCGTATTAAGATCAGCGAGTGTTAAAATCGTTGGTGCTTCTTGCGCTGCAATAACGGTTTGCCCTTGTAAGGTTTTAATAAAAGTGACAATACCATCCATTGGCGCCGTAATTTGGGTGTAATTTAGATTTGTTTTCGACGTATCTAATGTGGCTTGATTACGTTTAATTTGCGCTTGATAAGTCGCTACTTGGGCTTTTTTAACTTCAACATCGGTTTTAGCTTTATCTAAATCTTGTTTGGAAACCACCTGCAATTTAGCAAGGCTAAGTTGACGTTGGTAAGTCACTTGTGCCAGTTTTAATTCGGCTTGAACCAGTGCTAAATTAGCTTCTAATTCATGAATAGTTTCTTGCGCTTCAGTGACGTCGTTTTGCGCTTTTTTCGGATCGATTACCGCTAGCAAATCGCCTTTTTTAACCTGATCCCCTTCTTTAACGTATAGTGTTTGTAGCTGACCGCTGACTTGAGCCCCGACATCAACTTTACGCACGGCATCCAATTTGCCCGTTGCCAATACCTGTTTATCCAGATTACCTCGTGTTACATCAACAGTTTGAAAAACTTCTTTTTGATCATTGCTAAAAAAGAACCCCATTGCTCCGAGTACAATCAAAATAACCAATATATAAATTGGCCATTTTTTCCTTGCTTTCACCTTCATTAAAAAATTATTCCTATAACAAAAAGAGAGAGCGGCGCCCTCTCTTAAAAAAACGATGATATATCAGACAGTTTATCGATTAGTTAAACGTACTATTGATTAATAATTAGTCTTTATCTGAAAAGTTATAATTATCAACCATATGACTTGAATTCATCATACTCAAAATAATTCAAGTCACATGTAAGCGACAAGCGAAGCTATCCCGAATCACATACACAAGTATGTGATTCGGGTAGCTGAACGCACGTCAACAACCATGTGTTATCGATTACGTTCAATTCAACACACCATATAATTTGAAACAGTCATACTCAAAATAATTCAAGTCACATGTAGGCGACAAGCGAAGCTATCCCGATGAGCATACACAAGTATGTGATTCGGGTAGCTGAACGCACGTCAACAACCATGTGGCTTGAAGTATGAAGAGTATATGAAGAGCATAAGCTAATAAGCTTTACCCCGTGCCAACCAAGCCACCCTAGAAAACATACTTTTTAGCTGTAATGGAATCGAATCTGGTCCCAATTCTGCTGAGCGATTTACTGTTGCTAATGCCATATCTGGTTTTGATGTGCGAGATATCGCTTTGATAATCACACGCCGAGGTGAGACTTTGGCATTTTCAGGGATTTCAGCTATCTCATGATATAGGCTTTTAAACCCTTCACGATATAGGAAATGTTCCATATCGGGTGCCTGTAACATCGTCAGTCGGTCTCTGTCGGGATCATTCATTTGACTTGCATAGTGCATCGCTGTTGCTGCATATTTTCGACCTGCTTCATCACCGTCCGTGAGTACATGCCACTCAATTCCCATTTTATTTGCAAATTTTAATAACGGCTTCAAACCACTTTGTGCGAAAGCAATCACTTTGATACCTTCTGTTTCAAAATAGTAGTTACATTGCCTTGCAAATTCACTCATCAACCAAATTTCAGTTTCACCTTCAACTAATAACCAACAACGGGCAAAAAGTGATGATGGGCGATTGAAACGAACGTGAAATGATATTTTACGCAGATCTTCCGGACTCAAATCGTTTTCACTTAAACGATAAGCCGAGACTTTATTGGAATTACGTACCAGACGACAAAGATTCTCAACGGGAACTTGAGATAAAAGCTCACCTGAATTGGTTGTTGTTATTCTTTGTAGTGAGAACAGATTTAATAAGCCCCAAGCAATTGACAGCATAATCGGGTGTAATCGTGTTTCCGGATCTTCGATAATAATTAAAGGACGCGCGTACTTATCGAGTACGATATTTCCTTTTGCCTGTAATAACGAAGAAAACATCCCGAGTATTATCAATCGAATATTACGTTGGTTTGGTTTAGCAACGAGGCGGTTAATATTATCTAGCGCTTTCCAACCGCGCTTACGAGGTTCAATATTAATAAGTGTGTTATCAGGTTTAAACATGTGGGTGCTTTGACCTGAAAAATAATGACTCAGTAATTGTTGCATCGCATCAATACCATCACTGAGATCTTCATCACTCAAACGCTCAGGGTTATCCACCAGTGCGTGGGTTAACTCTTTTATTTGGTTGTTAACCACATCGCGTACTTCTTTTTGCCCTGTAACAATCGTTTCTGGATTCAAACTAGGTAAAAAACGTGCATCTCGTAAGCGGATCACCGGATATAAACGCACAATCTCTTTAATGTATTTGCCAACATTATCTAATGATAATTTATTGCCACCTGAATTTAGAAAACTACGCTCAATCGTGACGCTATTGTCATCTTTTAATTCAGCGCTAACACGGAAAAATATATGTTTTAAACCATCGCTATTATCAACCCAAACAGATGATAAATTTTTAAATCTAAAGGATTGGTGACGGCCTTGGTGTCTTTCACAAAATTTGAGTACAATTTGAAATGAGCGAAAACGCGTATCGTTTTCATCATTGCCCGTAGGTTGATGAAAATCATGTTGATTAAATTGATAATCTTTATGTTCAGGGGAAAGCAGAATATCAAGTGCATCAAGCAAACTTGATTTACCCCACGAGTTTTCACCAATAAGCACAGTATTGTTATTCAATACTAAAGAGAGTCGATTAATCCCTCTAAATCCATATATCTCTACTCGCTCCAGATACATATCCCTCTCCTTGCTATTTTAGTCTTCAATACAGCGTACTCATTAACCTTATCTATTACTATAAGCACACACACAAAATAAAAAATCTTCACAACACTATAGCGAACTAAGTTGAGCATATTTTTGTAGTGTTATAAAATGGTTAAACTTTATTTTTTAGTGTTTTTGTCCTATTTTATGTTAGCAAGCGGATAAAAAAACGTTTATAACAAAAAAATGCTTTAGCACCATACGTTAAATTATATCCGTCATTAAAGACTTGTGATCAATAACATTGAAGCCACAACCCCTTGTTAATAGGATAGATTATAAGGACGCGACCATGTACTCAGGATTACTCATTATTCTTCTACCGTTAACACTCGGTTACTTTATTTCTATTAAAAATAAAAAAATACTTCATGTTGTTCATCGTTCTCTTAACTCGATGGTGTATGTGATTTTATTTTTAATGGGAATTACCCTCGCATTACTTGAAAACTTAAGCGTTCATCTGATATCTATCTTACTTTATGCCATTACATTTTTTGGTTGTATTTTTTCACTTAATCTTATTGCTTTGTTGATACTAGATAAACTCGACCCGTGGAAAATACCGCAACACAAACAAGAAAAACCACCATCTCGTCTCAAGATGGTACTGGAATCCTTACAATTATGTGTTGTGTTACTGGTTGGTTTTTTAGTCGGTTTAACTGGTTTTAAATTTCTACATTACGCCGATAAAGGGAGCCAAATAGCCCTTATGCTCCTATTGTTACTTGTGGGTATTCAATTGCGTAATAGTGGTATGAGTATTAAACAAATTTTAATCAATCGTCGTGGCACAACTATCGCTCTCGTGATGGGTGTCAGCGCACTTGCTGGTGGTGTTATTGCAGCATTAATACTGGGAATTCCGATTAAAATGGGGCTCGCACTAGCTTCTGGTTTTGGTTGGTATTCATTAACGGGCATTGTACTGACGGATGCATACGGCCCAGTAATGGGAAGTGCGGCATTTTTTAATGACCTTGCTCGAGAACTCGCTGCAATTATGCTTATTCCACTTATTATTAACCGTTATCGGTCCACTGCCCTTGGTATTTGTGGGTCAACTTCGATGGATTTCACTCTGCCTGTATTACAGCGCAGTGGCGGTGTTTCAATCGTGCCTGCCGCTATCGTTCATGGCTTCGTTCTCAGTCTTATTACGCCAATTCTTATGGCATTCTTTACATAAGTAGAATTTCAGTCACAATAGCCGTTAATTTATATGAAACAGGAAATTAACATGGTTAACCAACAACGTGTTTTAGTGTTAGGCGCTAGCGGCTATATTGGGCAAAACCTTATCCCTAAATTGATTAATGAAGGGCATGAAGTGACTGCGGCTGCTAGGCGCATTGACTGGATGCTATCTCAAGGATGGCAAGATGCGCGTTGTGTCTATGTTGATTTACATGATCCTGAAACCCTTAAAGATGTGATGAATGAAATAGACATAGTCTACTTTCTTGTTCATAGCATGGCAGACCAAGCAAACCTGATTGAACGTGAACGCACCGCGGCACGTAATGTTCAGCAAGCACTCGATAGCTCAAATGTTAAGCAGGTTATTTACCTCAGTGCTTTGCAGCATGGACACAGCTATTCTCCTCATCTTATTGCCAGAAAACTGACTGGTGATATCCTAAGAGAAAGCAAAGTTCCAGTAACCGAAATTCGTACCTCTATTATTGTTGGCTCCGGCTCAGCGGCTTTCGAAATTATGCGGGATATGGTGTACAACCTAGCCATTTTGACACCACCACGCTGGGTGCGTTCCAAATCATCCCCTATCGCACTCGAAAACATTCTTCATTACTTAACTCAAATAGCTAAAGTTGAGCCAACAGACAGCAAAATTTATGACGCAGCTGGTCCTGAGTACATTAGCTATCAAGAACTCTTTAAACGTTTTATCAAAGTCAGTGGTAAACGCCGTTTGTTGATCCCGCTTCCTATCCCTGTCAGCATGATCTCAGTACATTTCATTAGCCTGATTACGTCGGTACCTCCTTCTATTGCGAAAGAACTTATTCAAGGACTACAGCACGATCTTCCCGCTGATGACAAAGCCTTGCGTGAACTCATCCCACAAAATTTAGTTTCTTTTGATGATGCGGTGAGAACCACATTAGCCGAAGAAGCAGCCGCGATTGATAACGCAGATTGGGGTTACGATCCTGAAGTTAAAAAACGCTGGCGTCCGGGCTATGGTTTTTATCCAAAACAAGCCGGAGCAACACTCGGCACAACAGCAACACCTGAATCTTTATGGCATGTCATACAACAAATTGGTGGAAAAGAAGGTTATTTTTACGCTAATGGACTGTGGAAGACCCGTGCGATTATGGATGACATGATGTTGAATAAAGTCAAATATGGCCGTCCTGACCGTGAAAACTTACAATTAGGTGATGAGGTTGATGGTTGGCGAGTGATCCACCTCGAGCCAAATAAGCAGTTAAGTCTCTTATTTGGTATGAAAGCCCCCGGATTAGGTCGTCTAACTTTTACAATTCATGATAGCGGAAGTCGACGCTCTATTGATGTCAGAGCATGGTGGCACCCTGCTGGATTCTGTGGCCTATTATATTGGTTTGCCATGATGCCAGCCCATTTATTTATTTTTAAAGGAATGGCTCAACGTATTAGTGAACTTGCCTACGAACGGGACAAACAACTTGCAGCGCAGCAACAAATAGAGAATTTAACCGCAAAGCAAGACTAATTTCAGCGTAAAAATTAAATTTTTATGCATAAAATATTGCATAAATATGCTTACAGGATTAATATCTCAACTAGTTTAAAAGGATATTATTGGTAAGCATGAGCATTCAATTAAAAAACATAAACTGTTTCTATGGTTCACATCAGGCACTCTTTGATATTAATCTTGAGTGCTCAGCAGGTGAAACCATGGTATTACTCGGACCCAGTGGCGCTGGTAAAAGCTCCTTGCTGCGCGTATTGAATTTATTAGAAATGCCACGTTCAGGTAACTTGAACATTGTGGGGCAACATTTCGACTTTACATCCGCGCCAGATGCAAAAGCTATCCGCGAACTACGTCAAAATGTCGGCATGGTTTTTCAGCAATACAACCTGTGGCCGCACCTAAGCGTAATGGATAACCTAATTGAAGCGCCATGTCGTGTATTGAAACTATCCAAACAAGAAGCACAAGCTAAAGCAAATAAATTGCTAGAGCGCCTACGTTTGACCCAATTTTCTGAGCGATTCCCACTTCATTTATCGGGCGGTCAACAACAACGTGTTGCGATTGCTAGAGCCTTGATGATGGAACCTCAAGTATTATTGTTTGATGAACCAACTGCGGCGCTTGACCCGGAAATTACAGCGCAAGTCGTTGATATTATACGTGAATTGTCTGCAACAGGTATTACACAGGTTATCGTCACTCATGAAGTGGAGATTGCCCGTAAAACCGCTAGCCGTGTGGTGTATATGGAAAACGGCCATATCGTTGAACAAGGGGATGCAAGCCATTTTACGGCACCTCAAACTCAAGCATTTGCAAACTATCTGTCTCACTAATAGATTTAGGATTAAGCGATGAAAAAAATTATATTAGCTGCGCTGCTAGGCGCTGTAACCCTATCTGCAACTGCTGCGGAAAAAGAAACTATCCGCTTTGCAACTGAAGCAACTTATGCACCTTTTGAAATGTTTAATGACAAAAATCAAATCGTTGGCTTTGATGTTGACCTTGCAAATGCCGTATGTGCAAAAATGAATGCCAACTGTACCTTCACACACCAAGCTTTTGATAGTTTGATCCCAAGCTTGAAATTCCGTCGTTTTGAAGCGTTAATGGCAGGTATCGATATTACACCAGAGCGTCAACAACAAGTTGATTTTACTGATACTTACTACCCTAACTCTGCGGAATTTATTGCCGTAAAAGAAAAGATCTCAACCGTTGATCAGCTTAAAGATAAGAAAATTGGTGTGCAAAATGGGACTACCCATCAAAAATACATCATGGAACAACACAAAGGCATGACGACAGTTCCTTATGATAACTACCAATCTGCAGTTTCTGACCTACAAAATGGTCGTATTGATGCTGTATTTGGTGATACTGCTGTTGCTGATGAATGGCTTAAAACAAAAGGCAATGAGAACTTAGCAGCTGTGGGCGATAAAGTAACAGATCCACAATACTTTGGTATTGGCTTAGGTATTGCCGTCCGTAAGGGCAACAAAGAGCTACTAGACAAAATGAATAAGGCATTAGCAGAAGTGAAAGCTGATGGCACTTATGACGTTATTTATAAAAAATGGTTTGAGCAATAATCGATAATTATTAATGAGCAACTTTCTATTTTTAACAAGCGCCGCCGGAATAACCGTCGGCCTTGCTGTTTCTGCCTTGGTACTTGGATTAATCCTAGCCATGCTATTTACTGCATGGGAATCTGTACGATTTAAGCCTGTTGCATTTTTAGGCACTTGTACAGTCACCTTGATCCGTGGTTTACCTGAATTATTAGTCGTGCTATTTGTGTATTTCGGTACCTTACAGCTAATCAACTTATTAGGCGATGGCATCGCGATTAACCTCGGCTTTTGGCAAACAACTCTGCAAGTTGATCCCAGTATTTTCTTTGCTGATAGTGGTAACTTCGACTATACCCCATTTGCTTGTGGCGTTATTGCTCTAGCCTTGCTATATGCGTCATATGCTTCACAAACGCTAAGGGGGGCTTTAAAAGCAGTTCCTTATGGTCAATGGGAAGCGGGGCTTGCACTTGGTCTCAATAAACGCACCATATTTTTCCGCTTTATTATGCCGCAAATGTGGCGTCATGCCCTTCCGGGACTTGGTAACCAATGGCTTGTATTGCTTAAAGATACCGCTTTAGTTTCACTGATTAGTGTTAACGATTTAATGTTACAAACCAAAACTATCGTTAATCGTACCAATGAACCTTTTACTTGGTATGCGATTGTTGGGCTTATTTATCTTGCAATTACTATTGTTAGCCAGTTAGTCCTAAAACGTATTGAACTGCGCACAACTCGTTTTGAGCGGAGTGAATCGAAATGATAGATTTGATTATTAAAATTCTACCGGGATTGCCGACGAGTTTATCACTAACATTTAGTGCGCTATTTGTCGCATTTTTATTGGCAATACTGTTCACATTAATTTTATCCCTTAAAACACCCGTTGTTTCCCAAGCTGTTAAAGTGTATATCACCTTATTTACGGGAACACCGTTACTGGTTCAATTCTTCTTAATTTATAATGGCCCAAGCCAATTTAAATCTTTGCAGAATTACCCAATGTTATGGGACTTTATTTCAACCCCTTGGGTTTGTGCGATGGTTGCACTTGCCTTAAACAGTGCGGCTTATTCCACATTACTGTTTCATGGTGCGGTTAAAGCTATCCCTTCAGGACAATGGCAATCTTGCCAAGCCCTAGGGATGAGTAAACTGCAAACAATGCGTATTATCCTACCTTATGCATTTAAGCGTTCGCTATCATCCTATTCAAATGAAGTGGTACTGATATTCAAGAGCACGTCATTAGCCAGTACGATTACCATGCTTGATATCATGGGCTACAGTAGCCAAGTATTTGGTCAAACGTGGGATGTCACCGCTTTTGTAGCCGCCGGTATTATTTATCTGGTGGTGAATGCACTCTTAACTATTGTAATGCGTATTATTGAACGCAAAGCCCTCGCCTTTGAACAGCGTAATTAGCCGCTAACATAGTGTATTAAATTAACAGAAAGCTTGGTGTAAAAACTGAGCTTTTTGTATTAATCGATTGATATACTAGCTTATTAAACATTATCATTGGTTTTTACAAGAATTACAAAACAACAGATATAATAATCTAGCTCATTACTTATAAATAACTATAGAGCTAATTTATGCCAATTATAGAATTTAATATCAAATTTGATCAAGAAAAGTTATGTCAATATATCACAAAAAAATCTTATTCCAATGTAGTTAAAAAATTAACTCAAGTAAATAACATATCATCTGCTTATGATGGAATTTGTCGTGGCTTATCTAATAGTTATTTACTTCATGAAAATAGTAATCAAGGTGATGCATTTATAAATGGAATTAATGATTCATTAATGAATATAAAAAAAACAAAAGGTAAGCTAAATACAATAGAAAGAAATAAACATAAGTCGCTTAAAGTATTTAGCAAGGCGCTATTAAACGAAACAATAGCCGATAGTTTAAATAGTCAAATAAATTATGATCGAGCTTTTAATTTAGCTAAGCTTTCACATTTCCCATCCTCTTTAGAATTCTCTGAAAATGATAAAAATAGCAATAACCTAAATTTCATTGAAACCATTCTTAATAAAAACAAAACACAAATAAATAAAAAATTTAATTATTTATCTCATGAAAATGAGATTATTGAACTTATAAAAATTTATTATAACATAGCTAAATTATCTGAAAGTAATTTAATGAAAAATACATACCCAGACTTAAGATTAAGTACTGAACTAAAAAACAAAATAATTAATGAACAAATATTAACTACCGATGAAACAAAAGAATTTTTAAAAAATGCCTTTATTTTCAACTCACAACTTACCATGCAAAAAATGACTGGAAAAAAACTTAATGCCGGTACAATTAACAATAAAAACTTCCCTATTAACCACTCTGAAAATATATTTAATTTTCCTTATGAAATAAATTTGAAGAAATTAAAAGAAAATATTGAAAATAAATTAACGATTAGCAACAGTTATTTAAGCTTAGTAGCAACAAAGACACATTGCATGGCAATTTCAGTAAGTTTCGACACCACTACAAAAAACTATATTTATAAATTTTTCGATCCAAATTATGGAATAAAAAAATATAAAGATAAGGATGATTTTTTTAATTCACTAGAAGAATTGTTAGAATACAGCACTAACAAAAATAGTAAAAATAGTAAAAATAGAAATGAATTTAACGAATTAATCATTGAATGTACTCCAATGGAAAAGACTAACAATAATAAATTAAAATCACCTGAAATAGACCAACAAGTTTTTCATAATTATTTAAAAAACGCCTTGATAAATAAAAAGATAAAATTATCAAAAACACATTCAATTATTTTAAAAAATCATGATAGTGATAAAAATAAAACAAGTGTTAATATTTTTAATAAAAATAAATCTACAAATATAGAAATACAAGAAAATAATACAGAAAAATTAATTAAATTAATCAGTGATAATTTATCTAAAATTAATTTTGATATAAATAAAACATGGGAGTTTGATGAGAAAAACCTATCTTTTAGAGAAAAAATCAGCCCAATAAATATATAGAATTTATCTACTGAACTTCTTTAATAACGTCAGCACTTCATAATGTGCCGTGTGTGGAAACATATCAAATAATTGTACTTTACATACCTGATAGCCCGTAAGATGTTCGAGATCTTGAGCCATCGTTTGTGGATTGCAGCTTGAATAAAGAATATATTCAGGCTGCATATGGGATAGATAATCACATAACGCTTTACCAATTCCTCGCCTTGGGGGATTAACTAAAACTAATTTCGGGATATCTTGACGATTCGTTGCAAAATTAGTCGAATCAAGTGCCTGAAATTCAACATGTTGTAAACCTAATTCAGCAGCTGATTGGCGCGCACAAGCAATGGCTGGCGCACTAATTTCAATCCCTGTTAATTTAGTTTCTTTGTCTGCACAATGCAGACCAAAACCGCCCACACCACAAAATAGATCCCATAAGCTGGTAATTTTTAATTCCCTAACCCACTCTCTTGCCGTTTGATAAAGCTTTGCAGCAACAACAGGATTGGTTTGGAAAAAACTTTGTGGGCGAATAAACAATGGAACTTGATTGAATTCTTCACGTAGAACATGTTGTTCGGTGAGCATAATTTCTTGCTCACCTTCCAGTATCGCCATATGAACAGGTTGAACATTAACGGTGATCACCGATAATTCAGGGAGTTGTTCCTGCAACCAAGGCAACGCATTTTTAAGTTGGGCTAATTTTTTTTCTGACCGTAAAACAAAACGCAACATAAATTGACCCGTATGCCAACTTTGCGTAAGAAGAAGATATTTTAATTCTCCACGCTTACGCTCAATATTATAGGGCGTCAAACCCGCACGAAGAATAAAAGACGTGAGCAATGAAAAAATAGCCGTGAATTCTTTCGGATACAAAGGGCAGTCAATTAGACTTACCGCTTTACCTTCTCGATTAACAATACCTAAAATTGGTTTTTCAACGCTACCACTCACCACCATTTTAGCTTTATTACGAAATCGTTCTTGTAAGCCTACAACTGGAGGTAGAAAAATAGATGGCCCGAGGTACGGCAGTAAATTCTGCAGATTATCTTGTTTTTGGGCAATTTGTTGTTCCGGCGATAACTCGAGCCATTGGCATGAACGACATTCTCTTGCCATGTATTTTTCACAGTACATATTTTTCACAATGTATAATATTAATGGTGCAAATTATTTGTAGGTGCAAAAATTTACAAGGTTTAGTTTTCAGCAAAATGGCAGCATTATAAACAAGCGGTCATAAACAAGCCGTATCAAAAATAACACAATCACACTTAGTGAATAATAACCGAAGGTTTATCGTCAAGATCAGGTTCTAAGCTTTCATTTTCCCCATTATCTTCTTCTTCAAATTCATCATGGTTTGAATACAACAGATTATTGCTGAAAATTTCAAAGACAATCGCAGCAATTTGATCTTCCGCTTGTTGTAAGAAATGACAAAATTGACGGTAAGTCATACCAGGCTCAAGAGAAAATGATTGGCTAACAACTAATTTTGGTAGGTTTTCGTTGTTAATTTCAAGAAAAACTTTAGCAGTCAGCGAACTTGCGTTAATTTGGCTAATATTAGCCACTAACGTGATGATAGCAGTAGGTTTTAATTCCGCTAAAGCTGATAAAATAAGAACATTATTTAAAATATCTAGCTTCGCATCAAATATACCTTCGATATTTTGCATGTGCGGTAAATGTAACGCAGAACACGAATCACACTCAAAATAAGACGTTTTGAGCTCGTCTAGCCATGCACGAAGCTGTGAGATGTCTGGGTAACAAATAGAATCCATGGGAAATAACCTTCTTCAACTCAAAGTAAAAACTGATGTAATATTTATCTGCTAACTATGATACCGCAAGTGCCAACAGAAAAGCGGATAATTTTCACACATCCCCCCTTTAAACGCTAGCAAAACGAGCACTACTTACCGTTTTCATCCTTTTTTTCATCATTTATCATTGTATTTTTCAAATGAGTCTTTGAAGATGACTGATTATCAATGCCAAGAAAGCTTAATCCATGCACAGCGCGCCAAATTATATTAATCATTGCCGGAATTAAACAACCAACACCAACCATAATCAAAGTCACAATAGCCCCTTGTTGCATCATCGGCTCAGGCAAAGTGATATAATCATTGGTCACCAATAAAACAATAATTAACAAAATAATCCCCACAGCCTCTAGCACAATAACGGGTTTTGGCATGTCAGCTAACGAGCGCATCATATTTTGGGGCTTCTTACTCATTTCCCCTCCTTTTTAGACTTTACAGGGCGTTTTTTTCAATAATCCTCAGTTTACTCTTGAATTATATGTAATCCCTATCGGTATGAAAGGAAAATTCGACTTTTATTTCTTAACTGATGTAGGCATAGTATTAGTCGTTACGATTAAAATCTGAGTCCAAAATACAAAGGAGATATTATGTACACTGTCATTTTTGGTCGCCCTGGCTGCCCATATTGTGTTCGTGCGAAAGAACTGGCTGAAAAACTCAAAAATGAGCGCGAAGATTTTGATTACCGCTATGTGGATATTCAAGCTGAAGGTATTTCTAAAGAAGACTTGTCTAAAAGCGTCGGTAAACCAGTAGAAACCGTTCCGCAAATTTTCATCGATGAAACACCTATCGGTGGCTACACAGATTTCGAAGCTTATGCAAAAGAACATCTCGATCTGTACAAATAATTATCACGACTAATCGCTTAATTTTCTACTCAACAAAAAAAGTCATACTCGCTATTTGATAGCTACGGTGACTTTTTTTGTTCTTTTTGTGCTATTTATCCTATTTCAATAACTAATTTCATTTTTATTTCACTTTGGTGAGAACTTTCCTTTTTAGATGGAGTCCTAATTTATGCCACTGCTTTTCTTTAATGTCCCCATATTGACGAGCCCGATAGCCAACTCTATGTTTAATGCTATCGGGTTTTTTATTTCTATTAATAAATTTCCCCTTCTACTCTCCTTGCAACGTAACTATTAACCTTCGTTTTCCCCCAAAATTACGATGTTCACACAAGTATATTCCTTGCCAAGTTCCCATGTTTAACTGGCCTTGAGTAATCGGGATTATCAAACTAGCCCCTAACAGACTACTTTTTAAGTGAGCAGGCATATCATCACTGCCTTCATAGTCGTGTTTGTAATAAGGTTCATTTTCAGGCACCGCTTGATTAAAAAAACACTCAAAATCTTGCCTAACGGTATGATCTGCATTTTCATTAATGGTTAACGATGCGGATGTGTGCTGAATAAAAATATGAAGAAGCCCAATGTTGACCGATTTGAGCTCAGATAGCTGAGCTAGAATTTCATCGGTTATCAAATGAAATCCTCTTTCTTTTGCACTTAATTGTATTGATTTTTGCCACCACACAGGCTTTTCCTTGTAAATTGAGGATATTGAATAAATATTAATTGAGTAGATCCTGAACAAAACATCAATGTATTGCCATTAATTGCTAATATTAGGATAAAGGTGCTTTACCTAGCATGTCAGAATCTTTAATCTTTCGCACCTATACTGTACATCACACCAATGTCTTACTATCTATTTATAGCCCGAGGTACTGAACCGTGCTAGAACAAATAAATCTGGATCTTTTTAATCTGATCAATGCCACACCAGAGGCAGCAAGCGGCACGATTGCCATCGCTACGGTTATCGCTAAACGCTTAATCCTCATATTCCCACTCTTTACTGCCGCCTGCTGGTTTTGGGGTGCCCAACAAAATATGACTCGCCAGCGGGCTTTTGCTTGTAAAGCCGCTTTTGCTATCGTCATTGGCTTGGTAGTTTCTTGGATTGCCGGCTTTATCGCTCCCCATGATCGTCCATTTGTCATGGGATTTGGCACTAACTTCTTAGCTCATGACTCAACCCCTTCTTTTCCGAGTAATCACGGTACCATTGTGTTTACTTTCGCTTTAGCCTTCTTATTTTGGCTAAGAACATGGGTCGGACTCGTCATGCTTATTCCTGCAATCGTAATTGCGTGGGCAAGGATCTACTTAGGTGTTCACTGGCCACTTGATATGGTTGGCGCGTTTATTCTAGCTATTATTGCATGCGGATTAGCTCAAATTGTTTGGTCAATTGGCGGCTATAAAATCCAAGCACCACTGACAAATCTCTACCGTCTAATATTTAGCGCATTAATACGTAAAGGTTGGTTCCAACCTTAATGATTAAATTGAAGGAACTGGTAGCTATTTGTTACCAGTACTTTCAATGTTTTTAATATTGCGCTAAATCAAACTTTTCTTTTCTTTTTATTCTTCATTTGAAAAAAAAATCAATTCATTAAATAAATTATTGAAACATTTTTTTAACAAATGTTTTGTTACTCTTTTTAATTATTTTTTTCGACGCGAAGAAAGTCATCTTTATTGTTATCCCAAGACGAGTAAATAATTAACATATACTAATGACAGCATAATGTACTGAACTAATTAATCACTCACTAAATCATTATTTAAACACTATTATTTTACTTTTAAATCAATATGTTAATTTTAATTTAAAATTAAATTTAATCGTTTTTGGTAAGTAAAAATAAGTATTTCCATATAAATAGATGATAATTTAAACACTATAACTAAAGTCATTAATATAAGAACATTTCTCAAACAGAATTTAATTCTATTAATAAACATCCAATTTCCTAACTACTAACTAAATATAAAAATGTCTTAAAAAAACACATAAGTTAAATTTTATTAACATTTTTATAAAATATAATGTAAGTCTGTAAACATGGGGTATATTTCTCTTTTGAGATAGTGATCACGGCATTTTATTCTGGTAAAATGTAGATTCACACCCTCAAAAACCAGATTTAAACTTTACTGATAAAATTACAAAACTGATTGAAAATGAATTTAGTTTCTTTTTCAGTTTTATTTTCAATCAGATTGTTATGTAGAAAAATCTACTTTTAATTTGGCGATTAATTGTTCGAACCAAAAGATTAAAACATTCTTGCGATGATACATCGTTAGACATAAAAACTATTTTTGACTTTTATTTTGGAGACTATAATGGATACAACTAAAGTTGGTTCCATCGATACAAAAGCTTCTGGAGATCCTCGCGCTTGGCGTAAAACGGATACTGTATGGATGCTTGGTTTATACGGTACAGCTATCGGTGCTGGTGTACTGTTCCTGCCTATCAATGCGGGTATGAGTGGATTAATCCCTGTTTTGGTTATGTTAGTTTTAGCTTTCCCAATGACTTTCTTTGCTCACCGTGGTTTAACCCGTTTTGTTCTTTCTGGCTCAAAACCAGACGGCGATATTACTGAAGTTGTTGAAGAGCACTTTGGCCGTACTGCTGGTAACTGGATTACCTTACTTTACTTCTTCGCTATTTATCCTATTTTGCTTGTTTATGGTGTATCAATTACCAATAACGTGCACAAATTCCTAACTGAATTATTAGGTGTTACCGCACCACCACGTTGGTTATTAGCATTAGTTTTAGTTGGTGGGATCATGGCTATCGTGTCCTTTGGCGAAAAATATATCGTTAAAGTCATGAGCATGTTAGTTTTCCCATTCATTGCTGTTTTAGTTGCCTTCTCTTTGTATATGATCCCATATTGGAATGGCGCGGTACTTGATACCCTGACATTTGAAGGTATTGCAGAAGCAGCTAAACATACGGGCGCCCAAAGTATTTGGATCACTATCTGGCTGACAATCCCTGTCATGGTATTCGCATTTAACCATTCACCAATTATCTCTGCATTCTCTGTAGCTAAACGTGAAGAATACGGTGATTACGCTGAACAAAAAAGCTCACGCATTCTTGCTTCTGCGCACATACTTATGGTGATGACAGTCATGTTCTTCGTCATCAGTTGCGTATTTACGTTATCTTCAGCGGACCTTGCACAAGCAAAAGCACAAAACATTAGTATTCTTGACTACTTGTCAGGCTACTTTGATCAACCATTCATTAAATTTGCCGCTGCGATTATTGCATTCATCGCTATCATTAAATCATTCCTTGGCCATTATTTAGGTGCTAGAGAAGGTTTTAATGGCTTAGTTGAACGCGCTTTTCGTGCAAAAGGTAAAACCATTGATATCCGTAAATTAAACCGCGGCACAGCAATCTTCATGCTCGTGACTACATGGATAGTGGCAACACTGAATCCTGGCGTACTTGATATCATCGAAAGCCTTGGTGGCCCTGTTATCGCAATCCTACTGTTCCTAATGCCGATGTATGCTATCCATAAAATACCTGCAATGCGTAAATATGCAGGCAAAATTAGTAATGTATTTATCGTCATCATGGGTTGTGTGGCTATCTCAGCTGCGATTTACAAACTGTTTTTCTAATTAAAGAATTTAGCAGTATTTGAACCAAACCTGCCGCCTACATCTTAAGCATCTAATAGCAATTAGATAATTGAAGTGTAGGCCGGCACGGCAGGCAGAGCTAATCTAAGCCACAAATATTCTCACATTTCTTATCTAGCTTTGCTAAGCCGCCCCTGTAACTCAAGTATCACGGGGATACTTAACTACAGATTCACAGCATAGGAATACGTACCATGATCAGCGTATTTGACATTTTCAAAATCGGTATCGGCCCTTCAAGCTCCCATACTGTTGGCCCAATGAAAGCGGGCAAACAATTTGTAGAAGATTTAATTCAACAAAACTTACTCACAAAAACTTCTCGTGTTGCTGTCGATGTTTATGGCTCTTTATCTTTAACAGGTCGAGGTCATGCCACGGATATGGCAATTATTATGGGCCTTGCTGGCAACCTACCTGACACCGTTGATATTGATGCCATACCTGCATTTATGCGTAATGTAGAACAAACCGGTAAACTTCAACTCGCCCAAGGGCAACATGAAGTTGATTTTCCAATTTCCGGCGGAATGAATTTTCATTCAACTAACTTACCATTACACGAAAACGCGATGACAATTACCGCGTTTAGTGGTGATAACGTTTTATATACAAAGAACTACTACTCTATAGGGGGTGGTTTTATTGTAGATGAAGATCACTTTGGTAAAACAGATGATAATGCCGTACAGGTTCCCTATCCCTACCAATATGCGGCTGACCTACAAAAACACTGTAAAGAAACGGGTTTATCACTATCAGCTCTTGTGATGCAAAATGAGCTCGCATTGCATAGTAAAGACGACATTCATCAATATTTATCTGCTGTTTGGGATGTAATGAAAGCAGGCATAGAGCGTGGCGTGACGACTGAAGGTTTACTACCCGGTCCTCTTCGTGTTCCTCGCCGCGCAGCTGCTTTGCGTCGCCAATTAGTAACTAGCGATAGCACTAACACCGACCCAATGGCTGTTATTGATTGGATCAACATGTACGCTCTCGCCGTCAATGAAGAAAATGCGGCAGGGGGGCGAGTTGTCACCGCGCCAACCAATGGCGCTTGCGGAATTGTTCCTGCCGTACTGGCTTACTACGACAAATTTATCCGTCCAGTAAATGAAAATTCATTGACGCGTTACTTTTTAGTCACTGGGGTGATTGGTTCACTATATAAAATGAATGCGTCAATTTCAGGTGCTGAAGTGGGCTGCCAAGGCGAAGTAGGTGTCGCTTGTTCAATGGCCGCTGCGGGTCTTGCAGAATTGATGGGGGGAAGCCCTGAACAAGTTTGTATTGCCGCAGAAATTGGTATGGAACATAACCTAGGTTTAACTTGTGACCCTGTTGGCGGGCAAGTACAAGTGCCTTGTATTGAACGCAATGCAATTGCAGCGGTTAAAGCGGTGAATGCAGCACGTATGGCGATACGTCGTGTCAGCGACCCGCGTGTTTGCCTCGATAAAGTTATCGAAACCATGTATGAAACAGGTAAAGATATTAATGCTAAATATCGTGAAACATCACAAGGTGGCTTAGCTATCAAGTTAGCATTCTGCGAGTAATAAGATATTCAGTTATCTAACAATAAAATGCCTATAACAATTTGAATTCATTTCAATATTATAGGCATTTTTTATTCGCTTTACTGAGCTAAAACTCAAAATCAGTCATTACCCAAAAATAGCACTCCACCAGCCACTAATGGTTTTCATCACAAAATCCCACATACGACCGAAGAAACCGGCTTCTTCAACGGCTTCTTTAGCCACTAAAGGATGCTGCTCAACAATTTCATCATTTAAAATAAAATTAATTGTTCCCACCGCTTGGTTTTTAGCCAATGGCGCCTCTAAAGAATCATTGTTAAGTTTGATATCAACTTTAAGGTTTTGTAACTGCCCTTTAGGAATAGTGATGGACACATCACTTTCAACACCAAGTTCCACTTCAGATTTATCACCAAACCAAACTCTTTGTGTTTTTAGTGTGGCGTCAGCTTTAATTGGTGTGACCGTTTCAAAGAAGCGAAAACCCCATGTCAGTAACTTTTCACTTTCGGAAAAACGAACTCGGTCACTCGGTGCGCCAAGTACAACGGAAATCAAACGCATCGGTCCATCCGTCGCCGAAGCCACTAAATTGTGACCAGCCCCACTAGTATGGCCTGTTTTTACACCATCAACATTTAAGTTTTGGTTCCATAACAAACGGTTACGATTTGGTTGCTTAATTTTATTAAAGGTAAACTCTTTTTCTTTATGCAGGATATATTCGTCTGGCACATCACGGATCATCGCTTGGGTTAGCAACGCCATATCACGCGCAGTACTGTATTGTCCTTCAGAATCAAGGCCATGTACTGTTTTAAAGTGTGTGTTTTTTAATCCTATTTGCTGAACATATTGATTCATCAAACTCACAAATGAATCTTGGCTACCTGCAACATAATCTGCCAGTGCAATACTCGCGTCATTACCCGACTGAATAACAATACCTTTGTTCAAATCAAGTACTGAAACACGGTCTTTTGGCTTAAGAAACATCAAAGAGGAACCTTTTAGCACAGGATTACCCGTCGCCCATGCATCTTCCCCTACTGTTACCATATCTTGAGGTGTGATTTTCCCAGCTTTAACCGCCTGACCAATGACGTAACTAGTCATTATCTTCGTCAAACTTGCCGGATCTAAACGTTGATCAGGATTACTAGACGCTAAAATTTTACCGCTATTGTAGTCCATCAATACAAACGCTTTTACATCAACTTGTGGAGCAACCGGAGCCTGAGCCGCATATACACTGCCACTCACAGCAACTAAAAGACCAAACCCAACCCTCGCATAACGGGTTTTAAGGGACAATATTTCTCTACTCATCGGTTATTCCTTTACGAATTTTAATCAGTTAAACACTATTGCTGGAAATCACTAAACGATAAAAACTTCGCTGCGATAAAATAAGCTTACTAAATCAAATTATTCCAACAATTATAAATTTCTTTCTAATAGTAAAGCTTTCCGCATTCTCTGACCATCAGCAACAAATAAAGATTGTTCCTATAATGGAATTTCATCTATCTTAGGTAAGGTAAATGACAAAATAAAATTAAGGGAGAATGACATGTTAACTGTATGGGGTCGCACTAACTCTTCAAACGTCAAAAAAGTACTTTGGTGTTTAGAAGAGCTAAATATTGCTTATAATCAAAAAGATGTAGGTGGCCCATTTGGCGGGCTAGAGACACCTGAATATAAAAAAATGAATCCAAACAGCACTATTCCGACTCTACAGGATGATGGCTTTACGCTGTGGGAATCCAATGCAATTTTACGTTATCTTACGGAAAAGTTTGATCGCGCTCACTTATTGTTGTCTCAGGATATACAAGAAAAAGCAGCAGCTGATCAGTGGATGGATTGGGCTGGTGTGAATTTATTTGATCATATCAAACAGATGATGAATAAAATTGTGCGCGTCCCAGAGGCAGATAGAGACCCTGAGCAAGCAAAAATCATTCATGCAAACATTAATCGATTATTACAAATAGCAGATGATGCGTTAGCTACTCAACCTTATTTCAGCGGCCAAAAATTTGGTATTGCGGATATTGCTATCGCGCCACTGTTTTATCCGTGGCACGAAATTGTCACTGAGCGTCCTGCCTTCAACAATTTGGAACGTTGGTATCAGCAGTTGACCACTCGCCCACTATTCCAAAAAATTGTCATGGTACCGATTAAGTAATTAATTATAGCGTCATATTCATCGTGCTTGGGTTTTGATATTGATACTCAAAACCCAGTTCCTCGCAAATTCGATGACCATTAATAACCTTACCTTCTGGCTCATTATCTTCCATAATAAATTCAGGTGATTCTAATCCAAGTGACTGAGCTGCTTGGGAATAAAAATCAGACCGACTTGGATGAACTGGCGCACAAAGATTATAAATATGTCCACCTGTCGGCTGCTGAAGCAACAACAAAATTGCCGCAATCACATCATCTTGATGAACGATATTCACAGGTTGGTTTGCGCCTTTTAACCCTTTTTTACCCGCTAAAAAACGCCCTGCATGACGATTTTCCCCCACAAGCCCCGCTAAACGCAAAATATCAACAGAAATATGAGGTAAATCATGCAGCCATTGCTCCACACCTGCTAATGCCTTTGCCGACTCAGTTTCGCCTTCAAGTGGTGTATCTTCATCAATTAGCCCTTGTACATCTCCATAAACGGAAGTCGATGAGGTAAAAATAATACGGGGCACATGAAACGCAATTGCACTATCAACAAGCTGTTCTATTGCCTCAATATAGGTTGCAGTATTCACCTTAGAAGGGGGCAATAAAATAACAACAGCATCACTTTGTGCCATCAATTGTTCTAAATCTTCAGTATCACATTCTAAGTTAGGCGTTAATTTTAAAGCATAACAATCAACACCGACAGCACGCGCCGCATCAACCCCATCTGAGGTTGTTTTGGTTCCTGAAACGCAAACACCTTGTGCTAATAATGCATTTGCCAAAGGTAAACCTAACCAACCTAAACCAATTATCGTTACTTTTTTCATTTAGTTGCCCCTAAATCGGCTAATAATGACACTACGTTTATTTACTAGGTTAGCTGAAAATCATTAAACTTCCGAACCTATTTTCTATGAGATTAATCACTATAAAAGTACTTTATATAACTATTATTGGTTATTTTAAAAAAAAGAGTTGCATTCATAGGCTAAAATCGGATAGGTTGAATACCAATGAGCATTTAACTCGACTGAATTTTTAAGCAGTTAACTAATTATATAACGGAAGCTATTATGACTCGTATTTCACGCAACCACCATCATCACCATCATCCTGATTAGTCTTTTAGGCGATGTGTGCTGGAAGACGATCAACGACTCTTCCGGTGGCTGAAATGCGAAAATAGAAAACCCTCGGAAGATAATCTTCCGAGGGTTTTTTTATTATTAATCAAAAAGATATTTAAGGGATTTAGGGTGTAATTATGTTGGATAAAACACGTTTAAGAATTGCAATTCAAAAATCAGGCCGTCTTAGTGAAGAATCAAGAGAGTTATTGTCACGCTGCGGGATCAAAATTAATTTACAACAACAACGTTTGATTGCTTATGCAGAAAATATGCCTATTGATTTACTACGTGTTCGTGATGATGATATCCCAGGCTTAGTCATGGATGGTGTTGTTGACCTCGGTATTATCGGTGAAAACGTACTTGAAGAAGAATTACTCAACCGCCGTGCACAGGGTGATAACCCACAGTATAAAACATTACGCCGTCTTGATTTTGGCGCTTGCCGCTTATCATTAGCCGCTCCATTAGATTTCAACTATACCGGAGCTGAATGTTTAAACGGTTCTCGCGTAGCTACCTCTTATCCACACCTGTTAAAACGTTACTTTGACGGAAAAGGAATTCAATTTAAATCTTGCCTACTCAACGGCTCAGTGGAAGTTGCACCTCGTGCAGGCCTTTCAGATGCTATCTGTGACCTTGTTTCCACAGGGGCGACTCTTGAAGCAAACGGTTTAAAAGAAGTTGAAGTGATTTATCGTTCAAAAGCCTGCTTAATCCAGCGTGATGGTGAAATGTCAGCAGATAAACAACAGCTTATCGACCGCATGATGACACGTATTCAAGGTGTTATCCAAGCACGTGAATCTAAATACATTATGTTGCACGCGCCAAGTGAAACACTCGATGACATCATTGCTTTACTACCTGGCGCTGAACGCCCAACTATTTTGCCGCTGGCGGGTGACAAAAATCGTGTTGCTATGCACATGGTTAGCTCGGAAACTTTGTTCTGGGAAACAATGGAAAAACTCAAATCATTAGGGGCAAGCTCGATTCTTGTGTTACCAATTGAAAAGATGATGGAGTAAACACGCCATGGAACTGGGATTCAATCAACCAATCCGCTGGTCAACTTGCAGCGAAAAACAGCAAAGCACCCTACTAATGCGCCCAGCTATTGCAGCATCAAGCAACATCAGTGCGGCAGTTAGCCAGATAATTGACCAAGTACGCAAAGAGGGTGATATCGCCCTACAAGAACTTAGCCGACGCTTTGATAAAACAGATATTTCGACTGTTCGTGTGACGCAAGAAGCCGTTGACGAAGCCCAAACACGCCTTGGTGATGAAATTAAAGTCGCTATGAAAACGGCAATCAATAATATTCGCCGTTTTCATGAAGCGCAAATACCGTCCCCAATTACGGTTGAAACGCAACCAGGAGTCGTTTGCCAACAAGTCACTCGTCCTATTGATTCTGTTGGATTATACATTCCCGGTGGTTCTGCCCCCTTATTATCTACCGTTATGATGCTTGGTACACCCGCCAATATTGCAGGATGCCGTAAAATTATTCTTTGCTCGCCGCCACCAATTGCCGATGAAATTTTATATGCTGCAAAATTGTGTGGCATCACCGAAATTTTCCAAGTGGGTGGCGCGCAGGCCATTGCTGCAATGGCGTTCGGAACCCAAAGCATTCCAGCCGTGGATAAAATTTTCGGTCCAGGAAATGCTTATGTGACTGAAGCAAAACGCCAAGTTAGCCAAAGCCATGACGGCGCTGCCATTGATATGCCAGCAGGTCCTTCAGAGGTCTTAGTTATCGCAGATAGCCAAGCGAATCCAGCCTTTACCGCATCGGATTTATTATCACAAGCGGAACATGGCCCTGATTCACAAGTGATATTACTTACCGATGATGAAAATTTCGCGCAACGTGTTATCGACGAAACAGAAAAACAATTAGCTCAGCTTTCTCGCGCTGCGATTGCCAGAGAAGCTCTTAGCGCTAGTCGAGTGATTATTGCGGATTCAATTGAGCAATGTGTTGAAATCAGCAATCGTTATGGTCCTGAACATTTGATATTACAAACACGTAATGCTGATGACTTAGTCGATTCTATCACTAATGCAGGGTCAGTTTTCGTGGGTGATTGGTCGCCTGAATCCGCCGGAGATTATGCGTCAGGCACAAACCACGTACTGCCAACTTATGGTTATACCTCAACCTACTCAAGCCTTGGATTGGCTGATTTCATGAAGCGAATGACAGTACAAAAACTTTCAGCTCAAGGATTATTAGGGTTAGCAACAACGATAGAAACATTAGCACAAGCGGAGCAACTCACGGCTCACAAAAATGCCGTTACCTTACGAGTCACCGAACTAAAAAAACAAAATAAGGAATAAGTGATGAGCCAAAATTTTAATGCCGCCAGCCTTGCTCGCGAAAATGTCAAAGTCATGACGCCATACATGTCGGCCCGCCGTCTTGGGGGAAATGGTGATGTGTGGCTCAATGCTAACGAATATCCAACCGCGCCTGATTTTCAATTTAATGAGCGTAATCTGAACCGCTATCCAGAATGCCAACCTGCTGCGGTGATCCAGAACTATGCGGCTTACACCGGTTTAACCCCAGAGCAAGTTTTGGTCTGCCGTGGAGCCGATGAATCTATCGAATTACTCATTCGTGCATTTTGCGAGCCGGGTAAAGATGCCATGATGTATTGCCCTCCGACCTACGGCATGTACAGCGTAAGTGCAGAAACATTTGGCGTTGAGCAAAAGAAAATAATGGCGCTGCCCGATTGGTCTTTAAATGTGGATGCCATCCGTGAAAATTTACCCAATACTAAATTAATTTATATTTGTAGCCCAAATAACCCGACGGGCAATATCATCGATAATAAAGCGCTACTCGAAGTATTAGAAATGACAGCAGGACGCGCTTTAGTGGTCGTTGATGAGGCTTATATCGAATTTTGTCCTCAATACAGTGTGACTAGCTGGTTAGCTAATTATCCAAATTTAGTGATTTTAAGAACTTTATCAAAAGCATTTGCCTTAGCAGGCTTACGCTGTGGCTTCACCTTAGCCGCTCCAGAAGTAATCGAGATCTTACTCAAAGTGATAGCCCCGTACCCATTATCAACGCCTGTAGCGATGATAGCAGCGAAAGCTTTAGATAGTGATGGTATCAATACCATGAAAAGTCGCGTAGCCATTATCTCACAAAATCGAATCGCGCTATCTGAAGCCCTACGCGATTTACCAGTCGTTGAAAAAGTCTATCCAAGCGAAACCAACTATATTCTGGTGCGCTTTATCGATGGCGCGAAAGTGTTTAAAGCGCTTTGGGATAAAGGCATTATTTTACGCGATCAAAGTAAACAGCCAGGGCTAGTTAATTGCCTGCGTATTACTATCGGGACAGAGACAGAAAATGTCCGTGTTATTGAAGCTATTGAAGCACTTTGTTAATTAGGAATAACTCATGAACCAGAAAATTCTTTTTATCGACCGTGATGGGACATTAATTACTGAGCCACCTACCGATTTTCAAGTCGATAGCCTCAGTAAACTGGCCTTTGAAAAAGCAGTTATTCCAAGTTTACTCGCGCTACAAAAAGCCAATTACCGCTTGGTGATGATCACCAATCAAGACGGACTAGGAACTGAAAGTTTTCCAACTGCTGACTTCGAGCCGCCTCATAACTTAATGATGCAGGTTTTTGAATCACAAGGTATTCAATTTGATGAAGTGCTGATTTGCCCACATAAACCTGCGGATAATTGCGCGTGTCGCAAACCTAAACTGCAACTTGTTGAGAAGTATTTAGCCGAAGCCATTTTAGATACCGAAAATAGTTATGTGATTGGCGATCGCGAAACAGATATTCAACTTGCTAAAAATATGGGGATCAAAGGGCTACGTTATAATGCAACTGAACTTGATTGGACAGCCATCGCGAATCAGCTGACTAAACCTAACCGCTATGCACGCGTTGAGCGTACCACGAAAGAAACCAATATCGTGGTTGAAGTATGGTTAGATCAAGAAGGTGGCAGCGAAATCAGTACTGGCGTTGGCTTCTTTGACCACATGCTAGATCAAATCGCTACCCACGGCGGTTTTCGCTTAAATGTTAAGGTTAATGGTGACTTATTTATCGATGACCACCACAGTGTAGAAGATACGGGCCTTGCTTTAGGTGAAGCATTAAGAGTAGCGCTTGGTGATAAACGTGGTATCGCTCGCTTTGGTTTTGTCTTACCTATGGATGAATGCCAAGCACGCTGCGCATTAGACATTTCAGGTCGCCCACACCTCGAATATAAAGCCGAATTTAAATATCAACGTGTGGGTGATTTAAGCACTGAAATGATTGAACATTTCTTTAGTTCACTCTCTTATGCGATGGGCTGCACCTTACACTTGAAAACCAAGGGTAAAAACGATCACCACAAAGCAGAAAGCCTATTCAAAGTGTTTGGCCGTACCTTACGCCAAGCTATCCGTGTTGAAGGGAATACCTTACCAAGCTCTAAAGGGGTGCTTTAATGAACGTGGTCATCCTTGATACGGGTTGTGCCAATTTAGCCTCTGTCGCTTATGCGGTAAAACGCTTAGGCTACAATCCTATTGTCAGCCGTGATACCAACACGATTTTACAAGCCGATAAAGTCTTTTTACCGGGCGTTGGCACCGCAAGTGCCGCAATGGAAAAACTCGTCGAACGTGAATTAATTCCATTAATCAGGGCACTCACTCAACCGGTTTTAGGCATTTGCTTAGGGATGCAATTAATGGGTAGTGTCAGTGAAGAAGGAAAAACGGAGATCCCGTTACTCGGTTTAATTGATAGCCCAGTACAAAAAATGGATGCCAATGGCTTACCCGTCCCCCATAGCGGCTGGAACCAAGTAAAAGCATTAGCAGGTCATCCTTTGTTTAAAGGCATCAATGACGATGCGTATTTTTATTTTGTACACAGTTATTCGATGCCTATTTCAACGAATACTATTGCGCAAACCTTATATGGCAACCCGTTTAGCAGTGCTGTAAATCAAGATAATTTCTATGGTGTGCAATTTCACCCAGAACGTTCAGGTGCCGCTGGCTCACGCTTGATTCAAAACTTTTTGGAGATGTAATTTTCATGATCATACCTGCATTAGATTTAATTGATGGCACTGTCGTTCGATTGCATCAGGGGGATTACGCCAAACAAACCGATTATGGCACTGACCCACTGCCTCGCTTGCAGCAATATGAAAAAGAAGGCGCAAAACTACTGCATTTGGTTGATTTAACTGGTGCTAAAGATCCGCAAAAACGCCAAATTTCATTATTAAAGAAATTATTAGCCGGTGTTTCCGTACCTGTGCAAGTCGGCGGCGGTATTCGTACTGAAGATGACGTAAAAGCATTACTAAACGCAGGAGCAACACGTGTCGTCATTGGTTCGACCGCAGTAACTCAACCCGAACTGGTCAAAACATGGTTTGAACGTTATGGCGGGGAAGCTATCGTTTTGGCGCTGGATGTCCGCATAAATGATAAGGGCATAAAAGAAATTGCGATTAGCGGCTGGCAGGAAAACTCAAATTTAACCCTTGAAGACGCCATTGAAATATATCGTCCTTATGGATTAAAACATGTCCTGTGTACCGATATTTCTAAAGATGGCACCTTAAGTGGTTCTAACGTGGATTTATACCAAGAAATTAGCCAAAAGTTTCCAGATATCCAAATTCAAGCTTCAGGTGGTATTGGTAATTTAGCTGATATCGCAGCAATCCCTCCATCGGGTGCAGCAGGCGTGATTGTTGGACGAGCCTTACTTGAAGGTAAATTTACTGTTGCGGAGGCAATCGAATGTTGGCAAAACGCATAATTCCTTGTTTGGATGTCCGCGATGGACAAGTCGTCAAAGGTGTTCAGTTTCGCAATCACGAAATCATAGGTGATATCGTTCCCCTTGCCCAGCGTTATGCAAAGGAAGGTGCGGATGAACTAGTATTTTATGATATTACAGCATCCTCTGATGGCCGAGTCGTTGATAAAAGCTGGGTCGCTAAAGTGTCAGAAGTGATTGATATTCCATTCTGTGTTGCAGGTGGTATTAAAAGTGTTGAAGATGCCGCACAAATTCTCTCCTTTGGTGCGGATAAAATTTCTATCAACTCTCCTGCGCTTTCTGACCCCACATTGATCACTCGCTTAGCCGATCGCTTTGGCGTGCAGTGCATTGTTGTCGGTATCGACACCTGGTTTGATGAAGCCACTAACGAATACCTCGTTTACCAATTCACTGGTGATGAAAAACGCACAGCACAGACCCGTTGGAAAACGTTAGATTGGGTAAAAGAAGCACAACAACGTGGCGCGGGTGAAATTGTTTTAAATATGATGAACCAAGACGGTGTACGCCAAGGTTATGATCTGGTACAACTGAAAAAAGTTCGTGAAGTTTGCCAAGTACCATTAATCGCCTCTGGGGGCGCAGGGGAAAAAGTGCATTTCCTTGATGCCTTTACCAATGCAGGTGTCGATGGCGCTTTAGCCGCTTCCGTTTTCCACAAACAGATCATCAATATCGGTGACTTAAAACAATACCTAGCCGAAAATGGAGTTCAAATTAGAGTATGTTAACTACAGAACAATGCAGCCAACTAGCTTGGCAAAAAGTCAATGAATTGATGCCTGTTGTCGTACAACACGCAACATCTGGTGATGTATTGATGTTGGGCTATATGACCCGTGAAGCGCTACAAGTCACCTTAGACAGTCGCAAAGTGACATTTTTTTCCAGAAGCAAGCAGCGCTTATGGACAAAAGGTGAAACCTCGAATAATTTCCTCAATTTAGTCGATATTGTCGCCGATTGTGACAGCGACACATTGCTAGCGTTGGCGCTACCCGATGGTCCTACTTGTCACAATGGAACCCAAAGCTGCTTCGCTCCAGCGCAAAGTGACTGGGGATTTCTCTTTGAGCTTGAAAATATACTCAAAGAGCGTAAAACGGCTGATCCTGAGAGCTCTTACACTGCCCGTCTTTACGCTAGTGGAACTAAACGTATCGCCCAAAAAGTCGGTGAAGAAGGTGTGGAAACCGCATTGGCTGCTACCGTTAATGACCGCGCAGAGTTAACTAATGAAGCCGCAGATTTGATGTATCACTTAATGGTTTTATTACAAGATCAAGATCTTGATTTAAGCGCAATTATTAAACGCTTAAAAGAGCGCCATCAATAATCACTCGGCTGCCTAATATTGGTAGCCTAAGCTTATTGACTCAGTGGGATGACGCTAATGTTTCCCACTTTGAGTTTTATTTTGACTATTTCAATGAACGTATACACCAATCTACCGCATTCATTTATTTTGCAAATACCTGCTAATTCATTGTCATTATTTTTATCTTCTACTTTTTAATTTTCAAGTCTCACTTACTCAACCTTTGCCATCACTTTCTATCAAGTTGTATATCAAATTGAAATTGGTATCATTCCAATTATAGGATGTCGATTTCAAAGGAAATAGTCGTGTCAGAAAATTCAATTTTTATGCAATTAACTCAGTTACTCGATAAAAATAGTGCTCGATATCGTGTGATGGAACACCCGACGGCAGGCAAATCAGAAGAAGTGGCTAAAATTCGTGGTACACAACTAGGACAAGGTGCAAAAGGATTGGTTTGTCATGTAAAAGGTAATGGCATACGTCAGCACGTTCTAGCCGTTTTACCCGCAGATAAGCAGGCGGACCTAAGTAAGATCGCGATAGCAATCGGTGGAACAAGAGCGTCATTAGCCAGCCCCAAAGAAGTGGATGAGTTAACACAATGTGTTTTCGGCGCAATACCGCCGTTTAGCTTCCACCCTTCTTTGTTACTTATTGCAGACCCGCATTTATTTGGTCGTTTTGATGAACTCGCTTTCAACGCTGGCACATTAGAACGCTCTGTAATTTTAAATACAGAAGATTACCAAAGAATTGCATCACCAACGCTGGTTAATTTTATTCGTACTGAAGAAGCATAATTTACGGTTATTAAAAATAACCCTCAGACTACTGTCGAACATATTTTATTTGGCGGCAAGTCTAATAGGTTTTGAAAATAAATTAGGAAAATCAATTCATTGATTTTCCTCTGATAACACAAGGCGGGAAAAACCACGTTTTTATCCCGCTTTGTCAACAACCTCAGGGTTATTAAAAATAACCCTTTAAAAAATAGACTAAAACAACTTACAGATTGAATTTTTTATCATATTCAAGGCTAGCCATTTTTAATGCTATAAAATCTGAGCTACAAATAAACGGTTTTAACGCAGTAAACTTCGCTTCAGGCCAATCATAAATTTTGAGCTGCAATAATTCGCCAATAACGTCGGCAGAAAAACGATAATTAATCAGCTTAGCAGGGTTTCCCCCCACAATACTGTATGGCTCGACATCTTTAACAACCACACTATTGGCAGCAATAACCGCACCTTCGCCAATTTTAATACCTGGCATAATAAAAGCACGCATACCAATCCAAGCGCCGTCACCAATCACGGTATCGCCCTTGCCAATGTAAGACTCTTCAATATGCTCTAAAAATGGATATAAACAAAACCAATCCATACGATGGGTATGATTGCCGCCCATTAAAATGACCGCTTCACTGCCAATACAAACATAGTCGCCGATATAAAGTTGATCGACATCCCATGCAAGTTGCCAATCTCGACTTTGCTCGTCCCCTTGTAAATAGCGAACCACTGATTGTTCAAAACCATCATCCCAGCAATCACTATAATAGCTATGTTGCCCTTTAATATGGATATTCGGATTTTGTACAACTTCATGCAGTAATTCGTATTTCGACCAATGCTTTTTATTCATGGTAACAAACCTTTTAATAACTTTAGTAGTACCATAGAAGAACGCTATCTATGGTGATGTATTCACGTTCAAAACACATCACAATCAGCAATTTGTGGTCGCTTTAATAAAGGGGTTTCCATAAAATAATCCTTAAATTAAATTTTGATAATATTTTATTGCTTAATGACTATTCTACTTTAAAAATATCATAAATAAACGGCTAAAAAAAATCATCGGCTACGTATTGCAACCGATGATTTAATTACATATCTAATTTTACTTATCAATGCGTTAAGCTATTTATTTTTAATCACTTCTTAACTTTACCCAAATTAAGCGGCGTGATCTCACCAGTTTCAACATTGATATAAAAATCACGGCTAGGATTACCTTGCAAATATTTATCTATTACAGTGAAAATACTACCAAAACGTAATTTAAAAATATTTTCAAACGTACTATCTGCATTAATCTTATTCGTTGAGCTCGGTAATGACGCTAATAATGTTCCCGTCAGTAACTGATACTGGTTCAATCGCTCCGCAGGAATATCCTGCAACGCCAACTCATCGGCATTACGTAACCGGTAAAAATCAACTGCAAGGTCGAATCCATTCCATTTCGCAAAATCATTTAATTTAAAACCGGCTTTATTAGCAACTAATGCCGCTTTTTGGCTAGCCTTTTTCCATGCATCTGCATTTTTATTTAAATAAACCTGCGTGATATCGATGTTCTCAGGGTTCACACCTTTAGCACATATTTCATGATTTTGACTTAACGGTGCCGTTAATACTTCATTATAAGCACTTTGGCTTTCTAACTGGCTGAGTATCAACATCTCTTCGCCATTCATACTAAATAACATTTGGCGAATTTCACATGGCCACTCTTCTGGCAGAAAACGTAAACGTGTTAATTCCGTAATATGCCAGTTAGTAAAATCATAATAATTATCTGCTTTAAGAATATCGCTATTCCAAAGATGTGGAGAATTGGTTTGTTTTAAATGATCCCACTCTTGTTGATAGTGCTCGAATAATTCATCAAAACGCGGCACATTATCAATAATTACAGTTTGCACATCGATTTCATTGGCATTTTTAAAATTCAGAATCTTATATGCCGGAACATACGCTGCCATTGATGGAGCTTGGATATTAAACAATAAGCTACCATCGGGATATTTGCGCACACCAGTATCATTAAAATGCATGTGACCGCCAACATGCACACCAATACCGGTTTTAGCCATTGCATGACTGGTATCTTCTTTTGGCGCTCTTTCTAATTGGAATTTACCTTTACCAAAAATAGTTTCAAGGTCATCCGCAGCACCATTATCAAACTCCACCATTGGGAAATGGCTAAATGTAATCAACGTTTTATTTTGCTCTTTTGCACGTTTTGCAACTGAAGTCATCCACTCTACAGTTTGCTGTTTATGCGTTAGCATTTTGTTGTAGCCCGCGTTTCCTGAACCTGCAAAATTCTTGGCAGCCTTTGGGTTATTAATATCTGCTTTTTCAGAAGGCACATACACATTTGCATCAACAGCCATCAACCAAAGACCGGGAACAGGTTCAACAAGATAGCTGCTATCGGCGACATTAAAGCAAGGACCATAACCTGCTTGCTTATATTCACCCCCAGTTCCTTGTGTACAAATTTCATACTGTCTTTGGCTAAAATCACTGGCTTTTACAGCAGCGTCATAACTATAACCTTTTGAGCCATAATCAGAATAAGGAGTTTCCCAATAGATATCGGCTGGCAATGGATTGATGCCAAAAGATTTCATGGCATCCATTACATTACCATAGCCACTGTAAACCATTTCTTCGCTACAGATAGTTGGTAATTCAGCACCTGTATCAATAACTGCTGTTTTACCTTGATACCCCGTACACTCGCTAGCACCTAAACTAAAGATACGCTGAGTTTTCCCCTCTACACCCAAAAAGTCCTCTTTTCCTGCGGGCATATCAAATGGACGGTTAGGATCATGATTCCCTGGCGTAGCAAAAAAGCGCATGCCATATTTTTGTTCGTACTCTTGTAAAACTTTAACTAAACCACGTAAATGAATTGGCTGACCATCATCCGTAAAATCCCCCGGTAATGCGATCAACTTTATTCCTTTGCTGCCGGCATCTTCAAGGGCGGCACGTAGTGCAAAATAGTTTTCGTTAAATAAACGGGTCGATGTCAACTGCGCGTACATCGACCGAATAACCGCATTTTGACCGCTTTTACTATTTTTCAAACCATCAAACGAACCATCAGAAAATTGCCCATAAACATCATGAAAATGAATATCAGGCATAAATGCAACGGTATAATTATAGGCTTTATTATCGGTGGTCGTTGCAATCGCCATATTTCCTGTCGAAATTAATGCAAGGGCAAGACCGTATTTAATTTTATTGTTCATGTTTATTCCCTTTTATAGTGACCTATTTCTATCAGAAATTATATGCAATGCCAACGCGATAACGCATTTGCCATGCATCACGATAGGTTTTTCCATCTTTCACATAAGAACCATCGTCATAAGAGACATAACCTAACTCGAAGTAAGGCACCCATGTTTTATTACCAATCCACGAAACATTTAAGTTATGTGCGTAATCTTTTTCTTTACCTTTATAGGCAGGGTAATCTGTATCGAATTTATATTCAAAATCATAACTCAAAGAAATATCTTGTATTTTATAACCTAAATAAAAATTACTTTGCCAATAATGTTGATTATCCTTTGCTGGTTTATTTGAATTATCAAAATGTCTAACACCGTAACGTAAACGTGTTCCAACATTAAAATCATCCGTCAGGTTATAAGCCGCTTTAACACTAAATTTATATGCGGTATCTTTTTCACCAGAATCTAAAGCAAAAGAAGGTGTTAATACAAAATCTTTAGTTACTTTATATTTATAACCCGCTTCAACCTCATTACCTTTTGAAGATAAATTTTCCATAAAGCCGCCATCTTTACTTCTCCATTTACCTTCAAGGCTAAAATAAGTGCCATTTTGTAAACTATGCCCAATTTTAATTCTATCTTCGTGGCGATGTTCATCACCTAACCATTCATGACGATAATCTACATATGTTGCATTAGCAGCAGAACAAAAAATAAGTGTAGAGATAGCTAAAGTAAAATGTTTCATTAATTTTTCCTATATTTATGTGTGTTGTTATATTTAATTTTTATTTATGTTTTTTAATTATTACTCGTTAGTTAGGACAGCCTCCATTCAATTGTTTTCATTTAAATAAGAATAACCAGTGCAATTTTAAGCAAAGTTATCCCTATCCTTTAAATTTAAAGAATTTACATTACGGACTAATATTATTAATTTTCTAAATCAAACAATAATATTTAATTTAAATGTTTTTTTATAATCCTAATTCATATTTTAATAGTTCAACGATTGCATTAGGATTTTTTGCACTCATTATTTTTTCACGAAAAGATTCATGCATTAACTTACGAGCAAGAACCGAAAAAATTCGCATATGTTGATTTTCTTCATTCTCATTAATGGTTAACATAATAATTAATCTAACATCAACATTATCCCCCCAAGATAAATCCTCTAATAACCGCATAACGGAAATACTGCTGTGCTTAACCGCGAGTGATTTACAATGCGGGATCGCAATAGAAAAACCTAACGCCGTACTGAAAACCTCTTCACGTTGCCAAATAGCATGTTCAACATCTGTGGCTGAATCTGTACGACGATTTATCTCTAAATTATCCGTTAGTAATTTGATAGCCTCATCTTTACTCGCCACTGTACTATCTAACAAAACTAATTCAGAAGTTAATACCGGATAATTAGAATCAAGGTGTTTATTTGATAATGTTAAACGTGCTAATTTCGCTTTTTCCAGTGTTAACCAATCTTCTGCATACTTGTCTGGTTCAATAATTAACGCATTGAAGCGGGTATCTAACAACAAAGTTTGGTTATTTTTAATTTGGTCAATAACCGCAGTACTTGCAGATAACAGTGGAATTGAATAAGTACGCGCTAAAATTACCGTATGTGATGTTTCTGCACCTTCCGCCATCACAATACCTTGTAAATTAGTATTATTGCCTTTTAAAGTCAGTAATTGTCCTGGGGTTAATAATCCTTGGCACACAACAATCGTATCGTTATCTAATTCTGGTAACTGTAATATCGGCGCTACACTAAGATGAATCGCGATCCTCAGCCCTAAATCTTTAATATCTAACTCGCGTTGGCGCAAATATTCATTACTGCTTTCACGAAATGGTAAACTTAACTCATCAATGGCCATCGCTAATGCAGACATTGAATTACGAGCCTGATCTTGCTCAAGTAAACAAGCCTCAACATCTTCATCATCAAGTAGCTGGCTTTGCGCTTCGAGTATATTGGCAACTTCACCCACAACCTTCTGAATATCTTGACGTAATTGTTCTCTCGCCAACAGTAATGCTTTTTTCAGTTCTTCATACTGTTGAATGCGTGAACTTTCAGGCTGCTCTTGCCCTAAACTGCGCAGCTCAGGTACCTTTATCAGTCGTGATTGCCCTTTTGCCAGCCCTTGGCTAACGCCATTCCCGCGTACTATTTTAGATATTGAACGGCTAAGAAAAACAGGCAATACTTGTTGCTCTGTTTTTGCCTCTTGAGCCAGAGGCACATCACAGTGAAGAAACTCTTGCTCAATAAAGACTTTTAGCCTTTCATAAGCCATATTTTCATCACGTCCTTCAATTTGAAAATAACATTCATCACCAAGCGCAACATCTGTACCCACTAACGCCAAAACGCTTTTAGCATTTCCTTGGCGCGCTTTGGTTTTATTAAACAGCGTTATTTCAGATTGAAAACTCACTGTTTTTTGCTCCAATGCGCTGGCAGGCCTTGCATGAATACCATTCGGTAACTGGCAACAAAAAGAAAGTGTTTGCATAAATGATACCTTTAATTATTAACTCATTAGCCATGACACAGGGGCACAAGGTGCTGCTTTACCTGCGTTGACGCATTCCGTTTCAGCCAAAGTCACTTGCTGAATTTTAATGTCAGATTTAGGTGGCTCATATAACAATGGTTCGATACTTGGATTCCAACCGCGTAATACTAGTGCATCTACATTTTGGGCTTTTTTAAGCGTACTAAAATGTAAGTCACAGTCCCAAGTTAAAAGGCTATAACTTTCAGGAAAAACAAGGTTATGTGGGTTCATTTTAAATTGCGACCAACCTGAATCTAAATAGCCAAATGCAGGCGTGCGCCAATGTTCAACATCTCGCCAGAAATCAGGATGCTGGCCTTGATGCATTGGTAATACCGCAAAATGAAAATGATGAATGCCAAATATTTGTGAATCAGGAGATGGCAAGACCATGCCAGAAGCACGACCAGGCCGCCAAGTCAGGTTAGCCTGCCCTAACCAACCAACGCTACGCAATAACGTCAATGCAATCATATCTTGGCGAGATTCAGGGATTTGATACTCTCTCAAACCTTCCGTCACAAGACATATGCCATGATTATCATTATGTTGCATAACAAGACTTTGCATTGGCCAAAGAGATGTCGGAGCCTCTGTCCAGTTTTCTTCTTGCCAATACGCTAAGCTTGTTGGCTGATTTTCTCGTTTAATTAAGCCAAATGGTTGATCTGCAAAATGAAATGCTTGCTGAATCTCTGTCGGTATCTCAATTTGTAAACGATGGTCTTGAATTGTATTGTTGACTGTAATTTCAATATCTAACCAAGGTTTATCATGAGGCAGCGAAATTTTCATTGAGATATCTAAATACGCATTGAGCTGGTGCTGCTGACGAGCTTTCGCATCGAGCGGAGCCGGGATATGCCAGTCCAAAATAAAAGCATCAATTAATGGCGCTCGAATACACTCAAATTGTTGTAGGTGTCCATCGCTACTCACCAGCCAATCATCTACAGGTGGAGAATAATTGTAGTTATCTCCGGCATCCCCACCATCAACTAAACGCAAAATATTTGAATAATGCTGTTGATTTCGTTTATCAATTAGTCTCAATTGACCATCATTTATTTCAATTTTTAACCATTGATTTTCAAGTGTATTCTCATTTTTTATCTGTAGCGGAAATTCAAAGTTAGCCGGCTCACCTTCATGAAGATAAAATGTACGGTAACCACAAGATGGCAAATCAGTCGCTTCAAGCAATACGTCACACTTGCGATACCATGTTGTGGTTGTACTATTTGCTAACTCTTGAACAATCAACGACATATCTTGAGGCTGTTCTTTAATTAGCTGCCAACGACAAGTTTTACCTTGGTCATCTTTAATACAAAAATCAGCTTCTGGCGTATATAGCGTGATACTAATTTGCGCATCACGTTGATGAGGTAGTGAATTAAAGACAATAATTTTTTTGCCTTTTTGAGTTGCCTCTATCCCTCCCGCTAACATTTTCATGTTGAGAGAGAGTAGTTGATTTGCACTTTCTAACCCATTGGTTAGTCGTGCTTTAACCATACTATTGACCCTATCAGAATTACATCCACCAATACTGTCATGAGCATGAGACTGCATGGCATCACGCCAAATATTTTCCACCGCACTTTGTGGATAAGGTAGACCTAATCGCCAATTAATCGAAAGTAATGGCTCAAGCTGCTGACTCACAAATTGCTCTAATTTGGCATTGAGTAACTTAATATCCATACGCGTGGAAAAAATCCCCCGATGAACACGCATATATTTCGGACTCAATAACTCACCACTAAATTCAGGTAATTGTTGGCCACTTTTCTGTAATGCGGTGAAAAAATCACTAAAACTACTTTTAACAAAATGATAATCCTTTTGCTGCTCATTCAATTTATTGAGCATTGCAGGCACAGCATATTCAAAAGGAGATTGATCATTTCCATTCGGCAATAAAATTTGTTCTGAATGTGCAAAACGCGCCTGTTTTTCTAAAATTGCAGGCAATACTATTGAGGCTTTTTCCGTATTATCAGGCAACCACTTAGCGCAGCCATAGCCCCACGGAAGCACCGCCGTTGTTACCGAATCCCCTGAATCTGCACGCCAAATAAACTCACTACTCGCAACGTCACGTTCACACCAGCCACGCCAAATCACTGCATATTTAATATCGAACTGTTGTAAAAACATTGGAAGTTGCGCACTTTGCCCAAATGAATCAGGGACATAGCCCACAGGCATATAACTACCCCAAGTTTCACAATCTGCTTTACCTAATAATAAATTTCTTGCAATAGACTCTGCACCCACTACCAAAAAGTCCGTTTGTGTATACCAAGGACCAATTAAAATTCGACCTTGTTTTATTAATTGCTTTAAACGGTCACATTGCTTGGGGGCAACTTTTAAATAATCCTCCAATACCACAGTTTGTCCATCTAGAATAAATGGTCCAAGAGTTGTATCTTGCTCTAAGCGATCCATTAAATCATTCATAAAATAATAAAGAATAATTTTGGAATCATTTTCGGTAAAATACCATTCTCTATCCCAGTGTGTATGTTGAATTAAATGTACGGTTTTCATTATATAACCTTTAAATAATCTATTTTCAGAATGAACGAGTCCGTGGCGTTATAAACGCTGATTAAAACTTATTTAAGTTAATAAATAGAAATACGATTAGCGTCCTACTTTAAATTTAGGCGCAGCTTCTACTCCTTTAGCATTAATAGGTTCATTCCCACGAAAAATTAATAATGAGCCAATCGTAATAATGGCTGAGCCCACCGCTACGGATAAAATATAAATTGGCCATTTATCTACTGCTAACCAACCATAAAAGCCGGAAATTGGAGCGTGGTTCATTGCGCCAAGTCCAACAGCCATTGCGGCTCCAGTCGCAGCACCAATAATATTAATAATAATGATCCTAGGATTTGCTAACGCAAATGGAATCGCCCCCTCAGAAACACCAATCAAACCCATTAGTGTAGAGGCTTTACCCGCTTCACGTAAGGATTCAGGAAAACGTTTTGCCCATATTAGTGTTGCTAACCCAATACCAATCGGTGGGATAATAATTGCAACTTGTGCCGCTGTATTTGGTTCATAAATTTCAGATGCCAAAAGCGCCATTGCAGTTGTAACCGCCGCTTTATTTACCGGGCCACCAAGATCAAAACCAACCATCGCACCAATGACCGCAGCCAAAATAACTTTATTCGAACCAGACATGGATAATAACCAATTTTCCATTCCATGATTAAGAGCCGCTAGAGGTGCGCCTATTACAAAAGCCATCACAATACAGGTTAATAATGTTCCACCCACTGGTAAAATGAATATTGGGCCAGCGGAAGCTAGTGATTTTGGTAACTTAGTATATTTCGCTAAAAAGCGAACTATGTACCCTGCAATAAAACCTGCGGCAAGTGCACCAAGAAAACCTGTGCCTAAATTACTCGCCAATAATCCACCGACCATGCCAGGCGCTAAGCCGGGCTTATTGGCTATTGCAAAACTAATATAGCCCGCAACAATCGGCAACATCAAAGACAGTGCTAATCCGCCAAAACCATCAAATTTATGCAACATTTGAATAATATAGTTTGTTGCCTCCGCATGGCTTGAATCCCAAATATTATCAATACCATACATTGAAGCACCAATACGAGAGATCCCCATAATGACAGCGCCAGCAATCACAAATGGCAGCATCCATGATACCCCTGTCATGATGGCATTTTTGATCTCAGTTCCCACGCCCGGCTGCGAACCGCCTTTAAACTTCACCATCACTCATCTCCTGCTCTAACGCATCAAAAATTGCCTCACCAAATTTGATAGGATCGGCAACACTGCACTCAAGTTTGATCATGCCATCAAAGCGCTCTCTATTAATAATGGCGACATCCGCTGCAAGGATAACCGCATCTGCACGAGCCAAATCGTCACTGGTGATTTCATTTTCAACGCCCATACTTCCTTGAGTTTCAACTTTAATCTCATGCCCACGCTTTTTCCCTGTGATATCAAGAGACTCCGCAGCCATATAAGTATGAGCGACACCGGTGGGACATGCTGCGACACAAACTATAAACATAACAACTCCTTAAAAAATTTAATTCAGAGAATAAAAAAAGCACAATGGCGAAAACGCGCATTGTGCTTTTAAAGGTATTAACCCTGATTGACGAATATCACCAGGTGCACCACTTGTATGACGACAGGTCATTAATTGACGTAAACTTGAAGCCAGAAATAGAAATAATAACTCGTAAATTTTACGGGTATGCAAAGAAATAGATGGCTTATTACGACCTTTATTTTCGATTTTTTCAGGTGAACTAGAACAAATAGAAACATAAAGTTTTTGTGCGCTATGCCATAATTGAGACCAATTAACCGAAATATCACTATCGGATTGTTGGTGAGTATCCGCCTCATCTTTTTCTAAAGAAGTAATAGGGACAAACCAACAAATTTTGCTCAAAAAAGCCCTGCTTTTACTATCTAAAGATAGCAAAAATATAAAACTGGCTTTTAAAAATGGAGCAAAATGTTTGAGCATAGACCCCTCCTAAAGATTAACCGCATTCTAGTATTAAATAATAAACAATTACTGTGATTCCACGCTCACTTATTAAAGTTAGTATAAAAAAAACAAAAAAAATATTTTCATTAAAAATTAAACCGCTAAAAATTAAAATATTACCTTAAATACCCATTCTTATTTTAAATATTTTTTTAATTTTAAAATAAATATACAAAAATCAAGAAAAGCATAATATAGGGCTAATTTAACAATTAAAAACAACATTAATCCAGCTTAATTAGATTATTCTAATATAAGTTTTATAATCGCTATTTTATATGAAATGAAGCTTTTAATTATATAGAAATACATTAGTTTTATTGAAACAGAAATACAGTATTCACTTAAATTTGGATTATATCGTTATTTTTCGCTAAATGTTAAATTATATATTCTCCCTTTCATTGTATATTCCACCAATAAAAGGGAGAGAAAAGTTGGCCTATAGCCAATGCTCTAAATTACTGAAATAAATTTATTTCTGCACTGTAACCGCCAACCCTAAGCTCGTTTTTCGTGCAATTAATCCAAAAATACAACCCATTAACATAACTAACGCTAAAGATAATTTAGGGGAAATAGGCAACGAAATAGCAAGAAGCCCCAATGTGGCACCACCCGCCATTTGAATAAAGCCGACCAATGCCGACGCGGTTCCTGCTTCATTACCAAAAGGCTCTAATGCGTAGCTAGTTGCCGTTCCCATCATGAATGCCAATCCACTGCAAGCACAAATAACGGGAAGCATATAAACAAGCCAATGATTTTGCACATCGATAGGCAGCAGCATAAAACCTAACAATAATCCTAAACTTCCCAAAGCCATCATCGAACTACCGATTAATAAACAGGTTGGTCGTCCTATCTTATGAATAAAATAGTTAGCAATATAGCTGACAAACATGATCCAAAATCCATTAATCCCAAAAACAATAGAAAAAGCTAACGGGCTTAATTTTGCATCCCCCATTAAAACGCTTGGAGCGAGAGAAACATACGTCAATGCCATACCCATAGTTCCAGCATTTACTAATGCAAAAATCAGAAAATGATGGCTAGATATAATGCGAATATAATTTTTAAGTTGGATTTTCTTCACACTTTGCAAGCTAGCGGGTCGTGTTTCAGGTAAAAATCGAATAACTAAAATTAAAATCAAAATAGCATACAGAGCAAGGAACCAAAATGGTGCTCGCCAACCCCAAGCTTCTGCGAGTAACCCACCAAGCAATGGCGCTAAAGCCGGAACAATATTTAATGTGCCATTCAAAAAACCAAATGCTCGTGCCGCTGCTGTGCCATTCATACGGTCACGGACACAACTGAAAGCCACCACAGAAGTACAACAAACCGCAATCCCCTGTAATAAACGTGAAACGATAAATACCGTTGAAGTTGTTGCTGATATAGCAACCAAAGCACCAATAATATAAATAATAATTCCCGCTATCGCGACAGGTTTACGCCCATATCGGTCAACCAACGGCCCTGAAACTAATTGCCCAACCCCAAGTACTAATATAAACAAAGCAATAGTCGATTGAATTACCGACTCACTACTCCCTAAGTCCTTTGCAATATCAGGTATGGTAGGCAAATATAAATCAATCCCTAACGGGCCGAGTAAAACTAAAAGGAGTAACAAAACCAAAAATTTACGCATATAAACAGTTCTAAAGTTGTGAATCTATTGGATTAACGCTCAATATATTTATGTCATATTGAGAATAGCCATGATGGCGATAAGAATAATAAATAGCGGATAATAAATAAGGATGCTATCAGGGTACTGGTCTAATACTCTAATTCAATTATATGCAAAAAAGCCTAACGTGAAGTGACTTATTTAAGAGTAACTAAACTTGAATAGCAAATAGGCGCTAATAAATAGCGCCTATTGACGTCATAACTTACAAGCTATAATAGATTATTCCATCCACTCAGTATGGAAAACACCTTCTTTATCAGTACGTTTATAAGTATGAGCACCAAAATAGTCACGCTGAGCTTGGATCAAGTTCGCAGGTAATACTGCTGAACGGTAGCTATCATAATAGGAGATAGCCGCCGAGAATGTCGGCGTTGGAATACCATTTTGAATGCCGTAACAAACAACATCACGTAGAGCTTGTTGATATTCATCAGCAATTTGTTTGAAGTAAGGCGCTAACAGTAGATTGGCAATTTTGCCATTATCATTGTATGCATCTGTGATTTTTTGTAGGAATTGAGCACGGATAATACAACCTGCGCGGAAGATTTTAGCAATTTCACCGTAGTTCAGATCCCAATTATATTCATCTGAAGCTGCTTTTAATTGCTGGAAACCCTGAGCATAAGAAACGATTTTACCTAAGTACAATGCACGACGTACTTTTTCGATAAACTCTTTTTTATCGCCTTCAACCGCTTTTAATACTGGACCGGTTAATACTTTAGATGCAGCAACACGTTGGTCTTTCAAGAAAGAAATATAACGAGCAAACACAGATTCAGTAATTAGGGTAACAGGAATACCTAAATCAAGAGAACTTTGGCTAGTCCACTTACCGGTACCTTTATTTGCCGCTTCATCTAAGATAACGTCAACAAGGTAAATACCATCTTCATCTTTTTTCTTGAAGATATCAGCGGTAATTTCAATAAGATAGCTACTTAATTCTCCGTTATTCCATTCAGAGAAAGTCGTTGCTAGCTCTTCATTGTTTAATTTTAAAGCGCCTTTTAGCAGTGAATACGCTTCTGCAATTAATTGCATATCGCCATATTCAATACCGTTGTGAACCATTTTCACATAATGACCAGCACCATCTGGACCCATATAAGCGACACAAGGCTCGCCTTCTGCTTTAGCGGCAATTTGTTTTAAAATTGGGGCAACAAGCTCATAAGCTTCTTTTTGGCCACCAGGCATAATTGAAGGGCCTTTCAATGCACCTTCTTCACCACCTGAAACACCAGTACCGATGAAGTTAAAACCTTGCGCTGATAGCTCACGATTACGACGAATGGTATCTTTATATAAAGTATTACCACCATCAATTAAGATGTCACCTTTGTCCAAATGAGGCGTTAGCGCAGCAATTGTTTTATCCGTCGCTTCGCCAGCTTTAACCATCAACAAGATGCGGCGTGGTTTTTCCAGAGAGTCAACAAACTCTTCGATAGTATAGTTGGGAACTAATTTTTTCCCTGGATTTTCGGCAATAACTTCATCTGTTTTATCTTTAGAACGATTAAAGATAGAAACAGAGTAACCGCGGCTTTCAATATTCAGCGCTAGGTTGCGCCCCATGACAGCCATTCCGACAACACCAATCTGCTGCTTTGACATGAAAAACTCCCGTCTGATTTGGATCAAGTCAGCCTCTATTGTGCTGACATTCTGTTAACCTGATCACATGTTAACTCAGGATTGTGCTCCTTGGTAGTGATTGATGCACTGTTATTGAGTCAATAATAACTATTGCTGCTATTGATAAGCTCTAACTAATAATTTTTTTCCAGAATCATCCAACTTAGATGAATTTGTATTGAAATTTAATAAAACAAACCGCATTATTCACCTGTCGGCATAAGCCGTTATCATAGAAGGTAAAACAAACTGTATGGAATGGATCGCAGATCCTTCGATTTGGGCTGGTCTCGCAACCCTTATCGTTCTAGAAATCGTTCTTGGTATTGATAACCTCGTCTTCATAGCCATTTTGGCAGATAAACTCCCGCCAAAGCTACGTGACAGAGCCCGTGTAACTGGATTAATGCTTGCGCTAGTAATGCGAGTGGTTCTCCTGTTTAGCCTGTCATGGTTAATAACGCTAACCAAGCCCATAGTTACCCTATTCGAGCACCCTTTTAGCGCCCGCGATCTCATTATGTTAATCGGGGGATTATTCCTATTGTTTAAAGCCACAATGGAATTAAATGAACGGCTCGAGGGTAAAGACGAACACGCGAGTGCCCAACGAAAAACATCGAATTTCTGGGCGGTGGTTGCACAAATCATCGTCCTTGATGCCGTATTCTCCCTAGATTCTGTGATAACTGCCGTCGGTATGGTTGACCATATTGGTGTCATGATCGCCGCCGTAACCATTGCTATGGCACTGATGATCTGGGCAAGTAAACCGTTGACGAGTTTTGTTAATCAGCACCCAACTATCGTTATTCTCTGTCTCAGCTTCTTGCTGATGATTGGTTTTAGCTTAGTGGCAGAAGGATTTGGCTACGCTATTCCGAAAGGCTATCTATACGCTGCGATTGGTTTCTCTATCATGATTGAGATGCTAAATCAGTTCGCACAGTTTAACCGTCGTAAGTTTCTTAAAGGTGCTCGCCCACTGCGTGAGCGTACCGCCGAAGCGGTTTTACGTATATTAAGTGGTAAGCATGAAAGAGCTGACCTTGACCCTCATACCTCTAATTTAATCGCGGATAACCAATCTGTTTTTGACCCACAAGAACGTTTGATGATTGCCCGTGTATTAGGTATGGCTCAGCGCAACGTCGAAAGCATTATGACCTCTCGTCATGATGTGGATTATTTAGATATCAATAAGCCATCAAGTGAATTATTACAGTTGATGGAAAAAAATCCGCACTCTCGTTTTGTCGTCGTCGATGAAACAATCAGTGATGAACCTGTTGGTATTGTTTATATTCTTGATTTAGTAAAACAACAACTAAGCGGTCAACCATTAAATTTACGCGAATTGATCACACAGCCGCTAATCTTCCCTGAAGGGCTATCACTGTTAAAAGCATTAGAACAATTCCGTAAGGCCCATACCCACTTTGCTTTTGTGGTAGATGAGTTTGGTTCTATAGAAGGTATCGTGACATTAACTGACGTGATGGAAACTATCGCCGGTAACTTGCCTGTTGGCGAAGAAGAGAATGACTCACGCCACGATATTCAAAAACTCGATGATGGCACTTGGATAGCCAATGGCTTTATGCCACTGGAAGACTTGATTATGTTTATTCCAATGGAGCTGGATGATAAACGTGAATACGAGACTATTGCAGGGCTACTAATGGAACATCTACAACGTGTTCCACAAGTTGGCGAACAAGTTACTATCAATGGCTGTATTTTCCAGCCGCTAGAAGTAAATAGCCATCGAGTCAATAAAGTATTGATCACCCCTCCTGCGCCAGTAGGAGATGGTTATGAATATGAAGATGACTAATTAGCTCTATTTTTACTGATACCGACCTATATGGTCGGTATTTTTTTGCCTAAAATCCGAAAATATTACGCCTTAATCTCTATAAAGAATAAAAATAGTAGCGTTTTTTAAAAGCAACAATCATTTAATTATTGAATAATTCGATGAGTTTAATAATGCAATTTTAATGAGAAAATAACCAATGAAAATAGCGTCAAATACAGTCACAACACCGACTACTAATGTAAATCATAAAAATACGACTAAAGGCATATCTTCTGAGGCGATGAAATCAGTAACAAATAAAACTGAATCATTTCCTCAGTCAATTCTGAAAAAAAACGAGCATCAAAAACTGCCCGTAGAGTCACGACATGTGACATTTTCCAACAAAACCCAAGTAAAAGAGTTTCACTCCTCTATTGAAGCGCAAGGTAACTTACAAACAAAAACAGATATAAACGAAACAAAAGTGAACACGACTGCGAAAACAGTCCATCTGAAAGAAATTAATCAGTTAAAAAAGAACATTACTAGTTGTATTGATAAAATTACTCAAGATATAAAAAATAATAACAACAAACATCTAGGCCGTTCTTTCAGTTACTCCCCTGCGGATATGTCTAAAAAATTAGTAAACCTAAATACGCAAATTCAAAGTTACCAGAATAAATTAGATAGCTCCTCTTATAAGCACCATGACAGCAAACAAGCTACATTAACCAAACTTCAAGAAAATATAAATAAAGCTAAAGAAAACGTAGGAAAAGAAATAAATAAACAAAATTATATTCGAGGTCAATCAGAAATTAAAACAACCAGTTTATTAGAACGTATGAGTTCAGCAGCACAAAGAGCCACAGATTATGCCGAGAATGGTAGCAAATAATCTTCCTATGATAAAAAACTCCGGCAATAAGCCGGAGTCTAATTTAATTATTTAATCTATTTTTATAACGCATTTAATAAATTATTCAGCCCTTGTTTTTCTTCTTTTTTAAGCCAATTACCCAATGCTTCCTTGGCCTGTGTTCGTAATTCATTACGTAACAGTTTTTCCACATCTAGCTGATATTGCAAACTATGCCAACTACCATAAATACGTAAAGGAACAGTCATGGCTTGGAGTTGCTGGACAAGGCGTGAATCACCGCCCCAACCACCCGCAATATTCACGCCTAAATTTACATCAATAGTTTCTTTAGGCACATTAACACGCCCTTGCCCACTAATGTTCACAAGCGAAGATGTAGCACGTAAAGATGATATATTCATATCGCCTTTATTCAAACGACCTGAGACCGTGAATAAATCGACCTCAGTATAATTACCCGTATTAACCGGAGCATTAATCTTATTGGTTACCCGAGAAATAGATTGCTGAATAAGTTGTGGGATATTTAACCCAGCAAGTTTGGCATTGGTTAATTCAAAATTGAGCGGCCCTTGCCAAAGATTTTTAACTGCATAATCATCATAACCGACACCGGATAACGAGGCTTTGAGCGAAATAATACCACTAAGTTTTTCAGGCATTTTAAACGCCTGTAATAGCGGCGTTAAATTGATATTTTTGAAATCAGGTTTTGCCGATACTTGAGCAGGAATAGCGCTGTAATTGAATGTAACGGGTAAAGAAAATTGCCCACCGAACGCTTTACCTTCTAATGTTGAAATCGTAAAGCGTGGTGTTTGATTTTGTGCACTAAACTTCACATCAGTGACAGACATACCCCGATAAATAAGATTGCCCACTGTTAAATCAATATCTGCTGTAAATGACTTTAGACCCGACAAATCATATTTTTGTGCATTCGAACCCGATATAACGGGTTTCACTCCCACTCTTGCAGAATTATCTACGGCTGCTGCTGGCGAGGTCGCTGATGAATGCGGCATGCCTAATAAACTATCTACATTTAAACTATCGGATGATAGCTTAATGATAATCGCAGGAATCTCCGTTAAATGAATACTGATATTACCTTTTAATTCACTTTCATTAGCCTTAATCATTAAATTATCAAGACTTGCAGTTCCTGAATCTGATTTAACATACAGAAAATCGGTTGTTATCTGCCCCGTTATACCAGCCTGAGGTAAATCAACACCACTAAATTGATAATCAAATTGGGTCAGTTGTCCACTGATTTGCTGGTTAAATTTAGACAGGTCAATGTCGGCTTGGGTATCAAAACTCAGTTCTTGTTGGTTTTTATTCAGGTTTCCACTGAATTTAACGGTCACTATCTTATCATCACTTTTTTTCAATGATAAATTGATATTACGTAGGTTATATTCATCTTTTTTAGTTTGCCAAATCACTAAGCTATTAGAGATATCTATTTTTTCGATGTCTAACAACCATTTACTTTTATCTGTCGAATCAACATCTACATGACTACCCTCAGGCGGAACTGGAGAGTTAAGCTTAATTTGTGATTCGCTTTCAGGCGTTTTACGGATAACCGCACCATCTAAAACAATTTGTTCAACAGATAAACGATGGGAAATTAACGGCCATAATTCAACATCTAAGCGCATATTATCTGCACTAAGAATAGGTTGAGTTGCCTCAGGGGCAGTGATAGAAATAGGACCGGTGATAATACTTAATGTCGGCCAAACATGCCAACGCATATCACCTTTAAATTCAAGCTGATAACCACTTTTTTTCTCTACTTGCTCGACAAGATAATGCCTAAAATCATTCGGATTTACTAACATAACTAGCGTTGTTAAACCCGCTACCACGACCACAAGTAAAATAATTAATGTCGTTAAAAAGCGTTTCATTCATCCCTCTCCTAAACTATTATGCCTGCTTTGCCATTAAATTAGGCTCACACCATATTTATCCTTGAAAATAAGTAAAAATCATCTCTCTAATATCCATTACAAGAGATAATTTCCACCGTAGCCGACTTAATCAGTCTTCACTAATGCGACTACCAACAGCACCTTGTTGGTTTTTATACTTAGCATCTTGCCGACTATTATAAGGACGATCAGCGCTGCCTGACAATGGTTCAAAACTAAGAGCGCCAATAACCATACCTGGGCGTAACGCCAACGGCAATTTACCTGAATTATAAAATTCTAGCACAATTTGACCACGCCAGCCGGGATCGATACGGTGTGCAGTTACATGCACCATCAAGCCTAGTCGGGCTAATGATGAACGACCATCTAACCAACCTACTAGATTATCAGGCAACGTAACAGACTCAAGGGTAACGGCCAGCGCTAACTCTCCTGGATGGAGAAAAAATGCTTCATCGTTTTTAAGTACGATTTCATCACTCATTACACGTTCTAAGGCAGCATTAACTTCATCTTTTGGGCCACTAAGATCAATAAATGCCGCAGTGTGTCCTCGAAAAACACGAAATTGATTTCCAAGACGTACATCTGCAGTCGCACCACTGATCCGTTCAATCGGTGGGCGTGGGCTTATCTCTAACCGACCTTCGTCCATCCACTGAATAATATCGCGGTCACAAAGACGCATAATTGTTTTCCCCTTCATTATTTATGCCTATATTCACGTTTATGCCAATATAGGCTTTTAAATCAAAGACAGTTTCATCGCCATTAAAACTGTCAGTTGATTAACCTGACGTCATTAATCCTTACAAAACTCACCAATTTTAGCTTTCAAGACGTCAATCGCCACACGGTTTTTACCACCTCGTGGAACAATAATATCGGCGTATTGTTTAGACGGTTCAATAAATTGCAAAAACATAGGACGAACAGTTCTATTATATTGATCAATGACGGAGTCCAATGTTCTGCCTCTTTCATTTACATCACGTTTTATACGGCGCATCAAGCAAATATCAAGCGGAGTATCGACAAATATCGAAAAATCCATTTCCTCGCGCAGGCGTTTATCCGTTAATAACAAAATACCTTCAATAATAATCACTTTTTTAGGTCTAAAACTGAGCGTTTTGGCTTTGCGGGTGTGAGCGACATAGTCATATTGAGGAATTTCGACGGATTGACCACTTTTGAGTAGTTTGAGGTGTTCATAGAGCAGACTGTGATCCATCGAGTTGGGATGGTCATAATTCACTTTAAGGCGTTCTTCCATTGGAATATTTGTTTGATCTTTATAGTAACAGTCTTCTGGAATAACACCGATATTATGATCGCCAACTTGTTCTCTTAACTCCCGATATAAGGTACTTGCGATAAGGCTTTTGCCCGATGCAGAGGCTCCTGATATACCTACAATGGTACATTGATGCGCTATGTCAGTCATAAAATGGTAACCTGGTTAAATAATTCTAAAATGAAATGCATAACAGTAAAGTGTTATGGTTTGCGGAATTATAGGAGGTAATGGCGCGCTGTTCCAGCATCAGTGAACAAAGACCGATAAAAAACGCGCCTAATTTGATAAATAGCCCATTTGCGAGGTGAAATACTTCAATTTAAAACTGTTTACGACCTTCTAAAGCAGCAATTCGATTTTCAATTGAGGGATGGGTTGAAAAAACCGAATCGCCTTTATTAAAAATATAGGCAGCTTTACGATAAGCTTGCCCTGTACTGGAATGCTCATATTCATTAGATTCATGCTTACCCGATATTTTCTTTAAAGCACTTATCATGGCTTGGTTATCTGACGTTAAATCAACCGCAGCGGCATCCGCCATATACTCACGCGTACGCGATAAATAAAAATAAAGAATTTGAGTTATCCAAGGCAAAATAAAATTAAGCACCAGTAAAATAATTTGCGCTTTATTTGCCGCATTATTGCGACTACGCCCTGCACTACGAATAAAAATCTGACTAAAGATATTGGTAATAGTTAATATCACGTTCGCCAGTATTCCCACATATAAAGTGAGCTTAGAATCACCATGAATAATATGCCCGACTTCATGGGCCATTACCGCTTGAACTTCTTGGCGATTTAACGATTGTAAAAGACCACGAGTGACACCAACGAGACCATTTTTTGAATTCCAACCCGCAGCAAATGCATTAGGTTCATCACTTTCTAAGATATACAACCGCGGTATATAACCTAATGTTGCACTTAAACTTAGCTCTTCTAAAATGTTAATTAGCTGTTTTTCTTCAGGTGTACTAGCATTTTCTAAGGTAATTTCTTTGGTATCCATACCTGCCAACATCATTTTATGACCTCTAAAATGAATATAAATAAGCCCAAAAAAGGTCAATGCTAAAATAATAAAAGTCGCCATAGGCAGTTGTTGGAAAGTGATAAACGCTAACATATTATCTAATAGGTCAATGCGCTCATCAGGATGTGTTGCCGAATCAGCAAGCAATCCAATAATCAGCATCAACAATATATAACTCACAACGACTAATCGTGTACGAATGTTGTTTTTACGTATAACGTTTCTAAAATCCATAAACAATCCTGTCATCTGAAGACATTTACTATCGAGATGCAAAAATGCATCTCGATTTTAACCTGTATTGCTAATTATTTTTCGTCATTTAGATGAGGCATTTAGTTAGTCGAAATTAATACGGCGAGACTCTTCCGTTTTAATCGTTTCTTCATCAAGACGCCAGTATTCTTTAGAGATTTTTAAGCTAGGAATTATGCCAACAATAATGGCGGCTGGCATAGACGCAATATACGCATTATAAGTTTCTAACGCGCGATTATAACCACGTTTAGCAAATGACAATTTATTTTCAGAAGAGATAATCTCTTCTTGTAAATTGGCCATAATAGCGTCTGATTTAAGCTCAGGATAAGCTTCTACCGCAACATTAATCGCACCACTTGTCACCATTTTTGACAACGCATTTTCAGCTTCGCGAGCGGTATCACCCGTTGCGTTTTGTGCCTGTGTTCTCAGCTCTGTAATTTTGCTGAAAACCTCAGTTTCGTGACTCAAATACTTTTTAACTGTTGCCAACAAGCTATCAAAAACTTTTCCGCGGCGATCTAATTGGACGGAGATCTCTGTCTCGCTCGAAACAACAGCTTCACGTAATGCAACAATGCGATTATAAAAATAAATAACAATCAGCACTAACACGACAATAAAAATTAAAAATTTCATAATCACCTTTTAGGCATTCGCCATAGGAATAAAATTTGTTATCAATATTTATTGATACAAGCATCTATAAATAAGTTCATAGGCACATTCTACCCATCATCGGGAAATAAAGAAACAATCGAGAAATAAATCAGAAAAGAGGTAAAACAAGAAGAAAAATGACATCAATAATAAAAGAGGCTATCTGAAATAGCCTCTACCAATCTCTATACATTTAAACTATTTATTTAAACTGCACGAAAAGAGATCTCAGTCGGGATTTTATCCCCTTCCCAATACATTAATGCAGAAATACCAGAAGCAATTTCACGGTATATATCCGCAAACTCACCTTCAGGATCACGCATTACTGTTGGTTGTCCACGGTCAAGATCTTCACGCAAAGAGATATGCAAAGGAACTTGCCCTAACAATTTAGTATTGTATTTCTCCGCGAGTTTTTCAGCACCGCCAGTCCCGAAAATAGGCTCAACATGCCCACAGTTACTGCAAATATGTGCGCTCATGTTTTCGACAACGCCAAGTACTGGCACATTGACTTTTTTAAACATGACAATCCCTTTCATCGCATCCACTAGTGCAATATCTTGCGGAGTGGTCACAACAATAGCGCCCGTTACAGGAATATTTTGAGAAAGTGTTAACTGAATATCACCAGTCCCCGGAGGCATATCGATAACTAAATAGTCTAAATCAGGCCATAAAGTATCTTGCAACATTTGCATTAATGCTTTGCTCGCCATCGGGCCACGCCATACCATCGCGTTATCGTCAGTGACTAAATAACCAATCGAGTTAGTGGCGATGCCATATGCCATAATTGGTGCCATATGTTGGCCATCAGGTGATGATGGACGTTCAAGCGTGGTACCTAACATATTTGGAATTGATGGACCATAAATATCCGCATCCAGAATACCAACTTTAGCACCTTCTTGAGCAAGCGCTAATGCCAAGTTAACGGAAGTGCTGGATTTCCCCACACCACCTTTACCAGAACTTACCGCTAAAATATTACGAACGCCCTTAATGCCGGCTAAATCGTTCGCACGTTTTAGGGTAGTGATATCATGACGAAGCTTCCACTCAACGGCGTGAGCACCAGTAAGCTGTTTCAATTCTGCCGTTTTTTCGCTGATTAGTGCTTTAAATGGCCCTTTCCAAACGAATGGCATAACTAATTCGACATGCAGCACATTATCCAACATAGCACAGTGGTATAACGCTTTGATTGAAATCAGATTACGCTGTAGTGTTGGGTGTGTAAATGAAGCCAAAACAGTGGAGACTTGTTCAGTCAGCAGTTCTGGTTTGTTCTGCTCGGGAGATTTATCGCTCATCCCTGCTCCTTTATTTTATATTTTTAAACTATTTTAAACTACTTTTTAACTCTATTACTTTTACTATGATTAATCATAACAGAGAACATAAAAAATAGTGACCGCCAAGCTAACTAAAAACCACTAAGTGTAAAAAATTTCTTTTCTTTTTCACAATAATTACCGATTAATATTGTATTACCCTAGCGACATCAGTTTTGATGAGTTAACATCAAAGACCCTTATAATAATGGAAGTAAGAAAGTTACTATGTCTCAAGTCGCGAATAAACTACTGGTAACCTGTGCGTTACCCTATGCTAACGGTTCAATCCATCTCGGTCATATTCTGGAGCACATTCAGGCTGATATTTGGGTCCGTTATCAGCGAATGCGCGGCAAAGAGGTTCATTTCATCTGTGCTGACGATGCGCACGGAACACCAATCATGCTTAAAGCTCAACAACTGGGTGTTTCCCCAGAAGATATGATTGCCGAAATGAGCCAAGAGCATCAGAACGATTTTGCTGATTTCGCCATTAGTTACGATAACTATCACTCGACTCACAGTGAAGAAAATAAAACGTTAGCGGAACATATTTATACACAGTTGAAAAATAATGGTTTTATTAAAAACCGTACAATTTCTCAACTGTATGACCCAGAAAAAGGCATGTTCCTGCCAGATCGTTTCGTCAAAGGTACTTGCCCAAAATGTAAGTCAGAAGATCAATACGGCGATAACTGTGAAGTCTGCGGCGCAACCTACAGCCCAACAGAGCTTATCAACCCGCGCTCTGTGGTTTCGGGTGCGACACCTGTTATGCGTGATACTGAACACTTTTTCTTTGATTTGCCTGCATTTAGCGACATGCTACAAGCATGGACTCGCTCTGGTGCCCTACAAGAGCAAGTCGCTAATAAAATGCAAGAATGGTTTGAGTCTGGCTTACAGCAATGGGATATCACCCGTGATGCGCCTTATTTTGGTTTTGAAATTCCAGATGCGCCGGGTAAATACTTCTATGTATGGCTAGATGCGCCAATCGGTTACATGGGTTCATTTAAAAACTTATGTGATAAACGTGGCGACTTAAGCTTTGATGAGTTTTGGCAGAAAGATTCAAAAACAGATCTTTATCATTTTATCGGTAAAGATATTGTTTATTTCCACAGTTTATTCTGGCCTGCCATGCTTGAAGGCAGTAATTACCGTAAACCAACCAATATATTTGTTCACGGATATGTCACGGTTAATGGCGCTAAAATGTCTAAATCGCGCGGTACATTTATTACTGCTCGCTCCTATTTGGATCATCTCGATGCTGATTGCCTGCGTTATTATTATGCCGCTAAGCTTTCTTCACGCATTGATGATATCGATTTAAATTTAGAAGATTTTATTCAGCGCGTAAACAGCGATATCGTCAACAAAGTCGTCAATCTAGCCTCACGTAATGCTGGCTTTATTACAAAACGTTTTGATGGCAAGTTATCCGCCAAATTATCTGAACCTGAGCTGTATCAACAATTTATTGATGCCGCACAAACCATTGGTGATGATTATACTAACCGTGATTACGGTAAAGCTATTCGTGAAATCATGGCATTAGCTGATATTGCTAACCGCTATATTGATGAGAAAGCACCTTGGGTGGTCGCAAAACAAGAAGGTAAAGACCAAGAGCTACAGGATATTTGCTCTATGGGCATTAACCTGTTCCGTGTATTAATGACCTATTTAAAACCCGTTCTGCCAGGTCTAACTAAACGCGTTGAAGCTTTCTTGAATGTTGAATTGACTTGGGATTCTATCAACTCACCGTTATTAGACAGCCATGTAGCGCCGTTCAAAGCGTTATTTAATCGCATTGAAATGTCTAAAGTGGAAGCGATGGTTGAAGCCTCAAAAGAGAGCATTAAGCCCATCTCAACACTGACGGGCCCACTTGCTGACGACCCGATTCAAGAGACAATCACCTTTGATGATTTTGCAAAAATTGACTTACGTATTGCATTAATTAAGCAAGCTGATTTTGTTGAAGGCTCTGATAAGCTGCTGAAATTATTGCTTGATATTGGTGGAGAAACGCGCCAAGTGTTCTCAGGCATTCGTTCTGCTTACCCTGATCCTAAGCTGTTAGAAGGTCGCTTAACCGTCATGGTTGCAAACCTTGCTCCACGTAAAATGCGCTTCGGTATTTCTGAAGGTATGGTGATGGCAGCAGGTCCTGGCGGTAACGATATCTACCTACTTAGCCCTGATAACGGTGCTCAGCCCGGTATGCAAGTAAAATAAAATAACGAAACCCAATTGGGCATGCGTTAATGACTAAGTGAAAAGCGGAGAAACGATACTCTAAATAGTTTAAGTTGTATGTGAATAGTAAGCGAAGATATTCCAAGGTGCATAGAAATGCTATGTGACTCAGAAATCTGAAAATTAACTATAACCAAAGCAACTTGAAGTATGATGAGTATTCAGTTCTCCGCTTTTTTTTTTACAGCTTTTTTTTTACAGCTTTTTTTTGTGATCCCTAGCACAATTACAAAGTTAATTGTATGATGAATGAATATAGAGTAACAGGACAAGTCTCATGTCATTTAAACAGGTGATGATAACTGGATGGCAATACTTGCGAGCTTTCGCAATTCTTTACCTCTGTCTTATTGTCGGAAACCTAATTTCTACACTTCTTCCATTCGCTATTCCCGGCAGTATTGTTGGTATGTTAATTCTGTTTATATTACTGGCATTCCAGATTGTTCCCGCACATTGGGCACAACCAGGCTGTAGTATCCTATTAAAAAATATGACAATACTTTTCGTTCCTATTGGGGTTGGGATCATGAATTACTATGATCTTTTAAGCCAACAAATGATCCCCATTTTAATTTCATGCTTAGCAAGCACACTCATTGTGATGATTGTCGTTGCCATCAGTTCTAACTATGTTCATAAAGAACGCCCAGTTGTTGGCGTAAAACCTGACGAAGTTTCACTCCCCCCTGAAGAGACCCTGTCTTCTGTTATCGATAATGATAAAACTAAGGGGAATGAATAATGTTAGAGCATATTTGGTGGTCACTGCCGCTAACTATTGTGGTGTTTTATCTTGCTCGTCTGCTTTCGATTAAATGCAAATTACCTGTGCTTAATCCTTTGCTCATTACTATTGCGGTTATTATTCCATTGCTTATTGTTACCAATACTTCTTATGAGCATTATTTTGCAGGTAGTAAGCTTTTGAATGATTTATTGCAGCCTGCGGTAGTAGCATTAGCGTTCCCGCTCTATGAGCAAATGCATCAAATTCGCGCACAATGGAAATCACTATTTAGTATTTGTTTTGCAGGTAGCCTTGTCGCTATGTTTACAGGTGCCGCGATTGCATTATGGCTTGGAGCAACACCTGATATTGCGGCATCTATCCTACCCAAATCGGTTACTACTCCAATCGCCATGGCTGTCGCAGATTCTATTGGTGGAATACCTGCTATTAGTGCCGCCTGCGTACTTTTTGTTGGGATACTCGGTGCAATGTTTGGTCATAGTTTATTCGATGTCTTGCGGGTTCGTACACATGCATCAAGGGGATTAGCAATGGGAACCGCTTCTCATGCACTCGGTACTGCACGTTGTGCTGAGGTCAATTATATTGAAGGGGCGTATAGCTCACTGGCACTAATGACTTGTGGTGTCATCACATCATTAATTGCCCCATTTATATTTCCTGTCATTATTCATCTTTTTAGCTAAACTCATTAATAAGATAAATAAGAGCGATTACATATCCTCTTATTTATTCTTTAAACGATAAAAACATGAGATACATCTCTCATTTGTAATATTTGTTTCATTCATTTCATTGTAAAATAGACTTAGATCACATTTTGTTAGGTGACTAATTGAATAGAATGAGAGTAATTAAAATAGGGAGGGTAATTCATGCATTCAAGATTTAAAGCCGCTTGGTCCCAGCTTCCAGAAAAACTACAGTCTGTACTTAGACCTATTATTGATCAACCTAATTTCCCAGCGATGCTAACCGCTGAACAAGTCAAACACATTAAAACTGAATGTGATTGTAGTGATTCTGAACTTGCATTTTCACTCCTACCATTTGCCGCATCCTATGCGATTACCCCCATTTCTCACTTTTATGTAGGCGCAATCGCTTGCGGTGAAAGTGGTAATCTCTACTTTGGTGCCAACATGGAATTTAGCCAAGTATCGATGGGACAAGTTATTCACGCAGAACAATGTGCAGTCACTCATGCATGGTTAAAAGGTGAGAAAAAACTGACTTCAATTACAGTGAACTATACCCCTTGTGGCCACTGCAGACAGTTTATGAATGAATTGCGTGAAGGTGGCAACATCATGGTTCATTTGCCAGAGCGTAAACCCGCAACCTTACATGAATATTTACCTGATTCATTTGGTCCAGCGGATTTAAATATCACCACACTGTTAATGGATACCACTGACCACGGCTATAAAACACCAAGCCGTGACAGATTATTATGTGCTGCTATTGAAGCCGCAAATCAATCTCATGCTCCTTATAGCGAGTCCCATTCTGGTATTGCATTGCAATTGAAAGATGGCTCTTTATTTACAGGGCGCTATGCTGAAAATGCCGCGTTCAACCCGAGCTTACCACCGTTACAAGCTGCATTGATCATGATTAATCTTGCAGGTAAAGATATTCATGCTATCGACCAAGCCACTTTTGTTGAAAAACAAGATGCTATTGTTAAACATTGGTGTGTAACTGAAAATACATTAAAAACATTAGGCTGCCAGCAAGTTGAGTTGGCTTATATCAATTAATTTAATGATTATTTAAAGTAACGGTTATTGCTGGAAGTTTGAATAAACAGCAATAACCGTATAGTTGCTATTAGACTTTAATTTTGTTCATAAAACCATTTACAAATAAAATGAACATCATAATAGCCCCCATAATTTTAATTAATAATTAACCTCTTAGTATATAAATTCATTAACCAGTTTTTCTGTTTCATTTATCGTGTCTTCTAATGTAATAACTAAAGGGATTTTTCGCATTTTCTCTAACCAAGCTTGGCTTTGTTTTCGTTTCATCGAGGCTGGCTGCGCAGCTTCTTCTTTCATATCTAGCCAAATACTAACAAATAGCTTTGATTCACCACTAAGTGATTTATTAGAAAAGCTATTTAATAGCTCGCCTATAATTTTCATTTGTTTATCTGTAGATAACACTTCAAATACATCTTTAAACAACCAACCTTCATATGGAATTCCTGAATTTAACCTCGCTTCTTTATTGATATTAATATATTCTTGATAGGTAATATCACCAATTGGAATATTATCACTTTCTTTACGATTTTTCATAACTCGGTCATATGCTAATTTCAGCTCATGTTGATACTTACTTCGTTTTTCACTAGTTAATGAATCACCTCGCTCCTTCATGTGATTATTTAGAAATTCTTGTTCTAGATAAATGAAAATACTAAAATATTTATCATCTGAATTATTGACCTTGTGAAGGCTATATCTATCATTAAAAGCATAACTTTTATTTGTGATAATTAAAAATAATATATTTAGCAAAATAAATATTAATATAGAAATAGATTTAAATTTTAAAATCATCATTAGAACGCCTTTAGTTTTCATTAGAAAGTTTTGAATCATTAATCATTTCTTCGAATACAAAATCTAATTTTCTCTCTATATTATTAACTAAAGTAATCTGCCTCATTTTCATCAACCATCTTTTACTTTTAATTTGCTTATCTGATAATGGCTTAGCTGCTTCCCTTACCATTGTGTACCAAAGTATCATGAATAATTTAATTTCCTCTGCTGGATCATCCTTATTCATAACATAAACAAACTGTTGCCATAGCGTCTCTCTGTTTCTCTCATTAACAACATCTAAAACATCTGCTAAAATCCAAGCATTATATGGCATTCCCATTTCATTTAAATTCTTACGATAAAAATATATTGCCTTTTCATGGTTTAAATTTTTAACAAATGCTTCCTTTGGGTACTTTATAAAATTGAAAAATGGATTGTCTTCTTTTTTACTCTTGAGTCTGGCACATTTTTCTCTATCTAATACATCCTTAAATTCATAAAAGTATAACATCTGTAGCTTAAAAAATAGACTAGGTGTTTTAATATCTTTTCTTTCAGAAGAGCTAATTATATTTCCATCATTTTCTTTACCTTTATTTCCTTGAAAAGTTTGACAAGCACCTAGAAGAAAAACTGAAAAAACAACCATTAACTTATAATTCATATACATCCTTGTCACTAATAAATTTAATAATCCACAATCTTAAAAATTATTTATATAAAGAATACATCACTTACATAATAAATAAACATCAGCAATCACTATGCTATTATTAGTAATAAAAATAGTTTATTTTAGTATAAATAGATTTTTAAAATATTAATTAAAGCTAAATGATCCACCCGAAGAATAACCTCTATAACTAAACTCAGGTATACTTGGCATTTGAGGCATTGAATATCTATCTTCAAATGAACCCATTGAGTTATTCATTGATGACATATTATCACTTAACTGACCAACCATATTCTCGAAGTGATGAGTATTTTTCATTGTTTCTTTAGGGAAATCTTTAAAGCCTGGAGTGCCAGGAAGAACAACACTCGGGCGTTCTAGATAATGATTTGTTGTTACTGGTTTTTCATTTACTTTTAATCTATCAAGTAAGCCTGTGGTTAGTGGTGCTAATTGTCTATTCGGTTCAGCTTTTGGATACGTATTTTCCAATATCGATTTCTCTACCATATTATGTGGATACTTAATTGGAGGAGGTGATGATACTCCTCGATTTATAGGCTGAGTTTCAGTCGGTAATATTTTTCTCTCGACCCCATAAATATCTAAATCGCTTTTAGGTATAACCTTTTTTAATTCGTTCACGTTAGCTGCTATAAATTCTTTGAATGTCATTCCTCTTTCTACAAGGTATTCACCGAAGACAGATCCCGTTTCTTTCATATTATCAATGGTTAATAATGTTTCCCCCCAATTAACATAAGATTTTATCGATTCTATCTTTGGATTTTTAATTATTTCAAGAAACATTTCATCACTTAAGTAAATAGAAAATTGAAATTCAGCCAGATCATTGCCTGCAGATTTTAACATTTGAAGATGAACTTCTTCATGTTTACTTTCTGGCAATATCTGGTAAGGAATTGTTAATGTCCATCCATACCTTGATATGCCATTACGCTTAAAAGCATTATAATGAATATGTTGTGCTTATTGTGATGTTAAATCTCCCCGTATAACTCCATCACTATCACTTCGTGATATGAATGTTAAAAGAGTCTCTTCTGCCAAATCAATTTTTAATTTATCCAAAATAACTTTATTTCCATTTACTTCATTTTTTTCTAACTCTTTAACTATATAATTACTTGCAACCTTTCCAGATAAAGATTTTTTTTTAATCAATCCGTTTGCAATAACAGCATAATTAGAACCTTCTCTTTCTAAGTAATCATAAATAAATTCAGGTTTTTGTATTTTCTTAAACTCTTCATGTACTCTAATAGCTTCATCTGTTTTCACAACAAACTCATCAGTATAATTGCCAACTGACCTTTTTTTCCTTCTACTTTTAATATCTTTTTCCAACACCTCTAATTTAATTTTATTTTTCAAATCAACCTCATTAGAACGAAATAATTCATTTTCTTGATAGTTTATCAAATCATACACACTCCCTATTTTAATATCAATTTCATCTTTGTATTTAACATACCTCATATGAACAGAATATATTAAGTCACAAACATATTTATCTTTTAAGATTATATATTTCTGCTCTTCAATTAGCTCCCCCCCCTTTTCATACATAAATAAATCATAGTTATTTTTCAAGTACCGCGCTATATGAGCACTTTTTTTATCAGTGTATTTATCATAAATATCCAATAGGGAATTTATAGTTTTAAAATAATGAATCACTTGGCCTTTGAATGAATCACTATTATTTAATTTACTATTCCAATACTCCCTTCGTTCTTCAGTAGTAAAAAACAACATTGCTATATTAGTATCCCAATATCTCATAAACATATTATTTTTTTCTAAAACATTCAGATAGTGTTTATAAATATCCTCACTAGATATATTTATAAACCCTCCTTTACTCATATTATTTTTAAACTTACTTTCTATTAACACCATGTACTCTTTAGCTAGGTCCTGTTGAACCCTATATAATTGTTCTCTTAAATACATGTATTTCAGATCATCACTATAAACATCTAAACCATAATGAAAGTGCAATCGACTTAAGAAACTATGCTCATTATAACTCCCAGGTGCTGTTAATGAATACATACCACCCTTATCAGCAAGATATCTGTAAAACTCTTCCAAATCTCCTTCATTTAAAATAGCCTTCAAATTTACAATATCATTATAATTAATTGAAAAGCTAGCCATATCTTTACTCATAATATTCATCCTTAATAAAATCAATCACAAAAACCTTAGTTTCTTTCATTATATCTCTCCATTTTTTATGTTTATCAAAGCTAAACCTAACCTCTGCTAATATTCTCATTTCCAATATTAAAAAACTCATATTACAACTTAAATATTTATTTTCCAATGGTAACCATAAGCATTCTAAGATAGCAATAACTTCATTTTCATTTTCGAACCAAAAAAAAGTTCTTTTCTTTTGAGTTTTTTTTCCACTATATAGTTTTTCAGATACGTTATAATCATCAAAATATTCAACATATTGAAGTTCAGAATCATCGTCATAAAATATTTGACTTCTCTTTCCTAAATATGATGCATTTAGATAATTACTCATTTTCTGTGTTAATGAATAATCTTTCTCTCTAATTGGCTTCAATATAATTCTTATCGTTTTTTCATCTATTTCAAGATGAAATTTTTTTTTGGAATCAACACTTGTCATATAAGGCCAATACGTGGTTAGTGTTAATTCTCTAAAATTAGCCTCACACCCTTTTTTATTTTCAATAAATCTTGGGTCAAAATAGCTATACCCTTCATATTCCGCAAATGGAAAAGCATACTTGACAGGAACCTCTATAACAGTGCCATTAAACTTACCACAAACAAAGCCCGGTCTATTTTCTGCATAAACATTTATAGAAATTAATAATAAAAACATATTAATGATAAATTTAATTATGTAATTAATAAAAATACAAAATCTCATAATTTCACCTATTCAGCTAATTTAACAATACCTAAATTATAAAAAATGAGAATAATAAAATATAATTTCTAATCATGCTTTAAATGAAATAATTACACGTTCAAGTCTATTGATCCATCTTTTGCTTTTCTCGATCTTATCTAAGTCCGATACATTTTTCATTTTATCCCAAAGAAATAAAAATACTTTTTTTTCACTTTCATGGGAATCATTCGCCAGTGCATTTAGCATGTCATCCCAAATCTTTTGATTAGTTTCATCATCTAAGACATCAAAAACATCTGCAAAGAACCAAGCATCAAAGGGCATGTCACAGGCTGTAAATGCTTTTTTATTTATCTCAGCAGCCTCTTGATAACTAATATCCCTGCTAGTCGTAGTACTGCCATTTTCAAAACGTTTTGAAAGCACTTCTAGATGAGCTAATGCGTGTTCATAATGGTATTTTTTAAAATCTTTATTTGATAATGGTTTATTATATTCAACCATCACTTGCTTCATATATTCTCTGATCAAAATAATAAAAATACCTATTTCTTTCTTACTATTATAAGAGTTTTCAATATTATCTGATTTTACTTTCTCTTTTTTGTTTGTTAAAAATCCATTTCCATATGAAAGATTGCAAAGAGAAACAATCAATAATATGGGTATTATTAATATGTTTTTAATTTTCATCTATAATTTACCCCAAGATTAAAATATAAATTAATAACCCTAAGCTAGAACAGTTAAAAACTTGCAGCAATATATGATATTTGAAAATATAATTTAGCTTATAGTAAACTAATTTTTTTACTCACTAACTCATTAAAAACAGAGAAAAAAACATTAAGAAAATTATCCATAAGGAAGTTAAACACTTGTTTAAAAATATGTTGAGATAAAAACAATTCATTCATACTTGACTAACCGTGATCTACCCATCGTAATGACGACGTGAACAGCAGCTAAAATTCCCTTCTTCCCATAAATTCCTTATCATATAGGTAATATAAATCGGTAAATATTTTAACGCTTTTTTATCATTATTTACTGTACATATTTGCTGTTTAGCTTAGGAATTTGTTGAAAAGCAAGATGCGATTATCAAACATTGGTGTGTTACCGAAAATACATTACAGGTACTGGGTTGCCAAAATATTGAATTAGCTTATTTGGATTAGTTCTCTCGTTTCTATTTTCCATATATGGTTATTTCCAACAAATTAATTGTTGCAATAACCATTTTTTATGTTTCATAATGAGCTTAAAAAATTGAAAATACTTTAATTTAACAACTAACTAAAAAACGAATTTGATGAATAGCAAGAAAATCGAGAGGGAATATTTGATGCTGTCCTGTCTGAAAAATAGTTATTAGAAGAACCATCGAATGGATCCATTGATGACATATTGTCGCTTAGCTGACCAACCATATTCTCGAAGTGATGAGTATTTTTCATTGTCTCTTTAGGGAAATCTTTAAAGCCCGGAGTACCTGGAAGAACAACGCTCGGGCGTTCTAGATAATGATTTGTTGTTACTGGTTTTTCATTTACTTTTAATCTATCAAGTAAGCCTGTGGTTAGTGGTGCTAATTGTCTATTCGGTTCAGCTTTTGGATACGTATTTTCCAATATCGATTTCTCTACCATATTATGTGGATACTTAATTGGAGGAGGTGATGATACTCCTCGATTTATAGGCTGAGTTTCAGTCGGTAATATTTTTCTCTCGACCCCATAAATATCTAAATCGCTTTTAGGTATAACCTTTTTTAATTCGTTCACGTTAGCTGCTATAAATTCTTTGAATGTCATTCCTCTTTCTACAAGGTATTCACCGAAGACAGATCCCGTTTCTTTCATATTATCAACTGTGGATACGGTATTAGCCCACTCAACAAATAAATTAAATTTTTCTTTAGAAGGATTTTTTATTATCTCTGTCATCATCTCATCGGTTAAATAAAGCCCAAACTCAACCTGTTGTTTATTACTTCCTGAATTTGATATCATTTCATCATAAATTTCATTATGTTTTTCAATAGGGATAATCTGTAGTGGAATTGATAATGTCCAGGCATCTTTAGGTAAATTTTCACTTATAAATACGTTATCATGTATATCTTCAATATCCCGAATAGTAAATTTCTCACGCAAAACTGTCGTTTTTTCATTATCAAATTTATCAAGTAATTTTTGTCTCGTTTCTAATGCCACCTTAAATTGTATTCTTTTTAAATCATTATGATTTAATATTATATTATACTGTTTTGCTCTTTCAACTAAGAAACTTGTTGCCATTTTTCCTGCAGACGAGTCGCCTCTAACAAGTCCATTGGGGATCACTCCATACTCTTCATTATTTGCTTCTAAATAGTTATATAAAATTTGAGGATCTTTTTTCTCTTCTAATTTTTCACCCATCTTCTGTACATCTTTTAAATGCAATTCAAATTTATCCTGATCATTCGCATCAAGTAATGCAGCACGTTTCTTCCTGCGATTATACCTATTTACACTAATTTCATTCATTATAGATTTTAATTTTTCTTCTTTATCCTCCCAAAATAGTACATTTTTATCTTTCATTAATGTGATAGCATCTTGGGTTAATAGATTATCAGAGATTACATAGTGAAATGTCCATGGAATAGTATCACCAAGGACTTCTTCCTCTATTTTTATACTTTTATTTACGCTATCAATAAGGTCTTTTAGCTCAGAATCCGAACTTATAATATCTATATAGTTATCAATATTAGAATTAATTAAGCCTCCATATTGTGTAATATAAAAATTATTATTTAGCCATACCTTTACTCTTTCTTTCTCATCTCCATTGCTTAAAATATATTTCTTAATCATCATATTATATATTTTATAATGATGACTAACTTGTTCTTTAAATCCAGAGGTAGAATTTAACCTATGCTCCCAAAGCCCCTGTCTTTCATTCGGAGATAGTAACTTAAATACTCTATTTAAATACCAATCATCAATACTAAACCAACTGTCAGAGCAAGATTTTTGATTAATTTCAAATAACTCTTCATAATTAATTTCAGTTAGCTCAACAAACTTACCCCCTGAGTTATTTAGTTTTTTTTCCAGCAGAATAAGATACTCACTTGCTAATTTAAAATCTATTTCCTTATACTTATCATCACGAAATTTCTCATCTGAAATAAAATCACTATTGAATGAAAAATATAACGTCGAACGCCCCCAAAAATTAGTATCACTCCCACTCACTCCTGCAAATAGTGCATATCGATCACCTTTATTGGCCAAATATTGATACATTTCCTTCGAGCTTTTATTTTCTCTTAATAGTTTTTTAGTTGTAATAAGATCATTTTCTGTAAATATCCTGCTAGCACTATATATTGTATTGTTTGACATTAAAAATCCTTTTCTATTTGAGATGATTTATTACAAACCCCTTTGATTTTAATAAAATTGTCCTCCACTGATACAACTGTTTCCAGTTTATATTCACTTGAATATAAGTATCAACTTCAGGTATTCGCCCATTAACTTCACAGAAGTAATATTCATTTTTTACTTGTACCCAATCACAACGAATAACACCTATTACTTCACTTTTACTTTCAGACCAATAAACTCTTCTTTTTCTCTGATAATATTCAGTTTCACTCACCATTAATCCTTTACCTTCATATTCAACAAAATATAAATCAAGTTCATCATCATAATAAACACCACTTCTTTTACCAAAAAAATCGTTATTAATTGAATTATCCCTAAGTTCGTTCATTGTTGCCGTATCATTTGTGATTGGTTTTACTGTTATTTTTATTTCCTCTATATTTGGGTCTAACCCCATTCTATCAACGGGTTTCATTTCCGTCCATGTCATTCTTAAAGGCAATACGGTAAAATTAGCATCACACCCTTTTTTATTTTTAACCGCTCTCCGATCAAAATAACTATACCCCTCATACTCAGCAATAAAATCAACATAATTCACAGGTACTTCAACAGTGTGTCCATTAAACTTACCACAAACAAAGCCCGGTCTATTTTCTGCATAAACATTTATAGAAATTAATAATGAAATAGTATTAATAATAAACTTAATTGTGTAATTAACAAAAACACCAAACCTCATAATTTCACCTATTGAACTAATTCAATAATAATTATGCTATGAAAATAATAAAATTATTCCCTGTAAATACCCTGCTAGCACTATATATTGTATTATTTGATATTAAAAATCCTTTTCTATTTAAGATGATTTATTACAAATTTTTTTGATTTTAATAAAATGCTTTCCCACTGTGTTAACTGTTTCCATTTAATAACTACATTAAAATAAGCATCAACCTCTGGAATACGACCATTAACCTCACATAAGTAATATTCTTTTTTTGATTGCATCCAGTCACAATCTATAATACTAATTACCTCATCATTATGCTCGGACCAATAAACTCTATATTTATCTTGATAAATTTCATCTGAATAAGTTGTTGCCTCGTCTTTTAAGTACTCAACAAAATACAAATCAAGCTCATCATCATAATAAATGCCACTTCTTGCCCCCCAATAATAACTATTTATTAAATTATCTCTAAACTTATTCATTGTTGCTTTATTATTCGTCATTGGCATTACCGCTATTTTTATCTCCTCTGCATTTTGATCCAATCCCATTCTATCAACGGGTTTCATTTCGGGCCATGTCATTCTTAAAGGCAATACGGTAAAATTAGCATCACACCCTTTTTTATTTTTAACCGCTCTCCGATCAAAATAACTATACCCCTCATACTCAGCAATAAAATCGACATAATCCCTAGTTACTTCAACAACATTACCGTTAAACTTACCACAAACAAAACCCGGTCTATTTTCTGCATGAACATTTATAGAAATTGATAATAAAAAAATATTAATGATAAATTTAATTATGTAATTAATAAAAATAAAAAATCTCATAATTTCACCTATTCAGCTAATTTAATAATACCTAAATTATAAAAAATGAGAATAATAAAACATAATTTATAATCATGCTTTAAATGATATAATTACGCGATCGAGTCTATTAAGCCATCTTTTGCTTTTCTCGATTTTATCTAAGTCCGATACATTTTTCATTTTATCCCGAAGAAATAAAAATACTTTTTTTTCACTTTCATGGGAATCATTCGCCAGTGCATTTAGCATATCATCCCAAATCTTTTGATTAGTTTCATCATCTAAGACATCAAAAGCATCTGCAAAGAACCAAGCATCAAAGGGCATGTCACAGGCTGTAAATGCTTTTTTATTTATTTCAGCAGCCTCTTGATAACTAATATCCCTGCTAGTCGTAGTACTGCCATTTTCAAAGCGTTTTGAAAGTACTTCTAGATGAGCTAATGCGTGTTCATAATGGTATTTTTTTAAATCTTTATTTGATAATGGTTTATTATATTCAACCATTACTTGCTTCATATATTCTCTGTTCAAAATAATAAAAATACCTATTTCTTTCTTACTATTATAAGAGTTTTCAATATTATCTGATTTCACTTTCTCTTTTTTGTTTGTTAAAAAGCCATTTCCATATGAAAGATTGCAAAGGAAAATAATTAATAATATGGGTATTATTAATATGTTTTTAATTTTCATCTATAATTTACCCCAAGATTAAAATATAAATTAATAGCCCTAAGCTAAAACAGTTAAAAACTTGCAGCAATATATGATATTTAAAAATATGATTTCACTTACAGTGAACCCACTATTTTAATCAGCAACCTACTAAAAATAAGGAGGAAATGTTAAAAAAACTCACCTAAAAAAAGCAAAACTAACGTTTAAAAACGTAAAAATAACGATAATACATTCATTATTTAACCAAGCGTGATCTATCCATCGTAATGACTACGCAAATAGCAGCTAAAATTCCCTTCTGTCAAAAAATTCCTTATCATATAGGTAATATAAATCGGTAAATATTTTAACGATTTTGCATCAATATTTACTGTACATATTTTCTATTTGGCTTAGGATCTAACCTGACTGTTGTTAATTAATCGTCCGAAGAGTGATATTTCATGGAACATGAACACGAAACAAAACGCCCTCTCTATATTCCCTACGCTGGTCCAATTTTGCTAGAATTTCCTTTACTTAACAAAGGAAGTGCTTTTACTGAAGAAGAACGTGCCAATTTCAACTTACATGGTTTGTTGCCAGAACAAGTTGAAACTATCGAAGAACAAGTAGAACGCGCACATCGTCAGTTAGTTGATTTTAAAACTGATATTGATAAACATATTTATTTACGAAACATTCAAGACACCAATGAAACCTTATTTTATCGTTTAATTGATGCCCACCTAACCGATGTAATGCCTGTCATCTATACGCCAACAGTAGGTGAAGCTTGCGAACATTTTTCTGATATCTATCGCCGCGCTCGAGGTTTGTTTATCTCTTACCCAAACCGCGCACATATCGATGATATGTTACAAAACGCCACTAAACAAAATGTAAAAGTTATTGTGGTCACAGATGGTGAACGTATTTTAGGGCTTGGTGACCAAGGTATCGGCGGGATGGGCATTCCTATTGGTAAGCTTTCCCTTTATACCGCTTGTGGTGGTATCAGCCCAGCCTATACATTACCTGTTGTTATTGATGTGGGAACTAACAATCCACAACGCCTTAATGACCCGCTTTATATGGGATGGCGCCATCCGCGTATTACCGGTGAAGAATATAACGAATTTCTTGATGAATTTGTTCAGGCCGTTAAACGCCGCTGGCCAAATGTATTACTGCAATTTGAAGATTTTGCACAAAATAATGCCATGCCATTGCTAACACGTTACCGTGATGAACTTTGCTGCTTTAATGATGATATTCAAGGCACTGCATCCGTCGCCCTTGGTAGCTTAATTGCAGCTAGCAATGCCGCTGGAAGTAAGCTTAGCGATCAACGCGTCACCTTCTTAGGTGCAGGTTCCGCTGGCTGCGGTATTGCAGAGCAAATTGTCTCGCAAATGAAATCTGAAGGTTTGAGTGATGAGCAAGCTCGCTCGCGCATCTATATGGTTGACCGCTTTGGTCTACTCACCGATAAGCTGCCTAATTTACTCGATTTCCAAAGTAAACTAACTCAAAGCAGTGAAAATATTAGTGGCTGGGACGTCAATAGCGATTCAATTTCTCTGCTCGATGTTGTGCGTAATGCAAAACCAACGATTTTAATTGGTGTTTCGGGACAAGCAGGTCTGTTCACTGAAGAAATTATTAAAGAAATGCATAAACACTGCGCTAGACCGATTGTGATGCCGCTTTCAAATCCAACTTCACGTGTCGAAGCTCGCCCAGAAGACATTATTAATTGGACAGAAGGCCAAGCACTTGTTGCAACTGGTAGTCCATTTAGCCCTGTTTCATATAAAGATAAAGTGTTCCCAATTGCTCAATGCAATAACTCATATATCTTCCCAGGCATTGGTTTAGGTGTTATTGCTTCTGGGGCAAAACGTGTTACTGAAGCAATGTTAATGGCCGCCAGCCGTGCACTGGCAGGCTGTTCGCCATTAGCGAAAGATGGAGAAGGCCCGTTATTACCTCTTCTGTCTGATATCCAAGAAGTTTCACGTATTATAGCGAAACAAGTGGCTAAAGAGGCGCAAGTTCAAGGCGTTGCAACTGTGACTTCTGACGATGCATTAAATGAAGCTATTGAACGGAATTTCTGGAAACCTGAATATCGTACTTATAAAAGAACTTCATTTTAAAATATTTTTAATATGAATGGATAAGGAGTGCCGTAAGGCGCTCCTTTTTTATTTAATTCTGAGTTGTGATTTTTAAAAAGAAAATAGATTTAATGTCATCATAATTGCACTGCAAGCAATTAATAATAGCGTGATATATTGAAAAGCGCGTTCGGATAAATGGATCAGTAAATATTTAGCCAGTGGCATAACGATTAATGCGCCAACACATAGGATTAACGCTAATTTAAAATCTGTATAGCCATCTTGTGCATAAGCAAATGCAGATGAACCCGATAGTATCGTCGTCACCAGTATTGATGTGCCAATAGCCTGCTTAATATTAAGTTGCATATAACGTAATAACATCGGTAATACCACAACGCCACCACCTACCCCCGTTGCACCTAACACAATTCCGGCGAGAATTGCGGGTATTGCCATTGCACGCAATTGGTTCGTTTTGACTAGTTGTTTTTTAATTGGTGAAGAAAAAAACATTCGCTGAATAAATAAGTAAAGTGAGAAAATAATAGCCGTCGCAACCAGCAAATTAATCCCCCACTCAACCTGTTTTTCATATTCAGGTAAACTTCCCAGCCAAGTCACCAAGAGGCTAGAAAGAAAAGTACTTGGAAGCATAATCGCAAGTACAATCATCGCCCCTTTAAGCGGAATATTCCCTAATCGAAAATGCATATATGAAGAAGAAACCTTCATTAGCATTGATAGAAAGTTGGCGGTTGCAACCGCAGCAAGGGCATTCAGCCCAAAAAAATACGTTAATATCGGTAAAACAATAACCCCGCCACCAACACCGGTTGTACTAATTATCAGCCCAATCACAGCACCGATCGCCAACTCAGTCAAAATCATTAGCTCTTGCCTTGTATCAGAGCGCGTCGGCCTTTTTGCAACGCAATATCAGCGTCACTGTCTGCTAACGTGAGATATTTAAAAAATAAAGTATCAAAAGCTACCATCTGTAAAACTTGCGGTGTAATGACACCCAACTGTGAGTGCTGCTCATCATAGAAATAAGGTAGTGTGAAATCGGCTATTTTAGTTGCATCGTCTTGCCCAAAACGCGTTAAAGCAACTGTCGTGCAACCCGTTTCTTTGGCTGAACGTAACATATTGTTTACTTCTTGCGTATTACCTCGAGCAGTGACTGCAATAGCGAAATCATCAGGACTTAAATTTGCCGAATAACTGAGCTGAACATGTAAGTCATAACTGAACAAAGTATGCTTATTAACGCGAATTAATTTATGAAAAATATCACTAGCAACAATAGCTGATGAACCAATACCAAATAATACAATACGTTTTGCACTGACCATTTTTTGGGCTATTTCATCAACAATTGAAGGTTCAAGTAATTCTAGTGATTTCTCGATGGCAGAAATAAACATTTGCCCCGTTTTCGCAATTATCTGAGCCGTATCATCACTACGACTCAAATTGCCATATAAACTCTCAGCTCTATGCTGTTTTTCATCCGATAAATAATCAACTTTAAACTCGGGATAGCCACGGTAACCCATCTGGCGAGAAAAGCGGATAACCGAAGCACTACTGACACCTGCGGCTTGCGCAAGCTCAGCAGCATTCATCGCAATCAGACTATCTCGATGCTCCAGCAAAAAACTAGCGATGCGCTGCTCAGTTCCTTTACCTCTTGTCAGTAAGCTTTCCAATTTTACCGTCAGTGTCGACATGGCTATTCCTTTTAATTATTTTTCTGGGTCAGTGAAGCCTAGTATCATACTGGCAATGAAACCGACAATCCATGCACCGACAACTGCAATGAGAAAATCCAGTATTTGACCGTCACCGACTAATGGGATTAGAGACAAACCAGCCGTACCAAATGGAATAATGATACCAACATGGAAGAAGGCCATCAGTGCACCACCTGCCGCGCCACCAATACAACCGGCAATAAATGGTTTTCCCAAAGGCAATGACACACCGAATAATAACGGTTCACCGACACCAAAGATACCCACAGGCAACGCACCCACTAAGGTTTTTTTCAAACGTTGATTTTTGGTTTTTAAGAATACCCAGAAGCATGATCCTACTTGCCCCATTCCGCCCATTGCCAATATTGGGAATAGATAATTAAGGCCAAATGTTTGCAAAATTTCTGCATGGATCGGGATAAGCCCTTGATGCAAGCCAGTCAATAATAGGAATAAAAAACTGCCCCCTAAAATACCGCCCGTCGCCACCGCGCCACCGCCGCTATCTAATAAAGCGACGGAAACACCTTGTGCCAAGATTTGATTTAAATAATGACCTGCGGGTTGGAAGATGATAATCGCCACCATAGCGGAAACGAGAATCGTCACAAAGGGTGTAATAATCAGGTCTAAACTTTCTTTGATAATGCTTCTAAACCACACTTCAAATTTGGAAGAGAAAACAACCACCATCAACACAGCAAAAATACCCCCGCTGTTAGGTTGAAGTTTATCGCCAAATAACGTGATATCGGCCAAGCCCGGCATTGAAAGTAAGCCTGCCATTACCGCACCTATTGAAGTTGAAGCGCCAAGCTCTTTTGCCGTATTTACCCCAATCATGATAGATAAATAAACAAAAACGGAGCTACCAATTAATTTCAATAGTTTGAATAATTCAGGAAACTGGTCAACAACACCCGGCGCGACCAAACGAATAATATTGATTAGCCCCATAATAAGACCGCAACCAATTAACGCCGGAATGGTCGGAACAAAAATTGCAGCTAACGTATTCAATGTGCGACGAATTGAAAAACCTTTTTTTGCAGCTACAGGCGTTGCATTGTCAGTATTCACCGATGCACTTCCCTGCATCCGCTTATTCATCACCGAAAATACTTTTGCTGCAGTGCCCATGCCGACGATAACTTGTTGTTGTTCACCATTAAAGATAACCCCTTTGACACCTTCAATTTGTTTAAGCGCTTCTGCGTCAAATTTGTCATTATCTTTTAAAACTAAACGGATGCGGGTCATACAGTGAGTTAATGTTGCAATGTTCTCAAAGCCGCCCGCATATTTTTCTATTTCTCTGGCGAGTACTTCCAGATGTTCTATTTTATTAGCCATATCATTCCCCTGGTGTTGACGATATCAAGACTGTTTAGTTTTCAACATATCATCCAATGCTGTGTGTGGATGCTGTGACACAATATCCGTCGCTTGTTGTGCATTAATATTAAGTTCATGCATTAGAATTGCGCGTCGCGGATGGTAATCGACTTGTTTTAATAAGTTGGCGGCAGTTTGAGTATCAATCATGCAGACTTCGCCAACGATACGTTCTGCTCGACGTAATAGTTTGATATTACTGGCAACCACATCCACCATTAAATTGGTATGAATTCGGCCTAAACGCCCCATTACGCAAGTGCTGAGCATGCCGAGGATCATTTTTTGTGCGGTGCCACTTTTCATTCGCGTTGAGCCAGATAACACCTCAGGCCCCACATCTGGTGCAATCGCAAATCTTGCCACTTCACTAATTAGGCCTCGTCCTCGCGTCGTAATAGCAACCGTTAAAGCCCCTAATTGGTTCGCATAGTCAATCGCGGCGAGGGTAAATGGTGTACGACCACTAGCTGCAATACCGACAACGACATCTTTTTCACACAAACCACGTTTGATTAATTCATCAATGGCAGCCTGTGTTGAATCTTCAATATTTTCAACCGCTTTTAACATCGCCTCTTGGCCACCCGCAATGATGGACTGTACCATTTCAGGAGCAGTACCAAATGTTGGAGGGCATTCAGCACTATCGAGTACAGCAAGTCTGCCACTGGTTCCTGCGCCTGCATAAAATAGGCGACCACCCTGCTTTAAACGTTCCGCAATGGCATCAACCGCTTCAGCAATCGCAGGTAAAACAGTTTGAATTGCACCCGCTACCGTGCCATCAGCTTGATTAATTGCGCTGACCATGGCGAGTGTCTCCAAACGCGAAAACTGTAATGTTTCCTGATTGAATTCATTTTGTAGGCAATCACTCAGTGTATTTTCGGCTAGAGACATAAAACACCTCAAATCATTTGAAATTATATTTCATTAAAAATTACATTATATGAATTTAAATTTCAATTTATATTACCAGAAATCCTTCAGCAGCATTGGCTAACGTGATGCTGTTCACAACTATCGTGTGAATCATTAACTATTTAAGATAAATTGAACCAATAGAAAGAGTATAACCGGCAGTAACTCACTGCCGGTAAACGTATTATTTAACCAACTTACAGCTACCAAATGCAGAAGGGATATGAAAATCAGGTTTTACTGAATCAGGATGGATCCAACTTATCCATTTACGAACTTGTTTTGGCTCACCCGCACTAAATTCACCACGTAAAATGGCACACATTAGCGTTTTTTTGTCTGCATCTTGCCATAAGTTAAGACGAGTAAATTCATCGAGATCAATTTTACCCGTTAACACATAGCCTTCAGGCGTGATTTCACCGACAGTTTGCAATGTTTCCCAATTCCAACTTGGATCAACTTCACGATAAAAATTAGCTTTCGCATCAAAAGTACGACCTTTAGGGTCCATTTCTGCCGTGTAATAAGGTTTTAATTCGGGGCTAGTCGCAAAAAATAATTCAACGCGATCCGAATCTAATACCGCCTGATCTTTATCAGGATCATTGCCGAGTTGGATATCTTTATCATCGGCGATAAAACGGAAATATAAGGTATTATCACTCCATAATGCACGGAAATCTGTTTTTGGTGGTGTCTCTTTTTCCCATGGATAACTAAAATCAGTTAATACCTCAGCTTGCTCCCATACCGCGACATTTTTCGCATCACTCAGCGATTTTATCTGAGCCGTATGATTAATTTGATACTCTTTTGCAGCAACACTCGCCGTTACTAACATAGCTGCCGCGGCTAACAAGGTTTTTAATTTCATAGTTTCGTTCCTCACGTATCGAATTACAGTCTCTATTCTTATTGAATATGTTTTTCATGTACTATTTTTGCTGTTTCAACTTATCACTAAATGGCTTTATAACTGAGTTATGTGCATTGATGAAGAAATAAAATTTCATAACTTATAATCAATATAGAATTAAAATTTCAAAACAAATAGGCTTGTTAAATAAAAACTACTTCTTTGTGAAGCGGCTCACTATTCAATAACGGATATAATCTATTCACCCACAAGGATATAGGCTATTTTTCATACGAAAAATTGAGATTCTATTATTAGAAATTATTCATTTGATTGGATGATAATGAGGAATTATTCGCAATTATAAAGAAAATATCAGCCCTGCCCCTTAGTCAACTTGAATATTGTTCATTATATTGACATGACTTTACGTTACGCGACTTGCGTCACTAATTTAACTCAAGTAGCCTAATCGCTATGACTATTTATTTTCAAGGCTAGGACATGAGGAAGCGTCTGCTTTATGGTCTGTTACTTTTCGTAGGGATAGCTTTTGCCACCGTTATTTTACTTGATCGTTGGATTGGCTGGGACACTGCGCCCTATATCTATGAAGATATAGAAAAATTACCTGCGCGGGATGTCGGGATGGTACTTGGCACATCTAAATATTATGCCTCTGGAGTCACAAATCTATATTACACCTATCGAATCAAAGGTGCCGCAGATGCTTATCACAGTGGAAAAGTGAAATATTTGCTACTGAGTGGTGATAATGGTGCTCATAATTACAATGAACCCATTAATATGCGCAAAGACCTGATAAAAGCGGGAGTACCTGCATCTAAAATCGTACTTGATTTTGCGGGTTTCAGAACCCTTGATTCCGTTGTTCGCACCAAAAAAGTATTTGATACAGATAATTTCACTATTATCACACAGCGCTTTCACTGTGAAAGAGCGGTATTTATTGCCAAACATAAAGGGATTGATGCCCAATGTTTAGCCGTACCAACACCGCAAGGCATGTACAAAGTCCGTGTTCGTGAGGTTTTTGCACGCCTTGGTGCCCTTGCTGACTTATATATTCTCAAACGCGAACCCAAATTTTTAGGGGAACAAGAATCAATTCCTGCCCCCATAAAAATGCCTGATGGAATTAAAGGTTACCCTGCGGTTTCACCTGAAGAAGCAAGTAAGTTAAGCTAACAACGGCACCAATTGATATTAAAAAAACATAGAAGTTAAAGCGCCTTAATACTACTGAGTTTTATCAACCGATAAATGATACAGTTTTTCAGTCAATTTACGCCAACTCCATTCAATGGGGCCTTGTTTGAAAAACTGTAACCAATAATAAGAGAAAGCTAAATTCACTCCCCAAATGGGGACAATAAAAACTAATAATTCAACACGAGTAAAAGAACCAAAATAGCCTAAATGATAAAATATTGTCGTACAAATTAGCGTTTGCAGTAAATAGTTACTTAATGCCATCCGTCCAATATTTTGTAGTAATCTTGCAATAACGCTTTGTTGAAAACTCCGCCAAAATCCATAAATTAACGCAATATACCCTAATGATTGCAAAGGTATCATAAGCTCATTAATGATATACCCGACAATAGAAGTAGCAAAAAAACTCCAACCAAATAAGCTTTGAATATACAGTGAAAGTATTTGTACAAGTAAAGCCGGAGGGATCAAAATCAGCGCCATCAAGCGATAATGTGATTGGCTAAACTGTCCACGAAGCCAACCATTTTGCATCAATAAAGCCCCCACAGTCATCAATGCTAATAATTGCCATCCATATTGCACCAATAACATTTCTATCATAGTTAACATACCATCAGCACGATGCAGTAAACTTTCCATTCCACCGATAGTTTTTTGAGATGCTTCAAAAAAAACCTGAGCATCAGTGACTTGCCAAAAATAGGAGGGGTCAACACCGCTTCCCAAAACCCATAAAATCACTAATCCAATCAGGTAAATTGCAATTGCAATCTTCAATAATGTGATTTTACTGCCGTGATTTAACATATAGAGTGCGACAAACCCAGTTAGCGAATAAGCCAATAAGATATCGCCATCCCAAAAACCGACACCATGAATTAAACCAAAAATAGCTAGAACTATTAACCGACACTGATTCCATCGATATGAGCGTTGATGTAGCAGAGCCAAAGTTGCACCAAATAATAAGGTGAAAATAGCAAGAACTTTACCTTGAAAAAATAGATTGAAAATCCCCCAAACAATCGCTTCAGATGGCTGCACCGTTGGGCTATAAAAAGGATTTAGATAAGCAGTTTGCGGCAAAGCAAAAGCAAAAATATTCATCAGCAGAATGCCTAAGATTGCTATGCCACGCACGGTATCGAGTTGCTCAATTCGCCCTTTTGGGGCGATTGAATATTCGGTTGTTGTCATTGATTAATTATGGCGAACTGCACGTAGAAATTCTTGGCGGGTATTTTGGCTCGATTTAAACAAGCCACCTAACGATGTTGTGGTTGTTGCACTGGTAGCATCTCTAATACCCCGTGCTTTTACGCAATAATGCACAGCATCAATCGATACTGCGACATTATTAGTTCCAAGCAGGGTTTGTAAAGCAACGAGAATTTGTTGAGTCAAACGCTCTTGCACTTGCGGACGCTGAGAAAAGAACTGAACAATTCGATTAATTTTAGACAAACCAATGACTTTATCTTTTGGAATATAAGCCACGATTGCTTTACCATCGATAGTCACAAAATGATGTTCGCAAGTACTTGTCAGCGTGATGTCGCGGACAGTCACCATTTCATCAACTTTCATTTTATTTTCAATTAAAGTGATTTTCGGAAAATTAGCGTAATCGAGCCCCGAAAAAATTTCATCAACATACATTTTTGCTATACGACGCGGGGTATCCGCTAAGCTGTCATCCGTTAAATCTAAATTCAATAGCTTCATGACCTCAGCCATGTGCCCTTCAATCAGTTGCTTACGTTCTTCACCTAATTTTGGTTGAATACGTAATGGGGTCTCAAGCCCTCTAGCTTCCAAAGCTGCATGTACTAATTCGGCCTCTTTACTCAGCGATGACATGTGATCCTCCACAGATAATTTAGTTATTTTTATTTAAATACAGGCGTGTGCGGTACTCTAAAACAGCAGGTGTAGATAATCCAGCACAACCTCCGAGATCGGGATGAAATATTTGCATATCCCGCCATACACTTATTCACCATAACTATTGGACTTTTAAATAGATATATCATTATTTAAAAGTGTGTAATAGAACGCAGTAAACTATTTTGAGTAAAAATCATTTCTTGTTGAATAGTTTATTCTTATATTTGTTAACATCAATACAACAACACAATTTTCTCTCTATTATGACTTTTATTGCCTATTGCCTTAAGCCAACAACGCAAAAATTCGTTTAAAAGCTATCCCTAATCAATTTCTATTCATTCACCCATCCGGTGATATCTGACATAATATGTATCATAGATATATTTTAAGCCTCGAAGGCGAATAACAATAATAGGGGTAACTATTTTGGAACAAAACCATACTAACGATTTGATTTCTCTTGATGTTGCACTAGAAAAGCTTCTTTCTCAAACACAAGCAATGACCCAAACAGAAATCATTCCATTGACCAAGTCCGCCCAACGTGTGATTGCAACAGACCTTATTTCACCCATTAATGTTCCCCCATTTGATAATTCTGCAATGGATGGTTATGGGCTCAATTTTGCCGATTGGGATGGAAAAACACCTATGCCAATAGCAGGAAAGTCATTTGCAGGCAATCCAATGCAAGGAAGATTAACTCAAGGTTGCTGTGTGCGAATTATGACAGGCGCTCCTATTCCAGAAGGTGTAGATACTGTCGTTATGCAAGAGTCTACTGAGCAAACAGAGCAAGGTATTGTCTTCACTGAGTCTTTTAAAAAAGGCAATAACGTGCGTAAAGCAGGGGAAGATATCACTCGAGGAAATCCTGTTTTTCCTGCAGGTACACTGCTTTCTACCGCACAATTACCTTTAATTGCCTCATTAGGTATTTCTGAGGTCACTGTATACCGCCGCTTAAAAGTAGCTGTGTTTTCAACTGGTGACGAATTACAAGCGGTCGGCCAACCACTGGCTGACGGACAAATTTATGATACCAACCGTTTTGCAGTCAGTTTGATGCTAGAAAAACTCAATTGTGAAGTGTTAGATTTTGGTGTGATCCCTGATTCACCTGAAAAACTCAAACAAACTTTTATTGAGGCAGATAGACAAGCAGATTTAGTCATTAGTAGTGGTGGCGTTTCCGTTGGTGAAGCCGACTATACAAAACAAATTCTCGACGAGTTAGGTCAAATCGGTTTTTGGAAATTAGCAATTAAACCGGGTAAACCTTTCGCATTTGGTAAATTAAGCTCAGCATGGTTTTGTGGACTGCCGGGCAACCCAGTATCCGCGGCACTCACTTTCTATCAATTAGTACAACCGCTGATAGCTCGCCTTAATGGTCATAGTCAATGGCGCGCTCCTATTCGATTTAAAGTTCCCACAATTACCCCATTAAAAAAATCGATTGGACGACTGGATTTTCAGCGTGGTGTATTAAGCACCAATGAACAAGGCCAACTACAAGTTGCCACGACCGGACACCAAGGTTCCCATATATTCAGCTCGTTTAGCCAAGCTAACTGTTTTATTGTTCTTGAAAGAGAGCGTGGCCATGTTGCTGCGGGTGAAATGGTGGAAGTTGAAATGTTTAATTACTTACTGAAAAGTGAATAACAACAGTGCAAGAACTTAGCGATGAAGAAATGCTGCGTTATAACCGTCAAATTATTTTACGTGGATTTGATTTTGACGGGCAGGAAAAATTAAAAGCCAGCAAAGTGCTGGTTATTGGTCTTGGTGGTCTTGGCTGCGCAGCAACCCAATACCTTGCCGCCGCAGGGGTTGGCTATTTAACTTTAGTGGATTTTGATACTGTTTCTTTATCGAATTTGCAAAGACAAACGCTACATCGCGATGCAGCCATCGGCGCACCCAAAGTTGATTCTGCAAAATCGCAATTAACGGCAATCAATCCACACATTCATATTGAAGCGATAAATGCACAACTTGATGATAATCAGCTCGATGCATTGATAAAAACGCATCAAGTTATACTTGATTGCACAGACAATGTTGCAATACGCGAACAGCTAAATCGATTATGTCTTTCGCATAAAAAACCGTTAGTTTCCGGCGCGGCAATTCGTATGGAAGGTCAACTGTCTGTTTTTACATATGAAGATAATACACCTTGCTATCATTGCTTAAGCCGTCTATTTGGTGAAAACAGTTTAACTTGTGTGGAAGCTGGGGTAATGGCGCCGCTTGTCGGTACAATCGGTACCTTAGAAGCCATGGAAACAATTAAATTACTAACGCAATATGGCAAAGTGAATGTCGGTAAAGTCCTGCTATTCGATGCAATGAGTATGGATTTTCGTCAATTTAAACTAGCAAAAGATCCTCATTGTGAAGTCTGTTCTCAAACCGCTTCGTCATAATAACCTCGTTTATGGTGAGTGAACGCTCGCCATTTTTTTGCACCATTTATTAAGAATAATCCGAAAAAATGTTTTAATTAGTCTTTAACCTTATACTATGCCTCTTTCGTGGTGATAGTGAATAAGACTATAACCACTTTTCATTTTTTGATAAGTCACTGAGAGTACTAATATGCAATTCCCTCCTTGCCCTAAATGTCAGTCTGAATACACCTATACTGATAACGAAATGTATGTCTGCCCTGAGTGTGCACATGAATGGAATGATGCCGAACCTACAGCAGATCTTGACGAATTAGTCGTTAAAGATGCCAATGGTAACTTGTTAGTTGATGGCGATACAATCACTGTAATCAAAGATCTTAAAGTGAAAGGCAGCTCATCAATGCTAAAAATTGGAACACGTGTGAAAGGAATTCGTCTCGTTGAAGGCGATCACAACATCGATTGCAAAATTGATGGTTTCGGCCAAATGAAATTAAAATCTGAATTTGTGAAGAAAAACTAAATTAGTTTTCCTTATCTTCATCAATAAAATAGCCCCTTCATCTTCACAGAAAAAGGGGCTATTTATTTTTTATTTTTTGCTAAATTAAAATATTATAAAACAACACCTTGACTCGTTAGATACTCATCATAAGTACCTTTAAAATCAATGATTTTATTATCTTTAATTTCTAAAATACGGCTAGCGAGCGAGCCAACAAATTCACGGTCATGGGAAACAAAAATCAGCGTTCCTTCATACATCTCAAGAGCCATATTAATTGACTCAATAGATTCCATATCCAAGTGGTTAGTTGGTTCATCCATAATAAGAATATTTGGTTGCTGCATCATCAGCTTACCAAATAACATACGGCCTTGCTCACCACCAGATAACACCGATACTTTTTTCTTAATGTCATCTTGGGAGAACAGTAAGCGACCTAAAATACTGCGAACCGCTTGCTCGTCATCCCCTTCACTTTTCCATTGACTCATCCAATCAAAAACATTGAGATCGGTGTCGAAATCTTCAGCATGATCCTGTGCATAATAGCCAATACTGCTATTTTCAGACCATTTAACGCTACCACTGGTCGGTGGTTTTTCGCCAACGAGTGTTTTCAAAAATGTTGTTTTACCGATACCATTCGCACCAATAACAGCAACTTTTTCACCCACTTCAAGCAGTAAATTCAAGTTTTTAAATAAAGGCTCTTGACCGTAACCGTTCGCTACACTTTCTAGCTCAAGGGCATTACGGAACAATTTTTTATCTTGCTCAAAACGGATAAATGGATTTTGACGGCTAGAGGCTTTAACTTCATCTAACTGAATTTTATCAATTTGGCGAGCTCGTGACGTTGCTTGCTTTGATTTAGATGCGTTAGCACTAAAGCGGCTGACAAATGATTGAAGTTCGGCAATCTGTGCTTTTTTCTTCGCATTATCGGAAACTAAACGATCTCTTACTTGTGTCGCGGCAATCATATATTCGTCATAGTTACCTGGGAACAAACGTAGTTCACCGTAATCTAGATCGGCCATATGCGTACACACTGTATTCAAAAAATGCCTATCATGGGAAATAATAACCATGGTGCAATCACGTTCACTCAGGACTTGCTCTAACCAACGAATAGTATCGATATCAAGGTTATTCGTCGGCTCATCAAGTAACAAAATTTCTGGGTTTGAAAATAGTGCCTGTGCTAGAAGCACACGCAGTTTCCAACCTGGAGCGACTTCGCTCATTGGACCGTAATGTTGCTCTACGGGAATACCAACACCAAGTAATAATTCACCTGCACGCGATTCTGCGCTGTAGCCATCCATCTCACCATAAGCAACTTCAAGATCAGCGACGCGATAGCCATCTTCTTCGCTCATTTCAGGTGACGCATAAATACGATCGCGCTCTTGTTTCACATCCCACAGTTCACCATGCCCCATGATGACGGTATCAAGAACGGTAAATTCTTCGAATGCAAATTGATCTTGGCGTAATTTACCAATACGTTCATTCGGATCAGTAATGCTCACGTTGCCTGAAGAAGGTGTTAAATCGCCACCTAATATCTTCATGAAGGTTGATTTTCCAGCGCCGTTAGCACCTATCAAACCGTAACGATTTCCTGTTCCAAATTTAACTGAAATATTTTCAAACAGTGGCTTGCTGCCAAACTGCATAGTGATATTGTTTGTCGTTAACACTTCTAGGCCTTAAATTAATCATATGTAGAGTTGCCCCACCACTATACTTTAAATAAATCGAGTAGCATGCAGGCCGCGAGCGTTACTATCCCACCCTGTGAGTATAGATGAACGATGTGATCCGGCTAGCCTAGCGAAGTTAACGCACATGCAACTTGAAGTATGATAGGTACAAATAGCGGCGCATTATGCCACAATTGGACGCTTAGATCTTGTGCTGTTTTAATTAACCTTATAACTTTGAAACATGTTCTTTGAAAATAGTGAATACTTTCAATATGCTCCATCATTTAAAATCATAAAACAGCACATAATTTGCTGATAAGACAAGCTATTTTGTATTGCATGATACTGAAATAGAAATATCTGTTATATCATTTTATATTTGTGCTTATATTTACCTTAGTGACTTTATTTAGCCAATTAACATGACAACTAAAGTAATATTAAAGATGAAATGAGAAAATTGACCTATGACAGGCCGATTAAATATTTTATAGCTTAATTCCCATTGTACGAGTTATCTCGGTTAGGCCTTCTCTTTCATAAAATTTAATCGCTTGATGATTTTGTGAAAAAACAGAAAGCTCCAAATGACTTAACTTATTTTCTTTTGCCCAACCTTTCATTTCATTAAGTAATTGATGGCCTATTTTTTCACCCCGAGAATCAGGCGCAACCACGAAATCAAAAACATAAGCAAAATCTCTGGGAACCATACAATTATAAGCGGGAGCTGACTGCTTCTGAGCAATACAGAACCCTTTAATTTTATTTTCGATGGTAGCAACTAAAAAATGAAACTTAGGATTTTCGATTGCATCGTGAATAAACTCAGATGATTGTTCAACCGGTTTCATCCTCTCAGGATCAAGCGCTGCCATTTCAAAAAATAGCAGTTGGTATAAAACAAAAATTTCATCAAGGTCATTTTTTGCTGCTTTTCTTATCATCATAACCTCACAACTAACGTCATCAACGAATTTGTTATCAATCGTAAGTTTTCACAGGTGGTGCAATATAAGTTTCAAATTTATCTAATATTGCCGTTGGCGTAGTTTCTACAATCGCCATATGACGATATTTTTCATGTAAAAAACCTTCATCCACCATTTTGTTGGTCATATCAATCAACGGTTGCCAGTAATTATTAATATTAAATAATGCACAAGGCTTTGTATGTAAACCAATTTGGCTCCAAGTAAACACTTCACTGTACTCTTCAAGAGTACCGTATCCACCTGGTAAAGCGACAAAAGCATCGGCGAGCTCAATCATTTTACTTTTACGCTGATGCATAGTTTCAACTTTATATAATTCAGTCAGATTTTTGTGCGATATTTCCCGCTCTTCGAGTAAAGATGGGATAACACCAATGACTTTACCGCCAAGAGATAATATTGTATCCGCAATTGTGCCCATAATTCCAACACTCGCACCACCATAAACTAAAGTAATATTGCGCTTAACCATTTCTTTTGCAAATTCAATTGCTTGTTGCTGATAAATTTCATTTGACCCCATACTAGAACCACAATACACAGCTACACTTTTAATTTTTCTCATTACTTCCTCATGCCTTAATTTTCTGTCATTTTTTAAACGATAACTATTTTTAAGCCATAACTATAGGGTACCTGAAGAAAAGCTCAACATACAAACCACATAATTAATAGCGCCCCTATTCTGGTTACAGCCAAGACCTGCTAAACCGCCATATTTCAGCAGTCTATATCATTGAGCTTTCATCTTGATAAACCATATTAACTAAACCTATTCTATGACATAATTCTGATAAATATTTTCACATCGAGTGAATATCACTTTAGATGTCATCATATTGTTCTATTTTCTATTGCGAAATATTATTTTTTAGAACTGTTTGCTTACACAAAACGTTCATTTATAAAACAACCAATTGCTTTAAATTAAGTAAGTTTTCGCCTGATTAATAACGTATTTTCTGAGGTTTAATTATTCATGTCTGCCGATATTAAAAAGAGTGTTTTGCCACTATTACCTATAGGGTTGCTATTATTAGCAATGGCTTCTATTCAAAGTGGCGCATCTTTGGCTAAAACATTATTTCCCGTTATCGGCGCTCCTGGTGTAACAGGCTTACGTCTATTACTTGCAACAATCATTCTATGCGCTATTTTCAAGCCTTGGCGATTAAATTTTAGAAAGAATTCGATAATCCCCCTACTAACTTATGGTATTTCACTCGGCACAATGAACTACCTATTTTATCTCGCTCTTGAACGAATTCCTTTAGGTATTGCCGTGGCATTAGAATTCACGGGTCCGTTGGCTGTTGCCATGTTTTCCTCACGCCGACCAATTGATTTTCTCTGGATAGGACTCGTTATCGCCGGTCTACTCTTTTTGTTACCCATTGGCGATAACATTAACTCATTAGATCCCGTTGGGGTGCTGTATGCTCTAGGTGCTGGTGTCTGTTGGGGAATTTATATTATCTTTGGTAAACGTGCTGGCGCCGGATATGGTGCAGCAACGGTGGCTATTGGATCCTTTATTTCAGCACTAATTTTCTTTCCTATAGGCTTAATGCAAACGGGAGTCGAGGTGATGTTTGATCCCGCTATTTTGCCTCTGGCATTAGCCGTCGCCATACTGTCTACCGCATTTCCTTATACCTTAGAAATGATTGCATTAACCCGTCTTCCCGCCCGTACTTTTGGGACATTAATGAGCCTTGAACCCTGTATGGGCGCATTCTTAGGTATTATCTTCCTACAAGAACATCTAACTAGCACACAATGGCTTGCACTGCTCTGCATCGTTTGCGCTTCAATAGGGTCGACATCAACCGCAACGCCTAAACCTAAAATAGAGAAAGTGGCCTAGCAAATAAGTTGAATAATAAAGTATTTTAACATGCTAATAAGGCTAATAAGGCTAATAAATTCATACATTCATATTTATTAGCCTTTTTTCTTGTAAAAATTTCTTCATAAATTTGAAATGTTAGTTAATTTCATTTACCTTAATATAACAGTTACATGCGCTTAAAATTAAAATAGCCCTTAATGAAAAAAATCGGTGACACTATATTGGATTTACCTATTAGATCAATCGATTATTACTCTATGACAAATTACAATTTATGTTTTATATTTATTAACAGATAAAGTTACTAAATAAATTAATATTAAAAAGAGGATGAATCATGAGTACAGCTAAATTATTTAAAACATCTTCAAAAGAACTGTTATATACCCGTAATGATTTAGAAGATAGTGTAAAATTAGAAACCATTGATATCCTTAATATCATGGTTATCCATTTTACTGATCTATCTTTAATGACTAAACAAGCACATTGGAATATGCGTGGACGTAATTTTATTGCCGTGCATGAAATGCTCGATGGCTTTAGAACCACAATTGTTGAGCATCTAGATGAATTTGCAGAACGTGCAGTTCAGCTTGGTGGTGTGGCTATCGGCACAACCCAAGAAGTAAATAGATTAACATCTTTAGAAGCTTACCCAACCAATATTCACACTGTGCAAGATCACTTAAAAGCATTAGCGGATCGCTATGCTGTTGTCGCAAATGATCTCCGTAAAGCGATAAATGAAGTTGAAGACGAAGATACTGCTGATATGTTTACCGCAGCATCACGTGATCTAGACAAGTTCCTCTGGTTCATTGAAGCCAATATTGAATAAAACTGTATTTTAAATTAAGCAGTCCCAAGTACAAGAGCAATGTCGTTAAACAGAGTCAATTTAAATTGACCAAGAGGCCACTAAATGTGGCCTCTCTTTTTAGGTATTAATTATGTGGCACTAATTAATACCTAAAAAATGCACAAAATCCACATCAAATAATAAATAGCACATTATTCATTATTAAAAAAACATATTAGCTGTTTCTCTTTAGTCCACAATAAACAATTTAGCGCCCATTGGCGTTGATGAGCGATGTGCTTCAGCGTTATCCGCTACTTGGTAACTAATCCCAGGCGTTAAAATAAACGTTCGACCATCATCCAGCTCAGAATGTAATTCACCTTCTAAACACAACAAAATATGCCCTTTTAAACACCAATGATCCGCAATATATCCCGCAGAGTATTCAACCATCCTTACACGGATGTCACCATATTTTGCAGTGCGCCATAATGCATAACCCTGTTCACCTTGATGAGTTTCTGGCTCAATTTCGGCCCAATTAGTTAGGCCAAATGGAATATTATTCATTTGCATCAGCTATTTCTCGCTATCAGGCATTTCAGGTCGCTCTATTGGGAAAATAGGCAACGCATTTAATAAACGCTTCCCATAATTTTTAGTGATCAAACGTTTATCATAGATAATTATTTCACCGTAACATTCATGGCTCCGAATAAGCCGCCCTGATTGTTGGATCAAGTTAAATGACGCACTGGGTAAACTTTGAACCTCAAAAGGATAGCGTTTCAATGATTTTAGCCAGTCTCCCTCAGTGATAATGACAGGATTTGTGACAGGTGGAAATGCAATTTTATGGATGTGTACCTGAGTCAGATATTCGCCTTTTAAATCTAATCCTTCAGCAAAAGATTGTAACCCCATTAGCGCACTTTTTTGCCCTTGATCAATTCTTTCGCAATGTGTTTCAACTAAACGATAACGAGGTTGATCCCCTTGAACAAGTAGCTGTAATCGTAAATCTTTTACATGCTCTAAAAATCCATCCATCGCTCTTTGGCTACTAAATAAAACTAATACACCACGATGGGTTTCTTTAATGAATTCACTACGAAAGAAAGTCGCCATTTCAGCTAAATGGTTTGCTTCATTATCCATAGTGGGTTCATATTTCATTTGTGGAATGATCAATTTTCCTTGCTCTGTATGATTAAATGGCGAGGAAAGGGTCACAAAGCGGTCATCGTTTTTTTCAGACAAACCACTTAGCTCCATAAATCTTGAATAACTATTGAGTGATCTAAGCGTTGCAGAAGTAATCACAATATGAGGGATATTACGCCATAATAAGTGCTGAAGCTGCTCACTGACTCTAATACCCGCACAATGCATAAAAAAGCGAGATTGATTTTTCTCATAACGGCGACTTAGCCATTTAGAAACTGGCGCACCTGAGCTTTGATCAAGGGCAGCTAACCGCCATAACTTAGCCATATTTTCAAAATAACCCATTGCTCTGCTAGTTGTCAGTATAGAACGATGCAAACGCACGATATCTTGTTTGGCGGTTTGCTCTGTTAAATCACTGAGTATTGCTTCTGCAAGTCCTTTAAAACCATCCGTTAGCTTAAAGAGTTCCTGACAACTTAATTGCATAGATTCAGGCAATACACCTAAAGGAAATAAATATTCTGTATCTTTTGATGTTTCAGGTAATAACGCATTTGCTAACACGGAAAAATCACGAAATGTTTCTCGTAGCTTTTCTGCGTGCTTTTGTAATTTCTCTGGATTTGCTAACTTTGGTGGTTTTGCTGGACGAAATTGAGCAACATACTGCGCAACATGTTGAATAAAGCTATCAACTTGTGCAGTTAATTGAACTAAAGTAATCTCACCTTCAACTTCAAGGGCATCTCTCGCAACATCAGGCACATGATGACCTTCATCCAGTACAAGTAATAATTTTTTAGGATCGGGCAATACGGACTCAGTTTCCATTGCCGCCATGACGAGTGCGTGATTTGCAACGACAACGTCCGCATCATCAATTTCACGTCGAGCAATAAAAAATGGACAACGTTGATAAAACTGACAATTTCGCCCTAAACAATTCATTTTATCTGTACTAACTTTACGCCATAAGCTATGGCTAAAAGCGCGTTTATGATGATCTCTTAACCCATCCCAAGCAAAACTATGAAAATCATTACGTAATTGCTGGCAAATCGCACGTTCTTCACTATTGGCGATTTCGGTTTTATCCTCAACCAACAACATTAAATCAATTTGATCTCCTTCTGCGGCACAAATTGCTTCTAGATTTCGCGGACAAACATAACGTGCACGGCCGAATGCGCCAGTAAATTTAAGATCTGGAATAATTTTGCTTAGTAGTGGCAAGTCTTTACTAAAAATTTGGTCTTGCAGCGCGACATTGGCAGTACTCACTACCAGGGTTTTACCTTCTTCACGCGCTACCGCAATCCCCGGAATTAGGTAAGACAGTGTTTTACCAACCCCAGTAGGAGCCTCTATCACTAAATGGCGCCCATCGGCATCAGCTAAGTTTTTAGCCACCTCAGCAATCATTTGACGTTGAGGCTCACGGGAAACAAACCCGTCAATTTGTAGTGATAAGCCTTTATACCACTCCGTTATTTGTTCTTTTATTTTATTAGACAGGGACATAAATTACGCGATAACCAAATTTGAAATGTACGATAACCTAGTAGATAAATAGCACAAAAGTAAAAAGATTACTTTTGCCAACCGCTTCGCAAAACTACTGTATTAAAACCCATTATACATTAAAATTGGGAAGCGATTTGCAAAAGCGTATAAAATGTCGCTTTTAACTTGTTTGCAACAACCATCCAGTTATACTTTGTGTTCTAAAATTTAACGCAGGCTATAAAATATGAAAAAATTAGCAATCGCTATATGCGCCTTATTTGCTTTTGGTTCAGTAGGCGGCATTGTTTTAGCAGGTATGAATATTTATACTCGCTCAACAACACCTTTAGAACAGGGACAACCTCAGACTCAATCCCTTATCCCTGCCCCTAACCAAATGCAGCAACCAAACTAAAATAATGTATTAGCTCAGGATGGAGATAGTTTATGTACAACGATTTTTTTGTTACACCGCAATGGTTAAACGCGCATCTGTTTGATGCAAATATTATTGTACTCGACGCTTCATCTCCGCCGCCAACAGCCCCTTATGATTGTCGCCAAAGTTATTTACAAGAGCATATTCCTAATGCGCAATTTTTTCATCAAGATGAAATTGCCGATAAAACCTGCGATCTGCCCCATATGCTACCGAGTGCAGAAACCTTCAGCCAAGCAGTAGGTGCTATGGGTATTGATAATAATACTCAGGTTATTATTTACGCCCAAAATAATTTATTTTCATCCCCTCGTGCTTGGTGGACATTCACGACAATGGGCTGCAAAAACGTCAAAATATTGGCAGGTGGAATTGATGCTTGGAAAACAGCTGGATTTGAAACTCAAACAGGTGAAGTTATTCCACCAGCAATCAAAGAATTTAAAGCAACTCGAAAAGAAACGAATGCTTTGAATCAAAAACAAGTATTAGATATCGTTAACGAAGGTAAAATTCAAATTATCGATGCTCGTGCAGCGCCGCGTTTTCTAGCACAAGCACCCGAACCACGTCCGGGTCTACGTATGGGACACATTCCGGGAAGCAAAAATGTTCCTTGGGATCTACTCGTTGAAAATGGAGAGTTCAAGTCCCCTGAACAGCTAAAAGCCATTTTTGCTCAGCAAGGCGTCGATATCCACGCTCCCTCAGTCACTTCTTGTGGCTCAGGAATGACCGCTGCCGTTGTGCTAATGGCGTTAACCCTACTTGGCAACACAGATGTACGTTTATATGACGGTTCGTGGGCAGAGTGGGGACAGGATAATGGTTTGCCGATTGAACCTTAGGTTTCAACTTGCAAAAATAAAGGCTGCTAATATTTAAATTGCAGCCTTTATTAAATTCTTGAGATCTTGACTAAAATAGTCAGTATCTCGTTATTGTGACGTATATTTAAGCAAAACTATTTAGCAAATATACCCGCCAAGAAGAGCACTGCAATTGCACCGATAACGGCGACCACAAAGCTACCAAAATTGAAACCATCAACTTTACCTTTACCAAAGAAAGTACTGATATACCCCCCGACAACGGCGCCGACAATCCCTAAAACTGTGGTCATAATAAAACCCATCTGATACGTTCCAGGCATGAGCCATTTTGCTAGAACACCCGCAATCAGACCAAAAATAATCCAAGCAATAACGCCCATATTACGCCTCCAAAAGACTAGGTTGTATTAAGTAATAATATCTCAACAATAATAGTGATTAACTTAACTTAATGACTATCATACTTACTAAGTAAAGACCTAATAAGTTATTTTCGCAAATAAAAATTCTTTTTTTAAGACTTTTTATCAATATTTACATCTACAATATGCGAAATAACATCAGAAATTTGCTGTGCATTTTTCAAAGATCGCACTTGTTGAAACAGTTCATCCGCAGATTGATATTCTTTACGTAAATAGCTCAACCATTGCTTAATACGAGCGGCATGATAGTGACCAGTATCACCAAGTTTTTCCAGTTCAGTATATTTTAATAATATCTGATTAACCTGTTCCCAAGGCATTTGCCGATGGTTATTTTTAATCACTCGGCTTAGATTCGGTGTATTTAATGCACCCCGCCCAATCATAATGGCCTCGCATCCCGTTATTTCAATACAGCGTTTAGCACTTTCATAGTCCCAAATTTCACCATTTGCGATAACAGGTATTGATAACCGCTTACGAATGTCACCGATAGCTTGCCAATTAATACGCTCAGCCTTATAACCATCTTCTTTAGTGCGTCCATGAACGGTTAATTCAGTGGCTCCCCCCTGCTCTGCTGCATCAGCAATTTCGTGGGTAAATTCACCGCTATCCCAACCTAGTCTAACTTTCACAGAAACAGGTAATGATTTAGGAACAGCATCACGCATGGCTTTAACAGCACGGTAAATGAGATCGGGTTGCTTCAACAGCGTAGCACCACCACCATGGCCATTTACCGTTTTTGATGGGCATCCACAATTCAGATCGACGCCCCAAGAGCCTAATTCAATGGCTCTATTTGCATTTTCGGCTAACCATTCGGGGTGCTGCCCTAACAACTGCACCCTAACTAAAGTTCCTGATGGCGTACGACTTTGATTACGTAATTCGGGGCACAAACGATAAAAGGTTTTAGCTGGAAGTAACGTATCTACTACACGAACAAATTCAGTAATGCAGAGGTCATAATCATTGACCTCTGTGAGCAATGAACGAACGAGTGAGTCTAAAACCCCTTCCATAGGGGCTAGTAGCACACGCATTAACCTTCACCACGTCCTTGTCTTACTTTGCTTTGTGCATTTCTCCAAGGTGAACCTGATGACTCAGATTTTCCTTTTGCAGCTGGCGCGCTAGAACGACGAGGTCTGTTACTACCTTTATCGCCTCTATCACTTCCACCTCTATCACTGCGCTCACTAGGACGTCTATCAGATGAACGTCTGTCATTGCGCTGCGGTGATTTTTGAATAGGTTCAGCTTTAATTGAAGGATCTGGCTCATAACCTTCAGTTGTCATTAGCGGAATTGATTTTTTCAATAGTTTTTCAATATCTTTGAGAAGTTTAATTTCATCGACACAAACTAAAGAAACCGCCATACCCGTTGCATCTGCGCGACCAGTACGACCAATACGGTGAACATAATCTTCTGCCACATTCGGTAATTCATAGTTCACAACATGAGGAAGTTGTTCAATATCAATACCACGCGCAGCAATATCAGTAGCAACTAAAACGCGAATATCACCCGATTTAAAATCAGCAAGTGCACGAGTACGCGCGCCCTGACTTTTATTACCATGGATAGCCGCAGCTTTAATACCATCTTTATTAAGATGTTCAGCAAGGCGGTTAGCACCATGCTTAGTACGCGTAAACACTAAAACTTGCTGCCAATTATCACGGCCGATCATGAATGATAAAAGATCTGCTTTACGTTTTTTATCAACAAGATGTACATATTGTGTCACTTGTTCTGACGCTGAATTACGTGGCGCCACTTCAATGGTCACAGGGTTAGTTAGCAATTTATTGGCGAGCTGTTTAATGTCGTCAGAGAAAGTTGCTGAGAAAAGTAAATTTTGACGCTTTTTAGGGAGTTTACTAATGACACGACGGATATCGTGAATAAAACCCATATCTAACATGCGATCAGCTTCATCAAGCACAAGAATTTCAACTTGAGATAGGTCAACTGCATTTTGATGCTCTAAATCGAGTAAGCGTCCAGGTGTTGCAATCAAAATTTCAACGCCACTGCGCAATTTCATCATCTGTGGATTAATGCTTACCCCGCCAAAAATAACCATTGAGCGGATTTTCAAATGACGACTGTACTCTTTTACATTTTCAGCAACTTGAGCTGCCAATTCCCTTGTAGGTGTCAGGATCAACGCCCGAACGGGTCTACGATTGTTCCCACGCGGGGTTTCAATGAGTTTTTGTAAAATAGGCAACGTAAAGCCTGCGGTTTTACCCGTACCTGTTTGAGCGCTTGCTAACAGGTCTTTACCTGCAAGCACTGCAGGAATAGCTTGTTGTTGAATAGGTGTAGGACTTTCATAGCCTAACTCATTAATGGCAAGCAAAATTTCCTCGTTTAAAGCGAGGTCTGAAAAATTAGTCAAATTAAATTACTCCGGGCTTCACCGTATCAAATTATTGAGGCAGTTCTAAGGGGAAGTGAATCAGAAGAAGAAAAAAGCGCAAACTGCCGTGCGACATGTCGAAATTCTAACATTATTTGATGACGATAAATATATTAATTTAGTTTGCCTCACAAATTAATATAAAATGCCCTTCATATGGTATATATACTTATATGACACTATGAGTTGTCGTTTTCTATCCCTTATAAAAATGAAAAGCCGCTTAGAGCCTATTTGGGTGTTATTTAATTCTGATTTAAAGGAATGTTTATGATTATAAATTCATCGTCAACTTTGCGAGGAGAGAATGCGAGACAACAACTACTTCTCGCAGCTGCTGATGTTTATGGAGAAAAAGGACTTGATGGGGCGACTACACGCCAAATAGCACAAGTTTCTGGTCAAAATATCGCAGCAATTTCATATTATTTTGGTTCGAAGGAAGGCCTTTACCTTGCTGTTGCACAGATGATTGCCAGTAACGTCAAAGAAAGCTTCTATGAAACGTTTAACCTGATAGATAATTTTCTTAACCAACCTGCTGAGGCTCAAACACCTCAAAAAGCCCTTGAGCTATTACAAAAAACCGTTATTGCTTATAATTACTTTCAGTTGGAGAAAAAAAACCTCAGTTTTTCGCGAATATTAGCACGTGAACAGCTGAATCCAACAGAAGCCTACACCATCATCCATGAACAAGCTTTAGGCCCAATACACTCGCGTTTAAATCATCTAATCGCCACTTATATCGGCGCAGATCCCCATAATTTAACTACGTTAATCCATACCCATGCCATTCTTGGCGAAACGCTTTCATTTCGTATTGCACGAGAAACATTACTCAGACAAACGGGTTGGAAACATATTAATGAGAATGAATTTGAAATTATTAATCAAGTTCTTATCGAACATACAAATATCTTATTAGAGGGGTTACGTCATCGCAAACAAGCAGAAAAGTGATATGATAAATAGATAAAGAAAAGTAATACTTTTAGGTTATAACTAACTCAGTATAACTTTTTTATCATTTTATCCTCTTGAGTAAGGTTAGCTATGAACAATAAACGTCGTTCGGTTTTTATTCTTCTTATTGTCATATTAATCGGTGTTGCTGTAGGTGGTTACTACTACTACCAATCTAAGCAAGATAAAACATTAACCTTATACGGAAATGTTGATGTCAGAACCGTTAACCTTGGTTTTCGAGTAGGGGGAAGGCTCGCGTCTTTGAATGTAGATGAAGGCGCGCGCGTGACCGCAGGGGATAAGCTTGGCAAACTTGATGATGCCTCTTACATCAATGCGCTTAATAAAGCGAAAGGCATTCGAGATAGCGCTAAAGCGCAACTAGCTTTAAAAGAAGCGGGTTATCGAACTCAAGAAATTGCTCAAGCAGAAGCCGAAGTTGCTCAAAAACAAGCGGCTTGGCAATATGCTGATAATTTTTATAAACGCCAGCAAGGCCTTGCAGCTCAGCGCGTTATTTCAGCTAATGATTTAGACAATGCAAAAAATAGTCGTAATCAAACCCTCGCGGCCCTGAAAGCCGCACAAGATAAACTCAATCAATATCAAAGTGGATTTCGTCAAGAAGAGATCGCCGCAGCAAGAGGTGAATGGCTACAAGCTGAAGCCGCTGTTGCACAAGCTGAACTTGATTTACAAGATACAACACTCACTGCGCCATCAGATGGCACTATTTTAACCCGCGCTATTGAACCAGGTACCATTGTTGGTCCAGGCAACACGGTATTTAGTGTTACCCTAACCCACCCTGTCTGGGTTCGAGCCTATGTCAGCGAGCCTAATCTTGGTGTCGCCGTTCCCGGTAGTGATGTGTTGCTATATACCGATAGCAGACCCGATTCTCCTTACCACGGGAAAATAGGTTTTGTTTCCCCTACTGCTGAATTCACGCCTAAAAGCGTACAAACACCTGATTTACGTACTGATTTGGTATACCGTTTACGTATTATCGTGAGCGATCCTGATGACGCTCTGCGTCAGGGTATGCCCGTCACCGTCCGTTTTCCTGAAACAAAACAGTAAATGCTTGTCATGAATAATGATTACAACATACGCCTTCAGGGTATTGAAAAAACATTTTCAGGTCTAGATTCACCGGCAGTCGAGAGCTTAACGACTGAAATTCATGGTGGCTCAGTCACGGGACTCGTGGGCCCCGACGGCGCAGGTAAAACAACCCTCATAAGAATGCTAGCTGGATTGTTAAAACCTGATTCCGGCACAATCAGTCTAATGGGTTTAGATCCCATCAAAGACAGTATTGAAGTGCGGGCAAACTTGGGCTATATGCCACAAAAGTTTGGTTTATACGAAGATTTAACCGTGCAAGAGAATCTCGATTTATACGCAGATTTGCGTGGTGTTATCGGTGATGAACGCAAAAAAACCTATCAACAATTACTGACATTTACCAATCTGACCGATTTTACCTCTCGTCTTGCGGGTAAACTCTCAGGCGGTATGAAACAAAAACTGGGGTTAGCCTGTACATTACTAGGCAAGCCTAAGGTATTGCTGCTCGATGAGCCGGGAGTAGGAGTCGATCCCATCGCTCGTCGTGAATTATGGCAAATGGTGCATACCCTTGCTGATGATGGCATGTTGATCCTCTGGAGCACCTCTTACCTAGATGAAGCTCAGCAATGTAAAGAAGTTCTGCTACTCAACAAGGGGAAGTTACTGTATTCAGGAAAACCTGAATTACTGACTCAAAAAATGGTTGGACGATCATTCTTACTCAACGTCCCTGCCACACAAAAACGCACTCAACTACAAAATGCATTAGTATTACCTGAAACTACCGATGGCGTAATTCAAGGTCGCTACATCCGTTTGATCTTAAAACCTAATGCTTCCCAACAAAATTTACTTAATGCGCTCAATATGGGCGACCAAAAACTAATTGAAGCAGAACCCCGCTTTGAAGATGCGTTTATTGATTTACTTGGCGGTGGCCCATCACATCGTTCAGAGCTGGCTTCTATTGTCCCGCAAATCCCACCAAATCCGAATGAAACCGTCATTGAAGCTCGCAATCTCACTAAAAAATTTGGCGATTTCGCCGCCACTGATACGGTTAATTTTCAAGTCAAACGCGGTGAGATTTTTGGCTTGTTAGGCCCTAATGGTGCAGGGAAATCAACCACATTTAAAATGATGTGTGGCCTAATGAAACCAACTGAAGGACAAGCTTTGGTATTGGGAATGGATTTAAAAACCAGTTCAAATAAAGCACGTCAGCATTTAGGTTATATGGCGCAAAAATTCTCGTTATATGGCAACTTAAAAGTGAAGCAAAACCTAAAGTTTTTTTCTGGCGTTTATGGCCTTCACCACAAAAAACAATCAACTAAAATGCAAGAGATGATAGATGCATTTAGTTTCACGCCAATTATTAATCAAATCACAGATTCATTACCTTTAGGTTATAAACAGCGCCTCGCTCTTGCCTGTTCATTAATGCATGAACCCGATATTTTGTTTCTTGATGAACCCACTTCGGGAGTTGACCCACTAACTCGTAGAGAGTTTTGGTTACATATTAATGGGATGGTCGATAAAGGCGTCACTGTGATGGTAACCACTCACTTTATGGATGAAGCTGAATATTGCGATCGTATTGGTTTGGTATATCACGGTAAAATTATTGCCGCAGGCACCCCCGATGAACTAAAACAACAAGTTGCCAGCGCTGAAAATCCAAATCCTTCAATGGAAGATGCTTTCATAGAGCTTATCTTTAATTATGATCAACAACAGGGGGAACGATGACCGTAGCAGCCTCCCATTTTTCGTGGCGCAGACTCAAAGCTCTGTGCTTTAAAGAAACTAAACAAATCGTTCGCGATCCGAGCAGTGCACTAATCGCTGTTGTGATTCCACTCATGCTGCTGTTCATTTTTGGCTATGGTATCAATCTAGATTCGAGCAAGCTGCGCGTGGGTATTTTAATGGACCAACAAAGCCAAGAAGCGCGAGAACTCGTCGATGCGTTTACCGGCTCGCCTTTTATTGATGCAACTATCAGTGATAACCGCCAGCTTTTAGCCAATAAAATGCAAGCAGGAGAAATTCGCGGGATCGTTGTTATTCCTGTCAATTTTTCCGCTCAGCTATTGCGCTCAGAAGGCCATGCGCCGATTCAAGTCATCACTGACGGTAGCGAACCAAATACAGCAAACTTTGTGCAAGCCTACACCAAAGGGGTTTGGCATACTTGGTTAGTTCAACAAGGGGAAAATAAAGGTTATGCAACAGACCCATTAATTGAATTAAATATGCGCTATTGGTTTAACGAGGCTGCAATTAGCCAGCATTTCATTATCCCAGGCGCGATTAGTATTATCATGACAGTTGTAGGTGCAATTTTGACCTCCCTAGTGATTGCTCGTGAATGGGAACGTGGCACCATGGAAGCGTTATTATCGACGCAAATCACCCGCACTGAACTACTGTTATCTAAGCTATTGCCTTATCAGTTACTTGGCTCGTTTGTTATGATCCTATGCATGTTCGTCACCACGTTTGTTCTGGATATCCCCTATCGAGGCTCATTGGTTATCTTATTTGTGATCACCAGTCTCTATCTTGCTACGGCATTAGGGATGGGGTTATTAATTTCGACGATCACCCGAAACCAATTCAATGCCGCTATGATAGCGCTGAATGCGGCCTTTTTACCTGCCATCATGTTATCGGGTTTTATTTTTGAAATTGATAGTATGCCTGCCATCATTCAAGCTGTTACTTACTTCATTCCTGCGCGATATTTTGTCAGTAGCTTGCAAACACTATTTCTCGCCGGCGATATCTATCTCGTGTTACTCACTGATTTTCTTTTATTGATTGCTTCGGCAATTCTATTTATTGGTCTAACGGCGCTTAAAACCCGTCGTCGACTGGATTGAGGTGAAACTATGTTTTATCGTCTATACACCTTAATTATGAAAGAGTTGCAATCTTTGTTGCAAGAACCACAAACGCGGATTATTTTAATTTTGCCCGTTATTTTTCAGATGATTTTATTTCCGCTAGCGGCAACATTAGAAGTCACCAATACCACAATTGCAATTTATGACCAAGACAGTGGCCAACATTCTATTGAGCTTACCCAGCGATTAGCCAAAGCTAGTGCATTTTCTCATATCTTGTTACTGAAAAGTGAGCACGACATTCGCGAGACGCTCGATAATCGTAAAGCGCTGTTAGTAGTACGTTTCGAACAAAACTTTAGCGCTGATATTGCGAGCCAGCACAAAGCTAACATGATGCTATTGTTAGATGGGCGAAATTCAAATAGCTCTCAGATAGCCGCTAACTATATTGAACAAATTGTCATGCAGTATGAGCAGGAGCTCACACAAGGTCAGCCTCGCCCCAACAATAGTGAATTGGTTGTTCGCAATTGGTACAACCCGAATTTAGATTATAAATGGTTCATCGTACCCTCATTAGTCGCATTAATTACAACCATTGGTGTACTTATTGTCACCTCTCTTTCTATTGCCAGAGAGCGTGAGCAAGGCACACTAGACCAATTGTTAGTTTCGCCTCTGACCACTTGGCAAATTTTTATTGGCAAAGCCATTCCTGCATTGATAGTCGCAACGGCGCAAGCAACACTGGTCCTCGTCATCGGTATTTTTTGTTATGAAATTCCCTTTGCAGGTTCATTGCTACTATTTTATGGCACGATGCTATTTTACGGCTTATCGTTGGTTGGCTTTGGTTTATTAATATCTGCGTTATGTTCCACGCAGCAACAGGCATTTATTGGGGTGTTTGTCTTTATGATGCCTGCCGTCCTGTTATCGGGCTATATTTCTCCTATTGAGAATATGCCTGTTTGGCTACAAGATATTACTTGGATAAATCCGATTCGGCACTTTACAGATATTACTAAACAAATTTATCTAAAAGATGCTGATTTTTCAGTAATTTTCCATAGCTTATGGCCACTACTTATTATTGCGTTAGTCACAAGTAATGTAGCGTACTATTTATTTAGAAAGAAAATAGCATAGACCATTAGATTAGATGAGTCGCTCAAGGCTGTTTACTTCACTAATAATCCCACAATTAATTATTAGCTTATTATTTTTCAAGCTTTAATTAGCGCAAAAGCCCTTGTGACTATCATCACAAGGGCTTTTAATTATTTATACTGTACTAATCGCTAATTAGCGACGGTCACCGAAAATACGCAGCAACATCAGGAACAGGTTAATGAAGTCTAAATACAGAGATAATGCACCCATAATTGAGTATTTACGCATTGTTTCTCTATCATTTTCATCAATTTGTGAACCCATTTCTTTCAACTTCTGAGTATCATAAGCAGTTAATGCAGCAAACAGCAGCACACCACCATAAGTGATAACCCAGTACATCATTGAACTTTGCAGCCAGATATTAACCAGTGAAGCGACAACGATACCAATCAATGCCATAAACAGAAAGTTACCCATTCCTGTTAGGCTACGTTTAGTGGTATAGCCATAGAAGCTAAGCGCACCAAACATCACCGCAGTGATGACAAAAGTGCCCGCAACGGATTCACCGGTATAAACAGCGAGAATAACGGAGATAGTTAAACCGGTTAGCAACGCATAAAGCATAAACATACCGGTTGCCATCATGCCATTCATTCTTGGAAGTAAGAATGACAAACCCATCACTAAACCAAGCTCAGCGATGATCATGCCAAAAAACAAAATTTTATTCGTTGCGATGGTAATGTACAAACCACTGCTCAATGAATACATAGCTACAAATGCAGTCAACAGTAAACCGACTGTCATCCAGCCGTATACTTGTGACATAAATGCCTGAACGCCAGTGTTGGCACCCTGGACAAGAGAATCATTACGTTGATCAAACTGACCCATGATGGTTACCCTTTAAGAAAAAGAAAAAAGACCCAGTAAAAATACTGTAATCGGACAAATTATAGCAAAGTTTATCACAATACTTTCACAATACATTCAGCAAATTCGTATTTTTTAGGGGAAAAAATGCGATTACCAGCGCTTTGCTGATGCTTCATCACTCTCTTTCGCTTCAACCCAGCGTTCATTTTCTGGCAATGCTTCTTTTTTCCAAAAAGGTGCTTTCGTTTTTAAGTAATCCATAATGAATTCAGCAGATTGAAATGCAGCATCGCGGTGAGCACTGGTCACCCCCACAAATACAATCTCTTCACCCGGTTGTAATGTACCGACTCGATGAATAACACTCACGCGCTGCAAAGGCCAACGCCCTCTTGCTTCTTCAACAATATTATTTAACGCTTTTTCGGTCATTCCTGGATAATGCTCAAGTGTCAACGCTGCAACACTGTCACCAAGGTTATGATTACGCACTTTTCCTGTAAACGTGACAACAGCGCCGTCACTATCACACTGCGCTAACCACTGGTATTGCTCACCAACACTGAAATTATCCGTTTGTACCGCAATATGAGTATTGTTCATAACTTAGCCCCCAGTGACGGGTGGAAAAAATGCCACCTCATCACCTGAAACCAATGAATGTTCCAGTGAAACAAATGATTGATTGACAGCTGCGAGTAATTTTCCGTCTTCTAAAGCAAGCGCCCAACGATCGCCTTTTAGTGATAGTGCTTGGCGTAATTCTTCAACCGTTTGATAATTTTCAGTCAGCTCCAAACGATCTGTGCCGACTAATTCACGCACTTGAGCAAAAAATAAAACTGTAATCATCATTCCGCCTTAAAATGTCCAGACTTACCGCCGGTTTTTTCAAGTAAGCGCACCGGACCAATAACCATATCTTTTTGAACAGCTTTACACATATCATAGATAGTTAATGCCGCCACAGAGGCCGCCGTAAGCGCTTCCATTTCAACACCCGTTTTACCCGTTAAACGACAACAGGTATCAATGCGTACACGGTTATGTTCTTGTTCAGCTGTAAGAGTCACTTCAACTTTAGTCAATAATAGGGGATGACATAAAGGGATCAGTTGCCACGTATTTTTTGCGGCTTGGATTCCGGCAATACGCGCTGTCGCAAAAACATCACCTTTATGGTGACTGCCATCGACTATCATTGCTAACGTTTCTGGGTTCATGGTGACATACGCTTGCGCTCGCGCCTCACGGATAGTTTCAGTTTTTGCAGAAACATCAACCATATGGGCCTCGCCCGACGCATTAAGGTGAGTCAGCTGGGACATATTTTCTCCTGAAAATCAAAAATGGTTAGCCGCCAATGACGGATAAATTTGGGGTAATGCCACTATCGCCCATATGTAAAAAATGGGTCTCACGTTTAGATTTCAATCCACTTTGAAGACGCGCTTTTAACGCTTCATTTTGATTATCATCGCCAAGCAAATCACGCAATGGAATACCATTCTCACCGAATAAGCATAAATGCAGATTTCCCAAAGAGGAAACACGTAGGCGATTACAACTTTGGCAAAAATCTTTTTCGTACGGCATGATAAGCCCGATTTCGCCTTGATAATCAGGATGGCTAAAGACTTGGGCAGGGCCATCGCTACGAGAGCGTGGCTGCATATACCACCCCTCTTCAATTAAGCGATCGCGAATGGTTTCACCTGATACATGGTAACGTTGAAATAGATCACTTCCATCACCCGTTTCCATTAATTCAATAAAACGTAATTGAATTGGGCGATGTTTAATCCAATTTAGGAATGACTTCAACCCAATATCATTGACATTTTTCATCAATACCGCATTAACTTTAACTTTTTCAAAACCTGCCTCAAAAGCAGCATCAATCCCTTTCATCACTTGAAAAAATTTATCTTGTCCTGTGATCGCAGCAAATTGACGTGGATCGAGGCTATCAAGGCTAACGTTAATTGCACTAAGCCCTGCGTCTTTCCACTCTTTAACATCTCGCGCCATACGATAGCCATTGGTTGTTACCGCTATTTTTTTAATTGCTTTGTTTTCATTAATTGCGGCAATAATATCGCTAAAGTCTTTACGCATCGTTGGCTCACCACCCGTAATACGGACTTTTTCCGTACCTAATTCAGCAAAAGAACGACTAATGCGACGAATTTCATCGAGTGTTAAGAATTCATGGCGGCCACTTGGTTTATAGCCATCAGGGAGGCAATATGTGCAACGAAAGTTGCAAACATCTGTTATAGAGAGACGAAGATAATAGAATTTACGGTCAAATTGATCGACAAGCTGTTGCATAATCACACCTTTCCAAATACGGGAGATGCAGACATTTCTATCTCGCACCCTGGTGGCTCATAGACCACGGCCAGAGCATCATATTCGGGCTACCGAACTTAGACACAAAGGCTAGGAGTTTTATTGAGAACCCAGCAGTCGATTAAATTCATATCATTAAATTTAAAACAACCCACTACGTTCACTTATTAACTGTAAGGATTCTAGCGTATAGAAAAATAAAAAGCGAATCGCAATTCGATATATAATATAATATACAACGACTTACAGAAATTATAACATAGTGGCCGAAGCCCTTATTATCACAGACAATTTTCGATTAATTTAAGAATAGGTAATGGGATTAGATAAGAAATAGATCGTAGTTTGTTAATATTTAATTATCAATTTATTGATATAGATCTAAAACGAAACACTCATCACCTCATCTTATTGTTTATATTGTAAATATTTAAGTTAAGCTCAATAAACTATATTAATAAAGCGGTGAGTAAGCATTTAATATCAAAACGTCTTTTCTTTTAAAATAAGAAAAAAATTATAACCAACAAATACTCTAAATAATTTGTGTTGTGACTAGCGGCAAAGAAGCTAGACCCTAGGAGCGTAGGCAACTACGTGACTAGGGCTAGCGAGTGCAGCCAATAACGTCACAGCGCAAAGTATGACGAGTATTCACCATCAAAAAGCCGTTTCTTTTAAGAAAAAAATGATAACCAACAAATACTCTAAATAATTTGTGTTGTGACTAGGCGGTAAAGGAGCTAGACCCTAGGAGCGTAGATAACTACGTGACTAGGGCTAGCGAGTGCAGCCAACAACGTCACAGCGCAAAGTATGACAAGTATTCACCATCAAAAAGCCGTTTCTTTTAAGAAAAAAATTATAATCAGCAAAGTACTCTAAATAATTTGTGTTGTGACTAGGCGGCAAAGGAGCTAGACCCTAGGAGCGTAGATAACTACGTGACTAGGGCTAGCGAGTGCAGCCAACAACGTCACAGCGCAAAGTATGACGAGTAAAAGTATGACGAGTATTTAGAAACGGTACTCAACCCCCCCACTAATAGTCCTACCCCGTCCTAACGTATTCGATAAACTTTCACCAAAACTCACTACATAGGCGCGATCCATTAAATTCTCAACGTTCCCACGTATAATGAAATTATCGGTGAAAGCATAACTGGCATATAAATCAATTAGCGTATATTTCGGCCAATCAGCTAAATAGGGTTGGTTACTTTGTGCTGAGCTATCTTGGAAGCCCGGCGTAAAGCGAACAACTACGCCGCCATCCAGTTTACGGTCAAACGCTCGCCCACCGAGGGTAAATGATCCTCTATCTCCTGGTAAATTGGCTGCGCTACTAAAAACGGCACCATTATGGCAATCAACATAGTTGCTTTGCTGTTCATCTACTTCCATGTACCAGTTACCCGGACCGCTATTCGCGCCCCCTTTCAATACTCCGCCTAACCATGCTGGATGAGCACAGAATTTATTTTTACCGAGCATATGAGTAAACGTCAGATCTGCATAAGCAAAGCCTGCATCATAGTTAATTTGATACTCGAATCCTCTGAAGCGCGTGACATTTAAGTTATTGCTGTAGGCCGCATTACCAATACTTGGGTTAACCATACCTGGTTTTGTTCGATTGATGGCCAAATTAATGTAGTTATCCACCCGCGTATCAAAGTAAGCAACTTTTGCGACAAGGCGGTCTTCTTCAATTAATAACTGTGGATAATTAACATTCATCCCCAGTTCCCATGCATTCGAGCGCTCAGCTTTTAAATAAGGGTTAGGAAATTGAGTCGACGAACTATGTGCGCTGCCCGTGGTGAGGGTTTCAGTAATCGCTGGCGGACGCCATGAACGACCATAACTAGTAAATAATTCCATCCATTCGAGACCTGGGTGAACCGCCAATCGAATATTAGGTGAAAACGCCCCTTCTGACTTATCAACATCCCACGATTGAATGATATTAACACCCTGACATGCCCTAGAGCTCATGGCTTTACAAGGATTATCCTTGGTGTAAGGGTATGTCCGATACCCCATACTGGTTTGGCCTTTAAGGGTATAATAATCATATCTCATCCCCCCTTCCAACGTTAACCAATCGTCATGCTCATAGGTCAGTGTTGTAAATAATGAACTAAGTGAACGCTTACCATCAGGTGTGACATTACCCGCGGAAGTCTGGGTTGAGCTACTGGAAGCCTTATCTTGAAATGTCTCAAATCCATAATGTGCTTTTAATACATTATTACGGTTAAATTCAATTTCTGAATGGTTTTCAAGTTGCAAGCCCTGCGTCTTAACTCGAGTATCAGTTTGATAGCCATTTTTAAACACTACACTCGTCGCATACGTTTCGCTATCATCTTTCGTATCAACAAGATAAACCTTAGCTTTAAACTCAGTACTCCATGGGCTATCACTATAACGGGTATAATCTAAAGAATAGTTCTTGGTATTAACATCACTAAATCCGCTGCTTTTCCAACCCAATGTATAGGGCCATGTATTCGACAAATTGGTCAATGTACCCGCATTCGGTGTCGCCACTTTTGTTTCTAGATAGTTAAACTGAACGCGTTGTGACTCATCAATATTCCAGCCTGCTTTGGCCAAATAAGAGGTCATTTGGTAATTACTATCAGTTATTTTATTATGCTTTAAATCATGGACCATCTGGTCATACAGGCCTATATCATTATTAATTCGAATATTACCAATATCACCCTGTGTACCTGGCTTATAATCTCCGAGTCGTCGCTCACTCGCAGCAAACAATAAATCTGCTTTTTCATTGCCTAGCGCGATAGCGCTACTGCCGATGAAGTGTGTATTATTAGTGCCAGTGCTGGCATGTATTTTACCGCCAAAGGTTTTGTCTTTAGTCAGAAAATCGGACGCATTGACGGTATTAAAAGTCGCCACACCACCCAAAGTACCACCACTGCCCATTCCGCTACTGTTGCCTTTTTGAATTTCCACACCAGATAGAAGTTCTGAGTCGATATACATGGTGCCATTACGCTGTCCATGACCACTCTTTTGGAAGTTTTGTCTCATCCCATCAATATTCATATTGACGCGTCCATAATCTTGGACACCACGAATATTGACAGATAAAGACGGATCCTGCTGGCTGACACTCGAGTAAACACCCGTTGTTAGTTCGAGCAAATCAGCAATGTGTTTAGGTGGTCTGTCTTCAATTTGTTTTTTACTGATGACACTCACAGAAGCTGGAGTGCTGTATACCCAATCGCCTTGTTGAACTTGCGCAGCGGTAACAGTGATTTTATCTAACACCACTACTGATTTATCAGTGGATACTGTGGGTATACGGCTAATTGAAATACGGTTATTTTGAATATTATAATAGATTGGATTTGAGCCAATCAGTTGCCGTAATCCTTCCTTAAGCGATAAATTCCCCTGTATTGCATGGCTTTTTAGTCCAGCAACATCTTGGCTCTCAATTAATATTTCAACGTTTGCTTGTTGTGCATACTGTAAAAGTGCCTGCTCAAGAGATTGAGCTGGAATAGAAAACGAGATATTCGATTTCACTTGTTCAGTTTGCGGTAGTTGTTCTGTCTGTGCATAACCCATAAACGGAACTGCAGGTAATGCCATCAATGCAAGGTGAACACAAAGTACGGATTTTTTATAATAATGTTTCTTCTGAGTCATTTCCCATCCCCAAGATGATAATGGTAATAAAAATCATAATCACTTAGATTAAGACGTAAAAAATAAAAAAACCCGTAAACAATTTTTTAATTAATTGTTATTTAATTATTGATTTAGTATATAAAACATAGAATATCAATAAATTAACGTAAAAAATGGCATTTCATAAATCGCTAAATTACGTGATGCCGCTAAGTTGGATAAAGCACCTTCAATTGATTTAACTTGAAAGACACCACTGACTCGCTGATCCGTTTGTGTCCCCAATAAAAAAACCGGCTTATCACGATAACGACTAATCTCAGCCACAACATCAGCTAATATACGTTGATGAAAAATAATTTGTCCCTGACGCCACGCTGTCGAATGTCGCTCTTCAAAGGTCGAAACAGGCCAAATCTGTTGTTGATAATGTGTCGAATCACCAGTATTAACTGTAACTTCTTGTCCCGATAATAAGTAAATTTTGACGCTGTGTTGATAAACACTGACATCAACTTGTTCATCATTATTGTCGACTAAAAATTCAGTACCCAGCGCTTGAATAAAGCCTTCCTTTGCAGCAACACGAAAGGGGCGAGACTCGACCTTAGACACAGGGGCTGCGGTAAAATAAGCACGGCCTGCCAGTAAGTTCACTTGTCGAAAATTATCATTAAAAGCAATGGTTAATTTCGCCCCGCTATCCAGATCAACTAGGCTGCCATCAGGAAGCGTAATGTGCATTACTTCACCAACTTTTGCTTGATAATCAGCAACCTCGTGAGTTCTTTCATACCAAAAAAACACAGATAGCACACTAAAAATGACTGCCGCAGCCATAGACAGCCAACTATAATGCCTTTTGGTTAGCGCTTTTGAGTTTATTAATTTCCGTGTAGAGGTGGATGTAGGTATTGATTCTCTCGGCATTGATTCAGTCAAAGACCATAATTGTCGAGCATGGCAATAGGCATCAAAATGCTGCTCTGATGCATTCATCCATAATTGGAATTGAAGTTCTTCTTCTGCCGTTAACTTATCTTGTGCAGTTTTTATCACCCATAATGCAGCCGTAGAATTAATATCTGAAGGTAAATCAGAAAAGTGAGCCATATTTAGTCTCTCCACTTATGAATGAGAACAGCCAATGCATTGGCTAAATGTTTCTCAACCGTACTCAATGAGAGATTTAGTAACTCAGCAACATCCAGTTGCGAAAGCCCTTCTTCACGATGTAATCGAAATATTTCTTGAGTTCTCTGAGGTAATGTACGCATTATCGACTGTATTTGGTTAATTTGCTGCTCTCTAATAGCCTGTGACTCAAGGCTTTTTGTATTTGCAGGCAGAGCTTGCCACTGTTCATCACTGATAAGTACCGAGGGCTGTTTTTTTTGCTGCCGAAAATGATCTATCATTAGATTTTTTGCAATGCGATACAAATAAGCATCAAAATCTTGTACTGAAGAGTGTTTCATCAATTCAGCCATACGCACAAAACTTTCCTGTGCAATATCCATACTTAAGCTATGGTCTTTAAGATACCCGTTCAGATAACGGCATAATGAAGAAGAATGACGTGCAAATAGGCACTGTAATTCAGAATCTGACATATAAGACTATAACGCCAATAATGAAAATGAGAATTATTTACATAATATCGTTAATTTCTCAAAATGGGAACTCCATGACGATTTTTTGTTCATCTTGATTAAGGTAAATACGGAATGTTCTCTTTTATTGTTTTTTATCACAGTAAATCAGCTAGCGATGATGTTTTATGGTAGATTAACGCCCAATAATTATAGACACGGCTTGTAAACCCGATTTATAGACCTATTTTCACTTGTTTATAAATTGCTTTTACCTATTTTTCATAATGATATTTTTCGTTTCGTTCATTCATTATGATAATAGGAAGTAGCTTAGCTTTATGGCGCTGAAAAATTAACTGATATAGGAATACTATGACGAATCGCAGTCTGACTGATCTCAGACATGTTGTCGCTCTTGGCGGCGGGCATGGACTTGGTCGTGTGATGTCTTCACTTTCATCTTTAGGCTCTCGTTTAACAGGTATTGTTACCACCACAGATAACGGTGGCTCAACAGGTCGAATTCGCCGTGCAGAAGGGGGAATTGCTTGGGGTGACATGCGTAACTGCCTAAACCAGTTAATTACAGAACCGTCTATTGCATCTGCCATGTTTGAATATCGTTTTGTCGGTAATGGTGAGCTTTCAGGACATAATTTAGGCAATCTAATGTTAAAGTCATTAGATCATCTTAGTGTTCGTCCACTTGAGGCGATTAATTTAATTCGCAACATGCTTAAAGTAGATGCACAGTTGATCCCAATGTCTGAGTCTCCAGTCGATTTAATGGCTATTGATGATATGGGTAATGAAGTTTATGGTGAAGTGAATGTCGATGCATTGATTGAACTCCCTAAAGAACTACGACTATATCCAACAGTCAAAGCCACCTCTGAAGCACTTCAAGCCATTCATCAAGCCGATTTAATTATTATTGGTCCGGGTAGTTTTTTTACGAGCTTAATGCCATTACTGCTGCTCAATGAGGTTGCGACTGCATTACGTGAGTGTAAAGCCCCGATGATTTATATTGGCAACCTCGGTAAAGAACTCAGCTCTTCCGCTGCGAATCTATCTTTACCTGAAAAATTACAAATGATGGAAAAGCATATTGGTTGTAAAAAAATAGATGCTTTAATCTTAGGTCCTCGCACCGATATTAGTACGATTAGCCATGACAGAAAAATCATTCAGCGCGTACTCGAAGCAGATGATATTCCTTATCGTCACGACAGAAAGTTGCTGCTTCAAGCCATCGAACAGACAGTGCCATTGCTATAAACACTCACATCGCTAGTCTCACTTAAAATTAATTATTACCGCCTTTCCCTGAAAGGTGGTTTATCTCCCCCTCCCCATTAAAACCGTACAGAAATAGTACAATAGAAATAAAAATAAGCGAACTCATCTCAATTATTTTATTTTCTATTTCTATCTATTTGCACTATATTTTAAACATACCAATGTAGGGACTTATTAATTTAACTCGATAATAACAAACTTCTTAATATGACGACTCCATCATAAAACCATTTAGTTTTTAGGAAGTATGATAAAAATAAATTTAATTGGAGGATCAATGTTACAGGATTATGCTAATATATTAGTGCTTTTTCTGATAGTTGGAATCGGATTCATATTAGGAAAAATAAAATGGTTTAATCAAAATAGTAATAATGCGATGACAAAATTATTACTCAATATTACGCTACCCTTAACACTTATATTGTCAATAATTCATGATTTTTCAAAAAAAGAATTCTTAACGTTATTACCCAATATTATCCTACCTTTTAGTTCAATACTCATACTGATGCTTCTTTCTTTTATTACTGCGTTAATCATTAAAATACCGAGAACAGATAGAGGGCTATTTGTTGGCCTCTGCTCAATGAGCAGCACAATTTTTTTTGGTATTCCAGTTGCACTTGCTGTTTACGGCTCTCATCTACTTCCTTATGCTTTAATGACCTATATCGCTCAGACTATCTTATATTGGACGCTAGGTATTTATTTACTCAAGAATGATAATGACACTCAAAAATTCGACCTATTCGTTACAATTAAAAATATTTTTACGCCACCTTTAATTGCCTTCATTATTGGTGTCATTTTGTTATTAAATCATATTGAAATCCCTTCATTTTTATCTTCGTTTGCTCACTATTTAAGTGGGATGACAGCGCCTATTGCAATGTTAATTATTGGGACAATAATTTATATTACTGGATTTAAAAACTTAAAGATAACACCCTATATTATCGTTATACTCATTTTTAGGTTTATCATTACTCCCGCAGTGGTTTTGTCACTAGGACTCTTACTACACATGCCAGTAATGATGATAAAAATTACTATATTAGTTTGTTCTTTGCCTATTCCAAATACGACGGTAATTTTAGCGAGTAAATATAAAGCCGATGTCATCCTTGCGACTCAATCACTCACATTTTCCATTATTTTTTACTTATTATATATACCTATAATCCTATTACTGATTCATAAGATTTAGTCCACTGTCATTGAAAATAATATATATTTATTAAGGAATAACTTCTATGAGAGAGATAACAAAGCTTCAAAGCGCTGTAGATAAAGCATACCAAAATTTTCGTCATGATAATAGTGGGGCTAACGCTGACTACATCCCATTTTTAGCCCAAATAGACAGTCAACTTTGCGCATTATCAATTGTAACGGTACAAGGGGATGTTATTACCGCAGGAGATACACAGTACCGCTTTGCGCTTGAATCTATTTCAAAAGTTTGCACCTTAGCATTGGCGCTTGAAGACTATGATGCAAATACCATTCAAGAAAAAATAGGCGCGACACCAACAGGACTGCCGTTCAATTCAGTGATGGCATTAGAATTACACGGTGAAAAACCTTTATCTCCTCTGGTTAATGCCGGTGCAATGTCGGCAGCGAGTATTATTAAAGCGCAATCAATCGAGGAACGCTGGCAACGAATTTTAGCGATACAACAAAAATTAGGTTCAAAAGATATTTATCTTTCAGATGAATTAAATCAATCCGAACAAACAACTAATTTCCATAATAGAGGTATTGCTTGGCTATTGTATTCTGCGGGTTATCTTTATTGCGACACAATGGAAGCCTGTGATGTTTATACACGCCAATGCTCAACACTCGTCACTACTGTAGAGCTAGCAACAATGGGGGCAACAATTGCTTCCGGAGGAAAAAATCCAATCACCCAAGAACAAGTACTAAAACCCGATAATTGCACTCGAATACTGGCCGAAATGACGATGGAAGGAATGTATGACAGCTCTGGCGATTGGGCTTACACGGTAGGACTACCTAGTAAAAGTGGTGTCGGTGGAGGAATATTAACTATCATTCCTGGCGTAATGGCTATCGCCGCATTCTCACCACCATTAGATACCGTAGGTAACAGTGTTCGAGGACAAAAAATGATTACTTCAGTAGCTAAAGAGTTAGATTATAATTTATACAAATGTATTTAATATAAATATCATTAATGTTTATATTAATGAGTTAACACGCATTCTGCCCAAAAGATCGAATGCGTGTAACTCAATATAAAGCAAAGCTATTTAAGAGTTTGCAATAAATTGATTTCTGAGTGTCTGTAGTTCATCTCGCACTTGCGCCGCCGCTTCAAATTCAAGATCTTGTGCGTGTTTATACATCTTCGCCTCAAGCTGAGAAATGCATTTTTCCAGTTCTTTTGTCGACATTGATTGCACGTTAGCAACATTTTCATGCTTCGCATTATCTTTATTTCGACCTTTACCTTTACCAACTTTATGACCAATTTGTAAGATATCGCCAACTTTCTTTTTCAATCCTTGAGGTGTAATGCCATGCTCTTCGTTAAATGCCATTTGTTTAGCACGACGACGTTCAGTTTCAGAAATGGCTTTTTCCATTGATTTAGTAATTTTATCGCCATATAGAATCGCTCGGCCATTCAAGTTACGTGCAGCACGCCCAATAGTCTGTATCAATGAACGTTCTGAACGTAAAAAACCTTCTTTATCTGCGTCTAAGATGGCAACGAGAGATACTTCCGGCATATCTAGCCCTTCTCTCAACAAGTTGATACCCACCAGCACATCAAATACGCCAAGTCGTAAATCACGAATAATTTCAACCCGTTCAACCGTTTCAATATCTGAATGAAGGTAACGTACACGTTCGCCATGCTCTTCAAGATATTCAGTTAAATCTTCTGCCATGCGCTTGGTTAATGTTGTGACTAAAACACGCTCTTCTTTTTTCACTCGAATACGTATTTCAGAAAGCAAATCATCCACCTGAGTGGTCACTGGACGAACTTCAATAATTGGATCGAGTAACCCTGTCGGCCTAACCACTTGCTCAATAATATCGTTACCTGATTTATCTAACTCATAGTTACCCGGCGTGGCTGAAACATAAATGGTTTGAGGTGCTTGAGCCTCAAACTCTTCAAAACGCATTGGTCTATTATCAAGCGCTGAAGGCAGACGAAAACCGTATTCAACTAATGTTTCTTTTCGTGAACGGTCACCTTTGTACATCGCACCAATTTGAGGGATAGTGGCATGTGACTCATCGACTACCAATAAGCCGTCAGCAGGCAGGTAATCAAATAAGGTCGGTGGCGGATCGCCCGGGGCACGCCCTGAAAGATAACGAGAGTAGTTTTCTATCCCAGAGCAATATCCCAGCTCGTTCATCATTTCAAGATCAAATTGTGTACGCTGTGCTATTCGTTGTTCTTCAAGTAATTTATGGTTATCAAGTAATACTTTACGCCTATCAACAAGTTCAACTTTGATTTGCTCCATAGCTTCGAGTATGCGCTCTCGCGGTGTGACGTAATGCGTTTTAGGGTAAACAGTAAAACGTGGTACTCGGTGCTGGATCTGCCCAGTTAGAGGATCAAAAAGGGACAGTCTTTCGACTTCTTCATCAAATAATTCAATTCTTATTGCGTATTCATCAGATTCAGCAGGAAAGACATCGATCACTTCACCACGCACACGGAATGTTCCTCGCGTAAATGCCTGATCATTGCGCGTATATTGCAGATCGGCTAATCGCCTTAAAATTGAACGCTGATCGATAATCATGCCGTCGGAAAGATGCAGCATCATTTTTAAATAGCTATCAGGATCGCCCAAACCGTAAATAGCGGATACAGATGCCACGACAATGACATCTCGACGCTCAAGTAAGGCCTTAGTAGCAGATAAACGCATTTGTTCAATATGTTCGTTTACAGAGGCATCTTTTTCAATAAAGGTATCAGAGCTAGGTACATAAGCTTCAGGCTGATAGTAATCATAGTAAGATACGAAATATTCAACCGCATTATCTGGAAAGAAAGCTTTCATTTCACTATAAAGCTGAGCGGCTAATGTCTTATTATGCGCCATCAGCATAGTAGGTCGGTTTTGGTTTGCAATCACATTGGCGATAGTAAAAGTTTTACCTGAACCCGTCACACCTAATAATGTTTGATGAGCAAGTCCATCCTCTAACCCTTCAGTTAATCTGCGTATCGCTTCAGGCTGATCACCGCCCGGCTGGAACTCGGAATACAGCTTAAAATCCTTACTCATATCTGTGCCTCTTAACGAATCTCTCCCGCTATAATACTGGATAAAAAACCAGCTTCAAGTGCTATGATTAAATTTTCTGTGTCAAGTAGTTTTAATCTATCTGTAAAAATGTTATCCCCAAAATAATACTTGACCTTTTAGAAACCATATATTTTATGCTATGACCTTTTTTAGCTTTATCGCAAATACAAATTCATGTCTTGATTTTATTTAACTCATTGATTTTTAAATTTATTACTTTAAAGTCCAGAATGACATCAAATAAAGACGAAGCCGCAGCTCACCTAGTGTTGCACCCAATTTTATCAGTTAATGCACAAGGTTATCCACAGAAATGGTGGATAACTCTGGGAGCCCTTAGTACTCATGCTTCGGCGCGAATTACAAAATTTGTTAAACATGAATTAAATGACAGGAAGATGACAAAAAAACGAAAAATTTTCATGCCGCATATTCGCTAAAAAAGAGATTTTATCTGATTTGAAGTATATTCATTAATATTAAAGGTAATCAGCTTGACAGAAAATGGGATTTTCTTATTTAAAAAGATCGGATCACGATTTAAAAAATGATGATCCTCAGCTAATTTGTATGCAGAGGATCTTATTAGATTTATTCGTAAATTGATTTCAGTATCTTATAACAAAGAGAAATCAATGTACTGACCAACTTCATTTATCGGTTTTGTAACTTGATAAGGAATTAATCCGACACAAGGTGCATTAATCATTTGATTAAGCGTTGTAAGATATTGATCCTGAAATGTGCCGGCGGGCTCTATTTCATTGGCTATCCAACCAGATAGCACTAATCCAGACGCTTTGATTGCCTGAACAGTTAATAATGCATGGTTGATACACCCAAGTTTGACCCCTACAACCAAAATCACAGGTAACTGCTGTTCTACCACCCAATCAGCAAATGTATTTTCTTTCGATAACGGTGTATACCAACCACCAGCACCTTCTACCAATACCCATTGCGCTTGTGATTGTAAGTACTCAAGCCCCTTTGTCATCACTGAAAATTCGATAGGTTTGCCCATTTTCTCACTGATGATATGCGGTGAAGTTGCAGCTTCAAATACGATAGGATTAACTTCATCGTAAGATACTTGAACGGTACTATTGGCTCGCAAAAGAAGAGCATCGTCATTACGTAGCCCTTGTTCAGTAAATTCACTCCCTGACGCAACCGGTTTGTAACCTACCGTTTTTAAACCTTGAGATTTCGCCGCTTGCAACAACGCACAGCTTGCTACCGTTTTACCAACCTCAGTATCAGTACCTGTTATAAAATAAGTTTTAGTCACGGTAAATTACTCCAAAAACAGTTTGATAAGTTAAAGGTAGACCTTGATCTGTTATTGGATAAACAGATGCAAGTTGCTGTAGCCGCTGACGTGTCATTAATCCTTTTCGACGCCCCTTCGTTAAATGAGTCGCACCAATGCCTTTTAGTGAATTTAATAGAGCATGGATATCAGAAAAATGAACGGTATCTGCCTGCAAATTCAATTTATTGCGCCATGTTTGGCAACTTTTGAAAATAGATGAATAAGGCAAAAAAGAATTAACGTGAGAAGTACCATCAAGGATTTGCCATGCCTGAGATAATTCATTTAATGAATTTTCAGCTAATGTGGTAAATGCAATCAATCCGCCCGGTTTTGTAACGCGATAAAGCTCACTTAAGGGCTGATAAATATCTCGACACCATTGAATTGAAAGATTAGAAAATACCATATCAAATGTTTCGTGGCGAAAAGGTAATGATTCCATATCGGCGCAAAGATAATGTGCTGCTGAATTTTTATTTTTAGCCACATTCAGCATACCCGCAGATAAATCAAGCGCAGTCACTTCATTACCTCGCGCCTTCAATCTTTGGCTAAAAAACCCCGTCCCGCAACCGGCATCCAAGACTTTTAGTGGGTATATACGTTGATGCTTTTCGAGTTCAATATCTAACTGTGCTAATAGCTGTTTACCACTATTTTGTTGATAATTAGCTAAAGCATCATAACGCATTGCGGCACGGCCAAAAGCGGCCGCAATTTGCTGTTTTTCACGATATGAAGACAAAATCATGCATTGCCTCCAATAACCGTTCTATATCATACTGTTGATGGGCAGCGCTAAGCGTAATTCGTAACCTTGCACTATTTGGTGGTACTGTTGGTGGCCTAATCGCTTGTACCCAAATTCCCTTTTCGCGCAAGAAATTAGCGAGTTGTAGGCTCTTATCATTATCACCAATAATTAATGGTTGAATCGCAGTCATTGACGATGCTAATTGCATATCAGGTACATTGATATTATGTCTAAAATAGTCAATATTATGCCTGAGCTGTTCTCTCGCAACATCAGCCTGTTTAACCTGCTTCACGGCTTCAGCAAGTGCAACAGCCTGAGCGGGTGGCATCGAGGTGCTATAAATTAAATGACGAGCCGTTTGAATAAAAAAATCAGCCGTATTTTCATCACAAAGAACAGCGGCACCGCTTAATCCAAATGCTTTACCGAATGTCACAACCAAAATCTCTGGTTTAATTCCTTCAGCATCACAACTTCCTCGTCCTTGACTACCTCTTACGCCAATTCCGTGAGCATCATCCACCATCAACCAAGCTTGGTGCTGTTTAGCAACTTGTTGTAATTGTTCAAGTGGCGCACCATCACCATCCATACTAAAAACACCTTCAGTAATAACCAATGTTTTACCTGACGTTGTTTGCGCAAGACGTTTTTCCAATGATTCAACACTGTTATGCTGAAAGCGTCGTAAATTAGCCCCCGAATGCATTGCTGCGTCTAAAATAGATGCGTGACTTAATTTATCCGCTAATATGCGATCGCCCTGAGACATCAATGCAGTAATCACCGCTTGATTCGCGGCAAAACCAGAAATAAACAATAAAGCTTTTGAATAACCTAACCACTCAGCTAATTCTTTTTCGAGATCGTAATGCGCTTTGGTATAACCCGTTATATGACCTGAACCACCACTACCGACGCCATATTGCTCCGCGCCTTGTTGCCATGCTGTCACGACGTCAGGGTGATGGCTGAGTCCTAAATAATCATTTGATGCAAAATTTAAATAATGCTTTCCCTGATAATTAAGCTCTCGACCATTAGCGCCATCAATACAGCGACGTTCACGCCAAGCAAAATTCTGTTTGCGCTGTTCTAGCTGTGTTTGAATAAATGATTGCCAACTCATTTATACTGCCGCATTATAAAACTGTGAGTTATCAGCCGTTAACAAGGTTTGTGCCAATTTTGCCGCTTGCTGATTATCACCTTCCACGGTATCGATACGTTTTGGGTTAATATTCAATTTACGAAATAGTGCTAAATCTTTGTTTTCATCCGGATTTGGTGTCGTGAGTAATTTGCAGCCATAAAATACGGAATTCGCTCCTGCCATAAAACACAGCGCTTGCGTTTGCTCATTCATGTATTCACGCCCAGCAGAAAGCCGGACATACGACGCAGGCATCATGATACGTGCAACAGCAATAGTTCTAATAAAATCAAAAGCATCCACATCTTCATTATCGGCCATTGGCGTACCTTCGACTTTCATCAACATGTTGATAGGCACACTTTCCGGCGGCTTAGGTAGATTTGCTAATTGCACTAATAATGCCGCACGATCGCTGACCTTTTCCCCTAACCCTAAAATGCCGCCGGAGCAAACTTTAATCCCCGCCTCACGGACATTTTCTAACGTATCTAAGCGGTCTTGATAGGTTCTGGTGGTGATAATATTGCCGTAAAACTCAGGGGAGGTATCAAGGTTATGATTGTAATAATCAAGTCCAGCTTCAGCTAACCGACTCGCCTGCGTATTATCAATCATGCCAAGGGTCATGCAGGTTTCCATACCTAAGGATTTTACCTCTTTAACCATCATCTCCAAATAAGGCATATCTCGCTCTTTCGGGTTACGCCATGCGGCCCCCATACAAAAGCGTGTTGAGCCTGCTTGCTTGGCTTTTTTCGCCGACTCAAGTACTTGTTCAACTTCCATTAATCGCTCAGTTTCTAGTCCTGTTTTATAACGTGCGCTCTGTGCACAATATTTACAGTCTTCAGGACAAGCCCCCGTCTTAATTGACAACAACGTACTAACTTGAACTTGTTGCGGGTCAAAATTTTGACGATGAATTTGCTGTGCTTGAAATAAAAGTTCAAAAAAAGACATTGCAAACAGTTCGTTAGCTTGTTTTATTGTCCATTGTTTTGCTTGGCTCACGGAAAGTCTCCCATTTAAAAAGTTGTTGCCAGTTTAAATATTGCGATTATCATGTCAACTAAATTAATTTAAAAAAGTTGACGATAGATTAAATGGATAGTTCTGATATTGCTTTTGATGCTAAACACATTTGGCATCCCTATACCTCAATGAGCCAGCCAATTCCTGCTTATCCAATCAAAGCAGCACAAGGTGCCGAGCTAATAATGGCTGATGGAAAAAAGTTAGTAGACGGAATGTCTTCTTGGTGGGCGGCAATTCATGGCTACAATCATCCTAAACTAAACTTAGCTACTGCTAATCAATTAGAAAAAATGTCCCATGTGATGTTTGGTGGAATAACTCATCCACCCGCAGTTAACCTGTGTAAACAATTAGTTGCTATCACCCCTGAACCTCTTGAGTGTGTTTTTCTTGCCGACTCAGGTTCTGTTGCTGTAGAGGTTGCGCTCAAAATGGCTTTGCAGTATTGGCAAGCTAGAGGGGAGAAACGTCAACGCATATTAACGCTGCGCCATGGATACCACGGTGATACTTTCGGCGCAATGGCGGTTTGTGACCCTGACAACTCCATGCATGGCTTGTACAAAGGCTATTTGCCACCACATATCTTTATTGATGCACCAAAATGTAGATTTAACGACGAATGGGATAAATCAGACTTACTGCCACTTGAGCAACAATTAGCAGAAAATAATCATGAAATAGCGGCGATCATCCTCGAACCTATCGTTCAAGGCGCTGGTGGAATGCGTTTTTATCACCCTCAATATTTAAAGGGGGTACGCGACTTATGCAATCAATATAATTTGCTCTTAATCGCTGATGAAATTGCCACCGGTTTTGGTCGTACAGGTAAACTTTTTGCTTGTCATCACGCTGATATCGCTCCTGATATTATGTGTTTAGGCAAAGCATTAACGGGAGGGTATATGACCCTCTCTGCGACTATCACGACTCGTCATGTCGCTGAAACGATCAGTAACGGTGAAGCGGGTTGCTTTATGCACGGCCCAACATTTATGGCTAATCCACTCGCCTGCGCCGTCGCTGATGCCAGTATCACGCTATTACTTAACAGCCCTTGGCAACAAACCATCGCCAACATTGAGCAGCAATTAATTAGCGAACTAATGCCTCTAGCAAACTACGCGAGTGTACAAGATGTACGCGTGCTTGGTGCAATTGGTGTTATTGAAATGAAGCAGCCAGTAGACACCGCTGCGCTACAAAAGGTTTTTGTTGCAAATGGCGTCTGGATCCGTCCATTCGGTAAACTCATCTACGTGATGCCGCCCTACATCATCACCCCAGAACAACTAAGTAAAATCACCCAAACGATCAAAAAAGTTTTAAGTTAACTCATTATTTTAAATATTCTATTTAACATACTGTTCAAATAATACTCTAAATAGTTCGGGCTGTCGCAATGCGGCCAACGAGCGAGACTCTAGGAGCGTAGATAACTACGTGACTAGAGCGAGCAAGTGCAGCCAACACAGCGACAGCCCGAAATATGACGAGTGCTTTTTTTCACATACACTCTAGAGCAATACTCTAAATAGTTCGTGTTACAGGTAGGCGGCCAACGAGCGAGACTTTAGGAGCGTAGATAACTACGTGACTAGAGCGAGCAAGTGCAGCCAACACCCCTGTAGCGCGAAATATGACGAGTATTAGATTAAGACCCACATAGGGCCTTTCCCGACCCCATACCTACCTATTTGCGTCAATTTCCCCGTAATCGAGTCAATTTCAGAGACTGAGATGTGGTCTGATTTTTGCCCACTCGAAATTAAGAAGCGCCCTGTTGCATCAATATTAAAGCCCCTTGGGTGTATCTCTGTTGGGTAACGCGCTTCTAATGTTAGCTCACAACCGTTATCAGAAACCAAATAGTGACTGAGATAGCTTTCGGAACGTTCACTGACATATAAATGACGGCCATCTGGCGTAATATGGATATCGGCCGCCCAGCGCTGGCTTTCGTTGCCTAATGGGTAATTTGCCAAGGTTTGCATGTTACGATAGCGAGTGAATTTACGATACACGCCCACCGTTGAATCTAGCTCATTCACACAATAAATAACTTTTTCTGTTGGATGGAATGCGAGGTGGCGAGGACCAGATTGCGTAGCAGTTGTAATTTGGTCTGCGGTTGCTTCCGTTAAATAACCATTTTCATGTAAATCAAACAAACGGATATGGTCTTCACCTAAGCACGGCACCCATAATTGTTGATTATCTGCATCAACATGGGATGAATGGGGATTACGCAGCCCTTCTATCACTTGGATTGCAGAATTTGGTACGCCATCATTATTAATGGGTAATACCGCGAGATTACCTTGGTGATAAGAAGGGACAAACAGGTATCGGCCGCTATTATCCAAAGATAAATGAACTGGCGTTCCGGGGATGGATGTTTCTGCTTTTAACTGTAATGTCCCTTTGTCTTCCACTTCATAAGTCACAACACGAAAATTAGGGCGCACACCTATATAAAGATGTTTTTTATCATGGCTCAAGACCATCGGCTGAACCTGTCCCGGCGTCGTAACAGTCTGTATAAGTGTGAGCTCACCAACTTCGTTCATCGACCACACGTGGATTTGATGACTTTCGGGACTTGCAATATAAACAACCTGATCCATCTTGGCTCCTTGATTCATGATGAAAATATTAAAATAATACTCACTATTTCTTACTATACCCTAAGGTTAGACCGCAAGCTAAAATATACCAATAAGCACATTACACCACGTTTAATATCGCGCTAACTTAGAGAGATAAACACGGACAACAATACCGCTGATCAAATTATAAAAGATTGAATAATAATGATACTAAAACGGTTCAGTTACCGTTAAGATGCTAAAACAAACAAAACTAGCTTAATGTTAAAGCTAATAGACTTATTGCTACACCCTAAACATTTTTTACCCCTATATTTACTATGTCAGTAGTATAGGCAACCTCTCAAATCACGTGGAGCCGTTTATGTCATACCGCGTTATTGCGCTCGATCTCGATGGAACACTGCTTGATCATCAAAAGAAAATTTTACCTGAATCTTTAGCAGCCTTAAATGAAGCTCGTCGCCAAGGTGTTAAAGTCATTATCGTGACAGGTCGTCACCATGTGGCTATCCATCCTTTTTACCAAGCTTTAGATCTTGATACCCCTGCAATCTGTTGTAATGGGACTTATCTTTATGATTATTTGGGTAAAAAAGTACTCAAATCAAATCCTATGACGCTAGATTCAGTCACCAGTATGATTGATAAATTACGTGGCTCTGATATTCAACATCTAATGTATGTTGATAACGCAATGCTATACAACGCACCGACTGAGAGCATCAAACGCACGCTCAATTGGGCAGAAACATTACCACAAGCTCAGCGTCCAACGATTGAATTTGTTGAAGATTTTGCTCATGTTATGCATGACTATGACTCTATTTGGAAGTTTGCAGTCAGCTCACCTGACCTCGACCAACTTAACCAAGTGATCCATGAAATCGAAACCGATCTCGGTCTTGATTGTGAATGGTCTTGGGTTGATCAAGTGGATGTAGGTCGTAAAGGTAACAGTAAAGGTCAACGCTTAAAAGAATGGGTTGAATCACAAGGTATGACGATGAAAGAAGTCGTTGCTTTTGGTGATAACTTCAATGACTTAAGTATGTTAACCACCGCAGGTTTAGGTGTCGCTATGGGCAATGCCGTTGATGAAATCAAACAACAAGCAGCTCTCGTCACCCGTGAAAATACCGAACCCGGCATCGCCGAGGTTATCCGTAAATACGTTTTATAGCAGTTTGTTTGAGGTTTTTCACTATCTCAGCTTAACTCGCCTTTTAATGAAACCGCTTAAATTTAGGCGGTTTTTTCGTTTATGTTATTCACTTTTACATCAATGAGTTGATGAAATCTTATTTGTTTCTGTATTTTCACCATATCGTTCAATTTTCGAAGTATCAATTTTGTCCTCCAATTGCCTTAAATCATAAGCAGTTTGAAGACGTAACCAAAACTCAGGAGTACTCCCTAAAGCAGCTGCAATTCGAATAGCCAGTGAAGGTGTTAAGTTCGTTTTTCCAGCCAGAAAACGAGATACTGTTGCAGGTGTAACACCAATATTTAATGCAAAACGACGACCACTGATATCCATATCGTCCAAGTCGCGAGCAATGATCTCTCCAGGATGTGAAACTTTAAACTGTCTCATTAATGATAGTCCTCATAGTTCAGAATATAAGTATCGCCCTTTATAAACTGAAAATTAATACACCAATTCGCTCTCACAGTAATAGACCAGTATCCCTCACGATTACCTTTCAACAATACCTCGGGGAGCATACATAAGTACGTGACCTGAATAACTGAGTGAAGCCAACAACGCCACAGCGAGAAGTACAACGAGTCATTATAATTGGCGAGAGAGAGAGACCGCCTTAACCTGAGCATAGACTTTTCGCCCCTTACGAATAGAAAGCTCATCTCGCGCCCAGCGGGTAATTCTCGCCCAAAGATAATGTTCATCGCCTAAATCTAATTTAACATCGACTTGTTCACCATCTTCAATCCATTCCACCACTTCTGCTGATAGAATATTACGAATACTACTAACCTGCGGTTTTTCTAAGACCAGTGAAACGTCCGATGCATCGATACGTATGCGTAATTCACTGCCTTGCACAGTATTCACTCGAGGGATCCATAATTTTTGCCCACCGACCATCACCGCAGTCATCGCATAATCTGGGTGCTGGCTATGAACAACGACACCAATGACGCTACTTAGCGTTTCTTGCTGCAACCACGGCCGTAATGCACTACTTGCCCATACGTCTTCTAATGGGCCAAAGGCTTTCACTTTACCTTGAGCCATCACGATAACTTTATCCGCTAATCGTAATATTTCATCAAGGCTATGACTAACATACAAAATTGGAATTTTAACGTCTTGTGATAGCTTTTCTAAATAAGGTAATAATTCACGTTTACGAGGTAGATCCAATGAGGCCAAAGGTTCATCCATCAATAAAATTTCTGGCGCAGTCAATAATGCGCGACCTATCGCTACCCGTTGCTTTTCACCACCGGATAACGTGATAGGAAAACGATGAAGTAACTCTTCAATACCTAATAATTCCACAATATCGTCAAAGCGAGCTTTCATTGCTGGCGCCATACCATAGCGCAAATTGCCTTTAACTCGATAATGCGGAAACAACCGTGCATCTTGAAATACATAACCAATGTGCCGTTTCTCTGGAGGTAAACAAATGCGTTTTTCAATATCGACCAAGGTGCGTCCATTGAGCACAATTCGCCCTTTATTGGGCTTGGTTAATCCGCCAATTACATTGATTAATGACGTTTTTCCGGCACCTGAAAGTCCAAAAACGGCAGTTATACTCTCGGTGGGTAACTGAGTTTTAACTTCTAGTTGTAATTCACCCAGTTTTTGGGAGAAATCGAGTTCTAACATATCAAGCAACTCCCAAACGCTTTTTACCCCAACGGGTCAGCCACTCTGAAATTAATAAAGAAACCAAGGCTAAAATAATCGCGATAATACACAAACGCGCTGCATCCACTTCTGCGCCAGGGGTTTCTATCAAAGTGTACATAGCGAGAGGAATAGTCTGCGTTTCACCAGGAATATTGGAAACGAAAGTAATCGTCGCACCAAATTCACCAAGAGAACGTGCAAAAGCTAACACGGTACCGACAATAATACCCGGTAAAGAAAGAGGGATCGTAATGGTAAAGAAAACCATTAGAGGTGTTGCCCCTAATGTTCTAGCAGCTTGCTCCAATTTTCTATCGACTGCTTCAAGAGCTAAACGGATAGCCCTAACCATGAGCGGAAAAGCAACCACCGCGGAGGCTAATGCCGCGCCGCGCCAACTAAAGGTAAAGCTAAAGCCAAACCAATCATATAGCCATTCACCAATAAAACCGCGTTTTCCCATACTTATCAATAACAAATAACCCACTACCACCGGCGGTAATACCAGTGGTAGATGGATAATGCTATCGAGCAGTGTTTTACCCGGAAAATTACAACGGACTAATATCCAAGCAACAAGAATGCCAAGAGGCAGACTAAATGCCACCGCAACTCCCGACACCTTTAGACTTAGATAAATCGCTTCCCATTCATAAGCACTTAACATCTGCAATACGATAGTCTCTTAACAAAAATTATTAACGTGGAGTAAAACCGTAACGTTTGAATACTTCTGAAGCCGCTGGGGTTTTCAAATATTCATAATAGTCACGAGTCGCTTTATTATCCTGATCTTTCACAATAGCCATTGGATATTCAACGGGTTTATGTGAATCAGCAGGAAAGATACCAACTACTTTAACTTTTTGACTTGCTACTGCGTCTGAACCATAAACAATGCCCAGTGGAGCTTCTTGACGTTCAACCAGTGCCATTCCACTACGCACGTTATTAGTACGCGCTAACAATGGATTGACTGTATCCCAAGCACCTAAACTGGTTAATGCTTCTTTTGCATAGATACCGACAGGAACATGATCAGGATCGCCAACTGCTAAGCGACCGCCATCTAAAAGTTTTTTCCAATCAGTTTGTTTATTAATTTCAACTTTATCAATTTTAGAATCTTTCGGCGCAATCAGTACTAATTCGTTACCTAGCAAAGTATAACGCGTATCAGCAACCATTATTTTTTTATCAATAACATAGTCCATCCACTGCTGATCAGCCGAAATAAACATATTCGCAGGTGCGCCCTGCTCGATTTGGCGAGCTAACGTTGACGATGATGCATAAGAGGCCACCACTTCAACATTATGTTCTTTTTTGTATTGCTCAGAAATTTCATTCAGTGCGTTCGTCAGTGATGCCGCAGCAAATACCGTAATTTTTTCAGCCGCAAAGCTATGACTTGCCATCGTCAATGTTAGCGTGGCGCCAGCGAGCAGTTTTACTAAACCTTTTTTCATTTTAATCCACCATAGTATGAGTTAACTCGCTATATATATCAGGACACAACGATAACTTAAAGACAAAGTATGAATAAAAGTGTGCTAACGCAATAAAATAGGCAATTTAGTGCCCCGCTATACTTACAAAATCATGGATAGCTTGGTTATTTTTCCAACAAAATCGCTTTTATATAGTTGGCTATTTATTTTTCTTGTAATTTTACAATCGCTAATAATAAGCATAGCAATATTATTTACTGACGATTACCTGCAATATATAAAAGGAAAAAATAATGATAATCCCCTCTTACCTTCCTTCGCTAAATGTTAATCAGTTTAATCACTTATTCATGGACATAATCAAACCTGAAATTTTTGAGACATTATGTATATCGGCAAGAAATGGTGATTTTTATAGTATTGAAGCACTAAATAATATCGCATTACGACAAGATGCCATTGGTCAACAAGCTGAAAACGAGTTATTCGATTTATTTAGCGGAAATCAATCAGAAAAAAAGGGAAGTGCTAACAAAATACAAAAGGGAGTTGATAGTGAAATACAAAAAGCGAGCTTAGCGCTATATAACATAGCTCTTTATAATAGAACCAAAAATAATAATGATATGCAGAAACTTCATGCACCGTCGAAACTTCTTTATATCGCGGGCTCTACCCTCACCAATATAACCGAGAAACAGGCATTATCGATGCTTTTAATAGGAAATCAATCCGCTCAATCACCCAATGAACAACTTGGTGAGCTTGATATTTGGGGGGAGAATCGGATGCTGCAAACAGATGAAATTAATGCAACGACTAAAAAAATAGCTCGTGGTACCCCTGATATTTCAATTAACTTCCCTATTGGCATCACACATTCACATGACAATATGTTAAATGAAATAATTGAAGAAAAACAAAAAGATAAAAATTTTCTTAATCAGCCTGAATTATTTCCAATCAATACAGGAAATCACTGGATTTTATTTATGCTCTATAAAGATCTATCTGATAATAAAGTTAAAAATATCGTATTTAACTCCTATCATGAATTAGATCAATCCATAAAAGTGAACCTAATCAGATCAGCAAAAAATGCGGGACTGACAGAAGAGTCTGATATCACATTTATCGAAAGGAACATTCAAGATAACGCGCCCAATGGCTGTGGGCTGTTTGTTGTTAAAGCTATTGAACTGATTTGTCAGACACCAGAACAAAATCCAGAGGATAAATTAAAATCATTTACCCAAGAGTTCGTGAAAAAATCTATTGAAGAACAGCGATTATTCAATCAACAAATCCGTCGTCAGCTATACGGCGTATATCATGATGATATTTTTTATAAAACTAAGGAAACTGAGCGCCTATAACTTATTGAGCAAGGTAACACAATGCTAAATGATATTGCCCCCTGAACATTGAAATATTCAAGGGGCAAATAATTAGATAGAAAACAAATTAGCTAAGCGCTACTTGTTCTCAGAATTGTGATGATGTGGAACGTGTGCTTTTGACAACAAGTTAAAGAAAGCACCAAGACCATAAATCAGTCCCATAATCAAAAACATCACAACTGGAACCATCATGAGGGCGAAGCCCAAACTTTTTATCAGTTCTAACATTAAAAGCCTCTTCAGTGATACTGTGCCCACCAGCCTACTGATACGCTGACGAGGAAAAAATAACCGAATTTAAATAATAACGCATAATCAGATGATATACCCTATATAATTTAAATTGCATGTAAATGCTAAGGAAAGCAGTTCCAATAAACACACCTAACTAAGTGATTTAAATGCCTTAGCAATAACTACACTCATGTAATTTGAAGTAAGACAGGTATAATGCAGGCTATTTTAGCGATATTATCACTATAACGTCATGCTAAACGTGCTTTTTAGGTCCATCTCGACCAATCTGACAAAAGGGGTCAATATTATGCAGGCAGAAATTTTACTCACATTGAAATTACAGGGTAGTTTATTTGCTGACCCTCGTCGTATTGCACTGTTAAAACAAATAAAAGCGACAGGTTCAATTAGCCAAGGCGCTAAATTGGCAGGTATTAGCTATAAAAGTGCGTGGGATGCAATTAACGAAATGAATCAACTCACCGATGATGTTCTGCTAAATAGAGCAACTGGTGGCAAAGGTGGCGGTGGCACCACATTAACACCTTATGGTGAGCGCTTACTTCAACTTTACGATTTACTGGCACAAATCCAGCAAAAAGCCTTTGATGTACTCAAAGAAGATAATTTGCCTCTCGATAGCCTGCTCGCCGCAATTTCACGTTTCTCGTTACAAACCAGTGCCCGTAATCAATTTTTCGGCACCTTAATCGCTCGTGACCACAACCATGTCCAACAGCACGTACAAATTCGCCTTGCAGATAACCGTACCGTTATCAATGCCGCGCTAACGGAACAAAGTGCGAACCGTTTAGGCCTTATTGAAGGTAAAGAAGTTCTAGCGCTAATCAAGGCTCCTTGGGTCAAACTGACCAAACAAACTGACTCACATAATTTTGATAACCATTTACCGGGTAAAGTCACCACATTAGAGCGCGGAAAAGAAAACAGTGAAGTATTACTAACCCTATCAGGTGGCGAAACCTTGTGCTCAACATTAAGCAATTCAGACGTCGATACACTAAAATTGAATATTAATGATGATGTTACTGCCCTATTCAATGCAGATCAGGTCATTATCGCAACACTTTGTTAAATCTTGCAGATTTTATTATCTTACAAAATTAACGCGCATTCGCTTTATTTAGCCTGAGATATCGTTCAACTGTTGACTTTGTCTTCAATCCTGATTATTTGTGATAGAAGGCATGGTCAATAATAACGATAAGGAAGCTTGATGAGCACAATAACAATACAGCATGGCAGCTTTAAGCTCAGTGACACCCAGACTCTCAACATCCCTGAATTAACCATAAATAAAGGGGATAGTTGGGCATTTATTGGCGCCAACGGGAGTGGTAAATCTTCCCTCGCACGCGTTCTTTCCGGTGAGCTTCTTCCTCTTTCTGGTGTTGTAAAAAGTACCTTTAACGCACCTGTTCGCCTTTCTTTTGAGCAATTACAAAAAATCATTAGTGAAGAATGGCAGCGCAATAATACCGATTTGCTCAGTGATGATGAAGATGACACCGGCTATACCGCAGCTGAAATTATACAATTCAATCATAAAGATAATGAATATTGCTTAGAGCTTGCTGCCAAATTTGGGATTAGCGACTTACTTTCTCGCCGGTTTAAATACCTCTCATCAGGGGAAACGCGCAAAGTATTACTCTGCCAAACCTTAATGGGGCAACCTGACCTTTTGATTCTCGACGAACCTTTTGATGGCCTTGATATTTACTCAAGAAACAATCTTAGCGAACTATTATATTCGTTATCTGAAAAAGGCCTCACCCTTGTTTTAGTACTCAACCGTTTCGATGAATTACCTGAATTTATTGAAAATATGGGAATTGTCGCAGATTGTTCTCTAAGCCTTTGTGGAAAGAGAGAGTCAGTACTCGCTAACACGCTTATCACGCAGTTACAGCACAGCGAAAAAATTAAACAGCTTTCGATTCCCGAAACAGAAGATCCCACCAACGATAATGGACTTGATAACGAAACGCCTCGCATCATTCTAAAAAATGGGGTGGTAAGTTATAACGATAAACCTATTTTGCATGGTTTGAACTGGCAAGTGAACCCAAATGAACACTGGCAAATTATTGGTGAAAATGGTGCAGGAAAATCAACCTTATTAAGTTTGATTACAGGTGATCATCCTCAAGGCTACAGCAATGATTTAACCCTCTTTGGCCAGCGCAGAGGCACTGGTGAAACTATTTGGGATATCAAACGTCATATTGGTTATGTCAGTAACAGTATTCACCAAGAATATCGCGTATCCACTAATGTAATTACCGTGATTATCTCAGGATTTCATGACTCTATTGGCTTATATCAAACCCCTTCAGATAGGCAAATACAATTGGCTCATGAATGGCTGAGGCTATTGGGTTTTCCTGCGAAAACAGCGCAACAACCATTTCATAGTTTATCCTGGGGACAGCAACGATTAGTTTTAATCGCTCGGGCATTGGTTAAACACCCTGCGATGCTTATTTTAGATGAGCCTTTACAAGGATTAGATGGAATTAACCGTTTGTTAGTACTGCGTTTTATTGATGTTATGTTGAGCCAAGGGACAACCCAACTTTTGTTTGTGTCTCATCATCAAGAAGATGCACCATCTTGTATTACTCATCGGTTGATCTTTGTTCCTGAGGGAAATAAATATCGCTATGATATTGAAACACTTTAAATAGAAACTCTGTTTTCTGTTCTTCACTCTGATCTGCGCCGGTAAGCAATAACTCACTGTTTATCGGCGAATTTAATCCAATGATTAATAATAAGTATCAAATATATAAATAGCTAATCTACTAATTTTTAAAACCTTTCTGTGGAATCAATAAGATTAATTCAATTTCAAGTCGAAATGAGAATGAAAATCCTTAAACTCTTTCGCTCTTAATAATTTCAAATACTTATCTAGGTGTTTTTTATGGTTTGGTTAACGTTGGCCTCTTCACTTGCAATACTTTCGTCACATCGATTAATCGCTGCTTTGCTACTATTAGTTTCTATTGGCTTAGCTTTTTTTGCTCATATCATCAACTGGCAAGTAATTTTACTTCTGACTTTTATTGTTATTATTGGAGGGATTCATTTCTACTTTAAACATAACTTAATCTTAAAAATTAGTAGTGAAATTATACTTATTGTCTGCGCCGTTGGACTCTTTATTCATCTTTTTCCGGGCTTTAATAACACAAAATATTTAGATAAAGTGATCGTAGGGCCACAAAGCTCACCCTTTAGCATGTATTTTAATTTTGATAAGGCGCTGATCCCTTTTATTCTATTAGCCTGTTTACCAACACTATTTTCTTCTCGTCCAACCAAAACTGCGACATGGCGCCAATGGGGATTACTTGTCATCGCGGTTCCCATTCTACTTCTCGTTGCCACTTTTGCAGGCGGCCTTGGCTTTGAATTACACTTTCCTACATGGCTACCCGCTTTCATTCTTTGTAATCTATTTTTTGTATCGTTAGCTGAAGAAGCACTATTTCGAGGATATTTACAGCAACGCCTAACGTTATGGCTTGGCTCTCCTTACCTTGCTCTGATACTCAGTGCGCTATTATTTGGTGGCTTACATTTTACTGGTGGCCCATTATTAATCCTCTTTGCAACCCTTTCTGGTGTCATTTATGGTCTAGCTTGGATGTGGAGTGGTAAATTATGGCTTGCTGTATCGTTTCACTTCGGGTTAAATCTAGTTCATCTGTTATTTTTCACTTATCCAGTAAAAATGTTTATTGGATAAAAAAACAACAGCTCGAACCATTTTTTTATCGCTTTCTAGGTTAAATTTTCACTTAGAAATAGGATTGGCGATGAGTTTTTTGATTTGGTTTGGGTAAATAGTCAGTTGCTACTAGCGTTCGGTTTGACTATCCCTATAATATAAGTCAGCAATGATTTATTTCTAATTTTGAATGTACTGATAGGAGTTTTAGCTATGGCTGTAACTAAACTGGTTTTGGTAAGACACGGTGAAAGTGAGTGGAACAAAGAAAACCGTTTCACAGGTTGGACTGATGTAGAATTGTCAGAAAAAGGCCGTGAAGAAGCAAAAATCGCAGGTCAACTGTTAAAAGATGAAGGCTTTGTTTTTGATTTTGCTTATACCTCAGTACTAAAACGTGCTATCCATACCTTATGGGGCATTCTTGATCAGGTTGAACAGCAATGGCTGCCTGTTGAAAAAAGCTGGAAATTAAATGAACGCCACTATGGTGCTCTGCAAGGTTTAGACAAATCAGAAACTGCCGCTAAATACGGTGACGAGCAAGTTAAACTGTGGCGCCGTGGTTTTGCAATCACACCACCAGAATTAACCAAAGATGATGAACGTTACCCAGGTCACGACCCACGCTACGCAAAACTTTCAGACAGCGAATTACCTGTTACTGAAAGCTTAGCAACGACTATCGAGCGTGTTATTCCTTATTGGGAAGAGGTTATCAAACCACGTGTTGAAAGTGGCGAGCAAGTTATCATTGCTGCGCACGGTAACTCACTGCGTGCATTAGTAAAATACTTGGATAACATGGGTGAAGATGAAATTCTAAACCTGAATATCCCGACAGCCGTACCGATGGTTTATGAATTCGATGAAAACATGAAACCTATCAAACGTTACTACTTGGGCAACCAAGACGAAATCGCGGCAAAACAAGCTGCTGTAGCGAATCAAGGTAAAGCTAAGTAATTTACTTTCTTAACCTCTGATACTAAGGATTGAGCTAATCACTCAATCCTTTTTTATTTGATATCAGTTATCTATCAATAAGCGTCCATATATCTTTGATAAGAATAATGTCACTATGGTTTTAGAAAAGGCCAGAACCGACTATCATAGAGAAAAATAATTGAAAGGCTTATAAAACAAAAATGAATAAATTTAATCTCTATGTTTGGGTGGGGCTAGTACTGAGCGCCAGTATTTTAGGAACGCTAGTTTATATGATCCAAACCGGTGAGCTTATCGTCGATGGCTCGAATGGCGCAGCAAACGCTGAGCTAATGAAGACCTTAATGATTATCGCCTGTGTCAGCTTTCCCATACAACTTCTCAGCATGATGTTAATGAGCTATAAGCCTAGACTATCCATTGCGGTAGCCATCATTAGTAGCATAGCATTAATGCCAATTACAATTGTATTTGCGATGGGTATGGTTTTTTCAGCGATCCGCTGGCGCTACCATCAATTAACCCCTTTTGATACCACCATCAATGTCGATTTTGATATCAGTCTACCATTTAATAAACGCCAAAATACCCTGATTGTCATCCCATTAGCCATCGTCAGCATTGCCTTCATCATATTGAGTCAAAGCTTAGGTATGTTCTTATTCGTACTTACGATATTTATCGGATTTTTTGGTAAACGTGCCAGCAATAGTATTTATTTAGCGATTAAAGATGCACACTTTTATATTCGCCCGAATATTTTTGCCCATTGCTACCGTATACCATTAAAAGATGTCACTTACGTGAAAGGTGAAAAAGGGAAAGTGTATTTCGATGTTCAGACGGATACTGAAGTACTGCAATTAACGGCAACTCCAGCGAATGCAACACCTGAAGAGCAAACTAAACTGGAAGAGTTATTAAATAGAATTCAAAAATAGATAAAACAATAAAGCCAGTTTAACGAGGTTATTTCATAGCGATAACTGGCTTTATTATGACTAAATTTTATCGATTACGGCGAGCAATTACCGCATCAGATAGCTGACGTAACACTTTTTCAGTATCATCCCAACCAATACATGCATCAGTAACACTTTTGCCATAAACTAGTGGTTCGCCAGATTCCAAGTTCTGGTTACCTTCAACCAGATTACTTTCAATCATAATACCTGTAATTGAACGGTCACCTTGGCTGATCTGTTGGCTAACATCAGTGGATACTTCCATTTGTTTTTCAAACTTTTTGCTACTATTAGCATGGCTAAAGTCAATCATGATACTAGGTACTAAACCTGCCGCTGTTAAGTTTTCACCTACTGCTTTTACATGCTCCGCACTGTAATTAGGCGTTTTACCACCACGTAAAATAATATGACAATCAGGGTTTCCGCCTGTATTCACAATTGCAGAATGCCCCCATTTAGTGACCGATAAGAAACAGTGCCCAGAGCGTGCAGAATTAATCGCATCAATAGCAATTTTAATTGTGCCATCTGTACCATTTTTAAACCCAACCGGGCAAGAAAGCCCAGATGCTAATTCACGGTGAATTTGTGATTCAGTGGTGCGCGCACCGATTGCGCCCCAGCTCATCAAATCAGCCACATATTGTGGGCTAATCACATCCAAAAACTCACCAGCAGTCGGTAAACCTTGATCATTAATGGTTAATAATAATTCACGAGCAATACGCAAACCATCATTAATATTAAAACTATTATCCATATGAGGATCGTTAATAAGCCCTTTCCAGCCTACTGTTGTTCGCGGTTTTTCAAAATAGACACGCATAACAATTTCAAGTGAACCTTTTAGCTCTTCACGCAGCTTCATTAAGCGTTGGGCATATTCCAATGCCGCTTTGGTATCATGAATAGAACAAGGACCAATCACCACAACTAGGCGATCGTCTTTACCTACTAAAATATTATGAATAGCAAGGCGTGCTTCATGAACGGTAAACGCCGCTTTCTCAGTTGCTGGAAATTTTTCAAGCAAAGCAATCGGAGGTAATAACTCTGTTATTTGTTTTATTCTAACGTCATCGTTCTGAAAATTCATACCTGTATATCCAATGTTTATTATTTTTACTTTAGTTGATTTGCATACCCAATTGATTTCAAGTTTTCATACAGTAAACTTCTCACGCAATAGATTTGTCACATCACAAATCATAAAGCGCTCTTGGGCAAATAACTGAAGTTCCTTACAGCGCCCAAATTCATAACCAAAAACTTGAAGATCACAGGCATCGAAATTTCAATCTAACTGTTCAAACGCCTCCTGTAAACAGTCAAATACCGGATGAAATGACTATTTATTCTGCTTCTGATTATAAAATGAGGTCATATGTTATTATTTAGCACAATAACTAGGCTTATAGGTCATCTAACAGTGCAAAAAAAAGAAAAAACGGCAAAATAACGATAATGTTACTTTAGCCGTTTTAAGTTGTTTTTTTGTACTTTCGTACAATTTAACGCTTAAATATAACTAGGCGGCTTAATCCTCATTGAGAACTACTTGCGCGCCAATGGTGAATAGCCATTTTCTTTTGCGGAGCGAATCCACAGTCTTGAGCCATTTAGTGCGATACCAAGCAATATCAAATACTCTAAAGACATTGCGTAAACACCCTGAATAAAGAAAATCACAATACTAATAACATTGATAACCACCCATACTAGCCAGTTTTCAACATATTTGCGTGTCATCAACACCATGGCAACAACTGATAATACCGTCATTGTCGAATCCCAGAATGGGAATGCATCAGGTTCAATAGTTGGCATAGCCAGGTTAGCGCCAAATGCATTCAATAATTCAACAGCCCATGTCGCTAATACACCAAATACTGCATCAATATTAAAGGTTAGGTAAGCTATAGCTAACACTGACACGACTAATGTCATCATTGCTTTAGGTAAACTTAACCAGCGAATTTGTAGCTCCGCCTGTTGGCTGCTGGTAACTCGACTCCAGGCATACCACCCATAGATATTTGCCACAAAGAAAAAAACCTGTAGTAGCAAATTTGCATACAGCTGAATTTGAAAGAAAATTACCGCAAATAACGTAACGTTAATCAGTCCAAACAAGTAATTAATCGTTTTCTCAAAGCTTGCCAGTAAAATGCAGAGTAAACCTGCAATAGTACCGACGGCTTCAATATACGATAGATCATAAACTGAATCCCATAACGGAATTTGAACTAACGTATTGGTTGTGCTAAAGAAATCCATCCCTAAATCCTATATAAGTTTGTGTTAAAATAGCATTGCTCATTACGACCATGACCACTAAATTGTGTACGCCTATTTTAGGCTCATGGCAAAATCCAACATTTTATTTAATGGTAACATAGCTTTTTGTCGTAGCTGCTCGCTCACTTGAATTTGATGCTGTTGTTCACGTCCCTCTAGCGCCTCTGCAATCGCTTTTAAACCATTCATTGCCATCCAAGGGCAATGTGCACATGTTCGACAAGTTGCTCCCTCACCAGCCGTTGGAGCGATATATAATGACTTATCAGGACATGCCTGCTGCATTTTGTAAAAAATGCCTTTATCGGTCGCCACTATCATAGAAGAATTCGGTAAGGTTTGAGCTGCTTTAATTAATTGGCTAGTCGAACCAACCGCATCAGCAAGTTCAACAATAGCTTGAGGAGATTCAGGATGAACAAGCACTGCTGCTTCTGGATATAACGCTTTCATTTTTTCCAATGATTGCGTTTTAAATTCATCGTGAACGATACAAGCGCCATCCCAACATAAAATATCCGCACCTGTTTGCTGTTGCACATATCGGCCTAAATGACGGTCTGGCGCCCAAATAATTTTTTCACCTAGGCTATCGAGGTGATCGATCAGCTCAACGGCAATACTAGATGTTACCACCCAGTCAGCTCGAGCTTTGACAGCAGCAGATGTATTCGCATAAACAACAACCGTTCTATCTGGATGTTCATCGCAAAAACGAGCAAATTCGTCTTCTGGGCAACCCAAATCTAATGAACATTGAGCGTCCAATGTTGGCATTAATACATTTTTTTCTGGACTCAAGATTTTAGCGGTTTCCCCCATAAATCGAACCCCAGCAACTAATAATGTAGACGCGGGATGAAGAGAACCAAAGCGCGCCATTTCTAATGAGTCTGCAACACATCCACCAGTTTCTTCAGCTAAAGCTTGGATTTCTGGGTCGGTATAATAATGGGCCACGATCACCGCATTTTTTTCAATCAGCAACGATTTGATTCGTTCCCGATAAAATGCTTTTTCATCCGAGCTTAGTAACGCAGGTTTAGCCGGGAATGGATAAATTGACTGGTTAAAATCAATAAACTCGCTCATCTCTTGCCTCTGTTTAGCATAACGCGATTTTATAACGACAATCGAGAATTAAATCACTCAATACGCTTATTTTTGTTTTATATACTAAACACGATACCCCACTTTAACGAACAAGTCTTTACCATTTTTAGCAAACCAAACTGTTTTTATCTATACCTGATACCCTTTACTTGATTTACATTAGTTTTTTCGCTTTTAATCCACTTTATCGGTATCGTAGTCGTTCTTGTTATACTAGATAGGTTAGTTATGGAATCACCTGCATCGTTAATAAATAAAATAATTTCTATTTCATTACTTGATCCTAGAATTGAGGCTGTTGTGCTGACCGGCTCTAGAGGACGAGAGCAACATATAGATAGCTATTCAGATATAGACATCGAATTAATTGGTCACGGCGTTACTGAGCTATTTACTGAAAAGGAATGGATTAATCATTTTGGGCAACCACTCGTTGCATTACATCTCTTAAATGGTGGTGAAAACGAGCCAGAATCACCAACTTGTTTAGTCATTTATGAGGAAGGTAGAAAAGTTGATTTCACCTTCGCAGAACCTGAACGCCTTAGTAAGATGAAAAAAGAAGGTTTAGACGGTACTTTTTCTCGTGGCTATGCCGTTTTATTAGATAAAAGTGGCATTACTGATGGGCTGCCAACTAAATCAAATAATACATCACTACTGCCTAGCGCACTGACTGAAACAGAGTTTGAAGAACTAATTTCTGATTTTTGGTATGAAGCGCATCAAGTTGCGATTGCATTAACACGTAATGAGCTGTGGATGGCTTGGTCTCGAAGTGCAGATATGAAGCAAAATTTCTTATCTTTATTAGAACTTTTAGTTTCTAACAAAAGTATGACTGAACAAAATGTTTGGTATGGTGGTCGAAAATACCATGATTGGATGCCTGAACATTTTATCAATGCACTCGAAACTATTTTCGATTGTAGTACCGCCCAAAAAGCAGCGCTATCACTTAATTGTTTAATGGCATGTTTTCTTGAAGTAGCAACCGAGTTGGCCCCATTATTAGGTTACGACGGAAAACTAGCGGTAGGAAATAAAATGCAAGATTTGGTCAGAGATATTCTAATGGACAACGGATTAATCGCTGAAGATATTTAGCACTAGAAATGGCATCAAGTATATGGCAAAGGACTGCTATATTTTGTGAGCCGTTAGATGGCAATACTTATCGAGGTATCTGCGAGTTTGCTACTGATAAGAACTAAGATGGTGGGCCGTGCGGGATTATTCAGCCTTCGGCTTCAACCCTACGGGTCGAACCTGCGACCAGCTTGTCGAGGTATCTGCGAGTTGCTACGAATAAGATCTAAGATGGTGGGCCGTGCGGGATTCGAACCTGCGACCAATTGATTAAAAGTCAACTGCTCTACCGACTGAGCTAACGGCCCATCTTGAAACTTTCTACTGCTTTTACAATCTAAAAAACTTTAAGATGGTGGGCCGTGCGGGATTCGAACCTGCGACCAATTGATTAAAAGTCAACTGCTCTACCGACTGAGCTAACGGCCCATCTTAAAACTTTCTATTACTTCGAATGATTCGCTTCGCTCATTTCGAACCTGCAACCAGCTTGCAAAAACTCGACTAATCTACCGACTGAGCTAACGGCCCATCTTAAAGTTTTCTAGTTAATTAAAATCTTACTAATTAACTCTCGTTTATACGGTTAAAAACCTAAGATTATCACAAACATCTGAGTAAACTTATTCTCGTATCAACGGCGGCTAATAATACTGATTTCTGACGATGGTGCAATGATTTTTTTGAAAAAAAAGACTGAATGCACACTTATCATACGGATAACCCCGAAATATTTGGGAATATGTCTTCGGGGCTATGAATTAAAGTGTACTCAACTTTTTTTCAGCAAGTTTTGAACCAGAACTATTCGGGTACTGTTTTAACACCTGTTGATAAACAGCTTTTGCTTTATCTTTTTGTCCCTTATCTTGCATGATCAGCCCAACTTTATATAAAGCTTCACTGCTCTTTTGGGATTTTGGATATTGCTTCACTACAGTCGCAAAGTAGAATGCAGCATCGTCTTTGCTACCTTTATTGTAGTTTAACTGCCCCAACCAATAATTAGCGTTAGATAGATATCCCGATTTAGGATAGGTTTTAATAAACCCTTGTAGTGAACCAATCGCTTCGTCAATTTGAGCTTTTGATTTACTGTTCATCGCAAGTTGAACGGCCGCATTATAATCATCTTTTTCATTACCACCAGCATTGGAACCCGCTGCTGGTGTGGCATCTGAAGGTGATTGTGCGTTAGATGCACTTGTATCTGCTGCATCTGTTGAGTTAGTTGAATTACCGCCACCAGCATTGTCTAATTGCATGTACAAATCTTTTTGACGCTCGACAACTTGATTCAATTTGTATTCACTTTCTTGAATCTGACCACGTAGCATATCAATGTCACGTTGGTTATCAGCGAGTTGTTGCTGGATTTGATACAGAATTTGACCTTGAGAGCTAACAGCAGTCTCAAGCTGGGAGAGACGGTCTCCGGGCGAACCCGATCCGACATTGTTGATTGGCGCTTGGGCAATAGCGGTCCAAGGGACCGCTACGCCAACCAATAACGACAGACCAACTAGGAGTTGTCTGAAGTTACTGTTCATAATAGATAATTTCGCTTATCTATTAGTATGCAATGACTGCACGACGGTTTTTCGCGTAGTCTGCTTCAGTATGACCTAACACAGCTGGTTTTTCTTTACCGTAAGAAACCAGTGAAACTTGGTCACCAGAAACACCTTTGCTTTGCAGGTACATTTTAACTGCATTAGCACGACGTTCGCCCAACGCGATGTTGTATTCTGGAGTACCACGCTCATCCGCATGACCTTCAACTACAACACGTACTGATGGGTTGCTGCGCAGGAATGCTGCGTGTGCATCTAACATATCAGCGTATTCTGGAGATACGTTGTATTTGTCAAAGCCAAAGTAAACAGTGTTGTTCTGTTGCAGCTGTTCCATTTGCTGACGTGCCAGCTCTTCCGCAGACAGACCAGTGTTAGTTTGATTTGTAGAAGTATCAACACCATCTTGGTCATTGTTTTTGTTAGAGCTACAAGCTGCGACTGCCATGATTGGTAACGCGATCATCAGCCCTTTAAGCACTTTATTCAGTTGCATCGTTTAGATCCTTAATATTTTGCCACACATTATTATTATGCATCACAGATACGGCGACCAGGCAGGAAATTTTACCTGTCCATCGGTAGCCGGAAGACGCGCTTTGAAACGCCCGTCGGTCGAAACTAGCTGCAATATAGTCCCCAAGCCTTGAGAGGAGCTATAAATTACCATAGTGCCGTTAGGTGCGATACTCGGCGTTTCATCTAGGAACGTTTTCGTTAAAAACTCAACGTTATTCGTTGCCAGATCCTGTTTGGCGATATGCTGTTGACCGCCCCCAGAGCTGACCATCACTAAGAAAGTTCCATCCGGGCTTACATCAGCATCCTGATTTTGCGTTCCTTCCCAAGAAACACGTTCAGGGCTACCACCATTAATATTCATTTTATAAATTTGCGGGCGTCCCGCCTGATCTGAAGTATAGACTAAAGTTTGGCTATCTGGCATCCAAGTTGGCTCAGTATTATTACTGCGACCATCGGTTACCTGACGAATTTGCCCACTTGCTAGTTCCATAATATATAAATTCAGGCTGCCTGTTTTTGACAGAGCAAAAGCTAATTTAGTCCCATCAGGTGAAAACGCAGGAGCACCGTTATGACGCGGGAATGATGCAACCTGGCGAATAGCGCCACTTGATAGAGTCTGAATAACTAAAGCTGAACTACCGCTTTCAAACGTTACATAAGCCAGTTTTTCACCATCAGGTGACCATGCTGGCGACATTAAAGGTTCTGGTGAACGGTGAACCGTAAATTGGTTAAAACCGTCATAATCAGAAACTCGTAATTCATAAGGATATTGACCGCCTTTATTCACCACAACATAAGCGATACGGGTACGGAAAGCACCACGGATGCCAGTCAATTTCTCAAATACTTCATCACTTGCAGTATGTGCTGCATAGCGTAACCATTCTTTGGTTACTTTAAACTGATTTTGAGCAAGTACAGCGCCAGGGTTAGCCGCAACGTCCACTAACTGATAACTGACAACATAACTACCATCAGCAGCAGGCTGTACCTGACCAACAACAACCGCGTTAATCCCTAACGCAGTCCAAGCATCAGGAATAACTTCAGAAGCCGTGCCAGGTTGTTGAGGCATACGACTTGGCTCAATTGGGTTAAACTTCCCACTATTACGTAAATCAGCACCAACAATCATGCCAACCTCTTGTGGTGGTGCACCAGCACCTGCCCATTTAAAAGGCACGACACCAATCGGCTGAGCGGTATTAACACCCTCAGTGATTTCAATACGTATTTCTGCTTGAGCAATAGTAGCCCATAACATTAGGAACCCTAAAACTACTTTAAAAGCCTGCTTCATCCGTAATCTCCCTTACTGCAATATTCATCATCGCAATAATTCGCTGAATTTTAACAAAGGTATAATAACAAAACTAGATAGCACAGAAACTATTTATGCTTTTGCGATGAGTTTTTCAATGACAAAAACACTTACTCATTGAAAACTAAGGCTTAAACACTACAGTGCTACCTGCTTTATTAAATGTATCATAGACCTCTCGACTAGGTGGTTTCGGCATTGTAGCAAGTTTAGCTGCTCTAATTGCCGCATCACATAGTGCCGCGTCATTAGTTGGACTATTTTTTGGTGTAATACTAACCAATAATCCATCCGGCGCAAGCTTCAATTGGAGATCACAAGTTCGTCCACGATAACTTTCAGAATCATAGAACTTGCTTTGGATCGCCGCTTTCACTTTCCCTGCATAGCTATCCACATCTGAGTTGGAAGCGCCTGATTTTTTACCACCGCCACTTCCTGCTGCGGCTTCTCCACCTTGTTTACTTGGGCCTGATGCGGTTAAGTCACCCAGTAAGTCATCAACGGATGATGCACTTTTCGCAGCTTCTGCTTTAGCCTTAGCGGCCTTAGCTTTAGCATCTTTAGCTTCTTTGTCTGCTTTAGCTTTAGCGTCTTTAGCTTCTTTGTCCGCTTTAGCTTTAGCCTCTTTTTCAGCTTTAGCTTTAGCATCGGCTTCAGTTTTTGCTTTCGCTTCTGCATCGGCTTTAGCCTTAGTGGCTTCAGCTTCTTTCTTAGCTTGGGCTTCGGCCTTAGCCTTAGCTTCAGTTTGTTCTTTAACTAATTTTTCTTTTTCAGCTTTTGCTTGTGCAGCAGCTTCTTCAGCAACTTTTTGCTCTTCCTTGGCTTTTTTCGCTGCTTCTTTTGCTTGTTTTTGCTGTTCTTCTGCTTCTTTTAACTGCTTATCTGTTTCGCGCTCTGTTTTAATGCGCTCCTCTTCAAGCTTTTGCAGACGTTTTTGTTCCTGCTCTTGCTTTTCCCTCAGCTCAGCATCTTGTTTCTGTTCTTTCTCTTTACGCTCTTTAGCTGCCTGCTTGGCACTATTTTGCTGTTGCTGAGTTTGATTATATTGCTCAACAATCGCACCGGGGTCGACCATCACGGCATCTATAACCGTGCCTTCTTCTCCCCCACCGCCAAGTTTGACGACAGAAACTAAAGAGCCTATAACAATTAGACCAATCAAAAGAACGTGCAGAACTATCGACACGATCAATGAACGGTTTAAGTTATCTTTTTTCTCTTTTGTCTTTCCCACGCTGGCTTCCAAAAAAAGAATCGTGACTAATTCGAATTCAAACTAAACAATTCAGTCTAGATAGCCTGAGTCATCAAGCCGACAGATTTAATTCCTGCACGATGCAAAATATTAAGCGCCTTAATGACTTCATCATAAGGAACTTCTTTAGCGCCGCCAATAAGGAAAACCGCTTTCGGATTTTTCTCTAGCTGTGCTTTAGCCTCAGCTGCAATCTGTTCAGGTGGAAGTAGCTCTAAGCGATCTCCATCAATCAACATATTATATTGATCCACGCCGGCTACCTCTAAGATAATCGGAGGATTATCACTCGATGATACAGTTTGCGTATCAGTAGCATCCGGTAGGTCAACCTCCACGCTCTGAGAAATAATTGGTGCGGTCGCCATAAAAATCAACAGCAACACCAACAAAACATCCAGTAATGGAACAATGTTGATTTCGGATTTCAGCTCACGTTTGCGTCTACTATTGCGCGCCATTCGCTTTTCTCCCCGTCTTATTTCTTATCAGCTGAGAATGCCTGACGGTGCAATATTGCCAGAAACTCTTCCGTGAAGTTGTCATAGCTTTGCTCTAATTTGTTTACGCGCAAGTTTAAACGGTTAAAAGCCATAACCGCAGGAATAGCAGCAAACAAACCAATAGCAGTTGCAATAAGTGCTTCAGCGATACCCGGTGCAACCATTTGCAGTGTTGCTTGCTTTACCGCACCAAGTGCAATAAAGGCGTGCATGATTCCCCATACAGTACCAAATAGACCAATATAAGGGCTAATCGACCCTACGGTACCTAAGAAAGGAATATTAGCTTCCGCCGATTCAAGCTCACGGTTCATTGAAATGCGCATAGCTCGAGAGGCGCCGGTAAGGACAGCATCAGGAGCATGAATATTCGCTTGATGTAAACGAACAAATTCTTTAAATCCAGAGTAAAATATTTGCTCTGTTCCGCTTAAGGCATCACGGCGAGCTTGGCTCTCTTTATACAGGCGAGATAACTCAATACCTGACCAGAACTTATCCTCGAACGCTTCGGCTTCACGCGTTGCCGCATTTAAAATTTTTGTTCTTTGAATAATGATGGCCCAAGATGCAATAGAAAAACCCATCAAAACGAACATTATAAGCTGAACCAATAGGCTAGCTTTTAGGAATAAATCCAGGATATTCATGTCAGTCACTGTTTAAACTCCGCGACAATAGACTTAGGAAGCGCTTTAGGCTTCATTTTTGATATGTCCACACAAGCAATTAAGGCGGTTGCCCCACAAAGTAGATTACCTTGTGAATCAACTAACCTTTGATTAAAGATTAATGAGGCACGTTTCATTTCAACAATTTGTGTTTCAACTTCTAACAGATCATCTAATCGAGCACCTTTAACAAAGTCGATAGTCATACTACGCACGACAAAGCCAAGGTTCTCAGTAAGCATGCTTTGCTGATTGATCCCTTTATTTCGCAACATTTCAGTTCTTGCCCGCTCAAAAAAAGCTAAATAACGAGCATGATAAACTACACCGCCCGCATCTGTATCTTCATAATACACGCGAACAGGCCAGCGAAATAACATAGCAACCACTCCGTCTTAGGTTAAATCAATTAACGGTGCCACTATACGCAAGACGGTGCCGCATTGGAATCACTTTGAAAGTAAAGATATCAAAAATAATTATGGGTACGATGACCCATAATGAGTAAATATACGCAAAATAATTAAAATTATAGGTAATCGACAAACGAATACAGCCAAATATCACACTTAACTTAAATTAACCTGATAACTTAATACGTAAATGTAATCACCATACAACTCAAATTATAGCGGATATAGATTAACTAAAGACTCTAATCAGTCCCCAGATAAGGATGATAGCAGCAGGAAGAGGATGAAAAACTGCTCGCCAGATGACTTTTTTAGGTTTAAAACCCACACCAAAAATCATCGAACTACAAGTTGCCCAAATTAACAGCAACCCTTGCCAAATTAAAAATGAACTGGTACTGGCTGCAAATAGGGTTGGATCCCACATCACAGCACCGGCAGTCACTAGCGCTAAAATAAGGATAAGGGCCCTTATTAGCCCCTTATCCATTAGCTGATAGGTTTTATCCACCAGCATATTATTTACTCACCATCTTTAGCTGTTTTAGCAGCTTTAGAGTCTTCAGAATGCTCTAGCGCTAATGCTGCAATCACTGCAAAACTACAAGCTAACAGAGTGCCGAGAATCCAGGCGAAATACCACATATGTTATGCTCCTTAATACAGTGAATGCTTGTTGCTTTCGATGAAGTTTTTGTCCAAACGGCCAAACATTTTGTAGTAACACCACGCAGTGTAAGCCAATACTAGCGGAACAAAAATGATAGCAACAACAGTCATAACCTGTAGAGTAAACAAGCTAGATGTTGCATCCCACATGGTCAAGCTTGCATTAGGCATAATGCTTGATGGCATGATGAATGGGAACATCGCAACGCCACATGTCAAAATAATACATGCGATAGTCAGAGATGAGCTAACAAATGCTAATCCATTCTTATCTGCTTTCGTGAACAGCATTGTAAATAATGGCAGTGCTACGCCTAAAGCAGGCAGAGCCCACAGCGCTGGATAGTTATTGAAGTTAACCAGCCATCCACCAGAAACGACTTCTACAGTTTTGTTCAGTGGGTTAGATACGCCATAAGTATCAATAGTTGAGGTTATCGCATAACCATCAATACCCATAACTAACCATACACCCGCACCAGCAAACGCTAACAGTGTTATTAAAGCAGTTAGGTAAGTTGTCTTACGAACACGCAGATGTAACTCACCTGCTGTACGCATTTGTAGATAAGTTGCACCTTGGGTAACAATCATCATCAAACTTACAACACCCGCTAACAAACCATAAGGGTTCAGCAGACCAAACAGATTACCGGTATAAGTCAGATACTGTTGATTATCAATTTGCAGTGGAACACCTAATAATAGGTTACCAAACGCAACACCGATAACTAGTGGTGGAACAAAACCACCGATAAACAGACCCCAGTCCCACATGCTACGCCATTTTGGATTCTCCAGTTTTGAACGGTAGTCAAAACCGATCGGACGGAAGAATAATGCAGCTAAAACCAAAATCATAGCAACATAGAATCCAGAAAATGCAGCAGCGTAGACTTGTGGCCATGCAGCAAACATTGCACCACCCGCGGTGATCAACCAAACTTGGTTACCATCCCAGTGCGGTGCAACGGCATTAATCATGATACGGCGTTCAGTATCCGTTTTACCTAAGATAGGTAATAAGAAGCCAACGCCCATGTCAAAGCCATCCGTGACAGCAAAACCAATCAGCAGAACGCCGATAAGGATCCACCACACAAATCGAAGAACTTCATAATCAAACATAAGTGGACTCCTATTTACTGAACGTCGTGTGTTGAACTGTTTTTCTGTTCAAAATGGTAACGACCCGTTTTCAGGCTACTAGGGCCTTTGCGAGCAAATTTGAACATCAAGAACATTTCAGCAATTAAGAACAGCGTATACAGACCACAAATCAGGACTAAAGAGAAGATCAGGTCATGAGTAGTCAAGTTAGAGTGTGCAACCGAAACAGGTAACACCTCACCAATTGCCCACGGCTGACGACCATACTCCGCAACAAACCAGCCTGATTCAATTGCAATCCATGGTAATGGAATACCATATAGAGTCGCACGCAGTAACCATTTGTTTTGACCAATACGGTTGCGTACAACAGCTAAGAAAGACAATCCAATAATTAAGAGTAGTAAGAAGCCAACACCAACCATGATACGGAATGCCCAAAATAATGGACCTACGTTCGGGATACTGTCTTTCACTGCTTGTTGGATTTGTGCTTCTGTTGCATCAACAACGTTTGGTGCATATTGTTTCAGCAGAAGACCATAACCGAGGTCGATTTTGCTTGCTTCAAATGCTGTACGTAGAGCAGGATCTTTGTCACCAGCTAAAAGCTGTTGCAACTGACCATAAGCAATCATACCGTTACGAATACGAACTTCATGCTGTTTCATTAAGTCTTTCAGACCTAAAACAGGTGTATCCAGTGAACGTGTTGCGATGATACCCATTGCCCAAGGAATAGAAATAGCGAATTTATTCTCTTGCTTTTCAGTATCAGGCCATGCAATCAGATTAAATGAAGCCGGAGGTGGGTGAGTTTCCCATTCTGCTTCAACTGCAGCGAGTTTAGTTTTTTGCACGTCACCCATTTCGTAACCTGACTCATCACCAAGCACGATAACAGACAGAACCGCAGCAATACCAAAACTTGCAGCAATTGCAAAAGAACGTTTAGCAAAAGCAACATCACGTCCTTTTAGCAAGTAGTATGAACTAATACCAAGAATGAACATGGCACCAGTACAATAACCCGCAGCAACAGTGTGAACAAATTTAACTTGTGCGACAGGGTTCAGCACTAGCTCCGAGAAGCTAAGCATTTCCATGCGCATGGTTTCAAAGTTAAAGTCAGAAGCGATAGGGTTTTGCATCCAACCATTCGCGACCAAAATCCACAATGCAGAGAAGTTAGAGCCTAAAGCAACCAACCAAGTCACCGCGAGGTGCTGATTTTTGCTTAAACGATCCCAACCAAAGAAGAATAAACCAACAAAGGTAGATTCTAAGAAGAACGCCATCAAACCTTCGATTGCAAGAGGTGCACCGAAGATATCTCCGACATAGTGCGAATAGTAAGACCAGTTAGTACCGAATTGGAACTCCATAGTCAAACCAGTTGCAACACCTAGGGCAAAGTTAATACCAAATAACTTACCCCAGAACTTAGTCATATCTTTATAAATTTGCTTACCAGATAGTACATATACCGTTTCCATAATCGCAAGCAAAAACGCCATACCAAGCGTCAATGGTACAAATAGGAAATGGTACATCGCAGTCATGGCAAACTGTAATCTTGACAGTTCGACAATATCAAACATCTTGACTCCTTGCTCCTAGCAGGAAGACACCGACTTGCGGCAACCCGGCCTTCAGTTTAAAACCGAAGGACCTCTTAACTACCAGCAAAAAATGCCTCAAAACAACAAATAATTAACAAAAGGAAAAGAACTAACTACACTATAATAATAGTACGCTTATCTTTACATACAATAAACTTCTTTTACGTGATTCAGATTTGAATTCTGACTTTACATCAAGAATTATACTATTTAATAGATAAAGACATATTTGATCGAGCACCAATTTAAGCAATTTAAACAAATAAAGCCAGTAGCAATGAATTGATTTACGTCAATTTTTTGCTTTTTGTTAATTGATTGAAGCCACAAACAATTAATCGTTATTTAGATGTTAATTTGCTGTTATTGACAATGAAGCAAATATGCATTTTTCTTTAAAAGATTAACAAAAAAATATTATCTTTCTTTTAAACATTCAAAAAAAGAATATTTAATTTATTATAGTATCTTATTTTGCAGTTATTACGAATTTTATTAAAAAAAGAACTTATCTCAACTAATTGTCTATTTATCGTTAATTAAAATCACTTTAAATCCATAAAATTGATGTACCGCAAATTACGTATTTCTCCATTAATTGTGCTTTCCTTTCCCACAACCAAAAATCATACTCACTATATCTAAACATCGCTAACGCACTTTATACCATGGTGACAGCGGAATCTTATTTCATTTTATACATTGATTAAGCCTATAGTATAAACGCCAGCTATAAAAAAACCCGCATCCAAAATAGATGCGGGCTTCTGTCTCTTACCCTAAACGCGAATAAATAACTCGCGCTTAGCTTACTTGTTTAGCAATGATTTTACTGCATCGCCGATATCTGCAAGGCTACGAACAGTTTTCACGCCAGCGGCTTCTAAAGCAGCAAATTTCTCATCGGCAGTACCTTTACCACCAGCGATAATTGCGCCTGCGTGGCCCATACGCTTACCTTTCGGCGCCGTAACACCTGCAATATAACCAACCACAGGTTTAGTCACGTGCTCTTTAATATATGCAGCCGCTTCTTCTTCTGCGTTACCACCAATTTCACCGATCATAACAATCGCTTCAGTTTGTGGATCTTCTTGGAATAATTTCAAGATATCGATAAAGTTAGAACCCGGAATTGGGTCGCCACCAATACCGACACATGTAGATTGGCCTAATCCTGCATCTGTAGTTTGTTTAACCGCTTCATAGGTCAACGTTCCTGAGCGAGAAACAATTCCAACTTTACCTGGCAGATGAATGTGCCCCGGCATAATACCAATCTTACATTGACCCGGTGTGATAACCCCTGGGCAGTTTGGACCGATCATGCGAACGCCTGCTTGGTCTAATTTTACTTTAACTGTCAGCATATCCAGAGTTGGGATACCTTCAGTAATAGTAATAATTAGCTTAATGCCTGCATCGATAGCTTCTAAGATAGAATCTTTACAAAATGGTGCTGGCACATAGATAACTGATGCAGTCGCACCAGTTGCTTCTACAGCTTCACGCACGGTATTAAATACAGGAAGGCCTAAATGCGTTGTGCCGCCTTTACCTGGTGTGACACCACCAACCATTTTTGTACCGTAAGCAATAGCTTGTTCTGAGTGGAATGTACCTTGACCACCCGTAAAACCTTGGCAAATTACTTTGGTGTTTTTATCGATTAAAATAGACATTATTTAGCCTCCGCTGCTGCTACTGCTTTTTTAGCTGCATCAGTCAGGCTGTTAGCAGCAATAATATTCAAGCCACTTTCTGCCAGTTTTTTCGTTCCGAGTTCAGCATTATTACCCTCTAAACGCACAACAACTGGCACATTGACGCCAACTTCTTCAACTGCACCAATGATACCGTCGGCAATCAGGTCGCAACGAACAATACCACCAAAAATGTTAACAAAAACCGCTTTAACATTTTCATCTGAAAGGATGATTTTAAACGCTTCAGTTACGCGCTCTTTAGTTGCCCCGCCACCGACATCAAGGAAGTTAGCTGGGGAACCGCCGTGCAATTTAACGATATCCATCGTTCCCATTGCAAGACCCGCACCATTAACCATACAACCAATGTTGCCATCGAGAGCAACATAATTCAGTTCCCACTGAGCGGCTTGTGCTTCACGCGCATCTTCTTGGGATGCATCATGCATTTCACGCATTTCTGGCTGACGATATAATGCGTTGCTATCAATTCCTAATTTACCATCTAAGCAAACCAGGTCACCCTCGGTATTAATAACCAGTGGGTTAATTTCAGCTAATGCAAGATCGCGCTCAAGGAATAACGTTGCTAGACCCATGAAAATTTTAGCAAACTGGCTAACTTGTTTACCCGTTAAGCCTAATTTGAATGCAAGCTCACGGCCTTGGTAAGGCATAGGACCTGTCAGTGGATCAATACTTGCTTTATGAATTAACTCTGGCGTTTCTTCAGCAACTTTCTCAATTTCAACGCCACCTTCAGTTGACGCCATGAATACGACACGACGAGTGCTACGGTCAACAACGGCACCTAAATAGAGTTCTTTTGCAATATCAGTCGCCGTTTCTACCAAAATTTGGTTAACCGGCTGACCGTTTGCATCTGTTTGATAGGTTACTAAGTTTTGACCTAACCACTTTTCAGCAAATGCACTGATATCGTTGATATCATTTGTAACTTTAACGCCACCTGCTTTACCACGTCCACCTGCATGAACTTGGCATTTAATGACCCAAGGACCATTACCAATTTTTTTAGCAGCTTCAAGGGTTTCAGCGACCGTTGAACAAGCATAGCCTGTCGGCGCTGGCATACCATAACGTGCAAACAGCTGTTTTGCCTGATACTCGTGTAAATTCATGATGTTCTATCCATAATTAAGTCTGAAGAGGCGTTTATTCGCCTCTGCAATTGTTACTGATTTAGCAACCAGCGAACTGGTTACATCGGTTACTTCAGACCGGGCAGGTTGTACCCTGCCCTGTTATGTTGCTATACGTCTAGCAGTAAACGAGTTGGATCTTCCAGCATATCTTTGATAGCGACTAAGAAGCCCACTGATTCACGACCATCAACTAAACGGTGGTCATAAGACAGCGCTAAATACATCATAGGAAGAATTTCTACCTTACCATTTACAGCCATAGGGCGGTCTTTAATGGCATGCATGCCTAAAATTGCGCTCTGTGGTGGGTTAATGATAGGGGTGGACATCAGAGAACCGAATACGCCGCCATTAGTGATAGTGAAATTACCACCCGTTAAGTCTTCAACTGTTAACTTACCGTCGCGACCTTTGATAGCCAGTTCTTTAATATTTTTTTCAATATCAGCCATGCTCATGCCATCAACATCACGTAAAACTGGTGTTACCAAGCCTCGTGGCGTTGAAACTGCAATACTAATATCAAAGTAGTTATGATAAATCACATCAGAACCGTCAATAGAAGCATTCACTTCTGGGTAACGTTTCAGTGCTTCAACCGCCGCTTTAATATAAAAAGACATAAAGCCTAAACGTACACCATGACGTTTTTCAAATGCTTCACCGTACTGGGTACGTAAGTCTTTGATTGGCTGCATGTTGATTTCGTTGAACGTGGTCAGCATCGCCGTAGTATTTTTCGCTTCCAGTAAACGCTCTGCAATACGTTTACGCAAACGAGTCATTGGAACACGTTTTTCACTACGATGTGCTAATGGCGCTTGTGGAACTGCCGGTGCTTGAGCAACTGCTGCTGCCGCAGGTTTGTTAGTTGCTAAATGTTTCTCAACATCTTCACGCGTTAAACGACCACCAACACCCGTTCCTTTAATATCTGCTGCATTCAAGCCGTGCTCAGCAATTAGGCGACGAATAGCTGGGCTCAGCGCATCATTGCTTTCAGTTTCTAAGCTACCAGTTTGACGTTGTGCAGGTGTCGATACCTGAGCTTCTTTAACTTCAGCAGGAATACCAGTGCTATCACCTAAACGAATACGGCCTAATAACTGTTTAGATAAAACAGTTGCGCCTTCTTCTTCAACGATAGCTTCTAAGATACCCGCTTCACTCGCAGGAACTTCTAAAACCACTTTGTCTGTTTCGATCTCTACCAGCACTTCGTCACGCTCGACTCTATCACCTGCCTTTTTATGCCATGTGGCAACCGACGCATCTGCAACGGATTCAGGAAGATCGGGAACAAGAATTTCTACGCTACTCATTTTGTATCCTTTATTTATTCAATGTTCAAAGCGTCATTTACCAGGGCTTTTTGTTGTTCCTGGTGAACGGACGTATAACCAACTGCTGGAGAAGAAGAAGCAGCACGGCCTGCATAGCGTAAAGTCGCTCCGGCAGGGATTGCTTCACGGAAATTATGTTGACTACAGTACCAAGCACCTTGGTTTAATGGCTCTTCTTGACACCAAATGAAGTCTTTCGCATTAGTAAATGGCGCCAATGCATTTTGGATATCTTCGTGTGGGAACGGATATAGCTGTTCAATACGAACTATCGCAACATCGGTTTGTTCATTCTTACGACGTTGCTCTAATAGATCGTAATAGACTTTCCCTGAACACAGAACGACACGTTTCACATTTTTCGGATTGATTTCATCTATTTCACCGATAACTGTTTCAAACTTGCCATTGGCCAGTTCTTCCATGCTTGATACCGCTAATGGGTGACGAAGCAGTGATTTAGGTGACATAACAATCAGAGGACGGCGCATACCACGTAGCGCTTGGCGACGTAACATGTGATAAACCTGTGCCGGTGTTGATGGTACACACACTTGCATGTTCTGATCTGCACACAGTTGTAGGTAACGTTCTAAACGTGCAGATGAATGCTCTGGGCCCTGACCTTCATAACCATGAGGCAGTAACATGACCAGACCACACATACGACCCCATTTTTGCTCGCCTGAGCTAATAAATTGGTCGATAACTACTTGAGCACAGTTAGCAAAGTCACCAAATTGCGCTTCCCAAATCGTTAGTGTGCGCGGTTCAGTTGTTGCGTAACCATATTCGAATGCAAGTACCGCATTTTCAGTCAGGACTGAGTCCCAAACATTAAATACACCTTGACCATTATGAACATTTTGCAAAGGTACGTAGACGGAGCCATTCGTTTGGTTATGAACAACCGCATGACGATGGAAGAATGTACCACGTCCGGCATCTTCACCTGATAAACGAACAGCAACGCCTTCATCGACAAGTGTGGCATAGGCTAAAACTTCAGCTGCACCCCAATCGAGAAGTTTTTCACCTTTCGCCATTTCTAAACGATCTGCATAGATTTTCTCAACACGTGATTGAGCAACAATACCATCAGGAATTGTGCTTAATTTCGTCGCAAGTTCAGTGAGTCGTTTAGGATCATAAGTTGATTTATATGAAGCATCCCAATCATGATTTAAGTAAGGTTCCCACGTGTACGCATTGAGTCCCATTTCACGGTACTCTTCAACGACACAGTCACCTCTGTCAAGCGCATCACGATAGAGATTAACCATCTCAGTCACTTCATTTGCAGAAACCACACCACTTTCAATTAAGCGATCTGCATAAATTTTACGTGGTGTCGGATGCTGCTTAATTTTTTGATACATAATTGGCTGAGTTGCATTTGGCTCATCAGCTTCATTATGACCATGACGGCGATAACAGACTAGGTCGATCATCACGTCACGTTTAAATGTATTACGGAAATCAAGCGCTAAGCGAGTCACAAAAGCAACCGCTTCAGGATCATCTGCATTAACGTGGAAAATTGGTGCCTGCACCATTTTCACGATATCCGTACAGTATTCAGTTGAACGCGTATCTTTTGGATTTGAAGTCGTAAAACCAATTTGGTTATTAATTACGATACGCATTGTACCGCCAACCTCATAACCGCGAGCTTGAGACATGTTCAAAGTTTCTTGAACTACGCCCTGACCTGTCACTGCCGAGTCACCATGAATGGTAATAGGCAGAACCATATTGCTGCGACCTTCATCAAGACGGTCACGGCGTGCGCGTACAGAACCAATAACAACTGGGCTAACAATTTCAAGATGCGATGGGTTAAACGCCAACGCTAAGTGAACGCGCGAACCCGCGGTTTCAAAGTCAGATGAAAAACCTTGATGGTATTTCACATCACCTGCAGTTGAGTGATCTTTGTGCTTGCCCGCAAACTCATCAAAAAGTTCAGCTGGTTTTTTACCTAAGATATTAATCAGAACGTTGAGGCGGCCACGGTGAGCCATACCTAAAACAACTTCACGTGTATCTTGCTTGCCGGCGTGGTGGATCAGATCCTTCAACATAGGGATCAATGAATCACCACCTTCCAGTGAAAAACGTTTTGCCCCTGGGAATTTAGCACCTAAGTAACGCTCAAGGCCTTCGGCAGCAGTCAGTTCAGCTAAGAAACGACGTTTCTCTTCTTTAGAGAATTGCTCTGCAACATTCACAGACTCAAGACGTTGCTGTATCCAGCGCTTTTCTTCAGTGTTGGTGATGTGCATATATTCAGCGCCGATTGAACCGCAGTAAATGCGTTTCAGCTCCTTATATAAGTCACTGAGCTTCATGGTTTCTTTGCCGATAGCAAACGAACCCACGTTGAACGTTTCGTCAAAATCTTCTTTTGTTAAGTTGTGGAAGGCGGGATCTAAATCTGGAACAGATTCTCGATTCCAAAGACCTAACGGATCAAGATTTGCGTTTTGATGTCCACGAAAGCGGAATGCGTTAATTAGTTGCAAAACTTTAACTTGTTTTGCATCGATCGTAGGATCGCTAATAGAGGTGTGATAACGCGTAGAATCTTTTGCTAAGCGACGGAAATAATCGCGTGCTTGCGAGTGAAATTGCTCACTGTTGGTGCTTGCACCAGCCAGTTGTTGGAAAATATCTTTCCATTGCTCATCTACGGAATTAGGGTCAGTCAGATAATCTTCATAGAGCTGTTCTATATAAGACTGGTTCGCGCCTGCCAGAAAGCTTGAATCCAGCCAGTCCTTCATTACGCCGTTCTGCATTGTGATCCCTTAAGCTATTAGAAGCTTTAGTTTTCGCCGTGGTTAACTAATCGCCGCATTTAAGCGACCTCGATAAAGGTTCTCTTGGACATGCTTTTTGCATGTTCTCACTTTGGGAGTCCCATTATCAATTGAGGGTTTCCCTTTTAAGGAACCTTTAAAAACTGGCTGCGGTTTTTAAAGGTTCCTTGCTTACGCTCGTGTCTTCATCTTTTGCAGTTGGCTTTTTACTTTCACTTTTTTACTTTACGCTTTCGGTGACTTTATGGACTATTTTACAAGATTAGCATTTTTATTTTACGCTTTATCTTTACTTTATGTGTTTATTTTGTGCTATCACTTAATTAACCAGCAGTACCTAGGTACCGCTGGTCAAAATCAGCTTTTATGCACTATGTTTTAGTAACATAGATTTAATATGGCCGATAGCTTTCGTTGGATTTAGTCCTTTAGGGCATACATTGACACAATTCATAATGCTATGACAGCGGAAAACACTAAAAGCGTCGTTCAGATCATCTAATCTTGAATCCGTTTCAGTATCGCGACTATCAATCAGGAATCGATACGCTGCAAGTAGACCTGCGGGACCAATAAATTTATCCGGATTCCACCAAAAAGATGGGCAAGAAGTTGAACAACACGCACACAAAATACACTCATATAAACCATCGAGCTTTTCACGTTGTGCAGGTGATTGTATATTTTCACGCGCCGGTGGGTTCTTATTATCATTAAGAAGATAAGGCCGAATTTTTTCGTATTGGGTGTAAAATTGAGTCATGTCGATAATCAAGTCACGCACAACAGGCAGACCGGGTAATGGACGGATCACAATTTTCTTCCCATTACGCGTTAAAGCAGATACTGGCGTAATGCAAGCCAGTCCATTTTTACCGTTCATGTTCAGACCATCAGAACCACACACTCCTTCACGACAAGAACGGCGAAAAGACAGTGTAGGATCTTGTTCTTTCAGCTGAATCAACGCATCCAATAGCATCATGTCACGCCCTTCCGGTAATTCAAGGGTGTAATCTTGCATACGTGGTGCGCTATCCACATCCGGGTTATAGCGATAAATCGAAAATTGTTGTTTCATAATTTATTTCTCCGCAACTGGATTAACACCACACATTAGTAGGTACGAATTTTCGGTGGGAAGGGTTCACGCAACTTAGGCTGCATGTTAACTTCACGACGCGTCATCGTTTCAGATTGCGGTAAATACAATGAGTGACATAACCAATTCGCATCATCACGCTCTGGATAGTCAAAACGGCTATGAGCACCACGACTTTCTGTACGGAAATTTGCAGCTTGTGCTGTTGCATAAGCCGTTTCCATCAAGTTATCCAGTTCTAAACATTCGATACGCTGAGTATTAAATTCAGTCGACGTATCATCAAGACGTGCATTTTGCAGACGCTCACGAATCACTTTCAGCTCTTCTAAACCTTTTGCCATTGCATCACCTTCACGGAATACCGAGAAGTTATGCTGCATGCAAGTTTGTAGTGCTTTACGAATCTCAACAGGATCTTCACCGGTACGTGCATTTTCCCAACGATTGAAGCGGGTCATTGCCGCATCGATATCAGATTCAGAAGCATCACGCATCGAACCTTGTTCCATGATTGATTCTTTCAAGTGCACGCCAGCTGCACGACCGAATACCACAAGGTCAAGCAATGAGTTACCACCTAAACGGTTTGCACCATGTACGGATACACAAGCAATTTCACCCACTGCAAACAAGCCAGGGATAACTTCATCTTCGCCTTTTTCGTTATAGCGAATCGCTTGCCCTGTAACTTTCGTTGGAATCCCACCCATCATATAGTGACAGGTTGGAATAACAGGAATTGGCTCTTTAATTGGGTCAACGTGCGCAAAGGTGCGAGACAGTTCAAGAATACCCGGCAAACGGGATTCCAGCACATCTTTACCTAAGTGATCCAGTTTCAGTTTAGCGTGTGGACCCCAAGGACCATCACAACCACGGCCTTCACGGATTTCAATCATGATTGAACGAGCAACTACATCACGACCCGCGAGATCTTTCGCGTTTGGTGCATAGCGTTCCATAAAACGCTCGCCATCTTTATTCAGTAGATAACCACCTTCACCACGACAACCTTCTGTCACCAGAACGCCAGCGCCGGCAATACCTGTCGGGTGAAACTGCCACATTTCCATATCTTGCAAAGGCACACCAGCACGAGTTGCCATACCAACACCATCACCAGTATTGATGTGTGCATTCGTCGTTGACTGATAAATACGTCCTGCTCCGCCAGTCGCTAAAATTGTCGCTTTAGCTTTGAAGTAAACTACCTCACCGGTTTCCATGCAGATTGCGGTACAACCGACAATATCACCATCTTGATTTTTAACTAAATCAAGGGCGTACCACTCGGAAAAAATGGTCGTGTGATTTTTCAAGTTTTGCTGATACAGAGTATGTAACAGAGCGTGACCCGTACGGTCAGCAGCAGCTGCGGTACGTGCTGCTTGCTCACCACCAAAATTTTTGGATTGACCACCAAATGGACGCTGATAAATAGTGCCATCATCAAGGCGCGAGAAAGGCAATCCCATATGCTCTAATTCAAGGATAGCTTCCGGCCCAGTTTTACACATGTACTCGATAGCGTCTTGGTCACCGATATAATCAGAACCCTTAACGGTGTCATACATATGCCATTCCCAGTTATCAGGGTGCGTATTACCAAGTGCAACAGTAATACCGCCTTGTGCTGATACTGTATGAGAACGTGTTGGAAAAACTTTAGACAACAAAGCACAAGTTAGGCCTTGCTGTGAAATCTGAAGTGCTGCGCGCATACCTGCACCGCCAGCACCAATGACAATAGCGTCAAACTCTCTGATTGGCAGATTCATTTATGCACCCCACACAACAATTGTTCCGTAAATTAAGTAAGCCAATAAAGCAACAACGATTACCAGTTGTAGCACTAAGCGCAACGCGATTGGCTTAATATAGTCGGTCAATACTTGCCACATACCAATCCAGGCATGTACCAAAATTGAAAACAACGTGAGGATAGTGAATACTTTTGTCACAGAAGAAGCGAAGAAGCCACGCCATACTTCATAGGTAATATCATTAATAGCAACGAAGCCAACAATGTAGAGTACATAAAGTACGATAACAATTGCAGAACCGCGAATGAATAGCCAGTCCTGGATACCAGTACGGCCTAAAGCAGATGCATTACTTACCATACTAATATCCCCGCCAGAATTGCCAGAATTACAGTAATAACAAATGTAATTTTTGCAGATGAGTTTCCTGCAGCAAGGGTTTCATCAACGCAACCAAAATCCATTAACATATGACGAATACCACCACATAGGTGATATGCCAATGCTGTTAGAATGCCCCAAAGAATAAACTTAGCAAAAAAGCCAGTCATTATTTCAGACGCGTATTGAAAACCTTCTGGAGAGGAGATAGATATCCCTAGCAACCAAAGCAGAATACCAACTGCGATGAGAGTAATGACGCCAGAGACACGGTGCAAGATCGAAGAAATTGCAGTGATCGGGAAATGAATCGTCTGCAAATCTAAGTTGACAGGTCTTTGTTTTTTCACAATTTTGCCCACACAGCTTTTATTATTTTCCATCCTCCGGACCTGGGGTGGAAATCAGACAGTGACAGGGGTACTAAATGCAACTTAACACAAACTGTAATCCATCATGTTTAAACAAAGTTGCATACTGATCACGCTGGGAACTCCTAATACAGGGTAATCCGGAGACCTGCCGCCAGTATAAAGTCTTCACATAGCTATTACAATTCCCACACAAAATGTTTGGGGACATTTAGCTCGAACAGTGAGAAGGATCACGATTTAAACATTTTGTATAAAAGTGCTTATCTTATTTGACAATGATTCAACATTTACCTTACATATAGGTCTGGCAGAATTACCTTAATGGTGTGAATGAATTTTCATCGTAAAAGGCAAAATTCATAAACAACAAAAGTTATGAAAGTTGTTCCCCTTACCACAAATAATGATATTGTAGGGAAAACAACAAAAAATAACATAACATCTAAGCACTCATGAACAACCTAATTACATTGTCGTCGGTCGTCAGATTTCAGGGTTTTATGTGATAGCTAACTGATTTCCTCACAACACTGGTAGAACAATGCGCAAAGACACAGTATAAAGCTGGGTTCTAGGTTGTTGGGTGTCGATTATCAAGCGCTAAGGAGACCATAAATGGCTGATAACAAAGCTAAGCTAACGACTGTAGGTACAGGTGAAATTGAGCTAGACGTACTAAGCCCGACTCTAGGCCAAGACGTTATTGATGTCCGTACTTTAGGTTCAAAAGGGTACTTTACTTACGACCCTGGTTTTACTTCAACTGCCTCATGTGAATCGAAAATTACCTTCATTGATGGCGACAAAGGCATCCTGCTGCATCGTGGTTATCCCATTGATCAATTAGCCACCCAAGCCTCTTACCTTGAAGTTTGTTACATCCTGTTGTACGGCGAAGCGCCGACGCAAAAAGAATACGAAACCTTCAAACACACCGTAACTCGCCACACCATGATCCATGAGCAAATTACACGTATGCTTAATGGCTTCCGTCGTGACTCCCATCCGATGGCCGTTTTATGTGGCGTAACCGGTGCATTAGCTGCGTTCTATCACGATGCCCTTGATGTTAATAACCCACGTCACCGCGAAATTACCGCTTATCGTTTGTTGTCAAAAATGCCAACAGTTGCAGCGATGTGTTATAAATACTCAATTGGCCAACCTTTTGTTTATCCACGTAATGATCTCTCTTACGCGGGTAATTTCTTGCACATGATGTTCTCTACTCCATGTGAAGACTATAAGGTTAACCCTGTTCTTGAGCGTGCGATGGATAGAATTCTTATTCTACATGCTGATCACGAACAAAATGCCTCTACCTCAACCGTACGTACTGCTGGCTCATCAGGTGCAAATCCATTTGCTTGTATTGCAGCGGGCATTGCATCTCTTTGGGGACCTGCGCATGGTGGAGCTAACGAAGCCTGCTTACGCATGTTAGAAGAAATTCAAACAGTTGAGCACATTCCTGCCTTTATCGAACGCGCTAAAGACAAAAATGACTCTTTCCGCTTGATGGGCTTTGGTCACCGCGTTTATAAAAACCATGACCCTCGTGCAACTGTAATGCGTGAAACTTGCCACGAAGTTCTGAAAGAGCTGAATCTCAATGATGGCTTATTAGAAGTTGCGATGGAATTAGAACGTATCGCACTAAACGACCCGTATTTCATTGAGAAAAAACTGTATCCAAACGTCGACTTCTATTCAGGTATCATACTGAAAGCAATGGGTATTCCATCATCTATGTTCACCGTTATTTTTGCTATTGCACGAACAATTGGCTGGATTGCGCATTGGAACGAAATGCATGATGACGGTCTGAAAATTGCCCGTCCTCGCCAGCTCTATACTGGTTATGCTAAACGTGAATTCAACACTGAATTATCAAAAAAATAATATTTAATTAAATCCGAACGCCCTACATTAATTAAGGTCTTGATTTTTCAAGACCTTTTACTCTTCAACTTTCATCTTTTTATTATTGACTACTGTTGGTATTCTCTTGGGGTTACACCACTCATCTTACGAAAAAAGCTGATAAACGCGCTATCACTAGTGAGGCCAAGCTCTTGAGTAATAAAGTGATAAGGCCTTCCTTGCGCAAGTAATTCAATTCCTTTAATAAAACGCCATTGCTGTCGCCATGCCTGATAATTCATACCTGTTTCTTTCAAAAAAATTCGACTAATCGTTTTCTCACTAGCCCCAACAGTGAGTGCTAATTGATTTAGTGCAGGCGGAAGTTTTTCTATATCTAAATGTTTAAAGCGGCGATCTTGAGGAATTGCTAACAATGTCGGTTCTACCTCTGCATTTTGTAGTTCATCAATAAACACAGGCACTAAATTCGCCAAACGCCCCTGCTGCCAATTGCTATCAAATGGCGCGATAGCAACACATTCAAGCAATTCTCTAAGTAAAGGGGATACATTCATAATCACGACATCCTGCCCAATTTTCTGTGCATATTGAGGGCTCAAATAGACAGACCGATATCCTACAGATGCTCTCATTTGCGCACGATGACGAACAAATGGGGGTATCCACGCCACTCTTCCCGGCGGTAGTAATGAAATTTTATTATCCAGTGAAATACGCATGCAACCTTGCTGAGTGAACAATAATTGTCCCATTTCATGAGTATGTAAACCCGAGTCATGCAGCCCCATTTGAGCGGCGATCCCCAATATTGGTGCCTGATACCAATGGGTTTGAAATTCATCAGTTTGTGCTAACCAAGCCATAATGTCTCTTTATTGTTATTTATTGTCTTTATATTTGTAATAAGACAATAAAAATATCACTAAACTGCCTGCAATTGAATATCGATATAGGAAAAACAGATGAAATCGCCTCTTTCATTATGGCTAGCAGTTGCTTTAATGATGTTTCCTCAAATAGTAGAAACCATTTACAGTCCAGCTTTGACGCACATAGCAAGTGCATTTAAAGTCAATCCAGAACAAGCTTCCCAAACGCTATCACTCTATTTCTTTGCATTTGCATTAGGTGTCGTTTTTTGGGGAAGAATGTGTGACGTACTAGGTCGTCGCCCAACAATTCTGGCGGGTTTATGTCTATATGGCGTAGCATCTGTCATAACATTATTTATCTCACAATTTTATTTACTGTTAATTTTACGTATGTTATCTGCATTTGGTGCTGCTGTAGGCTCCATTGGAACTCAAACTATCATGCGTGATAGCTACCAAGGTCATGAATTAGCAAAGGTATTCTCGATTATGGGAATTGCACTGGCCATAAGCCCTGCATTAGGCATGTTAACTGGCACTGTGCTGGTTAATCTGGGTGATTATCAAGCGGTTTTTGGTGGTTTAGCGGCAATAGCAGCTGTTTTATTGTTATGGTCCTGTTATAAGTTGCCTGAAACCCGCCCAGTGAGTGTGACTAAGATCGCATTTATGGCGTTTCTATTAAGGATGATTAGGGATAAACAAATTATTAGAAATGTGATTTTAATCTCATTTCTGAACATTAATTTATTCAGTTACTACCAACTTGCGCCATTTATTTTTGAACGATTAGGCTTCACACAGCAACAATTCGGACTAACTGGCATTTTATTAGCTATCGGAGTGGGATTAGGCTCTTTAATAAATCGACAGTTATTGGCTAAAAAACATACTTCAGAGCAATTAGTTAAGCTTTCGAGTCTTATTTCATTACTTTGCGGATGCCTAGTTTTCGCATTAATTGATTCAATTTGGTTTTTAGCACCCGTAATAGGCGTAGTTATTAGCTATGGTATTGCGATCCCGAATATATTGGCAAACGCATTAAATAGTTATAGCCATGCAAAAGGAACCGCTGGGGCAATACTTGGACTTTTTTATTACATCGGGTTAGCGCTAGGTTTAATGATTGCAGGCTGGAGCCAACATTTAGGTTTAGTATTAGCAATATCGGGCTTAATTCTGGTTTTAACATCCAGAAAATACCAAATTCAGACAAACTACTAAAAATCTTCTATGAATTGAAAAATAAAGGAAATTAATTCTCTAAATAGTTCATGTTGTGGCTAGGCGGTGAATGAAGACAGCTTGGGGAACATACACAAGTATGTGACCCAAATGGCCAAATGAAACCAACACCGCCACAGCGTGAAATATGACGAGAATTAGGCAGGATTGTCGATATCGACAAACTCGGCGTCTAACCCATGCTGATCAACGAGCCATTTTGTCAGCGCTTTAATGCCATAACGCTCTGTTGCATGATGACCGGCACTGTAGAAATGGATCCCCATTTCCCTTGCAATGTGAATAGTTTGCTCAGAAACTTCTCCAGTAACGAAAGCATCAACACCGAATTCTGCCGCTTGCAAAATGAACCCTTGCCCACCTCCCGTACACCATGCGATTTGACGAATTTCCTCTTTTGCATTATCACCGCAATGCAACACTTTACGGCCAAGTCGAGTTTCTAAACGGTTAGTTAGCTCTTCAGGCTTTATTGGGCTATCAAAAAAGCCAAATGGCATTAATGGATCAATTTGACCATTAATTTGAACTCCCATCAGATGAGCCAATTGGGCATTATTACCTAATTTATGATGAGCATCTAATGGCAGGTGATAGCCATAGAGATTGATATCATTAGTTAATAATGTTTTTAAGCGCTGTCTTTTCATCCCTTTAATAATGGCGGGTTCATTTTTCCAAAAATAGCCATGGTGAACAATCACCGCATCGGCTTTTTTTTCGACAGCAACATCGAGTAATGCTTGGCAAGCAGTTACCCCTGTGATTATTTTTTGCACATGTGGACGCCCTTCAACTTGTAGTCCATTAGGCGCATAGTCTTGGATTTCACTGACTTTCAACTCATCATTAATGATTTCTTCTAATCTTAAGTTATGCATTTTGTTGTCCTTTTAGTGCACGGGCTCAATAACTTGAGCTCACCATTTTGAATATAATTTACTGATAGTACTAAGCATAAATAGGAACACAACTTTTTTGTGTGATTTATTATTGTGATAATAATTGAAAAATAATATTCACTAGATAAAAAAATCCCCACAATTATTTAATTGCAGGGATATCTGATGAGTTACTTATATACTTACTCGCTATACGCTTAATTAACGATGATTTTCCATCGCCATCTCTGAACGTTCCAGCCACACAGGTTTATCACTCGTTTTCGCCCAGACCTTATGTAAGTAACTATAATATTTTGCTCGTTTTGGGTAAAAAACCATAACCGGGAACGCTAGAATGCCAGCTGTTACAGCCGCAGTACGGCGTGCTAAAACCTGATTACGGGAATATTCACGATATGTGGACATCGGTATCCTCCTTCAGTAGCGACTCTATTTGCCGATCCCAATATTGCTCTTCAACTTCTATAAAACTCGATAGTCTCAAAAAGAGCCACTAAAATCGTACAAATAATATAAAAACAAATTAACTGAAATTATGATACTGCAATTTGTGTAATAAAACTACTCATCTGACCACTTAATTACAAAAAAAATTAATAATCGAGCTATATTTTGTTGCTTAATTACAATTATTAACCAAATACCGTATAAAACAAACAATAAATTAACATATTAATAACATGTTGCATTTTAAGTAACGAGCGATTTTTATTTTTTATAGCTACCATTTTTATACTTTTTTTACACCCCTAGCCTTCTTTTTATCAGCTTCTTTACAACGAAATCTCTACCCTAACCTCATGGAAATACTCAGGAGATAACATTGTGTCATTACTTTCCACTATTGGGGCTGTTCTTGTTGTTGGACTACTCGCTTATCTAATTTATGCCCTGCTTAACGCGGAGGATTTTTAATATGGCGGCTAATGGATTTTTACTTATCGCTAGTTTCTTGCTGATACTCTTAGTGCTCGCTAAACCATTAGGTAATTTTATTGCCTGTATTATTGATGGTGATATGCCACATTTTGTCAATAAAAGTGAATCATTACTGTGGCGTTTTAGCGGAGTTAAACAGCGTGGACGTGAAATGGCAGAAATGAGTTGGCAACGTTATGCCATCGCAATTTTGCTATTTAATGTTCTCGGTTTTTGCTTGTTATTTGCTATTTTGATGTTCCAAGGTAGCCTGCCCTTAAATCCTCAAAAGCTACCGGGGATGAGCTGGGATCTGGCATTTAATACCGCCATTAGCTTTGTCGCAAATACTAATTGGCAGTCTTATAGCGGTGAAAACACACTAAGTTACCTCAGTCAAATGGCTGGTTTAACGGTTCAAAACTTCCTATCTGCGGCAACAGGGATCGCCGTCGTATTTGCGCTCATTCGTGCTTTTTCAAGACATGCTAGTAAAACAGTCGGGAATGCGTGGGTAGATATTTCACGGATCACTTTATATCTTCTTCTGCCACTTGCCATTGTTTTTGCGCTATTCTTTGTTAGCCAAGGGGTTATCCAAAATTTCTCTGCCTATTTATTAAGCAGTAATTTAGACAGCAATGCGCAACTTCTCCCTATGGGTCCTGTCGCTTCTCAAGAAGCCATAAAATTACTAGGAACCAATGGTGGTGGCTTCTTTGGTGCCAATTCCGCTCACCCTTTTGAAAACCCGACAGCACTCAGTAATTTTGTCCAAATGTTAGCGATTTTCCTAATACCAACTGCATTATGTTTCGCTTTTGGTCGTATGGTTGGTGATAGCAAACAAGGTCATGCTTTGCTATGGGCAATGACCATTATCTTTGTAATTGCCGCGATTGTAGTTATCCAAGCTGAATATGTAGGAAATCCATTCCTCAGTGAGCTACATGCTAACAGCAGTGCCAATATGGAAGGAAAAGAGAGCCGTTTTGGGGTGTTGAGTTCGGCATTATATGCCGTTGTCACCACAGCAGCTTCATGTGGCGCAGTCAATGCCATGCATGATTCATTTACTGCACTTGGCGGCATGGTACCAATGTGGTTGATGCAAATCGGTGAAGTGGTCTTTGGTGGTGTTGGTTCAGGTCTATATGGCATGTTGCTATTTGTTTTACTGGCCGTATTTCTTGCTGGTTTGATGATTGGTCGCACACCTGAATACCTCGGTAAAAAAATCGAAGTGCGTGAAATGAAAATGGTCGCAATCGCCATACTTGTGACACCTACACTTGTGTTACTTGGTACAACAATCGCATTGATGACCGAAGCTGGCCGTGCAGGTATTTTAAATCCTGGCGCTCATGGCTTTAGTGAGGTTTTATATGCATTTTCTTCCGCAGCAAATAATAACGGTAGTGCTTTTGCGGGTTTAAGTGCTAATACCCCGTTCTACAACGTGTCACTTGCCATTGCTATGTTCCTTGGGCGCTTTGGTGTCATTTTACCCGTCCTTGCTATTGCCGGTTCAATGGCGATGAAAAAACCACAAGCAGCCAGTATTGCCAGTCTTCCTACCCACGGCCCTTTATTTATTGGGTTATTAATCCTAACCGTTCTTCTCATTGGTGCGCTGACATTTGTTCCAGCACTTGCGCTTGGCCCAATAGCAGAGCATTTGCAAATTTGGCTAGTGGCGTAATGAGGGTAAAAAAATGAAAAATCAAAAAACACAATTGTTTGATAACGCACTGATCCGTCAATCTATTATTGATGCCTGTAAAAAATGTACCCCTCAAGCGCAATGGCGTAACCCTGTCATGTTTGTGGTTTATATTGGTAGTATCATTACAACTATTTTATGGCTAGCAATGTTAGCTAACTATGCGCAAGGCAGTGCATGGTTTAGTGGTATGGTCACCTTATGGCTATGGTTTACCGTCATTTTTGCAAACTTTGCCGAAGCCTTAGCTGAAGGTCGCAGTAAAGCGCAAGCTCAAAGCCTTAAAGGGGTGAAACAACAAAGTAGCGCCACTAAACTGGCAACACCATCATTAGATGCGGCACAAGAAATCGTTAGTTCTGATTTGCTACGTAAAGGCGATATCGTACTTATTCGTGCAGGGGAAACAGTTCCTTGTGATGGTGAAGTTATCGAAGGCGGCGCTTCCGTCGATGAAAGTGCCATTACAGGAGAATCAGCCCCAGTGATCCGTGAGTCAGGTGGCGACTTTTCATCTGTCACTGGCGGTACTCGTGTATTATCAGATTGGTTAATTGTTGAATGTACAGTCAATCCGGGTGAAACCTTCTTAGACCGAATGATCTCAATGGTTGAAGGCGCACAGCGTCGTAAAACCCCGAATGAAATCGCGTTAACGATTTTGTTAACGGCCCTCACCATCATTTTCTTATTAGTTTGTGCAACGCTTTACCCGTTCACCTTATATGCTGCTGAAAATGCAGGAGCGGGCAGCGCAGTCTCAATATTAGTACTTATTGGATTATTAGTATGTTTAATTCCAACCACCATTGGCGGGTTGCTTTCATCTATCGGCGTTGCAGGTATGAGTCGAATGTTAGCGGCGAACGTCATCGCCACCAGCGGTCGAGCTGTCGAGGCGGCGGGCGACGTGGATGTGCTGCTACTTGATAAAACAGGCACCATTACCCTCGGTAATCGCCAAGCATCTGAATTTTTGCCTTTAGCAGGTGTAACTGAACAGCAACTGGCTGATGCGGCTCAATTATCATCACTAGCTGATGAAACTCCAGAAGGCCGTAGTATCGTGATCCTAGCCAAACAAAAGTTTAATCTACGTGAAAGAGACATTCACGCCATGAATGCAACCTTTGTACCTTTCTCTGCAATGACTCGTATGAGCGGTGTCAATGTTGGTGAAAGAATGATCCGTAAAGGCTCGGCCGATGCCATTCGTCGCTACGTAGAAGCCAACCATAGTAAGTTTCCCCCTGAAGCCGATAAACTCGTCGAACAAGTGGCACGCTTAGGTGGCACACCGCTAGTCGTTGTCGATAATCAAACGGTACTTGGCGTGGTAGCACTTAAAGATATCGTTAAAGGTGGCATGAAAGAACGTTTTGCTCAAATGCGCAGTATGGGCATTAAAACCGTCATGATCACCGGTGATAACCATCTAACCGCAGCAGCTATTGCTGCCGAAGCCGGTGTTGACGATTTCCTCGCGGAGGCCACTCCAGAAGCCAAATTGGCGTTAATTCGCCAATATCAATCCGAAGGACGCTTAGTTGCAATGACAGGGGATGGTACGAATGATGCGCCAGCACTTGCACAAGCGGATGTTGCGGTCGCGATGAACTCGGGCACTCAAGCAGCAAAAGAAGCCGGAAACATGGTGGATTTGGATTCAAACCCAACAAAATTAATTGAAGTCGTGCATATCGGTAAACAAATGTTAATGACGCGTGGCTCACTCACCACCTTCAGTATTGCCAATGATATTGCTAAATATTTTGCCATCATCCCTGCGGCATTTGCTGTGACTTGGCCGCAGCTCAATGCTTTAAATATTATGCACTTACATTCACCGGCTTCCGCCCTGCTATCGGCCGTTATTTTTAATGCTTTGATCATTATATTTTTAATTCCCTTGGCATTGAAAGGCGTTAATTACCGCCCGATGAGTTCTCAATCACTGTTGCAACGTAACTTGAGTCTCTATGGTATTGGCGGACTTATCGTTCCATTCATTGGTATCAAGCTCATTGATATGTTTATTAGCCTATTTGGAATATAAGGAATCCATTATGAACATGATTAGATCATCAATTATTATGCTTTTATTATTAACCCTCATAACGGGAATTGCCTATCCGCTGATGGTAACAGGGCTAGCAAATGTCTTCTTTCCATGGCAAGCCAACGGCTCGCTCATTAAGCAAGATGAACACATTATTGGCTCTGCATTAATTGGCCAAAATTACCAACGGATTGACTATTTCCATGGTCGCCCTTCTGCCACATCGGAAATGCCTTATAACACCTTAGCCTCTGGTGGTAGTAACTTGGCGGTCAGTAACCCATTACTGAGTAACATCATGTCACAACGTAGTGAATTACTACGACAACAGAACCCTGAGGGGGGACAAGCTATCCCAGTTGATTTATTAACCTCATCGGCAAGTGGTCTCGATCCAAGTATTTCCATTGCCGCCGCACTTTATCAAGCGCCAAGAATTGCCAAAAACAGACAGATCCCATTAGAAGAGGTAAAATCGCTAATAAACACACATACACAAAGTGCTTTATTTAAATTTTTAGGCGAACCTGTGGTGAATGTGTTAGAACTCAATATCGCCCTTGATGAATATAAACAACAAGAAAATAGCCTAACTCACTGAGGTTAATATGAATAATCAAGAGCCTGTTCGCCCAAATCCAGATGAGCTTTTGGCTAAGGCAAACGAGCACGGACGTGGCAAACTTAAAATATTTTTCGGCGCCTGTGCAGGTGTCGGAAAAACTTATGCCATGCTACAAGAAGCGCAACGCCTAAGAGCACAAGGTTTAGATGTTCTTATTGGTGTAGTTGAAACCCATGAAAGGGAAGAGACTGCGGCACTTCTTGATGGCCTTGCTCAATTGTCACCTCGCCGACTTCATCATCGCGGGCGTCGTTTACAGGCTTTTGACATTGATGGGGCTCTTGCAAGAAATCCAGCCATCATTCTAATGGATGAACTCGCCTTTAGTAATCCGACAGGCAGTCGCCATCCAAAACGTTGGCAAGATGTTGAAGAGTTACTTGATGCAGGTATTGATGTACTCACAACAATTAATGTCCAACACATTGAAAGTTTAAATGATATTGTTGGCAGTATTACAGGTATACGCGTTAGAGAAACGGTTCCCGATCATATTTTTGATGCCGCCGATGAAGTGGTCTTAGTCGATCTTCCTCCTGATGATTTACGCCAACGTTTAAAAGAAGGCAAAGTTTACATTTCAGGACAAGCTGAGCGCGCTATCGAGCACTTTTTCCGTAAAGGTAATCTTATTGCATTACGTGAATTAGCCTTACGTCGCACCGCTGACCGTGTTGACGACCAAATGCGTGAATTTCGTGACGGAAAAGGACAAGCACCCGTTTGGCATACCCGTGATGGATTACTTTTATGCATTGGTCATAATATGGGCAATGAAAAATTGGTGCGAGCCGCAGCACGCCTTGCGGCAAAATTAGGCAGTATTTGGCATGCGGTTTATGTTGAAACGCCAACGTTGTACCGCCTTCCTGAAAATCAGCGCCGCGCTATTTTAAAAGCATTACGTTTAGCGCAGGACTTAGGGGCCGAAACAGCCACGCTATCAGATCCTTCAGAAGAAAAAGCAGTCCTACGTTATGCGCGAGAGCATAATTTAGGCAAAATTCTAATCGGACGCCGAATTAAGCATCGCAAATGGATAAAATTCAATCTTCGTGAAGGCTTTGCCGATCGCTTAGGCAAGTTAGGGCCCGATCTAGACCTTGTTATCGTCGCACTTGAAGAAAAAAGTGAGTGGGATAAAGAGCCAGAAAAAAAACCGTTTTCTGAAAAGTGGCGCTCTGACGTCAATGGCTTTTTAATGGCGATACTGATGTGCGCCGCTATCACCCTCTTTTCTCGCACATTTTTACTTGCCCTCGATAAAGCCAATTTAGTCACTCTTTATTTACTTGGCGTAGTATTAATTGCCTTATTTTATGGACGTCGCCCCTCTATTTTTGCGGCTTTAATTAATGTGATAAGCTTTGATTTGTTCTTTGTTCAGCCACATTTTTCATTAGCTATCATGGATATGCAATATTTAGTGACCTTCTCCGTGATGCTAATTGTCGGCGTCGTCGTCGGAAATCTCACTGCGGGTATGCGGTATCAAGCGCGGATTGCACGTTATCGAGAACAGCGAACTCGCCATCTGTATGAAATGACTAAGGAATTGGGTCAAGCACTCAGTACAGAAGATATTGGCGAAACAGGTTATCATTTCATCAATAATGCATTTCAAGCAAAAACCTGCTTATTATTACCCGATGAAAATAACCAGTTATTTCCTTTGCAATGCAAAGGGCATAGCCCAATGCAAATTGATAAAGCCATTGCTAAATGGAGCTTCGATAAACGTCAGCCCGCAGGTGCAGGTACAGATACATTGCCGAGCGTACCTTATCAATTACAACCCATTACCTCCGCAGATCAAACACTTGCTGTTCTTGCTATTGAGCCGACAAATATTCGTCAATTACTCATTCCCGAACAACAACGCATGCTACAAACTTTTACCGGATTAATTGCAAGTGCCCTATCGCGCTTACAACTGACCAAGCAAGCAGAAGCCGCTAAATTAGATATTGAACGAGAACAATTGAGAAACTCACTTCTCGCGGCGCTTTCTCATGATTTAAAAACTCCATTGACTGTCTTATTTGGTCAAACAGAGATTCTCATGCTCAATTTGTCTGCGGAAAATTCACCCTATACAAGCCAAGTCGATAAAATGCGTCAACAAGTGCTCAGTACTTCCCGCTTGGTAAATAACTTACTTGATATGGCACGCTTACAATCTGGCAGTATTCAACCAAATCTTGAATGGCAGTCACTACAAGAAATTACCAGTAGCGCAGTGAGAACTTTAGATTATACTTTACATAGTCATCCCCTAGATATTGATATTCCAGTGGATTTACTGCTGTATTGTGATGCAAACTTGATTGAACGTGTACTCATCAATTTATTGGAAAATGCGACCAAATATAGTGATGAAGAAACACCGATAGGAATTCGCGCCTATACAGAGCCACAAAAAGTACATATTGAAATTTGGGATGCCAGTAATGCTATCCCTGATGGGCAAGAGCAAACTATTTTTGATAAATTTTCGCGTGCACAAAAAGAATCCGCTATTCCTGGCGTGGGTTTAGGTCTTGCAATTTGCCGTGCTATCATTCAGTTACATGGTGGTGAGATCTGGGCTAAAAATAATGAAAAAGGTGGTGCCAGTTTCCACTTTGTTTTACCTTTAAAACAATTGCCTGAAATTGAGGCCGAAATCTAGGAGACGTCTAACCATCGTGGGCACCCATCAAATCCTAATTATTGAAGATGAAAAAGAGATCCGCCGCTTTGTTCGCCTTGCGTTGGAGGGTGAAAATTGGAAGGTATTTGAAGCTGAAAACTATCATCGCGGCTTAATTGAGGCTGGCACCAGACAACCTGACTTACTGATATTGGATCTTGGCTTACCTGATGGCGATGGCATTGATTTAATTCGTGATTTACGTAAGTGGAGTAGTATTCCTGTTATTGTATTATCGGCTCGTGAAGAGGAATCCCAAAAAGTCGCCGCTCTTGACGCTGGCGCTGATGATTATCTCACAAAACCTTTTGGTATCAGTGAATTGCTGGCAAGGGTACGAGTCGCATTACGTCGATTTGGTAAAACAGGTCAAGAAAGTTCTCTTTTTCAATTCGGTGACATTAGCGTCGATTTTATTAATCGTGTTGTCACCAAAAAAGATGAACAGTTACATCTCACCCCTATTGAGTTTCGTTTGCTCAGCGAAATGGTTGCTAATAGCGGCAAAGTACTGACTCAGCGCCATTTGCTATTACAAGTATGGGGACCAAATTATGTTGAACATAACCATTATCTTCGCATCTATATGGGGCATTTACGCCAAAAGCTAGAAAATGACCCAGCGCGGCCAATTCATCTTCTCACCGAAACCGGGATTGGCTATCGTTTTATGCCTTAAAAGGCCAAATAGAGATAATCCTTAAAAATAAACTTCTCAGAATAACGCCAATAGTTTAAATCCGGTAACGCTCTATAATTCCCGCATCTTAACGTATTGGAGTGAATACCTTGCAACTGTTATCAACTCAATCATTTCGTCGTTTTTCATCATTTTTAATTTTGTTTCTAAGCCTTTTTGTCACAACCCAAGCTCTCGCCCTAAGCCCTGAAGAAAAGATCCGTACAGAAGCGCTATTAACAGAACTGGGTAAGCAACAAAATCTCACTTTCACTCGAAATGGCACAGAACATAGTGCTATAGATGCTGAATCTCACCTAAGATTAAAGCTAGGTAAAACACATAAGAGATTACAAACCGCAGAGCAATTTATTGATAATGTTGCCTCAAAATCATCCATTACGGGTGAACAATATCAAGTCAAAGATGGGCAAGGCAATATAATGTCAGCCAATAAATATCTCCATGATTTATTGAAAAACAATGTAGATAAAACAACTAAATAATAGCTTTATCCATCTGTAAAAAAGCCGCAATCTTTATCAGAAAATTGCGGCTTTTTAAAAAGTAAAACGAGCGAAGTTTAACTCAGATTTGTCCCCTAAATAATTTGTGTCACAGGTAGGCGGCAAATAAAGCTATCCCGATGAGCATACACTAGTATGTGATTCGGGTAGCTTAATGATGCCAACACCCCTGTGGCGCAAAGAATGACGGGGACATTAAATATTGAAGTCAACGCAGCTACAACGCGAAATATGACGAGGATTTAAGCCCCTTCAACCTTAGACCAAGTATCGCGCAACCCAACCGTCCGATTAAATACCAGATACTCTGCATTACTCAACTTACTATCTGCACAGAAATAACCTTCGCGTTCAAACTGATACGCTTTTTCAGGTGCTGCATTTTGTAAGCTACGTTCAACAAAACCTTGGCGGATAACTAAAGACTCTGGATTAATCGTCGATAAAAAGTCATCTTCTGCCGCTGGGTTTGCCACCGTAAATAAACGGTCGTACAAACGAATTTCAGCAGGTAATGCATGAGGAATGCTCACCCAGTGAATTACGCCTCTTACTTTACGGCCATCAGCAGGGTCTTTATTTAATGTATCTTCATCGTAGGTACAGTAAATAGTAGTGATATTGCCTTCTGCATCTTTTTCAACACGTTCTGCTTTAATAATATAAGCATTACGCAGGCGAACTTCTTTACCTAAAACTAAGCGTTTATATTGACGGTTAGCTTCTTCACGAAAATCAGCACGGTCAATATATAATTCGTTGCTAAATGGTACTTCACGAGTGCCCATCTCTGGGTCGTTTGGATGATTTGGTGCAATTAAAATCTCTTCACCATTTGTTTTATTTTCAATCACTAAACGAACTGGGTCGATAACTGCCATGGCTCGTGGTGCGGATGCATTTAAATCATCACGAATACAAGATTCTAGAGATGCCATTTCGACATTATTATCTTGCTTAGTGACACCAATGCGAAGGCAAAATTCACGAATAGAAGCTGCTGTATAACCACGACGACGTAAACCTGAAATGGTCAACATACGAGGGTCATCCCAACCATTAACGTGTTTTTCAGTCACTAATTGATTGAGTTTACGCTTAGACATAATCGCGTATTCAAGATTCAAGCGCGAAAATTCGTACTGGCGAGGGTGGCAATCTATAGTGATATTATCCAAAACCCAATCGTATAAACGGCGGTTATCTTGGAATTCCAATGTACACAGTGAGTGCGTGATCCCTTCTAGGGCATCAGAAATACAATGCGTAAAGTCATACATCGGGTAGATACACCATTTTTTACCAGTTTGATGGTGTTCTGCAAATTTAATGCGATATAGAACCGGGTCACGCATAACCATAAATGGTGAAGCCATATCGATTTTTGCACGTAAACATGCTTTGCCTTCTTCAAAACCACCGTCACGCATTTTTTCAAATAACGCTAAGTTGTCGGCAATAAGACGGTCACGATAAGGGCTGTTTTTACCTGGCTCTTTTAACGTACCACGGTATTCGCGAATTTGATCCGCACTGAGTTCATCAACATAGGCAAGACCTTTATTAATAAGCTCTACCGCATACTGATACAATGCATCAAAATAATCTGATGAGTAGCGAACATCGCCGCTCCATTTGAAGCCAAGCCACTGCACATCATTTTGAATTGAGTTAACGTATTCAACATCTTCTTTTGCAGGATTGGTATCATCAAAGCGTAAATTACACTGTCCCTGATAATCCTGCGCAATACCAAAATTCAAGCAAATTGATTTCGCATGACCAATGTGTAAATAGCCATTCGGTTCTGGCGGAAAACGAGTATGCACCGAAGTGTGTTTTCCAGTCGCCAGATCTTCATCTATGATCTGACGGATAAAATTTGTTGGGCGAGTTTCTGCCTCATTCATTGTCATCATTCCTCAATGCCAAATGCGCGCTAAAAGCCTGTAGTAACCGAACATATTCTACCATAATCACTCAGGAAACAACCGTTTGATCGTGGTTCGCCTACAAAAGGTGTACCAAAAGGGCCATTTAGCAGAAAATCTCAACATTAAACTGCATTTAATCTCTATATAATACCACTCAAAATGCCATGGGTAGATTAGGTTAATAGCATAGCAACTAACACAATTAACAATAATAATGGATAACTTTGTGCATGACGTTTATCACTCAGATAAGGCATTAATAACGCTGAAAATCGGATACCTAACCAAGAGGATACAATCAATATCAACGCGCCTTTAATATAAATCATCCCCATAAAGCCTGTGCCTAACTCAAGATTTTTTGTCATCGCAAAATATAAATAGGTTAATGTGCCAGTAATTGCCATCGGTAAAGTTAACGGATTAGCGAACGCCGCCGCTTGGATCATACTAGCACCACGTCGTCTCATTAGTGGGACGGTCATTACACTGCCGCCAACACCTAAAAATGCAGCGACTGCGCCAATGAGCACACCAATCGGTGTATCTGCATAAAATCTCTTTTTAACCGCTCCAATACTATTTGAACTTATTTTCATAAAACCGGGGCGAATAAAACAATCAAATATTGTGATAACTAAGTAGCCAATAAATATCCAACGGATCCATTCACTGTCTACCGATAACGCGATAAATGCCCCCATAATTCCACCTAAAGAAATAGGGATAATAAATGGACGTATCATTGACCCGTTGAGATTACCTTTCAAATAATGAGCACGACACGAAAGTAGAGAAGAGAAAATCATCACACAGGTTGAAGTTGCCACTGCAATTTGCATGGCAACCTCTCCAGCGTTACTGCGAGGCCCCCAAACTAATATAATTAATGTGTATAATAAGGGGACTGTGATGAAACCACCGCCAAAGCCAAATAATGCAGTGGTGATCCCTGATATAAAACCAAATAAGCAAAGAAGAAGCTCCACATAAGTGTCCTCATAAATCATTTAGTTTTTTATCATATCGATGAAAAAGAAGGTTGGCTTATGCAAATTTGACAATTGAGTTTGAGATTTAGCCAAATCGCTAAACAATCACGACTAGCATTTTATCGGCTGAGATGTAATTAGTGACCTATTAATGAAATTAAAAAATACGCAAGAAAAACCTCAATAGCCAACATTTAAATCCTGTTTAGCTATCGAGGTTTCTTACATCACTAACTCACTATTTTTAAATCAATATTATTTGATTATTTTTTGCGTTCCTTTGCATCAGCCTCAACTTCCTGTTTCCAATCCTCTGATATTGGTGCAGCCATTTGCTTCGATTCAACGGCTTTGTTTACTGCTCGATAAGCTTTATCATATCCTGTTCCATCTTGGATATAGCCTGTCGCATTGGAGCCTTTAATTCCAATATTTTCAGCTTCTGAAATTGCATCGATATTCGCACCTAAGAAAATAAAGTCCCATTTATCTTCAGTTTCTGCGGATTTAATCATCGCTTTAATTTTTTCATGACTATACTTTTTACTTTTATTTTCTTCACCATCAGTAATGATCACAAACAATACATTATTATTCTTAGTGATTTTTCTATTTTCACGCATTTTTTCAATGCCTTCACCAATAGCATCCAGTAAAGCGGTATATCCATCGACAGAATAATCTTCCAAGGTTAAGTTAGAGATTTTACTTATTGGTTCTCTATTATGGAGTATTTTAGTTTTGTCATTAAATAAAATAGTTGTAATAAATGTCTTGCCATTTTTATTTCTATTTTCAGCTAAAACACTATTATAACCACCAATCGTATCTGATTCGAAACCAGACATAGAACCACTTTTATCTAAGATAAAGACTAAGTCTAAGACTTCCGTATCTTTGGTTGTTTCAATAACACTTTTACCCAGTGAAACACTCGAAAATAATAATATTAAAGCGGTTGATATCATGGTTAAAAACGACTTTTTTAATTTAGTCATCGCCGAATTCCTTGATGAAGTTACAGTTAATATGGCCTATAGCTATCATCCAATTTTAATAATTATTTCAAATAAGATTACTCTGCTTAATTGATAAGCATATTCTTAATTCATGTTTCACACTTATTGTTACTGATAATTATTACCGGAGAATAGGCTATACCAATTCGCCTTAAATTTTTTCATCATTACTGATAATACCAAAAATACAAAGCGTTATCGTATCCAAATACCACCATTTCTAAGCTGATTAATTTGTTTAAAAAACGCATTATATCTCTCATTTTCTTCAGAGCTATAATTTATAGAGGATGCCGTATACGCATTAACAAAATCAATGCTTAACTGATGAAACTGTGTATTTAATCTATCATGAATATCAGTGTTATTTGATTCTTGTAATTGCATAACTAATTTAATTAGCTGTTGAGCTGTTGACTGCACTTGAGGATCTAAAAAATCAACACTCGGTATTTCATAATTGAATTTCATATTCACTAAATTCATTGCGTTATCTTTTTCTATTTCAGAAATTAAACTTGAATTCTCTTTGAGATCGATATATTCAATTATTTCACTTTCATCAAAACACTTAGATTGAATATTACCTTCAAAATTATTATTTTTCGAAGCTATCAACGTAGGCAACTTCTCTCCGATAGGAGAGTGACATCTAAATAAATTTGCATCGATAATCTGAGCGCTAGTACTTCTAATCGGCATCGCTAGCTCATGACCATGAAAAATAATCGGCTGAATGGAGGGCTTGAATATATCACTATTTCCTTCTACGCTATAAACCTCTGATAATGTATAATATATAAAATGATACGGATTAATAATCCCACCAGAATTATGTTCGAATACCATAAATGTCGTTATATTATTTTTATTGTCCGCCATAGTATGTAAACCAGAAGAAAGCTGAATCATCCCATGATGGTTGGGTAATACATCATATTTTTTCCCATCTATTTTAAATATAATATTATTTTTCGTTGGATTACTATAATAAAACTTCCCCTTACTTTCCATGAGATCAAAATTATCACATGCAGAAATAAAAAATATACTCATAACCAACAATAAAAAATTCAATATAGCTTTCATTGTATTTTTCCAATATAATTTAAATATTAGGGCTTAATTCTAAAAATAAGAACTGAGTACTAATAGCTATAGCCACCCTATTTTTAATCTATATTGATAGAAAAAACTTTACTATATGTGCTTTAGTTTTTTTAGTTAGATACCCTAATATTATAATCTTTTGAAAAATAAGTATAAAAATAGATATCATACAAACTAATGTAATCAAAAAATTATTAACTTCACTAACTGAAGAATGGACATCACGCACGATAGCAAATAAAATTTAAGTTTTGGTTGAATATCATGAAAATTTAACTTTATTTAACATTAACTGAAAAACAATTACAGCCACAATGAAAACGAACAACTATAGGAAGCTTAGCTTTTTTTCCGTGCCTTTTACAAATCGAGTTTTCAATTTCAACAGCACGTTTTATTTCATTAATTTCAAGTCGTGATAATCGTTTATTCTTACCTGTTTCACTGCGAACTCTTTCACCACCGAGTTTAGCGCCTGACATAACAACCTCTTTTTAATGAAAAAATCAAAAATAGCGCCAAATAGCGCTATTGATCTATTTAGTTATTTAATCGCTTAGCTTAACACTGCGTGAGCTTCGATTTCAATTAACCACTCAGGTAAAGATAGCCCCGTAACAATAATCCATGATGACGCAGGTGGCGTTGCATTAAATTTTTCTTTTAAGGCTTTCGCAATATCGAGCTGTTCATCATGAGTATCAAAGCCTTGTTTAATATAGATCCTCAGCATCGAAACGTGAGATAAATCACCGCCGGCTTCTTTGATAACATGTTCAATATTGACTAACGATTGTACTGTTTGCTCATACATACCACCAGCCACAGTTTCTTGATTTGCATTAACGCCCACCTGCCCCGAAAGGAATAACTGGCGAGTACCTGTTGTCTCAATTGCCTGACTAAAACCATATTGTAAAGAATCAAAAACAGAAGAAGGATTAATTGATTTTTTTTGCATTTTCTCTCATCTACCAAAAGCTGTGAACGACTTTCTATTATAGATTAAAGAACTATATAAAGCCGAAACGATACAGTAAATTATCTAAAATAGATTGATTACAAAAAACTTACACATTTTTGCGAAAAGAGGCTAAAAAAATAGCCTCCACATTGACTGATGTGAGGCTATTTAAACCATTAATTCTGTATTGTAATTAAATAAGTGGCGGAATTGCTGGTAAAATTGGGACTTCAATAACAGTTGGTCCTTTACGACTAAAAGCATCTTTACAAGCTTGTTTTACCTGTTCAATCGTTTCTGCTTTTATCGCAGCACAACCATAACCCTTGCCTAATGCCACAATATCTAAGTTTGGGATATCTAACCCCGGCACTCCCGGTGTTTCTTCTAATACCGCAAATGATTTTAAAATCGCATATTCACTATTTCGCGGTATCACAAACACAATCGGCAAATTATGTTGAGCGGCACTCCATAAACCTTGAATTGAATATTGCATCGAGCCATCACCAATAATTGCCATCACAGGACGATTGCGACCGCTATCTCTTTCTGCTAATGCAAGCCCAACACTCGCGGGTAAGTTCCAACCTAATGAACCACTTGCAAAAGTATAAAATGAATCCGGTGATTCAATGGGCCATTCGCGATGTAATTCACCAAGATTAGAAGGTGACTCTTCAACCAAGATGGTTTCTTTCGGTGAAACAGCTCTAAGTGCACGAAATAATTGTGAGGCGCTCAGTGGAGTATCATTTGCCAGCGTCTCTGGAGCTGCCGGATGAGGCGCCATCCCATGTGATTGTTTAACAACTGTTTTCGCTGCTGTAGCTCTTGCTGTCACCAGATGAGTTAATCCTTCGATTGCGAGAACTGCATCACTTAATAAACTATCACCAACAGGCGATCGCCCTGCTTCAATCGGGTCGTCAGTAATATGTAATAAACGCAGGCCATCAGGAATATATTCCCCCCCTACATAAGGGTAATACCTAAAAACAGGTGCACCAATAATTATTGCTAAATCATGCCCTTGTAATTTTTCAGATAAAGGTGCAATCGCAAATGGAAGACCGCCTGCATAAAGAGGATGAGTTTCCGGAAAAGGTGGACGCTCTGACGCAGGGGCTGACCAAACTGGAATATTTAATTTTTCAGCCAGTTTAATTCCTGCATCCCAGCCTTGCCCTCTCGCAATTGCCGAACCATAAATCAGTACCGGATTTTTTGCAGCCGAGAGCGCGTCAGCAAATTCATGCAATCGCAGAGGATCGTAACCAATGCGTTCAGAAACTGAACGCACAACGGCATTATTGTCTACAGCAGGTTTGTCCCAATCATCAAGTGGAATGGATAAAAATACTGGCCCGGCCGGCGGCTGTAATGCCATAGCATAAGCACGCATAAAAGCAGCGGGAACATCTTCCGCGCGAACGGGTTGATAACTCCATTTAACCCAAGGCTTTGGTAGCACTTCTGGCTCAATATTCGTTAGCCAAGGTTCCATAAGTAGCATTTCACGAGTTTGATTACCGGCAGTAATAATTAATGGAGTACGATTCATGTATGCGGTTAAAATATTACTCATTGCATTACTTAAACCAGCAGAGGTGTGAACGTTGACCATCGCCACTTTACGCATACCTTGAGCATAACCATCTGCCGCCGCAACCGCCGAAGACTCGTGTAGCGTTTGTATATATTGGAAATCACTCGGAAAATCTTTTAAAAATGTTTCTTCTGTTGAACCAGGGTTACCAAAAACAGTTGTAATATCGAGTTTACGTAATAAATCAAATGTCACTTGGCGAATTGTTTTTTTCATTTAAAACATTCCATAAAAGAATAACGAAATGACCAATAATGATTGTCTATATTAGACTTAAAAATAAATATCACTCAAATAAAACAATCAATATTAGAATATATTTGTTTTTAATTTTATATTACATCAAAAAATGTAATAACTTACTTTTAAAATCAACTGTACTAGTATACCTATTCATTGAAAAGAGCTCTATATAAAAATAAGTGATATCGCTAGCTAGATGAAACGATAGTACTATATTTTCAATATAATTCAGTGCTCATTCACATTTAACACTACTTTTATTTTATATATTTAATCATAAAAAATTTTCTGAATTCCATCTACAAGCACTCTCTATAATTTGGTATTACTTTTCAATACCAATATTTCTTTAGAACCAGACATAGTATGTGATAATGATTTGGTTTTTAACGAATTTTTATCAATCGCTATATCATCACTAAGAGAGCTCATTTTAATTACGCCATTGTCATTAGTTAATACCACAATCGCATTCGCGACTCTAACCTCATTTTTACTAATCAGTGTTGATGATTTATTATAGTCAAAAGAAATGACATTTTTTTGACTATTAACATTTTCACCATGCCCACAAAAGGTCATTATTGAATACTCAAAGTTTTCATGAAGATAATCAGTAAGAACTTGATTATTAATTTGACCATCAGTTTTAGTCGATGATCCTGTCATTTTTTTATGACTATCAATTATCGACTTTGAACCATCTATTTCAGTTTCCCATTCTGATTTATTATTTCCTGGTTGCCCGCTATGTAGTGCATAAAAATGTTCATCTTTTATACCAAATACCATAGTACAACCTGAAAGCTCTCCGCTATGAATGAGTAGAGGCTGTTCTGGTTTAAGTTGTGATAAATTAAATCTGAAACCTACGGTTCCACAGTTACCATTATCCAATTGTATGCACTTAAGATTATCACTAAATTCTTGTTTATTATAATAATTACCTATTGGAGTTCCTAATATAATCTCGGCCGATTGAATATTTTTCCCACTATAGGCTTCAAGTCCATAAGCAATATCTAAGATATTGTTAGTAAGCTGTTCACTTTCTTTATCAAACCTAACATAATCGCATTCAATTGGTAATTTACTATCCACCACCTTAGTCGATATAATACCTTTTCCAATCAATGGGCTAACATCGCCTTTCATTACTTGAGCTTTATCTTTTAACAATTCACTCTTTTCACTAAGAGTAGTCTCGGTTTTAACACCATTAAATCTTGTTGTATTAGCGAAGTTAATTCTAGCATTCGCTCCTGAATCCGATATCACAACAGATTTATTAACAAGCTCTCTTAGGTTACTACGAGCCACCTTATTAAGGTTAGCATTAACAGAGCTCCGATAATTTTTTTTACTTATGCCTGAAGTTGAACGACTCAATTTACTAATTCCAAGACTAAAATTACTTTGATTACTGCTATTTTTTTTTCGAACACAATAATTAGTATTATTTTTAGTTGATAACGAATTGTTTTTTATCTCATTTATGTTTTTTAAAAACAACGAATTACCATTTTTCTTATACGTAACCAAATTAACATTAGTGCTCTTAATGTTATACAAACCAATCTTATTAAATATACTCATTATGCTTCATCTTGATAATTCATAGCCTGTATGAATATTAAATCATCAAATAAACTAGCCACTATCAAAAAACGATTAATATGTGAAAATTATCGATAAATTCTTGCAAATATTAAAACTACCAAACCACTCGTAATAAACCTAAAAACACTTTCAGTACAAAGAATTACATTTTTTATATCACATTAACTTCAATTTCCCCTAATTAACATTTGGTTTATAAAATTGAATTACAAATAAAGTACTCAACATAATAAACACCCTTGATACCGCGGCTTATATTGAGGTGATTACCGATAAATACGATTCGGCAAAGCTAATGGACAAAATTCGTGAATTTAGTACTTATTTGTATTCATCCCAGCGTTAATAAAAGAGCATAGCATCAACCCAATGCTCTTTTTCAATTTATTGATTATTTTGTTATTTTCGATAATCGTTCTGCAAATTTAATGCCATTTTTGCAAGCAACAATATCCGCCATAATAGCCAGCGCAATTTCAGATGGTGTTTTACTGCCTATTGGAATGCCAATAGGCGCATGTATCCGGTCAAGTTCACTTATCGACATTCCACCAACCGCTATTAGTCGTTCACGACGGCGATCACTCGTACGCTGTGACCCCATCGCACCGATATAAAATGCTGGGGTATTCACCGCTTCCATTAATGTCAGATCATCGATACGTGGATCATGGGTTAATGACACAATGGCGGTATTCACTGAACAGCTATTTTCTTCTAAGAAACGTGCAGGAAATAGTGAACTCATTTCAACCAAAGGGGAAATTTGCCCTGCAAAACGAGAAAGCTCATCGTTTCGGTGCTCACAAATAATCACCTCAAATCCCAGTGTCAGTGCGAAATCAGCACAGTACAAGCCAACATTAGAGATACCCGCAATGATAAGTCGAGGAGGAGCTGCAATATAAAGTTGAATTGAGTCATTTTGTCGCTCAATTTTTGTGGGATGTTGAGCATCAATCACTTGACTGATTTCCCCACACCGCGGCAAGGTAATTTTTTTAATAATCGCCGTATAGCCCTCAAGTGCTTTTTGTAACTCAAGAAGATAATTGAGAGAAACTGCATTATTTGGCAGGTATTCAATCAAAACGTCTAAACTACCATCACAAGGTAAATTCACTTTAGCGTCTACTCCTCCTTGGCCGTAGCGAACCACTTGGCTTTCTTTGAGGTATTCACCTGTTTGTATTCGTTGAATGAAATCCTCTTCAATACATCCCCCAGAAAGCGATCCCGAATACAGGCCGTCACCTTTTGCGACAAGAAGAGAACCCGGACTTCTCGGTGATGAACCATAAGTGCTTAACACGGTACATAGCCAAACGGGTTGTTCTTTAACCCATGTAATGGCTTGCGCTATCACAGAGACATCTTCACGTAACATATTTAAACCTTATTTATTATCAAGCAGAGGATAATCAATATCTTTGACGACACTTTTATCATTTATATTTAATTGATGGGTATAATGATGTTGTAATATTGATTTTGCCCCCTCATCTCCTGATAATTTAATTAATTCTTGCCTATATATTGCAGATATTCCCACAGGGTGTCCCGGTAAACCTTGGTATATAGGCCTCACTAGTGACCATGTTTTTAATTCTTGAGCGACTTGAACAAATAAATCACAACTAATGTAAGGCATGTCTGCTAAATGAATTAGCCATCCATCCCAATCTTGAGTCTTTTTGACGCCTAGCGCAATTGAATCGCCTAGCCCGTCACTATTTAATAATGAATATGGCACATTAAATTGCAAGCAATTGTTTATAACTTCCAGATTATCTGGTCTGGTTATTACATGTACAGGCAATCCGCTCTCGATTGAATTTACCAGTGTTTGTTCAAACACAGTACGCTCTCCCAAAAAGCTATTCAACTTATTTCCATGACCGCCAGCATTTTGAAAACGCTGACTTTTTCCTGCTGCAGTAATTAATATTCCAATTATCATAGTTTACTATTATGCATTAATAGATATTTTGTTTATATTATAGGGGTGCATACTCATCATTATTTAAGCTGCATGGTTGTTGACTGCACTCACCTAGCCGAGTCACATAGTTTATCTATGCCCCCGACTATCATCATTAGTCATCTACATGCACCTCGATTTTTTTGAGTATATATTAAATATTATAATAGTTTTTATTTATTGTTAACCCATTCGAATGATTCGTATTTAGACATTATTTTTTCTGCTACGTTAGATTATTTAAATCGATACTCGTTAGGTTGGTAATAAATTAAAAATAATAAAATAAGTGTAAGGGTATATTATGAGCAAAAGCAATGTCGAATTTACTCGCAGGCATTTTCTTAAGTGTGCTGTTATTGCGGGGATCTCTGTTTATTTAGCCCCTTTGTATAGCCGTGCTTTTGATGTGTTATTTGAAGAGAAAATTCTTCAATCCCCAGACTGGGACCCTGTCGATAAACGCATCAAATTTCGTATCGACGGTTATGCCAAAGTCCAAGGCGAAAAAGTATTTGCACGCGATATTCGAGCTCGCGACATTCCACACTGGCCAAAACAACAAGGTCATGCATTCTTACTTCGCGTAACCCAAGCCGACAAAATTTATACTGGTTTTGATCTCAGTTTACTAAATGATGGTTTGATGCCTGACAGAGTAGTCACTGCCACAGACCTCGAAAAAGACGGTGTCGCCTTCCCTGAGTTTTATGGTGATGATTTACTGCTTCCTGCGGGAAAAACACCCGCTTACCTTGGTCAAGCGGTAGCATTACTTATTTATCATGATTTTGCTAAATTTCGTTTCGCTAAAGAAACACTTAAATTTCGTGATGATGTCATTCAATATGGAGCACAAACTGGCCCATTACAGCGCGACCCATGGGGAAGCTATCGCGGTGTACGTATTGGAGATGAAGACCCATATTCACCTGATATATATTCCAGCCTAAAAGATATGCCAATTTCCCCCATTGGTATGAAAAAGCATCTACCCGTATGGCCTGAAGGTCGAGAAGGAGGAAAACTCGATGAAGAAGGCATGTATCATGCAGATCAACTCGCTAAACAGCTTGAGAACCCGCCTGAAGATTGGTTGATCATAAAACGTAATTACTTCTCACAATCTATTGATACAGCAGCGCTTGAGCCCGACAATGCAAATGGCTGGTATGATGCACAAACTCAATCATTCCATCTTGTTGTCCCGACTCAATCACCACAAGAAATTTCAGCGTCTTTACCTGAAATGTTAGCAAAATCGCATTTTCCAATTAAACGCATTTTCTTACACCCTTGCTTCACCGTCGGTTATGGCTCAAAAGACCATACCCCATTCCCTTACTATGGTGCGATGGCAACACTATATGGTGATGGCGTCCCTATCCGATTGGCTAACGACCGCTATGAACAATTTCAGTCCACCATCAAACGTCATGCGTTTGATATGGACTACACCCTCGCGGTCAATAAGAAAACCCATAAAATTGAAGCTCTTTGCGCCTCATTTGTTGGAGATGGCGGCGGGCGCTGTAACTTTACCCCCTCGGTTGTCATGGTGGGCGCAACGGGCGCACAAGCCATTTATTACATTCCGAGAAGTGACTTATCTGCGGTCGGTATTGCTTCCAGAGCCGTTGATGCAGGATCTGCTCGTGGTTATGGCACATTACAAGCCATGGCTGCCACGGATATGTTGATGGAAGAAGCGGCTAAACTACTGAAAGCCGATCCGATTGAATTTCGACTAAAAAACATTATCAAATCAGGGATGAAAAATACGCAAGGGGCTATCCCTGGCGGTGCAATTCGTGCTGATGAGGTACTCATTCGCTGCGCAGATCATCCAATATGGAAAGATAAAACCACACGAAAATCAGACTATGAAGCGAAACACCCGGGTAAACTATTTGGCACAGGCATTTCCTGTGTTCAAAAAGATTTTGGTACAGGTGCGGAATCTTCATTTGCTCGTGTAGAATTAACGCCAGAAGGTAAAATTGCCATTTATCATAGTGGTGCAGAAATCGGCACAGGGATGTCAACATCTCAGTCGGTTGTATGTGCCAAATGGCTAGGAAAACCAGCAGAAGAAGCGCATTTTTCCGTGGTTGACTGGTCAGTTTTACCTATGGTTTCTAGCGGTAACCCGTTTGCCATGTCCCAAGACGAACAAGACCGTTTAGCGCAAGATCCACTTTGGACACCAAATTATTGTTCTCCGGCAAGTGCCAGTAACTCCGCTTATTATTTCACTCAAAGTACAGAAGAAGCGGCACGTTTAGTCTTTGAGTATGGCCTATGGCCTGCGGCTATGTCGATTTGGCAAGAAGGTATTGGTGGAGGACAAGCAGCACCGTTAGTTGTTCGTCGTGAAGATGCTCGCTGGGTCGATAACGGATTGACAGCCGATGGACTTGAAGTTCTCCCACTTTCTCGCCTCATTGAGCGCACCTTTAAAATGGGTGGATTAACCGGCGCAGTTTGTCACGTATTTAACCGCTGGCAATGGGCGGAGTCTGATTATCAAATTAACGATGAGCTACGCCGTTTACCTATTGATGGTCTCTCATTACGTTTTGCAGGCAAAGAATATCAAGTCTGGAAGCGAGAGAAAGCCTATTACCCCGACACCCAACGCAATAATGCAGGGGTGACTTACTACAGTGCGGTGGCAACCGTATCAGAATTAGCTATCGATACTGCAACAGGAAAAGTTGAGCTCATCGACCACCATAGTGTCGTCGAATGCGGCAACTTAATTGTACCTCAACTCGTTTCAGGACAAATTCAAGGAGGACTAGCAATGGGAATTGGCCATGCACTCCATGAATATTTACCTCTCTATGAAGATGGCCCCGGCAATGGAACATGGAACTTTAACCGTTACCATCTGCCATTAGCCAGTGATGTGGCGGTTTGGAAACAGACCAGCGAAGTGTTACCCGGCTTATCCGAAACCGACCCGCCAAAAGGCGTTGCGGAAGTTGTGATGATCCCCGTGGTTTCATCTATCGTAAATGCCATTGCTGACGCAACTGGACATCATTTCTTGCACCTACCCGTGCGTCCTGAAGACATCTTAGAGGTAATCCAATGAGCTTAAATTTTCTGCCACTCACTTTAAATATTAACGGTCAACAATATGGGCCAATGGATGTTCCTGAAGGCTTGATGATGATCGACTTTTTACATGAGTATGTCGACTTGACGGGTTCACGATTGGGCTGTGGGCAAGGTATTTGCCACGCTTGTGTCGTTATCTTAGATAACCCATCAGGTACTAGTGAAGAGATCCGCACCTGTATCACAGGTGCACATTTCTTTAACAATAAAAAAATTCGTACCATCGAAGGTGCTGCAACCAAAGAAAAGGATGGGGAAGTTAAGTTATCCCCTGTTCAGCAAGCGTTTATCGAACATTTTAGTTTTCAATGTGGCTATTGCACCCCCGGTTTTGTGAACGCCGCCACCGTATTTGTTGAGGAATTACAACGTAATCCTATTGCTCAAGAAGATCTGGAAGATGCCATTAAAAAGGCGCTGAACAACCACATTTGCCGCTGTACGGGCTACGTCCGCTATTATGAGGCCGTTCGTGATGTTGTTCTTAGTATGCCGGGTTTGATTAAGGAGGCCATAAAATGATCAAACGTATTTTATTATGGCTAATCGCGATAGCTATTGTGGTTTGGGCGGTGCTCTATTGGTTTGAAAGTCGCACTCCCGATGGCCCTGTGCAAAAAGTCACCGCCTCCGCCCAGGAAATCGAACGTGGTCGCTACTTAACATTAGCAGGAGACTGCGCAGCCTGTCATACCGCTGCCAATGGGGCGCCAATGGCTGGAGGCTATCCCGTCGATACGCCATTTGGTGTAATCTACAGTAGCAATATTACCCCATCCGCTGACTTTGGTATTGGTCGTTGGACAAAAGAAGATTTCCATCGTGCTTTAACGGAAGGTATTTCGCCACCAAGTCGTCACTTATACCCTGCAATGCCTTATACCTCTTATAAAGGCGTCACGCGTGAAGATTCAGATGCCATGTATAGCTATCTGATGAGCCGAAAAGCGATTGATGTTGCACCTCCTGAAAACTCACTACCTTTCCCGTTTAATCAACGAATGGCAATGATTGGTTGGAACTTACTGTTTTTCAGTGATAAGCCGCTACCTGATAGTTCTCAGGGTAGCTCAGCTGAGTGGATTAGAGGGAAATATTTAGTCAATGTCTTAGAGCATTGTGCTGAATGCCATACACCTCGTGGCATCATGGGGGAAATGGAGCTAGATAAGTTCATGAAAGGTGGCTCATTAGGCCGTTTTACTGCGCCTGATATTACGCCAGAAGCTCTTGCTGCAAGAGGATGGACAACCGACGATTTACATCAGTTCTTCATGACGGGTATCACGGCTCAAGGCTCTGCCTATAGCGATATGCACCCTGTGATTTATCTCAGTTCGCAACATTTAACCAGTGATGACAATAAAGCCATCGCCACTTATTTGATGGGTGATACGCCACCTGCAACACTACCTACTAAATTAGGGTCTGGCAGTGAACAAGGTCGCCAAGTTTACCTTGAATCCTGTTCCGGTTGCCACGCATATGATGGCAGTGGTAAGCCGCATGTGGCTGTCGCAATGAAAGGAAATTCAACGTTACGAGATACTGACAGTACTAACCTGATCAATGTTATTTTAGATGGTTTACCTGAACAGCAATTCCCTAATAATGAAAGTATGCAAAGCATGCCGGGCTTTGCAGGAAAACTTGATGATAAACAAATTGCAGAGTTAGTTAATTTCTTACGTGTTGAATGGGGAGGACAGCCTGCGGATGTGACTCCTGAAAAAATTAAAACACATCGGCAGTAAGTATTGTTAAAAGCGAATAAGGCTTATTGGTTTACTCATAAGCCTTATTTTTTTGATGAACGATATTTTTTCTTAAACCAAAAGAGCAATAACAAAATAAAAATAATGGCTATCATCGCCCATAGAAAATATGAATGAATAGGCAGTCTGAGCACTATAGAGCTAACAAAATAGCCAATTGAGACAATACCGCAGCCCCATATCGCACCACCAAAAATATTTAGCACTAAAAATTTCAAAGGATTCACTTTGCTTGCGCCAATAATAATTGGGCCGACAGTTCTCATACCATAAGCAAAACGAATGCCGATAATAATCACATTTTCCCGTTGGCGAATAAGTTGCTGCACTCGGGCAATTTTATTTTGATGACGCTTAAAGCGGGGTAAAATACGACTTCCTGAAAATCGGCCAACGAGAAAAAGCACATTGTCGCTCACAATACCGCCGAGCGCGGCAAAAAGCATCGTCCATGAATACGATAACAATTGATTATGCGCCGCTATCCCAGATAAAAATGCCGCCGTCTCACCCTCAATCATTGTGCCGAAGAAGACGGCCCAATAACCATAATCTGTTATCCAACGTGTTAGCTCATCAGTCATTCAGTCATATTTCCTATCAAATTTATTTTTAGCTATTATTTTAATCATCATTTTTAGACTAAATGTCAGTTAAATTCACCCATAAATTTATTTATACATGATAAATAACAATCATTCCGTCTATTCTTTCACTTATTAGCATAATAATATTTCAACTCAATTAGTTTTTTCGATTACCTTTATTCAATTAAAGAAGGTTTATTTAAAATTATTCACTATCTTGCATAAATGACTTTATCATTAACAATATACACATATTATCTGTGGTATATTTTCATCTATAAAAATAGATATACACGGTCATCTGAGCAATTCGAATAAGAGCATTCAATTTAGTTGAAATAAACTTTCAATTAAAACCATAAAAGCTTCATTTTCTATCGCTATCTATTACGAATATAAGTCCAAAAATAATAAATTCTGGGAGTACAAAATGTCGGGACAAATTTCTAGACGAAATCTCATCAAACTAGGCACAATCGCAGGTATTGCGGTCATGGTTGGCCGACTCCCCTTCGCAATCGCCTTGGAAGTAGATTCAGATGCACCATCGACGGGATGGATAGGTCAAGATGGTAAAGCACGTTTCCGCTGGGATGGTATCGAAAAAGTTACAGGACAAAAAAACTTTGCTCGAGACTACAGAGCAAAAGATATTCCAGGCTGGCCTCAAAAACAAAGCTACGCTTTTATGTTAAAAGCCACTCAAGCGGATAGAAGCTTTGAAGGAATTGATATTTCAATGTTAGGGCCAAACTTACAGCCTGATCGTATTGTTCTACAAGAAGATCTCATTCGCGATGGACTGAATATTCCCCAAGATACCAGTATGGGAAAAGGCTTTTATGGCTATAATATTTTAGTCCCCAAAGGTGATACATCACCGATCATTGGCCATCCTGTCGCCATCCTTATTTATCATGACTTTGATCGTTATAGTGCAGCTCAACGCATGTTACGTTTTAATACCGATGTGGTGAAATACGGCGCGGTCACGGGCATCAAGCCACTCGCCAATTATGGCGCGGCACGTTATGTGCGTATCGGAGGAGAAACACCACTCTCGCCTTCTATATTTTCCCCCTATCAAGACTCGGGTATCAAAGGGGGATTCGATGGCAATACACCCGTTTGGCCGCCTTATGACCCTAAACATGCCATTACCGTTCCCCCCGTCATCCGCAAAGACCGTGGCGGTGGCTTTATTCAAGCACTACACCAAGCCGAAGATAAGCCAGATGCCCAAGAGAAGGGAATGGATTACGCACGACAAATTAATCAAGAAATTGAAGCGGCACGCCAAAATCCAGATAAATTTGTATTAGAGCGTCATGGTTTTTCACAATCTATCGACCCCTGTGCGATGGAACCTGATAACAGTAATACTTGGTATGATGCCAAAACCAAAACATTGCATATTTTGACAGCAACGCAGTCACCTGCTGGCGTTGTTAATGCAGCGGCCGAACTTTCAAAACGCAATAAGCACTTTCCAGTTGAAAATATTATTTTATTAACCGGTTCAACCGTCGGTTATGGCTCTAAAGACTATTCGGTGTTTCCATTCTATGCAATGGTGGCAAGTTTCTACGCTGACGGTCTGCCAGTTCGTATGGCAAACGATCGTTATGAACAATTTCAAATGGGTATGAAACGTCACTCAATTGAAATGGATGTAACCATCATCGGCGATCGAAAGACCGGTAAGTTTGATATATTAAGAGGAACTTACAATTGTAATGGTGGTGGTCGTGAAAACCTTTCTGTTGCGGTTTCTCACGTTGCAGTACGTGGCGCACAATCCATATATTACTTCCCTAAATCTGATTTGACTGCGTTAGCCATGGCGACACCCGCCGTAGAAGCAGGCTCAATGCGCGGATTTGGTTCATTGCAATCAATGGCAATTACAGAATTGATGGTGGATGAAATCGCGCATAACCTCAATATCGACCCCATCGAGCTACGCCGTCGAAATGCGATTTTAGAAGGTTATCCGAATACACAAGGCGGTGTTATTGCTGGTGACCCTCGCAATGTAGAAATGCTAAATTTAGTAGAAAAACATCCTCTTTGGCTTAATCGAGATAAAAAGAAAGCTGAATATGATGCTGCAAATCCTGGCAAACTCTATGGTGTTGGTTTTGCTCAAGTCCAACAAGTTTACGGTTCCAGTGGTGTACCAACCATCCTTTCCCTTGAATTCGATGCGCAAGGGCAACTCACTATGCGCCACTGTATGCAAGAAATCGGTACCGGTGGCACAACTGCGCAGCAAGTAATGGTTTGGCAAGCACTGAGTAAGGCGCCAGATGTTGTTGAATTTGGAGTTACTGAATTTGACCAACTGCCATTAAAAACCAGTTGGGCCAATCAGAAAAAACAAGATGAATTAGCAAAAAATGATCCTTATTGGACACCAGCACTCATCCCTGACATGAGCTCATCAAGTGGCGTTTATTATATCGGTTTCGGTACGCGCCAAGCTGGTCGCTTTTTACTTGAAAACTCGCTATGGCCAGCCGCAAAAAGTATCTGGAGTGAAGGCTTAGGTGGCGGGTCATTTAATGGTTTAAATGTTGAGTTTTCGGATATCCGCGTAGGACCTGATGGTATCGGAGGTGGTGGTATGAAGCCAATTCCCTTCAATATATTAGCCAAAAGAGCGCATCAATTAGGTCTCATCACGGGTGTTGCCGTGCATGGCTATTCAAGCTGGCAATGGGCACGAGCAGACTTTGACATTCCAACACTCGGTTTACGTAATCTTCCGCTGGATGCGTTATCTGTTCGATATGGTGATGGCGCGCCTCAAGAGTTGAAAAAACTCATGACAACGGGAGGATATCATTTCATTAAGCGTGAAATTGCTTATTACCCGCCAACACAGCGCGCTAAAGCAGACCCAACAACTGTGACCCCTGCGTCTTGTTTGGTCGAGCTTAACGTGAATACACTTACCGGTGAAGTCGACGTTATGCGACATCATATGATTATGGACCCCGGTACTATGATTGTGCCTGAATTAGTGTCTGGACAAATTCAAGGGGGAACTGCGATGGGTATTGGCCACGCGCTACTTGAAGAGCTACCGTTATATGAAAACGGCCCCGGTGATGGCACATGGAATTTTAATCGTTATGTTGTTCCACGCGCAAAAGATGTCGCTGTCTGGCAGCAAACCATTGATTACTTACCACCACTTTCAGAAACCTCACCACCAAAAGGTATGGCTGAACTTGGGATGATCCCAATATTGCCCGCCACCAGTAATGCATTAACCCATGCAACCGGTAAGCGTTTTTATGAATTCCCAATTACAGTAGAAAAAATCCAAAAGGCACTATCATGAAGATTAAAAATGCCGTTCCTATTATTGAAAAAATGCCATTAAGCTTAACAATCAATGGCAAAAAAATCGGCCCTATTGATGTTCCTGTTGGCATGCCGATGATTGAATTTTTACATGAATATCTTGACTTGACGGGAACTCACTTTGGTTGTGGGCAAGGTATTTGTCACGCCTGCACAGTGATGGAAGTACAAGCGGATGGCACCACTGTTGAAAGTCGTACCTGCATTTTTGGTGCTCACTATTTCAATAATAAAAATATTGTCACTATCGAAGGACAAGCCAAACTTGATGATCAGGGGAAAGTGACAGAACTTACACCTATTCAGCAGGCTTTCATTGAGAATTTTTCTTTCCAATGTGGTTACTGTGCCCCCGGTTTTGTTACTGGTGCAACGGTCTTTCTTAACCAACTCAAACACACCCCTGTAAAACGCGAAAATCTAGAACATGCGATAGAAGAAGCCCTAAATGAGCATATTTGTCGTTGTACTGGTTACGTTCGCTACTATGAAGCGGTACGAAAAGTCGCACTCGCTACGCCCGGCTGCGTGATTGACTAAGGGGAACAGAAAATGGTGATAAATCGTTTAACACGTAAAATCATTTACGCCGTCATAATACTCGGCATTTTATTTATGTTCTCGGTTTTATTTGGTGTTTTTCGTACCTCTAGCATTGGACCAAATTTAGATAAACCGTTAACGTCAGAAGAAATTGCAAAACTGATCCCTCGCGGTAAAGAGCTTGCTATTGCAGGGGACTGTTTTGGTTGCCATTCCTTACCCGAGGGACCACTAGCAGCTGGGGGGCGCGCCATTGGTACCCCATTCGGCGTTATTTACTCAACCAATATTACCCCCGATAAACAATTTGGGATCGGTAATTATACTCGTGCAGATTTTCATCGCGCGCTTAAGGATGGGATAGGTAAAGAGAGAGGCAACCTCTACCCTGCAATGCCTTTTGTTTTCACTCAAATGACAACATCAGAAGACTTAGATGCTCTGTATGCCTACGTCATGACCTTACCTGCCATGCCTATTGCGAATAAAGAAAATACGGGTGTTTTTGTGCTTCCTGTTCGCCCATTTATGAATTTTTGGACCTTACTTAACTTCCCTGACCATAAAGCGCCGGATAACCCACAACGTTCTGCACAGTGGAACCGTGGTGCTTATATTGTTGAAGGCCTTGCCCATTGTGGTGCATGTCATTCCCCACGTAACTTTATGATGGGTGTGGATTTTTCACGCTCACTACAAGGGGGAGAAGAAGCGGGCTTAGCTATTCCAAATATTACCGCACAAGCACTTTCAAACCATGGCTATGATACCGCCTCGCTCAGTCAGTTTTTACAAACAGGCATTTCGCCGCAAGGCTCTTCATTTGCGGACATGAATACAGTAACCCACTTTTCCACCAGCCAAATGGCCACTGAAGATGTCAATGCTGTGGCTATCTATTTGTTAACTGGAGAAGATGGCCAATTACTTGGTGCAAAACCGGCACCGCAGCCGCTGCCAGAAGCGCAAACTCAACAATCAACAAGTACAATCGAACCGACTAGTACAATTGAAAATACCATGGAAACAGGTCGGATGATGTATATGTCAACTTGTGCAGGTTGTCATGGCATTACAGGTGAAGGTGTACCTAACGGCATCCCTGCGCTAAAAGGCAATGCAATATTAGCAATGGATAACCCTGAAACCTTTATTAACGTAGTGTTAACGGGTATCCCGACAACAACATTTCCAAATGGCCAACGTATGTATGCTATGCCAAGTTTTGCCGATGATTTAAACTCACAAGAAATAGCAGATTTAATCACATGGGCACGTGCTCAATGGGGAGGACAAGCGACTCCTGTCACCGCAGATCAAGTTGATAAACTAAAAAAAGCATCACAATAAAAAATATAGCGCCTCTTTAAGATAATTAAAGAGGCGTTGTTTTAGCTAGCTCAACGTTGAACAAATCGCCCAATAATTGAGTTAATAAGCGGATAAGCATTAGGGAACTTTTAAATAATCATAGATTGGAATAAATTATCGTCTACTCCCAAAATCTCTATCACCAGCCTCTCCACTAATCATCCGAGTTAATTCCTCACAGCGAATAATTCGCCCTAATGATAAAGTGAAACAAGCAAATACTTCAAACTCGCTCTGTTCGATTCCACATTTCTCAACTGATACATAGTGATGCGTAAAAACAGTATTATTTTCAGCAACAATTGACTTAATTTCCACATTCATACGCTTTGTTTGTGATTTAAGCGCAGCCATATGCATTAAGAAATCATCATAGTTCAATGAGTTACCATCAACTACTTGTTGGTAATCAGGCGAAAAATATTGAGAGATTTTATTTTCGTCATGCTCAGGACTACTGACAATAATGTTTAATGCATCAATAACTATCTGATTTAAACTTTTCATTTATTTCTCCGTTCTTAAAACATAAATTATAAATGAAAGCCTAGATGGTATATTATCCGTATCAAGACAATATATACGGTAAATCAGCCATTATGATGCAAACAAAAACATTTGAGTATGAAAGTCAGCATTCAACCCCTTGGCATAAACATGAGCTAGGCCAACTATATTGGCTTAGTCAGGGTGTTTTTGTCATTGAAACCGAATGCGCACAATGGACAGTGACACCAGGATCGATAGGTTGGTTTCCTGCTGGCTTGGATCACAGGGCATGGGTTCCTCGGAAAGTCAAAGGTAATAGCCTTTACCTTAAGCCATCCGACTGTATTCAATATCCTTCTCAAGCCGGTATTTATGGCGGAAATTCCTTTATTTTAGCTATGTTAGAGCGAGTGTTGCGAAATAATCATGTATCTTCAAAAGATTACCAAAACAGTCTTTTAAAACTGTTAGGTTATGAAATTTCTCAATGTGCTGAATTACCACTTCAATTAACGCTTCCCTTAGATCGCCGAGCACGCAATGTAGCCAATGAATTACTAAGAAATCCCGCATGTATATTAGATCAGAGCCAATTAGCCAACCAATGGGGAATTAGCGTCCGTAATCTTAGTCGCTTGTTTAGCCAACAAACAGGCCTTAGTTTTAGTCAGTGGCGACAACAAGCCAAAGTAGTCGCATCTCTTCAGTGGGTACTTGCAGGATTACCAATCAGTGAAGTTGCATCACTCAGCGGTTATAGTAATGTCAGCGCTTATATTGAAGTATTTCGGCAACGCTTTGGAAAAACACCAGGTCAATTCAAAGAGGATTAATATTTTAATAGCTTAATTGTTCATTTTTTGGATAAATAAATTAGCAGTTTGTATGCGGTGGAATAATTGATAAATAAAACCAAACGTTCCAGAAAAATTTAAAACGGCAACCCAATTACGTAATAAAAAATTAACATTAAAACACTATGCCATGGAACTGATCACAGAATAGACTAATCAATTAGTGTATTTTTTGAAATATTAATTTCATAAACTGAGGTTTTAAACATGGATCAATTGGCAGAACGATACCGCTTAAGCAAAGCTATTGCGAAGGAAGCAGGAAAGTTAGCTGCTGATTTCTATCATAATAGAAAAAAGCTTAACATCGAAAAGAAAAAAGGAGATGGACAAGACCTTGTTACTATTGCAGATAAAACAACAGAAGAGTTTATTCGTAAACAAATTAATCACTATTACCCTCAAGATACAATTTTTGGTGAAGAATCAGGACTTACCGTAGGTCAGTCTAAATCAACATGGGTTATTGACCCAATAGATGGTACAAGCGCATTTATTTTTGGGCTACCTTCTTGGTGCATATCTATCGCATTGATAGATGAGCAACAAAATACCCAAATTGCCGTTATCTACGATCCCATTCATGATGAATTGTTTCATGCCCTTCGAGGCCATGGTGCTTATCTCAATGAAGACAAAATTTTTGTGAATCAAGTGAATTCACTCAATGAAGGATTGCTCGGTGTTGGCATTTCAACCCGACTTTCTCCAGATAAAATTATCCCATTTTTAGATAATTTATTACATGCGGGTGGAATGTTTGTTCGCAATGGCTCTGCCGCCTTAATGCTAGCCTACGTGGCTGCGGGAAAATTAATCGGTTATTACGAGCCACATTTAAATTCGTGGGATTGCCTTGCCGGGCTACTACTGATCCAAGAAGCAGGTGGTGTCACCAACAACTTTAAAAGTGATCCTAATTTTCTGCTAAATGGAAACTATGTACTTACTTCAAGCAGCGAGATTTACGATACATTAGCCTCTTTTCTTATGAAATAACCCCAACCTAATCTACCGCTATTAGGCGGTAGATTAACTCCTCTTTTAAGCATCACAAACTAAGTTTTCTTAGCACTCATTTCTAATTTTGAGAGCTAGAGCTCACTCTTATTAATAAGAATTTATTTTCTATATCTAATTGATATACACCATCAATAAAACCCATATAAGTAGTATTACTACGATAGAAAACCCACCAATAAAATCGATAAAAAAAATCATAATCCAATGATATATAATGAATTATTGAAAATTCATGTTGTAATTTTTCCTTGTAATCATCAATGTTAACAATATGTGAAAACGCTCACGGAATATATTTTTTACAATGTGTATTTTTAGAATGTATAGTTCAATGTGAGAGTGAGAAATTTTGACCTCTAAAATAAATTAATAGTAACTCTTTTTGCTTTCAAGATGAGCTTATGACATTTAAAAACTAACAGCATAATTGAATAACCCAACCATAAATAATTTTTAAAATACTTTAATTTTAATCACCAAAAAGCTCTGACTTATAACCACGTATTATCTATATAATTATAACGGAAGATAGAATATGACTAATTTAATGCGTAAATTTGGGTTCTCAACCCATACTGTAATTCAACTCTTATTTATTACTGCCAATGCGCAATTATTATATGCATTTTGGGATCTCAGAAATTCACTTCCCCTCGGGTTTCCTGTTGCAATGGGGATCTCCGATGCACAAGCGGGACAATTATATTCAATGCAAGGCTTAGTGATTCTACTTGGTACTGTCGGATTAGGATGGATAGGAGACCGTTTTAAAGTACGTAACATTATGTTTTTTACTACCTTAGGCGTCGGATTTATTTCTTTATTTATTGCACTAAACTCGCCAGGTCTAAGTATGGGTACCTTATTGCTGTGCTTCTTCTTCATGTTACTGTTAAGTGAAGTATTATTTAAACCTGCAAACTTTAAAGCCGTCAGTCTTTCGACAACTAAAGAACACCAAGGTGTTGCATTTGGTATGTTTGAGTTTGGTCGAGGCTTACTTGCATTTTTATTGAGTTTAGTATGGGCCGCGATGGTTTATTACGAAGCGGATAGCCGAACGATGATGGTAACAGCTTCCATTATTGTATTGGCTACAGCAATCTTAATTTTTCTTGCTGTTTCTAAAGATGCCAAAGTAGGTGATGACTCAGAAAGCGCGGCTTCTGTAAAAGAAGCGGTATCTGGTATTTTTAAAGTGATTAAACTTCCCGTTGTCTGGATCACTGGCTTAAACGTTTTTTGTATCTATGGCACATTCGTGGCGGCTGGCACCTACTTTGCTCGATTCCTTCAAGCCGGTTACGGTACTTCAGCAACCGTTGCCGCCATGTTCGCCTCTGTAGTTATCGCATTACGCATGCTTCCATTGCTATCAACACTATTAGTCACCTTAGCATTTAAATCAACAGCCCATTTCATGCGTTTTATGTCATTTCTACTCGCTATCTTGTTATTAACAATAAGTATTCTTTTTTACATGAACCCAACGGCTATTTCTGATTTTGTACCAGGACAAGTACCAGAAGATGTTGTCACACCGACAGTCCGTAATACGATCATGATACTGATGCTATGTGCATCTGCATGTTGCTTTATGATCCGCGGTGTTTATTACGCACCTATTGGCGAGTCAAATATCGACAAAAAAAATGCCTCTGCGGCAATGTCACTCGCTATCACTATTGGCTACCTTCCCGCGCTTTTAGCACCGCTAATTCTAGGTAAAATCATTTATAGCCCACAACTAAATGAACAAGGTAAAATTATTCGAGAAGTATTAACACCAACTGATATTATTGGTAGTGTATTCATAGGATTATCAATACTAACTATGATTGCCGCACTATTATCTTGGAAGTTAATTAAAATGAAAAAAGAAATATAATCAACTTGATACATCATCAATTCCCTAAAAGTATTACTTTTGGGGAATTCATTATAAAAATTAGATTTAGAGCGTATCTTATGGTGAATAATAAATTATCTTGTTGGCTAAAATATATTAGCAATAGCACCTCAATCACTGAGCTTAGTATTCCTGGTAGTCACGATGCAATGACAGCGTTGTGTGACAGCCCTCACTACAAAACACAATATTTATCACTTGATGAGCAACTCAATATTGGCGTTCGTTTCTTTGATTTACGAATAACACGTAACTTAGTTGCAGCACATCGAAAATGGATTAGTGATATTGAAGCAAAGACGATTTTTGACCAATTACGTCAATTTTTAATTCAATTTCCCTCGGAATTTATTATTGTTCGCCTACAAAATGCGAATGAAAAAAAAGATGATTTTGAACAATATAAACTCGCCATCCAAACATTTATTACTGGCTATCTCGACGATATTTATACCCCAAAATTAAATCCTGATAAAAATATGCCTAGCTATGATTGGCCAACTATTGGCGAAGTAAGAGGTAAAATTATCGTGATCGAATGTGCTCCTACCTCTTTAAAAGTTTCCTCACTAAATAACCAAAACTGGGCATATAATTGGCATGAAAATGAAAATATTGTGCTGCAAGATAATTGGAACGGCCCTGATATAGATGAAAAACTTAAAGATATTAAAACATTACTAAACCCATTACTAAATTACGATAATAAGTTAATACTCAATCATATTAGTGCGACAAATGGTAACTTAGCAGATCCAATTGCTTATGCTGAAATTATCAATCCAATTATTGCCAATAAACTCAAAAAAATGGAAAGAAGTTCAGGAAAAGGTGTTCTTATTTATGATTTTATTGATGATGAATTAGCTATTAATACGATTAAAGTTAATGTGTTTAACAATGTGTATATAGCTTAATTTTTCACCAAAAATATTTAATACCACAACCCAATTGATACATAAAATATTGAAAATAGTACTATTTTCTCTCTCCCTAAAAGAATTTGATAATGACTCTTAGGGAGAGCTTATTTTTAATAGCCACCATATTTAGTTAATACCATTTTCAGCCACACGTACAAAAGCTTGCCCCGATGGTGATAGCTGACAAAATCCCATAATTAATTCAAATTCAGCGACAGAGCCGTTTATTTTACGATAACTTATTTTTTCTTCACAAAAACGACTCATACTTAAAAAAGAAGAGCTGAATAAACGTTTTCACCCCGCTCGCCCAGATATTGATTGGGCTAGAGCACATGGATTATGCCTTTCGATATTTAATCAAAACGGTGCAGATCTTCAAACAACCGCTTGGTTTATATTGATCCGCCAACACCAAGCGGGAATTGATGGGCTAAATGAAGGACTATCATTACTGCATGCTTTACTGAATCAACATTGGCAAACAATATGGTCAATTATCTAGAGCAACAATATGGCGATCATGCTGACGTCAGTACTTTTACTGAAAAATGGCAACAAAATATGCAAACTAATGCATTTGCTGAAAATCGGCTTAATCAATGGTCAGAAGGTATGGAGCAGTTGAATAAACTAAGTGTGCGATTAGATAGCCTTGATGGTAAACCCCGCAGCTACATTACTGGCTCTGAATTAAAAACAATCATTTTCAATGCACGACAACATTTTAATCAAGGTTTACCATTAGAAGAGGAATTACGACGTTTAGAAACACAAAAAGCACAAGGGACCGTTGCAGAGTCTGAATATCAACGTATTGACAATCACTTTAAGCAACTTCTTAATCGCTATGCCTTAATGCGCCAAAATTAGTAACAGATATTCTCAATATATCTCAGTACTAAATATTTATTGTATAGCTATTACCAATAATAAAAAAATAATACTGAGGTCTCATTATTTATATAAATTTTTGATATTATTGAATTTGAAAGCTGTAGAAGAATACTAAATTAAATCGTTTTTTAATCTAATATTCTTCTACCTATTCGTTTTGATAACAAAACAGCCTATTCTTATACAGGTATTACCTCACAATAAGAATTAATTTAGCCAACGCTCCCTCCTCTAATAACGTACTTATTGAAGCATTCCTAAATATCAATTCCATACAAATTAAACCCTCAACACTACTATTCTAACTTCTATTTTCTAAATTTACCCCACTTAATAAAAACCTCAATAAATTATAATTCATGTAAATATAAACTAAGATTATCATCACCCAATAATTTAATTTTAAAATAATCAGAAAATTCAGTGTTAACATTTTAATTTCTATTAAATTTAAATCTAATTTCATTATAAACTTATAACTCAATAATATTATTTCCATGAAAACAATATCATTGTAGCCCCCCCTCCAAAATCATCTCGATTAATTAACTTAATTACCTTATGACAATCAATTAGTTACAATTTATTTAATTTATTTTAAAATTATTAACTAAAAAATAATTAAAAATAATTTAATATCATTTTTCCTTTTTATTTAATTAGTTAGCAAGTAAAAACACTTACTCCATGATAACTCCACCTTGACTTTATAATAAAAAACACCAGAATTGAATTAATATGAAATATAATGATACTTATTTAATTTTATATAATATTATGCTTATCAGCATTTATTAATACTGCAATTATTTTTGATACCTTAATTTCATGGAGATATTAAACCTTCAAAATTAACCATATTCACACATAAATAATTTTATATTTAAAATATATAATTATAAGTGATTATATCTACAAAATACATACTTAACAATAAGTTACGTATTATTGATAACCAAATTACGGCCTTTAATACAGCGAAAAATTAATCTAATTATTTTACTACTAAATGTGTTTTCCATAAATAATTCAACGAGGAACTAATATCATGGTAAATAATAGTATTGATATATCTAAAAATGATGCAGCGGCAGTCTATGTATTAGAGCAAGCGATGGGGTTTACTTTTCAAGCTTCGCTACGCGCGGCAGCAGTATTAGGTATAGCCGATTACCTTAAAGATGGAGAAAAAACAGTAGATTACCTCGCAAAAGAAGTGAATGTGGATAGTAAAAAATTATTTCGTGTCATGAGAATGTTAGCCTCGAAAAGGATCTTTAAAGAAACTAGTGATAACAAATTTGCATTAACACCAGAAGCTGAGTTTCTTCGTTCAGATGCACCTCAATCTTTACGCTCCGCAATATTAATGCTCACCGATGAGACCTTTTGGTCCCCATTAGGGGATCTTGTCGATAGTCTACGTAGCGAATCTTCTTTTAAAAATTTATACGGCATGTCGTTCTATGAATATTGGTCGAAAAAAGAAAATCAAAGGGATGGATATGACTTTCATACTGGCATGTCCTCCATGTCTGCGGTAGAAAATTATTTTTTAGTCCAAGCCTACGATTTCCCAAAAAATGCAACAGTAGTCGATATTGCAGGTGGTATGGGAGGATTGCTATTAAATGTACTTCGTAATAACCCAACTTTACAGGGTATTTTATTTGATCAACCAGAGATATTAACCCGAAACCGTCTTAAAGAATTAGGTGATGACTCGCGCTGGAAAACACAACCCGGTAGCTTCTTTGAGTCTTGCCCTACCGCAGATATTTATCTATTGAAATACATCACGATGGATTGGCCCGAAGAGCAAGCCAGAGCCATATTACGCTGCTGCCGAAACGCTATGCATGAAAACTCCAAATTACTCATCATGGAGCCCGTTATACCAAAAGGAAATACTTGGCATGGCGGTAACGAAATCGATCTGTTGCTATTAGCTAGTTTTGACGGCGGACAAACACGCAGTGAAGATGAGCTCAAAGTTTTGTTAAAAAGTGCGGGATTGAAATTGAATCGCATCATTAATACAGGCTGCTACGTCTCCATTGTTGAAGCCGTTATTGATTAAGTAAATATTAACCAGCCTATATATCAACTGGCTAGTGTGAATTCTGGCGTTGACAATCAATGGCATCGCCAGCCTCTTACTTAAAATAAGCGAAAAAATTCACTCTAAATTTATCATGTTGATTAAATTGAAAAATAATTCAATTTCGCTAAATTAACAGGAAAAAACAATGGGACAGATTTCAGGTAAAATCATCATTATTACCGGCGCTAGTAGTGGGCTAGGTGCTGCAACAGCACGCTATCTTGCCACTCTCGGAGCAACCCTAGTACTTGCGGCTCGTCGTAAAGAACATCTTGATATACTCGCGAAAGACTGTATCGCCGCTGGCGGCAAAGCCCTCGTTGTACAAACTGATGTTACTCAACATGCTGATGTGAAAAATATGGTCAATCAAACTCTCACTCAGTTTGGTCGAATCGATGTGTTAATTAATAATGCAGGATTGATGGCGATAGCCCCCATGCACAAAGCAAAAGTTGATGAGTGGGTACGAATGATTGATATCAATGTAAAAGGACTGCTATACGGTATCGCTGAAGTACTACCGGTATTTGAAAAGCAAAATGAAGGCCATTTTATTAATATTTCTTCGGTAGCTGGCGTCAAAGTTTTCAGTCCCGGCGGTACAGTTTATAGCGGAACAAAATATGCTGTACGGGCAATATCAGAAGGGTTACGCCATGAGGTTGGTGGAAAAATTAGAACGACAACAATTTGCCCAGGTGTCGTCGAGTCAGAATTAAAATTCGGCAGCTCAGACCCCGAAAGCGCATCATTTTTACAAGAATTTTATAAACAAGCTATCCCTGCAGATTCAGTTGCACGCGCTATTGCTTATGCGCTTGAACAACCACCCAATGTCGATATCAATGAAATCGTCTTACGCCCTACGCAACAAGATTTTTGACCAGCGTTTTCTGTGATGCGCCAAAATTTCTTCTCACATTCTTATTCTCACCATGCTTTTCGGATCTTTAGCCATGCATATCGCTCTAAATTTAATATCCGAGTAATTGTGAGTATTTAAAAATATTGGCCGCCGCAAAGATCACATCAATCACGTTCTTGTTCAATGTTAAGCAATTCACGTTTATTGACAGGTTATGATCATGAGCAAAAATTATGCAGTAGCAGATTACCTTCTCGATCGTTTGGCTGAAATTGGCATTCATCATTTCTTTGGCGTACCGGGAGATTACAATCTACAGTTTCTCGATCATGTTATTGACCACCCCAAAATAACTTGGGTTGGCTGTGCTAACGAACTCAATGCAGCCTATGCTGCGGATGGTTATGCACGCTGCAAACCAGCGGCAGCGCTACTTACCACCTTTGGTGTCGGGGAATTAAGCGCTATAAATGGCATAGCCGGCTCCTATGCTGAATATCTCCCTATCATTCATATTGTTGGCGCACCTGCACTACGCGCTCAGCGGGTAGGCTGTTTATTACATCATTCGTTAGGAGATGGGGATTTCGGCCATTTTACCCGTATGGCACAAGAGGTCACTGTAGCCCAAGCTTGTCTTACTTTTGATAATGCCGCGACAGAAATTGATCGTCTCCTCACGATTGCATTAACGGAGCATCGCCCTGTACACCTAGTTCTTCCTTGTGATGTTGCCGAAATGCCTTTGATCTCCAAACCTGCACCAATGAAGTTACCTCAAATCAATTTATCAAAAAAATCACTGGAAAACTTTATCAATGCAGCGCGTGAAAAATTACAATCAGCACATAAAGTCTCACTACTTGCGGGTTTTCTCGTCGAACGCTTTAACGCTAACGAAGTGCTAGATCAATGGATGAAAGAAGTTCCAATTCCCCATTCTACTTTGCTATTTGGTAAAGGTGCAGTCGATGAAACTCGAGCCAGTTTTACCGGAACATACATCGGTGCGGCTAGCGAACCACAAGTGAAACGATGGATAGAAGATACCGACGTTATAATCAATGTCGGTGTGCTGTTCATTGATACCGCTACAGCGGGATTTAGCCATCAATTACCCGAAAATGGATGCATCAATATCCACCCCCATGAAGCAAGAATTGGGCAACAGGTCTTTACTCAGATCCCAATGCAAGAAGCCATTAAAGCACTCCACCAGCTGAGCTTATCTCTAATAAAACAGTGGCAATTACCCACTATTAATCGCCCAAAACAAGCAAATATTAATGGAAGTAAGCTCACTCAACGCCTTTTCTGGCATCAAATTCAGGATTTCTTACGTCCAGATGATATTGTGATTGTCGAGCAAGGAACGTCTTGTTTTGGTGCCGCGACACTCACTTTGCCGCAAGGTTGTAAATTTATCGTTCAATCCTTGTGGGCTTCAATTGGTTTTTCCTTAGCCGCTACATTTGGCGCTCAAACAGCAGAGCCTGATCGCCGAGTTATCCTTTTAGTCGGTGATGGTGCGGCACAATTTTCAGTTCAAGAATTGGGAACAATGCTACGTGACGGACTAAAACCAATCATATTTTTATTAAATAATGAGGGGTATACCGTTGAACGTGCAATTCATGGCCCCGAGCAACGTTACAATGATATTACCTTGTGGAATTGGACATTATTATTACAAGCTTTAGCGAATGAAAATCCGGCACTGACACGACAAGTAGCTAAGTCAGAACAGTTACAACAAGTGTTGAAAGAAGCCGAAAATTGCAATCAACTTGCCTTTATCGAAGTCATACTACCAAAGATGGATATGCCTGAATTACTAAACTCTATCTCAAGAGCACTTCAAAAAAGTAACGCGGCTTAATAAGCTAAAGTCCTTAAATAGATTGCGACGATTAAAAAGTCGCAATCATCAAAGTCTTTCAAATTACTATATTATTTCAAACTAACATCATTATTCAAAAGATATACCGACATCGTTTCTCGATTTATTGAGTACTTTTGATACCGCTATCGCCAGATCAAGATGTTCATGGCATATTGCAAATTCTTTAGATGCAATTTGATCACGAAAGAATGCAAACTCAAATAACATATGGTTTGTTGATGCATCTTGAGACATCGAAGTTACTTTGCCTTCGATATTCGCTTCAACTGATTGGCAAATACTTGGAGCACCCTCAATGCGAATATAACCGTTAGTGCCCTGAATAATAAAATAACCAGGACTTCCTGAATCTTTTGCGCCTGTACAAACTGCAATTGTCTTATCAAAATGTAATGTTAAAATTCCCGAGGTATCTATGCCGTTATGTCCTTTATTACAAATATAACGACTTTCATCAGGCACTCCCATAAGAGCAAGCAATACATAAATATTATAAAGATTAATATCATACAAAGCTCCACCCGCTTGCTGTGGGTCAAAAGCCGCATGAACGTTACCAAGTAAATAATCATCATACCGGCTTGAATACTGCGAGTAATTACCCTGAATTATCTTTATATCCCCTATTTTACTGATATTTTGCTTAATGAAATTAAATCCAGGAGTATGAATAGCGGTGATCGCTTCAAATAAATACAAGCCTCTTTCATGAGACAGTAAAACTAATTCTTGCAATTGTTCCCACTCAGGTGTGAAAGGCTTTTCACAAATAACATGTTTATCAGCCATTAACGCTTTATGCGTATAACTATAATGCAAGTGATTTGGCAAACCGATATACACTACATCTATTTGTGTATCTTGCAGCAATTTGTCGTAATCGGTATAGAGCTTATTAATTCCAAACTGCTGGCAAATTGATTCGCCCTTTTCAATACTCGATGCACGCACACATAACGCAACAACATCAATCCCTTGTACATGCATTAATGCATCAAGAGCTGACATGATTATTTTTCCTGAACCAATAAGCGCAATTTTCATTTATTTATCCATTTGTAAGGTTAGCGATGACTAATATAACGAATAAAACACAAAGATGTCATTCTTATCCCCAACCTCTCGAAGCACTCGAGTCAGAAGGTTCCAATCTGGTTTACTACGCTTACTAGCTGATATGATAGCGGTACAAGCTGATTTCTAGCCGTTAGACTACGAAAATTGAACTCATCACCCCGAGCAGTATATTGCAGCAATCCACACAGGGTTAAATCTTAACTATGAACCAATGAAATATTGGGTTAATGAAGCCTCGAAAGCGAACTAGATAGCCAGTTTCAAGTGCCCGAATTTCTCACGCTTAGATTTCATCTCTTCTTCAAGACGACGAGGTTCCTGCCCTGTTTCAATCGCCGTAGAGGTTATCACCGCACGAATGAGTTGAGTACGAGTGGGTTTTGTTGCTTGAGTTAATTCACTCTTGTTCATAGTAACCTCGCTTCAAAGTGACGATAGTGCATTTTTTATCATTAATTTATATGGCAAGACAGCTCACATCGTACAAGCTAAATATATTTATATCTCCAAGCTCTAAGGAAATTAAGTATTTGAATTAACCGAGCTGAATACCAATAAATGGGGGCTGGCTAAGCTGCTTGACCGTAAATTACTTCCGATCCTCTTCAAGTACGATAGATTTTATTAGCAGAAACGGATTCGATGAATAATGCCGCAGTGAGTACTGCGACATTATGAGGCTGCTAGTTCTGCCAGTCATTTAAAACAGGAGGGAGGAAAGGAGACTCATGGGATGTATACTCAAACAAGCTGCTCCTTGCATCATTCCAATCCTGAATGATTTCCTCCGAACCATGCATCTTCCTTTATGTGTTTATAATGTGATCATATACCCTTATTCATTCAAACCGCAGGTTCGTTGGCTGCGCTCAGCCTGCAGCTTGAATTACGTTGGGTATATATACCAGATTAAAATATCAATTAAGTAAGGTAACTATTGTATTTTGAATAAATAACTTTTTTAAGATTTTTAGTATTGGAAGACATATTGAGAATAACGCAACATGCAGAAATTGAAAGGGAAATGCGAAATTTTATCGGTGCCGGTTAAATAACCGGCACCAGGGAAATTAACGCCAGCGTTCTGTCGCCCAGGCGACCTGCTGTTGTGCGTCGTGGAAAGTCCAGGCCACGAAGCGACTGATTTTTTGCCCCTGCGCCATTTCAATGGTACGGACTTCGGCCGCACCCACCAGCTTCAACGCGTGATAAATAGAAGGCAAGGTAGTGTTTTTAGAAATCAACGAGGTAAACCACAGGCAGTTTTGCGCCAGGCTAACGCTCTCCTCTACCATTTTACGCACAAAGGCTTCTTCACCGCCTTCACACCATAGCTCTTTATTTTTGCCGCCAAAGTTCTGTACCGGCTTGTCGGCTACCTCGCCTTTACCCAGCTTGTGCAGTTTGCGGCGGGTGCTGGCTTGCGCTTCCTGTTCAGAGCTGTGAAACGGTGGATTACACAATGTGGCATCAAATTTCTCCGCCACGCCGATGATGCCGTTAAAAATAAATTCGGGTTGTTTTTGTAAACGCAGGCGCACGCCGTTTCTCAGTGTCGGATTCATATCCACGATCATTTTGGCCGTATTGAGCGATACCGGATCAATCTCCGAACCAGTAAAACGCCAGCCGTATTCACGCAGGCCAATAATCGGATAAATACAGTTGGCGCCAACACCCACATCAAGGATCGCCACGCCTTTACCGCGAGGGATCTCACCGCCGTTGCTGGTCGCCAGTAGGTCGGCCAGATGGTGTAAATAGTCGGCACGCCCGGGGATCGGCGGGCACAGATAATCGGCGGGAATGTCCCAGTGTTCGATGCCATAAAAATGTTGCAGCAACGCACGGTTGAGCATTTTAACCGCCGCAGGATCGGCAAAATCTACCGAGATGTCGCCCCAAGCGTTCGGCTTGACGAACGGCTCCAGTGCAGGGCAACTGGCGATCAGCGCCGGGAAATCATAGCGTGAGCGATGACGGTTACGCGGGTGCAAGCCGCTTTTCTGCTGCAGGAAGGTTTTCTTTTTTTCCACCGTGAAGGGCTCTCTTAAAGGTATTTCTGACGCGTACGATACCATATACCCTATAGCTTTCAAGTTGCAGCTAACAGCTCGGGATGAAACCGTCTTAAGCCTGCATTCAGAGTTTATGCCGGAATGCCCTGCTCTTTATACCCAACGTCATTCAAGATGCAGGAAGGCGGCAAGGGAAGATAGACAGGGAACATACATCAGTATGTGACCCGACTGGCTGAGTGCTTGAATGAATAAGGATATATACCGTCCGTTTTAAGCAATAAACTGCCTAGATGTAAGATTCAATAAGCTGATTTGACCAAATTGAATACATTAACGCCAAACATGGAACAACTAACACAAAATGTAAATCGTCCAACTAATAATATCTGCACATAATTGGATTATATTCCATTATTAAAGTGTCCTGTTTGATTAAAGCAGAAGGTCAGAACATATCGATTTAGTGATACAAAAGAATTGTTTTAATTCTTGTAGCTTAACTCTTGCTTCACTCAACGATATTTGAGGAAAATTACCGATTTTTATCTGTACAAGTTTATGTGCAACTGGGCTACTATATTGATAAATAAATGTCTTAATACCAGTCGCACCACAAAATACACGTAAACCTGTGTTTTCGCCTGTATCAGTCCTAACATCACAGTTAGGTTTCATCGCTTCAATGCCTTTCGCTGATAAGGGCTTAGATTGTGTTTTTGGGTTCATAGGTATTACCTTGTTTAGCGCTGACTATAAGATAATTAACGATTTTTAGTAAAAAGTGTAGGTTGCTAGTTTTGTTATGCTCATTATACCATGCCACCATCAACAACCTACACTTTAACCTACACTTTTATATGAGATTCTGTGATATTTCATAAGACATCATGTTATTACATGAGACAACAAAGAAACACAGAAGTAAACAAATTCAATAAGTTAAGATAGATAACCTTATGACAGACAACCGGAATTTAGAATCACACACCCCAATGATGCAGCAGTACTTAAAACTAAAAGCACAACATTCAGACATACTACTGTTTTATCGTATGGGTGATTTTTACGAATTATTTTTTGATGATGCTAAAAAAGCATCACAGCTACTTGATATTACGCTAACTAAACGAGGTCAATCAGCAGGCCAACCCATTCCGATGGCGGGGATCCCCTACCATGCAGCTGAAAATTATCTGGCCAAATTAGTCCAACAAGGTGAATCCGTCGCTATCTGTGAACAAATTGGAGATCCTGCCACCAGCAAAGGTCCCGTAGAGCGCCAAGTTGTACGGATCGTCACCCCAGGCACCATTACCGATGAAGCCTTATTAAATGAACGACAAGACAACTTATTAGCAGCGATTTGGCAAGACGCTCAAGGCTATGGATTTGCCACTTTAGACATTACCTCAGGTCGTTTCATTATTAGCGAAATTGCCGATGAAGAAGCATTGCAAGCACAGTTGCAGCGTACCCGCCCCGCTGAACTTCTCTACCCAGAAGACTTTGCGAGTATGCCATTAATAGAGCGCGGCAAAGGGTTGAGACGTCGACCATTATGGGAATATGAGCTCGATACGGCTAAACAACAGCTTGGCTTACAATTTGGCACCAAAGACTTAATTGGTTTTGGTGTAGAAAATGCAAATAGAGCCCTTAGAGCAGCGGGTTGTCTATTACAATACGTCAAAGATACCCAGCGAACTTCACTGCCCCATATTCGTAGCATTATCATGGAAAAACAAAATGATAATGTCATTCTAGATGCGACCACGCGCCGTAATTTAGAATTAACCCAAAATTTGGCGGGAGGAACAGAAAACACCCTCGCGTCAATATTAGACATGTGCGTAACCCCAATGGGTAGCCGCATGTTAAAACGCTGGATCCATACACCGCTGCGTAATACTCAAATACTCAATAACCGCCAACAAGCTATCGGTGCCTTACAAGAACAGGGTTCTGAATTACAACCTTTCTTGCGCCAGATTGGCGACCTAGAGCGCGTTCTTGCACGTCTTGCACTACGTTCCGCTCGTCCTCGTGACCTAACTCGCATGCGTCATGCTTTTCAGCAATATCACGATATTCATCAAATTTTAGGCCAATCGAACAGCACCTACTTACAAGAATTACAAAGCCGAATTGGTCAATTTGATGAACTACAAGCATTACTTGAAAACGCAATTATTGATGCGCCACCGGTATTAATTCGAGACGGCGGTGTCATTGCGCCGGGCTACAACAGTGAGTTAGATGAATGGCGAGCACTGGCTGATGGCGCTACCGATTATCTTGATAAGCTGGAAATTCGTGAAAGAGAAAATTTAGGGATAGACACTTTAAAAGTCGGCTATAACGCCATACATGGCTACTATATTCAAGTCAGCCGAGGACAAAGTCACTTAACACCAATTCACTATGTACGTCGTCAAACATTGAAAAATGCTGAACGCTATATTATTCCTGAATTAAAAGAACATGAAGATAAGGTATTAACCTCAAAAGGAAAAGCATTAGCCATTGAAAAAGCGCTTTATGATGCCCTATTTGATATGCTGCTACCACATTTAGCCGCACTACAAACCAGCGCCGAAGCACTTGCTGAACTTGATGTGCTCGCTAATCTTGCCGAAAGAGCTGAAACGCTCGGTTACGCCTGCCCACAACTCACTGATAAGCCTGGTATTCAAATCACCGAAGGCCGTCATCCGGTGGTTGAACAAGTCCTTAGTGAACCGTTTATTTCTAATCCATTATCTTTATCGCCACAACGCCGCCTTTTGATCATTACAGGACCAAATATGGGGGGTAAAAGTACTTATATGCGTCAAACTGCATTGATTGCGCTATTGGCTTACATTGGTAGTTTTGTGCCAGCAAGCAAAGCTATTATTGGCCCTATTGACCGCATATTTACCCGCGTAGGTGCTTCTGACGATCTTGCCTCTGGGCGCTCAACGTTTATGGTCGAGATGACAGAAACCGCAAATATTTTGCACAATGCCACTGAACACAGTTTGGTATTGATGGATGAAATTGGTCGAGGAACATCAACTTATGATGGCCTATCGCTTGCTTGGGCTTGTGCTGAAAATTTAGTTAATCGTATCAAAGCGATGACTTTATTTGCTACTCACTATTTTGAATTAACCACCTTACCAGAAAAATTGGAAGGCGCTGTCAATATTCACCTCGATGCGATTGAGCACGGCGATACTATTGCCTTTATGCATAATGTCCAAGAAGGCGCAGCAAGTAAAAGCTATGGTTTAGCCGTTGCTTCACTTGCAGGTGTACCAAAAGAAGTCATAAAACGCGCAAAACAAAAACTCAAAGAACTCGAAATTATTTCTAGTAGTGCAAATACAAGCCATGTTGATAGCGCACAATTAAGTTTCTTAACCACCAAAGAAGAAGAGCCGTCTCCGGTAATCACCACTTTAGATGAAATTGATCCCGATAAACTAACACCACGCCAAGCGCTTGATTGGCTCTATCGTTTAAAGGAAATGAATAAGTAATATGGATGAGTACGCTGAATTATTAGCGCCAATCAGGCACTTTTTACACTGTGAAACGCCTGATTCATGGGTGTTTAAAGCTAGCCGTCCCGAAAACTTACCCATTATTTTAAAAGATCATCTTTTATGTGAGCTTAAAGCAGCCCAGAGTGCGATGTTTTTAATTCGTAAATATGCGGTAGATAAAGATAGCGCTGCGGTATTACTTGAATGGTTTAAACCTTATGAATCATTTGCTTATGACAAAATTGGTGACGTTAATACATTAAGAAATAAAAACCAGATCTCAAAACAAATACTCGCAAGAAAGCAGTCGGCCTATAGCCAAGATCTGATTGATAAAATGGTGTTATTAATTAAAGAAGAATTACATCACTTTTACCAAGTGTTGGAGATAATGCATGAACGAAATATTCCCTATGACGGCATAACCGCTGGACGTTATGCTAAAGGGTTATTTAGTCATATTAGTCCTCATGACCCAAGTACATTGGTTGATAAACTAATTATTGGTGCCTATATAGAAGCTCGATCCTGTGAACGATTTGCAAAATTAGCCCCATTTTTAGATGAGAAGCTCGCTGATTTTTACACTTCGTTATTACGCTCAGAAGCACGCCATTACCAAGATTATTTACAATTAGCTCAATTAATTAATAAGCAGGATATTACTGAGCGAGTGCATTATTTCGGAGTTATCGAAGCAGAGTTAATTTCGACACCTGATAGTGACTTTAAATTTCACAGTGGTGTACCTATTGAAATTAATATCGGAAATTAGGCAATAAAATAAGTAAGATAAAGTAATTAAGTAAAAATAAGTCCCCGCAGTTAATATAACAACGGGGACTTTTAATTTCTAAAAAGCATCCTACAAATTGAATAATGATTCCAATGTTAATTCTTCATTATGCAATATGTCTTTCAGACGCCTTAAACCTTCAACCTGAATTTGTCGAACTCTTTCACGAGTGAGCCCAATTTCGCGCCCAACCTCTTCTAAAGTTTCAGCTTCATAACCTAAAAGCCCAAAACGACGTGCTAAAACTTCTCGTTGTTTTGGATTCAGTTCAAATAACCATTTAACAATATTATCTTTTAAATCATTGTCTTGAATTGTATTTTCTGGACCTGAGTCATTTTCATCAGATAAAATCTCAAGCAACGACTTTTCTGAATCCCCTGCAACTGGCGTATCAACCGAGGTGATACGTTCATTCAGACGCAACATACGGCTAACGTCTTCAACAGGTTTATCTAGCTGCTGTGCGATTTCCTCAGGACTCGGTTCATGATCTAACTTTTGAGCTAATTCACGAGCAGTTCGAAGGTAAATATTAAGTTCTTTTACGATATGAATTGGAAGACGAATAGTTCGGGTCTGATTCATGATCGCACGCTCGATGGTTTGACGTATCCACCAAGTTGCATAAGTCGAAAAACGAAATCCCTTTTCTGGATCGAATTTTTCGACAGCACGTATCAACCCAAGATTCCCTTCCTCAATCAAATCAAGTAAGGCAAGTCCTCGGTTATTATAACGACGAGATATTTTTACAACTAAACGAAGATTACTTTCTATCATACGCTGACGTGATGGAATATCACCGCGTAAGGCCCTTCGGGCATAGAAAACTTCTTCCTCAGCTGTCAAGAGCGGAGAGAATCCAATTTCACTGAGATAAATTTGGGTCGCATCCAAAACACGTAAAGTCGTGCTCTGGTGTAAATCCATTTCATCTTCTAGCTCAGAAATCAGATCCTCTTCTTTAAACTGACTCTCGTCAAAAGCATCATCCGCATTACTTTCATCGAGGTCATTGTATAACTCGTTAACTTTCAGTGAACTTTGGCTCATCAGTGACTCCTACCCTAGATAATGCGGACAGAATGTCAAAGCACTCTGCCCAGTTTATCGTTGCGGTAAGTAACGCAACGGGTTTACTGATTTTCCCTTGTAACGAATTTCAAAATGTAATCTGACTGAGCTTGTGCCAGTACTACCCATCGTCGCTATTTTTTGACCCTCAGTAACATCCTGTTGATCGCGCACCAGCAACGTATCGTTATGTGCGTAAGCACTTAAGTAGTCATCGTTATGCTTTATTATTATGAGATTTCCATATCCACGCAGTGCATTACCTGCATAAACGACTTTTCCTGGAGCAGAAGCAAGAACAGCTTGACCACGAGAACCTGCGATATCGACGCCCTTATTCCCGCCTTGTGCATCAGAGAAACCTTCAATCATTTTCCCATCAGCCGGCCAACGCCATTTTATTGACGAATTATTAGTGCTACTTGCTGCTGTTGAAGCAGTAGTCGTCGTGTTATTTGTTGTCGTTGAAACTTGCGTTGCAGGTTTCTTATTATTCGGCAACATTTTACCTGAAGTTTGACCACCACTATTTTCAGGATACTCATTAGTTGTTCGAAGATCAACCGCTTGCTGATGACTATTTGATGAATTTGAGGCGATTTGAGTGTTCGAGTTCACATTTGTGTTACCAATATTGATAACTTGCCCGACATTCAAACTATAAGGCTCTGCAATACCGTTTTTAGATGCTAACTCTCGGAAATCATTACCAGTTATATAAGCGATGTAAAATAAAGTATCACCGCGCTGAACGGTATAGCTATTACCGTTATAACTTCCTTTAGGAATACTGCCATAATCACGGTTATAGACAATGCGTCCATCAGTCGAGGTATTGATTTGGCTTGATGCCCTATTAACTGATTGAGTATTGCTCGACAGATTAGGTCGAGAAGAAGGCATTGCCGTACTCATACCCGTGTTCGACGTCGTATTAACGCTCGTTCTTTGAGCGGTCTGTTGGCTAGATTGCCCGTCATTCACACTCGAAATTGGCGCAGCAGTATGATATGGGGTTGAACACCCAGCTAATAAAACTCCACTAAATGAAAAGATCACTGCCCATCGAGCTCTGCTTATAGGGCTAACAATTTTCATGCATCTTCTCCCAAGAAGAAAAATCTGATGTGACATTTAAGCTCATGTCAGCAGCATAGAGATTCTTAAAATATTTTGCTTATTAAAGCAGAAATACAAAATAATGAACAAGTTAAATATATCAAAAATATAACAATTTGAGATTATGACTCAATAATTTAGCCAAATAGTTCAATTTAAGACAGCTAAAGTAGCATATTTAGACTAGTTTTGCTGCTGATGTGAGTTTGTTTAACTTTTAGGATTACTTTTTTTCGAGTTAAACCTAAAAATACGACAAACCCAAATAATGAGGATACGCTAGATTAAATCGCCAGCGATAAGAGGAACGAAACGTACTTTTTCAATCACATTACTGTGATAATCATTTCCGCGACGTGTAATCAATTTTAAAGCTTGCTCTTTATCGCCTACCGGTAAAACTAAACGACCACCGTCTTTCAGCTGATTTAGCAATAATTTAGGAATTTCATTCGGTGCAGCCGTTACAATAATGGCATCAAAAGGGCCTTTGGATTGCCATCCTTCCCACCCATCACCATGACGAGTCGAAACATTATGCAAATCAAGCTGTTTTAAACGACGCTTAGCCGTCCATTGTAAGCTTTTAACACGCTCAACAGAAAATACATGGTGGGCTAAATGCGCAAGTACGGCGGTTTGATATCCTGACCCAGTCCCAATTTCAAGCACTTGATCATTAGGCATTAATGCAAGTAATGCCGTCATTTTCGCAACAATATAAGGTTGAGAAATAGTTTGCCCATGACCAATAGGTAATGGAATATTATCATAGGCTTTATGAGATAGAGCTTCATCAACAAACCGTTCACGAGGAACTTGTGATATCGCATCTAATAGGCGCTCATCGTGAATTCCCTGTTGGCGCAGTTGTGCCAAAAGATCTTTCATGAGCCCTGTTTTCATTTTACCGTCACTCCTGATTTTCCCAGCCACTCTTCAATTAACGAATGCGCCTTATATGCCGTCAAATCGACTTGCAGTGGTGTGATTGAAACATAACCCTGTTGTACCGCTTCAAAGTCAGTACCCGGCCCTGCATCTCGAATTTCGCCAACAGGCCCCAGCCAATAGAGCATATTACCTTTTGGATCTTCAAGATTATACACTTCTGATGCTGCATGGCGACTACCACAATGCGTCACTTTTATGCCCTTAATCTCGTCATAAGGCACATCAGGTACATTAATATTGAGAATATTGCCTGCACGCAACGGATTTTTCTGCAACATGGCTAAAATATCACAAGTGACTTTAGCGGCAGTTTCATAATGAATTTCACCATCTAACGAAACCGCAATAGAAGGCAATCCTAAATGACGCCCTTCCGTTGCCGCTGCCACCGTTCCCGAGTAAATAACATCATCGCCCAAATTAGGGCCACAGTTAATACCTGAAACCACAATGTCAGGTCGAGGGCGAACCACTTTATTCACACCAATATAAACGCAATCTGTTGGTGTTCCTTCTAAAACAGAAAGATCCCCATTACTTAACGTTTGAATTTTAAGTGGTTTATCTAATGTCAATGCATTAGATGCACCGCTACGATTGCGATCAGGGGCGATCACCTGAACATGATAATGTTGACGTAGCGCCGCCGCTAATGTTTGAATTCCTGGTGCAGTAACACCGTCGTCATTACTCAATAAAATCTTTAGCATCGACATTATCCTTTGATATTTTTGAAGTTTATTTTTGAGTGCAAGGATATTGTCCTGCGTATTGTCCTGAAAACTTTTAGTGACCCATAAAATAGCGCCAAAATTTATCAGCGCCACGTTTATGATATAACACTATTATGTGATTAGGCTAGCTTGCTATGTTAAGTCACCCTACCCTCATTTTTGTGTCACAATTTCGGCACAGCTCGTCACGGTGATTTTCCCTCCGTGCTATACTCCGGCCATTCATTCACCACAGAAAACCATCATGCACAATCTCGCAGAACTATCGAAAGAAGATAAAGACAAAGTAAATGTCTGTTAAAAATAACAAAAACCGACCGAAGTGCATAAGTTAATACAAAATTTATTTTTTATGCGAATCCTCCCCTGTTTACTGCTAATATCGGCATTTGATAACATTAAATATTATATTTCTTTGCAGTGAGGTTTATCTTGAAAAAAAAACACATATTACTAGCTATAGTTCTTATGCTGCTTTCATATTCCCTAGGTTTTATTTCCTATCATTTAAAGCTACCACCATTCGAAACAGTTCTTAATGTAAAAGAACACTTCTCAAAAAATGAAGCAAAAAACCCAGGTGATAACTATATTAAAGAGAAAATGTCTTTTTTTAACAGGTTCAACCCTCAAGGTAAGGTTGCCTTCGTAGGTGATAGTCTCACTAATGGTTCTGAGTGGTATGAAATTTTCAAGAGCGATGACATCGTGAATTTAGGCGTTGGTTGGAATACAATTACAAATATAAGTAAAGATCCAACCTATATTACAAACACTCACGCGAAAACTGTATTTATCATGGGTGGGGTGAATGACTTTAATGTTATGGGCTATGATGTTGCGTCAGTTTTTAACTCATACAAAAAACTGATAACACACCTGAATAATAACAACGTAAAAATTTACATTCAATCAACATTGCTCACTAGAAGGGGTGATGAATTAAATGACAAAATAAAGAAACTAAACTTAGCATTAAGTGAATTCTGCTTTAAAACCATCCAGTGTGAGTTTATAGATATTAATAAAGGCATGGCAATTGATGGCAGTTTGATTGAAAAGTATACTCTAGATGGCATTCACCTCAACGGAGATGGATACTACGCTTGGATTTCTCAGATAAAGGATTATGTCAACAATTCCCTAGAGCATTAAATTTCTATTTTCTTGGGCGACATCATCAGATGTCGCCTTTTCAGCGTCACTCGAGAACAAATTTTTTCCTAATCCCTTTTATTGTTATATATAAATCACTCCCATTAAACTCAATAAATCCATTGAGCGGATTAGCTGTAAGCACACCTTCTCTCAATCTAAGTTGAGCTTCAGTTTCAGTGCTGCCCTGAATATCAACTCTTGCTTTAGGTGCTCTGGCTTCATTGTCAACGCCAAACCCAGTCCTGCTATTTATCCAATTTGGTGCTGTTCCAGCAACAAAAATTTGCCAATTATTTTTACCTTCCTCTGCATTGACTGCTAACTGAATTCCTCTCACACTAAGTGCTATTTGATTATATTCAGTGAAGTTAAATCCAACTATACGAGAAACGCTAGCGTTGTTTGCAGCGCCGCCAGTATTAACATCATATCCAATCAAGTCTGGAACATTGGCTTCTGGTGTGGTTTGTAGCTTTGCTGAAAACGCTTTATATGATTCAAAACAAGCTTTATTAGCTGATCCCTCTGACCGGATGCCTGTCTGCTTACCACCAACAAGCCAGTTACCTTGATACACCAATCCTTCTGTAAAATTAGGAGCCTTCTTTGGATATCCATATATAGCAACACCTGTATGTAACATGCTTGCTTTTGGGCTGTCGGATACCAAAGTGTAATTTGATTTTGCTTTATCTAGCGCATCTATCTTTATAGCGATTTGTGTATTTACTACTGACGTGCCGTCATATTCTTGAATTCTAAGCCCATTTCTTTCGTAAATTATGCCAGTGCCGCTGTAGTTTGGTGCTGAAAGTAGCCCACCATGTAATTTAACACCACCTGAACCTTGATATCTAAAGCGGTCTTGAAATGAAAAATTGTGTCCGTAGAAATTATCTCCGCGATAAATTACAGCGGCATCAAATGTTCCGTAAGTTCCATGGTCTGTAATGTTACTTAACACAGATTCATCTCTAAATCCATGTCTATCAGATTCTCCTTGGATATCCCTTGTCAACAATAGAGTATCCCTCTCGCCACCAACAGCGGGTGAAGGTGGCATTGTTCCTATTCTAAGCTGCCCATTGTCAAAAACATTCAAGTCAAGCGTCTTTACAGCAAGCAGGGAGTAGTCAGTACCCGACACCCTAACCCACGCTCCTTTTTCTATGCCGCCAGTAGATTCAGGTGTTGAGCCTGCTGTAACTTTCTTGGGGAAATTACCTGTCCAGCAATAAGTTTGCTTACCAAATTCATTTTCTAACGTTACTTGCTGATCACTGTTTGTTAATTCTTCGATGAAATTCAATCCACTCTCGAAGCTACCAACAATTCCTGAACCAAGCTCAGTCACCACTTTCTGACTAACCACTTCCGTCGTGGATAAGCCTAATTCATTCTTAACTGATGCCTTGTCGAATTTACTGTTAAGCACTTCGGTGGCGTCACCAATGCCAGTGATGCGCCAAGATTGAGCAATTTCTTCTGGTGTTGCCGTATTAAAGTTGACTAGGTTATCATCGATCAAACTCTGATATTCTGCTGACTCATCATTAGACTGGAGCGTAGCGCCTTTTGGGTAACCACCAATTGATAGAGCAAAATCAGGATCAAACTTGTATCGACCTCCTTTGCTTTGGAACACTAAATTTTCGGATATCTGGTTAAGCACGCCGTTGACATCCCTTCCATCAGGAGGCAACCCTCCTGCATAAACTGGCAGCATAGTTGCTTCTGGAAAGCCAGTTTCCCATGACGCTTTCTCATCTGACATCGAAGTAGATTTAACTTTAGGAATATCATCTTTTATGCCGCTATTGGCAAAGGGAACTGGTATTAGTTTTGGGTTTTGCATAGTCTTTTCCATAAAAAAAGCCAGCTTGTTAGGCTGGCTTGTGGTTTTTTCTTATTTGATTTGAATTTGTTATGCTGCTTTTACTATATATAAAAATGCAATGTTGCGTGGGCGAGTTTCAGTGCCTCCCACCTCTGATGTGAGCCATGTTCCCGCACCGCCATCACTTACAACGCGGGTGTTTGACCCCGTTGCTCCATCATATCCAACTTTTGCTCCATTCAAATGCTGATGCCTCTTGAATTCATCTAGCTGAGGCGATGCTACCAATCTACCTGGGTCTACACCGCGACCTGCGTCAAGCCCTCTAATAAACTCCCCCCTGAGATCGGGGAGTTTCCCTGAAGGATATGCCTTAGCAAGTAACGGGTATGCTGTTTTATTAAATTCCTGCCCATTACAAGAAAAATATCCTTCTGGGGGTGAGCTTTGAGGCCAAGGTATAGGTGACCCTACAGGCACTGAGTAGCTTACTATGGCATCCGTTACTGCCTTCTGTGTCATCACCTTACTGGTTGATTGGCCAGTCGATGAGACTAAAGTTACCGTTCCATTTATGGATGTAGTGGCCTGTTTTGGAAGAGATGATGTGACAGCATCCTGACTCATCACCCCTGTTTTAGAATTACCTGTAGTTTGAAGTACGGCTTTCTTATCTAATTTACTGCTAATATCAGTAGCCAATGACGTAGTGCTTATTAATTTCCATGAGTCATTTATTTGTGCTGATGATGCAGTATTAAAATTAACTTTGTTGCCATCAATCAGGCTTTGATAGTCTTTTGTTTCGTCGTCAGATTGAAGTATTGCCCCTTTTTGATAGCCGCCAATTTCTTCAGCATAACTTTCTGAAAACTTAATTCTCCCACCTTTAGCGAAGTGAACTAACATCTCGGATATCTGATTAAATATCCCGTTAAAGTCTAGCCCTCTTGGTGGCAATCCTCCTGCTGATTCAGGTAGCATAGTTGCAGGAGGGAAGCCTAAATCCCAAGTGGCCTTTTGAGTCGGCATTGTAGGATCTCGGGTTACGGGTATTTCGTCCTTTTGTCCATCGGCTGCGAATGGAACAACGATTAATTTAGGGTTGATCATTGGGTGTCACCTTTAAATGGAGCTTGGTTAAATGGCTGATAACCTGAGCCATAGAAACCGAAGAAATCACCTAAGTTTTGTTCCTGAATAGAAATACCTACGCCAGATGGTCTAGGCAGTATGTTTTGATGATAAATAAGATTTTTATCTATCTCAGAAAGTCTGTTTTCAAAAACATAAGTCGCTGCCATATGACCAGTAATTAGGTAATAAGCGCGTGTAGATTTGAAGGCTACTTTCAGGAATGCGTTAATGTTTGGTGCGGTTGCGTAGAGAATATTTGAATAGGCTTTAGTTAATATGGCATTTCTGAATGTTGTATCATCCATCTGAAATGTTGATTCACCTTCTCCACCTCCGTAAAAGGGGGCTTGGTTAAAAGGTAAATATTTATCTGTTTCGCTAAAACCAAAGTAATTCTCGTTAGGGTTAGGAATTGATAGCGCACGATTAACGCCAACTATTCTCGACCATATATCAAGCCCGAACCCTTGCGCTGTTTGAATATTAAATACCATTCGATAGAACTGATTGATGTCCTCTCGGGGGTCTATAGTCTCGTTACATTGGCTTAATATTTCGGTGATAATGGGAGAGTTGGCATATTCGCTAAGGTAGGTTTGCTCTACTTTTTCCATCACTCTATCCTTATGTCATCTTCAGCCAGTACCGGGTATTCATCTATACCAAAATCAAGATAGGTAACTGGTGCGCCTGAGTCTCTCGACACCATAATATCTATCATTCTGTTAGCGCTTATCCCTGACACTGAACAAACATAATCACTTGCTATCAAACGCTTGGCTATCTGGCCTTTACCACGCCCTGAAGTGAACTCATTCAAAATAGCTTTTTTAATCGCCTCTTTCTCTTGTGAGGTGACTTTAGTTGCATCCTGATAAGTTACGATAAATTGAACCGGTATAGGCGTCGGCCTGATGAATTTAATTTCATACGATGGCGGTAAATATGGAAAATTAACCGTGTCCTGATAAGTAACCGTGGTGTTGCCAACAAATGAGCATCCAGTACCCGCTTTGATTAATATCTGCTTGGCAATTTCGTTATCATCACCACCAACAACTGAGACAGCGATTGAGTTTCTAATTAGCGCGTAATTCGTCACGCCTACTGTTATTGTGTTATCGCTTGGGTTATCAACTACGTAGCAATCAATAACATCTTTGATGTTGTTTACAGCCCCATAAGTTGCATCGTTGGTATTTTTCGCATTCTTAGCAACCGACTGCTCACGCCTTAATTCAAACTCTTGGCGTGATTCTGCATTTCTGCCAATTACCGCCGCAGTGTTATTTGTCACGCTATCAAGTCCACTTATATTTCTAACGATTCGGTTAATCGTATTGGGCTGCGCTGAAATCATCCCTGCCGTATTGCAGCTTGCGTTAACTGTGGCTAAGCCATCAGCACCTATTCTGGATTCACCTGTCGTTGACCAGTAAAGGCCAGCTTCGTCCAATATTTGAAAGCCTGTGGGTATAGTCACACCTGATAGGCCATTAAATGTTAATTCTGCAACTGATTTTGTCGCCTGTTTGCGCTGTAAGAAATACAGATAGCCAATGGCATCCTGCATTTGTCCGTCAGCGTATCGCGGGTCGAATTGATTAAATAGCTCAATTAGCTGGTTACGCTCATCGGTAATGATTGCGGCTAATGTGGTGACTAACTGACCTTGCGGCGTGTCCATTGACACATTCAACTTCTCACCGAAAGCACCTTTCATTAGTGACCATAGACCATCAATAACCTCTTGCGTGGTCGGTGCAATAATACCTTGTTGCGTTATTTCTAACTTGGGGATCATAATCCTATTACTCCTTCTCGGCCTGTTTGGTCAGTGAAGATTAATTGCCCCCTGACAACGCGATCATTTGCTGTGCTTAATATCGCTCTTGCTGTTACCACGCCATCAACCGACATTGCAGCATCTTCTAAATACTGGCGATAAAGCGAGAGTGAATATCTGTTCTTGCCTAAAATATCCTCAAGGTACGGAATGCCTTCACCTTGCGAGAAATACATATCTTTCAAAAACACCCGGCACTTATTCGCAACAGATTGGGCTATGGCGTACTGGTCTGAGGCAATAGCAATATTCCCCGACACATCTAGGGTTAAATCCCATGTGTCAGGTAATAGAAACAATGTTTTCATTTTTACACCTGCTGATTAGGTACTGTAGTTTCTGCGTACTCGCCTTGTGCGGTGTGAGTGTGATAGTTGTAGGTTTCGCGCATGCTAGCCATGGTTTGTGTATTTCCACCGCCAGTATTATCAGTGATATCACTAGCCGCCTGAACTGTGCTCGTGGTCTCTACTGGTGCATCCAGTACTACCTTTGAGCCCTTCATGTTGATTTCACCTGTGGCCATAATATTTATTCCACTATCGAGAAAGTGAATGTATTGCGATGGTGTTCCGTTCAGTATGCCGCCAATGTATAAACTATCCGCTATGTCATACTGACGTTTAGTGTCTGGCGTGGCGTCTTTTTTGGTGCGCTTAATCTTTGAAATATCACGCGAGGCGACAAGACAAATACCAATATCACCAACTTTAGGGTCGAGAATTACCGCATTGCTGCCGCCCTGATAGCGAAAATAAGGCACGTTAAACACCGTAGCATTATCAAAGGCATTACCAGCACCATCCACCTGAAGAACCATCGGAACAATATCAACAAAACCAACAGGATTAACGCCACCGCCTTTAACTTTCATTATTCGGCAAATGGTAACTGTACCCACTCGACCGATTAGGCTGTTAATGATGAACTCTTGCGTTCTGGCTCCCCCGCAAATATCTTCGGGGTAATAAGGTAGTTCAGAGTTATTTTGCGACATAAGTATTTTTATCCGTTGTTTTTTGGGCTAGAACCTCCATAAACCATCGTCCTGATTCGGTTTCAGTTTCTAGAATTGTTCTTATTCCAAACGTGAACCACTCGCCATTAACCAACTCAATGCTGCTGTCCTGTATTCTCACCTTTCCCCCAAATACAATCAGAGGGTTATAAAGGCATCGAAAGCTAACCCCTTGAGGATTTGGCACTGGATAACTTATTAGGCCAGTTGAGGGGCTAATAACGGCTATTTTTACGTTACGAGGCGACCCTTTCGGCGCGATGGCCACACTGTTTGCACCTAAATAAAGATTGTTATTTGTGTTGTCACAAAGCCATCTGATACGGTCAATATCAGAACCCGTTAAGTAAGGGTTTTCTATCACTGAATTAACATTGTTGTTTTCAAATGAGAACCCTATCCTCTGGCATATTCTGCCAATAAGGTCAGATACTTGATATTGCCCTTCAAAGCTTTCAGCTTGTGATGGATTTTTTGATTCAAAGGCTGCCAATTGAGACTCTATTGTTACTGACACGTTAGGGGCTTCAGAGTAATCAGGTAGCGCATAAATAATCCCCCCCTTAAACACTTGAGAGAAATCACCACCATCTTCTGCAGCTTCTAAAGTTACAGTATTAAGTAGCGTGCTAACATCTCGCCATCGTAGAAAAATAAGCTTATTCATAGTCTCTTGCGGTAGACCATAGATTTTTATTCTTGCGTGCGGGGTAACTGAACCATTCCCCGCTATAACTTCAGCGCTTATACGCAAACCAACTGTTGATAATTTATTTTTATTGTCTGATGTGAAAACTTCATTTTTGTTGCCGAGTTTTAAAGTGAGTCTTAGTGACTTTCGATTAAATGCCATCAGCCCATATCAACCTATATCTAGAGCCCAAACCAGTGTATTCAGGGTCTGTATTGCCTTGCTGGTCTGCGAAAATTAGCCACTGGCAGATATACGTCATATTTCGGCATATCCGATTGCAAACCACGTTTTCATTATTTTTCTTCACCGTTGCGTAGAGTTTATTTAGCCGAGAATTGAGTTCGACTTCATACTCGTCAGTGCCGTTAGTAAAAGAGAATGCTTGATTAGGAATTGGCGATAGTGGAATTTCGGTGATCATTGTTGCCCGCCTATCATTTGGTTTACTGACATATCAATGCCGTCTATCGCCTCAGATGCGGCGCCATAAACATTTTTCATTCCATTAGCCAAAGCATCAACCGCACCGCCTAGCTTACTGAGAAAACTACCATCACCTGAGAAAGCATCTTTAACATCAGACATTGTTTCGCCTAGCGTCTCACCCACCTTACCGAATCCAGTACCCTGAGTTTTATTACCCGCATCTTTAACGCGTGAATCATCAGGGTTAGTAACCTCTTCCTCGTCGTACTGAACCGACACCTCGCGTATTTCCTCAAGATGTACGTTCACCTTAATCAAGGTTGCTCCGTCTCTAGCCTCACGAGCAAAATCAAAGCCGACAATATTTGCGCTTTTATAAACATACTCAGGCGTGATGATGTAAAACTTGAGCGTGCTTTTGGCTAATATTTCTAGCTGAGCCAAGAACGCCCCGCGCTCTAATGTGCCGCCACTACTTTTGCTTAATTGCACAGTGGCCTTGTATGGGTCTGCCACTTTGTTGTAACTGGTAAAAGAACCTTTCTCTATCGGCGCATTCACTACACGGCTCTGATTTTGGTATTGCAGGGATAGAACGTTATCAGCAAGCAATAGCGGAACGCCGAACTCGTTAAATATCCCCCAATAGTTACCGAATAAAGTATTGATTAACGCGCCACCGCCTAAACTAATTCCCGCGTTAATAGCTGCGTCAGGGATCCCCTTCCAGTTTGGTATATCTGGCATTCCGAACATACTTACCTCTAAAATAAAAAGCCTCACAAAGGAGGCTTGTATTTTTAATTGAGCGTAGGAACTAGTTGATAAACACTGTTAGCAATCGAATCCATTGCATCACCACTAACTCCTGATATCGTGCTAGCTGTAGTCATTACATTTATATCACCTACGCTAATATCGGTTTTGTTATTAACAGTTTGAGGCTGTGACTGTAGTTTTTTAGTTTGCCCTAAAAAGTTATCAGCCAAACCACCAACTCCTGAAGATATAGGCTTAGATAAAGAAGCCATTATACTTTTGGAATTATTAATCGCATTTACTGTTGGATCACCAGTTCCATTGATAGCAGCCGTAATCAATGAGTCTGAATATGGCAATGGCTTTTCTATTTCAACCTTGCTCATGGAATGCATGAGTGCCTTCATAACCTCAGGGTCTCTCAGGTCTAAAGTTTGACTAGGTGAAACACCAAGCTCATCAGCCACTCTCTTTATGTAACCGCTAGTATTGTTATTGTCAGAGGATGGAGCCCAAGTTTTAATTATATCCTCCACCGTTTGAAGCTTCTTCCCTGTGGTTTTCCCATCGTAATATCTTAAAAGCTGGTTAACCGTTGCTGATAGTCCATCATAAGGGGTGTTGAACTTTGCAAACCTAGCGCCTTTGCCATCTTCTAACACTGAATTTCTTTGGCCTACATAATTCATGTTAAGCGGGTTGTTATTCCTTTCCCCTCTACTATTTCCTACTGCTGGTTGCGATTCACCACTATTAAGGAATGGTTTTGATAGATTTGAAATAACATTTTTAACCCCATCCTTACCAAGGCTTAGCACCCCAGCGCCAGCAACAAACCCATCACCCACTTTAGCAGCGGCAACAATTTTGTCCTCAACGGTCGCATTCGGATCATTAAACTTATGCACCGCAGCAACAACTAAAGAGGCTTTTTCTCCTGCTTTACTCATCACATCACCGAAGTGCTCAGCGGCATCATCGATATAGGACTTAATGATAGGGATAGCGGCAGCGAAGCCAGCAATTAACAGAGCAGGCCAACCAAGCAAGCCAGCAAAAGCAAGTCCGATTCGACCGACACCAAGCACGATACCAGTAACCCATTTACCACCGAACCACGTAGCGAAAGCAGCCAAGGCCAATTTCCAACTACTCAGGTTTCCGTCTTGGTCAGTAAACCATTTGCCGATAGTGGTGTCTTGGAACCACTCTTTAAACGCTTTGAGCTTTTCGAGAACAAAGGTGATTGATTTATCCCACTCTGACCAATCGAACAGGGATTTTTCGCCTTTCTTCCATTTATCGTAATCGTCATAAAGCGCAGCAATCGCACCACCAAGAAGTAACAGTAGGCCAACGCCACCAAACAACGGTGCAAACATGCCCATGAATGCTGCGCCAGCTTTCAGAGCTAGAGGAATGAGCGTAACGCCTATCACTGTTCCTATGGCCTTAAACACAAAGACAGCCGTGTCTCGGTTCCTGTTCAGGTAATTCAAGAAGCCCGATATAGTCTCAGAGAATTTAAGCGCATACGGCATCAGGTAGTTTGCAAGTAAGGTTTTTAACCCTTCCCATTGGCGACTGACTAAAGCGTTCTGCTTGTTTAACTGGCGGCTTATTTCTAACTCTTGCTCGGATGAGACGACGATATCTTTTTGCAGTGCGAGATATTCTTCAACCTCGCGGCGACCCTGTAACAGCATGTTAATCGTGCCGTCATCAAAGCCCATATTCTTAGCAAAATTATAAGCTTGAGGTCGTGACATCTTCGATAAACTATCGGACACGTCCAGCAAGATATCATCAAGGTTTCGGAGTTCACCATTGGATTTAATCACGCCAACATTCAGCGCATTAAAGTAAGGAAACACCGAAGTATCACCCATCGTCACCATGTCCCACAGCGATTTGCTCAGGCCAGATAAACTCGCCGCCATGCCATCAGCACTACCGCCAGACATTTCCGCAGCACCTTGCCAGCGTTTAACGGCTGTCGCGCTCATTCCTAAGTTTTTACTGAGGAAGTTTAACTGGTCATTAGCCTTTGCTGTGTCGTCAATAAGCTTTTGCATTCCAGTAGAAACCAGAATGGCACTGAATAATCCAGCTAGTGCCTTAACGCCATTGTTAATTGACTTGGTGAACTTGTCGGATTCTGCGGTAGCTTTCTTGGCGCTATCAGCGAGGTCTTTATTGGCCTTGGTTGCATCATTTGCATCACGCTTGAAGTCGCCGCCATCCAACTTTAGCGATACGAGAAGGGTATCAATTAGAGTTGCCATCGGTTAACTCACTCATCAGTTGCTTGTTGTACGCCTCGACTTGATGAATTTCTAGCAAGTTAAGCGCGTCCTCTAGGCTGTAAATCGTTGAAAGCTCGTGCAGTGTTGCATACTTGGCAGTAATCACCTGATACACAACACTGGACACATTCAAAGTTTCAGCCATCACGCCATCACGCAGCGGTAGACCAGCCTTTAACTTTTCGAGTCTAAGCCACCGCCTTGTACTAAAAAATCAAGGTGAATAGCTAATGCCTCCTTGCGAAGCGTGAATAAGGTTGTTAACTCGGTGACGTCGGAATCAAGCAGTAATGAGCGAGCGTTACCGCCTGACGGGATCACTTGAACGCAATCAAGTAATTCATTCAACAATGGGATGCCAACATCAGTATCGATGCCAGCCAGCGCCTTGAGTGCGACATTTGCCATGCCTAAACCACCCATATTTGGATTGATACCTTCGAGGTCTACGCCACCTTTAGCAACTGCAAACAATGCGCGCATCGACCAGTTATCCAATTTAACAATAGGCATTTCAGAGATTAGAAACGTTTTACCTGCATCACGACCTTTTGGGATAGTGATGGTTTTTGATTTCAGTGACATTAGATTTCCTCAGCGCCGTTAAATACCATGTTGAAGTTGTAGCTTGTTCCATCCAGCAGTTTTTTACCGCTTGCACCGCCAGTCATGGAGGTTAAGCCACCCGTTGCGCTGTAACGTTTTCCGATTGACGGAATTTCAACAATAACGTCAATAAAGCGCGCCTCCATGTTGCTATTAAAGTCTTTACGGATAGTCTCCATTACCTGAGTCGATATACTGTTGGCCTCAAGGTAAAGCGTCCACTGAGTTTCGTGAGGTGTGTAACCGATGGACTGCTTACCATCAACACCCATACGAGTTTCGCCGATATTAGCCTCGCCAAAGTTCCAAGCGTTATCAGTCTGGAATCCTTGAATCTGCACATATTCGTCGTAAACGCCTTTGCAGCGCAGCATCAGCACAGAGTTAGCCGATGTTAATGTTCTTGGGTTATGTCCCATTGGCATGATTAATTACCTCTTACTGAACGTTAATGGATGGGAGCACAACCTTCTGAACGCTACCGCCGTCCACGTACCATAATTTGAGTGGCATAGAGCCACGATTGCCGCGAGTCTGCGCTGTGGTATCACCAATCATTAAGCACCAACCTTCAGTTTTTAATTGAGCGGCAGCATCAAAACCAGCCTCTAAGTTGATTTGCTTTTTCTGTTGCTCAGATAGCGTCACACCGCGCTGAATTGCGCCATAGTTAAGCATCTGGTTGATTGGGTCTTGAATAGCCGAGCGGTGAATTGCCTTACCTTGCTCGTTATATGGGATGTTTTTAAAGCTCGTTAACATCGTCATTAACGCTAATTGCAACTGACTATTTAGATATACTTGGTTAATGTAGCTATCAACCCATTTGTATTTGCCAGAAATAGAGCCTTGGTTGGCAAAAATAAAGCGGTCATTTGCTGTGCCATATGCGCCGTAGAAGTTGAAACCTAAGCCAATCAAACTATCTGCCAGTGTCTTATCGGTCACCGATGGCACTAAGCCTTCTTGCTTACGGAAAGCAAAGTTTGTACGGCCGTTTAATTCATCAAAATTCAAGGCGGCAGGATAACCACAAGCAAATGCGCCGTGAGTATAATCGCCATACATCAACAAAGTACCCGCCACATCAGCCTCAAAGATACCGCTTGATAATGCTTCTAGCTGGCCTGTTGAATTGTCTTTCTGATAGATAACATGCATAAAGCGGCTATCTTGCACATTCACCCATTGGGAGATTGCAAGGCGATCATCTACGCTAAAGTCACCCAAGGTCATAATTGACACAAAGTTTCGGGTTTCTTGCGTAATGCGAGGCATTAACTCTTGGATGGTGTCAGCGTTCACGCCATTGTTTTTCTGTGCGCCATCTTCTTCAGTCAGCCCCATAAAGGCAGCTAAGTTACCCGAAGCGAACCCGATAGAGCCCACAGCGCCCTGAGTGATACCAGAGACAACAAACGTTCGTGATGTACTGTCATAGGTGCAGGTGCCACCTGATGCCATGCTGGTTGTTACAGCCTCCGCTAGAGCCGAGTAACTCGTTACTGAACCTTCAACCGCTACAGGTACAGAGTTACCATCAATCTCAATAACAAAACCATCTGGCAGATTGGAAAAATCCGAAGCGGTTCTAACTGGCACTTGAGCACCAACTAATTTAGCTGGTTGAGCCGTGGAGACATACGATGCGATAAAAAGCGCATCAGGCCGAGCTGTGGAGTTATCGAAGCCTTTGAAGTAGACCTGAGCCGCACGATACTCATCAGAATCAATGCCGAAAGTTTCCGCTACAGATTCAGGTGACCCAAATGATTTAACGCCTAGCATCGTTGCTGCCTGTTTTTTGGTGATAAATACCGCATTCAGTGATAGCGGATTTCCACCCGTGCCGACAACGCCCGGCAAAATACTAACGATATCGCTAGCAGGGATAGAGTTCATAAATATTTACCTTAAATATTAGTTGTTTCGATAGAGATAGAATCAACGCTATCAACCTGATAGCTCGTTTCGGGGTTGTACTGAAGCTTAATGTCCAGCATCATCCGGTTTTCGTACTGATTGGATTCATTAACGAGGATGTTTTTTCTAGGTTCGCCACAATAAAGTGGCTGGCACTTCTTGAGTTTTGCTGTTGTGTAGCTTGACCGCCATAAATTGGCCACCACGCGAGCGCGTGAATTAGCCTCTGACCCATAAAAATCTAATTGAAAGGTTGCTTCTACTGAGTTCTGAGCGGTGATTTCTGAAGTATCACCATCCCAATAATTGGCCGTGTAGTCGATGTTACGCTCAAATAACATATGCATAACAATACAGTCTTTCGGTAATGCCACATTATTCTGATACCCCACCACAACAGGACACTCGAATAACTCAATCAAGTACGGTCTCAGTTCAGAAAATATATCGCGCTCTGTGACGCTTATTGTTGCCGCCATAAAAGCACCTTAACCCATGACGGGTACGATTCTATGACCTTAGTAACCAGCCACTCAGACACCCCAGACTCGCCATAAGCAACAAAGCTAATCTTATCTGCGCCTTGCTGACTTACTCTGCGGATAGCCTCAATCTGCCCTCTTGCGTAGCCGTAAATAAATTCCCCTTGCTGGTTGATAACGCCTAAATGCTCAAGGTCTTGAGTACTCAGGCTTTGCAATTGCATAGAGATTTCATATTCGGAATACTTAGGGGTTTGATACCCTGCATCGTCAATGTCAAAGCCTTCATTAGCCAAGAGGGTTGCTGGTAAGTTTTTGTTAACCACCTGAATGGCAGCGTTGGCGATAGCTCTAACCTTAATCATTTATCACCTCGTAGTTGACAGAACCAATCATCACGCGGGTATCAACAAGTGGCTTAGTGGATGAGTTAGGCATAACCTTTCGCTCTCTCCTCCTTCTTATCGTTTCTTGCGATAAAGGAGGCTCTACTAAGGTGGCTATGGATTCTTGAACATCGCCCTGAACTACCGCGCCAACTGCCTCAAGTACAGCTCTAGCATCTAAACCGTTACCAATTCCTCTTGATATCGCATCAACCCACTCTTCGCTGTGCTCATTTATTGCGTTACGGAAAAACTGTCTAGGGGGCTGGTTATTTTCTGGTACGCCATACTCATTTTTGTAGGCAACCTCTGCCACGCTAGTTCCGTCCGGATAGGTTTCGCCATTAATAAATCCAACCCTAACCTCAGTAGCGTTCAACCTTTCAGCTAATCCGTTGAGGTATTTTTCTAGACCGTTAGCCATAAATGCTCCCCGGGTAATAGTTAGCCATTCGATAAACTTTTGTGGCTTGCCAGTAATCCATTCCGTAAGGGCTTAGCGTGTACCATGCATTTCTAAACTCAATTGAGCCAAGTTCAGAAGATACAGACACGCTTCCCTCACTGGCAGACGACACTCGCCCAACCATTCCAGATCCACCTTTACCGTCTTTATCGCCATATCGTATGTACGCCAAGTGAGCCATAAGCAAATAGAGCAAACGCTCACGCTTATCAGCCTGAATGACTAATGAGAATTCGGTGTTATCGAGGTAATCGGTGGCTTGATCGAAAAGGTAAGGTAATAAATCGTCTGCTATATTGGAAAACTCGGGGAACATGGCGCGGAACGTAGACTCTTTCAGTTCCACAATTGCCATGATTAATCCTCGGTTAGTGGCTCCACCCCGGCAGTTTTGGTGCTGGCTTGCTCTAAACCTGTTTTTTGCTTAGCGCGTTCTTTCGAGGCATCTTCCGCAGATTTATAATCCGTTACAGCAAATACAATGCCATTCCGGATAAGCTTCTGGTCTTTGAACGCCTTTTCAAATGCTTCCCAAGCATCAGCAGGAACATCACGAGTAATACCAAAGCCATTCAGTAGCATAGATGAGTTTGCACCAGCTAATGCGATTGGTTTACCTTCGTGCTGTAAAGTAAGGCCATTTGGAAGCTTGCACCCGATAACATATGTTGAAACCTTAGCCATTTTATACCCCTAACATTTGTGCAAATAAGAATGGCTGAGTAATAACAGCGCCATAAGTTGTACCAGAGTGCTTTTGCTTCCAGCTCGAAGACATTGTGATAACTGGATGAGCGCGTAACTTCTCGCTATATGCACAGTAACCTGCCTCTTGACCTTGCGCTGCTTCAACGAACATCTGGATCAACTCGCCAGCATCGGTGTCATACTGTGGGGCTACTTCGATACGAATGTTAGTAAACGTATCTTTAACCATTTTCTCTACAGAGTTACCGAAAATCTCATTCGATTTTTTGAACCAAACGGAAGTGTTAGGGCTCATACTAATCACTAGCGGAGAGGCCATATCAACGCCATCACCAACTGCGCCGTTTGTACGTGCGACTAAATCAGCATATAAAGCCAGAATATCGTTATAGATATCGATAACTTGCTTGTCTTTCCACTGAATCGCACCGCCAACAGTGGCAGGAGTGATAGGAGCTGGTAGCTCTGGGTCATTAAGAATGCCGTAGTTCAGTAAACCCTCTACACCGTAAAAATAAAACTTGTTCTGCGCTTGGTTCATCGTCCAAGCTGCTGCTCGCTGTTTCTCTGCAACATAAGGAAGCATAGCCAAGCCGTAACGCTCTTGTTCCAACTCGCCATAAGTGACCATTGTTTGATAGCGGTACACCTGACGATTTTCCCATGCGTTTGTAACTTGGTTAGCACCCTGTTCGCTATAGTCATCGTATGCGACCACATCACCAGATTGCTCAACGCGTTGGATCATCATGGTATCTTGCGCCCATGAGCCTTTTTTCTTCTCGCCTAAAATGTCAGTCGCTTTTTGCTTAGCAAAGATAGTGCGGACAATTTCAGGATCAATGAAAGTTGAAACAATGGCAGGAATACCGCCATTCGCAGCCATTGATGGCTGGACATCAGCATCCATTGCGAACTTAGTTACTGAAGGCGGCAAATAGAAACCACGCTCGGCGGCTTCTTTCTTAAATGCTGAAAAGTCAGCCTGTGTTAATTGTGGCATTATGCTTTGCTCCATGTAGAAATTACGAATAAATCACCAACAGCGGCATCACTTGCTACATACCACTCGGTTTCGACCGCATCAGCAACAGTTGCGCCAGCGTCACCAGTTTTAATTGTGCCGTCTGCTAATACCGCAAACACTTTCTGACCAACAACCGCAGCCGTTGCAGACTTAGCCCAAAAATCACCACCAACAATTGGAGATGCTTCGCGACCTTTTGGAATTAGCAAACTACTGCTTTGAAGGTAATCAATCGTTGCGTTAGCGTTGTTATACACAAATCCAACTGGCTTACCTGTGCCTGTGTTATTTAGTTTTTTCGGATCTGTCGCATCACGCCACGCGAAACGACACATATTCAGGCCATTATCACCAGCGAAGAAAGCACCCGCACCGCCTGCCGCGGCAATGATTGGGCTATTAGATGCAGGCTGACCTTCCTGACCTACGCCAGAGTAAAGACGTACACTTGATTGAAACGCCATAATTATTTATCTCCATCAAAGAAGCTGAGAACATTTTTACGAGAAGATGCCGCGATCGGCGCGGAATCCTGCGCCATTGTTGGCACTTTAGAGTAAGCGTTAAAAACTGAACGCAGGCCAGCAGCAGGAATTGATGAGTAATCTTCACAGCCCATTTGTTTTAAAGCTGTCCGATAAACATCTTCTGCACTATCGCAAGCCAACTCACCAACAACTGGGCGAACATCACGCTCAGCTTGACGCAATTCGATAAACTTACGCTCAGCAGCATTAATAGCTGCATCCATAGCCATTTTGTTATCTTTGGCTTTTTTGTCGCCATCTTCATCGTCAGTAGTTTTTTTAGACTTATCGTCTTTATCATCGTCGTTGTCATCTGCTTTGCGGTCTTTTTCACGGTCTTTATTTTCCCGCGCTTCACGCTCTTTGAGTTCTTTTTCTTCACGCTTTAAACGCTCAGCTTCAGACTCGTTATCTTTTTCTGCCTGTGTAGCGTCATCTTTGATAACGGCGTCCACTTTCTTTTCCACTTCATCCGGCTTTTCATCATTAGCCAAATAAGGCTTGATAATTGCCATTACTTTTTCAGTAAGTTTTGACATCAGTTTGATTCCTATAGGTTTTGAGTCATATACAAATACGTCGGAGCCAGCCCGACCACTAGGCACGATTGCCACATGGTTACAAACGATGTCACGCATTACGCCATCGTAAGTTTCTCCCTCATACTCACCAGCCGTCATATCCAGTTTGTAACGATAAGATGAGGAAATTTCTTTTTGCTTCTCAGTTTCTACGCCGAGAATTGAGTCGATATCCCATAGCACTAGGGAGTTTTTCAGGTAAGTGCCATCAAACTCCGAACGCTCACCAGTAGAGCCCACAATTGACTCTTTTGGCGGATCAATCACTGTTACGCCAATATGCTTGTTAAGCACTGGTTTATTGTTAAATGTGCTGACAGCTTTCTTGAGCTCTTCTGGGTCACGCAGCAGTCGATAGGCTTTATTTGGGTCTAAACCTAACGCCTCGGAGTCGGGTATTTCCTTGCCGTAGTAGATACAAACGTTAGCCTTGCTGATTGGGGTTAATGCTACGTGCATCATCCCGTCCTCGTCGTAAGTCCTAACGCTTGCTTTATCAAAGGCAAATTTCACATCTTTCATGGTTTACCTTCGTTGTTAAATTTAAAGACATTTAAATCCAGTAATAACAAACTTAATCCAACCAGCATCACTTACGAGTTTTCTGAGTAGCTTTAATCCATCTTGAGAGAATAAAACTTCAGGGCAAAAATAATCTTCACTCATAGCCTGAAAGTCCGCTTGCTCTATATTCCCTTCACGACTTACCCCTACAATACTTATAACTAAGTGTCTGCACTTACTCATAGAGTTTCTTTCACCCATAAAAAAAGACCACCGAAGTGATCTGTTATTAGAACGGCAACACTGGTCGCCATACGCAACCACAATTAGGCAATTGACCGGGCATAATATATTCACCGTCAATCAAGCAGCCTTCAGATAGCTTAAATCGCTTTCTTTCTCGACCAGCCTTAACGTGACTATGACGTGGTTTATTACCTCCACCACTATGCACCCACTCAGCTTCAACGATACCAGCCGCCTGTTGTCTTGCTGCCGATAGTGCGCTTGTTGCCTTGCGAGTCTGGTCACGAGCGATAAATTCAGCCCTGCGCCTTGTGATACCGTGACGCTTGCCAAAATTACGCTCAATTTCATCAGCGAGCATTTTTCTATCTCCGCCACGAGCAACGGCGCGATATACCATCCCTTCTACTTCGGTAAAGTATTTCTCAGGGATAGACCGGATGAGTGAAACGTTCTCAGCAATAATGGCCTCACGTTTTTCTAACATTGCAGGAGTCCATTGCATCCTGATAGTCATAGATTCACGCCTAGCAGCAGCCAGTAAACCTCTATCGACTGAGCTTTGTGTTTTGTCTACCATTTCATCAGACCAGGATGTCGCTTTGTTAATGAAGTCCCTAACCCATTTACCGCTGAGCACGTCAAGCAGTTTGCGTATCATCTCCACAGGATTAGCGTCCATCGCCAAATTAGCATCTTGAGCGAGAGGGTTATCACGAATAGCGTTTACTATTTCACGCCTCACCTCATCGTTCATTTCTCTAATTTCAGCGAGTAATAGCTTTTGATACCACTTGATGTTGCCAGCGTTATAGTTGGTCGGTTTCAGTCTCGTCGTTTTCCGGCTCATAATCACCATCCAAGTTTTCAAAGCCAGCGTCTTTAATGCCCTTTAACGCATCCCTAGCTTCTTCAGAACTAACCAATTGACTATCAGCGGCAACCGCTACAGCATCAACACGTATCTTGATAATTTCAGCGCGTTCTTTCTCACTAACCTCATCAAGCGGATTAAACTCAAAGTAAATATCCTCTTTGATTTTTCCAAACTCAGAAAGCTGGATAATCTTGAAGATATTCTCTAAGGGCCTCCTTAGGTTGCCGTCCTGATACCCTGACACGGTTTCGTGCCACGTATCCAACTCAGAATCACCCGAAGCGTTTAAACCTGCCGGAGCGTTTCCTAGGAGCTTTAAGTTAGTTATGCGTGACGGAATACAAAGCTGGTCTTGATAGTTAGATAGCAAGTTGGACAATTCACTTAGCGAGGTTTGCATGTGAAGTAAATCTTCCTGCGTATCTATCGCCCAAATGCCAAAGTTATCCTGATATTGCGTGAATAGCTTAATCCGCTTATCGAATTCACCCGGCATCTGCAACCGCGCGTCCATATCAGTTTTAAGTGCTCTCATTCTCAATGTACGAAGTATTTTAATTACGTTCTTCTTAGCATCGCGCCAATCAACAACGTAATCCTCCATTAGTTGAGTGAGCGATAGCCCACCGAAGTTATAGGACGGCTTGAGAATATCTGGAACCGGACGGCTCACAATGTCATTAAATCGTGACTCGTGAACCGTTTTACCCATCACGAACCATGCGCTAGGTTTGTAAAAGTTTTCCGCTAGAGGCCACTGAGTGTTGTACATCGCAGGATAAATCCAAGTTGGGTCAACAACTCTAAGCCCTTTTAGTGATCCTTTAGGTATTTTACGCGGGTCGAGGAATAATGACTTCTCTAACTCATCATCTGTCATTGCGCCAGTATCGATGTAGATATGCGCCACACCATATTGAGAGTCCTGTCTAACTGCTTCATGAATCAATCGCTTTACATCATATTTAATTAGCGACTGTTCCATTAGTTCGATATCAGGGTCGCCCTCTTTCCGACTTCTGACTTCAATCCAATTTCGCGTCATCTCGTCAGCAAACACGCTGTGCATGTTTGAGTATTCAACTTGCTGAGACATTGCAGCTAATTGGGGGTAGCCACGGAAGCCTGAGTATTCATCGCCAATAGACATAGTATTAAGCATGTCGTATGGCGTAGCGTCCATAGCAAAGGCGGCTTCCTGTTTAGCTTCAGGAACAACGCCCGGTAACGGCTCGTACCGCTTAAATTTATCAACGCTATTAACCTCTTGCTTGATTGAAGCCTTCTCTAAATCAACATCTTTAATCCTGACCGGTTGCTTTCCGACAGGCTGTTGTGTTTTTTTACTCTTGCTCATCGGAGTATCTCGTCTGGTATGTTAAACAGAAGGCCAGCATTAACTTTCATCTCAGTGATGGCATCCATCATTGGATCTAACTGGTCATCATGTGTATTGAACTCAGGGTTTATTGATTCCATCTCTACAAGGAAATCACTAACAAATGGCTTATCAGATGGGAGCTTTATATACCCCGACTCAATAAAACCTTGCGTATCCATCAGTCGAGTGTATTTATCTTTATCGCGCTGAATTGCCTTTACGGGACACAGCGCATCTTTCCGGATACTTTGAATTAAACCCGTACCAGATGCCTTATCTTCTATTGCCATATGCCTTAATGGACCATTCTTTAAATGCTTACATGAATTCCAAAAGGCGACAGCTCTGCGCTTTAACTCGTCGGCTTCCCACTTACCGCGAATCATATCAATGAGATACATATAACCATCAACGCCAAGCCCCCAATGCTCAAACACTGAGAAGTCGTTGACCTCTTTGGTTTTTTGCGCGGTATCGCCATAAACGCCACGCCATTTAAGCGGAGGGAGTTCTTTATATTCACCGAACCATTCAGATTTAATTAATCCGCCACCTTTGGCTGTGGGTCTTTGTTGGTAAAGAGCATTCCATACTAGAGATCCGCGCTGCTTTGCTTTATCGACAAATGATTGAGGCATACGCTCAGGAAATAGAATTTCGCCGGGCTTTCTAAGGCTGTATTTCTTACCATTGAGTTCGTGAACTTCGTGTTTCTCAGCCTCCATAGGGAAGCTAACAACTCGCCATTGCTCTCCGCCCTCGTCAGCTTTTTTAAGTAATTGCCCTGCTAAGTCGTCTTTATGCCAACGAGTAAGGATAATAATTATCCCGTTTATCTTTGGATCGGCACGAGTAAAAAATGTAGTGTCGTACCAGTCAATGACTGATTCTTGATAAGTTGGAGAGGATGCTGTTTTATAGTCTTTTGCAGGGTCATCGATAATGCCAATGTTCATTCCCTGACCAGTTATACCGCCATTAACGCCAGCTGCTCGATACGAGCCGCCTTGTATAGCTCCTTTAGAGTTTATTATCTCCCATAGCTCAGCGGTACGTATCGCCCCACCTGCTCCAGCTCGACTTAAAGTTAGGTTTGTTTCTGGGAATATTTCACCGAACCTAGGGGATGTTATTATCCTCTGCGTATCACGCGACATACGATTTGCCAAGTCAGAGGAGTAAGAACAGGCTATGACATTCCAACTAGGATGTTTACCCAGCACATAGGCAGGAAAACGCCTTGATGCCGCCTCGCTTTTGCCTGAACGCGGAGGAGCAAATATCATCAGTCGAGGCATTAAACCAGCCTCAGCATCTTTTAAGAATTGCTCTAACTCAGCAAAAAGAAGCTCATTGAACCATCCTGTTTCATAAATAGGGTTTGTATATAACGTGAAGTCTAAAAGGTTATCTCTAGCTCTCTCAATTTGCCTTTGCTTGAACGCCTCAAGAGTCTGTAAGTTTCTCGTCGAGCTGCGACCTGTTTCTACCATGCCCCAACTCCTTTAACCTATCCTCTAATTCTTCGTTGGTTATATCTGCGTACTGGATAGCTCCGCCATCCTTGCCCGTTAATTCAGTGGTGATCTTGTCACCGTATTTCTTAGGGCTCATTCTTGACAGAGCCCACTTTCTTGTATCTATCCTAAGCTTAGCCTTGGATATCGCCGCAGGTTCTTCCGCGACATCATCAGCAATATCAAATAGCTCTTCAAAAACAGCATCAGCCCTAGACTCCATTGCTTTCGCGTACTGGTCACGAAAGTCTGTATTTTCTCGCAACCACCGCATAATTTTTGTTTTATTTGGCATGCCTTTTTTTTTGCATACCGAACGCAAACTTTCACCATCAGCGATAAGAGCGCATATATCGTCCGCCACCTCTGGTAAGTAATCAGAAGGGCGACCCATTTTTGTTTTAGTCGCCATGACATACCCTCATAGTTAATTAAAAAGCCAACTCGAAAGCGGGCTTTGTGATTAATTACTTAGTTGCTTTTGCTTCAGGAAACAGGATCAACGCTTCCTTTACCTTCTGGATAACAACTTCAACCTGACCAATTACCGTCCCGCCAGTTGTGCCTTTGCTCCATAAGCGCTTAAATAAATCAAACTTCAGTTCGTCATCAGCGACATAATCAACGGCTTTTTGCGCGGCTGCTGTGTCATAGCCAGTTAATGCGAATAGTTCTGCTCTAATGTATTGAGCTCTGGTTAATGCTTCACTCATTTAATTTTCCTTATCTGTGTAAGTTATTCGCAGCTTAGCGATACACTGCTAAGCCACTTCCAGTCTATTCCTAGCAGTCAAGATGAAATCACCCCCTTATATGGCGGAATTGCATCCATTAAAAAGCCCCGCTATTGCGAGGCTCGTTGTTGTTCAATTTCCCGTATTGCTTTCTTGTCCAAGTTGCACGCCTTAATTACCGACATCAACTCAATGTTGTATTCAGCTATATCTCCCCACGTCATTTTGTCGGGGATATCTGGTATCGGGCAGTCAGCGATTAAACTTGCAGGGATAGGAATGTGAGGTGCTAATACATATTCAGTCTTTGTATTGCCGCATCCGGTTAATAAGGCCATCAGGAGCAGCAACGGGAGCGCAATCATTATCCACAAGAATAGTTTTGACGTCTTTCTTGGTTGTCTGTGCGTCCAGTGTGTTTTGTTGTTTAGCATCTATGGTTGCTCCAGAGATACGGTCAAAGATAGATATTGAGGTGTAGGCGTTATCAGATATAAGAGATTGCTGCGCTAGTGACTTGGTTAACTCAGCGTTAGAATTTTCCAAATCGCCAATGCGCGACAGTTGCCAGCTATTAAGCCCAATCATCAGAAGAATACAAACGAGATAAACACCCGAAACCTTCCAAATCATAACAAGCTCCACGCCTTTTCGAACGTAGCCTCATCATATGGTTGTGAGCCGTTTTCATGACGAATGATTGCTTTGGCCAGTTTGATTGCGGTTGCCTTATCGTCAAGGCTAACAATATCAGTAGGCGATACGCCCAACTCTTTAGCCACGCCATTAATATATGCACCTGTGTTGTTTTCATTTGCTGGAGCCCAGCGGTTAATTAAGCCTGATACGGTTTTTAATCCGTACTTGCGCTGATACGTCCGAAGTAAAGTAATTAATGCACGAATGCCATAAGCGACACTTTCGAACCGACAGAAACGAGATTCAATACTAGGGTCGTGTGGTAATTGACCCTTCCAGTTATTGGCTTTGTTATAATCAATATTGCCTGGGTTGTTATTGCGAATTCCGCGGGACAATTTACTCATCAGATACTCCAATCTTATTTGCCGTCGCTTTACGCAATAGACGACCAATGAAATCAACGCCGAGATACCCAACAAATACACTCAGCAAATAAACCAGCTCAGTATTCATCCCGAATAGGTTAAGAATATCTTTAGCGAACCAAGCAAAGACTGAGCACATAACGGCATCGATAGATGTTTTTCTCCATCCTCCGCCATTATATTTTCCACGCAACATAGCCATACCTCCGGCTAGTAACGCCCCCATTCCTTGTTCTTTTACTGAGATAATCCAACCAAGTATGTGGTCTAGCCATTCAGGAGTGTTATTCATCTTATTCATATCTCACCCCCATAGGAGGAATTTAGTTAATAGATAGCCGCGCACAATCTCTATGCGTCAATTAAGTGTGTGTGATTAGAATTCTGTGGCGGCGTATACGAAAAAAGGCCGCACTAGGCGACCTCTGAAATGTGAACTATCCGGAAATTCCGGAGGGTTGGAATTGTCGCCATGGGGATTCCCATAACGGAACAATATCAATATGTTAGAAACAACAAAGCCCCACAGGAGTGAGGCTCTATTTTCTTTTGCTTTGGATAATGAAATGCAAAATTCCCATCATTAGAATCATGATAGTCCACTACCGCCATTCATGCAATGAATATTTCCATGAAATTGTTGGTTTATAGTAATACTTTCTCTTTTTGTGACAATTGATAGTGCTTTTTCAGCGTTTTCTTGTTCCTTGAAGCATTCCTGAATTAACATTTCATAGAATGGCTTAATATTTCTACGCCATGACGTTTCAGGTAAATCAAATACCTTGTCGCAGATTTCACGCCTTACATCTTCCGCTGGTAATCGTGAATACCCACGCCCTGTGCATTTACAGCATGTTTTATAAACTGGAATGCCTTGTTTCTCGGTTTCCTTTTTATCCAGCACCTCGCCACGCCCATTACACCTGCACGAATGACTAACCTCACCTTTACCATTGCAGGTTTTGCAAATGACCTTAACGCAGTCACGAATAGCTCTATGCTCCATGTGCTCGTAAGGCTTTACTTTAACGCCAAGCTTTCTATTGAAATTAAGTATTTCTCTTGCTGCAAAATGCATGTGCTGCTTTGTTGTAAACACCTCCGCTTCAATAAACCCTCCATCACAATCAGGGCAAGCCTTTTTACTGGCTGCGCTTCTCGCATAGTCCTGAAATGCATAATTTGCGAGTATTTGCAGAACTGATGACCTATCATCTTCATTAAGCTTTTGGAGTGCGCTGTATTTATGCGCCTGAGTTAGTGCGTAGTGATAGAGACTTTCCACCGCTTCATCTGGCTTATTGATTCCGTGTTTCGCCAAAAACAATTCAATACCCATTCTCGCCTTAGAGGTCGCCAAACCAAGCGAGGCCATTACATCGGTAATTGAAAATGAATCAGTAGCTGTTGCGGCTGGAGAGTCACTAAATGTTGGGCTTTTAGGTGAAAAATACTTGGGTAAATCTGCGAGTCTCATTTAATCACCTTAGCGCCCTTGTGCTTCGTCATTAGCCGCCCATTAATAACAACATGATTTTCTGCTTTAACATCATGAACGTACTTTCTGACTGTATTTCGAGTGGTATTTATTAACCTTCCAATCTCAGTCATGTTTCCGTAGTGCTTAATGAGAAGTTCTGGAATAGTTGTGATTTCAGCCTGCATCTTTCAGCTCCCATATTGTGATGTCCAAGGATCCGCCTTTAATTTTCTCGCCGCGCCTTATTCGGAAATCATCTATCTGCTCGTCGTCACCCCAAAAATTAGCGTGAGTGAGGGAATCGAAAACAGCTTTAGGCAAGTTATCGAGGTCTCTTTTACGTTTATCTGGGGGGTTTGCGGTGATGACTATTTTGATGCGGGAAGTGGTTTTGATATCTAGGTTTTGCTGTTCTATGTAATCTGTTATTTGCTGCCGGTAGTTTGTGCCTTTAGGTGATATGTAGTGTCGGCCTCTGCAATGTCGCCAATACGTATTATTGCTCGGTGGCCACGGTAGTTTAAGGTGATATTCTTTCATGCCTTTATTTTCCCCTCGCTAAGCAATACAGATTGAGTTCGCATTACTCCCTCTAAATGACATTGCCTTGCGTATTCAGCGTCCGTGATTCGCGTCCTGCGGTCTATTTCGTCATGGCACCCACTGCACGCCCAAGCTATAAATAAATCGCTAGGCTTGCATCCTGTGCCGCATAATCCAGCCATTCGATAATGAGCGCCCACTACGGTTTCAGAATTACCATTGCAGACTCCTGGTATTCTGACTTGGCACTCTCTGCCTTTTGCTTCTTTACGTAAGTTAGCCATATATAAACCCCATAGCTAAAGTAACAATCGAAAAGAATAGAATTACGTGTCTGACTCGTATCTTGGATGGTTTATCTAACCCTAAATATCGTTTTACCCATTCAGGGTTTTCTTTGAGTGCCTTTGTTAACCGCTCTTTATTCATTTAATGTACTCCCACTCAATGCCTTCATTAGCTAAATCATCTAGCCAATAGACTCGTCCGTTGTGGTTAACAATAAAATAATCACCACCTTCACCTTGAATTTCATATGGTGTACGAACTCGCCAATCAGGCTCGGTAGTATTTTTGGTAATAATGAGCTTCACTTTCTCGCCCTCCGCTTCTTGGCTGCTCGGTTTATCTTTGCGTGACCTGTGATGCGCTTAGTTGATGTGGGGTAGCTGTAAGTATGGCGCTCATCTTCCATAACCCACGGGATAAATGGCTCTGGATTTGAGGTCAACGATAACCCTAACTTAGCGCCTAACCCTGCTATCGCTATTTGTAATCTATTCATCTCTCTTGCTGCTCCTTGAGTTTCATGTATTCGCTGTCGTTTGGGATGATGATTGGAATGCCTTTTTCAATGCACCATTCTTCGTGTTTCTCCATCATGTAGAGCATCCGTGCTTTATCCATCTTGCGGGTTTTCTCACGCTCTCCGTTTTCATCACGACCTAGCCAGTGACCAACAAAATACTCATGAGTTTCTTCGTTAGTGATTGGCTTTGATAGAACAACCTCACCAGCGCCATTTTTAATATCAATGACAACGCCACGCGCACGCAGCCAATCGCCTGTGGTTTCTATCCACATACGCCATGTTTTGTTCATTGGTATTGTTCTGAGTTCACGCCATTCGGTGATTTTGATTCGGTAACGTTTACCGGTTTCTGTTACTTCTGAGAGGGTTTTGAAAATGCCTTTGAGATTGGATTTATGGAGACAGATGTCATCAGTCAATTAGCCTCCTATGCTTTCTTGCCTCGGTTAACGAACCAATTTACAGCATCAACAATTTGCTCATCTTCGTACCAATTTTCAATCCATCTGGTTTCGTATTTGTCTTTGAAAATAGTAGGACCGCAATACGGATGCCATGACATGTAAATATATCGAGCGTCATTTAATCTGAGTCGATACATTCGATAGCGGCTGATATGTATGATTCCATCACTCACTGTTAGCTCTCCTGTTCCACGCTGCTATGGCCTCATCCCTTGGTCTCGGTGCTGATTGAATTCGACACTTGCGACACTTAATTGTGATGTAGATATGACCGTCAATTTTCGTCTCGCCATTACAAAACGGGCATTTCTTGAGTTCGTTCATGTTATTTTCCCTATTAACCAATCGCAGTCATGAATAACCTTTCTATCAATTAGTTTCCAATGAAAACCCGCACCAGTTAATTTGAATGCACCATCGTATTTCTCAATCAGTGATGCCAGTTCCTCTGCGTAATTTTCGTTAGGGTCTAGATTGTCACCTTCGGAGCCATAGAACGACCAACCACCCATTGCACATACAAATGCTTTTGCTGGATTATTGTTGGATTTTAAGATGTCAGTGACTTTCGCGTTTATTTTCATCCATACTATTTTTTCTGCTCGCGATAGGAGTGTATCAACCTTATTTGTTGCTATGCTCATCATTCACCCTCTGGCATTGGTATGCTGTCTAAGTACATCCAGTGAGTTACGTTGAACTTTGATACCCAGTGGCTTTCGTCATTGAACGGGAAAAATCGATATGACTCAGCGCAATCGACGATATCCAGATAGTAAATATTCTTTATCAACTTCCCGTTAGCTATAATTAGAAGTCGCTTGTTCAAATCAGGTATTTCCTCTGAAAACTTAACCCAATTAGTTCCCTGCATTCTGAGCTCCTTTGATATCCATGTTCTCTTCATCAAATCTCTTCTTGAAGAATGCATTGTTAATATTGGTTATTTTTTTAAACGCTTTTCCTCTTGGAGTAAGTTTTTTATAGCTTTTACGGTATTCTGAAACAAAATGTTCAACAGTAGATTTCCCGTTCATTAGTCTTCGGTTTGCCATTCTTAGAGCTTGTAATCGGTACGCAATATTCAATTCGATTAGATTAGTTCCCTGCATACTATTCCTCCGGCATTGGCTCAAATGATTGGATATCGAAATCCCAATAAGGCGCAATTTCACATCGACCATAGCTATCATATTCACCGTTATCTCTCGTTACACTGATTTGATAATTTCCATGCCCAGTAAACATTTCATACTCGTCGGCATCTTTTAGTAGCTGAGTTTCAATGTCCTGCAACACATTTATTGGTGCAGGCCCTTTGAGAAAAATCACACAAATGTCATCTCCTTTACCCATGTAAATAACTTCTAACTTAATGCCGTCTTTTTGATTAGTTCCCTGCATTAGATGCCCCCCGTTGGCTTGAATTGATGTAAAACTGAATACGTTCAAGATTCAGTAATTTATTCATCACTCGCTCACAGCGATAATTTTTGTACAATTTACGATTATAATTAACCTTGCCCTTTCCGCTTTTTATGTACCGCTGCCTATCGCTCATTCTTTCGTCTGCATAAATCCACATTAAATCTTTAATGCTTGTTCCTTTAGTCATAAAATTCAGCCTCTCCACAAAGTGTTAGCAATTTCATGAATGTTTTTCCTCGCGGATACAGCTTCTGTTTTTGCAAATGAACTTCAAAAAAGTAACTGTCTATCGATTTCCATCCTTCGCACGCCATTCTTCTGTTTGCTAAGATTGATGCGTGATCATCGTAAGCCCAATTCAAGTCTGTTAACGTTGTTCCTTTCATCACTCAACTCCTCACGATTCCCACTCATAGCCGACTTTAATTGCCTTGGCTTGCTCAAGAGTATTTGTCATCACTTTCGTGTTAGAAGTATTACCCCAGCAATCACACTCGACTGGCGTTAGGTAATATTCATTTTCTGTTCCATCATCGCTTTTGTAGGTATGGCGAACCGGATCACCTAAAACCTTGGTGACGGTATGTGTTAATAGATTCATCTAGAAGTCCTTATGATTTGGTGTGTTAGGCTGCTTAGTTGTTGATTTTGCTATAATCAATCAAGTTATCAATAACGTCATCACGTTCTGGTAGGTACTCCATGTTTTCGCTATTTCGCAACCAGTGCCATATAGCTTTGGCCTCTTCTCGGTCTATCGGTCGAATAACCTGTAACTGAGTTTCAAGCCAACGCTCACGGAAATATACATAATCCGCTTGCTCTCCTGCGTATTGATATCCCATCTCCTTTTCAGCGGAACTTCTCATCTGGTAAAGCCAGTTCCAGTAGTCCATTTCCCTAACGACATCAGTTAATGTTTCAGGGTTAGGAAGCACGTCAACAAAGCCCTTTGCTTTATCTTCTTTTTCCTTTTCAATATCGCCGCCGCCTTTTCTATAGCCTTGCTTAATTTCCTTTTTAGTCCAGCCGTAGAATGGATCATCAATGTAGTTTGGCGATGATTTGATTAGTTTTTCAGCCTCAACATCTTCAAAGGCATTGTCGTAATTTCCAAAAACTCCCCTTACTTGCTTAGCCTTCTCGATAGCTTCCCTTGCCTTTTTGATTTTGTCCTTAGGGTTATCAATCCCCATGATCCCAAACACCACCTGAAAAGGATGAGCACCCGCCTGATATAAATATTCCTCATATACCTTTTGAGCTTCTTTCGGGGTGATCGTTATTTTTTCCAAGGCTTTTTCAGCTTTAGGTAAGTGAGCTGGTTCATTTAACCCAATAACACGCATTACCCATAGGTAGGCATCCACCTGCTTGTTGCCTGTGATTTTTTCCTGTTTTGGTAATGGCTTGATGGTTGCTAGTTCAGTTGAGTGAGATGGTTTTGGAATGGTAAATAATTGTTCATGCGTTAGTTTCATTTAAATTCCTTTGGTTACTTAACTTGGCTACGGTAACTTTCCCACCCGAAATTAATCGTTGTCGGGCTACCCATTCTTAAACGGTCAATAACGCGCTCACCCAGCACCTTTGAAAGCTCTGCAAACGCTAGGTTAGTCAGCACCCCAACTGGCTTTTTGTTTGCTAATCGACGGTCTACAACTTGGAAGATAATTAAATCCTCGTTGAGGTTTCCTCGCTGCACGCCAACGTCATCAAGCACCAGTAAATCAACTTCGCACAGGTCATCGATTAGTTTCGATTCTGAGGTCTTAGCGTCCTTCTGGTAGGTTTCGCGTACTCGCATCATTAGGTCTGGCAGTGTAGCGATTAGAATGCTCTTACCGTGCTGTATGAGGTGGTTCCCGATTGCTGCTGCTAAGTGATTCTTTCCGGTTCCTGCATTGCCGCTGAAAATGAACCCGCCAAAGTTTTTGCCAAAGTTCTCTGCATAATTTTTGGCTTTGCGTAATGCGGTTTGCTGCTCAGGCGTGGTGGTTTGGTAGTTATCGAATGTGCAATCTAGGTGAAGCGGGTTAATTCCAGAGCGACCCATGATTTTATTCAGTCGAGTAACGCGATTTGCATCCGTGATCCGCTTTGAATCAATTTCACCCTGCTCTCGTTGCCATGCCATGAGTTCTTCAGGTGTTTCAAACTTTGGCTTGATGTGTTCTGGCATCAGTTTTCTAAACCGAGCCAGTGCTTGCATTCCTGTGCTCATCAGAAGTTCTCCGGTATGAATTCTTGGGTTCGACTAGGTTGGGTAATGCGGTTGGCTTGCTGGTATGGTGTCTTTGGCTTAAACAATCCCTGCCATCCATTGGTAATCGATTTATTGATTATTTCTTCAGGTGAAAAGCCTAGCTCATAGCACTCAGTGAGTAATTTTATTTGCCCGCTAAATGTCTGTTTGGTTTTAATCTGTTTTTTAATTTCCTTCCGGTACTCAACCCAATTTCTCCAAGTCTCAGAATTTAGCCATTCAGGTATTGCCTCAGCCAATGGGTCGAACCCCTGTTTTTTAGGCTCAGATTTTTGCTTAGGGGATATAGGGGTATTAATAGTTTCTTTTTTCTTTAAAGTATTTCTTTTGTGTGTCTCCAATCTAGAGACTTCATCTGTCTCTAAGTTAGAGACATTTTTAGTCTTCAAGTTAGAGACACTGTCTCTAGATTGATTTTTCCACGCTGAAACCTCTTTGTTGACTCCAATTTTATTATCCTCAAGAATGATGTAATTCATTGAAATCAATTCTTTCTTTGCCTTGTTAACGTTCTGTCTTGATAGCCCAGATACCTCCGCAAGTTGAGAGTCTGCTATTCGGTCATTCTTCTTACCAAAACCATAAGTTTTACGAATTAACGCTAACATGACTCTAAATTGCCTTGCCGTAAGGTTGCAGCACGACAGCGATTCAAGTAACTCATTGGCAAGCTTTGTATAGCCATCTTCCAACTCTGCCATTCTTGGTTGCTCCGGCTTAATATATCTTTCCTCCGGAGCACCTCTGGAGAATTGATAAATATTGTTTTCTGCCGTATTCATGATGCCTTCTCCTGATTCTTTTCAGATAAGAATGTTCGGTACTCTTCCATGATCACCCCTGCTTCCCCATGAAGCTCTAAACTTGCATCTAATACAGCTTGGATAAAACGCCGTGCCTTCACTGCACTGAATTGAGGTAAGGCATCACTACGTGTTAGTTTCTTTTTGCCAGCTGCTTTGGCTTTGCTCATTTGCTCAGAGGCTACAGTTGAAGCTTGATTGCCATGTTCTTTCGATAAGGCCACAGCGGTTGTTGCTGAGACCTCACCAGAGCGAACCATATCAATAAGCTCGTCACCGCAGGCTAGTAGCTGCAAGTGGTGATCAACGTCTTTAACTGAGCGCTTAACTTTCTTTGCAACCTCTGACGACTCCCAACCTTGGTTAATTAAGCGTTGATATGCTGCCGCCCTTTCGAGCGGAGTTAATGGCTTACCTTGTGAGCTGGTGATCATGAATGCGATTCTGTCAGCATCAGAGCCGACAAAATCTTTACACTCAATGCGGGGGATTTCAGTACCCGATTCGATGGCCTTCAATGCACCATAATAGCGATGGTGACCGTCAATAATCTTGATACCATTTTCAGTGACTTGAACAGCTAAAGGCGGGATATATTCACCAGCAATAAACGCATCACGAAACTCAATCACATGTTCCTGATCGATTTCTCTAACGTTATAGCCTTCTTCCACATATAGCTCAGCAACTGGCACTAAATAGGTTTTCTTAACCGTTGTTTCCGTACCGTTCTTACTTTTAGATTTGTAATGCAATGATAAAGAGCTCATAATTACTCCATTGATTTGCTGTATCAAAAAAGGGAAACCATAAATTCCCTTGTTATAAACACTGGTTATTGATACAGTTGTTTTGATAGTTAGATGTCTAGTTTGATCTGAGCCTCATCTGTTCCAGCAGTTGGGGCTTTTCTTTTAATCTTTCCTTTCCCTTCCAGAACCTGAATTAACCTTTCTGCATAGTCACCTTCAATCACTACTCTTCTAGACTTCTCAGGCATTGATACAGCCTCAGCAGGTAGCCCGTAATGAGCTATTGCCTTACAAGCTAGTTTGAATATCCGATTCTTTTCTCGGCTTGATGCTGTTGGATGTATTCCCATTTCACTAGCGAACGTTTTATTCCCTTCGTCTAGCATTCTCTTAAAAAAGTAACTTTCGAGAATTTCAGGCTTACATGTGATGTTTATAGTTTTTGCGTAGTCCATTTGTTAAATTCCTTTTGACGTAGTTAGTCCGTTGCTCACGATCCTGTGAGTTAAGTTTTCTCCCGTTTGCAAGGAGAGCGGATGAAATGTTAAAGAGCTAATGAATTAAACGTTATCACCAAATAATTCATGTAAATCAGGGCGCAGTTGCTTAGCTTTGATAGTTCCGTTGGTAGCTAGCTCAATGCGTTTTGCGCTAATGGCAGATGGTTTTTTCTTTCCATGTAACCAGTCCCAGACTGAAGGTTGTTTTACGTTACATATGTCAGCCAATTTTTGTTGGCTTCCAACCATGCCAATAGCCTTATCAATTAATTTATTTCTCATAAAATAACCTCGGCTGTTGGAATATAGACAATAATAGCTAAGGATATTTTAAAAGTAAATAGCTTTAGCTGTTTGTTGCTATATATCCGAGGCTATATAATTTAAGTATGAAAAATACAACGTTTACTGAACGGCTAAACTTAGCCATGAAAATGAGGGGCTTCACTCAAGCAGAACTTGGGGAAGCAGTTGGTATGGCGCAACCTAGCGTATGGAAGCTAACATCTGGTAAAGCTCAGAGTTCGAGAAAAGCTGTAGAAATAGCAAAAGCGCTGAGAATTGACCCTGTATGGCTCACTACAGGCGAAGGAGTGCAGCCTGACTTTATTTCAGGTGACAATGTAAAAATAAAAGATGGCACACCTATTGATTCAATAAAATCAAGGGAAGTTGATGTATGGGATAGCAAAACACCATTAGGGGATGATGAGGTGGAAGTGCCTTATTACAAAAGTATAGAGCTTGCCGCAGGTAATGGAAGTAATGGCGGTGATGACAATAATGGCTATAAGCTCAGATTCTCTAAATCAACTTTAAGACGATACAATATATCAGCAAAAGATGTTGCTTCATTTCCTGTTCATGGTGATAGCATGTCTCCTGTTATACCAAATGGATCAACTGTTTTTGTTAACCAAGCAGATCACCGCATAGTTGATGGCGGAATCTATTTTATAGAGCAAGATGGCTTACTTAGAATAAAAATGCTGTACCGTCAGCCGGGCAAGTTAATTATCAAAAGCTATAACACTGTCGATTTTCCAGACGAAGAAGCAGATCCTCATGATGTTAAAATCATAGGACGCATATTTAATTGGTCTGTTATGGCTTATTAAAATAAAAGGTTACAATAAACCCTCTAACTTGAGGGTTTAACTTCTATTATTTAATACTCCGAACCACCTCTGCCGCATCACGCAAAGCGCCTTTATGTAGCGTGTTAGTAACTTCCTTCCTATATCGCTCCAGCTCATCAATAATCATTTCTTTGGTTATAGTGTCGGTATTTTCCAGTAGTCTGAATACTGCACAACCGACCTCTGTCACTGTCTGGCCTATTTTTTCTTCATTTAAGATCATAAATCCCCCCGTTTAGTTTTAAATTTCGACAATCTATCCCGATATTTGTTCATTTCGTGTTGTTTTTATCACATTAATAATATTTTTTTAAAATAAATACCTTTCAAAAACAACTAAATATAACTTTACCTATAATTTATATATCCAAAGCTATTTACAAGGATAATATCTTTGGCTATATTTATATCCATCGAAGGCAAGCAACATGAAATACAGTCTTCTGGCTCTTTAATAATTTAGCTTCCTCCTTGCAAACGGGAGGCCAAAGTGAAGTTAGCTTTGGGATTGGTCATCGCTCCGCTAAGCGTAAATGGTAGATGAGTGCGCTACCACCAATCACCAAAGTTAACTAACTGAGGATTTTACTATGAACTCAAGACAGCGTTACAAATTACGCAGGAAAGATAAGCGCATGGAACAGCGCAAAGAAGAATCACGGAAGGTTAATTCATTCGATGTTATGGCGCAGATAATCGTTGAGTTGAAGAGGGTCAAATCAGCACCAGACACACACAAGCAACCACGGCTACGCAAGCCGATTATGAGTGATGGAAGTGTTACGGCACGAGGGTGATATGGAAAAAGTAAAATATTGCAGCAAATGCGACAAGATAAAGGAAGTTGGTCTATTTCATAAAAATAAGTCAAATCATGATGGCTTAGCAGATCACTGCAAAGAATGCGTAAAGAAGGCATATCAGGATAGACATCGCAGACGTAAGGAAGAAAAAAATAAACCATATCCAGTTGAAGGTTATGCGAATTTAAAAGACACAGCAGACTTCTTAGGTTTATCAGATGTTTCAGTAAGAAGGATGCGAAAGCGAGACGAGCTACCTAAAGCTGTGATTTTCTTCGGCGGCAAAGTCATGTTTGATGCAAGGGAAATACGTGAGTGGGCAAAAAGCAAGACTATCAAGTAATAGCAATTATAAAAAGTTAACTAATTACAGTCCATCAAGGTGGGCTGTGGTGAGATAACTTTTTGACAGCACGACAATAAACATAGGCGTTAAATCGGTCACGTCTTTACGAAAAGAACCGTTTGAATCGGAGGATTTATGTAGTGATTAAATTTAACTTATCTAAATAAATTAAATATGCAGGTGCCATGGTCTGTGAGACCCGCAGCCTAGAGCGATATCTAGGCAACTAACCAGAGCTTATTCTATGGGCTGTGGTGAGTTGATTAATAGGAGTATCAGCATGTATCGGATTATATACAGAAACGACCCCAGTCGAGTTTTATTGCTTGGGGCAACTAGTGTCGCAGAGTGTGAGCAATTTATATCACAAAGAAAACTAAAAGCATGTGACTACTTAATTCAAAAAGTACGCACCCCAAATGACGGTCGGGTTAACGGCCTTGGGCGGCACGTTGATTAATAGATAGGAGATAGAGATGGAAATCGAAGTAAATACAAAGGCGAAAGTTGACATTAAGACGCTAAGAACCTGCATTAAAGTTTCTGACAGTTTTAACTGTGACATTCTTGATGCTAACGGGAATAAAGTAGAAAACTATAGCTACTATGTTCCTAACTTTTTCCCCGGTGACCACTACGGTGATTATCTGATGCTGGATATCGACATTGAAACAGGAAAGATAACGAACTGGAAAAAGCCAACGCCTGAAGAATTACAGGAAATGCTTTATCCAGAAGATTACTAGCATCGTGTTTAGTTAATAACGGAGGGAGTATGACAATAACACTGAAAGTATATAAAAACTCGCCAGAGCACGGTGAGTACATGAATGCAAGATTCCCGAAGGATAGACGCCACCATTCTTGTTCAAATGAAACCTTCGAATATGAAGGTCACCGCTGGAAATACCAAGTAACCAGCTTTGATGATAACGGAGACTATGATTTGCTGTGGCGTCCAGATGGCAAGGAGCCTGAGTTAATGGCGAGTGATGCGACATTGCGAGACAAGTTCGCTATGGCAGCACTTCCTATAGCATGGAAAGCAAAAGAGGATGGTTATTATGAAGGCGACGACGAAGATGTTGCGGCATGCGCCTACCAAATGGCAGATGCAATGTTAAAGGCTAGGGGGTGATATGAAATTTAAGCACACGCCAGCGCCGTGGCTAACGGATAGGAATAATACCCATACTGGGCAAATCGCTACAGTTCATGGGTGCGAAAATAACAGCTGGGTTGAAATCTGGTCTACTAATTGGCCTGAAAGTGAATCTGTACAAGAAGCCAACGCCAATCTAATTGCAGCAGCACCAGAGTTATTAGAGGCATTGATTGAAATGCAACGCAATGGTCGCAAGCAAGGCTGGAATGACAGCTACGAATCATCAATGGAAAAAGCTCGCATAGCAATCGCAAAAGCCCTCGGTCAGCAGTAACCCACCACTTAATCATTCATATCGCTATTAATAGTGAGGAATACGCACATAAGGAATTAATTATGAGTAACTTCGGATATTGCGAAGGAGACACCTGTTTGCGTGATGGGTGCCAAGGAACCATAGAGCAGCATCCAGTTAATAATTGCTCTTGTCATTTAAGTGCCCCTTGCGGCGCATGTACAGAGCCCAGCGGATACTGCGAAACGTGCGGGTGGGAAGAGTCAGAAGACGAAATCATTAATGACTATTCCGTCAGTGCAAGCAAAGCTACGGAAATTTATCGCCCAAGGGAACGCAGAAAACTAGACCCGACAAAGCTGGATTACCACAGCGAAACGCACTCGGGTTGTTCAATGATTAAAGAAGGTGTTTATCCAGAAGGGATGGATATAGAAGAAGTTAGGAAATCGGTCATTGGCACGTTTGGCGGTAGATTTGAACACTTCGGAAATGGAATATTTAAATATATAGCCTACACGGATTAAGTAACACCCACCGCACCAACACCAGAACTAATGCATAAACATAATAATAGAAACCGCCTTCCCCACTCCTTCAGCTAACGTAAAAGGATGCGTAGGGAATAATTGTTCGAGAAGTTGAATCGCAATAAATGAAGCTTCCATAAATAACACCTTATAAACAAATCAGAATTTAATCATTTAAACAGAACAAGCAATCGCTATCAATCGATACGTGAGGACTAATCATGCATACAAATCAGAAATATAACCGTGCAATGCGAGATGGATTCATGGTTAAGCCAAGCAAGCCGCAAGCCATTCGAGCATCAAGAATTAGTAAGCGTAAAACAGCAGATGACGAGCCAAGCTGGAAACTCTATTTCGCTGTAATCGTTGTGATGTTCTTTGTTGCTCTTCCCTTATTCGCGAGGTGACTTATGTCAGTAAATATCCTAACCGATGGCTACAAGCCCGCAGTGAGCTTTTATAAAAACCTTTCGATAACTATGGAAAGCTACGAACTAAAGTCATTAACAGGTGACACTAACGCGATATTTGGGGCAATGGAAAGCCCTCTTGAAGGTGCCGTTGAGTTTGCAGCTAGTAAGGGAACACTAGATGAACTCATTCAAATGGCAATCGAGAAGAAAGGCAAGGACGCAGCATGAGAATTTCAGAATATGAAAATTTCGTCACCATTCCAGACCGTGAGCACCTAGCAAATCAGGATGATGAGCTAACTACCGAAATGGCTCTGGCTATATGGGATTCTGTAACGAATGCGTCACCAACAATAATTCAGTCACTAACTGAATCTCAACTTGCAGGCATTTGGGATGGAGCCTTTAACGCCGCAAAAAACATAAGAAATGAAATACGGAGGCAATAATGGAAGCTCAAAAAACCCATTATAGAAAAGCGTTTGATTCCCCTTATTTAAGCAGTGCTGACATCGTTGATAGAGTTGATTTAACGATAGTTCGCGTTGTTTTGGAAGGTGATAAAACTAAAAAAACAAAAGATTTATTTAATACCGCTTATTTTGCAGAGAAAGAACTTAGACCAGGCGAAGCATTAAAGCCAATGATACTTAATGCCACAAACTCAAAAATGCTTCGTCGCCTAACTGGATCACCATTCATTGAAGATTGGTGTAATCAGCGCGTCACTGTTTATGTTGATACTAACGTAAAGTTTGGTCGTGAAGTTATGGAGGGGTTAAGGATATCTCCTAACGCACCTAAAGTCTTAGTTCAGGAACTAACACCGAACATGGAAAAGGCTTGGAATAGCGCTAAAGAAGCATACAAGAGAGATGGACATCTGAATGCTGTTACTGCCCGTTTAAGCATATCGCCCGAAAACGAGAAAAAACTAATTTCGGAGTGTAATGATGAAGCCAATATTTCATGATGTTGAACAAAACTCTGATGATTGGGAATCGTTACGGGTAGGAAAAGTAACATCCTCAAACGCTCCGCTATTCATGGCTAATTTTGGCAAGGCATTTGGAGACCCTGCAAAAAAATATGCTCTACAAATAGCGCTGGAAAGGATAACTGGCGCTAAAGCTGAATATAATTATTCAAATAAACACATGGAACGCGGTCACGAACAAGAGCCTATAGCAAGGATGCTGTATGAAGATACTACATTTTCATATGTTTTAAATGGAGGGTTCTTTGACTGTGGTGATTATGGTGATAGCCCTGACGGTATCGTCGAAAATTCAAAAGGCATTATTGAGATTAAGTCAGTAATCGCTTCAGTTCATTATGCCACTCTAACCAGAAACAGCTTTGACCCATCTTATAAATGGCAACTAATTAGTCACTTAGATTGTACTCAAATGGATTGGGTAGACTTTGTTAGCTACTGTGCTGATTTTCCAGAGGGTAAGCAATTAATAATTCACAGACTGAACAAGGATGATTTTCAGGATGAAATTTCACAACTACAGGAACGTAGAAATCAGTTTTTAGAATTAATTAAAACTACTCAGGAGGTAGTGTTAAATGGCTAGTCGCGGAGTAAATAAGGTAATTCTCATTGGGAATTTGGGTCAAGATGTAGAAATGCGCTACATGCCTAACGGTGGCACAGTAGCCAATCTCACACTAGCTACATCGGAATCGTGGCGTGATAAGCAATCAGGAGAAATGCGCGAGAAAACCGAATGGCATCGGGTATGTATTTTCGGAAAGTTAGCTGAAATTGCAGGTGAATACCTGAAAAAAGGCTCACAAATTTATATCGAAGGTTCTCTGCAAACGCGTAAATGGCAAGACCAAAGCGGTCAAGACCGATACACAACGGAAGTTGTTGTGAATGTCGGCGGCACGATGCAAATGCTAGGCAGCAACGGCAGCAACAATCAGGCAGGAAGCCCGAAGCCACAGCAATCAAATAAGCAACAAGCACCAAACTATAACGAACCGCCACCACTTGATGATGAGCCACCCTTCTAACCCTTCCCTATGTGATTTAACCAAAGGATATAACCATGAATAATAAAGTTGCTTTATACAGCTCATCAGAGCTTGAAAGCTGGAATGGCGAGTCATTCATATTAAAAGCAAATAAAAAAATCACTGACCCAGAACTAAGGATATTATTGGGTAAAGATTTTGATGGCAATGATGTTGTATTAAAGAAGCAAAATGCAGATATTTGCGGACATAACATTCAACTTAATGCGCCCGCTTACGGTGACTTCACGCTGAGAATGATTGTTGGGCTATCGTTAAAAATAATAGATCTTGAAAATGAAATTAATGAATTAAAATCTAAAAATTAACCAAAGGATATATTTGCAAGGATGCAAACAGGAGATAGATATGACTATTGAGCAGAAGATACAAAAAATTGAATTAGCTACGCAGATAAGTCAACTGAAAGAAGAAAACGCGAAGTTGAAAGAAGTATTATTTGCTGGGGCATTCGTAATGCTTAAAGCAGTTCATAAATATGATTTTGGAATTGGAATGGTAGAGCAAGCTAATGATTTTATGCAAGATGCAGAAAAGTTAACAGGCAGAAAACTACCAGAGGTCATTGCGGTAATTTAACTCGCAGGGATGCAATAAGAGGAATGAATATGAAAGACAGAATCAAGTTTAACGATGCAATGTTAGCAGCTGTCATGGATGGTAGAAAAACGCAGACACGTAGACCGATTGAGCCACAGCCAAAAGTAACCGAGGAAGAGTTACGCAAGCTTGGCGCATGGCAGGAAGGTTACACACTATCAGAGCAAGTATGTGCAGCATGGAGGCATGGTTTTGTTGATGTTGATTGCCCATATGGTGAGATTGGCGACATCATCAGCGCTGCTGACAAGGAAGGTAATATCAAAGGGAAAATTGAGATTACTGATGTTTGGTTGCAACAGATTCAAGAAATATAACCTAGCGATGCGATAGCTGAAGGAATAAAAGCTGGTCGTTATGGAAATGAAGGCAACTGGTTAGTGGGATTTTATATTCCAAACAGCAATCAGCCATATATAACCGCAAAAAATGCATACAAAGAATTATGGTCATCGATATATGGCATTAGTAGTTGGAGAAATAACGAATGGGTGTGGGTAATTGAATTTAAAAAGGTGGAGTGATGGATAAATCAAGGCAGCAATTTGAAGCTTGGTTCAGCGTAAATCAGAACAACCATTTAGACCAATTAATAAGAGACAAGCGCGGTAATTATTTCTACATTGTCACCAGAACAGCATGGGAAGCATGGCAAGCATCACGCGAGAGTTTAATTAATAACTTAGAGCCTGTTGGTTATATAATGGAAAGCAGTTTTGATAATATCAAGGAATATGGATATACCCATCTTAATGAAGAAAGAACTGAAAAAATAAATATCCCACTCTATAAATTAGATTAAATAACAATGCAAATAATCGGATATGTATTACTCATGCTAATACAGGGTTCTGCTGTGCCTGTATCTGAGCAAGAATGCGAGAGCCGTGCTATGCAGATAATGCAGGTGCGCGATGTTGAGATTAAATGTGGAGAAGTATTCAGATGAGCGAAATTAAATCATTAGCCGATGGTGACAAATTAAATAACGGAACATGGAATAACTTTATTGAGCGTCTTAAATATCACAATCAAGGTGAAGGAGTTAATTACCATGCAACTGCTTACCCCATATTCACCGTAAGAGAGAAAGTAACCGTCACTGGCAGCGATGATGATAACGTGGGTATTTGTTGTGAAGGTGAATACTACGATGACGTTAATGATGCCTTTAGTGAGTTAGATAAGGATGTAGAAAGTAAAGTACTCGCTCAGGCTGAGGAATATACCGGTTGGTCATGGGATATGCTAAGCGACTACGATAAAGCCAACGCAATCATTGATGTTACTGACGACTCATATATTTACTACTGGAAATGGGATTACAGAACAGTAAATTCACATCTAACCAAAGAAGCGGCTGAGCGATTTATTAAGCGCAAACAACACGACTACGGCAAATTATCAATATATGTCGAGTCTGCTTATTGGTGCTGGGAATTGCGAACAATAATTGACGCAATGATGGATGGTAAAATTAAATACGTTGGTGATGAATAATGAAATTTAAAGTCGGCGATAAAGTTACTCCTACTGTCGATGATTCAAACTGGATTGCGCCAAATGAACCATGCGTAATTATAGGCATTGATACAACCTCTATCTGTATAGAAAACGATGAGGGATTTGTAGATTATTATCAACCTGATGAATTGGAGTTAATCAATGAAACAAGTTCAAGCAATGGCAACGCTGGTATTAATTGATGGCGTTACATATCAAATAGCATTGCCAAGACAATATATCTCTCTTCAAGCAAAGCAAGCATTGATGTTTGCTCAAGAGTTCGGCGGTGTAATTATCCCATGTACGTTTACTAACATAAAGCCAATGGAAGCTGATGGACTGCCATTTGATATAAGTGATAGCAAGGATGAAAACTGACTACGGAGGTAGCCGCACACCAAAGGAATTGCGTGATAGATGGCAAACTCCCCTACCTTTATTTACAGCATTGGACGCTGAATTCGGTTTCTACTTAGATGCCGCCGCCGATAAAAATAACCACCTTTGTGCTCATTACATCACCGAAAAAGACGATTCATTAAATTGTGACTGGGAAAGTTATGGGGCTATTTGGGTGAATCCCCCTTATAGCGAAATTCAGCCGTGGATTAATAAAGCCGCTGAGCAATGTAAAAAGCAATTACAGCCTGTTGTTATGTTAATTCCTAATGATACATCAGTAGGCTGGCTTAATTCTGCATTGGAAACAGTTGATGAAGTGAGATTAATTACAGGAGGTCGAATATCTTTTATTAATGCCGGAACAAATAAAAAGGTTAACGGGAATAATAAAGGCTCAATGTTATTAATATGGAGACCTTATATAAATTCTCGCAAGATAATTAACGCTGTTAATAGAAATGAATTAATGAATATCGGTAATCAAATATTAAATGAATGGAAAATAGCATAGGTGGCCTATGACACCACAAGAAATGGAGAATGGACGCAGGAAGATAGCAAGGGAATGCAGGAATGAATTACTGGATATAATGAAAAAAGAAAAACTAACCTCTGAAATAGAAATTAGCGTTTTAAATAAACACCTAGATAAATTTAAGCAATTAATGACAAGTGAGCAATTAAAGAAATATTACCCCGTTTCATTTTTATCATATACAGCAAAACAGATAGACAAGGAGTCTTGCAATGGATAATAGATATTTAGATATGAGTGGAGTTGAAGAGCTAACCGGATATAAAAAATCATATATCTACAGGGAGATTAAAAACGGCAGGTTCCCAAGACAAGTTAAAAATGGCTCATCCTCTAGGTGGCCTGCCGAGCAAGTTATTCAGTGGCTTAACACTAAATTCACTCACCAATGATCGACAGTAATTCAGACTCCCAAAACTCCATCATCTTCCTTCTATCTTCTAAATATTCTGCATGGTTGTACGCGGCAATAGTTCTATTCTGTTCTGCGTGCGCCAATTGCTTTTCTATCACCTCGGTTCTATACCCTGCCTCATATAGACGTGTCGAAGCTGTCGCCCTGAAGTCGTGGCACGTCAACTCTCCTGACCCAAAACCAAGATAAGTGATCGCCCTATTTAACGTTGTGTAACTAAGTGATTTTTTGCTATTAACAATACTAGGAAAAACTAAGTTATTTATATTATCCCCAAAAGCTACCTTGAGCTTAACAAACTCTTTTGTAATGTTATCAGTCAAAGGTACACTGTGCGGCCTACCCATTTTCATCCGTTCTTTTTTTATCACCCATAAATTATTATCTAGGTCGAACTCATCCCAAGTTGCATTTCTTAACTCAGCTTGCCGAACAAATAAGAATGGCAATAAAAATAATGCTGACTTAGTTTGTAAATAGACTCTGCTCCTATTTAGATTATCAAAATACTTTTTTAGATTTTCATTATTGATGTTTTTTGAGTGAGTGGTATTAGGTGTAATAATTGCACCTTTTAATAAAGCAGCCGGATCACTTTCAGCTCTTAGTGTAGAGGCTGCATAGCAAAATATAGATGAGCACCACTGACGAACCTTTAGAGATGTTGACGCAGAACCTCTATTCTCCATACTTTTCATAACAAGCAAGATATCATTAGGTGTGACTTCCTTAATTGGCTTATGACCAAATGCAGGAAAGCAATCACGCTCTAAATATTCTCTAACCTGCTTTTTTGTCGCCTCTTTCCAAGTTATGGATTTTTTTTGCATCCACTCTTCAGCAATAAACGTAAACGTATTTTTGCTTTCAAGTTCGACCTGATGTTGCTGATTCTTTTTTTCAGTAGTTGGATTTAATCCGTTTCTGGCAATGCCTTTAGCCCAGTCTCTTTCTTTTCTTGCTTCTGATAATGACACGAAGGGATATTCGCCGATGGTGTAACGACCATCTTTTGATGAGAGCCAAAACCTATAACGCCAAAATTTACTACCGATTGGCCTAACTTCAATATATAGACCGTCACTGTCAGCAACGTTATACGCTTTGTCTTTTGGTTTGAGGGATTTTATCTTTGTATCAGTAAGAGCCACGACAGGACAACCTCAGGATAAGATTAAGTTGTCCTGTAAGTTGTCCTGTTTTTGCGTGGATGTCAATGGATGGATATGGAAATCCATGGAAAACTAAATCTATCTATCATTGAGTTAAATAAACTTCGTGGAAATCAATGGATGTCTATGGATAAAGATTATCATTACTCAATAAAATCTTTAGCATCAACACTGTCCTGATTGTCCTGACTGATAATTTCTCGCACTAAACTGGTTGCAAAACTGCCTGAATTTAGGAAAAAGTGCAATTTCAGCGTTGAATCATCCAGCCATTCCCACTGTAAATTTTGTGGTTTTATGATTATGGCTCTTCTTGCAGGAGATACACGCTCACTTTTCATCAGTGCAAGAAAAGGCTGATAATTTTCCAAACACTGAGTTTCAAATGCTAAGGCATCATCCTGCGTACCCAACTCGCCATCACCAGGTAGTGGTGCGGTGGCACTGAGCTCAGATGATAACAAGCGTGCTTGAAGCGCCGGTAGTTCATCAGCGGTTGCAACAAACCAACTTCCTCGCCCTGTTAGCTGTAAAGCATCGCCTAATAATGCCTGCTGAGCAGTATTATTCTCAATACGTTCACTTGCAATATAATTAAACATTGCACTACGCGCAGCAGATAAATAAAAGCTACGTTTACTCCGTTCGCGAACCTGAATCTCTTGGTTTGCCCAACGAAGTGCTTGAATTAAATTTTGGCCACCACGACCAAAACGCTGTTCGCCAAAATAATTAGGAACACCTAATAAGGCGATTTTTTGTAGGCGTTGTTCAACATCATCAGGCACCGAAATATTGCGCAGCGTTATTTCAAACTGGTTTCCTTTCAAGGTACCAATACGCAATTTTCTTTTTTGCCTTGTTGTTGCAAGTACTCGGCAACCTTCTAGCTGCCACATAGAAAAGTCAGGCGTTTCTTTACCTGGCATCTGTAAACAAAACCATTGTTCAGTCACTGCATGCCTATCTTTTAGGCCGGCATAGCTAACTGATTTAGCAGAAATTTTAGCAAACTTTGCCAATTGCTCTGCAACAAAAGAGGTATTACAGCCGATTTTTTCGACGCGAACCATCACATGCTCACCATCGCCATCAAGCTCAAAACCTAAATCTTCTTTTACAATAAAATCTTCAGGAATACTTTTCAGTGTACCTAAAGAGAGTGGTTTACCATGCAGGTACTGTACATTCATGAGTGTCATTACTGTTGTCTTTAACTAATAAAACGACTGCCGCACAAGCAATCCCTTCTTTACGACCCACAAAACCAAGTTGCTCTGTTGTGGTCGCTTTGACGTTAACATCGTCCATGTGACATTCAAGATCTTCAGCGATATTGACCCGCATCTGTGGAATATGTGGCAACATTTTAGGTGCTTGAGCCATAATTGTAATGTCAATATTGCCAATGCTATAGCCTTTTTCACGAACCCGGCGAAATGCTTCTCTCAATAGTACACGGCTATCAGCCCCTTTATAAGCAGGGTCAGTATCTGGAAATAATTTTCCAATATCGCCAAGTGCTGCGGCACCTAGAATAGCATCAGTCGCGGCGTGTAATACAACATCACCATCAGAATGTGCAAGTAGGCCTTGCTCATAAGGTACACGAACACCAGCGATAATAATCGGACCTTCACCACCAAATTTGTGCACATCAAAACCGTGTCCAATTCTCATTTTCTTTTCCTTATTATTTAATTCTTGAAAGATAAAATTCCGCCAGCGCTAAATCTTCAGGTTGCGTTATTTTTAAATTATCCGCTCTCCCTACTACCAATTTAGGCTGATAACCACAATATTCGAGCGCAGAAGCTTCATCAGTTATGATCGTTTTTTCTTTCAAGGCCTTGCTTAGACAGTCACGTAACAACAACAACGGAAAAAATTGTGGCGTCAATGCATGCCAAAGTGCTTCACGCTCAACAGTATGATCAATAAGCTGATCAATTTTCACACTTCGCTTCATCGTATCGCGAACAGGTGCTGCGAGTATGCCACCACAGCAATCTTTGTTAGTTGCTAATTGAATAATTTGGTTCAAATCATCTTGATGAAGACAAGGGCGAGCTGCATCATGTACTAACACCCAGCTATTGAGATAATCTGCATTTTTTGCTAGAAAATCTAAACCTGCCAGAACCGAATCCGCCCTTTCTTTACCACCAATAACCGTGATAATACGAGTCTCTTTTGCGATTTCAAGTTGCTGAAAACAATCATCTTCAGCACTCAGCACGACAATAATACATTGAATTAAAGGATTTAATAGCAGTGCATTAATCGTATGCTCAATAATTGTTTTACCTGCTATCTGCAAATATTGTTTAGGACAATCAGCATTCATCCGGCTACCGATACCCGCAGCAGGAATTAACGCGACAATGGGTGAGGCACCATGAGTTGTTGGATTTATCATTATTTATTTGAGTCTTACATCAGAAATTATTAGGCTAATGGGTATAGTTACGGGTAATACAATCTGGTATCAGGTCACTGGGATGAATTCTGGTTATTATTTTCTTTGACCATTCGATAGAATGATTCCCCAGGTTTTAACATACCTAATTCGCTTCGGGCTCGTTCTTCTATTGCATCCTGACCATCATTCAAATCATTGATTTCAGCAAATAGCTGCTCATTACGCATTTTTAGGCGTGAATTAACGATTTCTTGAGCGGCGACATCATCTTTGACGCGAACATAATCATGTATGCCATTTTTTCCTAGCCATAAGGAATACTGTAACCATGCTAATATTGCGATTAACAGTAACGTTAATTTGCCCATCTTGCCCCCTAAAATGATTTGCTAATCATCCCATAACTGAGCCCATGACGCTACTGTGATACAAATATTGTGGTAAAAAGTCAGAATAATTCAGGTAAGAATAGGTTATATATCATCCAATTTTATAATTAAATAAAAAAAGATGATATTTTTGCTCAATCAATAGGTAGCTTGAATGATATTTTTACGAACGAGTAAATCCACTATTTGAGAAACAGAATCGATAACTGGGTTCAGTCCATCTATCTGTAATTCAGGATTTTCAGGCGTTTCATAGGGGGAATCAATACCAGTGAACTGCGTTATTTTTCCTTCTCTTGCCTGCTGATATAAACCTTTAGGATCGCGCTGCTCACAAATTTCAATAGGGGTAGCAACATGCAATTCAAAAAATTGGTCTTGTTCGAATAAATCACGTACTTTTTGCCTATCAGCCTGATAAGGTGAAATAAATGCAGTAGCAACAACTAAACCTGCATCTACCATCAACTTTGCCACCTCACCTATCCTTCGAATATTTTCTTGTCTATCTGACTCACTAAAACCCAAATCGCCACATAATCCATGACGAATATTATCACCATCAAGTAAATAGGTTTTCACACCCATTAATGCTAATTGATGCTCAACGGCACCGGCGAGTGTTGATTTTCCTGAGCCTGATAGACCGGTAAACCATAACACTGCGCCTTTGTGTCCATTAGCAACCTCACGATGCTGGCGAGTCACAAGATGAGGATGCCAAACAATATTGTCATTTTTTTGTGTCATTGACGTTATTTCCCACCAAGTACATCACGCGCACCCCAATGCGGGAAATGTCGACGGATTAGCTGATTAAGTTCAATCTCAAACTCACTAAACGCACTTTTTTGTTCAAAGAGTTGTGTTTGTGTATCGCGTACCAGACCGGCGCCCACAGTCACATTGGTTAAACGATCGATTAAAATCATCCCTCCCGTTTCGGCATTACGTTGGTAGTTCTCCAACAATAGTGGTTCATCAAATGAAAACTCGACTAAACCAATCCCATTTAACGGTAACTCTGTGGAAACCTTTTGAGTCAAATTATTCACATCCACTTGATATTGAATGTTTTCGACTTTTGCACGGCTACGTTTCCCCGCGATTTTAATATCTAGTTGTTGCCCTTGTACTAAAGGTTGCTCAGACATCCAAACGACATCAATTAACGCGTGCTGAGTACTTTGCAAGGATTCATCTTCAGCCACAATTAAATCGCCACGGCTAATATCAATTTCATCGTCAAGTACCAAAGTAATCGCTTCCCCCGGTACAGCAAAATCTTGTGTACCCGAAAATGTGACTATTTGTTTGATTTTGGAAATTGATCCTGCGGGTAATATTTTAACCTTTTGTCCAACACGCAAGATCCCCGAGGACAATGTACCGCTGTAGCCTCTAAAATCTAAATTTGGTCGATTAACATATTGCACAGGAAAGCGCAGTGCTTGTTCTGATGCATTTTGTTTCACTTGTACGGTTTCTAAAATATCGAGTAACGTTTCGCCCTGATACCACGACAAACTATCGCTTCTATTAACTATATTATCACCATCAAGGGCAGATATTGGTACAAACCAAACATCCAACTCAACAGGTAGTTCAGTAATAAATTGTTGATAGTCATGTTTAATTTTTTCAAAAGCTTCTTGGCTGTAATCCACCAAATCCATCTTGTTCACTGCAACAATTAAATGACGAATTCCGAGCAATGTACTAATAAAACTGTGACGACGAGTTTGCTCTTGTACTCCTTTTCGAGCATCGATCAACAAAATAGAAAGTGAGCAAGTTGATGCACCTGTCGCCATATTGCGCGTATATTGCTCATGTCCTGGGGTATCGGCGATAATAAACTTACGTTTTTCTGTTGAAAAATAGCGATAAGCCACATCAATAGTGATCCCTTGCTCACGTTCAGCCGCAAGACCATCCACTAGCAACGCTAAATCTAATTTTTCACCCTGAGTGCCAATACGTTTACTGTCACTTTGCAGTACGGATAGCTGATCTTGATAAATTTGGCGGGTATCATGTAATAAGCGGCCTATGAGCGTGCTTTTACCATCATCCACATTTCCACAGGTGAGAAATCGTAGTAAACCTTTTTGTTGTTGAGCGAGTAAATAAGCCTCAACACCACCTTGTAGTTCAATTTGTTGTGCAATAGATTCGTTATAAGCAACTTGTGCCATGATTTTGCTCCCTATTCCGTTGATAACTCAATGCCCGCAAAGACTAAATACGCTTGATCATTAAAAGTACCCTTGGCGCTTTTTCAGCTCCATGGAAGCGGATTGGTCACTATCAATTAAACGCCCTTGGCGCTCACTTGTGGTTGAAATCAGCATTTCTTCAATAATTTCTGGCAGAGTTTGCGCATTTGACTCCACAGCTCCAGTGAGTGGCCAGCAGCCTAAAGTACGAAAACGGACTTTTTGCTTAGCGATCATTTCACCTGATTTCAAATCAATGCGATCGTCATCGACCATCAATAAAGCACCATCGCGTTCAATTACAGGGCGCTCTTTAGCGAAATATAAAGGAACAATATCGATATTTTCTAAATAGATATATTGCCAAATATCCAGTTCAGTCCAGTTAGATAATGGGAAAACGCGAATACTTTCCCCTTTATTAATTTGGCCATTATAGTTATGCCATAACTCAGGGCGCTGATTTTTAGGATCCCAGCGATGAGACCTATCTCGAAACGAATAAATACGCTCTTTGGCTCGTGATTTTTCTTCATCACGACGCGCACCACCAAAAGCAGCATCAAAACCGTATTTATCTAACGCTTGCTTCAACCCTTCCGTTTTCATGATATCAGTGTGCTTAGCACTACCATGAATAAACGGGTTGATCCCCAATCTTTCCCCTTCCGGGTTACGGTGAATCAATAACTCAAAACCATATTTTCGCGCAGTCTCATCACGAAACTCATACATTTCACGAAATTTCCATCCTGTATCAACGTGCAATAATGGAAAGGGTAGCTTGCCGGGATAAAAGGCTTTACGCGCTAAATGCAACATCACAGATGAGTCTTTGCCTATCGAATAAAGCATCACTGGGTTAGCAAATTCTGCGGCAACTTCTCGAATAATATGAATACTTTCGGCTTCTAATTGCTGTAAATGTGTCAATCGTTTCTCGTTCATGATGGCCTCCTTAATTAAGCCAATTCCAGCACGGCGCTGCGCCATCTGATGTCTTCAGTTTGTTGACCAAACCACGCAAGTTGATGATGTAATGCGGCGACCTCGCCAATAACGATTAATGCGGGAGCAGGGGCTTGCTGCGCTAATGTATCCAATTCATGAAGTTGCCCCGTCACCACCTTCTGGTTACGCCTTGTCCCGCAACCAATAACAGCAATAGGTGTTTCTCGATCACGACCAAAGTGAATCAATTGCTGACTAATATTCGCCGCCTTGACCGTTCCCATATAAATAGCAAGAGTTTGATTTCCGCGAGAAAGCGCCTGCCAATCTAATTCGGCACCCTCATCGCGACAGTGACCGGTAATGAAAGTGATGCTTTGAGAATGTTCACGATGAGTCAGCGGTATTCCCGCATAAGCAGTTGCACCAATTGCCGCCGTCACACCTGGCACCACTTGAAATGGAATACCTGCTTGAGCTGCAATTTGTAACTCTTCCCCACCGCGCCCGAATACAAATGGGTCGCCACCTTTCAAGCGAACCACCTTTTTACCTTGCAGAGCATATTTAACGATCAATTCATTGGTTTCTTCTTGAGAAACCGAGTGATTACCCGCGCGTTTACCGACACAAACTTTGTCGGCATCACGACGAACCAGTTCTAATATCTCTTCGCTAACCAAGTGGTCGTACAAAACCACATCAGCACTTTGTAAGACGCGTAAGCCTTTTAACGTTAACAAACCCGCATCACCAGGACCGGCGCCCACTAAAATAAGCTCTCCGCTGTTATCTTGCTGATAAAGCTGGCGTTCTAGTTGCTGTTCGGCTGCACTCAATTGCCCATTCTCAACCAATGAAGCAAAGTGACCACTAAAGCTTTTTTCCCAGAAACGTTTTCTTTCTCGTAAATTAGTTAAGGACTCTTTCACCTTGCCACGCCAACGGCCGGCAATTTCAGCCATTTTGCCTAAAGATGTCGGCAGCATAGTTTCCAATTTTTCTCTAAGAAGACGCGCTAATACTGGGGCTGTTCCGCCAGAGGAAATTGCGACAATAACGGGAGAACGATCAATAATGGATGGCACAATAAACGAGCACAGCGGTTGATCATCAACGACGTTAGCAAAGATTTTTCGCTCATTTGCATCATGAAAAATTCTCTCATTCAATTTTCCATCATCCGTTGCAGCTATGACTAAATAAGCATCATTTAAATGATGTGATTGATAGTCATGTTGCAGCCAAATAAATTTCTGTTGTTGATATTCTTGCTGTAACTGTGGACACAGCTCTGGAGATACAATAACCAGTGCAGCATGAGCTTTCAGTAATAGCTCCGCCTTGCGAGCAGCCACAACACCACCGCCAATAAGTACGACTTTACGGGTTCGAAGATCCACAAATAACGGTAAGTAATCCATATTGCTCATCCATAGTTATATGCTGTTATATATTTTTTTTATAAGTTAATTGATTTGACTATATGGCCTGAAGAGGCCGGTTTGAAATGCCAAAAAATCATTACTTGTAACTCAAAAGCATAAGCAAATAAAAAATCATTAAGATCGGCTAAAAAACATTAAAATAGATAAAAAGAACAAACTAATATCAAATATCATCATTTCTTGATAAGAAAAAAATCAATATAAAAAAGAGATAACTTAATTTAGAAATACAACTATCTCTTTGTAATTAAACAAATATTATTAATGATATATAAATTAGGGGATCGTCTGTAACAATAACCCTATTACAGACTAATTTTCATGAAGACCACATTCACGTTTCAAACCAAAGAAACGTGTATCTTCCTCACTCATTCCTGCTTCCCATTTTCGCGTCGTGTGGGTATCACCAACAGATAAATAACCTTGATCCCATAAAGGATGATAAGGCAATTGATGCTGCGTTAAATATTCATAAACTTGCTTATTATTCCAATCAATCACAGGTAACAATTTAAAAATACCACGTCCAATTCCCAGCACAGAGAGAGATGCTCGACTTGCCGACTGCTCTCGTCTTAGCCCTGAAAACCAACTTTCGGCTTGTAATTCCTGTAACGCTCTATCCATCGGCTCTACTTTATTCAATTGATTGTAACGCTCAATTCCTTCTATTCCTTGAGTCCATAGTTGCCCATGAATCGCTTCTTGCCACGCAGGTGATAGCGCCGAGCGATATACTTTTAAATTTAGCTTTAACCTATCAGTCAGCTGCTCAATAAATTGATAAGTTTCTGGAAATAAATACCCCGTATCCGTTAGTATTACAGGAATATCAGGCATGACCTGCGTCACCATATGCAAAGTCAATGCAGCTTGAATACCAAAACTTGAACTCAAAACAAACTCTGTCGGTAAATATTCAGCTGCCCACTCAATACGTTGTAGAGCACTCATCGATTCCAACTGCACATTTAATGCAGATAAATGTTGAATCTGCTGCTCTTTACTTAAATTTTGTATTTCAGCTAATTGAAGCCGAGTCATACTGCCTCCTTGACCTCATAAAAATCAACTGCGGAATTGAGCACAGGCTTCACAATACCGGAACGAATAACAAAATCGCCAAATCCTTCCTCTGCTTGCCGCTCTTTAGCCCAACGTCCGATGAGTTCGTCTAAAATAGATAAAATTTCTGCACTGGTAATATTTTCACGAAATAATCGAGGAATACGTGTTCCAATACGATTACCGCCTAAATGCAGGTTATACCTATCCATAGCTTTACCAACTAGCCCCACTTCTGCCAACATTGCGCGACCACAGCCATTTGGACAACCCGTAATACGTAAAACAATATGTTCATCCGCAACATGATGGAATGCCATTATTTTTTCGATATCATCCGTAAAGGCAGGTAAAAAGCGCTCAGCCTCTGCCATTGCTAATGGACAAGTTGGAAATGATACGCAAGCCATTGAATTTTCACGTTGGTGACTAATACCGTCACTCATTAATCCATGAGAACGCGCGATTTGTTCAATCAACGCTTTATCTTCTTCAGGCACACCCGCCACTATTAAATTTTGGTTTGCCGTTAAACGAAAATCCCCTTTATGAATACGAGCAATCTCTGCAACTCCAGTCTTTAGCGGCTTATCTTCCGTATCAATTAATCGACCATTTTCAATAAATAGAGTTAAATGCCAGCGATTATCAATACCTTTTAGCCAACCAATTTTGTCGCCACGATCAGTAAACTCATAAGGCTTGATAGGTTCAAAGATCACCCCAGAACGCCTTTCAACCTCAGCTTTAAATGTCTCAACACCAACACGCTCAAGGGTATATTTGGTTTTCGCATTTTTGCGTTCTGTTCTATTTCCCCAATCACGCTGCGTAGTCACAATCGCTTGTGCAATCGCTAATGTTTTATCCAATGGAATAAAACCAAACTCACTGGCTAGACGAGGGAATGTCGCCGTATCGCCATGAGTCATCGCCAACCCGCCCCCCACAAGCACGTTAAAGCCAATGAGTTCACCCTCTTTGGCAATAGCGATAAAATTCATATCGTTTGCATGAAGATCCACATCATTCAAAGGCGGGATCACCACCGTAGTTTTAAATTTACGAGGTAAATACGTTTGTCCGAGTATCGGCTCTTCATCCGTGGTCACGATTTTTTCTTTATCGAGCCATATCTCTGCATAGGCTGTAGTGCGAGGCAAAAGATGCTCAGAGATTTTTTTCGCCCATTCATACGCTTGCTGATGCAGTTCTGACTGAACAGGATTTGAAGTACAAAGCACATTACGGTTAACATCATTGGCGGTCGCTAAGGCATCCAGCCCAACATGGTTTAGCATTTGGTGAGCGGGTTTCACATCCCCTTTTAAAATCCCATGAAATTGGAATGTTTGTCGGTTAGTGATGCGAACACTGCCATATAATGTGTGTTCTGTTGCAAATTGGTCAATATCAAGCCATTGCTTAGGTGAAATGATTCCACCCGGCAAACGACAACGCAACATCATCGCATGACGCGGCTCTAATTTTTGCTCGACACGTTCCGCACGAATATCACGATCGTCTTGCTGATACATGCCATGAAAGCGGATCAATAAAAAATTATCCCCCTCAAAGCCACCCGTTAAACCATTTTTCAAATCGTCTTTGATAGTGCCACGCAAATAATTACTATTTACTTTCATACGTTCACTATCGGCAAGTTTACCTTCAACAACTAAGGGCTTATCTTGTAAGGATTTTTCTTGTTCATTGCTCATTAATAAACATCCCTCTGATAACGGCGCGTCACACGCAGCTCACTTAAAAATTCATCAGCTTGCTCGCTATCCATGCTTCCATACTGACTGATGATATCCAATAAAGCCTGTTCTACATCTTTTGCCATACGGTTGGCATCACCACAGACGTAAATATGGGCGCCTTGTTCTAGCCAGTCCCACACCTCTTTACCTTGTTCCCGCAACTTATCTTGTACATAGATTTTTTGAGCCTGATCTCGTGACCAAGCGAATGAAATGCGAGTTAGCAAACCATCTTTAACGTAGCGTTGCCACTCGACTTGATAGAGAAAATCATCAACAAAATGTGGATTACCAAAAAACAGCCAATTTTTACCCGTTGCGCCGTCGTTATCTCTTTGCTGTAAAAAGGCGCGAAAAGGCGCGATCCCCGTTCCTGGCCCTATCATGATAACGGGTTTAGATTCATCACTTGGCAAACGAAAATTATCATTGTGTTCAATGAAAACACGTAATTCATCACCTTCATTCAAGCGATCGGCTAAAAAGCCAGAAGCACCGCCAGTACGTGCTTTTCCATCAATGTCATAGCGAACAACACCGACAGTTGCATGTACTTCATCTTCTGACTCTGCTTGTGATGATGAAATTGAATATAAACGCGGCGTTAATGGGCGCAGGAGATCAACAAATTCTTGAGCCGTTGGTTGTGCCGCAGCTTGGCGAACCATATCCACAATCGGCATTGTTTGCGCATAATGTAAGATGGCTTTTTTATCGCTAATCAGTGCTAGAAGTGCATCATCCTTAGACAATTGCGCGTATTTTTCGACAATAAGATGCGTATTTTGAGTTAACTCTAATTGGTAAATTAGTGCATCACGTAAAGAATGACGTTGCTTGCCAATAAAAACGTCTTCATCGCCTTGTAACCACAATAATGCCACCAGCTCATCCACTAATGCTGGATCATTATCAAACCATACACCAAGCGAATCACCCGGTTGATAACGTAAGCCTGAATCACCCAAATCAATTTCAATATGCCTAACATCTTTTTGAGAATCACGACTGGTTATTTTTTGATTACTGAGTAATGACGCAGTTAACGGTGCAGTTTTACTATAAGGTGATGAATGAATTTCATTCACGCTCCCTGCTTGCGTCGTCAATAATTGGCTTGCACTTTGCGCCGGCACTCTTGCTTTTAGTATCTGAGTTAAATTATCGACCCACTCATCAGCAATAGCTTGATATTCTACATCTGCATCAATCCGCTCAAGCAATGACGTTGCACCTAACAGAGCGAGTTGATTGTCAAAATCTTTTCCTGCTTGGCAGAATTTTTCATAAGAAGAGTCACCAAGCGCAAAAATGGCGTAGCATGTTTCTGCTAAATTTGGCGCTTTCTTTGAATAAAGATATTTATACAAAGAAACAGCTTCTTCAGCAGGCTCCCCTTCACCTTGGGTCGACGCGACTATCACAAGCAACTTTTCTTTATCTATCTGTTTAAATTTATAGTCACCTGCATTTACCAAGTTAACGTTAATTTTTTCATTAATTAATCGCTCTCTAAGTTGTTCAGATAAACGGCGGGCATTACCTGTTTGCGAGGCTGAAATAATAGTGACCGTTTCTTCAGGTGCGATAGGTGCATTGGCAGCTGTATCAACGCTTGGCGTTTGATTTACCATTCCCCATAAATAGCCTGATAACCAAGCCAACTGATGAGATGAAAAATCATCTACCGCAGTCTGTAAACGCGTAAGTTGCTCTACCGATACAGGCAATGCTGATATCGGGGACTGTTTTTTCGTCATTATCCTTTAACCTCAGAATTACTCATCATTGAATATGATCCAAATAATTAAGTTGCATTAACCCGCAAGTTCCACCATCAACTTAAAAAATTTATAACTTGTTGTTTATTTTTTATCTTTAAAATTTAGGTTTTGGACAAACAGGTTATAACAACCCATGATATTGATATAAGACACTCTAGCCATATCTAATAGCTAAAAAGCCTAAAGACTATATTCGATGATTGATATCGATAAAAAAGGTTAGTAATAATTTGGCAAATAAAGATATTTTGAAGGGAAATTACCGTACAATGCGCTATTTATTATCAATGAGAAGACATTTATGAGCACAACAATCTATAAGGATTTCACTTTTGAAGCGGCGCACAAGCTTCCTCATGTTCCAGAAGGTCATAAGTGTGGTCGCCTCCATGGTCATTCTTTCATGGTACGTTTAGAAATTACAGGGGAAGTTGATGCCTATAGCGGTTGGATTATTGATTTTTCTGACGTCAAAAAAGTGTTTAAACCTATTTTAGAGCAACTCGATCACCATTATCTGAATGATATTACCGGACTTGAAAATCCAACCAGCGAAGTGCTTTCCCGTTGGATTTGGCTACAAACTAAACCTCTATTGCCACAATTAAGCGCAGTCACTGTCAAAGAAACCTGCACTGCGGGTTGTATCTATCGCGGTGAAAATTAGTTTTAATGAAATAAGCTAACTCAAATATAAAACTATATTTTTCAAAATAAAAACCTATTTTTTCATTATAAAATCATTATTCTAAATAGTTCGAGTTATAGCAAGGCGGCAAGTGAAACTAAGCCCTAGGAGCATACATAAGTATGTGACTAGGGTTAGTAAACGCAGCCAACACAGCTATAGCTCGAAATATGACGAATAATATACATAGCCCTAGGAGCATACAATAAGTATGTAACTAGGGTTAGTAAACGCAGCCAACACAGCTATAGCTCGAAATATGACGAATAATATACATAGCCCTGGGAGCGTACAATAAGTATGTGACTAGGGTTAGTTTCGGGTAGCCAACACCCCTATAACTCGAAATATAACAAATAAAATGTTGTTCTAAATAGTTCGAGTTATAGCAAGACGGCAAGTGAAACTAAGCCCTAGGAGCATACATAAGTATGTGACTAGGGTTAGTAAACGCAGCCAACACAGCTATAGCTCGAAATATGACGAACAACAAGAATTAGGGGATAGCTAAATACTTATGCGTCTGAATTGATAGCCGCCAATTACGCTCAATACAGGTATCAATACACAATTTTGTCGCTGAGGCCTTTTGGCTAATTGGCTGTAGTGCAACTACAGGCGGAGTTTCTAGTGTTCTCATAGCCAGTAATTCATCTAGTGCTTGGATATCTTTTTCCCTTGCTACGGGGTGTTTTATTTCATTAGCTCGATTTACTGCCTGCTTTAATACTTTTAAGCCACCTTTCATACCCACTTTTGGAGAAACAGTCACCCATGTATTATCTGAGCATTGAATTGGATATGTCCCGCTGGTTTCTATTTGGCACTGATAACCTTTTAATTCGAGCTCGTTCGTTAGCGGCGTTAAATCATAAATACAGGGTTCTCCCCCTGTGATGACAATATGTTTAGCGCTATATTTTTTTTCTCTCATCAAATCTATCAATGTATTTGTATCCGACATTGCCCACTCATCGCTATCTAGCGTTTTTAATGCAATGTCGCCAAGTGTCGTTTCTTTACTTGGATCTTTTTCCCACGTCTGTTTTGTATCGCACCAACTACATCCCACAGGACAGCCTTGCAAACGAATAAAAACAGCCGGAACACCAGTAAAAACGCCTTCTCCCTGTAATGTTTGAAAGATTTCATTAATTGGGTATTTCATATCACGCCTAAAATAGTTAATAAGGGGCACATTATATTGCAGATATCTATCTCATGAACAAGGCACTTTGTGATAATGTAGCAACCTTGAGCTTAATAAAGTACGTCTAGTTCAATAAACGAAACCGAAACAATATTCGGTGCAATAACTAGCGCTAAGGCAAAGACAGGAAAAGATATGCAAAGTAGTGAACAAAATCAACTCAGAAAGGGACTGAGTGTCAGGCACATTCGCTTTATGGCTTTAGGGTCAGCGATCGGAACCGGTTTATTTTATGGTTCTGCATCCGCAATTCAAGCAGCAGGGCCTGCAGTGTTGATTGCCTATATGGTCGGCGGTGCCGCTGTATTTATGGTAATGCGAGCGCTTGGTGAAATGGCGGTCCATAATCCAGTTCCAGGCTCTTTCTCTCATTATGCAAGCCATTACATGGGGCCATTAGCGGGCTTCTTAACAGGCTGGAATTATATTTTTGAAATGCTAGTCGTATGCTTAGCCGATATTACTGCTTTTGGTATGTATATGGGATTCTGGTTCCCTGATGTGGACCAGTGGATATGGGTATTAAGTATTGTACTATTTATAGGCGCACTCAATTTATGCCATGTTAAAATTTTCGGTGAAATGGAGTTTTGGCTATCCATAATAAAAGTCAGCGCTATTATTGCCATGATCGTTGGCGGTGCTTTCTTAATGTTCTACGGATTTGGTAAAGAAACAGACCACGCCGTTGGCATTCAGAACCTCTGGCAGCATGGTGGTTTCATGCCGAATGGTATTGAAGGCGTTATTGCCTCACTCGCCATCGTAATGTTTGCTTTTGGTGGTATTGAAGTTATTGGTATTACTGCTAGCGAAGCGCAAGATCCAGAAAAAACAATTCCTAAAGCCATTAATGCCGTACCAGTCCGTATTCTATTATTCTATGGATTAACCTTATTTATATTGATGTGTATTTATCCATGGAACCAAGTTGGTCAGAATGGTAGCCCATTTGTACAAATATTCTCCAGTCTGAATATTTCTTCTGCGGCAAATATCTTAAATGTTGTCGTTATAACCGCAGCCATTTCGGCCATTAACAGTGATATTTTTGGTGCAGGTCGGATGATGTATGGTATGGCACAAGATAGACAAGCACCAAAAATATTTACTAAACTGACTCGCAATGGCGTGCCATGGGTTACTGTACTCGTGATGTCAGTTGTTATGCTGCTTGGCGTATATCTAAACTTTTTATTACCTGAGAAAATTTTCGTTATCATTGCGTCCATCGCAACCTTCGCGACAGTCTGGGTTTGGCTGATGATATTGCTTTCACAAGTTGCAATGCGTCGCCAAATGAGCAAAGAAGAAGTGAAAAAGCTAAAATTTCCGATTCCTTTTTGGCCTATCGGACCTGCAATCACCATTGCATTTATGGTCTTTGTCATCGCACTATTAGGCTTTTTTAAAGATACGCAAATTGCGTTAATTGTTGGATTTGCTTGGGTGGCAATACTCAGCGTCGCTTTCTTATTCATGAGAATATTTCAGAAAAATAAAAGTGAACAAAATTAAACTATTATCACTCTAGCAAAATAGTGTTTAAACCATTTAAATGCCCTATATTAATAAAAATATGGGGCATTTTTTATCATTAATGCGCTAACGCTTGTTTAAGGTCAGCGACTAAATCATCAACATTTTCTAAGCCAATTGAGAGTCGAATAAGGCCATCACTAATCCCATATTGCTGTCTTTCTTCTGCAGAATAAGTCGAATGAGTCATACTCGCTGGATGTTGAGCCAATGATTCACAATCACCTAAACTTACAGCTCGAGAAAATAAATTAAGCTGATTTAAAAAACGTTTACCTGCCTCAATCCCCCCCTTTAACTCAAACGCTATCATGCCGCCTGCTAACCGCATTTGTTTTTTAACCAATTGATATTGCTCAAAGCTCTCAAGACCAGGATACATAACATGATCAACCTCTGGATGAGAATCAAGATACTTAGCAACAAGCATGGCATTCTCAACAATACGATCCATCCGTATAGGGAGCGTTTTCATTCCCCTAAGAACTAAATTCGCATCATGAGGAGATAAACATGCCCCCGTCATATCCTTTAAGCCAACTAATCGAATCTGTTTTGCTATCTCTGCAGTCGTGACAGCAGCTCCCGCCATGACATCACCATGTCCATTCATATACTTAGTCAAAGAATGGAGCACGACATCAGCACCCAAAACGAGCGGTTTCTGGATGTAAGGCGTACAGTAAGTATTATCGACAACAACTATAATATTATGCTGATGCGCGATTTCGCTTACGACTTTGATATCGACTAAACGCATATTGGGATTTGCTGGAGATTCAAAAAAAATCATCTTCGTTTTATCGGTTATTTGTTGTTCAACCTGATGAGGGTCACTCATATCAATATGGCGAACGTTAACACCAAAACGTGCAAGCCCATGATGGAAAAAAGCATAGGTACAACCATACACTGTCATATCAACTAAGAGCTCGTCTCCCGGATTTAGCAGTGACCAAAAAGTTGAAGTAATTGCGCCCATTCCTGACGAAAAAACGACAGCAGCCTCACCTTCTTCTAAATCCGCAATTCGTTTCTCCAACAAATTCAATGTAGGATTATTAATTCGGGTATAAATATATCCTTCCCTATCCCCACTGAAACATGCGGCCCCCTCTTCTACACTACTAAATACATAAGTAGATGTTTGATATATCGGTGATGCCAATGCGCCTAAATTTTCATTCTGACTATAATGACTATGTATTATTCGAGTTTCAAAAGCACTTACTTTATCTAAATTCATACCACCTCCAAAAAATTACCGCTCCTTGGTCTGAGATAATCGAGAACCAACAATTTGTAATGTTCTTAAAACGGTACTAATTCCACGCAATGTATCTGGATCTTTTAATAAACTATATACTGAACGAAAATTATGGGATTTATCATCATAGACCGCTTCCATTTTTGCCATATTATAAGCGGTACTAAACTCCCAGACCGGGGTCAATGTATCCTCAAAAGCATTAGAGAGTTTTTCTACTGTACCTGCATCCAAAATATCGACCATATCAGATACTAAAGAAAGTAAATCAACGATATTATCTAAACGTTTCAACTGTAATAGTGGTGCAATTTTTTCGGCAAAATGTTCGCCTGATTCAGAGCTAAGTAACTCTATCAATTTTGTTTGCGGATTATCATTAGACATAATTATTTTCCTATTACACTAAACCACGAATAGCTGCCCAATAAATACCTCTATTGAAGCCATTTCTTAATAATCCACCTAACTTAGTTGGGGGGGTTGGGATCACATCATGCTTATAATCATATTGCAGTGGCATACCTGAATATAATCCCATTTGTGCAACCGCCTGAACGCGTCCATCATAAATTGCAGCTGGATAACCATAAGTTATCTCACCGCAAATATTATCAGCAATAATAGCCGCCTGATTATGGCAGCTACCACCTGCCTTACTAATAGGAAGGTCGACTGTATCACCAATGACATAAACGCCATCAACACCATAAACTTGCATCGTTTCATGGTCGGTTGGTAGCCAACCCTCACCATTATTGTGTTCGCTTAGACCTGTATTAATAACCGCCTCAACAGCAGTAATTGGTGGTGTGCTAATTAAAATATCAAATGGTTGTTCATCACCTTCTTTTGAATACGCAATTTTTTTCTCCGGATCAACATTACTTAATGTAAACCCACGCTGCGCCTTAATATTTTTAATATTAAATATTTCTGGGATAACTTCACAAACAGGCTGTTGCATGAAGAGACAATTACGTAATAATTGAGATACCGTAGGGTAAGTATAAACAATCTCAATATTATCTCTTACCCGACGTTTACGTAAAAAATCATCCAACATCAACGTTGTTTCCATTGGTGCAATTCCACATTGATGAGGAACATTAGGTGTTTCTGGAAAAGATACAGTAATAAAAATCCGCCCTTTCTCAATTTTAGATAATTGATCTGCTAATTTTCGAGCAGGTTCATATGCATAAAAATGATTCCCGATCTCTTTCAACCCTTCAATTTTGTCAGGTCTTGGTACGCATCCTGTAGCGACAACCAAATAATCATAATTATACTTTTTACCCTTTATTGATTTAAGTTCTTTATTTTTAAAATCAAATAACTCGACTTTATCAATCACTAATTCAATCTCAGGGCGTAATAATGATTGTTCACTACGGCTCAACTCTTCTTTAAAGAAAAGATTAAAAGCCACATACATAAATGCAGGCTTATAATAATGCATAGGATTATCAGTAATTAACGTTATTTTTATTTTTTTAGAGAAAATATCTTTATTAAGTTTTCTTGCCAAAATATTGGCCAGCATTGTCCCACCGGTACCACCACCAACAATCACTATATTTATCATGATATTTCATCACCTTAACTTAATAAAATTACCAATAGAGCATGCACTTCCTCCTATAAATATAGGTTATTTTAAATAATAACCTATACAATAAATTGAATATAATTAGCTAAATAACAAGAAAAACTAATCACATTAAAATATAAAATCATCCGAATAAATAAACATAAAAATAATTATTTAAATTATTATTTCAAATAGAAACTGTATCACTGATTTATTTTATATATGAGTAATGACCCACTATTTTCCATTGAAATAAAACATCCTCAGAAACCTGACCATACCCAATGTTATGCATAATAAGATAGTTTTGGTTATTGATAGATTTTATCGATGTCACAATACCAATATGAGGTCGACCATTATCCAAACGCCATGAAACTATATCCCCTGGAATATAATCTTTTGCATTTTGAGTAATAGGCTTATTCATTCCCTTTCGAGTAAAAAATGTCTCTAAATTAGGTACACGCCGATGATCAATATTGGTATCTGGCTTATTTAGACCCCACATACGTTTACTTGGATATTGGCTAAAATTATTTTTTATGTCTTCATGCAAACGCTGCTGTAGGTCAATACCTAATTTACGATAACTACGGATAACTACATCAGAACAAACTCCGTAGTTTTCAGGTACATCACCATTTGGATAAGTTATTTTTCTGTATGAAGAATCATACATGACGAGGCGAGGAAGCTGTTCTGCGTGCTTAGCTAATTCAAGGCTTGTGTTGCCTATTGCATAGGAAGAACACAATAAAATAGTTAGCGACAATAATAGTTTCAATCATTAATCTCCACAAATGTTGATTATAAAATCTACAATAATTATGAAGAAAAATAAGGTGTTAAAATCCTAAATATTAAGCAAACTAAATTGTGTAATGATAGGATTGTGATCAGAAGCATCGGTATTTAACACATGACTGTCATTAGCTTGTAAGCCACGATAAAATAAATAATCTAAAGGTCGACCAAATGCTTTTGTACGCTGATCATCATTATAATTTATTTCTTTCAATCCAATGCTACGTACAAAACGCTTAAGCGCATTCACCCGTTGGCGACTCCAAGCATTAAAGTCTCCCGCTAGGATAACAGGGCCTACATGCTTTCCAATCTGCTCCCCAAGTTTGTTAAGTTGCCTTGTATAAACATCAACACCAAAACTAAAATTAATTGCATGAACATTCGCTACCATCAGCTGTTTCCCATTAGGAAGCGGATAGACAGTAATCAAGGCCGATTTGGCCAAACGTAATAAGGGTTCTTTTTCACGCAAAGGACAACAATAGATAGGATGCGCAGTCGCAAGCGTCATCACGCCAGCAGGATGAGGTGAAAAAGGCAATGCGGGAACCTGATCTGCAATTAATTTATGGAAAGCCGCAAAACTAACAAGCTCAGGAGACATTTGGGCCTCTTGTAGCAGTATTAATTTTTTATCTTTAATTAGCTCAGCTAAGACAATCTTCCAATTTGGCCGCTGTTGCTTATAAATATTCCAAATCACCACATCAAGAGTCTCGCCCGCAGCAAATAAAGGTAATCCAATCGGCAGCGACTCCCCTAACATATGTACAGCCATAGGTTGAATACGTTCAGCGGGCTGACCTGCTATATATCGAACAGAATAGGTTCTTTTCGCCACGTTTCGAGTTCCTACATAATGGAGATTTCAATTTTACTCTAGTGTTGACTTCACTCACTAGGTTGCAGTATATCAAACATAGCAGGTGATATCTTATGAAGTTGAGTCAAAGCTTTTAGTATTAAGAATGATATATTTAAACAATACTAACGCTATAGTAAAAAAAACCACTAACATCAAATTCATCAATCTGTAGGCTATTCAAAATTCAATTTTTTTTCGTCAGCCCTGAGCTTTTATTCAAATAGAACTGAACCTTAATCACCAAAGAGTATCGATTTAATTTCGCATGGTTGTTTGCGTATTTTGATGAAGTCATTGTCAATGTTTAAACGGCCATCGACTCTCCCTCAGCGAAGGCTTGACTGTCATTGCGGTTTGTCCGCGATTCAACATTTCCGTATCGGGTTACCAAACCCCCAAACGCAAAAAAGCCACCCATTGGGTGGCTTTTCGGCTTAATTAATGTCTGGCAGTTCCCTACTCTCACATGGGGAGACCCCACACTACCATCGGCGCTACGGCGTTTCACTACTGAGTTCGGCATGGGGTCAGGTGGGACCACCGCGCTATTGCCGCCAGACA
>NZ_JBCPSS010000004.1:0-368877 GCF_051129765.1 Providencia sp. Je.9.19
TTGATATAAATATCAATTAACGTGTTAGTCACTCTTCAAGACTTTAACTTCAAATAATACTTTTTTGATAGTGTCTTGTGAGTGCCCACACAGATTGTCTGATAAATTGTTAAAGAGCGTTGCAACTTAATCTTTCGATGTCGACACCAAATTCTGTGAATCAGGTCGTTGTTGCGAGGTGTGTATATTACGTTTTTCTTTCAGAAAGTCAAGTAGTTATTTTCAACTTTATCTTTCTTTTTTCACCTCTTACTGTCATCGGGGTTATTTTTCAAACCTCACCACCGAAGCGGTTTGCCGTGTCAGTGGATGCGCATTATAGGGAGTCAGAAAATTCGCGCAATAGTTTTTTTGCATTTTTTAGTTCAACTGCTGCAATCCACAGCAAAATCCCCACTTATACTTTTTTATCCACAAATTTATCCACAGATAGAAAAATATTCAAAATTTAGCGCGCATTACGCAAACGTTTGCGCTACAATTAGCGCGAAAAATCAGCATTAATTTTATGTTTATGTTCTGAAATTGTTAGTGACTTATATATAGCTATTGAAGAAGTCTCAATATTCAGCTTTTATAGATAGCGATATAAGAAGAGCCTTAGGCTCTTTAACTCATTTGATACGCTCTAATTCTTTCTTATCCAAGGGATCTATTTCATGCAACTGCTTCGTCCAATTCGCCGTGCCCTGCTTAGTGTGTCTGATAAAACAGGGGTTGTTGAATTCGCTAAGGCGCTTTCTCACCGAGGAGTTGAGCTTCTCTCTACTGGTGGAACTGCAAAACTATTAGCAGAATCAGGCCTGAAGGTTACAGAGGTTTCGGATTACACGGGTTTTCCTGAAATGATGGACGGACGTGTTAAAACACTACATCCGAAAATTCATGGTGGGATCTTAGGTCGTCGTGGGACTGATGATGCCATCATGCAAGAACATAATATTGAACCCATCGATATGGTTGTCGTCAATTTATATCCTTTTGCACAAACTGTCGCGAAACCCAATTGTACATTAGAAGATGCTGTCGAAAATATCGATATTGGTGGCCCAACAATGGTGCGCTCCGCAGCAAAAAACCATAAAGATGTAGCAATTGTGGTTAACAGTAATGACTACCAAATTGTCATTGATGAAATGGATAACCATGATAACTCGCTGAATTGGTCAACTCGCTTTGACTTAGCGATTAAAGCTTTTGAACATACTGCTGCTTATGACAGTATGATTGCGAACTACTTTGGTGAACTTGTTGCCCCTTATTATGGTGACACCACTCAACCTTCTGGTCGCTTCCCTCGAACCTTGAATTTAAACTTTATTAAAAAACAAGATATGCGTTATGGCGAGAATAGTCATCAAGATGCCGCTTTCTATATAGAAGAAAATCCAAAAGAAGCGTCCATCGCAACGGCAACTCAAATTCAAGGCAAAGCATTATCCTACAATAATATTGCAGATACTGATGCTGCTCTTGAATGTGTAAAATCATTTGATGAAGCAGCTTGCGTGATCGTTAAGCACGCTAACCCTTGTGGTGTCGCTATTGGCAATAATATTTTTACTGCTTATGACCGAGCATTTAAAACTGACCCGACATCTGCATTTGGTGGAATTATTGCCTTTAACCGTCCACTAGATAAAAATACAGCCCAAGCTATAGTTGACCGTCAATTCGTTGAAGTCATTATTGCCCCTTCAGTTGATCAAGATGCATTACCTATACTGGAAACTAAGCAAAACGTTCGAGTTCTTATTTGCGGTAAATGGGAAAAACCTATCACAGGCTTAGATTTTAAACGTGCGAATGGCGGTTTACTGGTTCAAGATCGTGATTTAGGCATGGTAAAAGAAGATGAGTTACGCGTTGTCACTAAACGCCAGCCTACTGAGCGCGAAATGAAAGATGCTCTTTTTTGCTGGAAGGTTGCTAAATTTGTTAAATCAAATGCCATCGTATATTCGAAAAATGATATGACTATCGGTATCGGGGCTGGGCAAATGAGCCGTGTCTATTCCGCAAAAATTGCAGGTATTAAAGCCGCAGATGAAGGTTTAGAAGTTGCCGGCTGTGCAATGGCATCAGATGCATTCTTCCCTTTCCGTGATGGTATCGATGCGGCAGCAGCTGTTGGCGTGACTTGTGTTATCCAACCTGGCGGCTCTATTCGAGATAATGAAGTTATCGATGCGGCAAATGAACATGGCATCGCGATGATCTTTACCAATATGCGTCACTTCCGTCATTAATTATTAAAGGTGTATTGATGAATATATTAATTATTGGTGGCGGTGGTCGTGAACACGCACTAGCGTGGAAAGCCGCACAATCACCACTTGCAGATAAAGTTTATGTCGCGCCAGGTAATGCAGGAACGGCACTCGAGCCGACATTAGAAAATGTGGATATTGCAGCAACAGATATCGATGCATTACTTCAATTCGCAAAAGACAAACAAATTGATTTAACGATTGTTGGTCCTGAAGCACCATTAGTCATTGGTATTGTTAATCAATTCCAAAATGCAGGATTAACCATTTTTGGCCCGACTCAAGGTGCTGCTCAGCTTGAAGGCTCAAAAGCATTTACTAAAGACTTCCTAGATCGCCATAACATTCCAACGGCTGACTATCAAAATTTTACTGAGATTGAGCCAGCGCTCGCTTATTTAGATAAAGTTGGTGCTCCAATTGTTATCAAAGCCGATGGACTTGCGGCCGGTAAAGGCGTGATTGTCGCCATGACATTGCAAGAAGCTAAAAATGCCGTGCATGATATGCTTGCAGGTAATGCTTTTGGTGATGCAGGACATCGTATTGTAATCGAGGAATTTCTTGACGGTGAAGAAGCTAGTTTCATTGTCATGGTTGATGGTGAAAATGTCATTCCAATGGCAACCAGCCAAGATCATAAACGTGTTGGTGATGGTGATACAGGCCTTAATACCGGTGGTATGGGTGCATATTCACCTGCTCCTGTTGTTACAGATGAAGTTCATCAGAAAGTAATGCAACAAGTGATTTATCCAACGGTTAAAGGAATGGATAAAGAAGGAAACCGCTATCAAGGTTTTCTATATGCAGGTTTAATGATTGATAAATTAGGTAATCCTAAAGTTATCGAATTTAACTGCCGCTTTGGTGATCCTGAAACACAGCCAATTATGATGCGTTTACAATCTGATTTAGTCGCATTATGCCTTGCCGGTGCTAAAGGTGAACTTGCAGGAAAAGATTCACTTTGGGATGAGCGTCCTGCACTTGGTGTTGTTATTGCCGCAGGCGGCTACCCCGGCGATTATCATAATGGTGATATCATTTCAGGATTACCTACTGAAGAATTTACTGATAGTAAAGTTTTCCATGCAGGTACAACGATGAAAGATAGTGAGGTTGTCACTGCCGGTGGACGTGTCCTTTGTGTTACCGCACTCGGCGCTGATATCGCAAAAGCACAAGCTAAAGCTTATGAAGCTGCCAAAACTATTCATTGGGATAATAGCTTTTATCGTAATGACATCGGTTATCGCGCAATTTCTCGTATTAAATAGCCTTTAATTATCATGACACCGAAAGCTGATACATCGTTATCAGCTTTTTTATTCTCAATACTTGTGTTTGATTTTTGCCTCTACTCAGAGTCAGCGCTTCTAAGTATTTTGAATTACAACTAGACGGAAAAATTACTTACATCTAAGGTAAGCTACTGAAATCAATAACGTTGTAGTTTGGAAGGCGACGAGCGGTGAGGTTATAAGCTCTCTTTAGAAGGTTCCCAGCGACAAAAATCGGTATCAGCGACCATCAACAACTGGTTTCCCTCTGGAGACTCCAGCCAGGCGATATTCAACTGGTTATGCCAAATTTTTGATCGGCTCTGTAACCAATCCTCTGCATAAGACTCAAATTTCACCTCGCGTACATCGCCTTGGCAAGTTGTGACTTTACCTTGCTGCCAACGTCCTTGATAAAGTTCAACTTTACCCACAATTAATGCAGTATTTGTCTCAAGAATACGCTCAGCCTCAAAACGCCAGCGAGTAATTTCATCTTCTGTCAGTGGAATTTTATTATTTGCTTGCTCGCGCTGCATAAAAATAATGTCATTATTTTTATTGAAACGTAGCTGCTCCATAATATTCCCGTCACCTTGACTCATGATTTGGCTACGAATTTGCCAAAGTTTTCCCATTCGGTATTCGAAAAAATTAACAGAAGTATCTGTGCCTTTATAAGGGCTATAAACAACCATTAAGACGAGGGGTTCGCTTTTATCATTATTGAGTCGCCACATACGAATTACGCCATCATCGGCAATAAATCCGCTTGCACTGAACTCCGGGAGTTTAGGCGAATTAGAGGAGCAGGCGCTTAGCATTGAGAGAGCTCCCAATACCAGCAACCCTTTTCGAATAAACAAAAGGGGTAGTTTTGTACCCCCTCTGATAACTCTTGTATACAACGTACTTATTTTACTGCTTCTTTCAATGCTTTACCGGCAGAGAAAGCAGGTACAGTTGTAGCTGGAATTGTGATTTCTTCACGAGTCTGAGGGTTACGACCAGTACGTTCTGCACGATGGCTGACTTTGAAAGTACCGAAACCGACCAGTTGTACTTGCTCGCCTTTTTTCAGCGTGTCAGAAATAGCACTCAGAGTAGATTCTAATGCTGCTTTTGCCTGAACTTTGGTCAGGTCTGCTGATTCTGCGATAGCATCAACTAATTCAGTCTTATTCATAAATTATCCTTACACAGTGTGTTTATCGTTTGCAAAGCATCGAGTGCGTCGGATATGCCAAATTGACAGCCCTGATACACGCCCCCGATAGCCACTTCTTCTCGCCCCTAAATGTAGACTAGATTAGGGGCATATGTGAAGCCTTAGTACTCAGCATTACTGCGTCAAGTCACGCTTTCGTTAACGAAAGTATAAAAATCAGCCTAATGTAATGCCTATATTGCTAACCCCCGCTTCGCGAAGGTCAGATTTTAATCCTTTAATTAACTCTAAGTCTCGTTCTTCACAAGCTGCCAGTAAACGGAAAATATCCCATTGGATATCCCATTCCTCTTCAACAGAAGATAATTCTTTGAGCTCTTGCTCAGTCATTTCTCGCCCAGCTTGAGTCATTTCAAGCATAGCCACTGTACGGATGGATGTTTCGCTAACCGCTATTGCATGCTCTAATGTTTCACCACTCAATTTTGAGTGAATAACTTCGCCTAAAGCAACACATGCATCAATGGCAGGGTACACGCCATATATATCGAAATCATCCGCGACAGGAATAATTTCTTCTAATTTTTCTAACTGACTGTCAAAATTGACTTTGCTATCTTTTATGATCAAGGTTTCCCAAACTAAATCGAGTATAGAGCGGTAAACTTTTTCATGCGCAAATTCAGTTTGCTGGCAAAACATTTGAAAATTGGGATACATTCTTTCACACAGGCAAGCCATAAAAGTGACATGCTGCCAGCTTTCTAATTTTTCCAACCTCAAATGAATGGGATTTTTTAACATAATTTCTGACTCATCAATCTCAATACTTCGCAGTTTACCTGAAAATCCGCCAATGCCACATATTTTGCTGATAATTAGCCAATTTTCTTATTCATTCGCTTAAAAAATATGCGATTAGATGCAATTCCGTCAGCAAAACGGGTAGGTTCAGGTAGCCGATACCCTTGCAAGCACCGCGTTACCCACTCTAGCGACGACAATAAACTGACTTTATGTCCCGGAGAAATAAACAAAGGGTTACAGCGTTTTTTGCTACGCAGTACCCAGCCTAATTGATTTCCATTTTGCATTAGAGGTAGATAGCTACCTTGTTCTTCGGCGAGTACAACGTCATCACCACATAAACGACTTTTTGCGACGCCAATCGTTGGAACATTCGCTTGTAATCCAAAATGACAAGCAACACCAAAGCGCCTTGGGTGAGCAATACCTTGACCATCCACAAGAACCAAATCAGGCTTTTGTTTTATTTGTGTCCACGCCGCCATTAACCCAGGCACTTCTCGAAAGGAAAGTAACCCAGGAATATAAGGTAATTGAGTCGGGACTCGTGCTATCTGGTATTCAACTAATTCCAATTGTGGCCATGACAACACGACAATAGCAGCTCGAGTAATGCTACCTTGTTGTTCAAAACCCACATCAGCCCCGCCAATAAAGCGAGGCTGTTGGTATTCATCAGCTAAAATAACTTGTTCGGCTTGATGAATTTGTTCTTGCCGTAACAAGTGAGTATCTAAAACCATAATGTACCAATACTTAAGATACTTAATTATTACTAATGATAGATGATAATAGTGCACTTACAAGCTACGGTAAATACACCATCAGTTAAACCTGCCGGCTATTGATGATACTGTCGGGAGAAACGGTGAACGGCATCGATAAATACACCCGCATGCTCAGGCGCAACATCCTGATGAATGCCATGTCCTAAGTTAAATACATGGCCATCACCGCTACCGAAACCAGCAAGAATATTTTGTACTTCTTCTTCAATACGAGCTGGCGGCGCATATAACATCGATGGATCCATATTACCTTGTAATGCAACTTTATCACCAACGCGACGACGTGCATCTGCAATTTCAGTCGTCCAATCTAAACCTAATGCATCACAGCCAGTCGCAGCCATTTCTTCTAACCACTGACCGCCACCTTTAGTAAATAAGGTTACGGGTACGCGGCGACCCTCGTTTTCACGGATCAGCCCATCAATGATTTTCTGCATGTAATTCAATGAAAACTGTAAATAATCACGCTTAGTTAACACACCGCCCCAAGTATCGAAAATCATCAGGGATTGTGCACCAGCACGAATTTGTGCATTCAAATATAAAATAACGCTATCAGCCAGTTTATCGAGTAATAAATGCAGTGCAGCAGGGTCTTCATACATCATTTTTTTGATTTTAGTGAAGGCTTTGCTGCTGCCACCTTCAACCATATAAGTCGCTAATGTCCATGGACTACCTGAAAAACCAATCAACGGCACATCACCATTTATCGCTTTACGAATAGCCCTCACAGCATCCATTACGTAACCTAATTCCATTTCTGGATCAGGAATTGGAATGTTTTTGACATCCGCAAGGCAGCTTATTGGCTTTTGAAAACGCGGGCCTTCCCCAGTTTCAAAATAGAGACCAAGTCCCATTGCATCAGGAATGGTTAAGATATCAGAAAATAAAATAGCGGCATCTAATGGAAAGCGACGTAATGGTTGTAAAGTCACCTCACACGCCAACTCCGTATTTTTACACAGAGAAATAAAATCACCGGCTTGTGCCCGTGTTGCTTTGTATTCAGGCAAATAGCGGCCTGCTTGACGCATCATCCATACCGGGGTCACATCTACAGGTTGACGTAGCAACGCGCGTAGATAGCGGTCATTTTTTAACTCAGTCATTATTTACTCCATTATAATCAGTGGCCGCCGTAAATGGCTAAGGGCTAGTATTGTAGCATGTTAAAGACAACAATATCAGCGCGCCTATTGGCTTGCTTCATCTTCGCTATCACGACAAAGCACAACAGTATCTTCAATTAAACGCCTTGCTATAGTATCTCCTGGCGGAATTAAAGGCAGCTCATTGTAGTGATACCACTGGGCACTAATTAATTCGTTTGGATCAACTTTAATTTCCCCGCTGTCATAATCAGCAAGAAAGCCCATCATCAAAGAATGTGGAAATGGCCATGGCTGTGATGAAACATAGCGAATATTACGAATTTTAATATTACTTTCTTCCATCACTTCACGAGCAACCGCTTCTTCTAATGTCTCACCAACTTCCACAAATCCCGCTAATACTGTAAATAATGGATTTTGTGAATGACGACGATGTTGAGCCAATAAGATATGATCATCTCGCCGTATACCCACAATTATGCAAGGGGCAATTTGCGGATAATAACGTTCATGGCAATGGTCACAAAGACAAGCCCACTCCGTTTTACTATGACGCATTGACGTTCCACAATAACCACAATAACGATGTGAACGATAAAATTCAGCGAGTTGAACTCCTCGACCTGCAAGTCGAAAAAGTCCTTCATCTTGTGCCGCTACTAAACGAGGGGAAGCCATATCTGAAGGCATTTTTTCAGCAATAAGCCAAACTATCTCGCCTTGCCATTCCCCGATTGGGGTCGCTGTTTTACCAATAAGAGACAACTCTTTAGCTGTTCCTCTCGGAACATCCCCCTGAGGTAGCCACAACCGACCCGCAAAACAAATGAACCACCAACCACTTTCTGTTCCTGCTAATGTTAATTTAGTCATTTTCCATATCTTTTATCTGCATAAAATAATTACCTTTATACCCAAGATAGTCTTTTTACACACAATAATTCAAAAGATTAACGGGTTATATTTCGATGCTTTATTTGACAGTTTTTGTTCATTTTCATAAACAAAATGATACAGCTTTAAGTACAAATTATACAAAAAGCGTCATAAATCTTTCAACTGATTGTCATCTTATCAACTTAGCATGCTAATTAACCAATACGGCTCCTCAATAGTGAGAGAAAAGATGAAAGTTATCGTTCCTGCAATTTTAATATCTCTAACAACATCAAGCCTTACATTAGCAGCAGATGCTAATTTAACTAAATTAATTGATGCGGCAAAAAAAGAAGGGCAAGTATACAGTGTGGGAATGCCAGATTCATGGGCTAACTGGAAAGGAACTTGGCAGGATTTAGAAAACCAATATGGATTAAAACACCAAGATACCGATATGAGTTCGGCCCAAGAAATCGCAAAATTTGCAGCTGAGAAAAAAAATGCAACGGCAGATATTGGTGATGTTGGTGCCTCTTTTGGTCCCGTCGCTGTGCAAAAAGGGGTGACTCAACCTTATAAACCGACAACTTGGGAACAAATTCCTAATTGGGCAAAAGATAAAGATGGGCATTGGGCGCTAGCTTATACTGGGTCAATTGCTTTTATGATTAACAATGAGTTAGTCAAAGACGCACCAAAAAGTTGGGACGATTTACTCAAAGGTAAATATAAAGTCACCGTCGGTGACGTGGGTATAGCAGCACAAGCTAACAACGCTGTCCTTGCCGCTGCTTTTGCTCGTGGTGGTGATGAAAACAACCTCACGCCGGCCATTGAATTTTTTGCTGAACTCGCTAAACAAAAGCGCTTATCAGTAAACGATCCTACTGTCGCCAATATCGAAAAAGGTGAAGTTGAAGTCGGTATTTTATGGGACTTTAACGCACTGAATTATCGCGATCAGATCAACCGCGATCGTTTCACCGTTGTTATTCCATCAGATGGTTCGGTTATTTCAGGTTATACCACGATTATCAACAAATATGCCAAAAACCCAAATGCAGCTAAATTAGCTCGCGAATATATTTTCAGTGATAAAGGACAGTTAAATCTGGCGGAAGGTTATGCTCGCCCTATTCGTGCACAATATCTGACATTACCAGATTCAATTAAATCTAAATTACTCCCTGAAGCACAATATAAAAATGTTCATCCCATTAAAGATGCAGATGGTTGGGAAAAGTCATCTCGTACTTTGCCGAAAATGTGGCAACAGCAAGTTTTAATCCACCAGCAGTAATTAGGATTGATAATGTCTGAAAAGGTCATACTTGTTGTTCTAGACGGTTTAAGTTATTCAGTGGCCCATCATTGTATGGGCTATCTCAATGGCTTAATCAAGGCTGATAGTGCAACACTTTATAAAATGGAGTGTGAACTCCCCTCAATGTCTCGCCCTTTATATGAGTGCATACTGACAGGTATTTCACCCGTTAAAAGCGGCATTGTAAACAATGAAGTGGTTCGGTTATCCCATTTCGACAGTGTTTTTTCCTTAGCACGTAAAGCCGGAAAAATCACCGCAGCGGCGGCTTATTACTGGGTGAGCGAACTCTATAACCGAGCGCCTTTTGTGGCGACTCGTGACCGCTTTACTCATGATGAACAACTCGCTATTCAATATGGCTGTTTTTATCAAGCTGATAGCTATCCTGATGACCATTTATTTATTGATGCAGAATATTTACGCACTCAATATTCTCCTGACTTTTTACTCATTCATCCTATGAATATTGATGATGCAGGACATAAGTTTGGTTTTGATTCAGCGCAATATCGTAATACCGCTCGTAAAGCAGATATTATTTTGTCGAACTATATTCCGACATGGATTGAGCAAGGTTATCAAGTGATTATCACCAGTGATCACGGCATGAATAATGATCGCAGCCATGGTGGCATTTTACCAGAAGAATGCACTGTTCCGCTGTTCGTTATCGGAACACAGTTTTCACATGATCCCCAATGCGAGATGGAACAGACCGCAATTTGCGGAACCCTGTGTGCTTTACTCGGTGTGAACTATCCCGATAAATCCGTTTGTCATGAGTTACTGGTAGGAGGCAATTAATGGCCGACATTACCGCTCCTTGCGAACAAACAGCTCAACAACAAGGCAAAATAGCCATGTTAAAAAAACATTTGGCTCGCTTTCATTGGCAGGCGGCTTTATTAATGCTGCCTTTCATCACGCTATTTTGCCTATTTCAAATTGCGCCAATGATTTGGGTATTGATTAATAGTTTCATTTACGAAGAAGCGTGGTCAGTTGCCAATTATCTTGAAGTCTTCACCAATGATTTTTATCTACAAGCATTTGAAAATACATTATGGCTTTCAATTTTCTGTAGCGTGATTGGATTATTGATCTCTAGCGTGACGGCATTTTCTATTTATAAAATGCAAGGTAAAGTCCGCCGAATAATGATTTCTTTCACCACAATGACCAGTAACTTCAGTGGTGTTCCTCTCGCCTTTGCTTTTATTATTATTTTAGGCTTTAACGGTGCGATTACCTTGCAACTTAAAGCATGGGGGATTATTGAAGACTTTAATATTTATAGCGCCAATGGGTTGATGCTGCTGTATATCTATTTCCAAATACCGTTAGGAGTTTTATTACTTTACCCTGCATTTGATGCCCTAAAACCAGAGTGGGAAGAAGCTGCAAAAACGATGGGTGCTAGTAAACTAACATACTGGTTTAAGGTCGCTATTCCTGTCATCTCCCCTGCATTACTCGGTACTTTTATTATCTTAATCGCCAATGCGGTTGGGGCATACGCAAGTACCTACGCCTTGACTAGCGGTAATTACAATCTGGTTACTATCCGAATTGCCAGCTTAGTTTCTGGCGATCTATTCTTAGAACCGAATATGGCGGCGGCGCTATCTGTCTTGTTAATTGCTATTCTTGGTTTTATTACCGCTATTCACCATTGGTTATTAAAACGGAGCTACCATGCAAAGTAATAATGCAATCAGCCCAATGATAACTAAATCTAGTCAAGTTCCTAGCCTGTGGCTGCACAAATTAATTCTAATTAGTGTTGCAAGCCTACTAGCTTTACCCATTATCGCCACTTTTCTTTATTCTATTGCCAGCCAATGGGGGGCAACGGTTCTGCCAGACTCTTTATCAATAAAATGGTATTTGCAATTATGGCAAGATCCACGTTTTTTAATGGCTTTTGGTCGTTCATTGATTATCTGTTTTGGTACCCTACTCGTCAGTACGTTGATTATTCTCCCCATGACCTTTGCGGTATTTTATCGTTTTCCCAAACTAAAAAGTGTAATGGACTTATTGATTATTTTACCTTTTGCCATCCCGCCCGTAGTCTCTTCCGTTGGTTTATTACAAATATTTTCTGATGAACCGTTTATATTAGTCGGCACGCCATGGATTTTAATTGGCACCTATTTCACCATCACCTTACCCTTTATGTATCGTGCGCTGGCAAATAGCTTTCAAGGTATTAATTTACATGATTTGATGGATGCGGCTCATCTGCTAGGCGCCAGCACATTTAAAGCATTTATGCTGATTGTACTGCCCAATATTCGTAAAGGATTTCTTGTCTCATTATTAATTTCATTTTCATTTCTAATGGGTGAATTTGTTTTCGCCAATATATTGGTAGGAACCCGTTATGAAACACTGCAAATTTATCTCTTTAATATGCGCCAAACTAGCGGTCACTTTACCTCAGCGCTGGTAATGTCTTATTTCCTCTTTACGTTGCTGCTGACTTGGTTAGCAACTCGATTGAATCGTTCTGGAGATTAATGATGAGCTATGTCATTGCCGAAAATTTAAGTAAGTCCTTTGGTCAAAATCAGGTGTTTTCTGATATCCAGTTTACGATTGAAAAAGGCGAATTTATTACTTTGCTAGGTCCTAGTGGTTGTGGAAAATCAACGCTTTTACGCTGTATTGCAGGTCTTGAGCAACTAAATAGTGGTGAGCTCTATATTGATCGTGAAAATATTACCCATCAAGCTGCTCAGCAGCGTGGCGTAGGTATGGTATTTCAAAGTTATGCATTGTTCCCTAATATGACGGTGACCGAAAATATTGCCTTTGGCCTGAAGATGCGCAAAGTTGATAGTAAAGAAAGGGAAAAAGCAGTCACCGATGTGATTGAAATGGTTGAACTCCAAGGGAAAGAGCAGCAATATCCGCATCAATTGTCTGGTGGTCAGCGTCAACGAGTGGCACTAGCTCGCGCTTTGGTGATGAAGCCGCAAATATTATTGCTCGATGAGCCTTTATCAGCCCTTGATGCCCGTATTCGTAAACATTTACGTCAACAAATTCGTCATATTCAGCGTGAACTAAAACTGACAACTATTTTTGTCACTCATGATCAAGATGAAGCAATGATCATGTCAGATAGAATTTTTTTAATGAATAAAGGCTCGATTGTTCAAAGCGATACAGCAGAAAATATCTATACTCAACCGGCTAATGAGTTTGTAGCACGTTTTATGGGTAACTATAATCTCGTTACCGCAGAGAAAGCCAATGCCATGCTGGGACTAAATCTACAAGGTACCCTCGCGATCCGTCCCGAATCTATTTATGTAAAAGAAGCGGGACGTCAATATGCAGACCATATTTCGCATCCTGTTGATGCTATTATTATCGACCATCAATTACTGGGCAATATCATTCGTTATTCAGTCAATACGCCAGCAGGAAATATGACAGTTGACCTACTTAACCGCTCTTCAGAACGACTTTTTGAGCCCGGAACACGTCTTGAACTGATGTTTAATAAAAATGAAATTCGCGCCTTAAGCTAATTTAATCATGGAAAAATAAAAATGCAGAACAAATTAGCCATTTTTGATTTGGATGACACCTTAATTCAAGGAGATAGCAGCGTACTGTGGACTCAATATTTATGGGATAAAAAAATCATCAAAGACCCCCGTTTTGTCGAAGCTGATAAAACAATGATGGCGCAATACAATGCAGGATCTTTAGATATGGCAACATATTTGCGATTTAATTTGCAATCTCTTGCCAATATAAAAACAGAGCAAGTCGATCTGTGGCTCGATGATTTTATCGACACCATTATTATTCCGCGAATTTATCCCGAAGGATTAAGCACGATCGCCTCTTATCGATCTCAAAAGATCCCGATTATTGTGATCTCCGCAACCGTTTCATTTATTGTTAAAAAGATAGCAAACAAACTTAATGCTGACGTCGCCATGGGCATTGATATCAAGCAACAAAGTGGTTGCTACACTACTGAAATAGACGGTATTCCCACTTTCAAAGAAGGTAAAGTTAAGCGTCTAATGCATTGGGTAAGCCACCAACCCATCACCGATGCCTATATCTACTTTTACACCGACTCTGCCAACGACCTTCCCATGTGCTACTTTGCCGATGAAGTATTTATTATCAACGGCGACCCGCGCTTACAACAAGCCGCCCTAGAACACAATTGGCCACAATATACTTGGAGTTTGTAAGCCCAAACTTGTAATTTCGGTCTTAGTTTTGATCTTGGTTTTAACTAACCAATCTATCCAAAGGTTCCTCTAAATTATTCAAGTGAGAAGAAGGCGGAAAACGAGGGGAAAACGAGCCAATCTTTTCCAAGGTTCCTCTAAATTATTCAAGCGAGAAGAAGGCGGCAAGCGAGGATATCCCAAGGAGCATACATAAGTATGTGACTTGGGTAGCCGAGAGCGGCCAACGCACTTATCGCTTGAAGAATGACGAGGAAAAAGCTTGAGAATCACAGAAAGCCCTCTATACTGATTATTCTTGTCGGAGTGCCTAGTATGCATTTGCATCGGGCTGAGACCGTTAATTCGGGATCCGCGGAACCTGATCGGGTTAATACCCGCGAAGGGAACAAGAGTAATCACTCAGCGTATTAACCATCATTTTTGACTTAATCTCACCTAAAACCGGTGATTGAAAAACAAACGATATGGTGAATTACAACACAATACGCAACGTCTTATTATTACTCCTCCGAACTCCTGACAAGCAACTTTCTTACGATAAACCTGCTAATACGCACAACTTATAAATGCGTTATAGCCCGTGACGATGTCAGGAAATTGCTATGTCTAATAATACAAACTTACCTAACGCTATACCGACCACTGATGTTTCTCCAAAACCTGCGCCTGCCCGTACTCGTAAAGCACAACGAGATGCAGCTGAAGATTTTATCAATACCATTTCTGGAGTGTCGTTCCCTAATTCAAAACGCATTTACTTACAAGGTTCAAGGGATGATATTCAAATTCCAATGCGTGAAATTCAGCTCTCTCCCACGCTGATTGGGGGCGATAATGAGAATCCTCAATTCGAAGAAAATGAACCCATTCCTATCTATGATACGTCAGGGCCTTATGGTGACCCCGCTTGCGAGCTAAATGTGCATGCAGGATTGCAAAAAATTCGAGCACCTTGGATACAAGCACGCGCAGATATTGAACCCGTTAAAAATCTCAGTTCTGATTTCACCCAACAACGTTTAGCAGATGCAGGACTCGACCACCTACGTTTTAATAATCGCCCGCATCCATTAAAAGCGAAAAATACAAAGTGCGTCACTCAATTGCACTATGCACGTAAAGGGATCATAACCCCTGAAATGGAATTTATTGCCATTCGTGAAAATATGGGTCGCGAACGTATTCGTGGTGAAGTACTTCTGCAACAGCATCCAGGACAAGGCTTTGGCGCTAATTTACCAGACAATATTACCCCTGAATTTGTTCGCCAAGAAATCGCAGCAGGCCGTGCCATTATTCCTGCAAATATAAACCATCCTGAATCTGAACCGATGATTATTGGCCGCAACTTCTTAGTTAAAGTGAATGCCAATATCGGTAATTCATCAGTCACATCATCCATCGAAGAAGAAGTTGAGAAATTGATTTGGTCAACCCGTTGGGGTGCGGATACCGTCATGGATTTATCCACTGGTCGTTATATCCATGAAACTCGTGAATGGATTTTACGTAATAGCCCAGTACCAATCGGCACGGTACCTATTTACCAAGCACTAGAAAAAGTAAACGGTGTGGCTGAAAATCTCACATGGGAAATGTTCCGTGACACCTTGCTTGAACAAGCTGAACAAGGTGTTGACTACTTCACCATTCACGCAGGGGTTTTGTTACGTTACGTTCCCATGACCGCAAAACGCCTTACGGGTATTGTCTCTCGTGGTGGCTCTATCATGGCAAAATGGTGCCTTTCACATCATCAAGAAAACTTTCTATATGAACATTTTCGTGAAATTTGCGAACTCTGCGCTGCCTACGATGTATCACTGTCGCTAGGAGATGGTCTGCGTCCAGGTTCAATTCAAGATGCTAATGATGCAGCGCAATTTGCAGAATTACATACCCTAGGTGAATTGACTAAAATCGCATGGGAATATGACGTTCAAGTGATGATTGAAGGTCCAGGACATGTGCCAATGCAGATGATACGTCGCAATATGACGGAAGAATTAGAACATTGCCACGAAGCGCCATTTTATACATTAGGCCCTTTAACTACCGATATCGCACCGGGCTATGACCATTTCACTTCCGGTATTGGTGCTGCGATGATTGGTTGGTTTGGTTGCGCGATGTTGTGTTACGTCACCCCCAAAGAGCATTTAGGCTTACCAAATAAAGAAGATGTTAAACAAGGCCTTATCACATATAAAATTGCTGCTCACGCTGCGGATCTTGCTAAAGGGCACCCCGGTGCTCAAATTCGTGATAATGCAATGTCTAAGGCACGTTTTGAATTCCGTTGGGAAGATCAGTTCAACTTAGCATTAGACCCAGAAACGGCACGCAAATATCATGATGAAACTTTGCCCCAAGCCTCTGGGAAAATAGCTCATTTCTGTTCTATGTGCGGCCCTAAGTTCTGCTCAATGAAAATCTCACAAGAAGTCAGAGACTATGCTGCACAAAAAGAAATAGCAGCAAAAGAAGCGATTGAAAAAGAGAATGGAATGACGCAAATGTCAGAAGCTTTTCGAGCTCACGGTAGCGAGTTATACCATAGCGCAGAGGTCGTCAGTGATGAAAAAATTGCTTAATTTACCGGATACTCCATTTCCGGAGACTGAGCACTGCCTTGGTCTGTACCCTGTTGTCGACTCCGTAGAATGGATTGAACGCCTGCTTAATGCGGGAGTTTCCACTCTCCAACTGCGAATTAAAGACAAGACCGATAGCGAAGTTCGTGATGATATCCAAAAAGCCATCACGCTTGGCAAACAATACAACGCACGCATATTTATCAATGACTATTGGCGTCTAGCAGTCGAATTTGGTGCTTATGGCGTTCACCTTGGGCAAGAAGATTTGGAAACTACTGACTTACTTGCCATTCATCAAGCAGGTCTGCGCCTAGGTGTTTCAACCCATGATGAACGTGAGCTTGCCATCGCCAAATCGGTGCGCCCTTCTTATATTGCAATGGGGCATATTTTTCCGACAGAAACCAAAGAGATGCCATCATCACCTCAAGGACTTGAGACACTCAAAAAAATGGTGGCAGCCACCCCTGAATACCCCACTGTCGCCATTGGGGGGATTTCAATAGACAAAGTTCCTGCCGTGCTAGCAACTGGCGTCGGCAGTATCGCCCTTGTGAGTGCTATTACCAAAGCTGAAGATTGGCGAAAGGCAACAAAGGTGCTACTGGATTTAGTTGAAAACGATAATTCAAATTAACTAATTGATAATAATAGTATTAGCCATGTTTTATTAGTTCTGATAAACATGGCTTAATATGATTGTTCGAAGGAACCTATCATGTTGAGTGACCAAGAGTTCATGCGTTACAGCCGCCAGCTATTATTGGAAGACGTCAGCCCTGAAGGACAACTGCAACTCAAAAATAGCAAAGTGCTTATTGTGGGTCTAGGAGGATTAGGCTCACCCGCTAGTCTCTATTTAGCGGGGGCGGGTGTTGGTGAGATATGGCTTGCCGATCACGATGAATTGCATGTTTCAAATCTACAACGGCAAATGCTCTACAACACTGATGATATTTCAAAATCTAAAGCACAATTAGCCGCCCATCGACTTAACCAATTAAACCCGCTGATAAAAACACACGTTTTACAGAAAAAATTGGATATCGATACATTAATTCCGTTAGTCGCACAAGTCGATTTAGTCCTTGATTGCTGTGACAATATGGCAACTCGCCATGCTGTCAACATGGCTTGTGTTAAAACGAATAAAACCTTAATCAGCGGCAGTGCTGTCGGTTTTGGCGGGCAGCTCATGGTGTTTGAGCCGCCATTTAGCTCAGGCTGTTATGCCTGTCTTTATCCTGAAAATGAGGAGCCACAACGCAACTGCCGTACCGCGGGTGTTTTAGGTCCTGTCGTCGGCATCATTGGCACATTACAAGCACTCGAAGCGATTAAGTTGCTAGTCGGTCTGCCTTCTTCTCTTAGTGGTAAATTGCGTTTATTCGATGGAAAACAACAGCATTGGAATACATTGCAGCTCACCCCATCTATGCAGTGCTCTATCTGTCGAGAGGAAACATGCATATCATAATTAATGACCAACCGATGCAGTTTGCATCGCCAATGACGGTCACTCAATTGTTTATCACACTTGGTCGCCAAACATCAGGCTCAGCACTAGCAATAAACCAAATCGTCATTCCTAAGAGCCAGTGGGATAGTCATCTTATTAATGAAAAAGATAATATCTTGCTATTTCAAGCTATTGCAGGAGGCTAATCATGTTAAAAATTGCAGATTTCACATTTCAATCGCGTTTATTTACGGGCACAGGCAAATTTGCTAGTGCTAGTGTGATGCAAGAATCTATCAAAGCATCAGGCAGTCAATTAGTCACTATGGCCATGAAACGAATTGATTTACGAGGACAAGACGATGGTATTTTGCTGCCATTGCAAGAGCTCGGTATAAAATTATTGCCAAATACCTCTGGGGCAAAGAACGCGCAAGAAGCCATATTTGCCGCACGTCTTGCTCGTGAAGCACTAGGTACTCATTGGGTTAAGCTGGAAATTCATCCCGATATGCAATACTTATTGCCGGATCCGATTGAAACATTATTAGCAGCAGAACAACTCGTCAAGGAAGGTTTTGTGGTACTCCCCTATTGCAGTGCTGATCCAGTTTTATGTCGACGCTTAGAAGAAGTCGGTTGCGCCGCAGTTATGCCTCTGGGTGCACCAATTGGCACAAATAAAGGCTTAGTCACCAAAGAAATGCTACGAATTATTATCGAGCAAGCGCGTGTTCCCGTTATCGTTGATGCTGGTATTGGCGCACCAAGCCATGCAGTCGAAGCAATAGAAATGGGCGCAGATGCTGTCCTTGTTAATACCGCGATTGCTGTTGCTAAACAACCCATATTGATGGCTAAAGCTTTCAAAATGGCAGTTGAAGCGGCCGAACTTGCCTATCAAGGTGGTCTTGCAGCATCAAAACAACAAGCTCAAGCATCAAGCCCTTTAACGAATTTCTTAGGGGCGCTGCAATGAATGCCAGCTTCAGTGAACGCTTACAGGCGCTCAATTGGGACGATATTACCTTAAGTATTCATAGTAAAACCTCAAAAAATGTCACGGATGCCTTAGCAAGTGATACGTTAACACTCGACGATTTTATGGCGTTACTTTCCCCTGCCGCTCGCCCTTTTATCGAACAAATGGCACAAAAAGCACAAAAGCTCACAAGGCAACGATTTGGCCATGCTGTTGGTTTTTATGTTCCATTATATCTGTCAAATTTATGCGCAAACGATTGTACTTATTGTGGTTTTTCAATGAGCAATCGAATTAAACGTAAAACACTTAATGAGACTGAAATCATTAATGAATGCGAAACCATACGCAAGATAGGATTTGACAGTTTATTGCTCGTGACTGGCGAACATCAAAGCAAAGTGGGAATGGATTATTTTCGGCGCTATCTGCCGATTATTCGCCAATATTTTAGTTCGTTAATGATGGAAGTGCAGCCATTAAGCACAGACGAATATCGAGAATTAAAATCGCTAGGCCTTGATGGGGTAATGGTTTACCAAGAAACTTATCATGAACCCACCTATCAGCTTCATCATCTTAAAGGCAAAAAACAAGATTTTCATTGGCGATTAGCAACCCCCGAACGTTTAGGCCAAGCAGGTATTGATAAAATTGGTTTAGGTGCACTCATTGGGTTATCAAATAGCTGGCGAACTGACTGTTATATGGTTGCCGAACATCTGCTTTATCTACAGCAACATTATTGGCAAACGCGTTACTCTATTTCATTTCCTCGCCTGCGACCTTGTGCTGGTGGCATTGAACCTGCCTCTTTAATGAATGACATAGAACTGGTGCAACTGATTTGTGCTTTTCGCTTATTAGCACCAAATGTTGAACTGTCATTATCTACACGAGAATCACCTTATTTTCGTGACCATGTAGTACCTTTAGCGATTAATAATGTCAGTGCTGGTTCAAAAACACAGCCTGGAGGCTATGCAGACTCAACGGAAGAATTAGAACAATTCACACCTCATGATAATCGTAGTGCTGCGCAAGTTGCCCAAGCCTTGGTAAAATCAGGGCTACAACCCGTTTGGAAAGATTGGGATGGCTACTTAGGGCGCTAATATTAGGGGCTAATATTAGGGGCTAATTTAAAAAAAGATTAGCCCCTGATTTATTACTATTTGTGACGATGACTTGTTAAGTCCTGAGTATCTTTTTCATTAAATGAACAATAAAAATGTATTAATAGCTAAAAATAAACTTTATTTTTTAATAGGTAATTACGCATATATAAACAGATATAATAAAATATGACTTTAGTATTTTAGACTCTGCTGCAAATCGAGTTAGAATTATAAATAAAAATGCCAAAACACAAAATAAGTGTATTAACAATAGAATTTAAGATAAGAAGGGATAATAGGGAATGTTACATAAATACAGGATAAGATAAACATAACTAACTGTTTAATATCAATTAATTAACAACAAAAATCAATGTATAGCTAAGGTCAAATATTTTAGTTCATTAAGTAATTAAAACCACTATTAATTATTCATTTTATACACTCGGTAGCATTTCTTAAAAAAAATCAAAATATCTGATACTCGTCTTATTATTTTCCATGATAAAAGAATACTGTTGAAATGAGATTACATTCATAAACAAAACAAAAGTATAAAATATTCATCATTGCGATGCCGGAGAATAGAAAGAATGAATATCGTTGACCGTTTTATTTCTTATACCAAAGTTAACACCACCACCGATCGGGAAAAAGGCGCAGCAGGCATCATGCCATCATCAGAAGGCCAGCGCGTACTTGCACAAAAATTAGTTAAAGAACTCGAAGCATTAGGCATTGAAGATATTAAGTTACGCGACACCGCGATTGTCACGGCAACATTACCCTCTAACTTGGATTATGATGTGCCAACAGTGGCTTTCTTTGGCCACTTAGACACCAGTGCTGAACAAACTAATGACACTAAAGCGCAAATTCTACCTTATAACGGTGAAGATATTTGCATGAATAAAGCGCTAAATATCTACCTGCGTAAAAGCGAATTCCCTGAACTTGCTGACTATTTAGGTGACGATATCATCGTCACTGATGGTACGAGCTTACTCGGCGCAGATGATAAAGCCGCTATCGCATCGATTATGGATATGCTGCAATATTTCAAACAAAACCCAGAAATCAAACACGGTACAATTAAAATTGGCTTTGTTCCTGATGAAGAGCAAGGGCTTCGCGGTGCAAAAGTATTTGATGTTAAAGAATTTGGTGCAGATTTCGCTTATACATTAGACTGTTGTGGTATCGGCGAGCTGGTTTATGAGAACTGGAATGCAGGTGATGTAGAAGTTATTTTTACCGGTAAGTCGGCTCATCCTATGTCAGCAAAAGGAAAACTAAAAAATTCCCTTCTAATGGCACAAAAATTTATCGCAATGTTACCCGGCGGTGAAGCTCCTGAATATACAGATGGTCGCGAAGGCTATTACTGGGTTAAGCAGATGTCTGGCAATAGTGCACGCACGGTCTTAAAACTGGATGTCCGCGATTTTACTGAAGATGGTTACCGTACTCGCATGGCGTTTTTGAAAAAATTAGCAGATCACTGTGAAGATTTGTGGGGAGCAGAAAGCGTCACCTGTATCCTCGCAGACCGCTATTCAAACGTCTATAACAGTTTACAAGGTGAAAATCGCTATCCTATTGATATTGCAATTGATGCTTATCAAGCTTGTGGTATCACTCCTAAAGTTATTCCTATGCGTGGTGGCTATGATGGCGCAGCTCTATCACAAAATGGTTTACCTTGCCCGAATATCTTTACCGGTGCTCACAATTTCCATTCAATCTATGAATACCTACCAGTGAAATCTTTATATGCAGCCAGTGATGTATTGAAGCAAGTAGTACAAATCACCGCTGAACGCTTCAAACCAGGAGCTAAAGCATGATCCCAATTCTAACGGTTCTTATCATCGTTGTTTTGGTTGCACGTTTTATTCTAAAAGGATACAAAGCTGAACCCGTATTATTAATTGCGGGTTTGGCATTGATGATCTGTACCCTTGCCCTCGGTTGGGGTCCTATTCTTCCTAAAAATGTTGCAACCACGGGGATCACTTGGCTCGATCCTTTTGAAGTTATGCGCGATTTGTTCAGTAGCCGTGCCGCTGACCTTGGTTTAATGATCATGGCGCTGATGGGATTTGCTCAATATATGGATCATATCGGCGCTAATGAAGCCGTTGTCCGCGTTGCAACAAAACCATTGAAAAATATGCGTTCACCTTATGTACTGCTGTTTTTCTCATTCCTACTAGCCAGTGTTTTACAACTTGCGATTCCATCAGCAACTGGCCTCGCCGTCTTATTGATGGGCACCATGTTCCCTATCATGATTGGTCTTGGTTTATCGCCAGCTTCTGCGGCTGGGGTTATCGCGACCTCACTTGGTGTGGCTTATACGCCAACGGCAATTGATGCCATTCGTGGTGCAAAAGCAGTCGATATGTCAGTGGTTGAATATGTACTTTACTACCAAGGACCTGCGGCATTAGCAACTGTCCTTGTTGTCGGTATTACACATATTTTTTGGCAACGTCATTGTGACCGTAAGCAAGGGTTTATACCTGAAATAGGTAAAGCCGTTTCGTCTCACGAAAAAAATGACAACACCAAATCAGTGCCGGGATATTATGCACTACTTCCTATGTTACCGATTATCATGGCTGTCGGAACCTCAAATCTGTTCTTTGAGGGCATTCACTTAGACGTAGTTACGATTGTTCTAATCGCAATGACAATTTGTATGGTCATTGAAACAGTGAGAGTACGTAATTTCAAAATCGTTTGTAATGGCTTCCAAACCTTTTTAAATGGTATGGGTCACGCCTTTAGTAACGTTGTAGGATTATTGGTTGCTGCGGGTGTCTTCGCTCATGGTATTAAAGTCAGTGGCGCCATTGACCAATTAATTATCATGGCTGAATCTGTTGGCTTACCACCATTTGCTATGGCTTTAGTCTTTGCTGTTGTAACACTCGCTGCTGCTATTATCATGGGGTCGGGTAATGCGCCATTCCTAGCATTTGTCGAGTTGATCCCACAAATAGCTCACAGTATGGGTGTAAATCCAATCTCAATGATTCTACCTATGCAACAAGCATCACATATGGGTCGAGGAATGTCACCCGTCGCAGGGGTCATCATTGCGGTATCAAGTGGAGCTAAGTTACAACCGTTTGATGTTGTTAAGCGAACGGCTGTACCACTCATGGTCGGTTTCGTGGCTCACTGTGCGATTATCGGGATATTCTATTAACGTATTTAATCACTTAATATTCAAATAATCATGTAACTAAAAAGAGGGGAAATATTCCTCTCTTTTTAATTAAAGATTACTTTATTATATAATAACTATTCTTCTCAATGTTTACATTCACATAGTTTTGAAGTTTCATGGTGTTTATTGATTTCTTTTGGACAACAAGAATCAATTGTTTTATTAATTATTTCTGCCAATGTATTAACTGTTAATAAAATAGTAGGAAGATACTCACACACACTTGTACAATTTGATACTTCTGTATTTAAATCAGCAGGTGGATTCAAACTATCACAAAGTATCTCTTGTAAAACGAGTGCAAAATTTGCAATCCCTGTTGTATAAATATAAGAACGGCCACCCGTTTCCAATGCGAGCCGCTCATATTCTTTTGTAATTTTATCTCTCTCAGCTAATGTTGGGAAACGATCAATATTTGACGGATCATCATTTGGCGTCCCCTGATAGGTATATACTTTAACATGTGCATTTTGAGCAGCAAAAATAGCTTCATTATTTTTTAGTACTGCTGCATTCGTTAATATTCCACCACCACCCTCCATTCCTTCATCACCAAGGACAAAAATAGCTCTACGTGCACCATCACGCCAATCAAAGTAGTGACTCACATCAATAACTGCACGACATAAATCTTCTTTATTACCAGCATGGTCAATTCCATCAATCTCTTTAAATGGCAATCTCGCTTGTAAGCTACTTTGACTAATACCAAGCCCAGTAAGGTAATTGCTTACCGTTTGATCAAACTTTGTATTGTCCCACGTTCCTTGTATTCCCAAAAATGTTGCTCTAAGTTGTGAAGGGCAGCTAGCTGAGGCCTTCTCAATAGCGATATCGATTTGTTGGCTAAGATCTGTCGATTCATCCGACATTGAACCACTAGTATCAATAATAATAACAATATCAAGTGCTATTGGACCGCTACCTGTTACTATCTGAGATAGATTACTCACATTCATCAAGGTAGAAGTTATATCTGAGGAAGCGAAACCATCTTTATTATTATCAAATTCAAAATTATTTTCAGTCATCATTATTTCCCTTTATATTTTATCATTCCTAATATCTATAGATATATAAAATTAAATTTAAATATATTATTTAACCAGCCTGTGATTAATACTGGAGTCATTATTATTACTTCATTTCTCACTTACAAGCCTCCTTAATTAATAGAAAGAACTTATCTTTTTTATTAGGTTGGAAATTAAATAAAAATTTGAAATAATTAATCAGTTTATTATTTGAATAATATAAAAAAATGTAGTTTTATGAGAAAACTGAAAGAAATAAAGGAGATGGGATATAAATAACTAATTACTATTTCTAGCCATTCAATAAAATAATTATAAAAAAACTGGCGCCTTTCGGACGCCAGTTTTTATCAAGCTACTATAGTGAAATCAGTAATTACTTCTGATTACCACTTGAAAAGCCTGCATTTAACAGTTCAGCCAAGTTCGCTGTTGCTTCATCTGCGCTGACTTGTGGAGCTTCCACTACATCATTCAGATGACGACGACGAATACGTTCCTGATGGTAAGCAAAACCTGTACCAGCTGGAATCAGACGTCCAACAATAACGTTCTCTTTCAGACCGCGCAGTTCATCACGTTTACCTGCTACCGCAGCTTCTGTCAGTACGCGAGTTGTTTCTTGGAACGATGCTGCTGAGATAAAGGATTCTGTTGCCAGAGATGCTTTAGTAATACCCAACAAGTCACGAGCATAATTTGCTGTGATTTTACCATCGAGCTCAAGTTTACGGTTCGCAACTTTCACACGTGAGTACTCAATCTGCTCACCTTCGAGGAATTCAGAACTTCCTGCATCCGCGATAGTGACTTTACGCAGCATCTGACGCACGATAACTTCAATGTGTTTATCGTTTATCTTAACGCCTTGTAAGCGGTAAACTTCCTGAACTTCGTTAGTGATGTAACGAGTAACAGCATGAACACCACGTAGACGTAGAATATCATGCGGAGACTCTGGACCATCGGAAACTACGTCACCGCGTTCAACGATCTCACCTTCAAACACGTTGAGCTGACGCCATTTAGGGATCATCTCTTCGTACGGCTCAGAACCATCTAATGGAGTGATAACCAGACGACGCTTACCTTTGGTCTCTTTACCGAACGAGATTATCCCGCTGATTTCAGCAAGGATAGCAGGCTCTTTCGGACGACGAGCTTCAAACAAGTCAGCAACACGTGGTAGACCACCCGTGATATCTTTAGTACCCACAGATTCCTGTGGAATACGCGCTAAAGTATCACCCGCTTTGATAGCGATGCCATCATCTAACTGAACAATTGCTTTACCCGGTAAGAAGTACTGAGTAGGCATGTCTGTGTTAGGAATAAGAACATCATTACCATTTGCATCGATAACACGCAATGCAGGACGTAAATCCTTACCACTTGCTGTACGCTCAGCGCTATCCAGAACAACGATTGACGACAGACCTGTTAATTCATCAGTCTGGCGAGTCATTGACTGGCCATCAAGCATGTCAGAGAAACGGATAATACCGGTAACTTCACTGACAACTGGCATTGTATGCGGATCCCAGTTAGCAACGGTCTCGCCGCCAGCAACTGACGCGCCATCACCTTTAGTAAGGTGCGCACCATAAGGCACTTTGTAACTCTCTTTAGTACGACCGAATTCATCAATCAGACGCAATTCTGTATTACGAGAAGTAATAACCAGTTTACCTTCAGAGTTTGTTACATATTTCGCATTAAATAACTTCAGAGTACCGCTATTACGTACTTGAATGCTAGATTCTGCTGCCGCACGAGATGCCGCACCACCGATATGGAACGTACGCATCGTCAGCTGTGTACCTGGTTCACCGATTGACTGCGCGGCGATAACACCGATAGCTTCACCTTTATTAATGATATGACCACGAGCAAGGTCACGACCATAACAGTGAGCACACACACCAAAGTCAGTTTCACAACTTACAACAGAACGTACTTTAACGCTGTCAACCGAATTAGCTTCTAACAGGTCACACAGTTTTTCATGAAGTAGTGTATTACGAGGTACTAAGATATCTGCAGTACCTGGATTCAGGATATCTTCTGCAGTTACACGACCAAGTACACGTTCACGCAATGGTTCTTTAACGTCGCCACCCTCGATAACCGGAGTCATCAGGATACCTTCGTGAGTACCACAGTCGTCTTCAGTAACTACCAAGTCTTGTGCAACGTCAACTAAACGACGTGTCAAGTAACCGGAGTTTGCTGTTTTCAATGCTGTATCCGCAAGACCTTTACGAGCACCATGCGTAGAGATAAAGTACTGAAGAACGTTCAGACCTTCACGGAAGTTCGCCGTGATTGGTGTTTCGATGATTGAGCCATCTGGCTTAGCCATCAGACCACGCATACCTGCTAGCTGACGAATCTGAGCTGCAGAACCACGAGCACCGGAGTCGGCCATCATAAAGATACTGTTGAAAGAAACTTGTTGTTCTTCAATGCCATCACGGTTGATAACACTTTCAGTAGACAAGTTTTCCATCATCGCTTTAGCAACACGTTCGTTTGCTGCTGCCCAGATATCGATAACTTTGTTATAACGTTCGCCGGCTGTAACCAAACCAGACTGGAATTGTTCCTGAATTTCAGCAACTTCCGCTTCTGCTTCTGCGATAATTCCTGCTTTTTTCTCAGGAATAACCATGTCATCGATACCAACTGATGCACCAGAACGCGCAGCATAAGCAAAACCGGTATACATGATTTGGTCAGCAAAAATAACAGTCGGTTTCATACCGAGTACGCGGTAACAGGTATTGAGCATTTTAGAAATAGCTTTCTTACCTAGCGCTTGGTTAACCAGCTCAAAAGGTAGACCTTTTGGTACGATCATCCATAAAATCGCACGACCAACTGTGGTATCAACTAAACCAGTGTTAATCGTAATGTTACCTTCTGTATCTTTAACTTCTTCAGTAATACGAACTTTAACGCGAGCATGCAATGATGCATGACCTGAACGGTAAACACGCTCAGCTTCTTTAGGACCGGCTAATACCATGCCCTCGCCCTTCGCGTTTACGCAGTCACGAGTCATGTAGTAAAGACCCAATACAACGTCCTGTGAAGGAACGATGATAGGCTCACCACTTGCCGGTGACAGAATATTGTTTGTTGACATCATCAACGCACGTGCTTCTAACTGAGCTTCCAAAGTTAGAGGAACGTGTACCGCCATTTGGTCACCATCGAAGTCGGCGTTGTATGCCGCACAAACCAATGGGTGCAATTGGATAGCTTTACCTTCGATCAAAATTGGTTCGAAAGCTTGGATACCCAGACGGTGAAGTGTTGGTGCACGGTTCAGCATAACTGGGTGTTCGCGGATAACTTCATCCAAGATATCCCAAACAACCGCTTCTTCGCGCTCAACCATTTTCTTCGCAGCTTTAATGGTTGTTGCCAGACCACGTAATTCTAATTTGCCATAGATAAATGGTTTGAATAACTCAAGTGCCATTTTCTTAGGCAGACCGCACTGATGCAGACGTAGGTATGGACCTACGGTGATAACAGAACGACCTGAATAGTCAACACGCTTACCAAGTAAGTTCTGACGGAAACGACCTTGTTTACCTTTGATCATATCGGCCAAAGATTTCAGAGGGCGCTTGTTAGAACCTGTAATTGCACGACCACGACGACCGTTATCTAACAGTGCATCAACCGCTTCTTGCAACATACGTTTTTCGTTACGTACGATGATATCTGGCGCAGCCAGATCCAGAAGACGTTTCAGACGGTTATTACGGTTGATTACGCGACGATATAGATCGTTCAGATCTGACGTTGCGAAACGACCACCATCCAAAGGAACTAATGGACGTAAATCAGGTGGTAATACTGGTAGAACGTTTAAGATCATCCACTCTGGTTTATTACCAGATAGAATAAATGCTTCCAGTAGTTTGATACGTTTAGTCAGCTTTTTACGCTTAGTTTCAGAGTTAGTTTCATTCAACTCTTCACGTAGCGTTTCACACTCGTTCTCAAGATCGAGGTTTTTCAGCAGGCCTTGGATTGCTTCCGCACCCATTTTCGCATCAAATTCGTCACCGAACTCTTCCAACGCATCTAAGTATTGCTCTTCTGTCAGAATCTGTGCGCGTTCAAGGCTAGTCATTCCGCCTTCAACAACAACATAAGATTCAAAATACAGAACACGTTCGATATCACGCAGTGGCATATCAAGCAGCAAACCGATACGGGATGGTAATGATTTTAAGAACCAAATATGTGCAGTCGGTGATGCAAGTTCAATATGACCCATGCGCTCACGACGGACTTTGGTCTGTGTGACTTCAACGCCACACTTCTCACAAATCACACCACGGTGTTTTAAACGTTTGTACTTACCGCACAGACATTCATAATCTTTTACTGGCCCGAAAATACGTGCACAGAAAAGGCCGTCACGCTCAGGTTTGAACGTACGGTAGTTAATCGTTTCTGGCTTTTTAACTTCACCAAATGACCATGAACGGATCATGTCAGGTGATGCCAGAGCAATTTTGATCGCATCAAACTCTTCGGTCTTGGTTTGCGCTTTCAGAAACTTAATTAAGTCTTTCACTAAATAGCTCCTGTCGGAGTTAGACCTGTCAGGTGAGTGGTCAAGCCACTCTCCCCAAATCCCACTGCTTACATGAGCCGGAAGGCTGATAAATCAGACCTTCCGGCGCAAAACGAATTACTCGTCTTCCAGCTCGATGTTAATACCTAGTGAGCGGATTTCTTTCAGTAATACGTTGAAAGATTCCGGCATACCAGGTTCCATCTGATGGCTGCCATCGACGATGTTTTTATACATCTTCGTACGGCCGTTAACGTCATCCGATTTAACTGTAAGCATTTCTTGAAGAGTATAGGCTGCACCATATGCTTCCAGTGCCCACACTTCCATCTCCCCGAAACGCTGACCACCGAACTGCGCTTTACCACCCAGCGGTTGCTGAGTAACCAAGCTATAAGAACCAGTTGAACGGGCATGCATTTTATCATCAACTAAGTGGTTCAATTTCAGCATGTACATGTAACCAACGGTGACCTGACGCTCAAATTTCTCGCCAGTACGACCATCAAACAGTGAAATCTGACCTGAAGTTGGCAATCCGCCCAGTTTCAGTAATTCTTTAATTTCTTTCTCTTTTGCACCATCAAACACTGGTGTTGCAATTGGCATACCTTTTTTCAGGTTCTCAGCCAAACGCATAACGTCTTCATCAGAGAAAGTATTCAAATCAACTTTCTGACGCGGATCATCACCAAGATCATAAGCTTTTTGGATAAATTCACGCAGTTTAGCAATATCTTCTTGCTGCTTAAGCATAGCATTGATTTTGTCACCAATACCTTTAGCAGCCATACCTAAGTGCGTTTCCAAAATCTGACCGATGTTCATACGTGATGGTACGCCCAGTGGGTTCAGAACGATGTCAACTGGGTTACCGTTTTCATCGTAAGGCATGTCTTCAACTGGGTTGATTTTTGAGATAACACCTTTGTTACCATGGCGACCCGCCATTTTATCACCCGGTTGGATCTGACGTTTAACAGCCAGATAAACCTTAACAATTTTCAGTACACCCGGAGCTAGATCATCACCTTGGGTGATCTTACGACGTTTCGCATCAAGTTTTTTCTCAAACTCAGATTTCAATTCGTCATATTGCTCAGCTAACTGCTCTAACTGGTTCTGCTTCTCTTCATCAGCTAGAGACAACTCTAACCAACGATCGCGAGGCAGTTTATCCAATTTTTCAGCTTCAATTCCACCGTTAATCAGTACAGAACGAATACGAGCAAACAGAGCGCCTTCAAAAATACGTAGCTCTTCTGTTAAGTCTTTCTTCGCATCACGTAACTGAGTTTCTTCGATTTCAAGCGCACGTTTATCTTTCTCTACGCCATCACGAGTGAAGACCTGTACGTCAATAATTGTACCGGAAACACCGTTTGGAACACGTAAAGAAGAATCTTTAACGTCAGACGCTTTTTCACCGAAGATAGCACGCAGTAATTTCTCTTCTGGCGTTAATTGAGTCTCACCTTTAGGTGTTACTTTACCAACCAGAATGTCACCGCCTTTCACTTCAGCACCGATATAAACGATACCGGATTCATCAAGTTTAGAAAGTGCAGCTTCACCAACGTTTGGAATATCAGCAGTAATTTCTTCAGGCCCCAATTTAGTGTCACGAGACACACAAGAGAGTTCCTGAATATGAATAGTTGTAAAACGATCTTCTTGAACAACACGCTCGGAAACTAAGATGGAGTCTTCGAAGTTATAACCATTCCATGGCATAAATGCCACGCGCATATTTTGACCAAGTGCTAATTCACCAAGGTCTGTTGAAGGACCATCAGCTAACACATCACCACGTTCAACAGGCTCACCTAAAGATACACAAGGCATCTGATTAATACAGGTGTTCTGGTTAGAACGGGTATATTTAGTCAGGTTATAAATGTCAATTCCAGCTTCGCCTGGATGCATTTCGTCTTCGTTAACTTTAATTACGATACGAGAAGCATCAACGTACTGAACAGAACCGCCACGAGTTGCAACAGCAGTAACACCGGAGTCAACCGCAACTGCACGTTCCATACCTGTACCGACTAATGGTTTGTCTGCACGTAAAGTAGGAACCGCTTGACGTTGCATGTTCGCACCCATCAATGCACGGTTAGCATCATCGTGTTCAAGGAATGGGATGAGTGACGCACCAACAGAGACGATCTGTTGAGTCGAAACGTCCATATATTCAACTTGTTCGCGGCTAAATAAACTTGATTCACCACGGTTACGACAAGTAATTAGTTCTTCGATAAAGCTACCATCTTCACCTAAAACGGTGTTTGCCTGAGCAATGATGAAGTTACCTTCTTCAATCGCAGACAGATAGTGAATTTCATCAGTAACAAGACCATCACGAACTAAACGATAAGGTGTTTCTAGGAAACCATATTCATTGGTCTGTGCATAAACAGATAATGAGTTAATCAGACCGATGTTCGGGCCTTCAGGGGTTTCGATAGGGCAAACACGACCATAGTGAGTTGGATGTACGTCACGAACTTCAAAGCCCGCACGTTCACGAGTCAAACCACCTGGGCCTAACGCAGAGATACGACGTTTGTGCGTAATTTCAGATAATGGGTTGTTCTGGTCCATAAATTGAGACAATTGGCTGGAACCAAAGAACTCTTTTACTGCCGCTGAAATTGGCTTCGCATTAATCATATCCTGTGGCATCAATGCATCGAGGTCGCCCAGAGAAAGACGCTCTTTCACTGCACGTTCAACACGAACCAGACCAACGCGGAACTGATTTTCTGCCATCTCACCGACTGAACGAATACGGCGGTTACCTAAGTGGTCAATATCATCCACTTCACCCCTACCGTTACGAATATCAATGAGTTTTCTCATTACTTCAATGATATCGTCTTTGCTTAGGATGCCTGAACCTTCAATCTCTTCACGATTTAGTGAACGATTGAATTTCATACGGCCCACAGCAGAAAGATCGTAACGGTCTTCAGAGAAGAACAAGTTTTCGAACAGATTTTCAGCTGCTTCACGTGTTGGTGGCTCACCAGGACGCATCATACGGTAGATTTCTACCAGCGCACCTAAGCGGTCGTTTGTTGGATCGACACGGACAGTTTCAGACATATATGCGCCGTGATCTAAGTCATTCGTAAACAATGTTTCAATTGTTTTATGACCTGATTGGCTCAGACGTGCCAACATATCCAATGAAAGTTCCATATTCGCTGCACAAATCAGCTCACCAGTACTTTCATCAATGTAATCTTTTGCAACCACTTTACCCGCGATATATTCAACAGGAACTTCAATGCTGTTGACTTCTTCTTTCTCGAGTAAGCGGATATGACGAGCAGTGATACGACGGCCTTTTTCAACATAAACTTTGCCGTTTGCTTCAATATCAAAAGAAGCAGTTTCACCGCGTAGACGCTCAGGAACCAGCGTCATCATCAATTTGTTATCACGAATTTGGAATACAGTTTTATCGAAGAACAAGTTCAAGATGTCTTCGGTACTGTAATTCATTGCACGCAGAATAATAGTCGCTGGTAATTTACGGCGACGGTCGATACGTACAAATAAATTATCTTTCGGGTCAAATTCGAAATCAAGCCATGAGCCACGGTAAGGGATGATACGTGCGTTATAAAGCACTTTACCTGAAGAGTGAGTCTTCCCTTTATCGCTATCAAAGAATACGCCTGGGCTACGGTGCAACTGAGAAACAATAACACGCTCAGTACCGTTGATAACAAAAGTTCCGTTTTCAGTCATGAGTGGAATTTCACCCATGTAAACTTCTTGTTCTTTGATATCTTTAACGGTGCCTTCCGGTGCTTCACGCTCATAAACGATGAGACGTAACTTCACACGCAGAGGTGCAGAATAAGTAATACCGCGAATTTGACATTCTTTAACATCAAAAACAGGCTCACCTAAACGATAGCTGACATATTGTAGTTCAGCATTACCACTGTAGCTCTGAATTGGAAACACAGAACGGAAAGCTGCTTCCAGCCCATTCTGGCCATCAGGATCTTGCTCGATAAACTTCTGGAACGAGTCAAGTTGGATAGAAAGGAGATAAGGTATGTCCAAAACTTGTGGACGTTTACCAAAATCCTTACGAATACGTTTTTTCTCGGTATAGGAGTAAACCATAGGTTTCCTCAGCTCGTTGATCAGTGACCCAAGTTGTTCTTCCTAAAATAGTCAGGACAGAACCGCAACGCGTTTTTTAGAAATGGAAAATGAATACTTTCCTGAATACTTATTACTATCACTCTTAAACCATTTCATTGCATTGCTTTTGCTACCGAGCTGCCCGAGCGGGTCGTAGCTAAGAAATACAGTATATTAAGTCGTCAATAGAAAGAAGTATTGGGGGGGTTGTTAACATCAAAATTGCGTGAAAAGCTGTTAACACCCATCACGCTTTACAGCGTAAAAAGGCTGGTGATTAAAAATCACCAGCCAACAACCTAATGAGTTAGGCTGCGAAGTCAAAGCTGAAATTATTTAATTTCAACTTCAGCGCCTGCTTCCACAAGAGCTTTCTTCAGAGTTTCAGCTTCATCTTTATTAGCGCCTTCTTTAATAGCCGCTGGTGCAGATTCAACTAAATCTTTAGCTTCTTTCAAGCCAAGGCCAGTTGCGCCGCGAACTGCTTTGATTACTGAAACTTTGTTAGGACCGACAGCGGTAAGCATAACATCGAATTCAGTTTTTTCTTCAGCAGCTTCAGCAGGACCCGCAGCAACAGCAACAGCTGCAGCAGCAGAAACGCCGAATTTTTCTTCCATCATAGTAATCAGTTCAACAACGTCCATTACAGACATTTCAGCAACTGCATCAAGGATTTGGTCTTTAGTGATAGACATAACAAGTGTTCCTAAAATTCAGAAATAGTTTATACGTTAACAAGCAACGAAGGAAAGGGCTTATGCAGCTTCTTTCTGATCGCGCAGAGCAGCCAGTGTGCGAACCAATTTGCCTGCAGAGGCTTCTTTCATGGTTGCCATCAGGCGTGCGATTGCTTCATCGTAAGTTGGGAGTGTTGCCAGACGATCAATATCTTGACCCTGGATTAACTCACCTTCAAAGGCCGCAGCTTTAATCTCAAATGCTGGATTCGCTTTCGCGAACTCTTTGAACAGACGAGCAGCAGCGCCCGGGTGTTCATTAGAGAAAGCAATCAAGGTTGGACCAACAAACGCGTCTTTCAGGACTTCATAAGAAGTACCTTGAACAGCTAGACGGATCAACGTGTTACGAACAACACGAATATAAACGCCAGCTTCGCGACCTGCTTTACGCAGTTCAGTCATTTTTGCTACAGTTACGCCGCGTGAATCAGCAACAACTGCAGAAAGCGCGCCTTTGGCTACTTCGCTGACTTCAGCAACAATCGCTTGTTTGTCTTGAAGATTTAGTGCCATTAGCTTCTTGCTCCTGGATTAACCGGGAAAACCCGGGGACTCACATCACTCATACACAACATTGTGTCTAAGCGTAAATCACGGTGAGCAGAAGTCAGAATAAAATTCTAGGTATCTCTGTCACCGTCTACGCAGGTAAGATTAAGTAGTAGTTATACACCTGAACTACACCTGCGGTCTTGGACGGGGTCTGGAAAAGGCCAGACTCCATACCGAATTTGTGGTTTGTTGAGTATATTACCCAAAGGCTCAAACACCCAACAAACTCAAGGCGTCAAATTTTATACAAATTTGACGCAAAGGTAAAGCTTAATAACCAAATAGCCTAAGAAGGCTCAGTTATTAAATTGTCGCTGACAGACCAGATTGGTCAACAGCAACACCTGCACCCATTGTAGTAGACAGGCTAACTTTCTTGATAAAAACACCTTTAGCAGAAGCTGGTTTTGCTTTTTTCAGCGCAATCAACAGTGACTCTAGGTTTTCTTTCAATTGGTTAGAATCGAAATCAACTTTACCGATAGTGGTATGGATGATTCCGTTTTTGTCATTACGGTAACGAACTTGACCTGCTTTAGCATTTTGAACAGCTTCAGCAACGTTAGGCGTTACAGTACCTACTTTCGGGTTTGGCATCAGACCACGTGGGCCTAGGATTTGACCTAATTGGCCAACAACGCGCATTGCATCAGGAGAAGCAATAACAACGTCAAAATCCATTTCGCCAGCTTTGATTTTATCAGCCAAATCTTCCATACCTACCAGTTCAGCACCTGCAGCTTTTGCAGCTTCAGCGTTTGCGCCTTGTGCAAATACAGCAACGCGAACAGAACGGCCAGTACCGTGTGGCAATACAGTCGCGCCACGAACGTTTTGGTCTGATTTACGAGCATCGATGCCTAGATTAACAGCAACATCAACGCTTTCTACGAATTTAGCAGTTGCTAATTCTTTCAGCAGTGAAAGGGCTTCATTGATGTCGTATTGTTTAGTAACATCAACTTTTTCACGGATATTGCGCATGCGCTTATTCAGTTTAGCCATTGATTAATCCTCCACTACCAGGCCCATGGAACGAGCAGTACCTTCAATTGAACGCATCATAGCGTCAACATCAGAACCAGTCATGTCCGCAGCTTTAGTTTCCGCAATTTCACGGATCTGAGCAGAGGTCACTTTACCTACTTTATCTTTATTCGGTTTGCCCGAACCAGATTTAACACCAGCTGCTTTTTTCAGCAATACTGCTGCAGGAGGAGTTTTAGTAATAAAAGTGAATGAACGGTCTGCATAAACAGTAATAACAACAGGAGTTGGTAGGCCTTTTTCTAGACCTTCTGTTTTTGCGTTAAACGCTTTACAGAATTCCATGATGTTAACACCTTGCTGACCCAATGCTGGACCAACAGGAGGGCTTGGGTTAGCCATACCAGCTGCAACTTGCAGCTTAACGTAGGCTTGGACTTTCTTAGCCATGAATATTTCCTCTAAATGGGTAGTAACGCCTTACTAAATAAGGCTCCCCGTTGCATTAACATGCCCCGCAAAATAATTTGCCAGGCATAAAATATTTTTTGCCAAATAAAAAACTAAGGCGCGAAATTATATTCAAATTTCACGCCCTTTGCAAGCCTGTTCTTTGGTCTTTTAATAACCAACTTATTTTTAAGCTGTTTTTTAGTGCTATGCTTTTTCTACTTGACCAAAATCCAGTTCGACTGGTGTAGCACGACCAAAAATAGAAACAGAGACTTTTAAGCGGCTTTTTTCGTAATCAATTTCTTCAACGACACCATTAAAGTCAGCAAACGGACCTTCACTAACACGAACCATTTCACCCGGCTCAAATAGTGTTTTAGGACGTGGTTTATCGCCCACTTGTTGTAAGCGATTCATAATCGCATCAACTTCTTTGTCGCTAATTGGCGCTGGACGATCTGATGTTCCGCCGATAAAGCCCATTACACGAGGGACACTGCGCACTAAGTGCCAAGAGTCATCATTCATGGTCATTTGGACTAAAACATAGCCTGGAAAGAATTTACGTTCACTCTTACGACGTTGGCCACCACGAATTTCAACAACTTCTTCAGTTGGGACCATAACTTCGCCAAAAGAGTCTTCCATGGCATGTAATTTGATGTATTCACGTAAAGACTGTGCTACGCGACCTTCAAAACCAGAGAATGCCTGAACGACATACCAGCGCTTTTTAGGTGAATCTGACATTTAGAATAACCTCAGGCTTGTAATAAATGAAACTAAACGCACTAGGATACCATCTAATCCCCACAGTATTAACGACATAACAGCCGTTACTGCAGCAACAATTAATGTAGTTTGTAATGTTTCCTGGCGAGTAGGCCAAATAACTTTTTTCATCTCAATGCGAGCTTCGCGCGCAAATGTCAGTGTTGCTTTACCCTTTGTTGTCCACAAAGCGATAGCACCAGCTGCAGCGACAACGGCGACAACGGCAAAAGCACGCAGCGCGAGATTATATTGACGGAAGTAGTAGTTACCCACTATCGCAATGATTAGTAAGCCACAGACAACCACCCATTTGAAGATGTCTGCACTGCGTCCATTTCCTTGAGCTTCGCTATTCGTACTCATAATTCAACCTGTTACCATGAAGTATGTATAAAGCCCGCTTGCCTTACAAAGGTAAAACAACCAGACCAAACCAATAGAATATGCCAACATATCCCTTAATTCACTACAGCTAAGCCTGCAAAATCTGAAAGGAATACGATAACAAATACCTACGAAGTAGAAACCATACCTCAAAAATAATAGCGGTAGGCATTATCTATTTCTTCGCAGAAAATTCAGCATGCTCAGTTAATTTTTGACTCGCCTATTATGAAATAAAATTTCTTTTCGTGGCAGCGGTAAAATATACCATATCTTCCGAGCAAAACCTTTATAAATCTCATATAACTGTACAAAGCAATAAGTACTGTTATTAATTCGTGATTTGAGAGCCTATCTCACCAATAATTATAACAATGATTGATGAGATAGGTTCTTAAATTTTACAACGTATAAAAAGGGCATCTATTTGATGCCCTTTTTACTAACGTAGTTCTTTCTTATTCAGAAAGAGCGATATTATGCAATAACTTTTGCAACAACACCGGCACCTACAGTACGACCACCTTCACGGATTGCGAAACGCAAACCATCATCCATCGCGATTGGGTGAATCAATGTCACGATCATGTTGATGTTGTCGCCTGGCATTACCATCTCTACGCCTTCTGGCAGTTCGATAGTACCGGTTACGTCAGTTGTACGGAAGTAGAACTGTGGACGGTAACCTTTGAAGAATGGAGTATGACGACCACCTTCATCTTTGCTCAGGATATACACTTCTGATTCGAATTGTGTATGTGGCTTGATTGAACCTGGTTTTGCCAGTACTTGTCCACGTTGAATTTCTTCACGTTTAGTACCACGCAGTAAAACACCCACGTTCTCACCAGCACGACCTTCGTCAAGCAGTTTACGGAACATTTCAACGCCAGTACAAGTTGTTTTAACTGTTGCTTGAATACCAACAATCTCAACTTCTTCACCAACTTTAACGATACCACGCTCAACACGGCCTGTTACTACTGTACCACGACCTGAGATTGAGAATACGTCTTCAATTGGCAGCAGGAATGGTTTGTCAATTGCACGCTCTGGTTCTGGGATATAGCTATCCAAGAAACCAGCTAGTTCAACAATTTTCGCTTCCCACTCTGGAACACCTTCCAGTGCTTTCAGTGCAGAACCACGGATAACTGGAGTGTCATCACCAGGGAAATCGTACTGAGAAAGAAGTTCACGAACTTCCATTTCAACGAGTTCTAACAGTTCTTCGTCGTCTACCATGTCACATTTGTTCAGGAACACGATGATGTAAGGAACACCAACTTGGCGACCTAACAGGATGTGTTCACGCGTTTGTGGCATTGGGCCATCAGTCGCAGCAACAACCAGAATTGCACCGTCCATCTGCGCAGCACCAGTGATCATGTTTTTAACATAGTCGGCGTGACCTGGGCAGTCTACGTGTGCGTAGTGACGAGCTGGAGTGTCATATTCTACGTGTGAAGTAGAGATAGTGATACCACGTGCTTTTTCTTCTGGTGCGTTATCGATTTGATCGAATGCACGAGCAGAACCGCCGTAAGTTTTTGCTAGAACAGTAGTGATAGCTGCTGTCAGAGTAGTTTTACCATGGTCAACGTGGCCGATTGTACCAACGTTAACGTGCGGTTTTGAACGTTCAAATTTTTCTTTAGACACGACTCTATTCCTTATGGAGTTCCCTCTTTACTATAAAGAAGGAACTTAAATTAAAGTAGTTAAATCGATAAAAATCGATTATCTAGCGTTACGAGCTTCGATTACAGCTTGTGCAACGTTGTTTGGCGCTTCACTGTACTTCAAGAACTCCATAGAGTATGAAGCACGACCTTGTGTCTGAGAACGCAGGTCAGTAGCATAACCGAACATTTCTGACAATGGTACTTGTGCACGGACGATTTTACCAGTAGCTAGGTCATCCATACCTTCAATAATACCACGACGACGGTTAAGGTCACCAATTACATCACCCATGTAGTCTTCTGGTGTTTCCACCTCAACTTTCATGATTGGCTCAAGCAGAACAGGTTTAGCTCTTTTGAAGCCTTCTTTAAATGCCAGCGATGCTGCCAATTTAAATGCCAATTCAGATGAGTCAACATCATGGTATGAACCGTAATGCAGACGAACACCCAATTTAACTACTGGGTAACCCGCTAACGGGCCTGATTTCAACTGCTCTTGGATACCTTTATCAACCGCAGGGATGAATTCTGTAGGAATTACACCACCTTTGATTTCATTGATGAACTCATAGTTCATCTCTGCACCGTCTTTGTCTTTCTTGTCCAGTGGGAAAATGTCAATTACGACATGACCGAACTGACCACGACCACCAGACTGTTTAGCGTGCTTACCTTCAACATCCTTCGCTTCGATCTGGATAGTTTCACGATAAGCAACCTGAGGTTTACCAACGTTCGCTTCAACTTTAAATTCACGACGCATACGGTCAACCAGAACGTCTAAGTGCAACTCACCCATACCTGCGATGATAGTCTGATTAGTTTCTTCATCACTAGATACACGGAAAGATGGATCTTCTTGAGCTAAACGGCCCAGAGCAATACCCATTCTTTCTTGGTCAGCTTTTGTTTTTGGTTCAATTGCTACAGAGATAACTGGCTCTGGGAATTCCATACGCTCCAGAATAATTGGCGCGTCAATTGAACACAGAGTATCACCTGTAGTGACATCTTTAAGACCAATTGCAGCCGCGATGTCACCAGCGCGAACTTCTTTGATCTCTTCACGTTTATTAGCGTGCATCTGAACGATACGACCAAAACGCTCTTTTCTTGATTTTACTGGGTTCAGTACAGTATCACCTGAATTAACAACACCGGAATACACACGGAAGAATGTCAGGTTACCAACGAACGGGTCAGTTGCAATCTTAAATGCTAAAGCAGAGAACGGCTCTTCATCACTAGCGTGACGTTCTGCCGGAGTATCTTTACCATCATCCAGAATACCGTTAATTGCCGATACATCTGTAGGTGCTGGTAAGAAATCAATTACTGCATCTAGCATCGCCTGAACACCTTTGTTCTTAAATGCAGAACCACAGGTAACCAGGATAATTTCGCTAGCAAGAACGCGTTGACGAAGAGCAGTTTTAATTTCAGCTTCAGTTAAATCTTCACCGCCCAGATATTTTTCCATCAGTTCTTCTGATGCTTCTGCTGCGGATTCAACTAAGTTGTTGTGCCATTCTTCTGCCAATTCTTGCATGTCAGCAGGGATTTCTTCGTATTCGAAGCTAATACCCTGATCTTCATCACTCCACCTGATCGCTTTCATTTTGATCAAGTCAACAACACCAGTAAACGCTTCTTCTGCGCCAACAGGTAATTGAATTGGAACTGCATTAGCAGCTAAACGTGTTTTTAATTGCTCAACAACACGTAAGTAGTTCGCACCCATACGGTCCATTTTATTAACGAACGCAATACGTGGAACTTTATATTTGTTAGCCTGACGCCATACTGTCTCAGACTGTGGCTGAACACCACCAACCGCACAGTAAACCATTACTGCGCCATCAAGCACACGCATAGAACGTTCAACTTCGATTGTGAAGTCAACGTGACCTGGGGTGTCGATGATGTTTACACGGTGTGGCTCATACTGTTTTGCCATACCAGACCAGAATGCAGTAGTCGCTGCAGATGTGATAGTAATACCACGCTCTTGCTCCTGCTCCATCCAGTCCATTGTTGCAGAACCTTCGTGAGTTTCACCAATTTTATGGTTTACACCTGTATAAAACAGAATACGTTCAGTCGTTGTCGTTTTACCGGCGTCGATGTGCGCACTGATACCGATATTACGATAACGTGCTATGGGCGTTTGACGGGCCATGTTTTCCTCTCTCGTGAGCGTTCAATTCATCATATAAAGGGCAGCAAATAGCTACCCTGAGATACACCACTAACCTTTGGAACTTACCAACGGTAGTGAGCGAACGCTTTGTTAGCTTCTGCCATACGGTGAACGTCTTCACGTTTCTTAACAGATGAACCTTTGTTCTCTGCAGCATCACCTAGTTCATTTGCTAGGCGAAGTGCCATTGACTTATCACCGCGTTTACGAGCAGCGTCAACGATCCAACGCATTGCCAGAGCATTACGACGAACCGGGCGAACTTCAACAGGAACCTGATAAGTTGAACCACCAACACGGCGAGATTTAACTTCCACAGTCGGACGCACGTTATCCAGTGCTAATTCGAATGCATCAAGCGCAGTCTTGCCAGAACGCTGAGCCAATGTCTCAAGTGCGTTATATACAATTGCTTCAGCAGTAGATTTCTTCCCGTCTACCATCAGGATATTTACAAATTTGGCCAGTAATTCTGATCCGAACTTAGGATCTGGCAGAATTTTACGTTGACCTATTACGCGACGACGTGGCATGGATATTACTCCGTTGTTAATTCAGGTTTGTCCAAAACTCTACGAGTTTATTTTGACATTAAGATTAAAAATGTTTGGCCTTACTTAACGGGTATCCATTAAGCCTTAGGCTTTTTAGCGCCGTATTTAGAACGTGCTTGTTTGCGGTCTTTAACACCTGAACAGTCAAGTGCACCGCGAACGGTGTGATAACGCACACCTGGCAAGTCTTTAACACGACCACCACGGATAAGAATTACGGAGTGTTCCTGCAAATTGTGGCCTTCACCACCAATGTAGGAAGAAACTTCATAACCATTAGTTAAACGAACGCGGCATACTTTACGTAATGCTGAGTTTGGTTTTTTAGGTGTGGTTGTATATACACGAGTACATACACCACGTTTTTGCGGGCAAGCTTCCAGCGCTGGAACGTTGCTTTTCACAACTTTCGAGCTACGGGATTTGCGTACCAGCTGATTAATAGTTGCCATTATTAAAAAAGCTCCTGATTTTTTGCTTCGTAAACACGGATTTCGACCTCGTTCGCCAACATGACGATACACGAGGACGCGAAATTTTATGGCTGACTGGCTCAGGTGTCAAGAAATATACAACTTTTAATGCCTTTATAGCGAAAAATGTTGCTTATGTGCTGCCGTTAGCCTCACAAAACCTTGATATGTGACTAACGAAACAGTATTTGAAATGATATTTTGCAGTCCACGAGCATTAACATCTGCATCCAAGACATAAATTTGAGCCCCTGTGTTTTGTAAATCGCAAAGATACTTCGATTGCTCAACGGCTGCAATAACGCCATCTTGCATCAACAAAACAACATCTTGGTGAGTGATTAAACGCAGTATGGCAGGAAAATCACACTTAAACGGGGATGTAGCTATAGTATAAAGCATAGAAAAAATCCTGCTAGAGGTCAAAATCCAAATATCTGATTAAATTTTTATGACGGATTTAAAACTTCAGTACCACATCACAAGCAGCCATTTTTTCTCTAATTTGGGCTGCGTTTAGAATTTGAGGAGAAACGACCCAATTGCTGTGTTCACTGATACCTCGTTCTTGTAATGAGTCAGCGCACAGATAAATCTTATCAATGTCATACAGAGGTAGTATTTTAAATGTCGAAATATAATCTCTGGCTAAAATTTCATTCGTTTTTTGATTCGCCAGTATTTGGCACACACCATCAGAGATAAAAAACACACTAATTTCTTCAGTAATAGCAGACGTTGCCAATAAAGCATCTAGCCCTTCTCGCCCACTTGCATTACCGTGTGGCATTGTTGTAAAGACAAAAGCACATTTTTTCACTCGACACCTTAAATTACAACTTACTAATTACATTGATTATACGATGACTTAAAATTGTATCGTTCTGTCGGTTGTCATCATAGCTTCTGCTAGGCTTCCCAGTCCACTCATCATGAAGCCATCACTTAAATTACTGGCTGATAAAGACAGCATTTCAGCCTGTTCAGTATCGGCAACACCCCGGCGCAATGCAGCAGAAACGCAAATGTGCATTTCACAATCAGCGCGCTTTGCAAGCGCTTGCCAACCTTGAACTAAATTAAATTCGTCAGTTGCTGGTGAAGTGAGGCTATTGGCATTTAGAACACCATCGCTATAAAAAAACAATGTTTTCAGGCGATGCCCTTCCTCAAGAAGAGCATTAGCAAATTGATAGGCACTCGCCGCTTGCTGAGTGCCATACGCAGGCCCCGTGATTAACAAACAATATGTTAGTTGAGTGCTATTATTCATTCTTGAATTGACGGATATACAAGTAAACAGTGTGCTTAGAAATATTCAAACGATCAGCCACTTGGTTAATCGCATCTTTAATATCAAATATCCCTTTTTCATATAGATTTAACACAACTTGTTTATTTTTCGCATTGTTTGAAACGTTGCGATCCCCACCCACTTCTTCAATAGTATATTCCAATGTTTGAGCAACAAGGTCATCAACGGACGAAGCGAAATTAACATCTGATGTAATTTCTTGTTTTTCTTCTGGCACAAAAGATTTAATAATTTCTGAAAATGGAACATCCAAATTCATATTAATACAGAGAAGACCAATAACACGTTGTTTTTTATTACGAATAGCAATAGTTACCGATTTCATTAAATCGCCACTTTTTGCTTTAGTAAAATAGGCCTTGGAAGCATTCGAATCTTCATCTGCCATATCATGAAGCATTCTTAATGCGAGGTCGGTAATTGGCGAGCCTATTTGACGACCTGTATGCTGACCATTAGCTATTCTCACCGCTGAACGTTGTAGATCTTCCAACGAATGAAGAACAATTTCACAATGCCCACCAATGAGCATGGCGAGACCATCAACCGCAGCTTCATAGGATTTTAAGATTTCGTGGTCGGTTTCAGTGAACGGTTGGTTATCTAATATATTAATATCGCTGAGATCATGTGGTTGTATAGAATCTGACATTTTAAACATTGTCCTTCTAATATAAAAAATTCATCAAGTTGACTAATGAGGCATTCATTATTCGACTAATTTGCCTTCATTGAATCGTGCATAGTCAACAAACGTGATGATAAAGAATAAAATTGAATACATTGAAGTTAAAACTACGAAGCGTCGCAGTCAAGTGAATGAATGCAAGAGAGTATGTTTTATCACAAGTTTTAAACAAATTAAGCTGTTTTTTATACAATGTGAAAATAATGAGATTATGCGAGGAGCACGATTAAATCCATCGTTCTACTCATAATATGTAAGATATAAAAATTAATATACTAGAAACGAATAGACTTAAAATAAAGATTTAGCCTTCGAGCGACCTTCAATTTTTATCGATATTAAAATAATAGAATCTAATGACAAAAACCCAGATTAGCTCTGGGTTTCAGCATATATGACAATCTAAAAAGCTTATTTGCTTGCTGGTTTGATATCTAATAATTCAACATCAAATACTAAAGTAGAGTTTGCAGGGATACCTGGAACACCATTTTCGCCATAAGCTAAGTCAGCTGGGATAACTAACTGAATTTTTCCGCCTTTTTTCACATTTGCCAGACCTTCAGTCCAGCCTTTGATCACTGAGTTCAATGGAATTGTCAGTGGTTCATTACGTGAATATGAGCTATCAAATTCAGTACCGTCAATCAATGCACCTTTGTAATGAACCACAACGGTTTCATCTGCTTTAGGTTTTGCGCCAGTACCTTCTTTTTCGATTTTATACAATAAGCCTGATTTGGTTTTAACTACGCCTTTTTCTTTAGCATATTTTTCGCGATACTCAGCACCTTTTTTCTCATTCGTTGCTGATTCATCTTTCATTTTTTTCTCAGCGGCTTGTTTCACTTGCCCTTCGAATTGGCGAAGCGTTTCTTCAACTTCTGCATCACTCATTTTGCTTTTACTGTTAAATGCATCTTGAACACCAGCCAGTAATTGAGCTTTATCAAGATCAATGCCAATTGTTTTTTGTTCTTCAAGTGAGTTTTGCATATAGCGACCTAAAGAGGCACCTAATGCGTATGCATTACGTTCTTCAGCATTTTTAAATGCACTATTTTCTGCTTGTGCTTTGGTTTCTGCGGCCATTACTTGTGGTGCTGCAAAAGTAAGTGCTAATGTTGTCGCTAGAAGGCTTGCCTTAAACAATGATTTCATCCTGATCTCCGATGATTTTTATTCGAGTATTTAATATTCGAGTATTTAATTTTATTGGTACCCCCCTAATTATACTTAGAGGTCAGCTACCATTAGTATAGATAATTATAAGAACTTCTTAGACAACATTAACAAAAAGAGGTTTCAACGCATATCTCTTTAACTAAAACTTATCTATTGATTTGTAATGTTCGGTTATTATGATGTTTTTTTATAACAATAAACCACAAGGAGCGTCTAAAATGGACTCATCTGACACTTTTGAACAGCGCCTAGAGCTTTTAGAAAGTAAAATTGCCTTTCAAGAATTAGCGCTTGAGCAACTCAATCAGGTTATTACTGAACAACAAATGCAAATGAGCCGAATGCAAGAACACTTACGTGTTGTAACTGATAGACTAAAATCTTCTCAGTCATCCTTGCTTGCAAGGCCTGAAGAGGAAACACCGCCACCTCATTATTAATTTAATGGGGTGATAGTCATTCACTCGTTAAATTGCAAAATCGTCTGGTATTTCTAAGTATTATAATTGTAGATGAAAAAAGGAAAGCCGAGGCTTTCCTTTTCTCTAAACAAAAACTAAACCCTAGCGAATCGCTAAGGATTAGTGACAGCCGCAGCCGCCTTGTTTTTTACCGTGACCTTCGCCACCGCAACCACCTTCTGAACCGTGGTCGTGACCGTGGCCACCGCCGCCACAACAACCGCCTTCTGAACCGTGGTCATGACCATGACCACCACCGCCACAACAACCACCTTCGTGATCGTGATCATGGTCGTGGCCGTCAGCGCCATGTACGTGGCCATGTGCAATTTCTTCTTCTGTTGCTTCACGGATAGCCATGACTTCAACATTAAATTTCAGATTTTGACCTGCTAACATGTGGTTACCGTCAACGATAACTTCATCGCCTTCAATCCCTGTAATTTCAACAGGAACTGGACCCATGTCAGTATCAGCTAAGAAACGCATACCAACTTCTAACTCTTCAACACCCATAAAGACATCTTTAGGGACACGTTGAACTAAGTTTTCATCATATTGGCCATAGGCATCATCGGATGCAACTTCAACATCAAAATGTTCGCCAACAGCACGACCTTCTAATGCTTTTTCCAGACCAGAAATTAAAGAACCACGGCCGTGTAAGTAGTCCATTGGCGCACTTGCTGGCGACTCATCAACTAAAACACCATCTTCTGTTCTTACCTGATAAGCTAAGCTGATTACCAAGTCTTTTGCTACTTTCATGACATCTCCTACATACCCGAGAAGGGAAAAATTTTGCTATATTGTACCGGAAAACAATTGTGCTGTATTGAGATTTGACAAAATTCTCTTACTCTGGTGTAAAAATACCAATGACTTTTTCTTGTTTTCTGACATGCTCCGTTGCGCCCTCATCAGCTTGTCTTTGCTGATCGCCACAATTAACACATTCAACAACATCAATTTTATCTTCTCGCCACATCATCAACGTATCTTGTGACTGGCATTTAGGGCAGGTTGCTCCTGCAATAAAACGTTTACGTGTTGAAGCCATTTTTATACCCTTGCGGTTTACTATTCGCGTTATTTCTCGTTATTCCAGCTATGTGGCTGTCGGTGTTCCCTTAACATTTCTTTTTCGAAGAGCTCATTTAATTCACGACGCGCCTCTTTGATACGAGAAATTTGCCCACTGTCACTATTTTCATTCTCAGGAATAATATCTCTTAGCATACGCATATCAAGGCGACGAAAATGCTGTTTCGCCCGATAAGCCTTATGAGGATGCATACCAATACTAACTAATGCCTTACTACCCAGCTCAAGTGCGCTCGAGAAGGTTTCACGACTAAAATCTTTTACACCGCTTTGTAATAGTTCATGCGCTTCAAGTCGCCCTTTAGCGCGAGCAATAATATGCAAGTTAGGGAAATTTTCCTGACATATTTGTACTATTTCCATCACTTCTTCGGGTTCATCACTCGTTATAACAATCGCCTTCGCTTTATCTGCGCCCGCTGAGCGTAATAATTGTAACTCTCGTGCATCACCATAATAAACGGTATAGCCATAACGTCGCATCGTACTGATTGCCGTAACATCTTGTTCGAGAACAGTAATTTTCACTTTATTCGCCATAAGTAAGCGGCCAACCACTTGTCCCATACGCCCAAATCCGACCAAAATGACGTGAGGATCATTATCTTCAACAAACGGTTTTTCACTCGATGATGATTGTTGATTATAACGATGGTTGAGATAAGCATCTATTAGTTGCATCACAAGAGGCGTAGTCATCATCGAAAGTGTGACCACCACTAATAACAGGTCCATTTGCATTTCGTCGATCACTTTAGCTCCTGATGCGGTTGCTAAAATAACAAATGCGAACTCCCCGCCTTGACTCAGTACCCCTGAAAATTGCGCTCTTGCACCACTGCGTAATCGGGCTGCCAAGCTGAGACAATAAAGTACTAACGCCTTCACCGACACGAGCACAGCGACCGCAATCAAAACTTGAGGTAAGTATGACCAAAGTATCTGTAAATTTAATGACATCCCTACTGAAATAAAAAATAATCCGAGTAATAGTCCTTTAAAAGGCTCAATATTAATTTCAAGTTCATGACGAAACTCGGTCTCTGCTAACATTACACCCGCCATAAAAGTGCCTAACGCCATGGAAAAACCAAGGCTTTCCATAATGAGCGCAGACCCAAGTACGACAAGTAGCGCCGCCGCCGTAAAAATTTCATGCACTCCAGATTTAGCCGCTAATCGAAATAATGGGCGTAGCAAATAGCGTCCGACAATCCATAAGCCTGCAAACGCAATCACTTTTAAGCCAATTTTATACCAATCACTGCTACCTGTATCGCCCGCGAGTAAAGGGATCAGCGCCATAATTGGGATGACAGCCATATCCTGAAAGAGTAAAACTGAAAAGCCAAGCTGCCCACTTTCTTTATTGGACATGCCTTTTTCATTCATCAACTGCAATGCCATCGCCGTCGATGACATTGCCATGCCAAGGCCACCGACAACCGCAGCTTGCCATGAAAATTTAGCCAACAATAATAACCCGGCCATGATTGCAGCAGTGACTACTACTTGAGCCGTACCCACACCGAAAATGGAGCGTCTGAGTTCCCAAAGTTTAGACGGTTTAAGTTCTAACCCAATCAAAAACATCAGAAAAACTACACCCATCTCGGAGAAATGCAAAATATCATCAACGTTATGAATAAAGCCAAGAACAAACGGACCAATCACAATACCAGCAAGTAAATAACCCAGTACCGCTCCCAAACGGATTTTCTGGGCGATGGGCACCATCACCACGCCCGCACAAAGAAATAAAATGATGGATTCAAATAAATTCAGTTGTTCCATCAGGACAATCCCCCAGGGCTTAACGGTTGCTGCATCCATTGGCGATAGCCGTCAATGTGCTGCTGAAAATGCGCTGTAGACTGTCTGCGCGCGGCATAAATAATATTGGGCTCTAACCATTGCATATCACACATTGCTGCGGTTAATTCAAATGGGCGCAGTATTTCAGTTAATGGGTATCGATTAAAACCATCGTGCTGATAAGCATCTTGGGATTCACCCGTCGTAATAATAGAACGCCAATATTTGCCTTTTAATTTTTGATACCCCATATCGGTCGCAAAACGACGAGTTAATACCCGGTCAAACCACTCTTTTAAAAGAGCAGGACAACTATAAGTATAGAGAGGATGTTGAAAAACAATCACGTCGTGCAAGCAAAGAAGCTTTTGCTCAGCGGTAACATCAATAAAATAATCAGGATAAATTGCATATAAATCATGAACAGTCACGTGGTCAAGACCGCTCAAGGAATCCAGTAATGCTCGATTTGCAACAGACTCATCAGAGTCTGGGTGAGCGTAGACCACCAATACTTTCGGCGGATTTGACATCTTTCCCTCCTCAAAGGCGTGTCAGACGGATCATTTTCCGTTACCATGCAGCCTGCTAAACATATTCAGTTTTACGCTCAATAAATTTAGGTGATTTGCTTTTCAACTCGCACCTGATATTTTGAGGGTATTCATTATTTAATTTAACATATTTTCAATAGACGGTTGCTATGATTGTTTTCTCTTCACTACAAATTCGCCGAGGTGTACGTGTTCTGCTGGACAATGCAACCGCGACTATCAATCCGGGTCAAAAGGTCGGGTTAGTTGGTAAAAACGGCTGCGGAAAATCGACACTGCTTGCGCTTTTAAAAGGCGAATTACAAGCTGAAGCGGGTTCTGCAACCTTCCCTAGCACGTGGTCATTAGCTTGGGTTAATCAAGAAACCCCAGCACTTGATGTTCCCGCCCTCGAGTATGTTATCGATGGCGATCGCGAATATCGTTCACTTGAGAAAAAACTACAGCAGGCCAATGAAAAAAATGATGGCCATGCCATTGCAACTGTTCATGGTCAACTAGATGCCATTGATGCGTGGACAATCCGTTCAAGAGCGTCAAGCTTGCTGCATGGTCTGGGTTTTAGCCAAGCACAATTAGAATCACCCGTTAAGTCATTCTCTGGTGGATGGCGCATGCGTTTAAACCTTGCGCAAGCCCTATTGTGTCGCTCTGATTTATTGTTACTCGATGAACCTACTAACCACCTTGATTTAGATGCCGTAATTTGGCTTGAAAAATGGTTAAAAAGCTATACAGGTACGTTGATTCTAATTTCTCATGATAGGGATTTTCTTGATCCTATTATTGATAAAGTGCTGCACATTGAGCAAGAAAGTATGTTCGAATATACGGGCAATTATTCTTCGTTTGAACGCCAGCGTGCGACCAAGTTATCTCAACAACAAGCTTTGTATGAAAGCCAACAAACTAAAGCTGCGCACTTACAAAGCTATATTGACCGTTTTAGAGCGCAAGCGACTAAAGCAAAACAAGCACAAAGCCGAATTAAAATGCTCGAAAAAATGGAGATGGTTTCTCCTGCGCTTGTGGATAATCCATTTCATTTTACCTTTCGAAAACCAGAAAGCTTGCCTAATCCATTACTAAAAATGGAGAAAGTCAGTGCCGGTTATGGTGAGAAAATAATACTAGATTCAATTAAATTAAATTTAGTACCGGGCTCTCGTATTGGTTTACTCGGACGAAATGGTGCCGGTAAATCAACGCTAATAAAACTGCTTGCCGGTGATTTACAGCCATTACACGGCGTTGTCTCCCTAGCAAAAGGCATTAAACTAGGCTATTTCGCCCAGCACCAACTTGAATACTTGCATCCTGAAGAGTCACCTTTGCAGCACCTTGCTAGATTAGCGCCAAAAGAAACAGAGCAGCAGTTGCGTGATTATTTAGGCGGATTCGGTTTTAAGGGCGACCAAGTTACCGATCCGACTCTACGTTTTTCCGGTGGTGAAAAAGCACGTTTAGTTTTGGCACTTGTAGTTTGGCAGCGACCAAATTTACTGTTACTCGATGAACCAACTAACCACTTAGATTTAGAAATGCGTCAGGCACTTACCGAGGCCTTGATGGATTTTGAGGGTGCTTTGGTTGTGGTATCTCATGATAGGCATCTATTGCGCTCAACCACGGATGAGTTCTATTTAGTTCACGGTGGTATGGTTGAGCAATTTGATGGTGATTTAGAAGATTACCAGCAGTGGCTCGCGGAACAAAATAAAATAGACCTTCAGCAAGCCCGTGATATTCAAGATAAAGATAAACCCGTAAGTGTTTCGACTGTGACGGCTCAAGATAAAAAAGATCAGAAACGTCGCGAAGCTGAATTCCGTCAAGCCACTCAACCTATTCGTAAAAAAGTGACTGAGCTTGAAAAGAAAATGGAAAAACATTCAGCAGTTCTCGCTGAATTAGAAAGTCAGCTTTCTGATGCCACCATTTATGAACAAGCTAAAAAAGCAGAACTAGCAGATTGTTTGAAAAAACAAATTGAACATAAATCTGCACTTGAAGAAGTAGAAATGGAATGGATGGAGTTACAAGAACAGCTCGAGGAAATGACGACGAGCTTCGATACTAATGCTTAACTAATTAAAGAGCCAGAGCAAATTGATCTGGCTCTTTTTATTCTATTCGCTAGCCGTCTTAACGCACATCACATAGTACATCCCATCAATTATTTCAGTGCCTTCGGTTTCATGTTCAAAACCTGGAAATTCACTATCCCAAGCCTGAAGGCTACGTAAATAACCAATATGTGGGCTATGTTTATCACCAAAACTTTCACCTGATAACAACATTGGAATACCCGGTGGATAGGGAATAATTGAGTTTGCAGCAATTCTCCCCGCAAGTTTGTCTAAAGGAACTGCTTCGACACGATTAGCCACAATTTCTTGATAAGCGGCTCGGGGACTCATCATCACTGGCGGTAATTCAGAATAAGCTTGGTTCAATTGGCTACCGGGGTTATTTTTTTGTAAGTAAGCGAACATTTTATCGCCAAGATCACGTAACCCCATTTCACCATAGACTTCAACAGCACTCTCAACCACTTCAGGCAATACTTTTTTCAATGGTGTGTTGTTATCATAATTACGTTTAAACGATAGCAACGCATTGACCAAGGTGCCCCATTTACCTTTGGTGATCCCCATTGAAAATAAAAACATAATTTGGAAATCAGTAGTACGGGTCGGAACAATACCATAATGATTAAGCCACGCAGTAACTAATGCAGCAGGAACGCCAGTGTCTAATAATTTACCATCATCACCCATTCCTGGAGACAAGATACTCACTTTTATGGGGTCTAGCATCGCCCAGTTAGCCGGAATATCTTTAAAACCATGCCATTTATCAGCAGGATCCATCACCCAACAACTTTGCTCTTTCATCAATAATTCAACAGGTGCGTCTTCAAATGCATAACGTTTTCCCGTTGCTGGATCTTTCACCATTTCTTGATTCCATGGTTTAAAAAACCATTCATCATCATTGATAAATTCTTTATATAAATAGGCCAAAGATTGGCGAAAATCGATAGATTCACGAATTACTTCATCCGTAAGTGAACGCCCACTATTACCGTCCATCATATCTGCCGCGATATCATTTGACGCGCAAATAGCATACAGAGGAGAAGTGGTTGCATGCATATGGTAGGCTTGATTAAATCGATTGAAATCTATCGCGTTACGGCCATTTCTTACATGAATAAAAGAAGCTTGTGATAATGCATTCAATAGTTTATGAGTGGAGTGAGTGGCAAAAATAGTAGGTTCATCATCACTTCGAGCTTCATCTCGCATTGCAAAATGATCGTGATAAATAGGATTAAAGCGTGCGTAACCGTACCATGCTTCATCGAAATGAATTCTATCCAATGATTTATCTAGCAAATTTTGCACTTTGCGTGCGTTATAGCAAACTCCGTCATAGGTACAGTTTGTCACTACACTATAAGCGGGTTTCTGTCCGAGCTTATCTGCGGTTAACGGGTTTTGTGCAATTTTAGCTGCGATCGATTCAGGAGACATTTCTTGTGGGTAAATCGGGCCAATAATTCCGTATCGATTACGACTTGGGATCATATAAACTGGTTTTGCCCCAGTTAAAATTAGCCCTTGTTCAATAGATTTATGACAATTGCGGTCAATGATCACCACATCATCATCGGTCATACAGGCTTGCATGATAGTTCGATTAGAACCCGATGTCCCCACAACGACTGAGTAAGATTGATCAGCCCCGAAAATACGCGCAGCATTTTTTTCACACTCACCAAAAGCACCGGTATGATCGAGCAGTGAACCAACCGCAACACGTTCTATACCAATATCAGTGCGAAATAAATTTTCACCAAAAAAATCATGATAAATACGGCCTGCTGGCGTTTTAGTAAATCCAACACCGCCCTGATGACCGGGTGCTGCCCACGAATATTCATGAACATCACTATATTTAATCAAACTTTTCATTAATGGTGGTAATAATTGAGCGCGGTAACGCTGAATAGCGGCCAGAACGCGGCCTGCAATAAAATCGGCAGAATCTTCTAAAATCCACGCAAATTCATCAACTTGTTCCATCATTTTGCGGTCAAAAGCCACCAAAGCTTCTTCACGGTCGCTCAGTAAAAATACCGGAACATCTTCTTGTCTGCGATGTAATTGAGTAATTAACTGATTAGCTTGAACTTGCTCGCCTTTATCGGACATATCTCGTCCATATAATAAGCAATCAATACTGGTATTTGAGCGAATATAAGCGAGCCCATCTTCAAAATCTCGAATGATAACGGTTTCCACATGTTCATCATTTAATTCGCTAGCGAGTCTTGCAACCGCATGGCTAATAACAGAATCATCATCCGTTAGTTCCGTATAGACTATCAGTGCTCGCATTAATCATTCCTCATTTAACTATTTGAAATTTAAATCCTTACCGTATCAGTATTAACGTAAGTAAGGTTATTTTGCAAAATTATAAGTCGTCATAAGCCAGATATAGCACATTATTTTATAGCAAACCTATTCATCTAACCGATTAATTACAATTCTTGCATTCATAACCAATGATTTCGCTTTAGCTTCACGTCTTTGTAATAACGCCATAAATAGTAAGTCAGTTAAGGTATTTTGTGCCGTTCTCGACGAGATAGACGAACTGCGCCATTCATTTTCTTCGGCAATACTTTCTAAAATATAATCAGATAATTGTGCAAGCGGAGACTGACGAGAGCGGGTAATCGCCACCACGCAAGCACCTTGCTTACGCGCAATATTTGCCGCTGTTAGCATGTCTTTACGTTTACCTGAAAAAGAAATAACAATTTGTGTATCATTCGGATTTAACGTCAAGGCTGCCGCGATTTGGACGTGATGGTCAGATTCAACTAATGTGGTAATACCTATTTTTTGTAATTTATAACTCAAATCTTTTGCTGTTAGTCCTGATCCACCAATACCAACAATTTGAACTCTGTTTGATTTATCAATGATATCGACAATCTTTTCGAACTGTTTAAAATCAATGTGCTTTGTGGTTTCTGTAATGGAATGATTTTTTTCCATTGCCAGTTTTTGTGCCACCACCATCAAATTATCTTCTTGTGCAATTCGATTATGTAACGCGATATGAGGATTAGCTTCATTTAGTTGTTGGCGACCAATAATCTCGCTGAGTGCAAGTTTAAGTGCGGGATATCCCTTCACCCCAACTTTTTGACTAAACTTAACAATAGCAGACTGACTGATATCCAGTATCTCTGCCAATTGTTGTGACGACAAATTCAAGACTTCTTCTGGTTTCTCAATAATAAATTGTGCAATTTTACGCTGATTTTCAGCTAATCGCGGCAATAAGTAAGTAATGGTATCGAGTAATGTCATTCAAGCTCCTTATTGTTTATACATAATTATTGTTGAAAATAAAAAATAAATTATTCCTTTAATAACAAGCTCATTACTTATTTAAAATCATTCATATTCAATAAGTAACAAAAAAAATCACCATTACTATTTAAAAAATATTCTTCCATACTGACAAATCAGAATAGATAGCACCGTGATCGAAATCACACCAAAGGAATAAATAATTCCTTAATATTGCCACATTAATAGATTTAGGAGCAATTTTTTATGACCATTGATTTAAGTAAGATGGTAACTGAGAGCCGTAATCAGGCGAGCACCAATATTGACCAACTTTCCACTCTTGAGATGCTGCAAGTTATCAATAATGAAGATAAGCAAGTTCCTCTCGCCGTTGAAAAAGTATTACCTGAAATTGCTCAGCTCGTTGATAAAGTCGCCGACGCCTTTTTAAACGGTGGCAGACTAATTTATTCAGGTGCTGGTACTTCTGGTCGTTTAGGTATATTAGATGCGAGTGAGTGCCCACCAACGTTTGGTACGCCTCATGAACAAGTCATTGGTTTAATCGCAGGTGGTCATCAAGCTATTTTTCGTGCTGTAGAAAATGCCGAAGATAAACCCGAAATGGGCGTGCAAGACCTAAAAGATATCCATTTTAGCAATAAAGATATTTTAGTCGGCATTGCCGCAAGTGGGCGCACACCTTATGTTTTAGGCGCTATGGCCTACGCTCGCTCAATTGGCGCAATCACTGCATCAATTAGTTGTAATCCAAACAGTCCGGTTTCTAATGCCGCAGATATCGCCATTACACCGGTAGTTGGTGCTGAAGTTGTCACAGGTTCATCACGAATGAAAGCCGGCACCGCACAAAAATTGGTACTGAACATGATTACTACCGGTGCCATGATCCGCATTGGAAAAGTATTTGGTAATTTGATGGTCGATGTTGAAGCCACTAATGCCAAATTAATTGAGAGACAAACTAAGATTGTGATGGAGGCAACTGAATGTGATAGAGAAGCTGCTGAATCTGCATTACAACAATGTGATAGACACTGTAAAACAGCAATTTTAATGATCTTATCAGGCTTAAATGCAGATGAGGCACGCCAATTGCTCAGTAACAACAAAGGTTTTATTCGTACTGCACTCAATATTGCTAAATCCACCGCCTAACGTGCGCAATGAGATGAGATAAAAAGCATGGCTAAAATAACAAAAGAAATGATGCTGCAGATCCTGCAACTAGTTGGTGGTAGTCATAATATCAAGCAATGCGGTAATTGCATGACTCGCTTACGTTTGACATTAAACAATGACCAACTTGTCGATAAAGCTGCAATAAAACAGGTTCCTGGTGTACTCGGTGTAATTGAAAGTGATGAACAATTACAAATCGTACTCGGCCCAGGAAAAGCACAAACTGCCGCTGACCTAATGAATCATATCATTGAAAATGATGAAGATGCTGATATCGCGTCGTCAGCTCCAACACAAGATCTTAATGAGATAGCCTCAGCAAACAAACAACAATTAAAAAAGAAACAAACAAGTGCAGTTCATCGTTTTCTATCCAAATTTGCGACTATTTTTACGCCATTGATCCCCGGTTTTATCGGCGCAGGTTTGCTTATGGGGCTCGCTTCGCTGTTAAGCTTACTCCTCGCAAATGAGAATCTATTTCCGCCCGACTCCCAACAACTTGGTTGGCTAAAAAGCTTAATCGCTTATATGGCCGTATTCGGGAAGGGATTGTTTACCTTTATGGGTATTCTCATTGGCTATAATGCACAAAAAGCTTTTGGTGGTAGCGGTGTTAATGGTGCCATTATTGCCGCATTATTTCTGTTAGGTTATGACCCAGCGGCAACTAAAGGCTTCTACTCCGGTATGACAGACTTCTTTGGCTGGTATATCGACCCAAGAGGCAACATTATTGGTATTTTGATTGCCTGTATTTTCGGCGCTTGGGTTGAAAAACAAGTACGTAAAATTATCCCAGCTAATCTTGATATTATTCTGACATCAACTATTACATTACTAATAGTTGGAGCCGCGACATTTATTTTCATCATGCCAATTGGTGTTTGGTTATTTAACGGCATGTCATGGCTATTCATGCATTTAAATGGTAATCCAATAGGTACTGCACTTCTTGCTGGTTTGTTCTTAATTGCAGTAATGTTTGGTGTTCACCAAGGTTTTATCCCTGTCTATGTAGCGCTTGTCGAAACCCAAGGGTTTAACTCACTATTCCCGATACTTGCCATGGCAGGTGCTGGACAAGTAGGCGCTGCACTTGCGCTTTATATGAAAGCTAAAAAAGGCTCAGTGATCCGCAGCCAAATTAGTGGTGCACTTTTCCCAGGGTTCTTAGGTATTGGTGAACCATTAATTTATGGTGTTACATTGCCTCGTGTTAAACCATTTATCACAGCGTGTTTAGGTGGTGCTGCCGGTGGTTTCTTTATCGGTTTAATTGCTTGGATGGGCTTACCTGTTGGGCTTAACACTATATTTGGCCCTTCTGGACTGATTGCAATTCCATTAATGACTTCAGCACAAGGTGTGCTTGCAGGTATGGCAGTCTATGTTGGCGGTATTTTAGTGGCCTATGCCTGCGGATTTTTATTCACCTATTTATTTGGTAGTAAGAATATCGATTTAGATTAATTCGTAAAATGTTTTTAACTAAAGGCAGCTATTACGCTGCCTTTTTAGATTTTATTCATTCACATTGACCGCATAATGACTTAGGTATATTTCAGCCTACTGTTACCATTCTATTCCAACCAAATCAACGGAACACACAGTGCAGTTAATAATCCCATCACCAAATTAAAAATAAACCATGCACGGCGACTGCGTAAAAACAGTCCGATTAAAGAACCAAACCCCATCCATATCAGCCCAGCAACAAAATTTACAATAATAAATGCAATACTCATTATGATAATTGACTCAGTAAAAAGCTCGCCCGGTAAGCTGAAACTCCCCACTGCGCCTAAACCCATCATCCATGCTTTTGGGTTTAAAAACTGCAATAATCCCCCTTGATACCAAGTTACGCTTTTTACTGCTTCGCTATTTGTCTTAAGTGGTGCATAATTCGCAGTTGCTGTTTTCCATGCTAGCCATAACAAATAAATGCTACCAGCTACTTTTAATATCACATGAATGGCTGGATATAACAGCAAAAGCGCTGCAATACCAAATGCAGACAAATAAAGTATGGATTGCATGCCAAGCATAATTCCTAGCAATAATGCGATACTACGACGAAAACCCGAATTGGCAGCACTGGATGTTAATAACATATTGTTAGGGCCGGGTGTCACCGCCGCAATGAATAAAAACGTAAAAAGAGAAAAAATAAGCCCCAGTGTCATTTATAATCTAATCCTCAACTTAAACTTGCACACTTGCATCACAAAAAAATAACAGTATGTTATGTGCCTCACAAGAGTTCTAAGAAATTAAATAAGGCTATGTCAGAAAATTTCCGTCCTATCAATTGGGCTAAAAATCCACATCTCCAAACCTTATTGCCAAGGATTTTTCGTCGAACGCCGAAAATCAAACCGACTTGGCAACGACTAGAATTGCCCGATGGCGATTTTATCGATCTCGCTTGGAGTGAAAAACCTGAGCTGGCAAGCCATAAGCCCCGCTTAGTTATTTTTCACGGCCTAGAAGGGAATTTTAAAAGCCCTTATGCACACGGAATGCTTGAAAGTGCGCAAAAACAAGGCTGGCTTGGTGTTGTTATGCACTTTCGAGGTTGTAGTGGTGAACCTAATCGTCAAAGCCGAATTTATCATTCAGGTGAAACCAGTGATGCACGCTATTTCTTACATTGGTTAAAACAAACTTGGGGCAATGTGCCAACAGCGGCGGTCGGTTACTCGCTTGGGGGCAACATGCTAGCCTGTTATCTCGCTGAAAATGGTGAGAATGCTGACCTTGACGCCGCGGTAGTTGTCTCCGCACCATTAATGCTAGAAGCCTGCTCTTTACGTATGGAAAAAGGTCTCTCACAGTTTTATCAGCGCTATTTATTGAATGGTTTGAAACGCAATGCAACGCGTAAATTGGTGCGCTATCCGGGGTCTTTACCATTGAATTTATTGCAACTGAAACAACTCAAACGCATTCGTGAGTTCGATGATGTCATTACTGCACGCATTCATGGATTTGATGATGCAACGGATTACTATCAAAAATGCAGCGCATTACCAAAATTGTCGCAAATCACCAAACCAACGCTGATTATTCATGCTAAAGACGACCCATTTATGGCTCCCGAAGTTGTGCCTGACTTAAGTCATTTACCCCATAACATTGAATACCAAATGACAGAACACGGTGGCCATGTTGGTTTTGTTGGTGGTAGTTTTAGAAAGCCACAAATGTGGTTAGAAACACGAATTCCTCAGTGGTTAGCACCCTATTTAAATGAGCAAAAACAATGTTAATCCCTTGGCAAGAGTTAGCCCCCGAAACACTTGATAACCTAATAGAAAGCTATGTGTTACGCGAAGGCACTGATTACGGAAGCCATGAAAAAAGCTTGCAAGATAAGGTTGATGATGTGAAACGCCAGTTAGTTTCTGGCGAAATTGTGCTAGTCTGGTCTGAACTGCATGAATCAATTAACTTCATGCCTAACAACCAATTCCGCCCGTAAACCCGCTTCGTTCGCTGTTTATTAAAATAGTGGCCAAAAGCGCAACGCAGGGAGACCACTATGTCGAAAAAGCATCCAATTATTGCAGTTACCGGTTCAAGTGGTGCTGGAACAACATCAACCAGCCAAGCTTTTCGTAAAATCTTCCATCAATTAAACATTCAGCCCGCAACACTTGAAGGCGATAGCTTTCATCGCTATACCCGGCCTGAAATGGATATGGCAATCCGCAAGGCCAGAGAGCAAGGGCGTCACATTAGCTACTTTGGTCCAGAAGCCAATGACTTCGCACTCTTAGAGCAAACTTTAGTCGATTATAGTCAGACAGGACACGGACAATCGCGTAAATATCTCCACACTTACGATGAGGCGGTTCCTTATGGCCTACAACCGGGTATATTCACACCTTGGGAGCCTTTCACTGAGAATACAGATGTTTTATTCTACGAGGGATTACATGGTGGAATAGTCACGCCAGAGCACGATGTCGCCCAGCACGTCGATTTGCTTGTCGGTGTTGTGCCTATTGTGAATTTGGAATGGATTCAAAAATTAATCCGCGATACAACAGAACGTGGGCATTCTCGAGAAGCGGTCATGGACTCGGTTGTTCGCTCGATGGGAGACTATATTAATTATATTACGCCTCAATTTTCACGCACTCATATCAATTTCCAACGAGTCCCTACCGTCGATACCTCTAACCCATTTTCAGCCAAAGCGATTCCGTCACAAGATGAAAGTTTTATTGTGATCCGTTTTCGCGGACTCAAACAGATTGATTTCCCCTATTTATTATCAATGATAAGCGGCTCATTTATTTCGGCAATAAATACCATTGTCGTGCCCGGTGGCAAACTTGGGTTAGCCATGGAACTAATTATGACCCCATTAGTTGAAAAGTTAATTACACAAAAACAAGATTAACTTATCACTGTTCTAAATAACTGATGCTTACCAATAAATAAAACAAGCATCAGTTATTAAAATAAATAGGCAAAAATTAAACTTATTATTAGTTTTTAATTTCAAAGCTGTGTGTCACTTCAACCGCTTTTTCTAACATCAACGCCACTGAACAATATTTTTCCGCCGAAAGTTGAACTGCGCGCTCAACCGCTTTTTCTGTTAATTCATGACCTGTTACAATAAAGTGCAAGTTAATGTGAGTAAAATAACGAGGTGCTTCATCGCGGCGCTGCGAAGTTAATTTCACCTCACAATCCGTAATATCATTACGGCCTTTTTGTAAGATAGAAACGACATCAATTGCACTACAGCCTCCAGCGGCCATTAATACCATTTCCATTGGGCTAGGCGCTTTGTCACCTGCATTTCCATCCATCATCACTTGATGCCCAGATGCTGACTCACCTAAAAAAGAGAGTCCTTCAACCCATTTAACTCTTGCTTCCATTGTTATTCCCCTTGAAAAAATAATCTTCAGAAACACATTGTTCCATAGATATAGCCAATATTACATCAGCTTTATTTAGCTGAAGCGATACAGGCGAGACTTTCTGGATTGAATGTGCTACAAACAATACTTAGTTGATAGGATTAAGATCAAGACTCAACGTTTTAATTGATCATATTATAGTGTCGATATTAACTTACTTCATATCTGCTGCATGTATTAATTAGAGTAGATAAGGTAAACTAATATGCTAAGCTAGTGACTTTAAAGACAGCCCTTCTAGCACGCTTTTTTGAATGGCTGCAATAACATACAGAGGATAACGCTAATGGTTCTCGGCAAGCCACAAACAGACCCTACTCTTGAATGGTTTTTGTCACACTGCCATATTCATAAGTATCCATCAAAAAGCACACTGATCCATCAAGGTGAAAAAGCAGAAACCCTTTACTATATCGTGAAAGGTTCAGTGGCTGTTTTAATCAAAGATGAAGAAGGCAAAGAAATGATTCTCTCCTACCTAAATCAAGGAGATTTCATTGGTGAGCTTGGGTTATTCGAAGAAGGTCAAGAGCGTACAGCGTGGGTTCGTGCAAAAGTAGCCTGCGAAGTCGCTGAAATATCTTATAAAAAATTCCGCCAACTGATTCAGGTTAACCCTGATATTCTTATGCGCCTTTCTGCGCAAATGGCAAGTCGCCTACAAACGACTTCTGAAAAAGTGGGTAACCTCGCTTTTCTAGATGTCACCGGACGTATTGCTCAAACACTGTTAAATTTAGCCAAACAACCAGATGCTATGACTCACCCGGACGGAATGCAAATCAAAATTACACGTCAGGAAATTGGTCAAATAGTAGGTTGTTCACGTGAAACTGTCGGTCGTATCCTAAAAATGCTAGAAGATCAAAATCTGATATCTGCACATGGTAAAACGATAGTCGTCTACGGCACACGGTAATTAACCTTCCAGCCTCACTCTCTTCCTGAGGCATGCACTTTAAAATAGCTTTATATCAATGATATAAAGCTATTTAATTTAATCAGAACTAATTTATATACTTTCATTATTGAGTAGCGTTTCCTTATATTATTTCCGCCTATTGTCCCTATAGAATAATAAACATAAGATTATTAATTAGGGAAATATTTATGGGCATTACATTAAGCAATTTATCTAAGTATTCCAACATTTTTACCGAAATCATTGATTCAGATGATTTTGTAGAAAAGATTTTCACAGTAACCTCTTCTATTAAAAATAATCCACTTCACACAGATAACCTATCAAAACAAGTACATACTAATAGCCTAGAAAGTATTGATTCAGGTTATGAAAATGATTTCGAAGATATAAATCAAGCGAAGAGCTTAAGCCCTGATGAATTTAAAGATAGAGTAAATAAATTAAAAGGTCGTTTATATAAATACTATGCATCATTTTTCAGTAATGAACAAAGCACTGATGCTATAATAAAAAAAAATAGACCTGTACTTGAAAAATTTAAAGAGATGAATGAAGAACTATATGGATATGCAAATTTTTCATATCGATATGTTAAAATACCTGGATTAGATATTAATAATCAGCAAAAAAGGAATGAAATTATAGAAAATTTCACATTACCAAAATCGCTGACAAATACAAATAACTCTAAAATCCCCTTAAAAACTCAGCCAATTAAAGCGCCGCTTAATAAAAAAACATTTCCTTCAGAGTCAGTTAGATATAAAAAAAAGACTAATTTTCATAAAGAGTTAGTCTATATAAATTATAAAACTTCTGAAAAGAATCAAAAAGCAATACCTCTACCAAAAAGTAATTTTGAATTCAAGGGTAATGTTCAGCAAACAAAAGCCTCATTATTAAGGACACAACGTATCAAAGAACAGTATCATTTATCTAATCAATCTGATTCATTTGGGTATAACGTACAAAAGCATCCACCAAGAAAAAATAGAGTCTCAATTAAAAAAAATCATTTAATAAGTTTGAATAACAATATCAAAAAAGAACAAAAGCTGACTAAAAAAATGAATGAGTATTTAGATAGCATTAAAGCAATACAGTCTCAAATCGATAATAACAATCAACTTTTGACCATTCTAAAATCATGAACTAACTGACTACACTGACACGAATTAACGCCATTGTTATTCAACTTTAACTTATTAAATCAATCTACCTCGTAAAAAAATGAAACTAAAAAATTATTTTTTATACTGAAAAATTGATAATAAATTTAAATAGCATCTATACAATACATCGAATCTGGAGCACATATGAATATAAACACTCAAACTTTAATGAAAAACATAGATAATACGCTATCCAAAAAAAATATTTTTATAGCGATAATTAGAGAAAACTTCCCTATTATTAAAGCAATAAATAACGTTAATTTGAACAATTTCTTTTATATTTTTCATTCAAATAACAAAAAAACACATTTAGAAACCGTAAAAAAAAGCGAACAAACTTTAAACACCGAAGTAACTTTAAATATTACAAAAATAAAATCATTAAAGAATGAATCAACCAAAAGATCATTTGAAATTTCATCAACCGTAGAAAATTTAAAAGATGAAAAAAATAAAAATATCAATAATGCATTAAAAATAGACAAGCCTTATGCCAGAGATTTAGTTATAAATAAAACTTCAAAAAATCAAAATGATACAATAAACTGTTATGAATCAAGTTCAAACGAATTAGAAAAAAATGAAAGCTTAACAAATGAATCTGAAAAATTAAAAAATGAGATTATTGAATTAAAATCATCTATAAAGTGTGAATCAAAAATAAAAGGAATTTTATATTTAGAAAAAAAAAGCACATATTTATCTACATTAGAAAATGATGTTTCAGAAACAGATAATACAAATAAAAAAAACAAAAAACTCAATGAATTAATTAATATGCAAAAATCAGTAAAAAATTTACTAAGTATAGAACTAGATGATATAAAAAATAAAGTTCACAATATAACATCTAAAAATAATAACATAGAGAGAGAATCTCTAATGACCTATGATGAAGATAATAACCCTATTTATCATGATGAATCTCATGATTTTAATTATGATGATTTCTTTGAAAAGAAATCTGAATTTGAAAATATAAACAATAATGTTATCTTTAAAGAATTAACCAATGAAAATCTTCAACTACGTTGTTTACTTGTTGACTTAAAAAAAGATCTTCAAAATTATAAAACCATAGTACAAGACCTCAGAATAGTAAATAATGATAATAATAAAAAAATCAATGTATTAAATAAAGAACGAATCAATAACAAAAAATCGATGAATACCATTAGCTCAACCTCATTATCTTCAGGTAATCATTCAAGTAATGAAAAAATTAACCTTATAAAAAACATTAAGATTCACGAGAAAAAAATAGAAGTGATACACAAAAAGCCAAAGGTTAATTTACCTTTAGCTAAGAAAAAAATAACCAATAGTTATTCATATACACATAAAAACAACTGCCTGGCAGCCGGGATACCAACATCCAGCACACCAGAGCAACTACATAAAAAACAAGAAGAAATGAGAACAAGGAGAAGAAATACCCCCTTAAAATCATAATAAAAAATAATATTATTAGACAAGTTGCAGAGTGATTCTCTCTGCAACTTGTCAATAAATAACTAACTCAATAATTTTCCAATCGCTGCTTCTAGCTTTATCATACCGCTATTAATTTCTTCTTCTGAAATAATCAATGATGGGGTGAAACGTAATACGTTTGGCCCTGCATTTAACATCATCAAGCCTTCTACTGCACAAGCCTGCATGACATCTTTCGAACGATTGAACAATTGACCTTTAAGTTCAGCACCAATTAATAGCCCCATTCCTCTTATTTCAGCAAAAATATTATATTTGTCATTCAACTTATTTAGATGAGAAACAAACAAATCATGACGTTGTTGCACGCCATTTAACACTTCATCAGTATTAATAATATCAAAAGCTGCATTACCCACCGCACAGGCGAGCGGATTACCACCATAAGTTGTACCATGGGCACCGACTTCCATGGTTTGAGCAATGTCTTTCGTGGTGATCATCGCACTAATAGGGAAGCCACCACCCAGTGCTTTTGCAGTAGTTAAAATATCGGGAACTACATCATAGTGCATATAAGAAAATAACTTACCTGTACGCCCCATACCACTTTGCACTTCATCAAAAATAAGCAAAGCGTTATTTTCATCGCACAGTTTACGCACTCCTTGCATAAATTCCATTGTCGCCGCAGTAATGCCCCCCTCTCCTTGTATCGGTTCTAAAACCACAGCACAGGTATTTTCATCAATAACTGCTTTCACTGCCGCTAAGTCATTAAAAGGGACGTGAATAATATCAGCCGGCTTTGGACCAAAGCCATCTGCGTATTTAGCCTGTCCCCCTACGGAAACAGTAAATAACGTTCGACCATGAAAAGCCTGCTTAAAAGCAATAATTTTTGTTTTATACGGATTATATTGAGTAATTGCGTAACGACGCGCTAATTTGAAGGCAGCTTCATTGGCTTCAGAGCCAGAGTTAACAAAAAATGCACGATCGGCAAATGTCGCATTAATTAATTTTTGCGCCAATCTCAGAGTTTGTTCATTGGTGAAAATATTACTGACATGCCAAAGTTTTTCACTTTGTTCGCGAACCGCAGACACCAACGCAGGATGGCAATGGCCTAGTGCTAAGACTGCAATTCCACCTGCAAAATCAATGTATTCTTTGCCTTGCTGATCCCAAACGCGACTGCCCTCACCCTTTACAGGGATAAACTCAGCCGGAGAAAATATAGGCAATATGACTTGGTCGAAAGTCTGCCGATTCACTGCTTGTGGTTGTGTCATATTCCTCACCTGCTCTTTACCTAATGCCTAAATGAAAATATAAGCATTAAATATGAATAAAAAATCAAAAAAGAGCAATAGCAATAGGTGAAATATGCATAATTAATTTCTAAACGATAGCGGCAGCAGAGGTTAATACTTTAAAAAATTATTTAACAGCTCATGCCCTTGTTCACTAAGGATACTTTCAGGATGGAATTGAACGCCTTCAATTGGTAGCGTTTTATGGCGTATTCCCATAATTTCATCCACATCACCGTTATTTAGCGACCATGCGGAAACATCAAAAGAAACAGGTAATGTTTCAGCCGCAATCACTAAAGAATGGTAGCGAGTCACTGTTAAAGGACGATTTAACCCTTTAAATACACCTTGATGGTTATGGTGAATAGCAGAAGTTTTACCATGCATAATTTCTCGCGCCTTAACCACAGACGCACCAAATGCTTGGCCAATCGCTTGGTGTCCAAGGCAAATGCCCAAAATAGGCAGTTTACCCGCAAAATATTTGATGGCCTCAAGAGAGATCCCTGCTTCATCAGGCGTGCAAGGGCCTGGCGATATCACAAGATGTGTAGGTGAAAGCTGTTCAATTTCATCAATGGTAATTTCATCATTACGTTTCACTACAACTTCAGTACCCAATTCACGAAAATATTGGTATAGGTTGTAAGTAAATGAATCGTAATTATCAATAAGTAGAAGCATAGTAGCCTATCCGACTGATTTTTATCATTATATATTATATCCCAATGCATGAATCATCCATCTTAGCAATCAGAATGATGCTTAAAAAGCCATAATTTTTTGCAAGGGGCGGCTATCATAGCACAGCCTTAGCAAGAAAATAGCCCATTTTGGTCAACTAATTATTTTTAACTACAGAAATTTCCATATAAAAATCATGGAATTGTATTTACATAATGATAACAAATAATCATTATCAAAGGGGTGAGTTGGAAATTAATCAATAGAAAAGAGATATTCGTTTTAAAATATCGACCTTTATATTAGGTGAAATAAACATGAGGAGTAAAACAATAGTGGATAAATAAAAATGTAATTTATCCACTACTCTAAATTTATTTATGGTTTTTTAATGACTTCAGCTGAGAGGATCGTAATAGGTTCAACTGGAACATTTTGATAAGGACCGACATTCTCTGTTTTTACTTTAGAGATTTTATCTACAACGTCCATTCCTTTGACCACTTTACCAAAAACGGCATATCCAAAATCACGTTGACCATGATCTAAAAAGGCGTTATCTGCAATATTAATAAAGAACTGGCTTGTTGCACTATCTTTATTCGCTGTTCGTGCCATTGAGATAGTCCCACGTAAATTACGCAAGCCATTATCTGCTTCATTTTTAACCGGGGCACGAGTTTGCTTTTGCTGTAAATCTTTATCAAAACCGCCACCTTGGATCATAAACCCAGGAATTACACGGTGGAAGGTCGTTCCATTGTAATAACCTTCATTGATATATTGAACGAAATTTTCTGTCGTTGCAGGGGCTTTTTTACTATTCAGTTCTAACTCGATATTCCCTGCTGATGTCACTAATTTAACATAAGTTTCACCCGCAGATAATGCAAGAGTCGATGCGCTCATTGCACAGATAGCCAATAAAGGCACAAAAATTCGTTTTAACATTCAAGGTCCCTTTCTTTATTGCTCAATAACATATTAATAGCCCAATTCTAGAGCGAACCTAAAGAGATTGCTAAAGATTTACCTTTATTTACGCCAAATTATTGGAAATCACCAAATAAGTTAAACTGTAGACCAGTTTTAATAAAATACATATCGAATAATGTGTATTTAACGAAAATGAGCTGATCGACATAGTTGAGCGATACCATTCCCTTATAAGTTAGTAAAATATCCGCATCCCCCTAAATAATTCGGGCTGTAGTTCGGGTTGTAGTTAGGCGGCGAATGAAGATATATCGAGGAGCATACAATAGTACGTGACTCGAATAGCTGAATAATGCCAACATCTCCCTATAAGTTCTGAGCAAATATCAACATTCCCCCTAAATAATTCGGACTGTAGTTTCGGTTGTAGGTAGGCGGCGAATGAAGGTATATCGAGGAGCATACAATAGTACGTGACTCGAATAGCTGAATAATGCCAACATCTCCCTATAAGTTCTGAGCAAATATCAACATTCCCCCTAAGTAATTCGGACTGTAGTTCGGGTTGTAGTTAGGCGGCGAATGAAGATATATCGAGGAGCATACAATAGTATGTGACTCGAATAGCTGAATAATGCCAACATCTCCCTATAAGTTCTGAGCAAATATCAACATTCCCCCTAAATAATTCGGACTGTAGGTAGGCGGCGAATAAAGATATATCGAGGAGCATACAATAGTATGTGACTCGAATAGCTGAATGATGCCAACACCCCTACAGTTCGAAGTATGACGAAGAGATAGTTTGCGCTATAATCCTCCAGCCTTTTGAGGCTAACTCAGGGAGAATGACACATGGTCATTAAAAACCATAACTACCACATGGCAAAATTTGTCATCAGCGCACCCGATATTCGCCATCTTCCGAAAGATACGGGTATTGAAGTTGCCTTTGCAGGCCGCTCAAATGCGGGAAAATCGAGCGCTTTAAATGCGCTAACACAACAAAAAGGCTTGGCTCGTACCAGTAAAACGCCAGGAAGAACTCAGCTAATCAACCTTTTTGAGGTTGAGGAAGGTATTCGCCTTGTTGACCTTCCAGGCTATGGCTATGCCGAAGTTCCTGAAGAAATGAAACGCAAATGGCAGCATGCACTGGGTGAATATCTTCAAAAAAGAGAGTGTATTAAAGGATTAGTTGTATTGATGGATATCCGTCATCCACTTAAAGACCTTGATATGCAAATGATTCAATGGTCTGTCACGATGGAAGTGCCTGTTTTAGTATTATTAACTAAAGCGGATAAGCTGGCTTCTGGCGCAAGAAAAAAACAATTGATCGATGTTCGTCAAGCATTAGCGCCATTAGGTGGCGATATTGAAATCGAATATTTTTCTGCGTTGAAAAAAATTGGTATCGATAAACTTCGTATCAAACTTGATAGCTGGTATAGCACCCCCGTTTAATACTGACACCTACCTTGTGCGTCAATTTGGCGTGCAACGGTCAAATTAGCGAATCTACTGAATTTTAGATAAAAAAATGCTCCAGTCAAAAACTTTGACTGGAGCAGCTAATATTCAGCTAAATCCGATTACGTGAAGTAAAAGGTCTGAAAGATAGAACATCTTACCTCTGTACCCTACGTCAATTACTCTACTTTATTTTCAGCTCGAAAAAAAGCCTTTTTGTAATTTTTTTTCAATGCTGATTACGATTCAGCAAGAATTTAAACGAAAAAACATCGAAAAAATGTATTTTTATTACATATTTATGAGATTTACGTCGCATAAATATGTAATGTGATATTTTGATATTCATTGAAAAATCAAGTGTTTTATCTAAGCATTAAGACGAATAAGAAAGGAAAATACAGTGGAGAAAAAATAATTACATTCACTGGGATGAGAACTAAAAATTGAATAATTGAATAATTGTAAACATAACTTCCATTTACTCTAAATAATTCGAGTTGTATCAAGGCGGCAAACAAGGACAACTCGGGGAGCATACACAAGTATGTGACCCGAGTAGCCGCGCCGCTACAGCTCGAAATATGACGAGTAAATATCGAAGTATAACGAGCAAATAAAAACTAGTGAGCTTCGTCCCAATTATCGCCGACACCCACATCCACTCTTAACGGGACATCAAGCGTCATACTTGCTTCCATTAATGCCTTCACCTTCGCTTGTACTTGCTCAAGTTCAGATTCTTTCACCTCAAATACCAATTCATCGTGAACTTGCATTAGCATATCTACATCAGGTTTCTCTGTTTGCAACCAGGTATCAACCGCAATCATCGCTTTTTTGATGATATCTGCGGCAGTCCCTTGCATCGGAGCGTTAATCGCTTCGCGCTCTGCGGCCTTACGGCGCATACCGTTACTTGATTTAATATCTGCCAAATAGAGTCTACGGCCTTCAAGTGTTTCAACGTAGCCTTGCTCTGAAGCCTGCAAGCGGGTGTTTTCCATATAACGCAATACGCCTGGGTAACGTTCAAAGTAGAGATCCATATAGCGCTGCGCTTCACCACGAGCAATACCGAGTTGGCGAGCAAGGCCAAAAGCACTCATGCCGTAAATCAGGCCAAAGTTAATCGCTTTTGCACTACGACGTTGGTCACTGGTAACCTCGTCAAGAGGAACACCAAATACCTCAGCAGCAGTCGCCTTATGGATATCTTTACCCTCTGCAAATGCCGTTAACAACCCTTTATCTTGAGATAAATGCGCCATAATCCGTAATTCGATTTGCGAATAGTCCGCCGCCATCACTTTATAACCTTTACGAGCTATAAATGCTTGGCGAATACGACGACCTTCTTCGGTTCTAACGGGGATATTTTGCAAGTTAGGATCACGAGAAGATAAACGTCCCGTGGCCGTTACCGCTTGATGATAAGAAGTGTGAACACGCTGCGTTCTTGGGTTTATCATCAATGGTAGTTTATCTGTATACGTTGATTTCAGCTTCGCTAAGCTGCGATGCTCAAGTAACAATTTAGGTAATGCATGATTGACCGCTAACTCTTCAAGTACCTCTTCATTAGTTGAAGCGGCACCGCTTGGCGTTTTTTTAACTACTGGTAATTGCAGCTTTTCAAACAAAATAACTTGTAATTGCTTTGGTGATGCAAGGTTGAACTCTTCCCCTGCTAATTCGAATGCCTCTTTTTCTAATTCCGCTAAACGTGCGGTGATCACCTTCGATTGTGCCGCTAATACGTTAGCATCAATCAAAACACCTTTACGTTCCATTCTGACTAATACAGGTACAAGCGGCATTTCGATATTGTGAAATATATGAGAAAGCTTCGGCTCTGCTTCTAATTGAGGATACAGCGCTTGATGCAAAAGTAATGTCACATCAGCATCTTCCGCCGCATAATTTGCCGCTTCCTCTAATGCAATCTGATTAAATGTCAGTTGTTTTTTACCTTTACCGGCTATTTCTTCAAAACTCACCGTTTTGTGATTAAGATGACGATCTGCAAGGCTGTCCATATCATGACGTCCCATGCCAGCCACACTATTAAGCACATAAGATTCCAACATGGTATCAAAAGCTATTCCTTTGAGCTCAATACCATAGTTTTCCAACACTTCAGCGTCATATTTTAGGTTCTGACCCACTTTAAGAATAGTTTCACTCTCAAGAAGTGGTTTCATTGCCGCAAGCACATCTTCAAGTGGCAATTGCACTGGTGCATCAAGATAGTCATGACTTAACGGTAAATAGGCTGCATGTCCCACTTCAATTGCAAAAGACATCCCCACAAGGCGCGCCTCTTGGGTATCAAGGCTGTCAGTTTCGGTATCAAAAGCAAATAATGACGCGGAACTTAATTTTTCAATCCAACGGTCAAAATCGGCTTTTTCAAGAATAGTTTGATAATTTTCTGCACTGAGCGTTGGCATAACCGGCGTCGGCGTTGTGGTAGTTTTAATATCAGCCGGACTGCGAGCAGGCGGTTTCCCTCCCCCCCCTTTGCCATCCATCCAAGTGCCATTTTCTACATCTACTAACCAGCGTTTGAATTCATAGCGACCAAATAATTGGTGAAGTTTGTCTACATCAGGCGGGGTGACTTGTAATTCTTCACAACATTTATCCAGCTCAACATCTGTTTTGATAGTTGCCAATTGGTAAGATAAAAAAGCTAATTCACGATTTTCAGCCATTTTTGGCGCTAACGTCTTCGATCCTCTGAAACCCAAAGGCGCAATAGCATCAAGATCGTTATAAATAGATTCTAAATTGCCGATCCCTTGAAGGAGTGCGAGCGCTGTTTTCTCACCCACACCGGGAACGCCAGGAATGTTATCTGATGAATCCCCCATTAGCGCAAGGAAATCAATAATTAGCTCTGGTGGTACACCATATTTCTCTTTGACCTCATCAGGTCCTAAAATGGTGTTATTCATCGTATTGATAAGTGTGATGTTAGGCTCTACTAACTGCGCCATATCTTTATCGCCTGTACTTATCAGAACAGACATACCTTTTCGACTAGCTTCACGCGCTAAAGTACCGATCACATCATCCGCTTCAACCCCAGAAACAACTAATAGCGGCAATCCCATCGCTTCCACCATTTCATGAAGTGGTGCGATTTGCTCACGTAAATCATCGGGCATTGGAGGACGGTGTGATTTATAACTTTCAAACAACTCATCACGAAATGTTTTTCCCTTCGCATCAAAGACAACCGCAACATGGCTTGGTTTATATTGCATGATTAGGCTACGAAGCATATTGAGCACGCCATACATTGCGCCGGTAGGCTCGCCAGCACTATTTGTTAGTGGTGGAAATGCATGATAAGCACGGTATAGGTAAGAGGAGCCATCTACCAAAATAAGGGGATTTTCTGCAATCTGAGCCATAGTCTGTCATCATCTTTTTATCGGGAACGAATGACAATAGGATGCCACAATGTGGCTTCAGATACACTCAGAGAGTCAAAAAGAAACGCGAATTAGCGAATAAAAGTAAACTATCGAAACGACTAGTTGCCCCATTAGTCACTCTGCGTCACCTTTTCAGATGTGTATTAATCTGTGGATAAGTATGTGGGTAAATTTATGTTATTGATTAAATTCAACAACTAAAGAGTTTACAACAAGTTAAACAAGAAAATAAAATCAATGACTTAGATAAAGATTAATTGATTTAGCGCATATAAATGGGATCAGCGTTATTGTGGATATTGATATTGAATAGCAGAATAATGAAACGATGGCGGTATAAGCACCGCCATCTAAATTTAACTTACCACACTATTTTTGCACTATTTTTTATTCACTAAGAAGTTCACAACGCTTGAAAACTCTTTGCCATAATTAGCCGCGTCATCTACAGCAATACCGTTATTACGAACTTGGTATTTGCCATCAACAAAAATTGCAGGCACGCCGCGCAATTTTAAATCTTGTGCTGCATTTTGTTGCTTAGCAACAACAGATTTAACCACAAAGCTATTGAGTGCTGCGTCATACTCTTCACCAGAAATACCTGCTTTAATAAATGCATTACGAATATCCGCAGGACTGTTGATTGATTGTGTTTTTTGAATACCTTCAAACAGAATTGGAGTCACTTTATCTTCAGCTTTTAAAACAATAGCGACTGCCCATGCTTGAGTCAGCTCTGCACCTAGAGGACCTAGAAAATCAACGTGATAACGTTCCATTTTCACGCCTTCAGGTAAATTTTTTGCAACAGTTTGTGGCACTTTATAAACGCTTTCAAACTGGTAGCAATGTGGGCAATAGAAAGAGAAAAACTCAAGAACTTGAGGTAAATTTTGCACTGATGCTTTTACATCTGTGTATTCTTTACCTTCCGTGTAATTTGCAGCAGATACACCAAAAGACATGGCAATACCAATCAAAGCCAACATAATTTTTTTCATATACTACGCTCTCCAAAAATAAAACTTTTTAATTAAAATTGAGGGGTCAACTGCAAAGGGGCTTCCTGCAATCGCGCAATTTGCTGAACAAATTCGTTTGATTGCTTTTGCCAAAAATCATCAGCTTGTAGCCATGAAAACGCTCTTGGAAAGGCAGGATCTTGCCAACGACGAATGATCCATCCGAGATAATGCACCATGCGCATGGCTCTTAGCGGTTCAATAAGCTTTAGTTCTTTGACATCAAAATCACAAAACTCATTATAAGTTTCTAATAACGTATCTAACTGCATAATTTGATCTTGGCGTGAGCCATTTAACAACATCCATAAGTCCTGAACTGCTGGACCATTACGTGCATCATCAAAATCCACCAGCCAAGCTTCATCACGCCATAAAATATTACCCGGATGACAATCACCCTGTAAGCGCATAAATGAATGCGAGTTTGGCCATTGCAGTTTTACTTGTGCAATCAGCGCATCTAGCGATTCGATAAATTTATCCTTCCAGCGAGCTGTAATCAGCGGGCTAGCAACAATAATATCCCGAGGTTGGGAAAGATATTCATCAACACCCATAGTAGGTCGAAATGCAAAGTTTCTTTTCTTACCGATTTGATGAACTCGGCCTAACAGATGTCCAACACTTTCTAACTGATATAAATTATCCGTTTCATATTGGCGTCCTCCGATGCTCGGAAAAACAGCAAACATAAATCCACCAAATTCTAAAACGGTTTGTCCTGCAAATTCGAGAGGCGCCGCAACCGATAAATCCTCATCCCGTAATTCAAGCGTAAAATCATGTTCCTCTTGAATTTGAGAACGATTCCAACGTTCTGGGCGATAAAATTTCACCACAAATCGTTGTCGATTTTCGTCCTGAAACTGATAAACCCTATTTTCATAGCTATTGAGTTCTGTTAGCCCTGACTCTGGGTAAATCCCGACTTCCATTAGCGCATCTAAGATCAAGTCTGGTGATATTCCACTAAAGTGGAAGCTTGAATGTTCTACTGTCTCTTTCATGACTTAATCTTTAATAATGCCGCGAGCTCGTAACAGCGCAGTTTTAAAATCATCTTCATAATCTTTTTTCAGACCAGGGATCGCTTCGTTGCTATCTGTTCCACGCATTTTTAGATGATAAATTAATACATCATCGGTAAGATCAGATAAATCGCCTTTAAAACCTGCTTCATCCGCAAGTTTCTGCAATAATTCAACTAAGTTAAGATCCGAATTATCTTTCCAAACGGGTTGCAGAAGCTCAATCACTTCATTTAAGCGATGGCATTTCATGTTTATTCCTTTATCACGAATATTGGGTACAAGTTATCAATAATCATACAAGAGAAAAAGCGAACTGTTGTCAATCTAAGTAAAGTTTAGCTTTAATTCATGTGAATATTCATTGATTTTATAGGAAAATAGAATAAATTTTAGCAATTACTATAACTAAAAATGTTTTCTCGTATGTTGAAACATTTTATTGAAGATATTCAAGGATATTGAATATGTCATTTAGTGAGTCAATAACTGGCGTCATACTCGCTGGTGGGCGAGGCACCCGTATGGGGGGACAAGATAAAGGTCTAATTCCTTTACTTGGTAAGCCTTTGTATCAACACATAATTAATCGATTAGAATCACAAGTTGAACAAATAATTATTAATGCAAACCGTAATCAAGAATGCTACCGCCAAAGTCAGTTAACGGTTTTTTCAGATATTAATAATGATTTTTCAGGTCCTTTAGCAGGTATGCAAGCGGCGCTACATCAAGCGAAAACAGACTGGTTACTGTTTGTTCCTTGTGACGTACCCGATTTTCCGACTGATTTAGCTGCTAAAATGTTTGCTGAAAAAGAAGATAATTTAGCTTGTTATGCATGCGATAATGAACGCGAGCATCCTACATTTGCGTTACTTCACCGCTCGTTACAAAAACAACTGGATAGCTATCTCGCTAGAGGCGATCGTAAATTAATGCTGTTTATGCAAGAGGTGAAGGCTAAAAAGATCCTATTTTCTTCTGAAACTGGATCGTTTGCTAATTTAAATACACCGGAAGATAGCCGTCATTGGGAGTTACAACAAAAACAATTATGAACCAGAACACACTACCTCTTCTCGGTATTACGGCCTATAGTGGCACCGGTAAAACCACCTTATTAAAGCAAATTATTCCGTTATTGAAACAACGTCATGTTCGTGTCGGTTTAATCAAACACACTCATCACGATATGGAAGTGGATAAACCGGGTAAAGATAGTTACGAATTACGCAAAGCAGGCGCAAATCAGACCTTGGTTGCCAGTCAACAACGCTGGGCACTCATGACTGAAACCCCTGATAACAATGAAATGGATCTACGTTATTTAGCCAATCGATTTGATCCAGATTCATTAGATCTTATTTTAGTCGAAGGATTCAAACACGAAACGATCGATAAAATTGCCTTATTCCGATCGGAGGTAGGCAAACCACTCAATGGGTTGATTGACCAATATGTTGTTGCCGTCGCCAGTAATGAAATTATTGACACTCATGTACCTCAATTAGATATCAACAATCCAGAGCAAATCGCGGATTACATTGTTTCTTGGTGGCAAAAAAGCCAAAAATCCTAAGTTTTTTACATTGTCTATCAATCGCTTATAATCAGTTTCATTAAATAAGCGGTTGATTAGCTTTTACGTATTTTTAATTGTGGCATTAATTTAATTATATTTGGTACAGGCTCAGTACGACACCATATTATCTCTAACAAGTTAAGAACTTGCTCGGCGATGTCAATTACAGGTTGGGCAATAGTCGTTAGCTGATAACCTTGCCATGCCGCCATCGGAATATCATCACACCCAACGACTCTCAGTTTTTGTGGGACGTATAAATTGTCAATTTGACGACAATAATCCATTAAACCCATGGCTAAAGAATCTGACGCACAAAATACACCGTCTAGCTCGCGTAGCTGCGTACTTTGCTGTTGAGCAATATCAAATCCCGCCTGATAGCCATAGCGACCGGCTTCTAAACGGAGTGGTGTTGCAACTCCCGCATCCAATAATTGCCGTTTAAATCCAGTAAAACGCTCATTTGAAGCTTGCCCATCAATTCGCCCAGCAATAAAACCGAATTTTGTTAACCCTAACGAAAGTAGGTAATCAGCCGCTATTTTTCCTGCACTTATATTATCTGTTTGTATGGATGGGATAATTCCCTGCGCATCCGTTCGCCCTAATGTCACTAAAGGTAGGGATAATTTTAAACACTGCTTAAAATGTTCTACTGGTAATGAACCAACAACCGCGACCACAGCATCCACTTGATAGCCAGATAACTGCAAAATAGCACTATCTAAGTCTTCAGCTTGCTTCACATTGAGCAACATCGGCTGTTTGCCCCGACTTTGCAATGCCGTTGATAACGCTTCAAATAAATATGATTCATAAGGATTAGATAAATCGCTAATCAAAATAGCAACAAGGTTTGAACGTTGTTTTTGTGTTGGTGTACTTAGCGTTCTCGCAAAGAGATTTGGTTGATAACCCAATTGTTTCGCTGCATCTAAAATTTTTTGCTGTTTTTGTGGATTAATACTCGCGCCTTCCGTAAACGCGCGAGAAACCGCAGAGCGCGATACACCTGCATAAACAGCAACATCGGATGAAGTTACCTTTTTACTTGAAATCATAACCTTACCATTCGCCTAAATTGACTTGATTTTTAAAGATCGAATTGGTGCTATTAACTGCTCTCCGCGTTCAGCTAGTTGGATAAAATCATAGGGCCTAATAAGCTGACTCAACTCTTGACGATAGTTAGGATCTATATGATATAACCGCCACTGACAGTCCGACTTTGATAACTGATTTTTTTGGAGTAAATGTTGAATACTATGCCAAGAACCATGACTATAGTGAGATTCCAATGTTTCACACTCAATAAAAACCCAATCACTTTGCAAAGCAAGTTGCTCACCTTCAGATGAAATTTGTCCATCTCCCGAATAAAATAGACGATCCCCAGATTGAGAAATTAAATGTAAACTGAGATTTCTCACCGAATGCTGAGTCATTGCTGTCATGGCCTGCCATGGACCAATTTTCTGTAATTGCTCACTATCTTGTCGAATAATATCAAAGCCTAATCTTGCCTGTGGCCAATGTGAAAATGCAATTAATGGTTCAAGAATTACCCATTGCGCTTGTTGAGCAATAATAATGAGTGGACGCTTACGGCGATAAGAATCCATCCAATTCAGTAATGAAGTCAGTCCTAAACAATGATCGGGGTGGCAATGTGTTATATAGATAACGTCCAAATCATCAACCTGAATTTGGCTAAATAGCTGACTCGGCACTGTAGGGCCGCAATCTACCAATAACTGATAACCATTTTCTTGTACCAAAATACTCGCATTGGTCCTTTGGCTATCATAAGCATCCCCATTACCGATCACAGTTAATTGAAAATTAGGCAACATGGGCTTTCCCTGATAATAAAAGTTCAATACGCGCATCTTGCTCATCAAAAAAATGCATAACAGAGTGCGCTAAATTAATGGGTAAACCCTCTCCAACACGATAATTTTCATGACTTTCAACCACAAATTTTTTACCTTGTAGCTTACCGTAATATAAACGTGCATGACCTAGAGGCTCCACTACTGAGATAGGCATAACAACATCAGGACAATGACTATCAACCATAACTTGATTTGGTCGTATCCCAATTGTCTGTGTTTGTAGAGGTAATAAAATTTGAGGGCTAAGCGTCAAAATATCGTGCTGGGACATAAAATTCATCACCGGAGAGCCAATAAATGAGGCAACAAATTTATTCGCAGGTTGGTGATATAATGCTTCAGGAGAGCCAATTTGCTCAATTCGCCCTTGATTGAGTACCACAATACGATCCGCTAACGTCATTGCTTCGACTTGATCATGAGTTACATAAATCATAGTGGCATTTAGATTCTGATGAAGTTCTTTTAAATAAATTCGCATTTCTCCCCGTAACTTAGCATCAAGGTTAGAGAGTGGCTCATCAAATAAGAATAATTCAGGATCGCGCACCAATGCACGGCCAATGGCAACACGTTGACGTTGCCCACCCGATAACTCAGAAGGTAAGCGACCAAGTAGCGATGTTAGCTGCAAACTTTCCGCAGTTTGCTTCACTTTTATGGCAATATCGCCTTTACTGACACCCGCCATTTTAAGTGGGAATGCCATATTCTTTTCAATATTCATATGCGGATATAACGCATAAGATTGGAATACCATCGCAACTTGGCGTAATGAGGGGTGAACCCCATTTAAACTGCGCCCATTCAGGCGAATATCACCTTGAGAAATCGATTCTAATCCGGCAATCATTCTTAATAATGAAGACTTTCCACAGCCCGATGGTCCGACAAAAACCACAAACTCACCCTCATCTATACTCAAATCAACTTGGTGAATAACCGTTTGTGCGCCATAGCATTTGCCCACATTAACAAGTTCTAATTTTTGTTTGTTCTTTTGCATGATAAATACCTATTATTTCAATCCCATTGAAAAACCACGTAATAAATAGCGTTGCAAGTAACCCGCTAATATCAACATAGGCAATGAAGAGATAATCCCGATAGCCATTAACTCTCCCCATGCAGTGCCGTCTTCCGTCATAAAGTTAGAGATAAAAAGTGGAATAGTGAATTTGTCCGGTGTATGAAGAAATAACAAAGAGAATAGAAATTCATTCCAACCTAAAATCATTGAAAAAATGGCGGTAGCAACTAATCCAGGCGCACAAAGTGGAAATACAATATAGGCCAACCGATTCAATAAATGAGCGCCATCCATTGCACCAGCTTCTTCGATTTCGAGTGGAATATCACGAACAAAACCCAGCAACATCCAAATACAAAAAGGCAATGTATACACCTGATAAGCAAGAATTAAACCGATTCGAGTATTTAGTAAACCCACGTCATTCATAAAAGAATATAACGGAATAGCAATCACAATCGGCGGCATCATTTTAACTATCAAAACAGCGAGCAAAAATACGCTATCCAATTTTGCTGGGAAACGATAACGCACCAGTCCATAAGCTGAAAAAAAAGCCAAAATAACGGAAACAACAGTAGCACCAATAGAAATCAATAAGGTATTTCCAACCAAAATTAGTACGTTGCCATCTAATAACCGTTCAAACGATGAAAAACTTAACTGTTGCGGCAATAAGTTTGCCCCTGAACCCAGTATTTCTGTCGGTGATTTAAAGGCAGTACCGAACATCCAAATAATCGGTAGCATCACTAAAAAAACGGCAAACCAAACAGTTATTGTGTGAATTTTCACTTTCATGATTAACGTCCCTTCATCACATTTTTGGCATAAATTAGCGTCATTAATAATGAAATTGCCAACATCACCAAGGCCGCAGCACTTGCCATGCCTAAATCGAAAAAGCGAAAACCGTATTTATAAACAAACATTGAGAGAGTCTCAGTCGAATTTCCCGGCCCGCCTCCTGTCATCACATACACTTTGTCGAATAATTTAAAGGTGTCTATCGATCTTAATAAAAGCGCTAACATCAATTGTTTTTTGATCAGTGGCAACGTGATATAAAAAAAGGCTTTTCCCCCTTTTGCACCATCCACCATCGCCGCTTCTCCAATATCCTTAGGAATAGATTGCAATCCCGCTAAAATGATCAAAAAGGCCATAGGAGTCCATTGCCAAGTATCCACCAATGCAATGGCGTATAAGGCTAGGTCTGGATTAAACAGCCATTCTTGAGCAGGCAAACCGACGGAAACTAACAGACTATTCAAAAATCCAAAATCATAGTTATACCAAGAACGCCAAATCGACGAACACACAAGGGTCGAGAGCATCATGGGATAGATAACGATAGGTAATGCGAACTTGCGCCCTAAAAACTGACGGTTAAAGAGTAGTGCTAACCACAATCCCAACAATACTTGAGCAATTGAGGCAACTAACGTAAATACAAACGTATTTTTTATCGCGGCTAAAAAGAAGAAATCATCAAAGAGTTCATTGAAATTATCGAGCCCAATAAAATGGTAGCTATCATTAATGTAATCTATCTGCCCAAAGGCGTTGTAAATCACAGAAATTACTGGATATAGCGTTAATAAACCCAGAATGGTCAATGCCGGTAACAATAATAAAAACAAATGTTTACGGTTTTCAAATAACATACAGAGCCATCCATAAAGGCGCCACAATGTAGCGCCATTTACTCAAAAACAACTATTTCTTAGTTGCACGTTCAATCCGTTTTTGTGCTTGTTGCAAAGCTTGTTCCGGTGTCATTTGCCCCATCATCGCCATCTGCAAGAAATCCCCCAAAATACTTTCAACCTCTGCCCAATTTTGGATACGAGGGCGTGCCTTACCCATACGAAGCGCCTCCGCTTGCTGTGGATACCAACGATATTGGCTTACAACTTGTGGGTCGGCATAGACACTGTTGCGTGTTGGTGGAATACCAAAATTAAGTGCCAAAGCCTTTTGCATTTGAGCGCTACTTGCGAAGGATAAAAATTGCTCGGCTTGAAGTTTATTTTTCGCATCCGCAGGAATAGCCAGCTGCCAAATCCCTAACATTGGCGATGACTTACCCACTTCAGCTGGGGGCGCCATCATTTCCATTTTGCCGACCACTTTTGATATTTTAGGATTATCAAGATCAGGCACCCAAGCTGGCCATACTTCAATGGCCATCGCTGCGGTCCCTTTTTGCAAAGAATCACGGACTTCATCTGCGTTATAAACATCGACGCCTTTTGGCGCATACTGTTTCATTGCAATAAATGTTTCTAAGGCTTGTTTGGCTTGAGGGGTATTTAAAGTAGGTTTGCCATGTTGATCTACAACCTCACCGCCATAGCCCCATAAAATAGGTAGAAAACCAGTAACAATCGGATTTCCTTTGACGCCACGATAAACAACGCCATTAGTATTTCCACTTGAATTAATCGTTTTGGCTGCGTTCAATACATCAGACCAACTCTGGGGCTGCTTCAGCTTATACTGTTCGAATAAATCTTTATTCCAAGCGAACATGGCGACGTTACCTACCATTGGCACCGCATAAGCCGCACCTTTCACATCTGGATAACGGCCAATATCGAACGTAGTTTGAATAAAATCTTGGCTATCGAAATTTTTATTCAATGGCGTTAACCATTTATTGGCAAGAAATTCAGGCGCCCAAGTATCATCCATCAAGATAACATCATAGCTTCCTGTTTTTTCTCTCATTGAAAGCACAACGCTTTCATATAAGCCTTTGCTTGGACGTTTGACTAAAGTGACATTGGCTTCAGGATTAGCCTTTTTATATTCATCAACGACAAACTGCATGGCATCACCGTAACTGCTGTCACGTCCCGCAATCACTAACTCTGAGGCGCTTGCGCCAAATGTTGATGCTATCAAGGCAGATACCAATAATGTGCGTTTAACCATTTTCTTCCCCTAACCTCTATTGTATTTTTGCAATATTTTTCTTGTGATTGTTTTAAATGCGACTTTTATGAAATAGCCTGCACGCGCGTTCAAACCTAGCAATCGCAGGCTACTTTTAAAATATGACAATGGCATGACGGAGATATGAAGGTTTTATAGGAATAACTATTAATGTCTCTATTGCTATCAAAGTATGAATTGCTAACATGCTCAATAATTAGAAATTTAATAATCATAGTGGAAATTGCGGTTATTATTCCTTAACCTAATTTAGCTCATTCTATTTTAAGTAGAGACTTTAATGACTCGTACCCAACGCTTACTGACTTTATTACAAATTTTAAAAGAAAATCGTTATCCCATCACCGCGGAAGCGCTCGCATCGCAATTCCAAATTAGTGTGCGATCGATTTATCGAGATATTGAGTCTTTAAGAGACCAAGGCGCTGAAATTACGGGTGAAGCGGGAATAGGCTATCAATTAAAAGCAGGTTTATTGCTTCCACCGTTAATGTTTGATGAAAATGAGCTTGAAGCATTAGTTCTAGGTTTACGTTGGGTTAAAAGTAATGCTGATGACGAACTTAAAAAATCTGCTTTGCGTGCAATTGATAAAATAAATTCTATAGTGGTAAATAAATCACAAAAAATCCTAAGTCAAAATACCTTATTTGCTCCAACGACCCACTTTTCTAGCGTTGATAATGTTATCGCTAAAGATTTGCGTCTTAGCTTACGTAAAGAACTAAAAGCAAAAATCACCTATCTGGATGTGAAAACGGAACAAAGTGAGCGTATTATTTGGCCCATTGCAATTGGTTATATGAAAGATACCCAAGTACTAGCGGCTTGGTGTGAATTACGCCAAAGTTATCGACATTTTCGACTTGATAGAATTCAATCTTACGCAACTTTGGCCGATAAACTTCCTTATCCTAAAGGCTATTTATTAGCACAATGGCAAAAAGAAATTCTCTGTATCACTCCTGACAGTTTCTGACATCCCTCTCCCTTATAGTAAGCACTCAACTTCATCTATGGAAATCATCTAAGGGAATCATCATGAGCGAACTCGTTCTTTTCACAAATTCAATGTCACGTGGTAACACAGTCGAACTTTTATTAAAAATATTAGCCGTGCCTTACAAACGCATCGAATTAGCTTATGGCGAAGAGATGCATACAGCGGAATATCTTGCCATTAATCCGATGGCAAAAGTACCTGCCCTAGTGGATGGCGATGCTATCGTGACAGAAACTGCAGCCATTTGTATGTATCTTGCAGATAAATTCGTTGAAAAAGGATTTGCACCCGCATTGAATGACCCAAGACGTGCTGCTTATTACCGTTGGTTCCTATTCACTGCGGGGCCGATAGAGTCAGCTTTCACTGTCAAAAACTTAGGCATTGAGTTGAATGAAGAACAACAAAAATCATCAGGATTTGGTTCTTTTGAGCGTTCATTTGCTTGTTTAGAAACATGCTTGATCAACGCGAAACCGTTTATTTGCGGTGAAACGATGACCGCAGTCGATGTCTATGTTGGGGCTTTCGTAATGTTCCTAACCCGTTATAACATCGTTGAAGCTACACCCGCGATGAAGGCTTACCTTAAGAGCTTATCCGTGAATCCTGAAATAGCGGCGTTACTAGATAAGTAAAATACCTTAGCTTTCGCATCCTAAATGTGTTTATACGTTTAGGATACTAAAAAGGCTAGATCATCAATGACCTAGCCTTTATCTTTGAAACTAAAATTTGTCACTCACACTTAGCGCATTGTAACAAACTCTTCCGCACCTGTTGGGTGAATAGCCACAGTATCATCGAAATCTTTTTTCGTCGCACCCATTTTCAGAGCAACCGCAAAACCTTGTAAGATTTCATCCATACCAAAACCAATACCGTGGATACCAACGATTTTTTCGTCTTCCCCAACACAAATTAGCTTCATTCGGCAAGGTTGGCGATGAGAAGTCACCGCAGTATACATGGCCGTAAATGATGATTTATAGGATTTGACTTTATCAGTACCGTATTTTTCAATCGCTTCAGGTTCAGTTAATCCCACAGTGCCAATAGGTGGATGAGAGAAAACCACTGTTGGAATATTACTGTAATCTAAATGCTCATCAGGTTTATTATTAAACAAACGTTCAGATAGTCGACGTCCAGCAGCAACTGCAACAGGCGTTAGCTCAACTGCACCCGTATTGTCACCAACCGCATAAACACCTGCAACATTGGTATTTTGATACTTATCGACCTTAATGTAGCCTTTTGCATTCAGCTCAACACCTGCGGCTTCAATATTCAGATTATCCGTCATTGGCTCACGACCAATAGCCCAAATCAATACATCAACCGTTTGCTCTTGGCCATTTTCCAATTTTAAGGTTAACGAACCATCTGCATTCTTCACCACTTCTTTTGGTACTGATTCAGTGTGAAGTTTTGGCCCTTCTGTATTCATCACTTCAACCAGTGTTTCAACAATCAACGGGTCGAATGAACGCAGCGGTGCATGTTTACGTACAAATAAATGCGCTTCACTACCTAAACCATTTAGTACGCCCGCGAGTTCAACGGCAATATAACCCGCACCGACCACAGCAACACGTTTTGGTAAATCGTCTAGTTCAAAGAAACCATCTGATGTGATGCCATATTCTGCACCAGGGATTGTCGGCACAACGGGGCGGCCACCTGTCGCAATCAAAATATGATCAGCAGTATAAGTTTCACCATTAACTTCAACGGTATGTGCATCGACAAAACGAGCGAAACCACTGATCACGTCGACTTTATTGTTTCCAAGCACACGGTCATAAGACTGGTGAATACGATCAATATAAGCTGTACGGCTTTCAATCAGTGTTTTCCAATCAAATCGGTTAATGGTTGTATCGAAACCATAGTCGGGACCATAAGCGCGAATCGCTTCTGAAATTTGAGCTGCATGCCACATGACTTTTTTAGGTACACAGCCTACGTTAACACAGGTTCCACCTAATGCTTTCGCCTCGATTAGGGCACACTTTTGACCATACATAGCTGCACGGTTCATAGAAGCAATACCGCCACTACCACCACCAATTGCAATATAATCGTAATGTTTGCTCATAACTTGGTTATTCCCATTTTTAGAATGATTAATTGGTTAATCTTCTCTTATTATGCTATTTGTTGTCGCGATAAAAATAGCCATTTAAGATAGGTATTGCCTGTTAATACAATAGCCTTGACCTATCGAGTTAGTTATTCAGGTACTATCCAATCAACCAAAGTATGCCCTATTCCTTCTGGCACTAAGGTTTTATGCAACCACGGCAACACATTTTTCATCTGTTGCTCAAGCTTCCACGGTGGATTAATGACAATCATACCTGATGCCGTCATACCTCGTTGATCACTATCAGGACGCACAGCCAGTTCAATTTGTAGAATTCTACGAATACCCGTCGCTTCTAATTGATTAATCATACGCTTAATTTGTTGACGTAATACAACAGGATACCAAATTGCATAGGTACCGGTTGCAAAGCGTTTATAGCCTTCAACTACCCCTTTAACGACTGCCTCATAATCAGATTTCATTTCATAAGGCGGATCCATCAACATAAAGCCACGGCGGCTATATGGCGGTAATTTAGATTTTAATTGCTGATAACCATCACCACGAGAAACGGTAGCACGATTATCGCGTGAAAACTCGGCACGCAATAACGGATAATCACTTGAATGTAACTCCGTCAGTATCAATTGATCTTCTTCACGTAGTAGGTGTTTCGCCAGTAATGGGGAACCCGGATAATAACGCAGCTTTCCATTCTCATTTAAATGACGAACAATTCTCATATAAGGCAGCAATTCCTCGGGTAGGTCTGGTTGCGCCCAAATACGTGCAATTCCTTGTAGATACTCACCTGTTTTTTCTGCATGTTCACTAGTTAACTGATAACGACCCGCCCCTGCGTGCGTATCCAAATACAGAAATGGTTTTTCTTTCTCTTTCAGAGATTCGATGATCAAGCTTTGTACTGTGTGTTTTAGTACATCTGCATGGTTGCCTGCGTGAAAGCTATGACGATAACTTAACATGTAACGTTTATTTCCTGAGGAAATTCAACAGTAGCGCTAGAAACTAACCACTATTAAATGGATTCTTTAAAGATAGTCTTTGAGTGAAAAATAGACCGGATTAATACTTTAGCGTCATTATAGCTAAATTTAGGTAGTATTGTCATCGATAGGATAATTACAAAATTCACATGATCTAAATACGATAAAACGCTATCCTAAATACAAATTTCAAGATAACCCGAGGTGAATAATGAAAAAACTTATCATCATGAGTGCCGCTTCAATTTTTTGTTTAGCCAGTACATCTACATTCGCAGCCCAGCCACAAAATGGCTGTGACATTAAAAAGCAAAAAATCGAACAGCAATTAGAATATGCAAAAACTCACGGTAATCACAATCGCGTGAATGGGTTAGAGCGAGCTCTTGATAACGTGAATAGCTATTGTACACCTGAATCCCTGTACCGTGATAGCCAAAAAGACGTGGCAGAAAAAACAGAAAAAGTAAAAGAGCGTGAAGCTGAATTGCTTGAAGAAAAACAAAAAGGGGATGACCGTAAAAAAATTGCAAAACGTGAAGCTAAACTCACTGAAGCTCAAGACGAACTGAAAGAAGCACAAGCTGAACTTAAAGCGCATAAAGATGCACTTTAGCCTTGAATAGCAACTATTTTTTCTGATTAATTAATGAGTTATTATCACCTTAAATATGCCTATTTTTCATCTGAATATAGGCATTAAGGTAAAGTTATGGCTAATTTTAGGCTATAGTTAGATTATCGTTAGGTAACAGTTAGTAAATTTTAATCGACAGTAAAAAGGGGAATGAATGTCGAATATGCAGGATGAACAACAAAAAGACACCAACAAACTGAAAAAAACGCTCAATAAAAGTATTGATGGCAGTAAAAAAGCGCTGACTTTCTCTATGCGGGTTGTTAATTTTGTCTGTGCTATCCCCTTCATTGCACATCTGATCCGTACCGCACAACGTTTTACTGATCGTATGGGTAATCAGTTTGGTGCCGCCATTACTTATTTCTCCTTTCTTTCGCTCATTCCCGTTTTAATGTTCTCCTTTGCAGCCGCAGGTTTCGTTTTAGCTAGCAATCCTGAATTACTTGAAAAACTCATTCGAGGTATTTCTGCCAATATTACTGATCCAACCCTTGCTAATACCTTAGAAAGAACGATTGATACCGCAATCCGTCAACGAACAACTGTTGGATTAACCGGTTTAGTATTAGCGGTTTACTCTGGGGTAAATTGGGTAAATAACTTACGTTTGGCTATTTTGGCGCAGTCACGCCCCGTTTGGGAACGTAATGAAGATGAACAAGAAAACTTTATTTTCCGCTATATTCGTGATTTCTTTGCATTAATCGGCCTACTCATCGCCTTAGTTGTGACAATCACATTGACCTCCGTTGCAGGCTCCGCACAAGCAACCATTGTCAATATCATTGGGTTAGGCGGTATCGAATGGCTGAAACCTGTTTGGACATTAATCGGCTTAACAATTTCTATTGCTGCTAATTTTCTATTGTTCCTATGGATTTTTTGGATACTACCACGCATGCAGCATCGCCGTAATTCATTACTCAAAGGCACCTTGCTCGCCGCTATTGGCTTTGAAATTATCAAATCAGTTATGACGTGGATTTTACCGAGTTTAGCATCGTCGCCTTCTGGCGCGGCTTTCGGTTCTGTCATTGGTTTAATGGCGTTCTTCTACTTCTTTGCAAGACTGACACTATTTTGCGCCGCGTGGATAGCCACTGACGAGTCTAAAGATTCACAAGACGACATTCTCACGCCATAATTTTAATTGGGGATAATTTATTGGTTATCCCCAAAAAATCACCTCTAGCTATATTCGCCCCATTTCCTGCGCCAATATTTCCACTAATTCCTTTGCTGACATTTCTCTCGCTCTTGCAACGCTCTGCCCTGCCCAATGAGCAGCAAATTCATCACTACCTAATTGCATTGCTGCTGCGTTGAGTTGCTTGCCTACATCGTAAGCAATGGGATAATCAGGTAATTTATTAGCACCATATTCATGTCCAATCCGAATAAACTGATTGATAACACCCCTTGCGGGACGACCAGAGATCGCTGTAGTTAATACGGTATTGTCAGTTGTTTGGCTTTTAAGTTTAGCGCGATAATGTGCATTTGCCGCAGATTCAGGACATAAAATAAATGCCGTACCAAGCTGAGCTGCCATTGCACCATTTTGCAATGCAAGTTTGATATCATCACCATCCATGATACCGCCCGCCGCAATAATCGGTAACGTTGTATGTCGGTGAAGTAAAGAAACAAGCGTATTAGTTGTCAGGCTTTCATCCTTCGCTTGAACATCAAACATTCCCCGATGCCCCCCAGCCTCAATACCTTGTGCAATAATTGCCTCAATTCCACTTGATTCAATCAACCGCGCCTCTTGTAAATTAGTCGCCGTTGCCATGGTATAAATACCCTGTTGTTTAAACTGACGAATAACTTCCGCTGATGGTATATTGAAATGAAAACTAACTACCGCAGGTTTCATTTCAAGTAATAATTCAAGCATTTCAATGTTATCAATGAATGTCTGATAAACTTCATTAAGTTTCTTTGGAGGCGTTATCTTAAATTCAGAAAATTGTGGGAGCAGATAGTCAATCCAGGCCTGTTCATTTTCATGATTGCGTTGCGGGTGATGGTGACAAAATAAATTCACATTGAACGGTTTATTTGTCAGTGTTTGGGTTTCAGCAATCAGTTGCCGTGCTTGTTCAACAGAACTTGCTCCTAATCCAAGCGAACCTAACCCACCCGCTTCACAGACTGCTGCGGCTAACTTTGCTGTGGATACCCCTGCCATAGGTGCCTGAATAATTGGGTACCGTAAACCTAAGCGAGATAAAAATATATTTGTTTTTTTCATTTTATTTATTACCTTTATATTATGTCCTACGGCGACAAAGCACAATTAGTAGTCGAATAACAAGACTAGCACAACGATTGCGTAATAATAACTAAATTATCATGACTATATCTGAAAATTTAAATATATTAAAAAAAATTAATTAAAAACAACGCCGCAAACATTAAAACACAAATTATCATATTAAAAATAAATCTGAAATTAAAATTCATTCATTTCATCTACACTTGTATTGATATATTTTTTTATGTATAAAACAAGCTCATTTAAAAAGGAGAATTTAATATGAAAAAAATAATTTCAATTTTAGCAATAATGACATCTATAGGTTTTATTTCAGTAGCTCAAGCCACAGAACATTGCCCAAAACTTCATGAAATTAATGAAACTGGCAGTGGTGTTTTCAGTGCCGATGGGGAAAATGGCAAATGGTCAGGTGTGTTACAAGGAATTATTGGTGAAAAAAACCCAGTACAATCATTTAAAATGAGCATTGCTATTCAGGAAAGTGAATCAACACCTTTAAAGTTCCAATACTGTACTTATAATATTAATACAAATAAAACCCTAGATATGCGATTCACCCCTAAAAATGAAAAAGAGTTCACAATAAAAACCGAAGGAAACGGTTGGACAAAAGAGAGTGGCAATTTTGGGCTAACCTATAATGTATGTGAGAATACATTACCTGAAAATTGCATATTTAAAATCAGCCAATAAACATTGAAAACTAAAAAATAGTTAAAACCAACTAAAAATACATTTCAGAAAAACTGAAAAAATTAATAAATAATCTAAAAATTCATTATCATTTCAATTCATTTTTGTAAAATATTAAATTAATACCGAAAAATATAATAATTTTAATCAACGTGAAAATTTAATCTGAATATAATGATAAATAACAAACTTAAAATTATAGCCAACCACATAATCCCTTTATCATTAGATTTCTGTTACCCAAGTAGTTGATATGAAATTTTAATTTTTCAAATAACTTTCATAAAGAAGAAGAGCCTTTTTGACTATATGATTAACTAATTATTCAAGTATATTATAAGTGAATATGAAGCGATCACTATAACGACAAAGTATGAAAAATTTGGAATAAATAAAATGATAACAATGCTATCTCTTGAAAGTTTATCTTGTGGCGTCGCCCTATACTCTCACAACCAAACAAAAAACAGCATAGAAACTTTTTGTGCGCGAGGAAGCGACCTTGATGGCGCGCTTTTAACCGTAGATACCCCTCTGAGAATTGCAAGCAATACCAAAACATTCACCGCGGCAGCCATTCTAAGGCTAGCCGAAATGCAAAAACTCTCCATCGACGGTGCGATTTCTCATTACATCACCCCTAGATATAATGAACTTCTCAGCCCTCCCTATGATACTGATCGCATTACCATTCGACATTTATTGAATCACAGTAGTGGATTACTTGACCACGCAGATGCGGATTACCTCTCTAAGGTTCTCAAACATCCTGATCATGAATGGAGCCGTTTAGAACAAATCGAGTTATATGCCAATAAACAGGTGCCTTTTATCGCACCATCAGAATCGTTTATTTATTCTGATACTGGCTATATCTTACTTGGAGATATTATTGAAAGGGTCACGGGGCAATCGCTCGGCTTAGCCGTTAGAGAATTATTGAGTTTCGATAAAATTGGACTCAACAGCGCCTATTGGGAATATTTAGAGCAGCCAACCCACCAGGAACCTCGTGCACGGCAATATCTTGGTAAGCTGGATGGTACAGATATTCATGCATCAATGGATGCTTATGGTGGTGGTGGTTTAATCATGTCTTCAAAGCAAATGGCACTCTTTTTTGAAGCATTATTCAATGGGGCTATTTTCACCTCATCTGAGACACTAGAGACCATGTTAAGTACTGGTAATCATCAAGGAGCAGAGGAATATCGTTTAGGGATCATGGCTAGTGTCGTTAATGGCATTACCCTTTATTCACACCTCGGTTTTTGGGGGTCCGTTGCTTACTATGCGCCAGAAGCCAAAATCAGTGCTGCTGGATTCGTTGATAACAGAGAATCTCGAGATGTGCTGATTAAAACAATTGAGTCGTTACTGACTAGAGGATAAAAAAATAGCCTCTTAAACTTTAGAGGCTATTTTTCATTCAATTACTATTACTGATTATTAAGTAATTTATTATTTAGTCGTTGGTGCCGCAGGCGCTAACTGAATTGCTTGTTCTTGAGTCACAACGTCACCCACAGTAGGGGGAATTGGCTGTGACTGCGGCCACAATGCTTTGCTAAATTTTTGACGAATTTGTTCTGCATCCATGGTCTGTTTTTCTTTAGGCTGCGCCAACACAAAAGCCGCTTCCTGAGACAATAACCGTCGAACATCCATATTGACCTGTTCAAGATTCTGCGATGCCAAAAATACTTGTCTTAAACTTTGATACTGTTCTGGTGCAATATCAACCACCCCATTTTGCTGGGAAATTAAACGCTGGCTGATCAACACATCCGTGCTAGTACGTGCATAAGCGGCAAACAGTTGTGATAACTGAACTTGTTTTTCTTTGATCATCTCATCAAACAGTTCAGGTGCGATGCCATTTTGATTGATAGTGACCAATTCATTCAAGACCACGTCCGTAACCGCAGCCATTTTTTCTGGTGGCGCTGTTATAGTAAGCGTACAACTGGCTTTTTGGTATTGCACCCTGCAATCTAGCCCCGGTACGACTTCATCTTGACTAAATTTTTGGTTAAACGTTTTTTGCAATGAGCGGTATACCGCCTCACGAGCGAGATCACTACCCCAATAACGCAATAGCACTGAGGAATCATTGATTGGCAACCAATCAATATCCCAAATCAATGAAAGCGTATCTTTAGTTTGTCTATCTTGTAGCATATCGATTGATTGAGGCTTAACCGCAGAGAGCACAGCAACAGAAACAGGCTCTGAACGCCGACCTTCTAGAGAAGAAAAGGTCTGTGAAATACTGTCTGATAACATACGTGAATCAACATGGCCTGCGACATATAATGTCATCACATCTGGTGTATACCATTTCTTGTAAAATGAATTCACACTTGCTAAATCAATATTATCATTTACTTTTTGACCCGGATCATATCCCATCATTGCTGAACCTTTTAAGCGCGCACGCCAAACAGGATCACTCGCATCCAAAGGTAAGGTCGCAACAGGAAGATTAGGAATATTTAGACCATTATGTAACGAGGTTTCAGTATAAGTTGCCCCAGCCACTGAAGTTGCAAGCCAACTAAGCGCCTGCTTTACTAACTCAGGTTTGTTATTAGGTAAACTTAAACTATAAATAGTGTAATCATATGAAACAACCGCTGGCGGAATAGGCATATCAGGATCAGCGGCCTGACGCCAAAAATCTTGTAGTACGGCGGCTGGAAATGCATCTGTTTGATGATACAGTGCCATTTTAGGGATCAAATAACTGTAACCCTTTTCACTGGCTTTTTCAGTCAGTGAGCCTGTTTTGATTGCTAACCTAAGTTGAACACGATCATTTGGGCGCTGTGGTGTTTGTAATAATTGCCAGCTAAAGCCATTTTCTAGCTTTCCTTGCTGCCATGCTGGATCAGGTTGTAATGCCTCAGCACTGGCGAAACCAGTGACTGACAATAATACAACGCTGATGATATACCGAAAGTTCAAGCCCTGCATGTAGACCCCTATGTGTTTTTACTCTTACATTTAACCGTAAATTGTGGTGGATAAATTAACTAAAAACGCGAATTTATCAGGTTAAATGAGATAGCTTGGCTTCATCAGATTTTACCATTATCGACAATACCATTATTAACAATACCCTAGACGATTCAAGTTACATTTCAACGATAACAACTGTCACAATAGCGTTCAATAATTTTCAGCGACTAGCTTGGTTGGTCCCTAGCCTCTATGTTTATAATAAAACAACTATATGTATCATTAACGTCATGTGACAAAAAGAAAATGGGTATATAACGATATTAGACCATAAAGATTAGTGCATGTTCATGGCTTAGTCTGAATTTTGTTTTTTTATTTGACGGTTATAGCCTTTTGTTAATAACCCTAGCTCATCATCTTGATGATAATCAGATACATCCAAGCTTTTTACGTTATTACCCGTCTGTAACTCAATGGCTATTTTTCGTAGCGGCCTGATGATCATTCGACTTACACACCATGTCATTGCAATCGCAATAATCAGTACTAACAATAAGTATGTTGTTGTCATTAACGCAAGTGTATTAAGCGCAAATCGATATACTCGGTTTGAATCTACCTGCAAGGTCAAATACCCTTGTGGCTTAGCGTGAGGTGCTACATTACCATATGCATACAATGGTACGGTCATTTCAACAGGAAGACTGAGAAATGTAACAGCCCAATCAGGAATAGGCCGAGGGGTTGCGAAACTTAAATTCATTACAGTTGCATTATCAACCGTAATCATCGCTTTACCCATAATACCTGACGTTTTCAAACTGATGAGCAATCTTTTCGTTTCATTTAAGTCGGAACTCAGTAATGAATCCGTTAACGGTTTCTGAATTTGAACCACCGTATTACTTAATTGATTCAAGTAGTCTTGCTTACGTTGTTCTAATAAATAGCTAAATTGAATAGCTAAAAAAAGTGCGAGAAAAAGTAGCGTAATCACAAAGAATACAATCATACTTTTTAACGTTAGTGAGCGTTGGACTCGGGTGTTCATTTGGCCGCAACCTTTCTAATCAAGAGCATCTTTTTAAAGAAAACGAAATACGGCAGCCAGTATACTTGATTTTGTAAGCAAAGGAGCAATTTAAAAAGAAAGATTGAATATTTCAGATAAGATACATATTAATGGCTAACAATCACAAAAATCGAATAAACAAACGGCAGAAACATCGAATTTTCTGCCGTTTGTGCTTTCTAGGCCACACCTACTGTGTGTTTTCCATCAATATCGACAGCTTTTTCATCTTCATCAACAGCAAAGCAAGCTATCAATTGCCCATTATATTCCTTTAAAGTTGGCTGGAATTGAGTACATTGAGCAAAAGCTCTACGACAACGCGCAGCAAAAGCACATCCTGGTGGCGGGTTTAAAGGACTAGGCAATTCACCAGTCAGCTTGATCCTTTCTCGCCTTAGATCAGGGTTAAGCCTTGGTGTCGCCGATAAAAGTGCTTGAGTATAAGGGTGCAGCGGATTATTAAAAATCTGCTCTTTGGTCCCTTTTTCCACACAACGACCTAAATACATCACCATCACATCATCTGCAATATGCTCTACTACAGATAAATCATGTGAGATAAATACATATGAAAGTCCTAAGTCCTGTTGCAAATCCATCATTAAATTAAGAACTTGAGCACGAACAGAGACATCCAAAGCCGAAACTGGCTCATCTGCGACCACAATATCAGGATCTAACATTAAGCCACGTGCAATTGCAATACGCTGGCGTTGTCCTCCCGAAAACATATGTGGATAACGGTTATAATGTTCAGTCTTAAGCCCGACTTTCGCCATCATTGATAAAACTTTATCTTTACGCTGCTCTTTCGATAACGTTGTATTAATCGACAAAGGTTCTTCGAGTATTTGGCCCACTTTTTTCCGTGGATTCAAAGAGCCATAAGGATTTTGAAATACAATTTGTATTTTCTGGCGGCGTAACTTTTCCGCAGATTTATCTTTTATCAGTAGATTTTGACCTAGATAAGAGAGCTCACCTTCAGACGGGACTTCAATCATAGTCAGTAAACGGCCTAGAGTTGATTTTCCACAACCTGATTCACCGACAACCGCTAAAGTTTTACCTTTTTCTAATTCAAATGAAACGCCATCCAGTGCTTTAAGGGTTTTCTCATTTGAAAACAAGCCCCCTTTGACTGAATAATATTTCTTTAAATCAACCGCTTTTAACAAAGGCGTGTGTTGTTTTTCACTCATAGCGTTGGCCTCCCCATATCATCCAGTGGCATATGACATTTCACCTGACGATTACCGATAGTCTGTAACACCGGCTCTTCTTGGCGACAACGATCCGTTGCATAAGGGCAACGAGGATTTAATAAACAACCGAATGGCCTATCATATTTACCGGGAACGACGCCTGGTAATGAAGCCAATCGTGATTTATTCGTTGCAAACTCAGGTAACGCACGTAAAAGTGCTTGGGTATATGGATGACGAGGGTGTTTAAAGATATCAGTCGCTTTCGCGGATTCAACCACCTGACCTGCGTACATAACAATAATATGATGCGCCGCTTCGGACACTAATGCGAGGTCATGGGTAATCAGCACTAACGCCATATTTTCTTGCTGTTGTAGTTCAAGCAAGAGTTCAATAATTTGAGCCTGAATAGTCACATCTAACGCAGTCGTTGGTTCATCAGCTATCAACAATTTTGGTCGACAAGCAATTGCCATTGCAATCATGACTCGTTGGCTCATGCCGCCCGATAATTGATGCGGATAAACATCAAGACGTGATTGCGGATCAGGAATTCCCACCATATCAAGTAAATCTATAGTGCGCTGTTTACGTGTACTTTTGTTACCACCTTGATGTACCTTCAGCGCCTCCATGATTTGATAACCCACCGTAAAACAAGGGTTCAAACTCGTCATGGGGTCTTGGAAAATCATCGCAACATCCGCACCAACAATTTGTCTGCGTTCTTTTTCAGGAATAGAGAGTAAGTCGCGCCCATCAAACTGCAACGACTGCGCCATAACTTTTCCGGGATAATCAATTAGGCCCATAATCGCAAGAGAGCTAACCGATTTACCTGAACCTGACTCGCCAACAATACCAACAACTTGTCCTTTTTCAACGCTATAGCTGATGCGATCAACGGCGCGAAACGCTGAACCTTCATCACCGAAATGTACTGAGAGTTGTTCTACATTTAACAATGCCATTAGATTACCTCATCACTGCTTGAGTTTTGGATCAAATGCATCGCGTAAACCATCACCCATCAGGTTAAACGCTAATACAGTCAATAAAATTGCCACTCCTGGGAATGTCACTACCCACCAAGCGCTCTGTGCGAATTGCAATACATCAGAGAGCATCGTTCCCCATTCAGGAGTTGGTGGCTGTGCGCCCATACCCAAGAAACCCAAAGCAGCCATATCTAAAATGGCATTTGAAAAACCTAATGATGCTTGAACAATTAATGGTGCAAGACAGTTAGGTAAAATATTGATGAACATTTGACGCGTAGCGCTTGCTCCTGCTACACGGGAAGCCGTGACATAGTCTCGGGTGACCTCCACCAAAACGGCAGCACGGGTCAAGCGAATATAATGGGGCAATGCGACAAATGTCAGTGCAATGGAGGCGTTAACGATTGAGGGACCAAAAATAGCCACCAGCACCAATGCGAGCAATAAACTCGGTAGTGCTAGCATGATATCAACAATACGCATGATGATAGCATCAACAACGCCGCCAAAATAACCCGCTATAACACCGAAAGTAACTCCCATAATTAATGAGAGAACCACAACTAAACAGCCCACTAAGAGTGATAATCGCGCACCATACATTAAGCGTGACAACATATCGCGGCCAATATCATCAGTACCTAAAATAAATTGCCAGCTCCCACCATCTTGCCAAACCGGAGGAGTCAGTAAAAAATCACGGAATTGCTCATCTGGTGCATGAGGAGCCAAAACTCCAGCAAAAATGGCAATCAGTACCATTAGGATGATGTAAAACATCCCAACAACGGCACCTTTGTTACGTTTAAAATAATGCCAAAATTCATGTAATGGCGTCATCGGCTGTGGGGCGCTGACAACAGTAGGCTCGGTAGATTGAGACATTTTAGCGCTCCTTATTTTTTATGACGAATACGTGGGTTGACGATGCCATACAGTACATCAACCACTAAGTTAACAAGAATAATTAGTGTCGCGACAAGTAAAACACCGCCCTGAACAACAGGATAATCACGTCGCTGTAACCCTTCTATCAACCAACGCCCAAGTCCTGGCCATGAAAAAATTGTCTCAGTTAAGATAGCGCCGGCAAGCATCACGCCAACCTGCAATCCAATAACCGTAACGACAGGCAATAATGCATTGCGTAGTGCATGAATTAAAATGACTCGGGCACGACTAACGCCTTTCGCTCTCGCGGTGCGAATATAATCCTCTCCCAACACTTCCAACATAGCTGAACGAGTCATACGCACAATGACGGCTAACGGTATTGTCCCAAGCACAATCGCAGGCAAGATCAGATGCATAACCGCATCCATGAAGTCGCCATCTTCCCCCCAAATTAGGGTATCAATTAACATAAAGCCAGTGAGTGGATGTGAATCATCGAGGAAAACAGTATCACTAACCCTTCCCGCCACTGGCGTGAGGTCTAGCTGTACCGATACCAACATGATAAGCATAATCCCCCACCAGAAAATCGGCATTGAATAGCCCGTTAAGGAAATGCCAATCGCGGTATGATCAAAAATAGAACCACGTTTTACTGCCGCCAGTACCCCGACAGGGATCCCTACCGATACAGCAAAAATCATTGCGCAGGTGGCTAATTCCATAGTGGCAAGAAAGCGGGGTAAAAATTCTTCCCAAACACCAATGCGGCTTTTCAAGGAAATACCTAAATCGCCATGAAATATCCCATTAATATAATGGAGATATTGCTGCCATAGTGGTTGATCAAGCCCTAGCTCAGCCATTAGATAGGCGTGTCTTTCAGGGGATAGCCCCCTTTCACCTGCCATTATCATCACAGGATCGCCCGGGATCATGTGAACAAAAGCAAACGTCAATAATGTAATACCGATAAACGTGGGGATCACGAGCCCCAAGCGTCGAAGGATAAATTGCAACATATCCTGAATCTCTTTAATAATGCCGTTGACGGCTCTTAGTCCGTTTGGCTACTCAGAAAAAATGCTCTGAGTGCTCACAAATAACTGAACCTTCCTGTTTCTTCTAATATTTAGATTTTGCTAAATATTCTAGATTTTCTAAACATTAAAGAAGAAAACGCCCTTCGCCACGAGATCGCAGTGAAGGGCAGATACAGATTAGAAACGATTATTTCTCGATATCTACGTTTTCAAAGTGATGTTTACCCAGTGGATCAACCACATAGCCTTTCACTTCTTTACGCACTGGTTCAAACACGGTTGAGTGCGCGATGATGAGCGCTGGTGCTTGCTCATTCATAACCACTTGAGCCTGTTTGTACAGTTCAACACGTTTATCATGATCTGCGGTCATACGCGCAGGTTGAATCAAGTTTTCAAAACTTTGATTACACCATTTAGAATAGTTAGAGCCTTGTTCCTTAGCTGCGCAACTAAATAAGGTAGCAAAGAAATTATCAGGATCACCATTATCGCCCGTCCAGCCCATCATTACGGTTTGTGGTTCACCATCTTTAGCGCGCTTGAGGTATTCACCCCACTCATAACTCACAACTTTCGATTTAACACCAATTTTCGCCCAGTCAGCTTGGATCATTTCAGCCATTCTGCGCGCATTTGGGTTATATGGGCGTTGTACTGGCATTGCCCATAAATCAATCTCAAAACCTTCTGGGAAGCCTGCTTCTGCCAGTAATGCTTTTGCTTTTTCAGGATTATATTCATAATCCTTAACTGCGTCGTTGTAACCCCACATAGTTGGTGGAATTAGATTTTTCGCTTTTTGACCAGCACCTTGATAAACCGCATCAATAATGGCGTCTTTATTCACCGCCATAGACAATGCTTGGCGAACTTTTTGGTTATCCAACGGTTTCTTCTCAACGTTATAAGAGAGATAACCTACGTTCAAACCAGGCTGTTCCAACAAAGTAATATCTTTATCTTTTCTCATACGCTCCAAGTCTGCCGGATTTGGATATGGCATAACTTGGCACTCATTTTTCTGCAATTTTGCGTAACGAACCGAAGCATCAGGTGTAATTGAGAATACTAAACGATCAAGTTTAGGCTTAGTTCCCCAATATTCTTTGTTTGCTTTATAAAGAATACGCGAGTCTTTTTGATATTGTTGTAACTCAAAAGGACCTGTTCCAATTGGGTTAAGGTCGACTTTCTCTGGGGTTCCGGCTTTCAACATTTGGTCAGCATATTCAGCTGAAAGAATAGAAGCGAAATCCATTGCCATATCTGCTAAGAATGGCGATTCTGGGCGTGTCAGGGTAATACGAACCGTGTTATCATCAACTTTATCAACTTTATCAATGATTTTATCCATATCCATACCCATAAAATACTCATAGCTTCCGCCTGAAACTTTATGATACGGATGATTTGGATCTTTCTGACGCATGAATGTATAGATTATATCATCAGCATTCAAATCACGACTTGGTTTGAACTCTTTATTCGAGTGCCATTTAACCCCTTTGCGCAGATGGAAAGTATAAACTTTACCATCGTCACTCACATCCCAGCTTTCAGCTAAACCAGGTTCAATTTCCGTCGTTCCTAATTTAAATTCAACTAAGCGGTTATATAATGGAATTGAACTTGCATCATAAGTTGTACCAGAGGTAAATAATTGTGGATTAAAACCTTCTGGAGAACCTTCTGAACAATAAACCAATGTTTTAGCTTGTACTGATGCGGAAACTGCCAACGCAGCAAGCGTTAAACCAACGGTTAATAGACCTGTCTTTTTAAGAGAGCGCGTCATCTATATGCTCCTGTGGTGTTCATGTTGTTTTTGCTTGATGTTTACATCCATCATTCAAGAGACAGATATAACATCTGTATTTTTTGTTATTCACTGTGCAATTAATCAACTGTCATCCACTTCGTCAATAGCATCACATACTGCCTTAGTATATTTTTTGCAACATATTAGAAACAATCACATCCATAATTTAGGTTAATATATTAGTATTAATATTGATAGGTAGAGGTTATATCCACAAAATTGGCAATGATTAGTGTTTTATAGTGAGGTGATTTATTTTTATATTTGTGATTAAGTGCTGAATTACTGAACGAAAATAGCGTTTTATCCAAATAGCTACAATATAAAATTCTGAAGAGAAACTATATTGAAACTATTTTCCTATGTTAGTATTTAGTTTGTTTTTTATTCACATAGAAATGATATTGGTGCTAATAGCTAACAAAAATTTAACCAGTCGATAGCTTCATAAATAACGTCATTTCTATTGATTTATCTTACAGCCTAAAAGTTTATAAATGAGAACCTGCTTACTTAGCATAATCTTAATGATAATTTAGCAACGATAGAATATATAAAATATTATCAACTAGTAGCCAAAACTCAATTCTACACCTCCACTAAATTGGTTTTTTCTCATACTCTCAGTTTTCCAGACTGGCGATTCGACAAAGAAATGGTAAGCAACAGACTCTAGCCATCCCCGAGTACCAGCTCTAACACCAAGCAATAAATTCTCATGCCAAAATCCCGCTCTATCATTTGAAGTGGTACCCAAATCTAAGGATGTATAAAGCTGGGTGCCTTTCCAAGGTGTCACCCAACCCAATTCATTCTTTAGCATTAAATTATTATCTCCCATATTAAAATCATCCTCTGAATTACCAAAGCCACTCAGACCAAATTTTCCAATCAAAATCCCTTGCTCCAATAAGTTATCAAGTTTTGAACGGCTTAATTGAACTTCCATTTTATGTTGATGATAAATAGGTTGTTTAAACCACAACGCCGAACGTTGAGCAGCAATAGAAAGCTGATATATTTGAGGCTTATCTAACCCCGTAATTTGGTGTGCATTAGCACCAAACCAATCCGTACCCTGTTTATAATTTAACGACAATGTAAGATGGCCTTGAGAGAAGTCAATTTTATGATCCAACCCTACCATGACGTAACTTGCCAGACGTCTTTGTGTCTTTAAACGTTGATGAGATAAGAAGGTATCTAATGTCTGTACCTGAGAACCAAAGCTCAATGCTGTCAGTGTGTTTTGCATACGCCTTAATATATATTTTGCGTCTAACGATAAGATGCGGCTACGTTGCTCCAGCAATAACACAGTTTCATCGATTGAATCTTTACTTTGGCTTTCTTGATAACCACCATAAGTGGAAAACAACCAATATTGGTACGGTAATGAATAAAAAAATCCAACTGATATTGCGTTACTATTTATCCCTTTATTATTTGTCTCTTTAGTAAAATCATGGCTAATATCCGTATAAAAAAAATCATTTAACAACAATGGATTTGCCAACATGAAAGTGTTACCAACAGAATTATTCAATGAACCATCTAATTTCAATGACTCAATAGAAAACAACCCCTTAAATGCCCTTTCTTTAGTACGTTCAACAATTAACTGAGTTTCATTATCGTCTGGTACTAAATAAATATTATAAGGAATAAGAGACGTATTTTGTAAATTGTACAATCCTTGCTCTACAAGCCTTAAGTTAAATACTTGACCATTCGTAACGGGAAAAGCATTTGATAATGACCTATCACCATGAGCGGTATCTTGATAAGTAATATTTGCAACTCTCCCTGCCACTAACGTGGCTTTTAATACCCCGAATGAAAAGCTCTGTTCAGGATAAAATAAATAAGATGTAGCATAACCAGCCTGTTCTAGCTCTGAAGTGATCAACTCCGCGTAATCTATCAGAGCACTGTCATTCACACATTTACCTTCAATTAACCGTTTCCATTCATTTATACGCTTTGGCTCTATAAGGTTAAACAGGGCAACACCTTCTATATGAACCTGCCTAACAGTAATGCAGGGCTGTACATCGGATGGATTCAATGAGGAAGGAAGCTTTGATGCATAGCTATCACTATGAGCTTGGACTATAGGTGTTATGGACAAAAATAGCCCAAGAAACAACATAAGAGAAAGTGCAAATCCTACACTGTATTTTGGTTTCATTAACGAGTCCTTGTAATGAAAATCCTTTAATTTGCTTTGGTATAAACTCAAAGAAAAATAAGAATTTATAACAGCAAAAAGACCATGCAATACGATTAATGACATTAACGCCACAAACCGTTATCTCAACAGATCACAGCTATTATGTGCAAGGAAACTTACTCTGAAAAATGAGAAGGAGGAATAGAACAAAGTTAGAAAGGCTAAAACGAAAAAACCCACCTCAATGAGGTGGGCTTAGGAATTTGGTCGGCGAGAGAGGATTCGAACCTCCGACCCACTGGTCCCAAACCAGTTGCGCTACCAAGCTGCGCTACTCGCCGAAAACGGTGTGAATAATACTGCCGAGCGCTGAGTTCGTCAACCCATTTTTATCTAATTCAGTTCGTCTGCTGATAAAACCATCAAAACGGTAAGGTTTCTTAGCAAATTCGCCTATTTTGGCAAAAAAATAAGCGCTAACAATTGTTTAGCGCTTATTTTAAATAATCCTATTTGCACTTAAAAAAGAATCAAATAGTTAATTATTGCAATAAAGAGATGTCCGCAACTTTTAAGAATAGTTCTCGCAGTTGGCTCAGCAATGTTAAGCGGTTAATACGTACCGCTTGATCCTCATCCATAACCATCACACTTGCAAAAAACTCATCAACAACATCACGTAAAGAAGCCAACTCAGACAATGCTTCTTGATAATTTCTATCAGCAAACATTGGAGCTAATTTTTCTTGTAATACTACTACATGAGTCGCAAGCTTAACTTCTTCTGGCATTTTAAGAACAGATGCTAAAACGCTATCACCTAATTTTTCATCAGACTTGCTAAGAATATTAGATACACGCTTGTTAGCGGCCGCTAATGCTTGTGCTTCATCTAAAGAACGGAAGTGAGACACAGCCTTAACTCGAGCATCAAAATCGGCTGGTTGTGTTGGACGGCGAGCCAATACCGCTTGAATAGTATCGATACTAAAGCCAAGCTCTTGGTACCAAGATCGGAAACGACCAAGCATAAACTCAACAACATCGTTGACTACATTTTCATTGGTTAGCTTATCGCCATACAGACGAGCAGCTTCTTGTGTCATTTCAACAAGATCAAGCTGATAATCTTTTTCAACGATAATGCGCAGAACACCCAGTGCAGCTCGACGCAAAGCAAACGGGTCTTTATCCCCTTTAGGGTGCTGACCAATACCGAAAATACCGGCAAGCGTATCCATTTTTTCAGCGAGCGCAAGAGCAGCAGATACATCAGTAGAAGGCAGTTCATCACCAGCAAAACGCGGTTGGTATTGTTCTTTTAGCGCTAATGCAACATCTTCTGACTCACCGTCATGGCGTGCATAATGCATCCCCATAACACCTTGAGTATCAGTAAACTCAAAAACCATATTAGTCATCAAGTCACATTTAGCTAATAAACCCGCACGAGTAGCATGATTAACATCTGCACCTATTTTGCCTGCAATCCAGCCTGCTAATGCTTCTAAACGATTAGTTTTATCACGCAGCGTACCTAGTTGTTTTTGGAATAAAACAGTTTCTAAGCGCGGTAAATTATCTTCTAAGCGGTGTTTACGATCGGACTTAAAGAAAAACTCAGCATCTGCTAAACGCGGACGCACAACTTTTTCATTCCCCGAAATAATTTGCTGAGGATCAGAAGATTCAATATTAGTCACAAAGATAAAGTTAGGTATTAACTTGCCTGCATTATCATAAACGGGAAAATATTTTTGATCGCCTTTCATTGTATAAACTAAAGCTTCTGAAGGGACTTCTAAAAACTTCTCTTCGAATTTAGCGGTTAATACAACTGGCCATTCGACCAATGAAGCCACTTCTTCAAGCAGACTATTTGTTAAATCTGCTTTACCACCTAATGCTGCAGCCGCTTTTTCAGCACCTGCTTTAATGATTGCTTTGCGTTCTTCATAGTCAGCAATGACTTTACCGCGCTCACGCAGTATCGTAGGGTATTGCTCGGCGTTATCAATAGTAAATTCAGCTTCACCCATAAAACGGTGACCGCGGATTGTACGGCCGCTCTTAATACCAAGAATTTCGCCTTCAACGACATCACTACCAAGAAGCAACGTGACCGTATGAACAGGGCGCACGAATTGGGTTTCTTTATCTCCCCAACGCATTAATTTTGGAATAGGCAGTTTCGCAAGAGAGCGGCTCACCATATCAATCAATAATTCACTGACTGATTGGCCTTTCATTTGAGCACGATAAAGCAACCATTCGCCTTTATCTGTCGTCAAACGTTCTGCTTGATCAACTGTAATTCCACAACCACGCGCCCAACCTTCGGCGGCTTTAGTCGGTTGACCATCAGCCCCAAAAGCCTGCGAAATTGCAGGTCCGCGTTTTTCAACTTCGCGATCCGGTTGAGAAGATGCTAAATCAGCCACTTTTAATGCTAAACGGCGAGGAGCGGCAAACCAGCTGACTGAACCGTGGGCAATATCAGCGCTATCAAGTTCAGATGTAAAATTTACGGCAAATGATTCGGCTAATGAACGAAGAGCCTTCGGCGGTAACTCTTCTGTGCCGATTTCCACAAGGAAAGTCTGTTGAGTCATGACAGCCTCTTAATTCTTATGACACATAGGGAATCCAAGCGCTTCGCGAGAAGCATAATAAGCTTCAGCAACCCCTTTAGTAAGGGTACGAATGCGTAAAATATAGCGCTGGCGTTCTGTGACTGAAATAGCCTTACGGGCATCCAGTAAGTTAAAAGTATGAGCGGCTTTCAATATGCGTTCATAGGCAGGAAGTGGCAAAGGCGACTCCAAGGCCAGCAGATATTGTGCTTCTTTTTCATACTCATCAAAGCATGTAAATAAGAAATCTACATTAGCATATTCAAAGTTATAGGTGGATTGCTCAACTTCGTTTTGATGATAGATATCACCATACGTTGTTTTACCCAATGGGCCATCGCACCAAACAAGGTCATATACACTGTCAACGCCTTGGATATACATCGCCAAACGCTCAAGACCATAAGTGATTTCGCCCGTGACAGGCTTACATTCAAGGCCACCGACTTGTTGGAAATACGTAAATTGAGTGACTTCCATACCATTTAGCCACACTTCCCAACCCAATCCCCAAGCACCTAGCGTTGGATTTTCCCAGTTATCCTCAACAAAACGGATATCATGTACGGTTGGGTCAACACCGAGCTCTTTTAGCGAGCCAAGATAGAGCTCTTGGATGTTGTCTGGAGATGGCTTGATGATCACCTGAAATTGATAATAATGCTGTAGGCGATTTGGATTTTCACCGTAGCGACCATCAGTAGGTCGGCGAGAAGGCTGAACATAAGCCGCAGCAATAGGCTCAGGGCCTAGTGCACGTAAACATGTCATTGGGTGAGAAGTGCCTGCGCCGACTTCCATGTCCAGTGGTTGAACAATGGTACAGCCTTGACGCGCCCAATAGTCCTGTAATGTCAGGATAAGACCTTGGAAGGTTTTGGTATCAAACTTTTGCATGTTAGATCCGCACGCGATACGTTAAATTATAGGAAGTACGCCAGTATACCCTTTGACCGCTAGATATACAGCACCCAATCTGTCTGTATTTATTCTAAAAATAAAAAAAAATTCTATTCTCTCTTTTAAACTGGTTATTTATACAGTATAAATATTCTAAATATTGAAGCAAACATACCAGATAAAAAAAAGGATGAAAAATGGATACGTCACTCACTCGCTGCCAATGGGTAAACCAAGACCCTGATTATATCGCCTATCATGATAAAGAATGGGGAAAGCCCAATAGAGATAACCAACATTTATTTGAAATGATCTGCTTAGAAGGCCAACAAGCGGGGTTATCTTGGTACACAATTTTAAAAAAACGCCAAGGCTATCGTGAGCTATTTTATCACTTTGATCCTGAACGCATTTCAACTATGAATGAAACTGATGTTGAACGCCTTATGCAAGACCCACGGATCATTCGACACAGACCAAAAATTAATGCAATCATCGCAAATGCTAAAGCTTATCTAAACATGGCTGAAAATGGTGAAGACTTCGCAACTTTTATCTGGAGTTTCGTTAATCATCAACCCATCATTAACAATTGGACAGAATCTTCTCAAATTCCGGCTGAAACAGATCTTTCTAAAGACTTATCTAAAGCACTCAAAAAACGGGGGTTCAAATTTGTAGGATCAATCACTTGTTACGCATTTATGCAGGCAACTGGTCTGATAAATGACCATTTGGTTAATTGTTGTCAATTTAAATAAATCAGTATTTATGGATGAACCAATACTCATAATAAGAGAAACACTCTACTATTAATTAAAATATCAATCCAAAAAACCAATTCATAAAGATTAGCTGGTCATTTGTTTCATATAGGCACATAAATGAGCTATTGAACTCTGGTGCCCGGCAGGGTATGTTTAAAATTCCATTAACAATCTAATAAACATATGTGAATAAATGAGATGATATTTTCTAAATTTGGTAATAAATTCGCTAAAAATTCAGGGATTTCACTGTTGATGAAAGACTTGAATGAAGGCATAAGAACTCCTGGCGCTATTATGCTTGGTGGTGGTAATCCTGCTCACATTCCTGAAATGGATAAATACTTCCAGACTTTGTTAGCTGAGATGTGTGAAAATGGTCAATTAACAGACACTCTATGTAACTATGATGGTCCACAGGGCAAAGATGCCATGTTGAAAGCGCTAGCGGCAACTCTAAACGCAAAACTAGGCTGGAATATCAGTGCGAAAAATATCGCACTAACCAACGGTAGCCAAAGTGCGTTTTTCTATCTATTTAACTTGCTTGCTGGTCGCTTTGAAGATGGTATCACCCGTAAAGTTCTATTTCCTCTAGCCCCTGAATATGTTGGCTACGCTGACTCAGGGCTAGATGGCGACCTTTTTGTCGCTAACAAGCCGCAAATTGAATTTTTACCTAATGGCCAATTTAAATATCGCGTCGATTTTAATACATTAGAAGTTACTGATGATATTGGCGTTATTTGTGTCTCTCGCCCAACGAATCCAACAGGTAATGTCATCACAGATGAAGAGGTTGAACACTTAGATCAACTCGCTAAACAGCACAATATTCCTTTACTGCTTGATAATGCTTACGGTGTCCCTTTCCCTGGTATTATTTTTAGCGATGCGACACCCTTTTGGAATGAAAACGTTATTCTATGCATGAGCTTATCAAAGCTTGGCCTACCTGGCACTCGTTGCGGAATAATTATTGCTAACGAAGAAATTATTGAAGCGGTGAGTAATATAAATGGAATTATCAGCCTCGCACCCGGTGGTATCGGCCCTGCATTAGCACTTGAAATGCTTAAGCGAGATGACTTATTTGCGCTCTCCAAAAATGTAATTGGACCGTTTTATAAACAACGCGTTGAAGAAGCAATTCAAATTATTCGTCGTTATATACCTGAAGATAAATGCCTTATTCACAAACCTGAAGGCGCTATCTTCTTGTGGTTATGGTTTAAAGATTTGCCAATTAGTTGCCTAGAACTTTATCAGCGCTTGAAAAAACGTGGCGTTTTGATGGTGCCAGGGCATTATTTTTTCCCTGGAATCGAAGAAGATTGGCCACATGCACACCAATGTATGCGCATGAATTATGTACCTGAACCCGAAAAAATTGAGCAGGGCATTAAAATACTGGCAGAAGAACTTGAAAAGGCATATCAAACAGTTCCCTGCTAATTTGCTGTTTTAAATGCCATTATTTATTATCGCTTTTAAGTAATAAATTTTAAATAATGGCGACTAAGTAATAGGCCTTAAACAATAGGTTCTAAACAAAATACCTGAATAACAAACAAAAAAAGCCCTTTCATAAAGAAAGGGCAAAAATTAGCGAGAACTCCGTAATTGAAATCAAATGTTTCTTTCAATACGAATATCATTCAGGTCTATTAAAACACTATTTTCATATCGTCATTGCTTGAACAAGCGTGCTTTTTAGCGCTATATGTCCTAATACTATTCGAACAACGCTGATGAAATTGAATACAGAAGCACATATATTTTCAATATTTATGTTTTAAATACGAAAAATTTTAAATTATTGAAATAATATAAGTTAGTAAAATCCAAAAAAATCATATAAAACAATAAGCTCCCTGTTTTTAACAGAGAGCTTTTATTTTTATTTCTAGATTATCATATGGTCCAAAATAATATGGCAAGCAATTGAGGGGAGATTATTCGCAAGAACATCGCTAGAGGATAAACGGTTGCATAAGACAATGCAGGGGCACCACTTGTTGGATGTATATTATTAGCGAATGCAAGAGCAGGAGGGTCTGTCATTGAACCCGCGAGTACACCACATAAGCTCAAGTAATTCATTTTGCCAAACACTCGTGCCACAACACCCGTAATAAACAACGGAATAAATGTGATAAGCAAACCATAGCCAATCCAAGTTAACCCATCACCTTTTATTAAGGTATCAATAAAATCACCACCAGAGTTTAATCCAACCACAGCAAGGAACATCACAATACCGAGCTCTCTCAAAGCAAGGTTAGCACTTGGTGGCATAAACCAATAAAGTCGTCCAATAGTACCAATACGTCCTAAAATCAGCGCAATAACAAGTGGACCTCCTGCAAGCCCAAGCTTTAACGCTGCGGGGAAACCGGGTACAAATACTGGAATTGACCCTAAAACAACCCCCAACCCAATACCAATAAAAACTGGCAACATTTGGACTTGTTGTAGTTTTTGTTTTGCGTTTCCAAGCAAAGCTGTAACCGCTTCGATAGATTCAGGACGACCGACAATATTGAGAATGTCCCCAAATTGCAAAATAGAATTATTATTTGCAACTAGATCAATACCTGTACGATTTAAGCGAGTGACAACCACATCATATTTTTGTTTAAGATTAAGATCCTTTAGCCGCTTACTTAAGACTTTATCATTAGTCACAACAACGCGTACCGAATGCAGCACAGGGCTAGAGGTCGATAATGATGCATCAACTTCTTCACCTAAGATCAAACGTACTTTATTCAAATCTTCTTTTTGCCCAACAACATGGAGTAAATCACCTAAATGAATTTCAGAAGTAGGCTGTGGCACCATCAATGTCTCACCACGTTTTAATCTTGAACAAACAATTTCCTCACTACCTAATAGAGGAATGTCCTGCATCATCAATCCGTCTAAATTTGCATTTCGAACAGCAATATTCATTGTTTGCAACGTATCCCGCTGCTGAAAATTAGCACTGTTAAATGTCGAGGCTTCCTTATCGACTGCAATCCTAAAAATAACACGGACAAGCCACATCACCAGTAGAATCCCACAGATACCCATCGGATAAGCCATGGCATAGCCCATCCCCATTTGGCCTACGAGGTTAGGATCAGAACCTAAATCAGTTAAAATTTGCTGACCAGCACCTAAAGATGGCGTATTAGTTACAGCTCCAGAGAAAATACCTAAAATAATCGGAAGTGGAATATTTGAAATTTTATAGATAATCGCAGTAACAACAGCGCCTAACACGACAATCATCAACGCAAAACCATTAAGCTTTAAGCCAGATACGCGTAGAGACGAGAAAAAGCCGGGGCCAACCTGAATACCAATAGTGTAAACAAATAGTATCAGGCCAAATTCTTGAATAAAATGCAGCATATCTTTATTAAGCTGCAAACCATAACTTTGAGAGAAGTGGCCAACAATGATCCCGCCAAATAAAACGCCTCCAATCCCCAGTCCGACATTACGGATCTTCCAGTTACCAATCCATAAACCCAGTGCGGCAGCCAACGCCAACAAACTCACAGTAAGAGCCAATTCACTCATAGACCGCTATCCTTTTGACGACAAGTTACCCAAAAAACAAAAATAAAATCGATGACAAAACATACAACTGAATCGATTATGCCAAATAGGAATAGAGTAATATGTGCAATAGAGCACAGTTCAAGACTAATTAATGAGTTAATACTGTCGAACTTTCTGATTGATAACAAATAACGACCTAATTAACCTCTATTCATTAACTTTATTCACAACTATCTGGATTTAATACAGCAAATGAACAATTAGCAATATTCTATGTTCAAATAATAGTACAACACTGTGATTGTGAATTTTTTGTTTTTCGTTATGATAAACAACTGTTAGAAATCACAATCTAAATACAGGCTGAAAAATGATATGCCGAATTTAATTTTTGTAAAATTATTCGCTCTTATGACTCCATTTATATTATGTGGATGCTCAAGCATTATGACACATGCGGGACCAACAGAAGGTTATTATCCTGGATCTAAAAACAGTATTAAAATGATTAAAGATGAAGAAACCGGCTGGGTTGTTAAACCGTTGCTAGCTATCGATTTACCATTTTCTATGGTCATGGATACGCTTTTAATTCCCCTCGATTATGCAAAATCAGATAATAACTCAAGCGCTGACTCACCCAAAAAACGAATTGAAGAGCTTGATAAAAAAGAAAAAAGTCATGAACATGTCACAACGAATATTACAGAACAATAACTAAAATATATAATCTAGCTCATTCATATATTTTCATACACTATTTTGTATTGAGTTTTAATTAATACTAATAAATAAAATTTTAATAATTGATGTTTCATATAATTCACGCAGTATATAACCATCATTTATAGGTGGCTTTCATCTACTCATTATCAAATTTAACTCAATAAAATTACTTTTCTTAAGATATAAATTCAATAAAACAATACACTTAGTTTATAGTCGACTTTAGTCGTTACAAACCCATTCAATGCATTTATTTATAATTTATAAAAATTTTATAGTCATTTGATTAAATCTTTCGAGATAAAATATAACGAATAGAAAAATGAAGCATATTCATCTCTCTATTCATAATAATTACAAATATAAAATGATGCCCCAATTACCCAAGCCCAGTCTCAACCATATATAATTGCCTAAAACCATCAACGTCACGCATAAAAGCAATTAAACGGTCATTAGGGGAAAATACTATCGCATCAGCGACAGGTGCTAGCTCTGTTCGCGCTGTTAACACCTGTAATTCACCAGTACTGATCTGACAACGCACAACACAATTATCATAAACAAAACAAATATACTCACCTCTACTATCCCAATTAAAAGCCGATTGTATGGATAATGCCCCATATGTAATTTGAAAAAGTTCACCCGTGATTGTACAAACTAACCACAACTGGACGATTTCATTATCATCAAGCATTAAGCAAGCAATAAACTTTCCATCTGGTGATGACCTAAGCCAATGCCTCGGCTGTTTAGCTAACCCTGGATATGTTCTTTTATGTGTAAAAGTCAGCCGCCTTTGATAAACATTTTTAGGGGGCGACGGCAAACTAAACTCAGTTCCCTGAATTGGCTGATCCCCTGCTATTTTAAAATTTTCAGCATCATTAGGAAGGTCAACAATATAAATTTCAGGGATAACATCACCATTATTCGCATGGGTATCACCCATAAACGCTAAAGCCCTTTCCTGCCACTGCCCAGAAGCGTTTAAATAGCCATGCTGCCCTATCCACCCTTCTTCATAGGCTCGGCTAATTTCATTACTATCTGGTTTAGGCATCTGTGTTGTGACACTCACTACACTGCAAAAATAATCGCCGCTGTATTCTCTTGCATGTCGTTTGGGCTCGACACTCACCCTACCGGCAGGCACTGCCACAGCGACATTGCGTTGGTCATACTGCACGCCAAGCTCATGCATAACATGGTCATTATAGGTAAAACTCAACCATTTTCCGTCAGGGCTAAACACATGTACATGAGTCCCCCCTCTCAGGGCGCCTACAATATAGGGAGGCGTGATACACATAGCATCAATACCATGAGTCACATTAAGCTCGCCATCATTAACATATACCCCCCTTCTATGATGAAAATCATATTGCCAGTGCTCATCAGGGTGTTCAGGACCATGAATAAATGCATATCGCGGTGGGTTTTCAGCACTGACCGTCACCACGCCAACATGTGAACCATACTTTGCACGATAAATTTCGACTTGCTGCTTTGTCTTCACATGAATTTTTTCTATTGATAACCCCGTAAATGAACTGCCACTAGGGCGAACATCATACGCTAACCACTGACTATCAGGCGTCCAAACATTAATGTTAGTAAGTTGATGACTTCTTTTGTCATCGGTTATACGTGTTTCTTTATAAGGTAATTGACTATTCAATCTGTTATCCTTTAACATCATTTAACACAGACTATCGGATTACTTTAACTAATCTGTCATGCGAGATACTAGAAAATCTCAGTCGAGAATTTACGCAAGGCATATTACCCTTTAGCAATAACTTTAGTATTGAATAAAACCATTATGTTATTAAGTGTTCTCTATATAATAGGTATTACCGCAGAAGCCATGACCGGTGCTCTTGCCGCGGGTCGTCGCAAAATGGATGTCTTCGGTGTCATTATTATCGCCTCAGCAACCGCTATTGGCGGTGGCTCTGTACGTGACATTCTTCTTGGTCACTATCCTTTGGGTTGGGTTAAACACCCTGAGTATATCCTCACTGTAGCAGGCGCTGCTGTCGTCACTATGTGGATAGCGCCGATGATGAAGCATTTACGACGACTCTTTCTTATCCTTGATGCAATTGGCTTAATTGTTTTTTCTATTCTTGGTGCTCAAATAGCACTAGATATGAATTATAGCCCTATTATTGCAGCAATTGCGGCGGTAATAACGGGTGTATTTGGCGGCGTACTCAGAGATATGCTGTGTAATACTATTCCGCTTGTTTTCCAAAAAGAAGTCTATGCTGGCGTTTCATTTGCTGCGGCATGGATTTATATTGGATTACTTTATACCCCTCTCCCACAAGATATTGTGGTGATTATTACATTAGTGACAGGTTTGAGTGCTAGGTTAATCGCAATACGTTACCGCTTAGGATTACCTATTTTCAATTACGAAAATCAAGATTAAACCTAAAAAAACATACATAATCCATCACTATAAGCCATTAATTCATTATATAATTAATGGCTTGTTTGTTTTACTTCTTGCAGTATCTTCAATAGTTTTTGTATCTCAGGCTCTCCTAACCACTGGTTTAGTTTTTTCTTTTGGTTCTTAGATACATTTATATCTTTTAAAAAAGTAGAATTAAAAATCATATCTAAACTTTTTATTTTCATAATTTGTTGTTGCTTCAATGGAATGCCAAAGCCTTTTAACCATAGACCTAATGGTTGCGACATGGCGACTTGCAATTGATTGATAAATTGAGCTGTTTTTCTCGTATTTGGTAACTGTTGCTGCCAATGAGGAGATAACCAAGTTGTAAGCTGCGTGATGCCATAATTTTCAACCCATAACCGCCAAGTTGCCTCACTCACCCCTTTAATTTTAATTTGCTTGCCAAGCCACGTTAACCTTGCAGTAAACTGCTGAAAACAATCAGGCGAATACCTCAAACAACTTAAAAAATGAAACTGTTCAAGTTTGGTAGTATCAGGATATTGACGCTTTTTTAAACGCCAAACAACATTCTCAATTTTAGGTGCACCATGACCCGCTAAAGAAACTTGCACCTGATCGCCAACCAATAAATCCTTCTTCTTCCATGTATTTAGAGATCCCACATTTACTTTACGCACTATTTTACTGTCTATTTCGATAGGTTCTATGATTGAAACTACACTAACAAGTCCCGTTCGTCCGACACGAAACTGCAAGTCTTTAATTTCTGAAACAACACTCTGCAATGGATATTTCCATGCGATCGCCCAACTATTTTGACTTGGCTGCCATGCAGTAATTTTTGGTGGGGGAAAGCTTTTTAATACAATACCATCTGTTGCAAAAGGCATTTGGCTACGATAGTAATGCTCACGCCATTGTTTTACTTGCGCTATGTTCTCAATTTTATGGCTATATTTTTCCGCCGATGCAAAACCTAATTCAGTTAGTCGCCCAAGTTGTATTTCATATTTTGGATGCCCTTCTGGCCAAGCCCATATAAATATATCGATATCATTTTCTATTTGAATAGGTGAAATTTTTCGCATTAGCCAACCTGCAATCTTGTTTCTTGCATTCATTCCCCCATACTTTTCTTGTACATGATTAGCCAGCTTCCAATAAATTTCTCCTTGTAAGACTAATAATGGTTCCTGCGTAGTAATTTTTTTCGGGATAGCTGGAATAAAATTCGCTTTCTCACGCCAATTTAGCCCTTCAATACCATTTCCTCGGCTAATAACAGAAACAAGTCGCCCTCTTTCATACACTAAACTAACGGCAACACCGTCAATTTTCGGTTGTAACCAAATCTCGTTACGAGAACTTATCCAAGTATTTATCTCAGTTTCATTAAGCTTTTTTAAACCAGTATGAGGAATAGGATGCTTAATCAAATCAGATTGTTGCGAGATATTCACTTCAGAGAGAACATCTGATAAATTTTGGCAACGTTGCCGACGCTGCCACTTATCAAAAAGTTGATCATAAATTTCATCGTTCACCGGACTATTCCCCGCTAAACGATACGCTTCATTCCACTGTTGTAATTGTTCACCCAATTTATAATTTTCTTTAGCGAATAGAGTCATATTTCGCGTATGGCAATCACTATTAATTTCTTTTGATTCAACTTTTGAGGCTTGAGCCAATTTAATTCCACTACCGAATGTGATTATCAATACGCTTATATAATAAATTACAATTAAAATACGTTTCCTTGTGGCACAAGCCATAACTATTCCTTGTTATCATTTATTGCCCTAAAAATTTATCCTCGGCCTTAATCATGAAGTGCTTTTTCGTTACCATCCGCTATAAATACAACGAATTGCAAAACGCTTCGCAAAACAAATGTTAATTTCATGGGAATAAAATTAATTTTTGGAACCTGTTCACAATTCGGCTATGAATTAAATTTTATTTTCAGCTATCCATGATTTATTGATAACGCTGCATGTTAGGTTAAGTACGTGTATACTATGTGAGGTTTATCACTATCTTTTATGTTTAACCCTCGATTATTCAAGAAACCATCATGATACAAGGCACGTTATATATAATTTCCGCCCCTAGCGGTGCAGGTAAATCAAGTCTGATCCAGGCTCTGTTGAAGACGCAACCATTGTATGACACTCAAGTTTCTGTTTCTCATACAACAAGAGCAGCGCGCCCAGGAGAAGTTCATGGTGAGCACTACTTTTTTGTTTCTGAAGCTGATTTCATACAGATGGCCGAAAATAATGAGTTTTTAGAACACGCTTGTGTTTTTGGAAACTACTATGGAACATCTAAACCTATCATTGAAGATGTACTCAAAAGTGGTGTTGATGTTTTTCTTGATATTGATTGGCAGGGAGCGCAACAAATTCGGGATAAAATGCCCGCAGCGCGTAGTATTTTTATACTCCCTCCGTCAAAAGATGAGCTTTATCGTCGACTTCGTGGCCGAGGCCAAGATAGTGATGAAGTCATTGAAAAACGTATGTCGCAAGCTGTTGGTGAAATTGAACATTATAATGAGTATGATTACCTCATTGTTAATGATGATTTCAATACGGCATTAAGCGATCTACAATCAATTATACGTACTGAGCGTTTAAAATTGGAGCGTCAAATTCAGAGACATGATGCTTTAATCAGCAAATTACTAGCAGACTGAGAATAGTTTCAGTATCATATCAGGTCATTTTTTATTTCTTTGGAGTAGCACACTTATGGCACGCGTAACTGTTCAAGATGCAGTAGAGAAAATTGGTAACCGTTTTGACCTCGTATTGGTCGCAGCACGTAGAGCTCGTCAGTTACAAACTGGTGGTAAAGACGCTCTCGTTCCTGAAGAAAATGATAAATATACGGTTATCGCGCTACGTGAAATAGAAGAAGGTTTAATTAACGGTCACATTTTAGATGTCCGTGAGCGTCAAGAGCAGCAAGAGCAAGAAGCGGCTGAAATGCAGGCAGTATCTGCTATCGCTGAAGGTCGTCGCTAATCACTAAGGTGGGTCTGCCTTGTATCTGTTTGAAAGCCTTAATCTAGTCATTCAAAAATATCTTCCTAAAGAGCAGATTGAATTACTGAGAAAAGCCTATGTCGTTGCACGGGATGCCCATGAAGGACAAACCCGTTCAAGTGGTGAGCCTTATATTACTCACCCAGTTGCTGTTGCTTGTATTTTAGCTGAAATGCGCTTGGATCATGAGACATTAATGGCCGCGCTACTTCATGATGTGATTGAAGATACTCCAGCGACATTTCAGGATATAGAGCAATTGTTTGGAACTACCGTCGCCGGTCTTGTCGAAGGCGTATCCAAACTTGATAAATTAAATTTTCGCGACAAAAAAGAAGCTCAAGCAGAAAACTTCCGCAAAATGATCATGGCGATGGTAAAAGACATCCGGGTTATTTTGATAAAACTGGCAGACCGCACTCACAATATGCGCACGCTTGGCTCATTAAGGCCAGATAAGCGTCGACGTATTGCGCGTGAAACATTAGAGATTTATAGCCCCCTAGCACACAGACTAGGTATACACCATATTAAAACTGAGTTAGAAGAGCTCGGTTTTGAAGCTCTGTATCCAAACCGCTATCGTGTTATCAAAGAAGTTGTCAAAGCAGCTCGTGGTAACCGTAAAGAGATGATCCAAAAAATCCTCTCTGAAATTGACGGTCGATTAACAGAGGCTGGTGTACCGTGCCGAGTCAGTGGGCGCGAAAAGCATCTTTACTCTATTTATCGTAAAATGCATCAAAAAGAGCAGCGATTCCATTCCATCATGGATATCTATGCTTTTAGAGTGATTGTTAAAGATGTCGATACTTGCTATCGCGTTCTAGGCCAAATGCACAGCCTGTATAAACCTCGTCCAGGACGTATTAAAGACTATATTGCGATACCCAAAGCAAATGGCTATCAATCTTTGCATACCTCATTAATTGGGCCACACGGCGTACCTGTTGAAGTTCAAATCCGTACTGAAGATATGGATCAAATGGCTGAAATGGGAGTAGCTGCACACTGGGCCTATAAAGAACAAGGCGAACAAGGCACAACTGCACAAGTTAGAGCTCAACGCTGGATGCAAAGCTTACTTGAGCTCCAACAAAGCGCAGGAAGCTCTTTTGAATTTATTGAGAGTGTGAAATCAGACTTATTCCCTGATGAAATTTATGTGTTCACACCAGAAGGTCGTATTGTTGAATTACCCACTGGCGCAACACCCGTTGACTTTGCCTATGCGGTACATACCGATATTGGCCATGCCTGTGTTGGTGCCCGCGTTGACCGTCAACCTTATCCACTGTCTCAATCGCTGACGAGTGGTCAAACGGTTGAAATTATCACCGCGCCGGGCGCAAGACCGAATGCAGCTTGGCTCAACTTTGTGGTCAGTTCTAAAGCTCGCGCCAAAATACGTCAATTACTGAAAAATTTAAAACGAGAAGACTCGGTTAATTTAGGTCGTCGGTTATTAAACCACGCACTCGGTGCTGGAAATAAATTAAGTGATGTACCGCAAGCCAATATTGATGCTGAATTGGCTCGCATGAAACTGCATTCTATCGATGATTTATTGGCTGAAATTGGTTTAGGTAATGCCATGAGTGTGGTGGTTGCACGTAACTTACAGAACAACCCGCAAACCACTCCTGACGACCAAATCATCGTCGAAAGTCGTAATAAATTATCGATCAAAGGTGCTGATGGTGTCTTGATTACATTCGCAAAATGTTGTCGCCCTATTCCTGGGGACCCAATCATCGCCCATATCAGCCCTGGTAAAGGGTTAGTTATTCACCATGAATCATGCCGTAATATTCGAGGCTACCAAAAAGAGCCCGATAAATTTATGGCGGTAGAATGGGATAACGAAACTGACACAGATTTCATTGCAGAAATCAAAGTCGACATGATTAACCATCAAGGTGCACTTGCTAACTTGACCGCAGCTATTAATGATGCGAACTCAAGCATTCAAAGCATGAATACCGAAGAAAAAGATGGCCGTGTCTATTGCGCCTTTATCCGTCTGACCACGAAGAATCGTGTCCAATTGGCCAATGTTATGCGCAAAATACGTATTATGCCTGATGTTCTGCGAGTCAGTCGAAATCGTAACTAACGATATATTAATTAACAAGATACTCTAATTAACTATGAATGAACGCCGCTATCGCCGCATTTGCCAAATGATGGCGATGCGGCAGCCCGACCTAACCATTTGCCTTGAAGAAATTCATAAGCCTCATAACGTTTCTGCCATTGTTCGCAGTGCAGACGCTGTAGGTATACATCAAATCCATGGGATTTGGCCTGATCAACACGTCAAACTATCTGTCTCTTCCGCCGCTGGTAGTAATAGCTGGGTAAAAGTCATCTCTCACCAATCTACCGAAGAAGCTATTTTCTCAATAAAATCACAGAATATGCAGGTTTTAGCGACAAATCTATCCGATCACGCCGTAGATTTTCGTGAAATTGATTATACCCGCCCAACCTGTATTATGATGGGACAAGAAAAAAAAGGCATTTCGCCTAGAGCCTTAGCTCTTGCAGATCAACACATCATTATTCCAATGGCTGGGATGGTGCAGTCTCTTAATGTTTCTGTCGCCTCTGCACTTATTTTATATGAAGCGCAGCGCCAACGTCAGCTCGCAGGAATGTATGAAAGAGAACATAGTTTATTATCTGAAGAAGAACAGCAAGAATGCTTGTTTGAAGGTGGCTATCCTGTCTTAGCTGAGGTCTCTAAGCGTAAAGGACTTGCTCGCCCTTACATTAATAATATAGGGCAAATTGAAGCCGACGATGAATGGTGGGCGCAAATGCAACAACGAAATAAAAAATCAAACTACAAAGAATAAGATTCATTAATTACCCAAAACCTATGACTCGGAAAAACTGAATTCCGCCGTAACTTGAAGCATTGCGAGTATAAGATTAAGGACGAAACCATGAATAGTGGGCTACTTGATACCATTTCACTGACCTCCTTACATGGCGTTGGTGCCAGCCAGTCAGAAAAAATGAGTAAGATAGGTTTGAACACTGTTCAAGATCTGCTATTACATTTTCCTCTTCGCTATGAAGACCATACCCGCCTTTATCAAATTCGCGATCTTCTTCCTGGTACGACGGCAACAGTGACAGGCGAAGTTTTACAAACCAAAGTACTGTTTGGTCGTAAAAAAATGATGACTTGTCTCATCAGTGATGGAACCGGAAATTTGACGTTACGCTTCTTTAATTTTTCTGCTGCAATGAAAAATAATTTAGCTGAAGGGCGCAGCGTGACCGCCTACGGTGAAGTCCGCCGAGGCATGCAAGGGCCTGAAATTATTCATCCCGAATATAAAGTATCTCAAGATACCGATAATATTACCCTTCAGGAAAATTTGACGCCAGTTTACCCCACCACTGAAGGTGTTCGTCAAATAACACTGAGAAAAGTAATGGATCAAGCACTCGGGATGCTTGAAAGCGGAAATATTAAAGAACTTCTACCGGATGAACTTAGTCGTGGTTTAATCAGCTTACCTGATGCGATTCGTTTACTACACAACCCACCGCCAGATGTTGAGTTAAGTGAACTTGAAAAAGGCCATCATCCTGCACAAAAACGGCTCATACTCGAAGAATTGTTAGCTCACCATTTGAGTATGTTAGCGATCCGAGCAGGCAATGAACGCCTTTATGCCAAATCATTAACACCAACTGGAAAATTAAAATCCCAATTATTAGCACAGTTACCATTTTCACCAACGAATGCCCAAAATCGGGTTGTCGCTGAAATTGAACAGGACTTAATGAAAGATGCCCCCATGATGCGATTAATTCAAGGGGATGTTGGATCAGGAAAAACCCTTGTTGCAGCGCTAGCTGCCATTTGTGCGATTGAAAATGGTCAACAAGTTGCGTTAATGGCCCCCACCGAGATACTCGCTGAACAACACGTCAATACCTTCAAACAATGGCTTGAACCCATGGGTCTCCAAGTTGGTTGGCTTGCTGGTAAACAAAAAGGTAAAGCACGCCAGCAGCAGCAGGAAGCCATTGCCAATGGCGAAGTTGCGATGGTGGTCGGTACACATGCCATATTTCAAGAACAAATCAAATTTAAATCATTAGGATTGATTGTTATTGATGAACAACACCGCTTTGGAGTACATCAGCGCCTCGCTCTGCGAGAGAAGGGCGAACAACAAGGCTTTCATCCACATCAATTGATTATGACCGCTACGCCAATCCCACGCACGTTAGCGATGACGGCTTATGCAGACTTAGACACCTCCGTTATTGATGAACTTCCTCCGGGTCGAACACCGGTCACTACTGTCGCTATTCCAGATACAAGACGAAACGATATTATTGAACGCGTCAGACAAGCCTGTATTGACGAAGGGCGACAAGCTTATTGGGTCTGTACTCTAATTGATGAGTCCGAGTTATTAGAAGCGCAGGCAGCACAAGTTACCAGTGAAGAACTGGCTTTAGCATTACCCGAGCTAAAAGTTGGATTAGTTCATGGCAGAATGAAATCATCAGAAAAACAAAGTGTTATGGCTGCTTTTAAAAATAATGAAATTCAACTTTTGGTCGCAACTACTGTTATTGAAGTCGGTGTTGACGTCCCTAACGCAAGTTTGATGATTATTGATAATCCTGAGCGCCTTGGGCTGGCACAATTACATCAATTAAGAGGCCGAGTCGGGCGTGGGGCTATCGCCTCGCACTGTGTATTGCTCTATAAGACACCAATGACACATACCGCCAAACAACGCTTACAAGTCTTACGTGATAGTAATGATGGCTTTGTCATTGCCCAAAAAGATCTTGAAATCCGAGGCCCTGGTGAATTACTCGGCACCAGACAAACAGGTAATGCAGATTTTAAAGTTGCTGACCTACTTCGTGACCAATATATGTTGCCAGAAGTACAACGGATTGCTCGACATATCCAACAACATTACCCTGACAATGCCCAACAAATTATCGAGAGATGGCTCCCTGAGCGAGAGCAATACAGCCACGCTTAAATACTCCCCATACTTAAATAACGCCTTAAAATGAAAATTGCCGTGAACAATGTCACGGCAATACCTGCTATATATTATTGTTTTTAAAAAATGTTACCCACCGATCGTTGGAAAAATAGGTAACCATAGGTAAAGTTTGATCACGAGTGCATTCACAATATCAATAAAGAATGCACCGACCATTGGCACCACTAAGAATGCCAAATGAGATGGTCCAAACTTATCGGTTACCGCTTGCATATTAGCAATCGCGGTCGGAGTCGCCCCTAAACCAAAACCACAATGCCCAGCCGCTAAAATGGCAGCATCATAATTTTTGCCCATAACACGGAAGGTCACAAAAATCGCGTAACCTGCCATCACACAAGCTTGTACCGCAAGGATAATAATCATTGGAATGGCTAAAGACGCCAATTCCCATAACTTCAAGCTCATCAATGCCATAGCAAGGAATAATGAAAGGCTGACGTTTCCAAGAACAGAGACGGCTCTATCGAAAACACGATAAAAACCCAGTAAAGACAAACTATTACTTAAAATGACACCGACAAAAAGCACGCAGACAAATTTAGGTAAAGCAAACGCGGTTCCTGCTAAAAGCTCTGAAATATAGCTCCCAGCCAACAAACAAATAGCGATCAAAGCAATGGTTTCAATTAATACCATTGATGAAATCATACGACCAGATTGGGGTTTTTCAAATGCCGTTGGTACATCTTGCTCATCTGATGCAGTGCCTGGCGTTGGGATATTGCGAATTAAGAAACGTGCAACAGGCCCACCGATTAAGCCACCTAAAACTAGACCAAATGTTGCACAAGCCATAGCAACTTCAGTTGCACTTTTAAAACCATAATCTTCAACGAAGATTTTACCCCAAGCAGCACCTGTACCATGCCCACCTGATAAAGTTACTGATCCGGCTAACAGCCCCATGAGTGGATCTAAACCCAATAATTTTGCGAGTGCGATACCGACAGTATTTTGCACTAGCAACAGGCCTACAACGACAAAGATAAAAATAAATAACGCTTTGCCACCAGCTTTTAAACTGGCTAAATTCGCATTCAAACCAATTGTAGCAAAGAATGCTAGCATCATGGGTTCTTGCAGTGATAAGTCAAAAGAAAGGCTCCAATCAAAAAGTTGCTTAATAAGTAAAAGACTAAAAGCAACTAACAATCCCCCCGCAACGGGTTCAGGAATTGTGTACTTCTCAAGAAAGGGAACCGATTTTACAAGTTTACGTCCAAGCAATAACACTAGCGTAGCTGCTACCAGAGTACCGTAGACATCAAGATGATACATGTACGTACCTCGTCTGTTGTTAATATTATATAAAACTAAATAAGACGTTAATTTCTTCCTTAAAACGCCAAAGCAGGTGATAGGATTAGAAAAAAAATCTACACTAAACACAAGTTAAAACATATAAAAATGTGATGTTATCAATTTAAAAAATAAAAAAAATATTTTACGCAAACGATTGCTTTTTGGGCTAGTCCATTTACAATGCGTTTTTTGGCGGCAGGAAATAAAATAATGAACACAACAGCGTCTGAAAAACAGAACGTTGAAACAACGGCACAACCACAAAGTGAATTGATTTATCGGCTTGAAGATAGGCCACCGCTACCTCAAGCGCTATTTGCTGCTGGGCAACATCTTCTTGCAATGTTCGTTGCCGTTATTACACCTGCAATGCTAATTTGCCAGTCGTTAGGACTACCAGCTCACGATACTCAGCGCATAATCAGTATGTCGTTATTTGCATCGGGTATAGCATCTTTAATACAAATTAGAGCATGGGGGCCTATTGGCTCTGGCTTACTTTCGATTCAAGGCACGAGCTTTAACTTTGTTGCACCTTTGATTATGGGGGGTGTTGCACTTAAACAAGGCGGAGCAGATATTCCATCAATGATGGCTGCATTATTTGGCACACTACTTGTTGCCGCACTCGCTGAAGTTATTTTATCTCGCTTTCTACACTTAGCTCGCCGCGTCATTACGCCATTAGTTTCAGGCGTTGTCGTGATGATTATCGGTTTATCACTCATTCAAGTTGGTTTGACCTCTATTGGCGGCGGTTATGGCGCTATCAGCGACAATACCTTTGGCTCTCCTGACTACCTAATCCTTGCCGGCGTAGTACTCGCGGTCATTATCTTACTTAATCGACAAAAGAACCCCTATTTACGCGTTGCATCTCTCGTCATTGCGATGGCAGTGGGTTATCTCGTTGCTTGGTGGATGGATATGCTGCCGGCGGCTCAAGCTGCTGAGGCAAAACAATCAATTATCATTATTCCAGAGCCTTTCTATTATGGTTTGTCATTTGATTGGAATCTGCTTATCCCGCTGATTTTAATTTTTATGGTGACATCTTTAGAAACTATTGGTGATATTACCGCAACGTCGGACGTTTCTGAGCAGCCAGTTAGAGGCCCGTTATATATGAAACGTATCAAAGGCGGCGTTTTAGCCAATGGTTTGAATTCGATGGTATCGGCTGTTTTCAATACCTTTCCAAATTCTTGCTTCGGCCAAAATAATGGTGTCATTCAGCTAACTGGCGTTGCAAGTCGTTATGTCGGTTATATTGTCGCATCTATGCTGGTATTACTTGGTTTGTTTCCTGCGGTCGCAGGTTTTGTGCAACAAATTCCTGAACCCGTTCTAGGCGGTGCCACAATTGTGATGTTTGGCACCATTGCCGCTTCGGGTGTTCGAATTGTATCCCGTGAGCCACTTAACCGCCGTGCCATTATGATTATTGCGCTTTCTTTGGCCGTTGGAATGGGCGTTTCTCAGCAACCATTGATATTACAATTTGCGCCTGACTGGCTAAAAACACTGTTTTCATCAGGTATCGCTGCTGGCGGTCTTACTGCAATTGTTCTGAATTTAATCTTTCCCCTCGAAAAATAGTCCATCATTCTACCGCCAGAGTTGAATCTTCTGGCGGTTCTTCTGTATGCTATCCTTAATTGCTCGACATTTAACGGATAGCTACTTTAAGTAATAAGTAGCCAATAAAGCCAACGCTCCGACAACTTGAAGTATCACAGGTATAGATGATGAAATGGTTAACTAAGCTAATTACATACGCTCTTCTATTATTTTTACTGGTGATAGTCTTCGCCTATATAGGGCTGCAAACTCGCTGGGGTGCCTCCTATGCAAGTCAATTTTTAAGTAAATTTACTGATTATGATATCGAGGTCGGTATCATGGGCCATGAGTTTTCGAATGCGGGCGAATTTATTTTTCAAGATGTTAAATTAGAATCGCAAAATAAAGATTTATCATTAAATGCCCGCCAAATCGTCATTGATGTCAATTGGCGTAATATTTTTAACGGCACCGCAATTCGACGTTTAGTAATTACCCAAGGGGAAATTGCTGCAATTAGTGCTGAAAATTCGACAAAAATTCCATTATCCGCTGATATCCTGCAATTTGAAAATAGCCAGCTTCAATTAAAACAAGCAAATAAAACGATACAAGTATCTGGCTTCACGGGAGGAATCACCCCGTGGCATCCAACAATAAACCACCCTTTTGGTTACGGTGAATTTCGTTTTACGACTAACCAGATGAGCATTAATCAATTAGCGTTTAGAAATGTAGCAATTACCGGAAAGTTACAGGAAAAAGTCACTGAAATCAGCCAAGCGAGCGGCTACCTTAATAATGGCTATATTGCAGGTGAAGGAAAAGCCTTCACCGATGGTTCAATCAATATTGATCGTCTCGTCATGAATAAAGTGGGCTGGCAAAATGATCTCACTTTTAACAACCTATTTGATGCTATCAATAGTAATAATCCGCTACAGATTAAAAATCTTGAACTTACAAATATCGATATTCAAGGTAAAGATTGGGCGCTAGCAGGGCTCAGCACTGAAATAGATCAAATTAGTTTTGTTAGAGGAAGCTGGAGTAGCCCGAAAAGCAAGATTAGCTTCAATATGGATCAGTTGGTTATTAAAGAACAGCAGCTAGATACATTGATTGGTGAGCTTAATATCGATACTGATAATATCAATATTGAGAAACTATCAGGCTACTATAACAAAGGGGTATTTAACCTAAGTGGCACTTGGCAACGTAATGATAAAATACTCACCATCGCTGATGCTAAATTAGCCGGTATTTTATATACCTTACCAGAGGATTGGCTTGAGTTTTTCGCACAACCAGCCCCCTCTTGGCTTTCTGGCATATCCATCAAAAAATTTACACTATCACAATCATTACTTATGAATATCCAACCGCAATTTCCATTTGAGTTTACAGCGCTCGGTGCCAACATTGAAAACGTTGATCTGATTAAACAAAAACAATGGGGAATTTGGAGCGGTAAAGCGACATTCAATGCTGATAGCGGCACAATTAACCAAGTTCTGGTACGCCGCCCATTTATGGAAATCCGTCAAAGTGGAAAATCGTCTGCGGCGGCCAGCTTAACAGTGAGTACCGATAAGGGTATTAGCAAGCTTGGGTTATTAGTAAAACAAGAACCTAAAAAAATCCCATTTTTACTGCGTGCATCGGGAACAAACATTGATTTAGCTGACTTAAATCAATGGGGATGGCAAGGTTTCCCACCTCAGACTTTGGGTGATTTTGATGTCACATTACAAGGGGATTTACTTGCGACCTCACTGGCTAAAAGTACAAATGGTGAACTCATGGCAATCCCTTTGCAAGGTAAGCGCATGTATCGCACGGTTATTAAAGGTGAAGTGACTTCATCCGTTGAATCTGAAACCTCAGAGCCTTCGATGATACAACCAGAAGCATTATCGACATCACAGAGCCCTTTACCTACAGAGCTGCAAATACCATCATTAGTGGCACAATAGATTCATTACGTAATAATCCACTATATAATAAGTTAATCGCGATGTAGGTTACCAATCAATAAAAAAGCAGGTCTCGCATATTTAGCTGACCTGCTTTTTTAATCGTTTTTAGCTATTTTTGTATCGTATTGCTATATCATACAAATTTAAGCATCTTGTTTGGGTTCGGTAACAGGAAAAACCATATAAATGCCACTAAATACCGCCCCAACTTGATTTTCCGCACCGCTAACCTCAACGGTGAGTTTCACGCGAGCTTTACTGCCTCTTGCTAGACGATCAAGATCGCCGCTAAGATTCGATAAATCAGCTACTGCTGTTGGCCTACCACTTACTGGTTTAGCATAGCGAATATTCGCATCCACCAGAACGATATCGCCCCCCAACTGATGTTCTTGCATTAATAACCAAATTAGCCCCCAACCGGTAAGTGTCGCAAGGGAAAACTGGCTACCCGCAAAGATAGTTTCATGCGGATTCTGATTGCCCGCTTCTGGCATTGTGGTAATAAAACGTTTGCCCGTGTATTGATCAATGCGTACACCCATTTTTTCGCTCAATGGAATGTATTTATACCAAGCTTGCTGCAATTCACCACACCAATCAGGTCGATGTAAAATTTGATCTAACGTTTCAATCGGCTTAATCATTAGGTAATGACGGACAGGTGTTTTCAGCTCACCCGCGACAATTCCTCTATTTGCAAACCCATTTTTACTAAAAAATGGAACCGCCTCTTCCCTTACGCTAGAAACAATCCGTTTTACACCTTCTTGTCTTGCCGTAGATTCAAGCGCCATGATAATTAATTTACCTAGCCCTTTTCCCTGCATAACCGGGTTCACAGCCAAAAAGCGTATTGCACCTTCGTTATCGGCATTGATATATAAACGACCAATAGCAAGAATTCGATTTTTATCATCAACAACCATTTGATGATGAGCAGTCAGGTCATAACCATCTTTCTCAGAACCAAGAGGCTGATTAAAGGGTTTACGCAACATTTCCCAACGGAATTGGTAATAAGCTGCAAATTCAATATCATCTTTCGGTGTGCGCAGATGGTACATTGTTTCCCCTTTAATAGTTTGGATCACACTTGCAGCCAGAAAGTCACAGGGCCATCATTGGTTAAGCTCACTTGCATATCTGCGGCAAATTGCCCTGTTTCAGTGACGATACCTAACTGGCGACTTTGTTGTACAAAATACGTATAAAGTTCTTCAGCACGCTCAGGCTCCGCACCACCAGAGAAACTCGGTCTCATCCCTTTGTTGGTATCTGCCGCTAATGTAAATTGAGAAACAACCAATAAGCTTCCACCAGCTTGTTGAACATTTAAGTTCATTTTGCCCTGATCATCGCTGAAAATACGATAACCTAGCACTTTTTCACATAGGCGTTTTGCTTTTTGTTCATCATCATCTTTTTCAACGCCAAGTAAAACCAGTAATCCTGAACCAATTTGGCCAATAATTTTCTCATCGACAATAACACTCGCGTGAGTGACTCTCTGAATCAATGCAATCATGATAACTCTGTACAAAAAGAGGGAGTAACTGACTAAGCTACTCCGCTGTGATAAATCAGTATATTATTCAACTTCTGCACTAAAGTCGTAAGTGCGGAAATATTCAGGAATAGTGTCCTTATTTAAGACATGTACGCCTTTAATACCAAGGGATTGCGCGGCCTTCACATTTTCTTCTATGTCATCAAAGAAGATAGCCTCAGAGGCATCGAACTCCTCCGATTGCAGCACATATTTAAAAATTTCAGGGTCAGGTTTACGCATTCCCAAATCTTGAGATAAATAGAGGAAATCAGAGGAAGCGGCAATTTCAGGATAATGCTGCGGCCAATAGTCTAAATGCAGGCGATTGGTATTCGATAAGACGACAACTCGATGTCCTTGCTCACGCAGGCGTTCCATAATGTCGATAACTTCTTGTCTTAACGAAATAAAAATCGAGTGCCAACCTTCGGCAAAGTCTTCGAAGCTCAGAGTGATCCCGATTTCTTCACAAAGTAGCTCAGCAAACTCTATATCTGAAATTTTTCCACACTCATGTAATTGAAAGATATTCCCAAACGTAAATCGTGATCTGATTTCTTCACTCGGGGTATCGCTGAGTTCAGCCCATTTATCAAAAACACGATTAAAGTCGATATCAATAATCACATTACCCATATCGAAGATATACAGCATAAGTTTTCCTCTTCATTATTAACTAAATTTACTTTAATCATTATTCGTACAGCTGAACAGCCCTAATTAGTGATTATTCGCGTTATTTTGTTAATTTATCAATTGAGCTATCCACATTTAGGATAAATTATAAACAGTGAGAGAGGAAAAACGGATAATAGTGATGAGCTAATAAACAACAAGGGATAATTGAGAATTATAGATATCGGTAAATTGCCTTACACCACATCACTTTTTCAATGTAAGGCAACCACTTCATGCCAACAAATAACACATTAGTTAGCTTTTAACCTAAGCTAGTTACGGCTTATTTATACTGTTGCTTGATTTCTTGAACGATAGCAAGTCCACGTTTTGATTCTTTTTCTGCTATTTCAGCAGACAAACCAATGTAAGCGCGAGGATCAAGCATTTCCTTAATTTCATCACAACTAAACGCGGCAGTAATAACCTCATTTTTGATTAAGTTAGTATAAAAATCCTCTCCATCTGCGGCGGTTTTAATCGCTTCGTCATACAATAAAGAGTGTGCTTTATCTTTACCTAATTTTTCTGCCATTTTCATCATAACGTATTCAGTATTATCTAATCCCTTGTTTCTTAATACGTTATGTAGCATCCTTTCCTCATGAGGCACGATAGTTCTAGAAAGTTCTTCAGTTCTCAGTAAAATTTCTGTTGTCAGTTCAAGGGCCTCTTCAAGTAGCCCATCAAATAGCATGTATGAGCTACTATCACCTTCATAAGGTCTGACCGCAGAGTACATTCCGACGCTAGGCAACGAATACAATTTTTGAGAATTTGCGATAATACCTTTAGCTAATTTAGGATTAATTTTATGTGGCATCGTGCTACTACCGACGGTACCTTTAGTAAATCCTTCAGAGACTTCCGCAATTTCTTCTAATGTTGTACTGTAAACTTCTTCACCAATTTTATGACAAATATTCGCCATCAACGCTAAATTAGAGATATATTCTAATTTATGGGTGCTAAGATTCCTTGATGGAACCTCCATAGCTTCCATACCTGTAAGTTCAGCGACTCTTTTTTGAACGGCAATACCGACACCGGGCATCGAGTTAAACGCCCCAACTGCACCGCCCATCATGATAGTAAATACACGCTTTTCACACTCTTTCATTCTTTGGTAACAATCGATAAAATCACTTATCCACACGGAGACTTTGTATCCATAAGTAATTGGGATCGCATGACGCCCATGGGTTCTCCCCGCCATTACCATTGTTTTGGTTTTTGATGCTAAGTTTGATAAGTTTTCGATAATCTCACTTAAAAGCAACATAAACTTATGATGTACTGTTTTCATCATATACAGCTGTGAACTTTGTTGTATGTTTTGAGTAGTAATCCCGTAATGAATGTATTTACCACTCTCTTCTGAACATGCGTTCACTAAAACCTTTAAAAAAGGCACAAAACCATGACCGATTTTTTGATAAATACGGTTCATTTCTTCAAAATCAATATTCTCAATTTTTGCTTTTTGCTTAATTTCATCAGCTGCTGATTGTGGAATAAAACCTTGCTCAGCTTGAGCTTGAGCTAGCATTGATTCAAACATTAACCAAGTTGAATATTTGGCTTCATTGGATAGCAGCGCTTTTATGCCGCGATCATCAATTGTTTTACTTTTAGAATCATATAACGCTCTCATCATGTATCCCTTCTCTATTTCTTCATCGCTTCATCAACAGCATTTCGCACAAATTCTACTTTCGGTCCATATACAACATGAATATGGTTTGCCGCAGGAAAGAAAAATGCTGTACATCCTGACTCCAACATCAACTCTTTATCAATTACATTGACCTCTGAAATATCAATACGTAGTCGGGTAATACAGTTATCAACATTACGAATATTGTCTTTGCCACCTAACGCTTTAATAAGAAGATCTGCAATTTCGCCATAACGCTTTTCTTTGATTAATGTATTTTTAAGATTACTCGACTCTTCTCTTCCTGGCGTTTTAATATCAAATTTGACAATCGCCCAGCAGAAAATAAAGTACGTGATAACAGCCAAACTCGTTCCAATAATGACTAAGAAAATCCAGTTAGTATTCTCATAGAGCAAACCGAAGATGGTGAAATCAAAAATTGTTCCTCGAATATAGCCAATAGCAACACCAGCTAAAGAGAGCAGAACTGCACCAATGCCGACAATAACCGCGTAGATTAAATATAAGAGTGGTGCAATAAAGACGAAGGTAAATTCTAACGGTTCAGTGACGTTACCTAACATTGCCGTTAATACCATCGTGACTAGCATCGATTTAACTTCAACGCGATTCTCTTTCCTTGATGTCTTATATATTGCAAGAGCAATTGCAGGGAATAAGAATAAAGTCACCAACATTTGTTGTTGAGCCATAAAGCGCGTTAAGCTTGGCATCATTGCCCAATATTCACTATTTGGCCCTTGTTTAAATAACACTTCAGTCATCGCAGGCACAACACCAACAAAGGTTTGCCCATCAATAACGTAAGAACCACCCGCTTCAGTAAATCTAAACAGCACATTCCAAACATGGTGTAAACCGAATGGAATAAACAGTCGTTCACCCGCAGCAGTAAAGAATGGCCCCACAGGACTCAGGATCACTGCTGATAATTTCATTAAACCAAGAACTAATACTTCCCAAATAAACGGTAGAAACGCGCCAACCGCAATCATGAGTCCAATCATGATGATTGAAACTGATTTTTTCCCTGAAAAGAAAGCAAACGCAGTGGGCAGTTCGAGATTATAGAATTTATCCGTTGCCCAAGATGCAATTAGGCCGGTAATAATCCCTCCTGCGGCGCTAATATTCATGGTTTGTATACCTAAAACCTTGATCTGCCCCACTTGCGTCATAATGGCAACATCAGCGAGCTTACCATTGAGCACTAACCAAATATTAATGGTAATTATCAAGGTTAAATACCCGACAACAGAGGCAAAAACTGCGATTCCTTTATCTCTTTGGCTCATGCCATAGGCAACACCCATCGCAAAAAGGAGTGGAATATTGTCAAAAATAACACCTGCAATAGCACGAATACTGACTAATAATGCATTAACGGTTTCATTTCCAAGGAAAGGAAATCGAGCAATCATATATGTTTGAACTAAAGCACCACTGATCCCTAGAATCATACCGATTGGAGCTAAAACGCCAATTGGAAGAAGCAAAGTCCTCCCAAAGCGCTGAATTGAATCACTAAACTTTCTTCTGGCCATATTTTTTCCTTATGACTTAGAATGTAGAAACTATAGGGATACTAGCACTGGGAGTTCAGTGAAATAAATGCTGTTGCGGTTTTAAATGTTATCTCAGGTCATTAATTATGACCCATGTCATTTTTGAGGGTATTTGATTGATTTTTAACTATTTTCTAGTTATCAGTGCTGACTTCTTATTTAATGGCTTATTAATATAAAAGAGTGCCACAACTATAATCTAATTATTTGTTATAAAATTTAAATTAAGTTTTCTAATTCGTTTATCAGTAAATCCGCTAAAATAAAAAAGCCTATCCTTGATTTTGTGTCATCTTTTTTCGTATCGTGATTATCTGAAAAACAAAATAGAGTATTATTCGCGTAGGTCGTTAATTCATTGGTATGAAAAGCAGTCATACTAATGATATTCGCTTCTTTTAATTGTACAATTTTTGCAGTTTCAATAATTTTTTTGGTTCCCCCAGAGAGAGAAATAAATATCACTGTATCGTCCTTATTGACTAAACGAGTGAAGGTGTCAGACAAATTGTAATCATTAATGAAAAAACAGTGTAGCCCCAGCGCAAACAGCAAGTGCTCAAGATAATAGCCAACCGCTTTACTGGTTCCCCTTGTAACAATAAAGATATTTCTAGAGTTGCGCAAAAGCTTAGCGCAATCATGGATCTGCTCTTCATTAATCAAGGTAAAACTTTTAGTAATATTCTTTTCTAATTGTTTTTTATAAGAGGATGAATTAATTTTATCTTTTTTATTTTCCGTTAAAATATGATTACTAATTTGGAACTTAAGCTCTTTAAATCCACTAAATCCTAATTTTTGAGATAAATTAATGATCACCGTTTTTGAGACAAAAGTCTTAGCGACTAATTCATTGATATTTAAGTAAGGAATATCCGCAATATTATCGGTGAGATACTTCAGTACCTTTTTTTCGCTACTCGTTAAAGCATCGTAATTTTTCAAAAAATCCAACATATCTCACCTAATAAATTGAGTATCACAATCCCATCAAAAGCTAGGGGTAGAACATCGTCAACAAGATAAAAGACATATAAACCGTCAATTAATTGATTATACGTTAAATAGTGTATTTAAATAGGACTTGAAATAGCATTCTGTGAGTTACATGAGTAATTAAGTGAAAATATGCATTCGGCCATATTTCAACGATTACTTATCTTTCTCAATCGCTTTGCTTTCCATCGATTCACCATTTCATCAAGAAAGAACAATTTAAGCGCTTTTATCACTAAAATCCCCCCCCAAATGCTAATCAGCCAAATCGGCCAATTTCGATGAGGAGTGAAAAGAAAATTAACAATCAAAATTACACCACAGACTATAATCGCAATAATTATATTTTTAAATAATTTAGCTTCATCCTCTACCCGCTTTTTGGCTAGGGTAATTCGATTATCTAGCTCTGAACTTTCAATCAAGACTTCTGATGAGAGTTCAGACACACTAACATTAAAAACTGAGGCAAGAGCACTAAGCGTCTCTAAACTAGGCGTTTCACCATTTTCGATTCGCTGGATAGTTCTTATACTAAGTGATGACAATTGAGCTAATTGATCTTGAGACCATGCTCTTTGTAATCTCAATATTTTAACTTTATTATTCATAGCAATAGCACCTTAGAGTTAATTGAGTCATTGCTTAAATTAATACATCAATCAGCTATGTAATCGTGACGACAGGAATACGACTTAACGACGACACCATCATGACAATAATATAATTAGTAAAAATAAGCTCATTTATATCTCTGATTGCTATCATTATTACAGCAATGAATACGAAATAACCGCTCTCTAACTTTGTAGCAGTACCTTATTGATTGGGCTCGCTATTAATGTTAATTGCATAAAACTATCATCGTTGATGATAGAAGCTTAGCAGCAATTAATTTAACGATAGACGTAAAAAAGGCACTTCATATTGAAGTGCCTTTTCGTATATCTAATGACTAAAATTAGTCTTTGCTGCGACCTGAACGACGACGGTCATTCTCAGTCAAATGACGCTTACGCAGGCGAATTGACAGTGGAGTCACTTCAACTAGTTCATCATCATCGATAAACTCAAGCGCTTGTTCTAGTGTCATTTTAATTGGTGGTGACAGTGTTGTTGCTTCATCAGTACCTGACGCACGCATGTTAGTCAGTTTTTTACCGGTTAAGCAGTTAACTGTCAGGTCATTTGAACGAGAGTGAATACCGATGATTTGGCCTTCATAAACTTCCGCACCGTGACCTAAGAATAATTTACCGCGATCTTGCAGGCTGTATAGAGCATAAGCAACTGCTTTACCCTGACCATTAGAAATCAGAACACCGTTTTGACGGCCGCCGATTTCGCCTGGGCGAACATCATCATAATGGCTGAATGTTGAATACAGTAAACCTGTACCTGAAGTCATTGTCATGAATTCAGTACGGAAGCCAATCAAACCACGGCTAGGAATAACGTAATCAAGACGCACACGGCCTTTACCATCTGGCATCATGTCACGTAGGTCGCCTTTACGCTCACCTAACGCTTTCATGGTATCGCCTTGATGTTGCTCTTCAACGTCTAAAGTCACTTGTTCGAATGGCTCTTGCTTACGACCATCGATTTCACGAATGATAACTTTTGGACGCGAAACAGCTAACTCGAAGCCTTCACGACGCATGTTTTCAATCAGAACAGATAAGTGAAGCTCACCACGACCAGAAACACGGAATGCATCTGGATCTTGAGTTTCTTCAACACGCAGTGCCACGTTGTGGACTAATTCTTTGTTCAGACGATCAAGAATCTGACGTGAAGTCACATATTTACCTTCACGACCACAGAATGGTGAAGTATTGACGCAATAGAACATACTAACTGTTGGCTCATCAACGGCCAGCGCAGGCAGCGCTTCAACATTACCTGCATTACAGATAGTGTCAGAAATGTTCAATTCACCCAAACCAGTCAGAGCAACGATATCGCCAGCTTCTGCTTGTTGGGAATCGATACGCTCTAGACCTAAGTGAGTCAGAACTTTACCGATTTTACCATTACGTGTTTTACCTTCGCTATCGATAACAGTGACTTGCTGATTAGGTTTTACAACACCGCGTTTAATACGGCCAATACCAATAACACCTAAGTAGCTGTTGTAATCTAGCTGTGAAACTTGCATCTGGAAAGGACCTTCCAGATCAACACTTGGTGGCTCAACATACTTCACGATAGCTTCGTATAGTGGGGTCATGTCTTCAGCCATTTCAGTATGCTCAAGACCTGCAATACCCATCAGAGCTGATGCATAAACAACAGGGAAATCAAGCTGCTCATCCGTTGCACCTAAGTTAACGAATAAGTCGAATACTTGGTCAACAACCCAATCAGGACGTGCACCTGGGCGGTCAACTTTATTGATAACAACAATTGGTTTTAGGCCATTATCAAAAGCTTTTTGTGTTACAAAGCGAGTTTGCGGCATTGGGCCGTCAGTTGCATCAACAACGAGTAGAACGCAGTCAACCATGGACATAACACGTTCAACTTCACCACCGAAATCGGCGTGGCCTGGGGTGTCTACGATGTTGATGTGGTAGCCATTCCATTGAATAGCAGTATTTTTCGCAAGGATTGTAATACCGCGCTCTTTCTCCAAGTCATTGGAGTCCATAACACGCTCATCAACTGTTTCACGTTCACCGAAGGTGCCCGATTGTTGCAGTAATTTACCAACCAGTGTTGTCTTGCCATGGTCAACGTGAGCGATGATGGCGATGTTTCTTAAGTTTTGAATTGACAAGGATTTTTACCGTTTAATTGACAGAAAAGGAATATGCCTTTTGAGTCGTTATTATAGCTCAAAGCATACTTTCTACGTTAATTTGCTGTTATTTTACACGTTTTTCCACACAAGTGGAATAAATGTGAAACTCATCACTGTAAAAAAAGTTTTTAATGAAAAAACATCCAGTTGCATAATAATGCCAGAATATTTTAGAAAATAGCTCATATCAGCACTGAGAAATCACAAAGTGGTAGAATAATACGCTAAAAACTAGATATTAGCAGCCAAAAAAAAGAATAAAAAATAAACTTTCTTTCATTATCACCGTTTTTAATGTCTTTCTTCTATATTTAGATATATCTAAATTGACACTTTCGATATATCTAAATATAGTAATACCACAATATCTTTTTAGATATATCGAAAATATAATAAGGAAATACTATATGCTAATTCATTCTTGTCGTCATGTATATTATTCACATCATGATGAAAACCATCACGGTCATGGCGCTGGCTGCTGCCACAGTGAAAACCGTCACGAACACGGCGAAGGTTGTCATGGTGAAGGTCATCATGGTCGTGATCACGGCGAAGGCTGTCATGGTGAAGGTCGTCATGGCCGCGGTCACGGCGAAGGCTGTCATGGTGAAGGTCGTCATGGTCGCGGTCACGGCGAAGGCTGTCATGGTGAAGGTCGTCATGGTCGTGGTCACGGCGAAGGCCGCCGCGGTAGAGGTAAAGGCTTGCGTCGTTTATTTGACCATGGCGATCTCCATATCATGGTGCTTTCGTTAGTAGCAAAAAAACCAAGCTATGGCTATGAAATCATTAAAGACATTCAAGAAGCTTCGAATGGCCTTTATGTGCCAAGCCCAGGTGTTATCTATCCAACACTGACACTGCTAGAAGAACAAGGCTTTCTTGAATCGCAAATTGTTGAACGTAATCGTAAAAGTTTCACCCTAACTGCGGAAGGTGCTGAACACCTAGCGCAAAATAAAGATATAGAAACAATGATTACGCGAAAATTAGCAAAAGCTCGCGATATGCAACAAGGCGTCAATTTAACTGAAGACATTGAAATGGCAGTTAGCCGCTTCAAAGCACTACTGCGCCATAAAATGGTTTTAAAACAGTTAAATGAAGAACAAACTCGTCAAATTGCAACGATCATCAATGATGCAGTTAAACAAATTGAAGAAGTAAATACATTACTCACTGACAATGACGACGAATAGTCAAACCGTCACCATTCTCTACTTCTGTAAAACTTCAGCTCTGTGCTCAATCATCAGCACAGAGCTGTTCTTATTTTTGATCATCCTCTGTTCCGACACCTCTATTACTTAAAAATCCTTTTTTTATACTTTAATTTCAATCTACTAAATATAAAATTGCATTCCTTTTAGAATTTACTTAATCCAAATTCTGTTTGAAAAAACAGAACGAATATCATTTATGGTGTATATTTTATTGATATTCTTTCATTTAGGAGGTGCACCATGCTAAATATTAATCGCGAGCAAATGTCAAAACTCGCCTCAGAAGAACTCAAAAAACAACGGAATTTACTGATCGTACTTGCTGTATTGCTTTTTGTTGGCGGTATTTTTTGCCTGATCAATCCAATGATCTCAGGTATTGCCGTGAGCGCTATTCTTGGTATTTTATTTATTATGAGTGGCTTAGCGATCCTCGTCAGCACTTTCAGTTCTAGCTTATATTCAGGCTGGTCGAAAATATTCAGTTTCGTCATTGGGGTGGCTTACTGTACTTTGGGCTATTCTTTTATTAAAGACCCGATTCAAAGTTTAGTTCTACTTGCCATTTTTGTTTCTGTCCTGTTTATTATTGGTGGTGTGGTCAGATTATATGTTGGATTTCAACAAATTAAGACATCCAGTGGCTGGGTACAAATTCTCATCGGTATCTTAGACTTCGTGATTGCATTCCTGTTAATTGGCAATGGCCCGCTAACATCAATCACCTTATTAACGACCTTAATTGGTATTGAAATGTTATTCAGTGCTTTTAGCTTATTTACGCTGTTGAGCATTCTCAAAAAGAACCAATCTTAATATTCAAAAAAAGGATGCTATTGTTAGTCGCATCCTTTTATTTTTTTATTCGCTTATTCACTTTCAAAAGCGCCCATATTTAATCTTTTCACTACAACTTCATGACACTCAATTCAATATAGTTAGCTCTTTTTCACCATTTTGGTGCACCCCTGAGATTAATCGCACCAATACAGTGCAATCATTCACCTTTACCAACGCTAATACTTATTATTTCATCCTAACGATCAGTATTTATTATGCTTTATAAAGTTGGCACGATTTTCGCTTATATTAATTGCAGAATTGCAGAGTAATAAAAACTGACACTGCAAAGCCAGACAACCAACAAATACATCAACCCAATATTGTCATTTGTTGATTAGACCCGACCAGGAGAGCCGAGAATGTCCGCTGAACATATTTTATCGTTAATTGAAGAGCACAATGTAAGATTTATTGATCTGCGTTTTACCGACACTAAAGGTAAAGAGCAACACATCACTATCCCTGCTCATCAAGTTGACGAAGACTTCTTTGAAGAAGGCCAAATGTTTGATGGCTCATCATTCGGTGGTTGGAAAGGAATCAATGAATCTGACATGGTATTGATGCCAGATCCGTCAACGGCAATGATCGACCCATTCTTTGCTGATATCACCTTAATTATTCGTTGTGATATTTTAGAGCCAGGCACCATGCAAGGCTACGGCCGTGACCCGCGTTCAATTTCAAAACGTGCTGAAGATTTCCTACGTTCTAGCGGTATCGCTGATATTGTTCTATTCGGACCAGAACCAGAGTTTTTCGTCTTTGATGATATTCGCTTTGGTAACAGCATGCATAGCAGCTACTACCACATCGATGATATCGAAGGTGCATGGAATACAGGAACTAAATACGAAGGCGGCAACAAAGGCCATCGTCCTTCAGTAAAAGGTGGGTATTTCCCAGTTCCTCCAGTCGATTCATCACAAGACCTACGCTCTGCAATGTGTACTACTATGGAAGATTTGGGCTTGGTAGTTGAAGCTCATCACCATGAAGTTGCAACAGCAGGCCAAAATGAAATCGCAACCCGCTTTAATACAATGACGAAAAAAGCGGATGAAACCCAAGTTTATAAATATGTCGTGCACAACGTTGCACACGCCTTTGGTAAAACGGCAACCTTTATGCCAAAACCATTAGTTGGCGACAACGGTTCTGGTATGCACTGCCATATGTCCCTATCTAAAGATGGTGTTAACCTATTTGCAGGGGACAAATACGGCGGCTTATCTGAAATGGCTCTGTATTATATTGGTGGCATCATCAAGCATGCGCGCGCATTAAACGCATTCACTAACCCAACGACTAACTCATATAAACGTTTAGTCCCAGGTTTTGAAGCACCTGTCATGCTGGCTTACTCTGCCCGCAACCGCTCAGCATCTATTCGTATTCCAGTGGTTGCCAGCACTAAAGCACGTCGTATTGAAGTTCGTTTTCCAGACCCTGCGGCTAACCCATATTTAGCGTTCGCAGCACAGTTAATGGCCGGACTTGATGGCATCATCAATAAGATCCACCCAGGCGATGCGATGGATAAAAACCTATATGACTTACCACCGGAAGAAGCAAAAGAAATCCCAACAGTGGCAGGTTCATTAGAGGAAGCACTGGCTGAATTGGATAAAAACCGTGAGTTCTTAACTCGTGGTGGTGTATTTACCGACGATGCTATCGATGGCTATATTGAATTACTGCGTAGCGACATTCAACGTGTTCGCATGACGCCACACCCACTCGAATTTGAAATGTACTACAGTGTGTAACACGCCGTTCCACTGCTAGTCTTTGTTGCCGTGAAGCACTTGCCCCATCTATGATGGGGCCTTTTCTCTCTAAATAATAACGGTAGCAAAACTAAATTATCGACGTTAAATTGCGGTGTTACTCAGCAAATCAGGTATAATGCACCAAAATAGTGCAGATTAGTGCAGGAGTAGAACCGTATGAAAACCGAACATTTGCCCGCGCCGGAACATATTCTCGATTCACTGCTTAATAGTGTACTGATACTGGATTATGATTTGGTTATTCACTATGCCAATCATGCCGCATTACAGATCTTAACCCAGAGCCAGCGCAAACTTTATGGTACCCCCTTTCCGCTATTATTCAGCTACTGTTCATTGAATGATGAACTGATGCTAAATAGCTTAAAAGAGGGGCATAGTTTTACTGAAAATGAAATCACATTGGTATTTAATAACCACTCCCATGTGATGTCTCTCAGTGCACAACCATTTTCTGATCAATTCATTTTAGTTGAACTGTCACTACTCGATAGCCAACGACGCCTTAGCCAAGAAGTTGCCCAAAATGTGCAACAGCTTGCCGCTCGAGAACTTATCCGTGGTCTTGCCCATGAAATAAAAAATCCACTTGGGGGATTACGCGGCGCCGCTCAACTATTATCTAAAGCGCTACCAGACCCTAAACTTAACGAATACACTCAAGTCATTATCGAGCAGGCCGACCGCTTAAGAGCATTAGTCGATAGACTACTTGGCCCACAATATCCAGGTCCAAAAACTCAGCAAAGTATTCACCACATTGTTGAAAATGTGACACGTTTAGTCGCTTTAGAAAAACCGGATGATGTGACGCTAATTCGTGACTATGACCCGAGTTTACCCGACCTAGAACACTACCCTGACCAAATTGAACAAGTGCTGTTAAATATCACTCGTAATGCATTACAAGCACTTGAGAAAACAGGGGGAACCATCACTTTGCGTACTCGCACCGCATTTCAAGTAATGTTGCAGGGTGAGCGTTATCGATTAGCCGCACGTATTGATATTGAAGATAACGGCTCCGGTATTCCGTTATCTATTCAAGATACCTTATTTTATCCCATGGTCAGTGGGCGACCAGATGGCACAGGTTTAGGACTCTCTATCGCACGCAGTTTAGTTGACCAACACTTGGGCAAAATTGAATTTACCAGTTGGCCGGGACACACCGAGTTTTCTATTTATCTACCAATCAAAAAATAGGGGATAACCCATGCAACAGGGAAAAATTTGGGTCGTTGATGACGACAGTTCTATTCGCTGGGTATTAGAGCGTGCGTTAAGTAGCGCTGATTTTGATTGTACCTGCTTTGATAGCGCCAATGCCGTACTTACCGCATTAGAAACTGACCTCCCTGATGTGTTGCTATCTGATATTCGCATGCCAGGTACTGATGGTCTAGAACTACTCAATCAACTAAAGCAATCTCATCCCCTGCTACCGATTATAATTATGACAGCACACTCTGACCTTGATGCTGCGGTCAGTGCTTATCAATCAGGGGCATTTGATTATCTACCCAAACCGTTTGATATTGATGAAACCGTCGCCTTAGTGGAACGCGCGTTAAACCATAGCCGCGAGCAAAACCATACCAATCGAGATACTAAACAAAAAGCACCGATTGTCTCTTCCACCATGATAGGTGAAGCCCCTGCCATGCAGGAGGTATATCGTATTATCGGTCGTTTATCTCGCTCATCAATTAGTGTGCTTATTAATGGTGAATCGGGAACTGGTAAAGAATTAGTGGCTCATGCGCTACACCAACACAGCCCACGAGTGAACGAACCGTTTATTGCACTCAATATGGCCGCAATTCCCAAAGACTTAATTGAGTCAGAACTTTTTGGTCATGAAAAAGGCGCTTTTACTGGTGCGACACAAGTTAGACAGGGGCGCTTTGAACAAGCCAATCGGGGCTCTTTATTTTTAGATGAAATTGGTGATATGCCCCTTGATGTTCAAACCCGATTGCTCCGAGTGCTCGCTGAAGGACAGTTTTACCGTATTGGCGGTTATACTCCGGTAAAAGTAGATGTCCGTATTATTGCCGCCACTCACCAAGATTTAGAAAAACGTGTCAAAGAAGGTTTATTTCGCGAAGACCTTTTTCATCGATTAAATGTTATTCGGGTGCAATTACCTCCATTACGAGAGCGTCTTGAAGATATTCCGCGTCTTGCTCACTTTTTTTTGCAAAATACCGCAAAAGAATTGGGTGTTGAAAGTAAAGTACTCCATCCTGATAGTGAAAAAATTCTTCAACGCTATTATTGGTCAGGTAACGTTCGCCAATTAGAAAATGTTTGCCGCTGGTTAACAGTGATGGCGGCAAGCCAAGAGATTTTACCCCAAGATTTACCGGATGATTTATCTGATGAATCACATCCTAAAGCGCATAAATCTGACAATCAGACTCAACACTTAGCACAAACACAACCCGCCTTATCACGAACGCTTAGTAATGAAGGGGCTTGGTTTGAGCAATTAGCCCAATGGACAGATAATGCGTTAATTGAAGGCAAAGAAGATTTACTCGCTCAAGCTCTTCCTTTATTGGAGCACACGATGCTAAATTGCGCGCTCAAATACACCAATGGTCATAAACAAGAAGCCGCTCGTTTATTGGGTTGGGGTCGGAATACGTTAACTCGTAAATTAAAAGAGTTAGGTATAGAGTAATTTTCTCGTCGATAAATGATAATTAGATTGGTGAATATAACCACCAATCTCTTATTTATATCATCGAAATAAGAAATTGAACAATCAATAACAACAATAACAATTAAAAAAGAAACAAATAGTAAATATAAATATTGATGTAAATAAAAAAATTAATTATTAGAATCATCATAAATAGATTAAATCGGCCTATTAAAACATATCTATTTATGACAACCCCCTCCATATAGATTTTCTCATTAGCATAAAAAATAAAAAATTCACATTATGAGTTGCCAATTAAAAATAAACAATTTACTTAATAATAAAGATAATATTTTATCATTATTTAATAAGATTGACACTACTGATAAATGTTAATAATTTAAATTATTGACATTATCAGGAAACATATCCAACCCATAATGTGAAAAGAAAACAAAAAACCATAATAATAAAAACAACATAACTAGTTATACCTAAAATACACAAAACTTGTTTATTTTAAAAATAAAATACAGAATACTCACGTCTAGAGTGAATATGGTGACTTATTTAATTACCATTCAATACGAATTAATTCTCGGAGAGTAAAAAATGAAAAAAAATATTATTTCAACTTTAATGGCCACTAGCATCCTATTACTATCTGCTCATAGTTTTTCTAAAGATGGAGATATTAATTTTGTAGGTGAAATTATTGATAATGCTTGTCAAGTAACAACAGGTTCTGATGCAATTAAAGTTGTTTTAGGCAAGGTATCTAAAACGACCTTATCAAACGCGGGTAGCACCGCAGCTGCGACTAAATTTACCATTCAATTGGAAAATTGTCCTGCAACAATAAAAACGGCGACAGTCAAGTTCGATGGTGCCTCGTATAATGGAAATAACGATGTACTTCAACTAACTAACTCTGGAGCAGCTGATACAGCCCAAAATGTAGGTATACAAATTCAAGATGTAACAGGTACTACTGTTCCACTTTATACCGCATCTAGCGAATATACTTTAAAAGAAAGTGTTGTAAATAATTTAGACTTTACCGCTCGTTATATCGCTATGTCGGATAACGTGAGTGTAGGTAAAGCTGATTCAACAGCAACTTTTACAATCAACTATAATTAAACCTAATTTAAGGTTTATACGGATGTAAGCCTTATAATTGTCTATTCAGTGGTGGCGACATGAAATCTATTATTTATCTTTTTATTTTTTTATCCTCATTAACTAATATTTCCTACTCCGGTGTAATTATTGGAGGAACTCGTCTCATTTATCCAGAAGGAAATAAAAATGTTAGTATCACTGTTGAAAATCCGGATAAAACCCCTTATTTAATTCAATCATGGATAGAAAATGATAATGAAGGTAACCAATCCGATTTTACTATTACGCCACCACTTTTTCGACTAAATTCAGATAATACAAATTCCTTACGTATTTTCTTAACCCAGAACACATTACCAAAAGATAGAGAGTCATTATTTTGGCTTAATATTAAAACTATTCCAGCGACAGAAAAAACAGCTGAAAACTCATTAAGAATAGCATTTAAGACACAAATGAAATTAATTTATCGTCCAACTTCATTAGCAAAGGTAAATTTTGAGGTAGAACAAAATAAATTGGTGTGGTCAAAGGTAGGGAAATCTATCATAGTTAAAAACCCAACACCCTATTATATGAATTTTCAATCAATTAATTTTAATGGTAAAAATGCAGAAAACATTACTTATATAGCCCCATTTTCAAGCAAATCTTTTATTACAAATAATAATGAACTACATGGCACGATAAAATGGGAAGTCATAAATGATTATGGCTCCGCAATTAATGCATCGGAAATAAAAATATAGCCATAATGGCCACTAGGTTTATCTATGAAAATAAATAAAATATGCCTTAGCCTATTATTATCATTAGGCTATATAACAATATCGTTTTCTGAGCCAGAAACATATTTTGACCCAGAATTTTTAGAATTACCAAATAAAGATACCATTGATTTAAGCCAATTTGAACGCAACGAGCAATTACCTGGTCAATATTATGTTGATATTTATATTAATAACAGTTTAATTGGTTCAAGAAATATTGTTTTTTTTACTAACACGAATAAAAAATTAGAACCCTGCCTATCACTCAGTGACTTAAAAGATATTGGTGTAAAAATAAATGACTATCCCAAACTAGAAGTTACGGGCAGCCAATGTATCAATTTATCGACGATACCCGATGCTAAAAGTGAGTTTGAATTTAACTCTCAACGTCTATATTTAAGTATTCCACAAATTGCCTTAAATATTAATCCAAGAGGATATGTTGACTTAGCAGCGATAGATGATGGAGTGAACGCTCTGTTACTCAATTACAGTTATAACGGATCACGTAATACTGATCGTAATCATACTAAAAACAGTACTACATCAAACTTTGTTAACTTACGTCCAGGGCTGAATATTGGCGCATGGCGTTTACGTAATTATTCAACTTGGTCGAATAGTAGTGGGCAACCAAATAAATGGGATACTGTATACACTTATTTGACTCGCAATATTAATATGCTCAAAAGTCAATTAACTTTTGGTGATAGCTCATCGCCTTCCATCATTTTTGATAGTGTACCATTTCGAGGAGCACAACTGGTCACAGATGATGATATGTATCCAGAGAGCTTACGCGGATATGCTCCTATTGTTCGTGGAATTGCCCGAAGCAATGCTCAAATCACTATCCGCCAAAATGGTTACACCATTTACCAATCAGATGTTGCAGCGGGTCCTTTTGAAATAACTGATCTCTACGCAACAGGAAGCAGTGGTGACTTACATGTAACTATCAAAGAGGCCAATGGTAGCGAACAATATCAAATTATTCCTTTTGCTTCTCTTCCCGTATTACAACGTGAAGGATATTTTTCCTATAATGTGACAGGGGGTCAGTATCGTAGTTATGACCGCAGTGTTGATAAAAAACCCTTTGGTCAGCTCACCCTCACTTATGGCCTACCTTATGGCATAACCTTATATGGTGGTAGCCAAATAAGTAATAAATATCAAGCCTATTCTATTGGCTCAGGACAAAATTTAGGTCGCTTTGGTGCTCTTTCCATTGATATCACTCAAGCGAGCTCTACACTCAGTCATGGAGAAAAAGCTAATGGACAATCTTATCGTTTTCGTTATAACAAAAATCTGAATGATATTGGCACTAACATCGCATTAGCAGGTTATCGTTATTCAACTAAAGGGTTCTACAGCTTAGCTGAAGTATTCGATAGTTACAGAGACACAAACTATACCCCTATGAATGAAAGGCGTCGCAACCGTGGAGAAATTACGCTAAGCCAAAGCTTAGGAGATGATTTCGGTTCCCTATCTGTCGGATTTGTGAGTGAAGATTATTGGAATAGTGGCCGCAAAACACAGTCAACCATTATTGGTTACAGTAATAGTTGGCAAGGTGTTAGTTATGGTTTGAATTATAGTTATAACAAAAATACTAATAATAATAATAGTAGTGGTATTAATAGTAATGACCATCAAATTGCTTTTAATATCAATATTCCATTTAGTTTATTTGACGATTCTTTCTACTATAACTTTAATAGCACAAATACCAACGATGGCAATTCATCTGCCAGTATGGGTATTTCAGCCTCACAAATGAATAACCGCCTTAACTGGAGTATCCAACAAAACATACCAACTAAAGATTCTAATGCTGCCGGTAATATAAATGCTAACTATAAAGGGCAGTATGGGCAAATTTCAGGGGGAAGCAGTTATAGCACCAATAATTACAATTTTTACTATGGTGCAAATGGTAGCTTAGTCGCACACGCTGGCGGTATAGTCCTTGGACAACAACTCGGTGAAACTGCCGCTTTAGTTGAAGTACCAAATGCGGAGAATGTACCTATTTTAAACCAATCAGGTGTAATTACGAATAGCCAAGGCTATGCATTAGTACCCTATATGAGTGCTTACCGCAGTAATGGTATTCAAATTGACACATCGAAATTACCCGATGATACAGAAATGGAACTAACTAGCCAAACTGTCGCACCAAGCCGTGGAGCACTGGCAAAAGCTAGTTTTAATGCCAATGTTGGCTATCGCGTTATGATGACGTTACGCTTTGCCGATGGTAAACAATTGCCATTTGGTGCACAGGCCATATTCCAAAATAATAGCCAACTCAATGCCATGGTGAGTAATAACGGGGAAATTTACCTATCAGGAATGCCTGAAGAAGGTACGTTCATCATTCAATATAACGATAAACAACAATGCAGTGTGACATATAATTTGGCTAATCTACCGAACTATATTGGCTTATATAAAACCAATGCTATTTGCCAATAAAAGGAAAATAATAATGAAAAAATCACTAATTAATATTTTAGTCATAATAAGCTACGGAGTTGCTTATTCAAAATATGCAGAGGCAACTTGTACACAAAACCCAGCATTTAAGAATGTTATAAGCGACGTACCAACGACTACGTACAATATAAATTATACTGACATGACTGTGAGAGAACTAGGACAAATCGCTACAGATGTCTATGTAACAACATCGCCTAGTTATTCTTCATATGACCCTTCGACTACTGATAATTGTGGCACAGCTCACATATATTATAATTTTATAAATGGATGGAATACTAATAATAATAATTCGGGAATCCAAGGAATAACTATTAGTGCAGTAAGCTCAAATGGCTCTTTAGTCCCTTATCATCAACAAACTCCCTTTGTAGCCAACCAACCCCCTTTTAATTTTAGAGGCAATCGAAAATGGATATTAACTATAAAAAAAACAGGACAAGTAAAGCAATCTGGGTATATAAAATCCGGATATGTTGCCGAAATGATTCAAACCAATACAAATCCAAAACCAGAAACATGGTATTTAGGTAAATTAAATATCCCTGAAAATGCAATAAGAATAAATGTTATTAGTTGCTCTATAAAAGATGGAATATCATCCTACGATGTGACTATGGGAGACTGGTATGATACTCAGTTTACAACCATCGGCTCTACAAATGGCTTAATTAATATCCCCATTACTTTGACATGTATCCCTGGAATGAATATTAAAGCTAAAGTAACTGGCTTATCTGAAGGAGCTAATAATATTTTAAGTCTCAATGGCTCTGATAAAGCAACGGGTATTGGTATCCAAATATTGGATAAAAATAATATTCCAGTCATTTTTGAACAGGATATTGATATTCAAAATAAAGTACCTAATGGAGACTATATGTTTAACTGGAAAGCTCGCTATATTAAAACGGCAACTAATATAACACCAGGTACTGCAAATGCTACTGCCAGCGTAAACATTCGCTATGAATAAGGTTATTCTATGAAAAAACCAACATTAATTTTATTTATTTTAAATATACTAGCAATACCAGCACATACAGCAGATTTGGTATCCTTAAATTTTAAAGGTAATATTAAAGCAGCTAGTTGTAATTTATCTACTCCCGATGATATTGATATAAACTTAAATAATATTTCTATGGGAGTTTTTTATAATACAAATAGTGCATCTAATTGGAACCCTTTTAATATCGAATTAAAAGATTGTTCATCTTATATTAAGCAAATTAATATTACATTCACAGGTACGGCTGATAATGCAGATATAAATAGTCTCTATAAGAATCAAGGCACAGCAACTAATATCGCCATTCAGTTACAAAGTATTAATGACACTGTCATGTTAGGCAACAATAAAACATTAACAATACCGACCAATGGAAAATCTCTTGTCACTATACCTTTACAGACTAGAGCATTTTCTGTATTGGGTAACGGTACTGCTGGAACATTATCTGCCAATATTACAGCCACTATTACTTATTTATAGAGAAGATCACGATGAATAAAATTATCCTCTGTATTGCATTCATATTATTTACCCTTTCCTCTATGGCCGAGTCGATAAATATTAATGTGCATGGCAATGTAGTGACCATGCCTTGTAAAATAGAACAAAATAGTTATTTAGTTGATTTTAAAAAAATTAACTTATGGAATTATCGGGATCCGGCCCAAACTCCATGGATAGATTTTTCAATAAAACTCATAGAGTGCCCAACCACGACTAAAACTGCTAAGTTTATTATCAGTGGTACTCCTGATAACACTGATAATAACTACTTTATTAATACAGGATCATCGATAGGAAGTGTTTTACAACTTGTACAAAAAGATAATAAAAAAGTCATCAAAAATGGAACTGAGTTAGATCTTACAGTAAATAGTTCTACCAATAGTGTTGATGTACCTTTATCGGCACGAATTATAGCGTATGGTCCAAAATTAGAACCAGGAACATTCAGAAGTCATGTTGAGTTTACTGTCATTTATCCTTAATTATTAAATAAATAATAATTATCAAATATAGATAATCGATAAAATACTTTATGAACTTTATTATTTACACTGTTTTACTTAAAAGCCCATTACCAACAATATTTATTTTTAATTCATTCATATATATTGTATTGAGCTTTGTTTTTCACTATTTAGTATCATTATTTAATGAAATCCTCATATAACCAATTATTTTCAATAAGTTAGAATTAAAAGAAATATATATACCTCTAAGGAGTAGGCAATGAATAATGACTATACTATTTCTGAAATCATAGGTAATAAAATAAAATTATTACGCAAAGAAAAAGGGTTATCACTAACTCATGTTGCAAAAATTATTGGAATTAGTGAACAACAACAACTTCGCTATGAACGAGGTACAAATCGTATATCAATAGATAGATTGAAGCAATATTCTGATTTCTTTAACAAAAATATAATCTATTTTTTTAATTTCAATGATTTTGAAAAAAAAGAAATAGAAAACCATAAAATTAATAACAAAAATAAAGGTGATTAATATGAATTATTATATATCCAAGATTATTGGCGCAAGAATTCGAACTCAACGTAAAAACAAAAAAATGAGTATTCAACAACTTAGTAAATTATTAGGAATTAGCCAACAACATCAATCACGCCATGAACTAGGCGATATACGCATTCATGTAGACACACTATATGCTGTTGCTGAAATTTTTAATATTGATATTAATGATCTTATGTGTGATTTCACTGAGAAATCCAATACAGAAGGAAACATATGTAAAAATTCGCTTAAACATCAGCTTCAAGCAGAGTTGCTATTATCGCCTGACCAAATAGTTAATTATCGAAAAACGATCTAGTTATATTTACTTAGTTAATGTGTTTGCTAATGTTTTAATAAGTGCAGATATTCTACAGTCATAAAATGACAATTAAGATAATATAAAAATCTTTCCAACAAAATCTAACCTGATATGAAAAATCCTGAATAAATATTCATATTATACATCATCGAAAAATGTCAAACGACCTATTTTGATGATGTATATTGGAGGCTCTATTTTAGATTAATAAAATAAGAATATACATATTAGACAATATAGACAAAAGAAAATAAAAGCGTGTGAATTTAAAATCTAAAAAATCACCATATACGAGATAAATAAACACTTAAAATCACCATGCAATTATTAATAGTTTATTATCGTTATTTAACTTAAACAATCACCTCCCCGAAAAACCAAAATATAAATTATCATCTAACTCCTACTTAATTTTAACTCATAATGTGTTTAATAAAATTATAATATAATTATTAAATTTAATTTTCTTATATTAAACCAATTTCCTCCTGACTTGTTTATTTATAAAAATAGAATCAAAATACACTCCAGTTGAGTAAGTGATTATTCGCACAACTCAATATAATTAAATAAAAACCTTTTTGGAGAGAATTGAATGAAAAAGAACTTACTTGCATCATTAATTGCTGCAACATCTATTTTTGCTGTTAGTAATGTATTTGCAGCGGATGGTACTATCGACTTTACAGGGGAAATCACAGATCAAGCTTGTGAATTAGCAGCAGGCTCAGATGCTTTAAAAGTTAACTTAGGTAAAGTATCCAAAAAAGCACTACCAACTGCGGGAAGTACTGCTGCGGCAACTAAATTCACAATTAAATTAATTAATTGCCCAAGCACCGTTACAGCAGCATCAGTTAAATTTGATGCTGACTCTTATTTAGGTGATGACTCTGTCATTAAAATAAAACAGGATACTGGTGCAGCTACAGGTGTAGGGATCCAGATTACTGATGACGTAAATACTGTCGTACCATTATTTACAGCGTCTAAGACTTATCCACTCAAAGAAAATGTAGAAAATAATTTAGATTTCAGAGCGCGTTATATTGCTAAGACAGATGCAGTCACTGTTGGTCCTGCTAATGGTTCTGCAACATTTACAATTAATTATAACTAAATAATTCATAAGGTTTAAATGGAATTAAACCTTATTTCATATATTTACTGGTGGTGATATGAAACACATTGTCTATTTTTTTATCTCTTTATTGATAGTTATCAATACAGCTCATGCAGGTGTGATCATTGGTGGAACACGTGTTATTTATAACGAAGGCAATAAAGATGTCAGTATTAGTGTTGAAAATCCAGATAAAATCCCTTATTTAATTCAATCGTGGATAGACGGAATTGATGAAAAAAAACAATCGGATTTCACCATAACACCTCCGTTATTTCGTCTCAATGCAGATAAAACTAATGCGCTTAGAATATTTCTAACTGAGAATAAATTACCTAAAGATAGAGAGTCATTATTCTGGCTAAACATAAAGACAATACCAGCCACTGAAAGAACTGAAAACTCGCTACAAATTGCCTTTAAAACACAAATGAAATTAATTTATCGACCAACATCAATAAAAGACGTTAATTTCGTTGAAGAACAAAAAAAATTAAGTTGGTCTAAATCGGGAAATAAAATTATCGTTAAAAACCCGACACCCTATTACATGAATTTCCAAAGTATTACATTTAACGGTAAGAAAGCGATTGATATCTCCTATGCGGCTCCATTCTCTACTGCATCATTTGAAATTAATGATACAGCAAGTAATGGTACCGTTAAATGGGAAGTTATTAATGATTATGGTGCGGCATCAGATGCATCGGAAATTAAAATATAGTCTTTATAAACCTAGGCTTTTCTATGAAAACAAATAAAATATGTCTTAGCCTACTTTTATATTTAGGCTATACGGCATCCACTTACGCAGAAAACCTTCCAATTAATAATAAAATGGAAAGTAATACGTATTTTGATCCTGATTTTTTAGAGTTACCAAATAAAGACTCAGTTGATTTAAGCCAATTTGAAAACAATGAACAATTACCTGGAAATTACTACGTTGATATTTACATCAACACAAATTTAATTGGTGCAACAAATCTTAAATTTAATAAGGGTAACAATAACGAATTGACACCTTGTCTATCAATTGCTGATTTAAAAAGCTTTGATATTAAAATCGCTGATTATCCTGAACTACAAAATACTCAAAATGGCTGTGCCAATTTATCGGCGATTCCAGATGTAAAAAGTGTATTTGAATTTGATTCACAGCGCCTTTATTTAAGTGTTCCACAAATTGCATTAACAAAAAATCCAAGGGGTTATGTTGACTTAGCCGATATTGATAATGGTATTAATGCATTACTGCTTAATTATAGCTATAGCGGTTCAAAAAACTATAACCGTAAAAAAGGCGGAACTGATACAAACTCGAACTATGTCAATTTAAGACCGGGTTTAAATATCGGCGCATGGCGTTTACGTAACTACACTACATGGTCAAATAGTGATAATCAAACCAATAAATGGGATACCGTTTATACCTATGCCTCACGTGGAATAAACAGCATCAAAAGTCAGTTAACGTTAGGGGATAGTGTTTCCCCCTCACAAGTATTTGACAGTGTGCCTTTTCGAGGTGCTCAACTGGCGACAGATGATGATATGTACCCAGAAAGTTTGCGCGGTTATGCCCCAGTAGTACGCGGAATTGCACGCAGTAACGCACAAATTACCATACGTCAAAATGGTTATACCATCTACCAAACCGATGTAGCCGCAGGTCCGTTTGAAATTAATGACTTGTATCCAACTGGGGGAAGTGGTGACTTACATGTCACAATAAAAGAGTCAAACGGCAGCGAACAGGTACAGATTGTTCCCTTTGCCTCACTTCCTGTTTTACAACGTGAAGGTTATTTGTCTTATAGCGCAACTGGTGGGCAATATCGCTCTTATGATAGCCATGTGGATAGAACTCATTTTGCCCAATTCACACTTATCTATGGTTTACCTTATGGCATTACGGCTTATGGTGGGAGCCAAGTCAGTGAAGATTATCAATCCTACTCTATCGGGACAGGACAAAACCTTGGTCGTTTTGGTGCAATATCTATTGATATTACTCATGCAGATTCTAAATTGCGTGAAGACCAGAAAGAAAGTGGGCAATCATACCGTTTTCGTTATAACAAAAATTTAAATGATATCGGCACTAACATCGCATTAGCGGGTTATCGTTATTCAACTAAAGGCTTCTATAGTTTATCCGAGGTGTTTGATGGTTTTCGAGATACTGACTACACCCCTGAAATTGAGCGTCGTCGTAATCGTGGAGAAATAACCTTAAGCCAAAACTTGGGTGAAAGTTTCGGTTCAATTTCAGTTGGTTATATCAATGAAGACTATTGGAACAGTGATAGAAAAACACAATCTGCCACGCTAGGTTATAACAATAGCTGGCAAGGTATTAGCTATAGTTTGAATTATACCTATAACAAAAACACGAATAATTATTCTTACTCATCGGACAGTAAAAATAAAAGTGAAGATGACCACCAGTTCGCATTTTCAGTCAACGTACCATTTACTGTATTCGACGATACTTTTTACTATAACTTCAATAGCAATAGTAGCAGCAACAATTCAAGCACAGGCAGCATGGGGGTATCCGCATCCCAATTGAACAATCGCTTAAACTGGAGCATGCAGCAAGGATTTACCAATAAAGACAGTGGCACATCAGGTAATATGAACGCCTCCTATAAAGGTCAATATGGTGAAATATCTGGAGGCAGTGGTTACAGCACAGATAGCTATAATCTTTATTATGGTGCAAACGGTAGCTTAGTCGCTCACTCAGGTGGATTGGTATTAGGCCAGCAACTTGGTGAAACCTCGGCTATTGTTGAGATTCCTAACGCTGGCGATGTCCCTATTATGAATCAAGCCGGTGTGGTGACCAATAATCAAGGCTATGCGCTAGTGCCGTATGTCAGTGCCTACCGTAAAAACACCATTGATATTGATACCTCTGCGCTACCAAATGACACTGAAATGGACTTAACCAGCCAAAGCGTTTCACCAAGCCGTGGCGCTATCGTGAAAGCAAACTTTGCCGCCAATGTGGGCTATCGTGCCATTATGGTGCTTACTTTCACTGACGGTAAACCGGTACCTTTTGGCGCACAAGCAATATTCAACGGTGAGAGTCAGTTAAATGGCATGGTCGGTAATGACGGTGAATTGTATTTATCTGGCTTAGCAGAAAATGGAAATTTTATTATTCAATATAATGATAAGCAGCGATGCCAAGTAAATTATAACTTAGCGGGTTTATCTAATTATATGGGCTTATATAAAACGACTGCGGTTTGCCAGTAATAGGATAATAGTGATGAAAAATTCAATTTATAAATTAGCCGTAGCTATAGGGTATATGCTTTTATATTCAGAGCATGCAATCTCAGCATGCATCCAAAGCCCTAGCTTCAATAATGTTCAAGCATATGTGCCTGCTAGAACCTTCACATTACAATATGATGATACAGGCCAACGAGATCTCGAAACAATATCTATTCGATACTTAAATGATGGAAAAACATATTCTAATAACGATGGTGACTGTGGCTACTCATATTTAATAGGTAATTATGTTAATAGTTGGGTACCAAATGCATCTAAAGTCGCACCAACTAATATAGCAGGTATAGGTATTTCTGTTAGCACAGCGGCTATAGGTAGCTTTAACTCAACATTTGGACCAAGTAACCCAGGTAGTTATGCTTGGGGAATATCGGATACTGTCTGGCATATAACAATAAAAAAAACAGGACAAGTAACAACATCGGATTCTATACGTTCAGGAATGATAGCAAGATTGACTCAAACTAATACTACACCTAATAGTACTTGGTATTTAACCGCATTGAATATGCCAGCTAATGCGATAAAAATAAATGTACTTAGCTGTTCATTAAAAAGCAATCAATCAACTTATAACGTCAATATGGGCGATTGGTATGACACTCAATTTAATAACATCGGTGATACTAGTGACATGGTTAATATTCCAATCACACTAACATGTAAAGCTGGAACAAATATTAAAACAACTATTACAAGTAGTGGTGGATATGTTGATGCTGCAACAGGAAAACTTGCACTTTCTAGTATAAATAAAGCGACAGGCGTTGCAATTCAATTATTAGATAAGAATAATCTACCTATTAAACTAAATACCAAAAATAGTCTGCAAAATAGCGTTCCTGAAGGTGACTATATGTTTGATTGGAAAGCCCGTTATATAAAGACAGAAAATCAGATCACTCCAGGTACCGCTAATGCAACAGCAACTGTTAATATTCGCTATGAGTAGGAATAAAAAATGAAAATAACATATAAAGCTTTAATTTTACTCAATAGCTTGATTGTAAGCTCTAATTTATACTCTGCTGATAATATCACTTTAAATTTCACTGGAAATATTAAAGCATCAACCTGTAATTTAGTGGGCGGAGATAATATTGATATTGACTTAAATAAAATATCAGCCGGTGTACTAAGTAACGCAGGTTCTGGCTCTGTATGGAAGACCTTTGATATTAGTTTAAATAACTGCTCTCCCTATATCAATCAAGTAAAACTAACCTTTACTGGTACAGTGGATACAGCTGACGCGAATAGTTTATATAAAAATCAAGGTACTGCAAAAAACCTTGCTATCCAGCTACAAAATGGGAACGGAACAACCGCTTTAGGGCACCAGAAAATATTACAAGTTCCATTGAATGGACAAACAAGCATCAATATTCCATTAAGAACAAGAGCATTTAGCTCGCTAGGTAATGCGACCCCAGGTACCGTTTTAGCTAACATCACTGCAACGATTACCTATCTATAAAATGAGAAAATGATATGAAAAACCTTATACTATTATTATCATTAATCAGCTGCTCACTATTTAACATTGGGCAAGCTGCAAATATCAAGGTTCATGGTATCGTTACTGCAATGCCTTGCGAACTAGAGAAAACTAATTATTTAATTGATTTAAATAGAATAAACATATGGAATATCAAGGATACACAGAAATCACCCTGGGTAAATTTTTCAGTTAAACTCAAAAATTGTCCCATAGGAACGAGCCAAACAGTAATGACAATATCAGGTATATCGGATCCTATCGCACCTGAATATTTTATTAACAACGGTACCGCTAAAAATGTGGCTCTAAATCTAGCAAGTACGGCAAATAAATTGACCATCAAGAATGGTGATTCAATTACAGCTGCAGTTAATACTCAAAATCGCAGTGTTGAAATACCATTATCGGCTAGAGTATCTGGCTATGGTGGAGGAATGCTCCCTGGAAGTTTTAGAAGTCATTTAGAATTTACGTTTATCTATCAATGATAGTGAATATTTTGTTATAAACTTAGCTTTAATTAGAACAGTTTTTTAGTAATAGATATATCGATTGAAATATCATCAATATATGACATTACTTATTATTGATAAACATATAACACTCTAGTTAAAAAACTAAATATTCTAGCTTAATATTCAAGAGTCATTTTTTGAAATTTGAGTTTAGTTACCAATGATCAATTAAATTTATTAATACTAAAATATTTCCAGTATTAAACTAGCTCATTTCTACTCGAAAAATATATAGCTGGAATTTATAATAAAGGATAAAAATGAAAAAAATTAAACATATTATTATTGGGTGTATATTTTCTTATCCAATTTATACACAGGCTGCTTGTACCCAAAACCCGAACCTACGCAACGTCATCGTGGATGTTCCGGCACGAACTTTTGCTCTTCAATATGATGATACCGGAGCAAGAGATTTAGCAACAATTCAGGTTAATTTTAAAGGATCATCAGTTAATACCTTTTCAGGTAACAATGGCCAATGTGGCAATGCATATTTATATGCAGATTACGTCAATGGCTGGGTTCCCAACGGAAATAAAATTGCCGCTAGTAATATACCGGGTATTAGTATTCAGGTAAAAGCAACAGAAATTGGTTATCTGAATACTAACTATGGTCCACCAACCGCGGCTAATCCACTAGCTTGGAGATTACCCAATCCTTATTGGACAATAACAATCAAGAAAACAGGTCAAGTAACGCAACCTGGTAATTTAAAAGCTGGCCATGTTGGTAGACTAACACAGAGGAATCCAGCACCTCATAACAGTACATGGAATTTGACATCTTTGAATATCCCAGCGAATGCAATAAAAATCAATGTATTAAAATGTTCAATAAAAGCCAGTAGTTATAATGTCAATTTAGGTACTTGGTATGATACTCAGTTTCAGAATATTGGTAGTGTTAGTAACAGCGTCAATATACCTATTACCTTAAGTTGTGCTGCAGGAACAAATCTTAACGTAACAGTCACGAGCAGTGCTGGATATATTGATGTCAACACCGGAAAAATTAAATTATCGACGCAAAGCCAAGCATCGGGGGTGGGCATCCAATTATTGGATAGAAACAATAATCCAATAAAGTTAAATTCTAAATTTACCTTACAGAATAATGTTGCAAATGGGGACTATATGTTTAATTGGAAGGCAAGATATATTAAAACAGCTAATGGAATCACAGCCGGAAGTGCAAACTCAACTGCATCAGTAAATATAAGATATGAATAAAAAATCAAAAAAAGACTTAAAAATAATAAATTAAATATTTAGCTAGCATGATAAAACACAATTTTTATATTACATTATTTCTGATAAGATTAAGAAAACCAAATTAATTCACTAAGTTAATATTATTTATAAAATAAAAATCATGACAAAAGAGTATGCCTATGTCTAATTATTACCTCCCGTCTAAAATAGTCGGTAATAGAATACTTTATTATCGAAAAATGAAAGGTGTGACTGCTACCGAAATATCAAAAATTATCGGAATAAGTGAACAACAACAGTCAAGATATGAACGAGGAATAAACAGAATCAACTTAGATAGGTTATTTCAATATGCAATATATTTTGAAATTTCAATACAGGACCTTTTTATAAATAATGATGAAGAGAATCTAGAAATTAAAAGTTATTTCAAAAATGCAACTTAACCATTTCTATTAATCTAGCTTTATATTGAGATTTAAATCATGAAAAAAAACATATCAAAACTTGTTGGCTTAAAAATAAGAGCATTGCGAGAAAGTCATGGAATGAGTGCTAAAACATTAAGTCTTTTATTAGGCATTAGCCAACAGCATCAATCTCGTTATGAAAATGGTGACGTTAATATACATGTCGATACGATATATCACTTATCTCAAATATTTAATATCGATCCTGTTTATTTTTTTACCGACCTCAGTACCGAAAATAAAATAACAAACGAAGCGCATTGTAAAAAAGATTATTATGCGGCTGAAGCACTTGTCTTTTAACTGTTTATCAACCTGCTTGGACATCTAAAAATGTCTATTTATTATAACCGGTGTCAGTTTCATCATGACACCGGCTTATTTCCTCTACTTTGATTCATCCAATAACCAATTCTGAAATATTACCATTGCAGGTGTCATCGGTTTGGATTTCAAACGACTTAACCAATAACCGCCCAGAGTGACGCTAATATTAAATGGTTGAACTAATAATCCAGCACTTAATTCATTTTCAAACATACAACTCGGCACTAGTGCGATACCGTTAGTCATTAACGCCGCCTCAACGATTAAACGCGATGAGTCAAATATAGGGCCTTTAACACGCCATGGCTCAATCTCTGCGGCTAAAAACCATTTCTCCCATTCATCTTTACGATAGGAACGCATAAGTTGATGTTCTTTTAAATCAATTGGGTGTTTGAGCTTATGACCCACTTTTTCTGAACATACCACCGTATGCGCCGTAGAAAATAACGAGATATTTTCTACCAATGGCCAGAGTCCTTCACCAAAACGAATAGCAAAATCAGTTCCTTCGGCAGCTAAATTGACCACGTTATTGTGGGTCATAATACGCAAATCAATGTAAGGATATAAATGAGAAAACCGCTCTAAACGCGGTAATAACCAACCAACCGCAAAAGTACCCACCACTGAAATACTTAATACCTCGTGATAGTGTCCATCTTCAAATTGCTGTAATAATGATTCAATTTGATCAAAAGAACGACTTAGTACTGGCAATAATGCGAGTCCCTCATCTGTCAGCGCTAACCCTCTCGGTAAACGAATAAATAATTCTAAACCTAATTGTTCCTCTAGTAAGCGAACCTGCTGGCTAACGGCGGCCTGCGTTACATTCAATTCAAGACCCGCACGTGTAAAATTAAGATGACGAGCCGACGCTTCAAACGCCCGCAAGCCATTAAGTGGAAGCCGGTGACGATAGTTACCTGACATAAGATTTTCTTTTACCTCATCGAATTTTATATCGTTACACATAAAAACCTAAAACACGCATACTAGCCGCCAATAACGCATTGGTAGGTGTTAACAATGTATTTTAAAGTACTTCGAAACAGCTAAATAGTGATTTCCTGTATTTAATTAGCAATAACCTAAACTTTCTCTTTGGATAAATAACCTTATGAAAACTATTTTTCGTCAAGGACGAGTATTTCTCGCCCTAAGTTTGGCTTTTACCTCAATTTCCGCTTTGGCTCTAACACAACAAGAAATGGATGAGATAATTAAACCATTAATGGAACAACAGCAGATCCCTGGCATGTCAGTCGCTGTTTCTATTGCGGGTAAACACACTATTTACCACTATGGTGTGCAATCAAAACAAACTAAAGTTCCAGTTAGTGATAACACGTTATATGAAATAGGCTCATTATCAAAAACCTTCACCGCCACACTTGCCACTTATGCACAGGGACAAGGAAAGCTCGATTTTTCACAAAAAGTTAGCCATTACATACCTGAACTGAAAAACTCGGCTTTTGATAATGTCACCGTTATGAATCTTGCAACTCATACCTCAGGGCTATCAATATTTGTACCTAATACAGTCACAAACAGCGCTGAGCTAATCCGTTATTATCAACAATGGAAACCTGAGAAAAATATCGGTCAATACCGCTCATATTCAAACTTGGGTGTTGGCTTATTAGGTATTGTGACTGCAAAACAATTAGATATGACATTTTCCGACGCCATGGAAAATCTAATGTTGCCTGCACTTGGTCTAAAACATACTTATATTCATGTACCTAAAGACCAACAAAAGAATTATTCGCAAGGTTATGATAAGAAAGATCAGCCCGTTAGAGTAACACCCGAAATATTAGATGCTGAAGCTTATGGCTTGAAATCAACAGCCCAAGATTTGATTCGCTTTCTAGATATCAATATGCAGGTGACGAAAGTGGCTAAGCCTTGGCTAGAAGCGGCTGAAGATACGCATACAGGTGTTTATTCAACGGATTCTTTCGTCCAAGATATGATGTGGGAAAGTTATCCGTGGCCGGTATCCCTTGCGCAATTGCAGCAAGGTAATAGAAATGAAATGGCGCTTGAGCCACACAAAGTAGAATTAATTCAACCCGCTCTAGCACCTGAAACCCGTGCTTACTATAATAAAACTGGTTCAACCAACGGATTTGCCACCTATGCGATGTTTATCCCCGAAAGCCAAATCGCTGTAGTGATACTTTCCAATAAATGGTATCCAATACCTGAGCGCATATCTGCCACCTATCAGATATTGGAAAAAATAGACCATTAGTTTTGAATCTTTGATTATCATGCTCTAAATAGTTTGGACTGTAGCAAGGCGGCAAGTGAAACTAATCTTTAGTCAGCATAGCCAGCACCGCTACAGTTCAAAATATGACGAGCCTTAAATAACGCGTGAAAACTGCCGCTGCCTCATCTGACTCCTCAGATAAACATCAAAACACATACAAATATTGCGGATCAATAAACGCCCTTGTGGGGTCACTTTAATACCTGCTTCGCTCAATTCAATTAATCCATCATCTGCCATCGGTTTTAACAGTTCTAAATCCTCTGCAAAATAAACTTTAAAATCGATAGGATACATCTCTTCGACCTGTGAAAAATTAAGTTGGAAATTACAAATCAACAACTTAATCACATCACGACGGATGCAATCATCATGTGTCAATGCTAATCCACGCCAGAGTGCCTGACCTTGTTGTTCTACCTGTGCATAATACGTTTTTAAATCTTTTTGGTTTTGCGCGTAGTTATCACCCAACATACTGATGGCTGAGACACCTAAACCTAATAAATCACAATCCCCTTGGGTAGTATAGCCTTGGAAATTACGATGTAATATTCCTTCACGCTGTGCAATCGCTAGCTCATCTTGTGGGCGTGCAAAGTGATCCATTCCGATAAACTGATAACCATCGGAGGTCAGTGTCGCGATAGTTTCTTGCAAAATATCAAGTTTTTGCTCTGCGGAAGGTAAATCTTCATCTTTAATTTTGCGCTGTGCAGCAAATAGATTTGGTAAATGTGCATAATTAAATACACTTAAGCGATCTGGCGATAATTCCGCGACTTTCTTCAGTGTAAAAGCAAAACTTTCTGGTGTTTGTTTCGGTAAACCATAAATCAAATCAATACTTGTAGAGGTAAAACCGGTTTCTTTTGCTCGCTTGATTAAAGCAAAAATAAAGTCTTCATCTTGTTCGCGGTTGACGAGACGTTGTACTTCTTTATTAAAGTCCTGCACACCCATGCTTAAACGATTAAACCCTTCATGACGTAAATGGTCAATCATGTCTAATTCAATTTCACGAGGGTCGATTTCAATCGACATTTCCACATCATCAGCAAAATGGAAATGTGTTTTTAACAAAGCGACTAAATGACTGACTTGCGTTTTATCTAGATAGGTTGGTGTACCTCCGCCCCAATGCATTTGGCTGACGGTACGATTTTTCAATAATGCGGCTCGCTGAATAATTTCCTTTTCTATCACTTGTAAATATTCATCAGCTTTATGTTTTTGCCGAGTCACCAATTTATTACAACCACAGAAATAGCAAAGCTTATGACAAAAAGGAATATGCACATAAAGAGATAATGGGCGCTCGGGATAGCGCTCTGTCGCACTAATAAACGCTTTCTCATCATATTCTTGATTGAATTCTAAAGCCGTTGGATACGATGTATAGCGTGGCCCTGAATAATTATATTTTTGGATGAGAGAAAGATCCCAAACGATATTTTGCTCTGACATTAACATTCCTCAATTGACCAATAGCTCAAAACCAAACTTTGGATTGCGCCTTATTTAGATTTTTTATTAGGCGATATTTATAGGTGAGTAGATTATATACTCTAAATAATTCAAAAGGCAGCTAGGCGACAACACCGCAACTTTAAGTATGACGAGTATAGTATTGTTATGAAAAAGAGACTTGATGTAACATCAAAGAAAAGTAGTTTAGGGGAAAATAGGCATTATTTCCCCTCGTGTAAAACGAGAGGAAACATTAAAGGAGGATTATTTACTTTTTAAGATGCGCATAATGTCATCTAGTTTGTCTTCTTCCTCTTCGTTTTCTTCTTCATCGCTAAACTCAATACCCAACTGCTTCATCAGCTCATCGATACGATCTAAACAAGTATCAATATATTTTTGCTCTTTTTCAGTTATCGTTTCACCATCTTCTAAACGAGCTAAAAGGCCGTCTAAGCGATCATCACTTTCTAACATCTCTAACTCTTTCTCAGGAGAGAGCTTTTCTTTCACTATTGGTTGTTTTACCACAACCGGCGCTGCCTTGGGTTGATTTCCATCGAGAATCAAAGCCACTGGTTTTTTACTGCCCAAACGTGGGTCTACCACATTATTTTGACCGTTATTTTGACCATTTGCAGGTTTGTCTTGGTTACGACTACCGGATTTGTTACCACGATGTTTTTTATCGTGCTTACGTTCACGACCTTCAGCATTCAATTCAGCGGTCGTTTTACGGTATTTTTTTTTGGTTTTACTTGTCGGTTTTTTTGGTGAATTCATGGTCTGATACCTTGATAAAGTCAGTTTCTGCTGCGGAATCTAGCAGAATCCCTCAAGCGGCGAAAGCACTGCTTTGCAATTAAAGTAGATTTTTTTTATCCGCTTGATAACTCATAACAGTACATGATTGATTATAGCGCGATTTTGCCCTAATGGGAAAAACGGCCCCAGAATTTGAGGCCGTTAAATAAAGGAGGTAATTAAGCGTCGACCAGTATCATTTTCAATAAAAATAAAATAGCCACTAAAACAACACACAAACCAAGATCACGCCAACGGCCAGTACCAATTTTCATGGCACAGTAAGCAATAAAGCCTAATGCGATACCTTCGGTAATTGAAAAGCTAAATGGCATCATCACTGCGGTAATAAATGCAGGAACAGATTCAGTCAAATCATCCCACTTCACGCGAGTTAGGCTTGATGTCATCAGCACACCAACATAAATCAACGCACCTGCGGTTGCATAAGCAGGAACCATACCGGCTAGTGGTGATATAAACATGGTCAATAAGAACAAAATGCCGACAACGACCGCAGTCAGTCCGGTACGACCGCCAACAGAAACACCTGATGAGCTTTCAATATAAGCGGTAACGGATGACGTTCCCATTGCTGAACCCGCAACGGAGCTTAAACTATCAACATATAATGCCTGCTTCATGCGAGGGAAAGTACCGCGTTCATTAGTAATCCCCGCTTTATCCGTTACACCAATCATTGTGCCAGAGGAATCAAACAGGTTAACTAACATGAAGGAAAAAATAACACCGGAGAGTGCGAGATCAAATGAGCCACTAAAATCAACTTGCCCAACAACACTAGTGATACTTGGCGGCATAGAAAAAATACCACTAAATTTCACATCGCCAAGGGCTAAACCAATCAGCGTTGTCACCGCAATAGAAACCAATACCGCAGCATGGATATTACGAGCGGCTAAGATGGCAATAATAAAAAAGCCGAGTGCGCCCAACCAAACATTGTGATGCGTTAAATTACCGATAGATACTAAAGTATCTGGGTTAGCCACGATAATACCGGAGTTTTTCAACCCCATCATGGCAATAAACAAACCAATACCACTGGTAATACCGACACGCAAACTCAGAGGAATATTAGCAATAATCCAATAACGAATACGAAATAAAGTGAGGATAAATAAACCGACGGCACCCCAAAATACAGCCCCCATCGCCACTTCCCATGAGTAGCCCATAGCACCAACAACCACAAAAGCGAAGAAGGCATTCAATCCCATCGCAGGTGCGACTGCAATAGGCAAATTAGCCAATATCCCCATAAAGATGCTACCTATCGCCGCAATTAAGCAAGTGGTAACAAAAACCGCTTTGATATCCATGCCAGCAATAGACAAAATTTGTGGGTTAACAAATACGATATATACCATCGTCAGGAAAGTCGTACAGCCTGCAACGACCTCTGTTTTCGCCGTCGTGCCGTGTTCTTGTAGCTTAAAAACACGCTGAAACAAGCTCTGTTGTGATGTCGAGCCAGAAGATTGATTACTCATTAGATGCGCCTAAAAAAAGTTTTTTTCGACTCATACTACCGTTAAAATTGAGAAAAGAAAACGATTGCGTGAACTTTAAGACCAAAAAAACCCTAACTTACTGATACAACGTGATGAATTTGAATAATCAACTAAAGATAAATTTTTGAATGAGATAGCGACGATCACGCCGCTATTTTAAGATAATCAGGATAACGCGAGCAGTTTTTGTCTACGCCAAAACAGGAGTTTACGTTTCGCTGCTAACTTATGTGGTACATTTTGGTTACTCAATTTCTTTGCAATCACATTCGCTGCAATTTCAATGCTCAAACACATGACAAAATAGATAAAGGCAACAAATAGGAATACTTCAAGAGGATAAACCATTTCACGGTTATTAACTTGTGTTGCCAAAAATGATAGTTCCGCTACCCCGACAATATAAGCTAAAGAAGTATCTTTAATTAATGCTATCCATTGGTTGATAAACGACGGCACCATCATGCGTAAGGCCTGTGGTAAAACAATATAGAACAGCGATTGCCAGCGATTAAGCCCTAATGACATACCCGCTTGCCATTGCCCTTTACCTATCGCCAATATTCCTGCTTTCACTGCATGGGCTAAATAAGCAGAGGTGATCAATGCCAGCGCACAAACGACGGTAGTGATCCCGGGGATCTCCGTTCCCAGTAAAATGGGTAACAAGAAATAGGTCCAGAAGATCAGCATAATAACGGGAATAGCGCGGAAAAAGCCAAGAATAGCCGCGAAAACATTCATCCAAAAGCCGCGTAACATTGCCAATGCGATACCGGCTAAAGTACCTAAAATGATAGATGCGCCACCAGCAAGTATGCTAATAACCAGCGTCAAAGCCGCCCCTTCTAGTGGGCCATCAGGGTAAGCACCAAAAAGTAGGTATTGCCAATTTTGCTCGATAACTGAAAAGTCCATTTTATACCCCTTGCGCTAAATTACGCTGTTGACGCCACTGACCCCAAGCTTCCATCAATGCGATAATGGCAATATATAGCACCGTCGCAACGCCAAAGGCGGTGAAGGTTTTCAGTGTTTGACTATCGACTTGGCGAGAAACGTATGAAAGCTCAGCGACGCCAATCGCCATTGTCAGTGATGAATTTTTCACCACATTCATATATTGGCCAAGCAGCGGTGGCATGGCAATTTTTACGGCTTGTGGTAGAACGACTAATTTCATCGCTTGCCAAGATGTCAGCCCTAAAGCAAAAGCCGCATATTTTTGCCCTTGGCGTACACCACGAATACCCGCGCGCACTTCTTCTGCAATGAAAGGTACGGTATATAGGGTTAAACCCACAAATCCAGCTAAAAATTCAAACGATGGCCAACCAAGAGTCATCCCCAGTAATGTCACCGTATGAGGCGTATTCAGCCACTCCATCGCCGACGATGGCAAAATCTCACCTGAAGCAAAATACCAAAAAAACAACTGCACGAGCAAAGGTGTGTTACGAAAAATTGAAATATAGAGCGTCACTAACCAACGTAGCGGGGCTATTTGGCTGTCCTTTGCAGATGCAACGATGAAACCTAATAGCGTAGAGGCAATAATAGTACAAACCGAGATCCAGACTGTGAGTAAAAATCCATAGCCAAACCACTCAAGGTATTGGGGTGCCAGTAAGTTTGCAGACCAAAAGTCATCGCTAAAAAATTTCTCAAACATAATAAATACCTACTTCTTTCACACCAATACACTTAATACTTTAAGGTGCTAACGCCCATGCAACTTACAGTATGGCCTGTATAATCAAGAACCCCGCGACATTTGCGGGGTATCTATTTATCTAACCTTTCATCTCAATGTGTCACATCAACTAGCATTAAGTGAATACAACATCATGTTGATTGATTATGACTGAGGCTGTTGTTGGCTCAGCGGTGCAAATTTAAAATCACCACGAGGCTGTGCGGCTTTCGTTTCTGGACCAAACCAACGGTCATAGATTACTTGCGCTTTACCCTCTTTTTCCAATTTCAACAGAGTTTGATTTACGCTTTCCACCAAACGATCTTCACCTTTGTTTGTTGCCAGCGCTTGATACTCTTTTGTCAGACTAAATGGTGAGATTTCGAAATCTACTTTTACCTTTTCGGGTAAATTACCAAGCAAACCAACTAATTTCGCATCATCCTGAGTGATAGCTTGTACGTTACCATTACGTAGTGCTGCGAAGGCTTGCGGGGTGTCATCATAGGAAATGACTTTAGTATCAGGGAAACGCTCACGCAAAGTCACTTCCTGTACGGTGCCTTTGTCAGCGCCAATACGCAGTGGTTTGATATCATCTGGCGTTTTCAAAACACCTTTACGTGCGATAAATTTTTGGCCTGTCGCAAAATCAGGGATAGTAAAATCAACCTGTTTTGCACGCTCATCAGTGATGGTGAAGTTAGCACCAATCAAGTCAACTTTGCCTGAGCTTAGCAGAGGAATACGATTTGCAGGGTTCGTTGGACGCAATTCTAATTTAACACCTAAATCATCAGCGACTGCCTGGGCAATATCAATATCATAACCTGCTAATTTTTTAGTTTGTGGATCAATAAACCCAAACGGAGGATTACTATCAAAAACAGAAATACGAACAACTCCCGCCTTTTTAATATCATCTAATTTGTCCGCACTCGCGATATTCGCTGTCAGCGCCAGACCTGTAAGTAATACGGTAGTAAGAATACGAGCTTTCATTGAACACCTCAGACGGTAAGTTTTTGTAAATCGACCATCACAAGCTATCAATTAATGCTTAGCACCGGAAATAATATTAGATAATATATTTATAACCAAATGGAATAACAAAGATAATAAAAAAAGGGCAAAACCCACTGGGTGCCCTAAATATGGCTTACACCATATAGATCGCTTATTGAGCGAGAAGAAAACGAATCATTGAATAAGTGACTAATACTCTAAAAAACGCAGTTACAGCTCAAAGCATGGGGAGCTTCAACGTTTTTCAAAAAAATTGCATTACTCATGCTTTAAATAATTTAGCAGTATGAAACTAAGCCCTAGAAACATACATAAGTATGTGACTAGGGTTAGTGAATGAAGCCAACACTGCTATAGTACGAAATATGACAAGTATTCAATACGTTAAAAATACTCAAAATAATTTGAGTTGCAGCAAGGCGGCAAATGAAACTAAGCCCTAGAAGCATACACAAGTATGTGACTAGGGTTAGTGAATGAAGCCAACACCGCTGCGACTCAAAGTATGATGAGTTATTTACTCGTCAGCATCTTCTCTAAATTATCCCCACCCACATGACGGAAATCCTGCCCTTTAACATAATAGAAAATAAATTCACAAATATTTTGGCAGCGGTCACCGATACGCTCAATTGAGCGCGCACAAAATAACGCCGTTAAAACACTTGGGATCGTGCGTGGGTCTTCCATCATGTAAGTCATCAATTGACGAACAATACCTTCGTACTCTTGATCAACTTTTTCATCTTCACGATAAATACGGACAGCTTCTTCCACGTCCATACGTGCAAATGCATCTAATACATCATGAAGCATTTGTATCGTGTGACGCCCTAATGACTCTAAACTAATCAACAAGGGTTGATGTTGATGTGAGAATTTTTCCAATGCTGTCTGGCAAATTTTATCAGCAACATCACCAATTCTTTCTAGCTCGGCAATAGTTTTTGAAATCGCCATAATCAAACGCAAGTCGCTCGCCGTGGGCTGGCGCTTAGCAATGATTTTGATGCATTCTTCATCGATAGACACTTCCATCATATTGACTTTGTGATCGTTTTCGATAACTTCACGCGCTAGGGCTTCATCCTGATTATGCATTGCCGTGATAGCTTTGGTGAGTTGTTCTTCGACCAACCCTCCCATCGTCATCAACTCAGTATGGATATGTTCCAGTTCAGCATTGAACTGCCCAGATATATGTTTATTGTGATTCAGCGTATCCATCGTCGGCTCCATATCAACCGTAGCGGCCAGTAATATAATCTTCAGTTTGTTTCATTTCTGGGGTAGTAAACATTTTGTCGGTGTGATTAAACTCAATCAATTCACCGAGGTACATAAATGCAGTGTAATCAGAACAACGTGCTGCTTGTTGCATATTGTGGGTCACGATAACGACGGTGTATTCTGATTTTAATTCGCTAATTAATTCTTCAATTCGACCCGTTGAAATTGGGTCAAGCGCTGAGCAAGGCTCATCAAGCAATAAAACCTCAGGGCGAATGGCAATGCCACGCGCAATACATAAACGTTGTTGCTGACCACCTGATAAGCTATAACCACTTTGGTGTAACTTATCTTTGGTTTCGTTCCACAACGCAGCTTTCGTTAGCGCCCATTGCACACGCTCGTCCATATCAACACGAGACAATTTCTCAAATAAGCGAACACCAAAAGCGATGTTATCGTAAATAGACATTGGAAATGGCGTTGGCTTTTGGAATACCATACCAACCTGCGCACGCAATAATGCAATGTCTTGTTTATCAGTCAGAATATTTTGACCATCCAGTAAAATTTGCCCTTCTGCACGCTGCTCACCGTATAACTCGTACATTTTATTGAACGTACGCAGCAGTGTGGATTTACCGCAACCTGACGGGCCAATGAAGGCGGTGACTTTATTCTTTTCAATATCTAATGAGATATTTTTCAGTGCCTGAAACTTTCCATAGTAAAAGTTAAGGTCACGTACTTGAATCTTACAATTTTCAATTTCGTTTGCTTTGATCATGGCTACTTCTCTCTATAAATCTCTGTTCAATCCGGGGCTAGTGTTTTTTCTGTGCAAACACAACGCGTGCAATGATATTAATTAACAAAACGCATAAGGTGATAAGAAGCACCCCTGCCCATGCTAAATGCTGCCATTCTGAGAATGGACTCATCGCGAATTTAAAAATAGTCACAGGTAAGTTAGCAATCGGTTCGCTCATATCTGTACTCCAGAACTGATTAGACAGTGAAGTAAACAGTAGCGGCGCGGTTTCTCCCGCAATACGTGCGATTGCTAGCAAAATCCCCGTAATAATCCCGGATACAGATGCTTTTAACGTAATCGATAAAATCATTTTCCATTTTGGCGTACCTAGCGCATATGCAGCTTCACGCAGACTATCCGGTACTAACTTCAACATATTTTCAGTAGTACGGATAACGATCGGAATTTGCAATAACGCCAATGCAATAACACCCGCCCAACCAGAGAAGTGCTGCATTTGAGCCACCACAATGGTGTAAACAAACAGGCCAACCACAATAGAAGGGGCTGATAACAAAATGTCGTTAATAAAACGAGTTACTGAAGCAAGCCATGATTTACGACCATATTCAGCTAAATAAATACCCGCAAGAATACCGAGCGGTGTGCCAATGACTGTTGCCCATAAAATTAATAATCCACTACCGACGATAGCATTTGCAAGTCCACCACCCGGTGTGTTTGGTGGAGGCGTCATTTCGGTAAATAGATTAATGGACATTCCATCAATCCCTTTAGTTACTGTCGAAAATAAAATCCACACTAACCAAAACAGACCGAAAGCCATTGCTAGCATGGAGATAAATAACGCCATGCGGTTAATTTGACGACGCCATGCTTGGCGACGAGTACGTTCTTTTTGATTTACAACCATTGGCTGAGAGATTGACATACTAACGGCCCTCGCTCTTAGCAAGACGCATCACCATCAATTTGGATATTGCTAACACAATGAATGTAATGACAAACAGGATTAATCCAAGCTCCATCAATGCCGCGGTATGCACGCCACTTTCAGCTTCAGCAAATTCATTCGCCAACGCAGAGGTAATACTGTTGCCCGGCATAAATAATGAAAGGCTATCCAACTGGTAGGTATTACCAATTACAAAAGTAACCGCCATGGTTTCACCCAGTGCACGCCCAAGGCCTAACATCACACCGCCTATCACTCCATTTCGGGTGTACGGCAACACGATGTTCCAAATAACTTCCCATGTGGTACAGCCGATACCGTATGCAGATTCTTTCATCATGACCGGTGTTTGCTCAAACACGTCACGCATTACGGAGGCAATATAAGGAATGATCATAATAGCGAGGATAATTCCCGCAGCTAAAATACCAATACCAAAAGCAGGACCTGTGAATAATTCGCCTACAATCGGAATAGTCGACATCACATTGCCGACAGGTTCTTGGAAGTATTCAGCAAATAGAGGGGCAAACACAAAGAGTCCCCACATACCGTAAACGATACTTGGAATTGCAGCCAGAAGCTCAATAGCGATACCTAATGGGCGCTTTAACCAGTTAGGGGCAAGTTCAGTTAGAAACAGGGCAATACCAAAACTAACTGGTACCGCAATGATAAGCGCAATGAGTGATGTCACTATGGTGCCGTAGATAGGCACAAGTGCACCGAACTGCTCCGCTGGCGCATCCCACTCTTTTGTCCATAAAAACGAAAACCCAAATTTCTGCATACTCGGCCAAGATGCAAAAATAAGGGAAATAATAATACCGCCAAGCATTAACAGAGTGATTAGTGCAGCCATCTTTACTAGCGCACTAAAAATTACATCACCTGATTTGCTAGGGGCTTTAAATGCCGTTGTTTTTTCGGCCATGCGCTTTGTTCTCATTTCACACCTACGATATCATCAGTAGGATTTACAATTTTCATGACGTTTATATGCAAAATAATTCGAGCTGTATATCGGTAGCAAGTGAAGCTAACATCCAAACAACTCGAAATATGATGGATATAGAAAGTGGATGCTATTCCTCAGCACCCACCTGCCACTGCCAACCCGAGGCTCACTTTAGAACAGTGATTTACCTTGGCTATCTTTAACTTCTGTTTTCCATGCTGCACGAACTGCTGTTACGACTTCAGGTGGTAAAACTGCATAGTCGAGTGCTTCTGCTTGTTTGCCGCCTTTATCATAGGCCCAGTTGAAGAAATCGAGGACCGCTTTACCTTTCTCTGCATTAGCTTGTTCTTTGTGAACTAAAATAAATGTCGTTGATGTAATTGGCCATGCATTCGCACCGTCACGGTTAGTGAGGTCTTGAGCAAATGATTTAGACCAGTCAACTTTTTTCGCTGCTGCGCTAAAACTTGCACCTGTTGGTGATACAGCTTCGCCATCTGCTGAGATAAGCTTAGTATACGCAAGATTATTTTGTTTTGCGTAAGCATATTCAACATAACCGATTGAGCCTGGTAAACGTTGAACAAAGGCGGCTACGCCATCGTTACCTTTACCGCCAACACTTGTTTTTGACCAGTTAACAGTCGAACCAGCGCCAATCTCTTCTTTCCAGCTTGCACTTACCTTCGCTAAGTAGCTAGTGAATACGAAAGTTGTACCTGAACCATCTGAACGTCTAACAACCGCAATTGTTTGATCCGGCAGGCTAACGCTTGGGTTTAATTTAACGATTGCTGGGTCATTCCATTTGGTGATTTTGCCGAGATAAATATCACCGAGTGTTTTACCATCGAGGGTCAATTGACCTGATTCAATGCCTTTTACGTTTACAGCAAGAACCACGCCACCAATCACGGTAGGGAATTGGAATAAACCATCTTCTTTTAATTTTTCATCCGTCAATGGCGCATCTGATGCACCAAAATCAACGGTTTTTGCATTAATTTGTTTAACGCCACCAGAAGAACCGATCCCCTGATAGTTCACTTTATTACCTGTTTCTTTCTGATAAGAGTCAGCCCACTTCGCATAAACCGGAGCAGGGAATGTAGCACCAGCTCCTGTCAGGTTAGTAGCAGCAAAAGAAGACATTGCAGTCAAAGATAAAGTTGCTGCCATTACGCTTGTTAGGGTGGTACGCATCATTTTCATAATCCCTCCGGGGATGTAAGAAACAATCAAGTATTAAATTGTGGGTGAATGTCACGATAGGGAAAATAAGATAATTTGGTTGCAGCAACATGTCATATTTATGACAGTTTTATGACAGTTGATTTTTTCAATGTATTTATAGCGAGAAAAAACAGCGACACATAATGAAGATAACAATAAAACCAAATAGTTATATGAAAATAAAGGAATGGATATACGCTATAAAAAAAATGACACATTGTCATAAAAAATTTAAAAATGTTTTTTTTATAAAAAATAAACTCACATTAGCGAGTTTATTTTAGTGATAAATAGAATAAGCATTACGTTACCATAATTTCATACCTGTTTTATGCAGGCTAGGAGCAGTTATCTTGCTTGAAAGCTCGCTTATCATATCCTTTGTTACAGTTTCGACTTTTTTCTTTACTTGTTTTTCAGTTTCTATTTTTGCATTAATGACCATTTGTTCTTTTGAAGAAAAAATTGGTTTTACCTGCGAGTTTTTAGCCCGTTTTGCTTCGACCAACTCTGCTTTTATATATTTATCCCTGATTTGTTTAAACATAGGACTCTCTTCTAAACTTTTCGCAGAAAAAACAATCGATTCTTTATTTCTTTCAGGCGCAGGGGCTAATTTTTTTGATTTTAAAGATACGATGATATCTTCGGTTAACGCTTTAGCCGCATACTCAGGCTTATTACATTTTTTTCCTGCATCTTTAAACATTTGAAGTTTAGCCATTTCTTCAAATAAACCTGGAGCAATTTTACCTTTTGACGATTGACTTACCATAGTGCGCTTTCCTTCCGGTCTCTCTAAGGTAGCATCTTGGGATAACCTCAAAATTGGTGAAAGTAGTGATAGAGATAAAGGCATTGGCGGCGGAGGTGGCGTTGAAGATAACTTCGATTCAACCTGTTTTTTGGGTGAAATACCCACTACCTCAGTATGCTGATCACTCCAAGTCACTTTTTTCGATTTTTTTTCAGTTCTTGAAATAAAAACATCTTGAACATTAATCACCTTGTTCATTTTTACCAAGGCGACTTTTTTTTCACTATCTAATGGAAGGGTGCTTAATACTGTTACATTTTGAGACTTTTTAATGGCTCTAGCTAAATTATTAATAATCGACATAATATTGATCCTAATGATTTGATTGACCACTATTATCTAAGTAACTCAATCATCAGATCTTTCAGATAACGATTGTATTATTTATAGGATAAATATTTATTTTTACCGAATGAATAACTAGGAATGAATACAATTGGAGGATAACGACTATTGAGCAAATCGATAGGCGCAGTTAGATTTAGCTAACTGCTTTTTTTGAATTATTCTTCTTTCTCTTTCAATGGTAGGAGTGCGCGAATAGCAAATCCACCGCGCTCACTTTTATGAATTTCAATGTTTCCTTCGTGAGCATCAACAATACGGCGAATAATGGCAAGTCCCAAGCCTGTTCCTGTATTACTACGAGCTTTTTCACCTTGCACAAAAGGTTGGAATAAGCGTTGGATATCTTCTTCTTTGATTCCTATGCCATCATCTTCGACTTGGAACCAAACAGAGTCTTCATTTTTGCCGCTACTGACCTTAATCCAACCGTTACCATAACGATAAGCATTGACTATCATATTGGTAATCGCACGCTTAATGGCTAATGGATTACCATTAACCATCATCGAGCCAGATTCAAGTGAAGTTTCAATTTCACCAACAACGCTCATTTCAGACGTGACTGCTTCCATTAAAATAGCATTCAGGTCGCAGAACTCCATTTCCATCTCTTGCCCTGTTTTCAGGTAAGACATGAACTGACCAATAATCGCGTCACACTCTTCAATATCTTTATTTATCGATTCTGCCAAATAATTATCTTCTGGACTCATCATTTCTGTGGCGAGACGAATACGTGTCAATGGCGTTCTTAAATCATGGCTAACCCCTGCCATTAATACAGTTCGGTCATTTTCCAGTGTTTTAATACCGGTAGCCATATGATTAAATGAACGAATTGCAGCCCTAACCTCTGCGGCACCTTTTTCCTGCATTGGGGGTAAACTTGCCCCTTTACCCACCTCGCCCGCATGGTATTCCAATTCAAGCAGTGGTTTATTTTGATAACGGATATACAACCAAACACCCGCAAAAATGGTAAGGAAAATAGTCAGTGTATAGCGAAAAACGAGGGAGAATTGATTTTGACCGATCTCAGTCAAAGGCACTCGCACCCAAATATCGGGTGCAAGATAAGACGTCAGCCATAAAATCGGGTATTCACGACCAAGCTCAAGATGAACACTTGCTTTGCCGCCGAGATATTCCGACATATTTTTACTCAGAAAATCATATTCTTTTGCCCAATTCAATCCTTCTTCCATCGCGGCTGAATGTGCATAAAAAGTAATACCTAATTCATTATAGATTTTCTTGCGTAGAGCTGGAGATACTCGAACTGAGGTTCCATCTTGTAGAACCATTTTCTCTGTCATTAATGTTCTTACTTCGTAAGCCAGCACTTTATTGAATTGTTGTAAGCTAGGCATGACAACAAAATTCAACACGACCATATAGCTGGTCACAAGACTAGCAAACAATAAAGCAACAAATAAAAACAACGAGCGAGAAAATGTGCTACGTCGTGAGAACCTCAATCGCTTCATGCTTTACTACCATCCGGAACAAACACGTAGCCCAAACCCCAAACGGTTTGAATATAGCGAGGATGCGCAGGATCTTCCTCAACCATACGGCGTAAACGAGAGATTTGAACGTCGATAGAACGTTCCATAGCACTATATTCACGGCCTCGCGCTAAGCTCATCAGTTTATCACGAGATAATGGCTCTCTTGGGTAAGAAACCAAGACTTTTAAGACCGCAAATTCACCGCTCGTCAACGGCATGTTTTCTTCACCTTGGAACATTTCACGAGTACCAAGATTCAGTTTAAATTTACCGAACGTAATAACAGCATCATCCTGAGATGGCGCACCCGGTAATTCATTTGCTTGACGGCGTAGTACTGCTCGGATTCGAGCCAATAATTCACGAGGGTTGAAAGGCTTAGGTATATAGTCATCCGCACCGATTTCTAAACCAACGATACGGTCAACTTCTTCACCCTTAGCCGTTACCATAATGATAGGAATTGGGTTGTTTTGGCTGCGTAAGCGACGGCAAATAGATAATCCATCTTCGCCTGGTAACATCAAGTCTAATACGATCAAATGAATGGATTCTCGAGTCAAAATCCTATCCATTTGTTCTGCATTCGCAGCACTTCTTACCTGAAACCCTTGCTCAGAAAGGTAACGCTCCAGCAGTGCACGTAAACGCATGTCATCATCGACGACAAGAACCTTATAACTTTCCTGCATTGTGTAGCCCTCAAGATGTGCATCTTTAGAATTATTTTTCTATTGAATGTGAACATATATAATATTTATGCTCACTAATTTACCATTAACCTAAGATTTAATGAATCATTTTACACTTCATGCGGTTAGTGGCTTATAGCTTATTTCTAGAACAAAATAGGTAACTTGTCCACCTGGTGTGCTAACAGTGATTTCATCATCCACTTGTTTGCCTATCAGGGCTCGTGCTACAGGAGAATCTATCGAAATCCATTGTTTGGCTGGATCAAACTCATCCGCACCCACTAACCGGAATATTCTGATATTTTCATTTTTATCTTCTAGTTTAACCCATGCACCAAAAAACACACGCCCCTCTTGGCGAGGGTCGGGTTCAATAATCCTGAGTTGGTCTAGCCTTTTGGATAAAAAACGCACACGTCTATCAATTTCTCGCAGCCTTTTTTTACCATAAATGTATTCCGCATTTTCTGAACGATCGCCTTGAGCAGCCGCTTCAGTGACAGACTGAGTCACAATGGGGCGCTCTTCTTTCCAAAGATATTTTAATTCTTTATCAAGGGCATCCCAGCCATCACGTGTAATTAATAGACTTTTCGCCATAACCTTCAAATATGTATAAGTTGATCCGTTAATTATAATATTTTATACAAAATAATCTGCGACTTTCATACCAATAGAATTAAATTCATTCTGGAAATTCTCTCTACCACCAAGTATAACAGTGCCATTGATTTTTTTTCCGTTCTTTGAAGTAGGTATTTAAACACGACATGAATGAAACTCTAAGCCAAATCATTGCAGCTGAGCTGCATACCCAACCTAAACAAGTATTTTCTGCCATCACACTGCTTGATGAAGGTAATACCGTCCCGTTTATTTCGCGTTATCGTAAAGAGGTTACCGGCGGGTTGGACGATACTCAGCTTCGCCAGCTTGAGAGCCGTTTAGGATACCTAAGAGAACTCAACGATCGTAAGCAAACCATTCTTAAATCAATTGACGAACAAGGTAAACTCACGCCTGAGCTCAGTAATGCGATTAATACCACTTTAAATAAAACTGAGCTTGAAGACCTTTATTTACCCTTCAAACCTAAGCGCCGTACCCGTGGCCAGATTGCCATTGAAGCTGGATTAGAGCCTTTAGCCGATACGCTTTGGAGTGACCCGAGTCAATCACCTGATACACTCGCCCAAACCTTTATTAATGCAGACAACGGTGTAGCAGATATCAAAGCGGCTTTAGATGGTGCAAGATACATTTTAATGGAGCGTTTCGCCGAAGATGCATCACTTTTAGCTAAAGTTCGTGACTATTTATGGAAAAATGCCCACTTAGTTTCTGTTGTTGCTGATGGCAAACAAACAGAAGGCGTTAAATTTAGCGATTATTTTAAGCATCAAGAACCCGTTTCCCAAGTTCCATCCCACCGCGCACTCGCCATGTTTCGTGGCCGAAATGAAGGAATTTTGCAGCTTTCGCTCAACTGTGACCCGCAATTTGAGGAGCCACCAAAAGAAAGTTACTGTGAAGAAATTATTACTCGCCACCTTGACCTACGTTTAAATAATGCCCCTGCTGACCAATGGCGTAAGGCCGTCGTGAGCTGGACATGGCGTGTTAAGGTGTTGCTGCATTTAGAAACTGAGATCATGAGTGTACTGCGTGAGAAAGCAGAAGAAGAAGCCATTAATGTCTTCGCCCGTAATCTCAATGACTTACTAATGGCAGCGCCTGCTGGTATGCGCGCAACAATGGGGCTAGATCCAGGTTTGCGTACAGGTGTTAAAGTTGCCGTTGTCGATGCAACCGGTAAAGTTATCGCGACAGATACAATTTATCCACATACTGGACAAGCAGCAAAATCAGCCACAATTGTGGCAGAGCTGTGTCAAAAACACCAAGTTGAGCTTGTTGCTATCGGTAACGGGACAGCATCAAGAGAAACCGAACGCTTCTTTGCTGAGGTACAAAATCAGTATCCGGGTGTCACTGCACAGAAAGTGATTGTCAGCGAAGCTGGCGCATCCGTTTACTCGGCATCAGAATTAGCGGCTTTAGAGTTTCCAAATCTTGATGTGACCTTACGTGGCGCAGTATCCATTGCCCGTCGCTTGCAAGACCCTCTCGCAGAACTGGTTAAAATCGATCCGAAATCAATTGGTGTAGGCCAATATCAGCATGATGTAAGCCAAACACAATTAGCGCGTAAGCTTGATGTAGTGGTTGAAGACTGCGTAAACTCAGTCGGTGTTGATCTTAATACCGCATCAGTTCCACTACTGACTCGCGTTGCAGGCTTGAGTAAAATGATCGCGCAAAATGTCGTGGATTGGCGTGATGAAAATGGCCAGTTTGCTGATAGAAAACAGCTGTTAAAAGTTGCGCGTCTTGGCCCCAAAGCGTTTGAACAATGCGCCGGTTTCTTGCGGATCACCAATGGGAACAATCCGTTGGATGCATCAACCGTCCACCCTGAAGCCTATCCTATCGTGGAAAAAATTCTGGAAGTCGTCCGCCAGCCACTAAAAGAAATCATGGGTAACTCACAAGTATTAAACGGCTTAAGCCCGCGTGAATTCACCACTGAGCAATTTGGTGTACCGACCGTGACTGACATTATTAAAGAACTTGAAAAACCAGGCCGTGACCCTCGCCCTGAATTTAAAACGGCCACCTTTGCCGATGGTGTCGAAACCATGAATGACCTTACTCCGGGAATGATCTTAGAAGGGACGGTAACTAACGTCACTAACTTCGGGGCATTTGTGGACATCGGCGTTCACCAAGATGGGCTGGTACACATCTCATCCCTATCCAATAGCTATGTTGAAGATCCGCATAAAGTCGTCAAGACAGGGGAAATCGTCAAAGTTAAAGTGGTCGATGTGGATATTCCACGTAAACGTATTGCACTGACAATGCGTTTAGACGAACAACCTGGGGACACAAATAGTGCGCCTCGCAATGCGAGTCCAGCTCAAGAAAAAAATACACGTAAAGCACCTGCGCCTAGAGGCCAATCTCGCCAAAACTCAGCATCATCCGGCAATAGCGCCATGAGTGATGCATTGGCGGCAGCACTCGGCAAAAAACGTTAAAAATCCATTAATCGGCTCCATAACATGATAGTTATGGGGTCGATTATTAATTAAGCGTTTAGTTTTCAATATATTCAATTACAAATTAAATTAATAAATCTCATCTTTTGTTTAAATCTAACTCCGTATATTTACTCACGCCTTAAACTCATCGTCGCCAACAAAACACTGTCAACTCAACGCTTCGTTGATCCATATCAAGCCAAATTGACGAAAAAAGAGGCTAAATATAACAAAAGGCAGATGATTATGATTATCATTGTTAATTAGATTAATTTTTGTTTTTCGTCGCATTTATCACGGAAGCATCTATTATTTTAATAATAATTATCAATATTGTTATTCATTAAAATTATTGGAAGGCAACATGGCTATACTTCCTCATTGCAGTTATAAAATACTTGGTTTCTCACCAGAGATAAGCCCCGCTTATAGACAAAAATTACTTTCCCTTGGCTTATTGCCGGGGTCCATATTTAAGGTGGTTCGTGTCGCACCTTTTGGTGACCCTGTTCAAATAGAAACCCATCGAGTCAGCTTAGTTTTACGTAAAAAAGATTTAGCATTATTGAATCTGGACGAAACACCAACTGCGTAAAAATAAGTCATCGGTCTCGATAAGATTCTTATTGTAACTATTGGCAAGACTCTCCACTGGCAAATACATTTATTGGCAAACACTATGAAACCACTCACTATCGGCCTAATCGGCAATCCCAACGCCGGTAAAACAACACTCTTTAATCAGCTTACCGGTTCGCGCCAACGGGTAGGTAACTGGGCAGGTGTCACTGTCGAACGAAAAGTTGGCCGCTTCCATACCGCGGATCATAAAATAGAGCTAGTTGATCTTCCTGGCACCTATTCACTGACCACCATTTCAGAACAAACCTCTCTTGATGAACAGATTGCCTGTTATTTCATTTTGAGCGGCGAAGCCGATATGCTAATTAACGTCGTTGATGCCTCTAACTTAGAGCGAAATCTCTACTTAACGCTGCAATTAGTTGAATTAGGCGTACCTTGTATTGTTGCGCTGAATATGTTGGATATTGCGCAAAGCCAACATATTGATATCGATATTGAAAAATTAGAGAAACAACTCGGATGCCCTGTTATTCCAATGGTATCCACCCGTGCAACTGGTATTGATAAGCTGAAAAAAGCTATCGATAGCCAACCACAAAATAACCTACAAGCATTAGTCCAATATCCCCCTCAATTATTAGATGCTGTCGATTCATTATCAGAACAAATTTCAGCACAACAATTTAGCCAACAACAACGCCGCTGGTTATCCTTACAAATATTAGAAGGCGATATCTATAGTCGTCAGCGAGCCAATATTTCAGAAACGCAGCTTGCCGATATTCGCTTACGCTTAAATGAACATCTACATGAAGAACCTGAATTATTAATTGCGGATGCACGTTATCAATCTATCGCCACAATTTGTAATGCTGCAATTAATAATAGCGCCGCTGAACCTAACAAACTCACTCAATCACTTGATAAATACATTCTGAATCGTTGGCTTGGTGTGCCCGTTTTCTTATTCGTGATGTACCTGATGTTTGTCTTAGCCATCAATATTGGTGGCGCATTACAACCTTTCTTTGAAGGTGCATCCGAGGCGATATTTATTCACGGTATTCAATGGACTGGCGCCTATTTTAACTTCCCTGAATGGCTAACCATTTTCCTCGCTCAAGGGGTCGGTGGTGGTATCAATACAGTTCTCCCATTAGTGCCGCAAATCGGGATGATGTACCTATTCTTATCGTTATTAGAAGATTCAGGTTATATGGCTCGTGCTGCTTTTGTGATGGATAGGCTCATGCAAGCACTGGGCTTACCGGGTAAATCTTTTGTGCCTTTGATTGTGGGATTTGGTTGTAACGTCCCATCAATTATGGGTGCCCGTACACTCGATGCTCCACGGGAAAGACTGATTACAGTATTAATGGCACCCTTTATGTCATGTGGTGCACGACTCGCTATTTTCGCTGTATTCGCTGCCGCTTTCTTTGGTAAAAATGGCGCCAGTATAGTTTTTTCTTTATACCTTCTCGGTATTGTGGTCGCTATTTTAACTGGGTTGTTATTAAAACATACGCTCATGCGCGGCGAAGCATCACCGTTTGTGATGGAGTTGCCGGTTTATCATGTCCCTCACCTCAAAACGTTATTGATTCAAACTTGGCAGCGTTTAAAAGGCTTTGTGATCCGCGCAGGTAAAGTCATCGTAGTTGCCAGTATTTTTATTGGCGCACTCAATAGCTTTTCATTTTCAGGTAAACCTGTTGATAGCATTAATGATTCAGCCCTTGCTTCCGTAAGTAAAGTGATTACTCCGGTTCTTCAACCCATTGGTGTTCACGCTGATAACTGGCAAGCAACGGTTGGGTTGATCACGGGTGCAATGGCGAAAGAAGTGGTGGTCGGTACCTTGAATACACTGTATACCGCAGAAGCGATTACTGCGGAACCTTTCGATGCAGCATCATTTAATTTACTCGAAGAATTAGAAGATGCCGTTTCTGAAACTTGGGATAGTTTAAAAAATACATTTACACTAAGCGCGCTATCCAACCCTATCGAAGCGAGTAAAGGGGATGGTGAAATGGAATCCGGTTCAATGGGCACCATGGCGGCTAAATTTGGCTCTGGTATTGCGGCTTATAGCTATCTGATTTTCGTCTTGCTGTATGTGCCTTGCGTGTCGGTGATGGGTGCGATTGCTCGCGAAACCAATAAAAGTTGGATGATGTTCTCTATTCTTTGGGGACTCAACGTTGCCTATAGCCTTTCAGCTTTATTCTATCAAATCGCAACATTTAGTGAGCATCCACAAAGTAGTTTAATTACCATTGCAGCCGTTGTTCTATTTAATATTGTGTTGTTTGTTCTCCTACGTCGTATGCGTAGTCGAGTAACCCTCAATCTGCAAACTAAAACAGCGAAACAGTGTTCTGATTGCTCAAGTAGTGCTTGTCACTAAAGGAAAATATGATGGTCAGCCTGCTTCAAGTGAGAGACTTAATTGCTTTATATGGGCAAGCTGACCTCGAATTACTCAGTGAACAATTGCATACTCCAGCCCCACTGATTAAAGCAATGGCGGAAAAATTAGTTAGTTTAGACAAAATAGAAAAGGTCGATGTCAGTGCATGTTTAACAGGGGTCAGCTGCAAAGGCTGCCCTGAGAGTCAAGATTGTGCACATTTTGTGTATAAAATTAAGTGATTCAAATTTTAGTTATCTACTCTACCAAACGACACTGAAAATCTAATAAATATTCACAGAACTCATCAGGATGGGAAATAAATGGTGCATGGGCACTATTACGCATCACGATAGAAGGAGAGTCTGGGTACATTTTATCTAATAACGTCGCGACCTTACGTGGTACTAAACCATCTAAGTAACCGTAAATGCGCAAAAAAGGCACATATAAATTTTTCAATTCATCTCGTAAATCTTCTGTGCGCAGTGATTCAAGACCTGCGTTTAACACCTCAACCGTTGGTATTGGTTGTTCCAAAACAACCGATTTTAGCAATCTAGCATCATTACGCGCACTTTCAGTGCCTAAAGTTTGCAAGGCTAAAAAACGTTCAACTGTACGATGAAAGTCAGCAGATAATTGATGCTCAAAACCAAGCAAGACCTCAGGTTTAATCCCCGGCCAGTCGCTTTCATTCGCCTTGAAACAAGGGGAAGATGCCACAGAAATTAGGCCTTTAATTTCTTGTTGATGATCCAGAGCTATGCGGCTAGTGACTAATCCACCTAATGACCATCCTAACCACATTGCATTTTTAGGCGCTAATTCCCACACCGTATCCGCCATTGACTGTACATTCATTGGTGCGAAATCATGACTACGACCATAACCCGGCAAGTCAACCAAATGAATGCGAAAATGGGAAGTGATTCGCGGAATTATCGTTTGCCAAACTTGCGCATTCAGTCCCCATCCATGTAGCAGCACAAGATCTTGTTTTCCTTCGCCGACGGTCTGCCAATATAGCGTTGTCATGGTTACACTCTCTTTTAATTCGGAATCAGCCAACTATATCTATGATAACAATATCTATGCTAACAATAGAAGGGAACTGTTGGCTATGCCAACAACCATTAAAATTACCATGTCAGGGCGTCTGTAGCTTTTGTTTAAAAAGTATCCCCTTAATGCCACAATGTTGCCCACGCTGTGCATTGCCTTATGAGCCTCATGATAAGCAATTATTAGCATGTGGACGTTGCTTAAAGCAACCTCCTGCATGGCAACAATTAATCACTGTTAGCCCTTACCAAGCGCCGTTAAGAAAACTCATTCATCGCTATAAATTTAATAAACAGCCTCAGTTATCCTTTGTTATTGCGAGAATTTTTTTACTTTTTTGGCTAATGGGCTATCGTCAAAATCAATGGAAAAAACCCGATTTGCTCGTCTCTATCCCAATGCATCCACATCGATTATGGCAACGTGGATTCGATCATATGGCACTAATTGGTGAAAAATTGTCCACATGGCTCAATATCCCTTATTCGGGAAATTCATTAACGCGCACTCGTGATACACTGGCTCAGATAACATTAGAACGGGAATACCGCCTAAGCAACCTAAAAGGTGCATTTACGCTAACCACTACAGTTTCAGGGTTACACATTGCTATCATCGATGATGTCATTACCACCGGTGCCACGATGAATACTGCCGCACAATTGCTGATTTGTGCTGGAGCGCATACTGTTGATGCGTGGTCCTTGTGTCGCACCTTGTAGGAAAGGGGTAAATGGGCGTATTATAACCAACGAAAGCAGTCAACTATTATTGAGCAAATGATTATGATTAATATTACAGAAGCAGCACAGGCTCATTTTGCCAAGTTGTTGGAAAATCAAGAGCCAAACACCCAGATCCGAGTATTTGTCATTAACCCAGGCACACCAACTGCTGAATGTGGCGTATCTTATTGCCCACCAGGTGCAGTTGAAGCGACTGATAAAGAACTCAAGTTCGAAAAAATCTCAGCCTATGTTGATGAAATTAGCGCACCATTTTTGGATGATGCTGAAATTGACTTCGTCACTGACCAACTAGGTTCACAACTAACGCTCAAAGCGCCTAACGCTAAAATGCGTAAAGTTTCTGACGATGCCTCATTAATTGAGCGCGTTGAATATGTTTTACAATCACAAATTAACCCTCAGTTAGCGGGTCATGGTGGTCGTGTTTCCCTAATGGAAATCACTGATGATGGTTTTGCTATCCTGCAATTTGGTGGTGGTTGTAATGGTTGCTCCATGGTCGATGTCACCTTAAAAGAAGGCATCGAAAAAGAGTTACTTAAAATGTTCGAAGGCGAGCTAAAAGGCGTTAAAGACTTGACCGAACATCAACGTGGCGACCACTCGTTCTACTAGATCCCAAAGACTAGATTTATTTTTATTTGGCACCCGAGCATGATTAACGGGTGCCAGCTTTCCTGTATTCGCAAGAGTTTGCCCTTACAATTCGGTATTTTATGGATCATTTTGAGATAATAACACCTGAACAGGCTCATCAGCACTGGTTAAACAAGACCGCTGTACTTGTGGATGTACGCGATCCACAAAGTTTTCGTGCTGGCCATGCAAGTGGCGCTTATCACCTAACCAATGAATCAATCACTGCGTTTTTAGAACAAACTGATTATGAACAGCCGGTTATGGTCATGTGTTACCACGGGCACAGTAGCCAAGGCGCTGCACAATACCTGATTAATATTGGTTTTGAATCTGTTTATAGTATCAGTGGCGGATTCGAAGCATGGTTAAGGGAATATCCACAAGCCGTTACGGCTCTCTAAACGAGAAATCGCATTCATGACCCATATCACTTCTTTTGCTAACCCAAGAATGGCGCAAGCATTCGTTGACTATATGGCTAGTCAAAATATTCATCTGCGAATACAGCCATCATCCGAACAGCAGCAACAGTTTGAACTTTGGTTAGACGATGAGCAGCATCTTTCACAAGTTCGCCATGAACTTGATGTATTTTTGCAAGATCCGAATCATCCCCGTTATCTCGCCGCAAGTTGGCAAACTGGCAATACGGATGCGCAATTCCAATATCGCAACTACCTCACCCTCCGTTATTTAAAAGAGCAATCAGGCCCATTAACGATAGCCATTATTCTGTTATCCGTTGTGGTTTATCTGTGGGTCGTCATGACCGATGCTCGGGAAGTTTTGCGCTATTTAGCTTGGCCTATAGGCGATCAACAAACTGAATTATGGCGTTGGTTTAGCCCTGCCGTTGTTCACTTTTCAATTTCACATATCGGTTTCAATCTTGCACTCTGGTGGTTTCTCGCCGGCCAAGTTGAACGCAAACTCGGTAGTGGTAAGCTGTTCACCATTTTATTAGTCTCTGCATTGTTTAGTAATTGGGGACAATCACTGTTTAGTGAAAATAACTTTGGCGGATTATCCGGTGTGGTTTATGCCCTTGTCAGCTACGTTTGGCTAACGGGTGAGCGCCGACCTGAATTGGGAATTGGTGTACCTCGTGGATTGATGATCTTCTCAATTGTCTGGCTCTTTTTCGGTTATTTCGATATTTTAGGTATGCATATTGCCAATGCCGCACATACTTCAGGGTTAATTATCGGCTTATTGATGGGAGTATGGGATAATAGGCACAGTTTTAAACACCAGAGCTCCAAATAAAATTATTTTAATAATTAGAGGCTAACGCTGTGAAACAAACCCAGAGACATGATGCAATTATTGAACTTGTGCGTCTTCAGGGATATGTCAGTACTGAAGAACTTGTCGAACATTTTGAGGTCAGCCCTCAAACAATTCGTCGAGACCTCAACGATCTCGCTGAACAGAATAAAATCCAACGACATCACGGTGGCGCAGCACTGCCCTCAAGCTCGGTGAATGCAGCTTATAATGACCGTAAAATCATGTGGTCAGACGAAAAAGCGCGAATTGCACAACATGTGGCTAGCCAAATTCCTGATGGTGCGACTTTATTTATTGATATCGGAACAACGCCCGAAGCGGTCGCCCATGCTTTAGTGAATCATAAAAATTTGCGAGTTGTGACCAACAACCTCAATGTCGCTACTCTATTGATGCAAAAAGAAGATTTTCGTTTAATTCTCGCGGGTGGCGAAGTCCGTTCACGAGATGGCGGTATTGTCGGTGAAGCAACCCTCGATTTTATCTCCCAATTCAGGCTCGATTACGGCATTCTAGGTATCAGTGGTATTGATATGGATGGCTCATTATTAGAGTTTGATTATCATGAAGTTCGCACCAAACGCGCCATTATTGAAAACTCGCGTTGCGTAATGTTAGTTACTGACCATTCAAAATTTGGCCGTAATGCCATGGTAAACCTCGGTAATATGAACCTAATTGATTATTTATTTACTGACCAACAACCACCTGACAGTATTCTCAAAGTGATTGAACAACATAACGTTCAGCTCGAACTGTGTTAAAAAATAGCCTTCCATGATGGTAGCCTCGCTGCCATCATTCCCCTCTATATTTTCGATCCCTAGATTTTATTTTCCTTTACTCATTAGCAAATTATTCATACACAAAATAATTCGTGTTACAGCTAGGCGGCAAACGAGGATATCCCAATGAGCGTACATTAGTACGTGATTTGGGTAGCCGAGTGCTGCCAACAACGCTGTGGCGCGAAATATGAAGTGTATCGACACAAAATAATTCACATTACAGCTAGGCGGCAAACGAGGATATCCCAATGAGCGTACATTAGTACGTGATTTGGGTAGCGGAGTGCTGCCAACAACGCTGTGGCGCGAAGAATGAAGTGTATCTGCACAAGGTATGAAGTGTATAAAACTTGTTACCTATATCACGCACTTGTTATATTTATATCGATTACTAGTTGGCATATTAATGAAATTTGACTACAATCAAATGAGCGAAAACGAACATATTTGAAAGTATTTCGAACATCTCAGGGGTATGCATGGAAACTAAAGACTTGATTGTAATTGGCGGCGGAATTAACGGCGCTGGTATTGCGGCTGATGCTGCAGGCCGTGGACTGTCAGTATTGCTGCTTGAAGCTCAAGACTTGGCGAGTGCAACCTCATCAGCGAGCTCAAAACTCATCCATGGTGGCTTACGTTACCTTGAACATTATGAGTTCAGGTTAGTCAGTGAAGCGCTTGCTGAGCGAGAAGTCCTATTACGGTTAGCACCGCACATTGCCTTCCCAATGCGCTTTCGCCTTCCTCACCAACCACACTTACGCCCTGCATGGATGATCCGTATTGGCTTATTCCTGTATGATCATTTGGGAAAACGCGTTAGCCTACCAAGCAGTAAGAGTTTGAAATTTAGCCAAAACTCCGTGCTTAAACCGGAGCTGGCGAAAGGTTTCGAATATTCAGATTGTTGGGTTGATGATGCGCGTTTAGTCGTGTTAAACGCTCAAGAAGTCGTTCGTAAACAAGGTGAGGTCCGCACTCGAACAAAAGTCACTCGTGCATATCGTGAAAATGGTTTGTGGATTGTGGAAGCACAAGACCTCCGCACTGGCGAAACCGAAACCTGGAAAGCCAAAGGCCTCGTGAATGCGACAGGACCTTGGGTAAAAGAATTCTTTGATGATGGTTTGAAATTAAAATCGCCTTATGGCATTCGCCTTATCAAAGGTAGCCATATTGTGGTGCGCCGCGCCCATGATGAGCCACAAGCTTATATCTTACAAAACGAAGATAATCGTATTGTGTTTGTCATTCCTTGGATGGATGAGTTTTCAATCATTGGAACCACCGATGTTGAATATAATGGCGATCCAAAAAATGTCAAAATTGATGAAAATGAAGTCAACTACCTGTTAAAAGTCTATAACGACCACTTTAAAAAACAGCTAGGTAAAGATGATATCGTGTGGGATTACTCTGGTGTTCGTCCGCTGTGTGATGATGAGTCTGATTCACCACAGGCAATCACTCGTGACTACACCTTAGATATTCATGATGAAAATGGTCAAGCACCACTGTTATCTGTCTTTGGTGGTAAATTAACCACTTATCGTAAGCTTGCTGAAGCGGCAGTCACTAAACTGGCAAGTTACTACCCAAATGCGGGCAGTCCTTGGACAAAAAACGGTCAGCTACCGGGTGGTGATATTGAAGGTTGTGACCGTGATGGTTATTCACGCCTGTTACGCCAACGCTACCAATGGCTTCCTGAAGGACTTGCCTTACGTTATGCAAGAACCTATGGCAGCAACAGCAAATTGATCCTTGAAGGTGCTAATTCACTTAGCGACCTTGGTGAAGCATTTGGCAATAACGTCTATGAAGCAGAATTACGTTATTTAGTGAAAAATGAATGGGTTGTTGAACTAGATGATGCTATTTGGCGTCGGACTAAATTGGGTATGTGGCTGAATGATGAAGAAAAACAGCGCATTACACAATGGTTAGCAAACACAGTGGTTAGCAGAACAAACTAAAACTGCTGAACTGGCGCAATAATCCAAACGTAAAAATAGAATCTCGTTGTTATAGTAAGTTGTAGATTGAAAGCAGTCTCGTTGTAAAATAAACGCCGGTCAGTGTTTGCTGACTGGCGCTTTATTTTTAGATACGGGCTGAGGTTGTACAAATTGATTTAGTTTGCTTATAATATGTACTCACATTTTTACACGTTGGCCTAATCACACTAACGTCAATTAGCAGGTATTCCTCACGATGAACTAAGCACTGCCAGAGAATATTTTCCAATACCGTTTTTCGGTATTCATTTTTCTGTTCCTGGCGGGCAATAGTTATCATCCTATCTTATTCGAAAGATAATCTTCGTTGTCTGCCCTCTATTTATTGGAGGTATCTATGACGGCTGCTTGTCACTTTTCACAACTCAATATCGAATTTAATCAAACTGCACTTTTTCCACCTTTAAGTGGCACTCTGTTTTGCCAAAAAAATGCCTTAGTCGGTAATAATGGTAAGGGGAAATCCGTGCTAATGCGTATGCTCGCCCAAATATTAACACCCACATCAGGTCACATTCACTGGAACATCCCATTCATTCACGTTGATCAACTGACTCGTCTAACAGGCAACACGCTTATCGATGCCTTAGGGATTAGTGAACTTTATCAAGCATTTGCTCGCATTAATGCGGGTAATGGCACATTAGTCGATTTTGAATTAGTTGAAGATAAATGGCATTACCCTGCAACATGGCAAAGCCTGCTCGATTCCGCAAATCTGCCTATCTCGATGGAAACACCTATTGCGTATCTCAGTGGAGGAGAGCGTACTCGCCTTGCGCTTTGCCGCGCTTTTTTGCATCCCAATCATTTTTTATTACTCGATGAGCCAGATAACCACCTCGATACGGAAGGTCGCCAATGGTTAAGTGAAAAACTGGCACAACACACCGCAGGAAGTTTGGTTATTACTCACAACCGAACACTATTAGCCCATATGCAGAATATTCTAGAGCTCACTGACAAGGGTCTGCATGAATATGGTGGAAATTATGCCCTGTATGATGAGCAACGAAAATTTGAACTAGCCGCTATTGAAGCCGAATCGGAGAGGCTTGATAAGCATATTCGTCATGAGAAGCAGCAACAACAAGCCACATTACAAAAAGCAGCTCAACGGCGTAAGCAAGGTGAAAAAGTACGCTCAAGTGGATCGCAGTCCTTGTTATTACTGGATATGAAAAAAAATAGAGCAGAGAAAAGGCAATCGAACGTTGCTGAGCGACACCAGCGCGTTATTGGCGATTTACACGATCAGTTACAACAAAGCCAAGATAAAATCATTCATACCAAACCCCAAAAAATGTATTTAAAATATCAAGGTGATGGTCGTAAAGTCACTGTATTTGCTGCTGATTTACACTTACCTTACGGTTATCAAGCTCCTCTATCGTTTACTGCATACAGTAGTGAGCATTGGCATATAAAGGGGCACAACGGTAGTGGAAAATCGACCTTACTTAAAATACTTGCGGGTCATATCCAAGCGCTATCAGGAGAGTATCGTATCAGTGGTGAGTTTTGCTATTTAGACCAACACTTAAATCTATTAGATAAGTCGTTGCCCGTCGCCGAAGCATTACACCACTATCAACCTGCTTTTACTGTTGAGCAATGGCGCACACAACTTGGGATGTTACGTATTCGAGGGGATAAATCATTACAACCATTACATCTGCTCAGTGGTGGGGAGCAACTTAAAACCACCTTACTAGCTTTAACTCATAGTCCCACCCCACCCGCAGTGCTATTACTTGATGAGCCCGATAATCACTTAGATTTAGATTCAAAACAATTACTTGAAAATTTATTGAATGAATATCAAGGCACTTTATTTTTAGTTTCTCATGATAATGTATTTATTGAGCAATGTAATATCACCCATGAATTAAATCTCTCTAATCAATAAACAAACAAGGCTGCCCTATGGCAGCCTATTTCTAACGAATAAAGGTATTTTTCACACGACTGGAAACCAAAAAGTAAGGGATCCAAATGACACAATAAAAACCACTATTAACCGCAGTGATTAAATTTGAATAATTAATCTCTAGGCCAAAATAATTAGGGAAAACAAAACGAGCCCCAATAATCACCACCAGATAAATAATCATTGAAATGATAAACAAGAGCTTAGCGCTTTTTTTCCATTTAATTGCTGCGATAAAAGTCCATAACAGCAAAGCAATTAATAGGCCATAGCCCATTTGTAATAAATAAAATGCAGATGCAAAACCCGAAACATAAAAATCAGAATCTATTTGAGTCGCTAATGGCCAAGCAATTTTTACTTGGCTAATCTCTTGTAGCATCATGCTGATAGCTTTATAGAACATATAAAATAGCCCTATAAGCGGTAAAATAAGCCATCCACCAATGCCTTGAACAGGTACTTTTTGCACATGTTGAGCGGTAACATGAGAAACCTGTTGTTCCCCCTGAGATAACTGACGGGTTTCCATTCTAATAACCTTCTATTTACCTTGTATCTTTTCTTCAATAAATGCTTTAAGCACTTTCGCCTGATTATGTTGCGTATCTTTTGCACTATATAATAAGGTTAAATGACCTTGCTTTGCCTTTTCGACTAACGGCTGCCAAGCGGATTCATTATTATTGAGCTCTTGGCGATATTGCGTAATAAATTGTTCAAATTGATCTGTATTTTGATGAAACCATTTTCGCAATTCATTGGAGGGAGCAACAGCTTTATTCCACTCATCACACTGTAAATCCGTCTTTTTAATTCCTCTTGGCCATAATCTATCAATTAACACCCGATAACCATCTTCAATAGAGGTGGCGTCATAAACTCTTTTACAATAAATCATCAACTTACCTCTTATTATCGTGAGTTAGACCATGACTTAGTTTACAAACGTATTTTTAACTCTCACGGAAAGTAAAAAATAGGGGATCCAAATCGCACAACTGACAAGGACTCGACTAATATCTTTAATATCTGAAGGTTCAAATTCTAAATCAAGCAATGTCATTGCTAACACAATATCTGAGACAACTAGCACCAAAGAAAATAACTGGAAGAAAATATAAACTTTAATCGCTATTTTTTTCTTGGTAAAAAATACATAACATAAAAACAAGAGTACGGAATAAAGAATCGAGTTACCTAAGATTTCGAAGTAAATTAATTCTTTGAATAAAGGAATAAATGAATCTGATAGCGGATTAGTTAATGCATCCCAATATTCAATCACTTCAATATTTTGAGCATAAATCGTCGCGGGCAAAACAAAAATAGATAAAATAATGCCCAACATTGGCAAGATAAGCCATCCACCAAAACCCGTTAACTCATTTTTTATTTTTGGCGCAGGGGCAGTTGGCGTGGCAGGAGGTATCGCGTCGAAAGACTGCTGTGGTATTTTATCTTGAGATGGCTCATGATTGTTCATCTAAACATCCTTGAATTGTATCATACTCATACTTTCGCTTTATTCTGAACTAAGCACTTTTATAGGCTCCAACTATCACCGCAAATCTGTCATGATTGTTTTATCAGACTAACTATATTGCTTCTTTTCCTCATTCAAATACAACTATATTAAGCACAATATCATATTTGAATGGTAAATTATGAGTAACCAAATGCGCTTCTTAATAATAAAGAAAAGTCCTATAAGGTGATGACCATGCCAACGCTATTACTGCCAGAGCACTTTCGCTGCGATGATTTTTTTGCATTTCATTTAAGAGATCAACAAAACATTGCGGAAATTGTTGAGAATAAACAGTTACGTAAAGGCATTATTTGGCATAACAACCCTGCGCAAATAAACCTTCGTATCGATAACCAGCAAGCTATCATTTCACTCGATATCGACTCATCCAAACTTGGCTCATCAAAAAACACATCAGATGAAGAGCAAATCGTGGCTCTTGGAAAAAATTTGTTAGGTCTTCATCAAGGAGTAGAACAATTTGAAGAATGTTATTTAACTGACCCTCGGTTGGGGAAACTGATTAAAAACCAGCGAGGTTTACGGATTTATCAATCTGCCAGCCCATTTGAAGCCCTCGTTTGGGCCATTATCGGTCAACAAATCAGCGTTCATGCCGCAATTGCCATTCGCCGCCGGTTTATTCAGGCTGTCGGAATGCAGCACTCATCAGGCATCTGGTGTTTTCCGAACGAGCAACAAGTCAACCAAGTCGATGATGATACTCTTCGCCAAACCGGCTTTTCTACCGGCAAAATTGTCGCTTTGCGGGCACTATGTGATGCAATCAAAAACCAACAACTTGATTTATCTGTACAAATAACCTCATCCAATATTGCCCATCTCACGGAGCAGTTATTAAGTATAAAAGGTATTGGACCATGGACAGTGAGCTACGCCTTACTTCGGGGCTTTAATTATCTCGATGGTTCTTTACATGGCGATGTAGCAGTGCGACGTAATTTGCAAATATTACTAACACAAGATGAACAACCTAACGCCAAAGAAACTGAAAAATGGTTAGCACAATATTCCCCATGGCGAGCCTTAGTGGCAGCACATTTATGGCGCAGTCAGTCGGCCGCGGGTTATTAGTGATAGAAATGAGAAAGAAGAGAAACTGGGCAAAAAAAGTTTGTTTTGTGGCACAGAACGGTTGAGTATGCCTGAGATGAGAACATGAGGATTGAGTTTACTGAGGGGCTAAAACGATAAAAGCCCTGACGTTAATACGTTCAGGGCTTTTAAGATACTGCCAACTTAATTTTTAACATTAATGACTACTAGTTTAGTGTTACTTTGATACTACGTTTAAAATGTACAAATTTATTACGATATGGTGACTAACTGACTCCATATAATATTTGTTTATAAAACTGTTATCTCATCAAGACAAGAGTAACAGATAAACAGTACACTCTCCCACGCGATATATACTATTGATGCGTTGCCTTACTCCCCGTTGCTGACCATTGCAGCCGCAACCAAAAAGCACTATCCAAGCCTTACATCATCGCGTTTACACTCTTTAGCGATAGCAATGTGCTATCGCTGAACTGCTTGTCACAGCGTGTTTCTGTGCTGTTGATACTTAATCTACATGTTTTAAATTATATGTCAATACTGTATTTATTTACATATATTATTCATTGAAATAATGGGTTCAAAAGACCAAGAAAATCAGCAATACCGTCTCTGAAAAATAAAATATCGTGGCGTAATGAATGAAATTATTATTAAAAATACCCCAAATAAAAACCCCATTCAACCTAGCGAATTCACACTATATTGAATGAGGTTTTAAAAATTCACCACATCAATGAATTAGCGCAGCCAGTTAGTTTTAACCAGTTGAACAACTTCATCGCCACGGCCACTCATAATTGCTTTCATCATATATAAACTAAAGCCTTTGGCTTCTTGCGCCTCAATTTCTGGCGGCATTGATAGCTCTTGTTTTGCTGTCAACACATCGACAATAACCGGACCATCATGAGCAAAAGCTTCTTTTAATGCACCGTCAAGATCTTCACTTTTCTCAACTCGGATACCTTTAATACCCGCAGCATTGGCAATCGCAGCAAAATTAGGATTATGTAAATCAGTGCCAGCCGTTAAGAAACCTGCAACTTTCATTTCCATTGCCACAAAGCCCAAAACACCATTGTTATGGATGATAATTTTGACTGGAAGCTGCATTTGCGTCAGGGAAATAAAATCCCCCATCAACATACTGAAACCACCATCACCACACATGGCGATAACTTGACGATTTTTATCAACAGATTGTGCGCCCAATGCTTGTGGCATCGCATTTGCCATTGAACCGTGATTAAAAGAGCCTATCAGGCGGCGTTTACCGTTCATTTTTAAATAGCGCGCAGCCCATACAGTTGGTGTGCCAACATCACAAGTAAAAATGGCATCGTCATTTGCCAACTCACTAATTTTAGTCGCTAGATATTGTGGGTGAATAAGACCTTCATGTCCCGGCTTCGCTAAATCATCTAGCCCTTTACGCGCTTCGGCGTAATGTTTCAATGCACCATCTAAATGTTTTTGATCTTGCTTAGCCTGCAAATGTGGTTGTAATGCAGTAAGCGTTGATTTGATATCGCCAATAAGCCCCATATCAATATGACAATGAGAACCTAGGCTACCTGCATTAATATCTATCTGAATAATTTTTGCATCTGTTGGGTAGAACGGGCGATAAGGAAATTGGGTACCTAATAATACCACGGTATCCGCATTCATCATTGCATGGTAGCCCGAAGAAAAGCCGATTAACCCAGTCATACCAACGCTATACGGATTATCCCACTCAATATGTTCTTTACCGCGCAGGGCGTGAACTACAGGTGCTTTTAGAGTTTCAGCCAATTTAACCACTTCATCGTGAGCACCAGCACAACCGTTACCACAAAATAACGTGATATTTTTAGATTGATTCAAGGCTTCGGCCAATTTTTCAATCTCAGTACGTTGTGGCATGATCAACGGAGCTTGTGGCTGATACCACGTATCTTTAGCGGTTTCTGGTGCATCTTTCAACGCAATATCCCCAGGGATCACAACAACAGATACCCCTTTATTAAGGATAGCTTTGCGCATTGCAATGCCTAAGACCTGTTGAATTTGCTCTGGATTAGTGACCATCTCACAGTAATGACTGCATTCACGGAAGAGTTCTGTCGGATGTGTTTCTTGGAAATAATTACTACCAATTTCACTTGAAGGAATATGAGCTGCGATAGCTAATACAGGCACTCGATTACGATGGCAATCATATAATCCATTAATAAGATGCATATTACCTGGACCACAAGAACCTGCACAAACCGCTAAGTTCCCTGTTAGCTGAGCCTCTGCCCCTGCGGCAAATGCAGCGACTTCTTCATGACGAGTTCCTAGCCATTCAATAGCACCTTGACGGCGCAAGCTATCTGTTAAACCGTTTAATGAATCTCCAGTAACGCCCCAGATACGTTCAACACCTGCATTATCAAGAACTTTAGCAATGTAGGATGCAATACTCTGTTTTTTCATAATGGCACTCTTTTTAAGTCAGATAATTAGGTTATTTGCAGATATTCTTCATATGCTGCAATACTCACTCATTCTCAAATGCTTGGGCAATAATTGAATTGATTGTAGCTAAAGAAATAGTCTATTCCTACCGACTAAATTAAATATAAAACAGAACAATACAATAACCTGTTAATATCAAAAGAAGAACTAAGTATCAGCATAAATATGGATTGTATTTGTCACATAAAGAAATCATCAGATTTAGACTATCGCAAAAAATTTATTATCAACTTAGTGAAAATTAATATTACGTTGCTGTTTTACTAATCAAATTTATTTTTACACATAAAAAATCTATCGATATTACCAATGATTAACAACCCTATTTAAGCTAATTTCATTAAAACATGCGGTAATTACCAATTGATTTTAAATTAGTAATTTTCACTTTAAAATCATGCAAATAAAACAAAACAATCCATTAAATCTAGCTTTCAGGCAAAACCCAGCATTTACATTCAATATAAGGTGGTGGCAATGGATTAAAATCACGTTATTTTACAATATTTCGAAATTATTGTATGATAGAAACCATGTTAAGCTATTAGATGGTGACTTTTTTGCTTCATTTACAACAATCTTCACAGCCATGTTCTTTGTCATTAAATCAACTTCAATATTATTCTCATGATTTTTTTTCGCTATATTCCTGCCTACGGTAACCTAATCAAAAAATAGCTGATACAAATCAATAAAATCAGCAAAATATCATTTTCACTTTCAAATAATGTTTAAATAATTTATGTATTGTTCATATAACGACTATTCTAAATATTAAGCACTTGCTCTTTATCCAAAAAACTCAGATGTGAAAAACCTACATTTTGAATGTCGTTTAAAAAGTTCTTAATATTCAGATAACAGGATGGCTCCATGAAATTTAGAAAAAAAAGAGAAAAACCGTTAAATATTAATGATATTACTATCATTGATGACGGTAAATTAAAAAAAGCAATCACCGCTGCTTCGCTGGGTAATGCGATGGAATGGTTTGACTTTGGTGTATATGGCTTTCTAGCCTATGTATTAGGTCAAGTGTTCTTTCCGGACGCATCACCGAGCGTTCAGATGATTGCCGCATTAGCTACTTTTTCAGTACCTTTTTTAGTTAGGCCACTCGGAGGACTTGTATTTGGTGTCCTAGGTGATAAATATGGTCGACAAAAAGTATTGTCGATGACCATTATCATTATGGCAATCAGTACCTTTTGTATAGGGTTAATTCCTTCATATAACAGCATCGGTATCTGGGCACCGATACTATTACTTATTGCTAAACTGGCTCAAGGGTTCTCAGTCGGTGGCGAGTATTCAGGTGCCGCTATCTTCGTTGCAGAGTATTCACCCGACCGTAAACGTGGCTTTATGGGAAGCTGGTTAGATTTCGGTTCAATTGCCGGTTTTGTACTAGGTGCAGGTGTCGTAGTACTGATTTCAAGTATTCTAGGGGAAGAAAGTTTTCACGATTGGGGCTGGAGAATTCCATTTTTCTTAGCACTTCCTTTAGGGATTATTGGTCTTTATTTACGTCATTCTCTTGAAGAAACCCCCGCATTCCAACAACATATTGAAGCGTTAGAAAAACAAGATAAAGCCAATATTCAAAACCCACCGAAAGTTTCTTTCCGTGAAGTGGCGACTAAATATTGGAAAAGTTTGATGATTTGTGTCGGCTTAGTGATCGCAACTAATGTAACTTATTATATGTTGCTGACTTATATGCCAAGTTATTTATCACATAACCTGAATTACTCAACCGACCATGGTGTGCTAATTATTATTGCCATTATGATGGGTATGTTATTTGTTCAGCCATTGATTGGGTTGATGAGTGACAGAATAGGTCGTCGTCCTTTTGTCATCGCAGGTAGTGTAGGTCTTATTTTCTTAGCCTATCCGGCCTTTATGTTGATCAACAGTGGTTCTGTCGGCTTAATTTTTGTTGGTTTATTAATTCTAGCTGTATTATTAAATTGTTTTACGGGTGTAATGGCATCAATTTTACCCGCTATTTTTCCAACCCATATTCGTTACAGTGCTTTAGCAATCGCCTTTAATATTTCAGTATTAATTGCAGGTGCAACACCAACAGCAGCAGCATGGTTAGTCGAATCAACCCATGATCTGTATATGCCAGCCTATTATCTGATGGTGATCGCCGCTATCGGTTTGCTAACCGGTATTAAAATGCCAGAAACTGCAAATAAACCATTAAGAGGTGCGACTCCTGCGGCTTCTGATAAAGCAGAAGCAAAAGAGATCTTATCTGAGCACTTTGACAACATTGAACAAAAAGTTGAAGATATTGAAAAAGAAATTGCTGAACTTGAGAAAAAACGTCAATCTTTGATCAATCAGCACCCTAAATTGGATTAACCTTTTCAAAGGCAAAGGAGGAAAGCGGTGGCAGCAAAACAAGTTTGTCATCTTATCTGGTTTCGCAATGATTTGAGAGTCACAGATAATAAAGCGCTTTCCTCCGCCTGCGCTGATCCGCAGGCGAAAGTGATTGCATTATTCACCGCTACGCCACAACAATGGCAATCGCATGATGTTTCTGCACGTCAAATTACTTTTTTGCATCAAAACCTCGTTGCATTACAACATTCCCTTGCACAACTCGGTATTCCGTTAGTTTGTCATACTAGCGCGAGTTTTACTGAGGCCGCACAATGGGTGCTTGATTACGCCAGCGAACAGCAAGCGGATGCACTTTTTTTTAATCGCCAATATGAGATAAATGAAAAGCAACGGGATGAGTGGTTAGTCAAACAATCTCATGCCTTACATATTCATGCTTTTGATGATGCTTTACTGCTTGCTCCTGGAACCGTGAGCAATCAAAAAGGCGAAATGTACCAGGTCTATACACCATTTCGGCGTGCATTTACCTCTCAACTTGTTGTCACTGATTGCCGTTCGTTAACTGTGCCAGAAAAACGCGGTAAAGCCCTCGAAATTAACGAAACACAACCGTTGTTTGCACATGCTGCGGCTGATATCTCGCCACAATTTGTGGCCGGAGAGCAAGCCGCATTACAGCAACTGAGACAATTTTGTCGTGAGCGTGTCCAAAATTATCAACGAGATAGAGATATTCCCTCAGTCAATGGAACCAGTCAATTATCCCCTTATCTAGCCATTGGCGTATTATCTCCACGACAGTGTTTTAACCGCTTACATGCGGAAAACACTCAGGTATTAGATTCTCCAGACAGTGGCGCTTTTACTTGGCTTAATGAATTGATTTGGCGTGAGTTTTACTCTCATTTATTAGTTGCTTTTCCGCGACTTTGCCGTCATCAACCGTTTATTGAATGGACTCAACATATTCAGTGGAATAACTCCCCTGACGATTTTAATGCATGGAAAAACGGACAAACAGGCTACCCCATTGTGGATGCAGCAATGCGTCAGCTAAATGAAACGGGTTGGATGCATAACCGTTTACGTATGATTGTGGCCAGTTTTTTAGTAAAAGACTTGCTCATCGATTGGCGCAAAGGCGAAAAATATTTTATGAGCCAACTGATTGATGGCACATTAGCGGCGAATAATGGGGGCTGGCAATGGTCAGCGTCAACAGGGGTTGATGCATCACCTTGGTTTAGAATTTTTAACCCAACGACCCAAGGAACCAAATTTGATCCACAAGGCACATTTATTCGCCATTGGTTACCTGAGTTAATGTCGGTGCCAGATAAATATATCCATACACCTCACGAATGGGCTGATAGTAATCACATTCAGCTCAATTATCCAACACCGATAGTTGACCATAAACAAGCGCGATTAAACACCCTAGAGGCTTTTGAGGCCGGAAAGCGAAATAGTTTGAAATTATCATCACCGTGATTGCCCTAAAATAGCGTTCAAGAATAATCAATGTAATATATGAATTTAGCCGTTATTATAATAAATCCAAATAAAAGGAGATGATATGCAGGTTATTTTACAAGTAGATTTCCCTTACCAAGGGCCTTGGGGCGATGAAATGACAACAGCGATGAATGAATTGGCTGAGTCTATCAATCAAGAGCCGGGTTTTATGTGGAAAATTTGGACGCAAAACCAAGAAACACAAAAAGCAGGCGGTATCTATCTCTTTGCCTCAGCAGCCGAGGCGCAAGCTTACTTGCAAAAGCATAGCGCCCGCTTGAAATCCTTCGGTATTCCAGCCGTTAACGGTGAAATCTTCGAGGTGAATACTGCGCTTAGCCAGCTAAACCAAGCGCAATTTATCAAATAACGCAATTAGCCTTGAAATTCAAACAGCATGACGTCTGAGGTAAATGAGCCATCTTCCTGTACTGCAAAATAGCTTTTTGCCTCATCGCTTAATGTGCTTTGATATAAGCGAATAGCCTCAATTAGCGGTGCTGGCGTTCTCATCCGCTTAACCCAGCTAGTAAATTCAAGCTCTAAACGAAAGCTTTTAATTTCACGAACGAATAGCCCTGCATTATTAAACATACCAGACCATTCCCCTGCGGAATAGTCGCGAATATGAGATGTATCCCTCAGTACTTCCACCGTTTGCAGATAAATATCCAGTAAAGGGTGTCCCGGTGAAACAACATCGATGAAAATACCTCTTCCTCCGGGTTTTAATACGCGACGAACTTCACGTAAAGCCCGCTCAACATCATGCCAATGATGAGCAGAGTAACGACTAATCACAATATCAAAAGTATCTTCAGCAAAAGGCAATGATTCCGCAGTGCCTTTACAAGTCGTAATGTTATTGAGACCACGTTCTGTCGCATTTTTTTCGACTACTGTTAACATCGCGTCTGATAAATCATAAGCCGTCACAGAACATACCAGAGGGGCGGCGCCGAAACTGGCATGCCCTGCGCCACAGCCTAAATCAAGTACATTGGCCTCATTACTGCCACTGAGTGAATGTATTAAGACCTTTAAATCCTCGCCCTGTGCATGAACTTGGCTGGTTAAATATGAATTTGCCTGTTCGTCAAATTGTTGGTAAACCGCTTGATGGTGTGTTTTCACTTTTTGTTTCCCTACGTTTTTCCACATGAAATGAAATATAATTATTTATCCATCAAAACAGAAAATGATTGAAAAAGCACCTATTTGAGCCAATAAAATAAGCAATTTATATTTAGAATACGGTATAACGCACGTGGTCAGAACTCTTTCAAGCAAGTCGAGCCACTTTATGAAATCGAAATAGATCGCCCAAAACTCGCCTTTCAAAATCTGATTTCGAAATCGAGTTTATAAAAATTTATCGTTTAAAAACGATCAGTTTCGTCCTCTTATTTTTTATACGCAGCAAGCTTAATGTAAATTTAATATTTGCTTAAAAAATTAAGTAATTACACCTAAACTATGAATTAGTTATAAAGTTAATTTTTATTCTGCCGATAATAGCTGAGTGATAAAAATAGAGAGCTTATACGGTATAAAATTTAACTTTAACCATAAAAGACCTCGTAATTAATATGGGTAAATATCGAATATGGCCAATTTAAAAAAAACCATAAAGAATATTATTGATGAAAAAATAATCAAAATGTTTTTTAAATGCCTGGTTAATAATAATGTCATACAAATAAAATATAATTGCTAAATCACCCTAATTAAAATTAGCACTTATTTAAATATTAAAAATATCTATATATTAATTAAATAATTGAAACATTAGACCAATTAAAAGCAAATAATCGGAATATTAAAAACAATGATTACTATAAATAATCCTAAGTTAGCAAATAATCACCAATAGCCTTTTCATTTAACATACTGATTTAAAATAATTTAAAACATCATTTTTTACATAAATTCACTATTTGCAACAAGTTATTAACTCCAACAATATCTACAATATTTATATAAAATATCATTTTAAATTAAAACTTAGAATAAAAAATCATATATATAATTAATATCGACATATAAACCACAATCACCCATCCTAAGTGTACCCATTTCAAGATATAATTTTTATATATAAAATGACTAACTTTCGCCCTCTGTTTAAATAAATGATTACACGTATAATGACAGGCTATCATTTTTGATATAAGTCAAATTATCTAAAATAAATAGAAAATAAAACATTAATCACTTTTAAAGTGATTACGTTTTGCTATTGATTTTTTAATTTCCTCTTACATCTAAGTAATTAAAAAATTGCTTTAATGATTAATTAAAATTTTTTATTAAATTAAAAATTTAATATTTTACTTATTTACCATCGTCATGAATAACAACTCTTCTCGGAGAAGAAAATGAATAATAAATTTGCATTATCTGCTGCCACAGCTCTTATTTTATCTGCAACACCAGCTTTATCAGCGGATAATGCGGCAGGTGGTGTAATTAACTTCAGCGGTGCAATTACTGATACAACTTGTACAATTAATGGTGGAAAAAGTGCAGATTTTACTGTTGCATTGAATCCTATTACTGCAGCTGATGCAGGTATTACTACAGGTCTGATTGATAAAAATAAAAAAACAATCGCGTTAACTTTTTCTGACTGCGCACCCGCAGCAAAAGCCATTGATACCCCATTAACCATTCATTTCTCATCTGCAGATAATATCTCTACTGACGGTAATTATTTGCAAAATACGACTGTAAATGAAAATGATGTATCTGTTGCGCGTAACGTCGGCTTTGCTATTGCAAAACCAGGTACTAAAACAGCAATTCCATTAAATAAACCCTTTGTAACTGATATCAAAGGCAGCGCGACTAACCCAGCTAAACCTGAGTCATTAGCCTTAGATATTTACTACTATAAAACCAATGCATTACCGGCAAAAGTAGGTAGCTTGAGTTCTAACGTAACTTACACAATTTCTTACCTGTAATGATTAATAGCCAAGTTAAATAACTAACTTGGCTATTTTTGAGCGAATGAATATGCGTATACTTATTTTACTTTCTTTAATATTTAGTGTTAATTCCGCATTTGCCAATATTGTGGTCAATGGCACTCGCGTTATTTATCCGGCGAGTAATAAAGAAACTATCGTACAATTAATTAATAACGGTAATGATCCCGCCTTGGTACAATCTTGGATTGATGATGGTGATATCAATTCAACGCCAGAAACTGCTAATGTGCCATTTTTACTTTCACCTCCAGTTATAAAGGTTTCAGGTAATGCAGGCCAGCAACTGCGAATTAAAAAATTACCCTCTTCATTGCCAACGGATAGAGAATCTATTTTTTATTTAAATGTTCTCGATATTCCCCCGACACCCGATAATTTACAGGGACAAAATACGATGCAGTTGGCTATTAAAACGCGTATTAAACTGTTTTATCGTCCAACTAACTTACAAAGTATTTCAGAGAATGCAATTTCAACCGTCGAAGCGAAAGTTGAAAATCAAGGATTTCGCCTCACGAATACAAGTCCGTTTTACATCACCATTGCCAATATCAATGACGACAAAGGCCAAAAAGTACTTTCTGAATCGTTAATGATCGCCCCATTTTCTAATGTATTTGCACCTGCAAAATCCCCCGTAAAGCAGGGTAAAACCTATAGTTTGCTATATGTTGATGATTTTGGTGCCTATAAAGATAAATCGATCGTTGCGCTGTAGCTTTATCGTAAAAAGAACAACAATCCCACCAGTTAGAGAACCTGTAATAATGAAGCAGTACGGCCATCATAAAAGCCTGTTGGCAATATGCCTACTTTTCGCAACATCACCGAGTTGGGGAGTTAATTTTGACACCTCATTGCTCGCAGGTGACTCTGCAAAGTCAGACTTAACTCGCTTTTATGAAGACCAAAATATGCCTGCTGGTATCCAAGAAATGGATATTTACGTCAATAATGACTGGAAAGGCCGTTATCCGTTCACCTTTACTGGCGATGACAAGAAAATATATCTTGAACAAAAAGAAGCCATGTTGCTCGGGGTATCTCTCCCTAAACTTGACACTGAGCAATATGACTACTCATTAGAACAAATTGTTCAGGGAGGAAGCTATAGTGTTGATGTTAGTACACTAAGTATTAAATTATCTGTACCACAAAGTTTCGTTTTACGTACCCAAGTCGGCTACGTGCCTCCTGAGTTTTGGGATAGCGGCGTACCCGCAATGATCTTTTCCTATAACACCACTTATTATAAAACGAAGAATAAAAATGGTGCTAAATTATCCAGTGATGACTTTTATAGTGGTTTAGAATCCGGTCTTAATATAGGTTCTTGGCAATTTCGAGATAACAGTACCGTCAGAAAGTACTCTGGTGAACAACTGAAATGGCAGAATAATACCCGCTATATTCGAAAATCATTACCGATGCAAAAATCCAATTTATTAGTGGGTGATTTCTATACACAAGGTAATTTATTCGATTCTATGCGGATCCGTGGTGTTTCGCTCGCCTCCGATATCAACATGCGTCCAAGCTCTCAACAAGGTTTCGCCCCTATAGTTAGAGGTGTCGCACAAACAAATGCGCTGATTAAAGTTCTACAAAATGGCAGTGTTATCTATCAAGAAAGTGTCCCTCCGGGGCAATTTACCCTTGATAATATTCAGCCTACAGGCTCCGCAGGTGACTTATTAGTCATTGTGCAAGAAGCCAATGGACAAGAACAATCCTTTACTGTCCCCTTTTCTGCCGTTCCGGGTATGTTAAAGGAGGGGGTCAGTAACTATGCATTATTTGCAGGAAAAGTGAATCAGGACGGAGGAAACTACACTCCTTCTTTTGTACAAGGTACTTTTGAGTATGGTTTTAATAATTTAATCACCGGATACATAGGCACTATCGCCAGTGAAAATTACCGAGCCTATTTAGTGGGTTCAGGTTGGAATCTCCCTATTGGGGCAGTTTCCGTTGATATTACCCATGCAGATACACAATTACTGAATGATTCGCAACATGGGCAAAGTATGCGTGTCTCTTATAGTAAATTTTTAGATACCACAGCCACTAACTTCACCTTAGCGGCCTATCGTTATTCAACTAAAGGCTATTATAGCTTTAATGATTCAATTCATGCTCACGATGGCTATCGCTCATACCAAGAATCTATTGATTTGTATAAAAAAAATCAAAAAAATAATCAAGAAACACCCGCAGTTGATCTTAATACTTGGGATTCCATGCGAGGCGCAAGACCCAAAAATACCTTCACCATCAATTTAAACCAACGACTACCAGAAAGCTGGGGCACATTTTATGTTTCAGGATCGCAACGTGATTATTGGGCAACCATACCTGCAACACGAGAATATCAACTCGGCTATGCCAATTCTTATGCACAGATGAGTTATTCATTGTCAGCAAGTCGTGTACGAGACGGACAAGGAAAAGAAGAAAATCGCTACTATTTGTCCCTAAGCTTGCCTATGTCGTTATTCGATAACAATATTTGGGTCAGTTCTGGTTTTACCGCCACCGGCTCCGGTTACCAACAAAGTACCCTTTCATTAAGTGGAACCGCCCTTGAGGCAAATCGTCTTAATTATGCGTTTTCTGGTAGCAATCAGCAAAATGGACAAAATATGGCCAGTGCCAATGTCACCTATCGCGCTAATGTTTCCACTTTAGGGGGGTCATTAAGTGAGTCCAACGATTATCGTCAAACAGGTTTAAGTGCCCGAGGTAGCTTAGTGGCTATTCCTTGGAATGTGCTCATTTCTAATGAAGTAGGCAGTACCATGACCATTGTGAAAGCCCCTAAAGCTGAAGGGCTCATGATTAATGGCGACCAAAGTATTGTCACGAATAGTGAAGGACTCGCGTTAGTGCCTTATGCAATACCTTATCGAAAAAATGCCATCACGGTTACTAATACAGAAGAGACGCAAGGTGCTGAAGTCATTGGAAATATAGCCAATAGTGCCCCGCTAGAAGGCGCAGTTAGTGTCGTCAATTTTAAAACCGATACCCGTAAAAACTGGGTGAGTCGTGCATTGTTTTTTGATAACAAAGCACTCCCTTTTGGCTCAGAGATTTTGAGTATTGATGGGGAATCAATCGGCTATGTCGGACAATCTAGCGTGCTTTATTTGAAAGCCGAAAACTTCCCTAAAAAAGTCGTCGTCCAATTAGCTAATGGCAGTTGTACTATCAATGAATTGACTGAAAACCTTGATAGCTCACCCGCTATTTGCCAATAAAGAGATGTGAATAATGATTAAGAATATCCTATCTTTATGCTTATTTTTATTTAGTAGCCTGAGTTATGCTACTTGTTACAATAGTAATATTCGCTACGCACCGCCGATTAATGTAGATTTATCCGATAAGCTTTCCCCCGCGACTCCCGTATGGATAACTACAATTCCAACGCAATATGCAGGCAGTTTTAACTGTACGACTTATGAAAGCACCTTTGGCTATATTAAAATTCTAAGTACCAGTAGCCATGATGCGACTGTTTTAAGTTTTAATGAGGGCAAATATAATATTCGTGCAGAAATTACCAATAACATCCCAAATCTAACGATAAAAAAATGGGGTAGCTATTCTGCTGCCCAATTAAATGCCTCAATGACAATTAAATTTTCATTGGTCTCCCAAAAGGGAGAAAAAATACAAGGCAATACGGCGAACTTACGTGATGTTCTTATTGTGACTGATTTAAGCGGTTTAAGCTTCTTTGAAATATTACTTTGGCTACCCAAACAAATCCTTAAAATTGCCTATTGGTTACTTAACGGTTTTCAATGGCCTTATGATCAACGCGATATGTATAGCCAACCAATGAATATCACTTATTCACCCAAAATGACGACCTGTTTATTTCAAAATGCAGGTTTAGTGGTTACATTGCCGACTTTAGGACGTAATCAGGTCTTAAATGATACCAGAGCAGGCTACACACCATTTAGTTTAAATATGCGCTGCGAAAATTTGGGCAATAAAAATACCTCTGAACGTGATATTGATATCTTCTTATCCAGTAATAACTTGCTCAGTACTGATCGCACCGTTTTAATTGATAAATCACCAAATGCGGCTCAAGGAGTCGGTCTAAGATTAGTTAAAACCAGTGATAACCAACAGCCGGTGCTCATTTCAACCAATACCAATAGCCGTGGTAATGCCACATCGCTTTTTTATGTCAAAGCAGGTGGGCAATTAGAATCTAATTTTATGATCCCGATGGCGGCTTATTATTACCCATGGGCGCCGAAACAAGTTACTCAGGGCACGATCAAAACCACCGCCATCTTGAATGTAGTGTATCCATAAAATAAAAATAGGGCGCAATTGATATCCCCTTGCGCCCTATTTATATGACTTTGAATGGATTATTTACTTATTCGCATTGCCACCAAATGGCGGTTTCGCAAACCAAACCGTGATAATCAAAGCAATAAACACCCAACCACATAACCAGAAGATTTCGTTTGCCGCAATAATCAACCCTTGGCTAGTTATCTGCTGCGCAATAAATCCAGAAGTTTGCTCTGATGTCATTCCATGCGCAGCCATTTCTTGATACATCTGTAACGACTCTGGATTATAATCTGTTATATAATCAGTTAGTTGGCTATGATGCACCGCTTCCCTATCACTCCACATCGTTGTCGTAATCGATGTACCAATTGAACCAGCTAAAGTACGGAAAAAATTGGCCAAACTTGATGCCGATGCTAATTTTTCTGGTGGTAAGCCCGATAATGTTAACGTAGTTAATGGCATAAAGAAGCAGGCAACCGCCATACCTTGTACCAATTGAGGCCAAACTACCGCAGAGAAGCCCATACTCGGCTCAAATGTATATGCACGCCAAAAGAAGCAGATTGCATAAAATACAAAGCTAAAGGTGACTATCCAGCGGATATCAAGAAAATCTGATAACTTAGCGACTGGTGCTGAAAATAATACGGGCAATAAACCAATTGGCGCTAGCGCCAGTCCAGCCCAGGTTGCCGTGTAGCCATATACCTCCTGTAACAGTTGAGGTAGTAAGACAATCGCGCCAAAATAGGCCATGTACGCCAAACTGACCGAAATGGTTCCGATGGTAAAATTTCTCGACTTAAATAACGAAAGTTCTACGATTGGATTTTTATCAGTCAGTTCCCAAATGACAAGGAAAACTAACGCAACTGCTGAAAATACAGCTAAAATTACGATTTCTTTAGATGCTAACCAACCTAACTCTTTGCCTTTGTCTAGCAACACTTGAAGGCAACCCACACCGACAGAAAGTAGCGCCAAGCCAATCACATTGAATGGCACTTTGACCACTTTTGATTCCATACCTTTGAATATTATTGTGCTCACAATAATAACGAAAATACCTAAAGGCACGTTCATAAAGAAAATCCAGCCCCAATGGAAGTTATCACTAATATAACCCCCAAAAATAGGACCAAACACGGGTGCTAAAATAATCGTCATCGACCAAAATGCTAAGGCCATATTTTGCATTTTCGGCGGGTAACAACGCATTATTAAGCTTTGGGAAAGTGGGATCACCGGCCCTGCTACCGCGCCTTGCAACACGCGATACATAATAAGCATACCCAAACTATCGGAAAACCCGCACAACAGAGAAAAGATGGTAAATAACCCCGTTGCCCATAAGAAAACACGAATTTCACCAAATCGTTTCGCAAGATAGCCCGAGATAGCAATAGAAATGGCGTTTGATACCCCAAATGACGTGATAACCCACGTTCCTTGAGATACCGAAACCCCCAAGTTCCCTGCAATTGTCGGAATAGCAACGTTTGCAATTGTCGAATCTAACACTTGCATAAACGTCGCCAAGGACAATGCAATTGTTGCCCAAACTAGCTTTGTGCCCTTTAGTGGTTGAATATCTGCCACAGCCACTCCTTTCGGGCTAATCCGCGTTATCGTTAATGATGGTATCGATAATCTGATCGACATCGTTCAATTTCAGCACCAATACATCACTTTCAAAAGCGGGTGCCGTTCGTTGAACTTCAGCCAAAACAGGGCCGTTGAGATCTTTAATATCAATCGTCACATTCATCGATAAACCAATACGCAACGGATGTTTCGCGACTTGCGCTGGGTCTAATTCAACACGAACAGGGAGACGCTGAACCACTTTAATCCAGTTACCCGTCGCATTTTGAGCAGGTAATAGCGAAAACGCACTGCCCGTTCCCATATCTAGCCCAACAACAGTCCCGTTATAAACAATATCATCCCCATAGAAATCACTGTTTATCGTCACTGGCTGACCAATCCGGACTTTTTCTAACTGAGTTTCTTTAAAATTGGCATCAACCCAAACTGGCTGAATAGGAACAATCGCCATTAATGAGCTTTGAGAGCTAACTTGTGAACCCACTTGGACGTTACGGCGGGAGACATAACCTGTCATTGGGCTTTTAATTTCAGTACGTTGCAAGTTAATCCATGCGCTGCGAACACTATCTGCTGCCTGCTGTATTGCTGGCTGTTTTTTCAATTCCGTATTGCGTAATAGCGCTCGGTTGGCATTATATTGCTGAATTGAAATCTCCAGCGCAGCTTGAGCCAATTGCACAGCCTCTTGGGAGTGTTGCAAATCTTCTTTAGAAATAGTACCACTACGCCCTAACGCAATACGTCGCTGATTATCTTTTTGCGCTTGCGCAAGGGATACGCGATTTTTTTGAATTTGAGCCTGATATTCGTCGCCATTGATATACAGCTCTTTCGTCTTGCGCACCGTGGTGGCGAGATCGTGTTTTGCTTGTTCAAAAGTCAACGTCGCATTGGTTTTATCTAAGACAACGAGTACATCACCCGCCTTCACTAAGTCTGTATTTTCAAAATTGACTTGAGTGACATTACCCGTTGTTTGCGCAATGATCGGGATTTGTAATCCAGCAACATATGCGTCATCGGTATATTCTTGAAAGCGCAAGACTAAAAACCAATAAACGCCATAGGCAACAAATAAAAGAATGATAATAATTGAAGCAAATACCATCCATATTTTTCTTCGTTTTTCATTTGTCGTTTTTTGATTAGATTCATCTGTATTTTTTGGTTGGTCCATAATAACTCTCAACGTCGAAATTAATTATTCATTCTATCTGTTATATTTACGAACTCTCTGCCATAAAGCAATAGAGAACTGTTTTTAAATAACATAAAAATAGAATAGAACAATAATATGATATCTTTTATATCAGTTTTATCAGCTACTGAACTTATCTAATAACTTAGTAATTAAAATTAATATATATAAATAACATAGAGTTAAATCATTAATGTAAGGTCAATGTTAAATAAAATGAAGGCTATATCTAAATATGATATTAACTATACCATAATGATAATAAGTGTAATTGAATACACTTAAGGTTAATGGCTTTATAGAGCACATCTTAATATGATTAGATGATGAAATTCAATCTACGAGTAAATGATGTCATAATATAAAAAATTATGGACTCATTTTTCACATCATTATTTGACTAAATATCCAAAGATATATTAAAACATAGTCGAAATGAATAATTATAAACGTAGATCATTGACTGCATCTGTATACAGTCAATGAATTCATAACGCAGTAATAAATGCAATCAGTCCAAATATAACCCCAGGAACATTTGCGAAGGTAATTGGCTTATTCTTTAACTTTATTCCATACCAGAGCCATAGAGCACAGTTAAGTGAAGCAACCGCCGCTTGCATTGGATGGGTTTTATTTCCCTCAAGATTCCCTAGAATTTGTGGAATATAGGCCACATACATACTAAATGCAGTCAAGGTCGCAGCCCATCCAAGATAACTGATATATTTTGGCATATTTTCTGATGACAATTTTTATCTCCTCAATAAACTAATGACGATAGATCGAACGACCTATAAAAATAGATGTCATCACGATAGCCAATAAAACCGCAACTGCCGCCGCTAAATAGATACCTCGATAATGAATATAAGCCACCGTCATACCCGCGAGTGGGCCAGTTATCCCATAGGCAATATCTTGAAAAGCGGAATATCCACCTAGTGCCGTACCTCGCATTTGAGGCTCAACGGTTTTCACAACTTCCTTACCAATTGCAGGGTAGATAAGTGAACATCCCATCCCCGTCAGTGCCGCACCCACTAGTGCCACGCTAAATTCAGGCGCAAAACCGAGCACTACTAACCCAACACACTCGATTGATAAAGAAATCTGCGCAATTCGATAACCGTTGAATTTATCGGGTAAGCCGCCAAAAAAGATACGTACCAAAACAAACGCGCAACCAAATGCTGTGAGGGCTAGCCCTGCATTTCCCCATTGATTAGATGCAAAATAGAGTGAGATAAAAGTACTGATCACAGCAAAGCCAATGCCTTGTAGCGCCAATATAGCGCCCATTTTCCAAATTTTGCGCAAGATAGACCAAAACGACACCCAACGTCCTTGCAAAGGTAAAACTGCTTTTACCGTGCCGCTTATCAGTAATGAAATACAAGGTAGCAACATAATGACACCGGCAAGTGCTGCAAAGCCAAGATGTTGATAAATCATCAACCCTAATGGTGCCCCGACAGCAAGAGAGCCATAAATAGCCATTCCATTCCAAGACATTACCTTTCCTGCGTGTTCAGCGCCCGCAAGCCGCATTCCCCACGTTAAATTCCCTGTCAATAATTGACTCTCCCCTAAACCCAACACTAAGCGCCCCATAATCAAGAGTGAAATTTGGCAGGCTGGCCCAAGGGGTAAAATAACTGCGAGCAAACAAAACAGACCAGATAAACCACAAGCTAACATGCCCTGTAATGTGGTTCTTTTGGCACCTTGTTGATCAGCTAAGCGCCCTGCATAACCCCGAGTCAGTACCGTGGCTAAGAATTGAATACCGACCACGACACCCACCCAAATATCGTTATAGCCAAGCTCTTGATAGATAAACAGTGGAATAACAGCTAAGGGAAGGCCAACCGTCATATACGAAAAAAACATAGACGTGGCAAGGCGTAATAGCGGCCATTGTGAGCGGGTTGGGGATGTATTCATGATGAAAGGTGCCTTACTCATCAATACTGATTTGGACACCTTGAAACTAGATTAATGAATTAAAAATGTCAATCATACTTGTTTTGAAATTTTTGTTTTGCCTCTAATGTAGCAATTTTTCATTAATATGATTGATTATTATTAATTTAACTTAAACATTATTAATTGCAGTAAATTTAACTAATAGATTAGTGCTACAGAAATAATTTCTAGGGAATAAAAAGTTCACATGGTACATATAGAAATCACTAATAATCTAAATTTAGCGTTCAATGATACGATTAAATAATAGCTTTTGTATATCTTGTCGTTGATGCAAAATAGCATGAACAGTAACAACATTGCCTTTGTTTTCATAGGAATAAAGAAGAGTGTAATTTTCAGGCGATATATATCCCCTATATTTAGTTACACCTATTTCCTGTAAATATACATGTACTCCACAACATTCAGGAAAAGGATTCAGATGCCGTTCAAACCTATCAAGAATAGTATTAACTAATTTTTTATCCAATCCTTGGTCTTTTATAATACTTAAAAATGTTTCCGTGTACTTAAAATTAATTATCATCCTACAGCTCCAATTTACAGATTATCCAATAACTGGCTACGCGAGTAGAGCTTTCCTTCTTTGCTATCTTTTTCTGAAATAGATAAGAGCTTAAGTAAAGCAATAGTATCATCTCTCTTTTTTCTATCTTCATATGACTCAATGACATAAGCTGGCACACCATTTTGAGTAACCAAAATTGGCTCAGAAAGTTCAAGTGCAGCGGCATGTTTTTTAATATAACTAATCGTTTCAATTTTCATTAAGAATTCCTACATGCATTTTCAGGTAACTAGACCAAATATAGTCTATAGGTGGACTAAAAGTCAATTTACTTCCCGATCAATAAAGAAACAATAGTAAAAAGCCGGTCATTTATAGACCGGCAATTTTTACCACTCTTTGACATCTCTATCGGTTTGCGTGACGGAAGTCAGTTTGGCTAATAGAGGCAGTATTTTTTGTTTTAAATCATCCATTAAACTGTAAATTACGGGAACAAAAAGTAAGCTCAATATCGTGGAACTAATCAGCCCACCAATAACCGCGATAGCCATCGGTGCTCTAAAGCTAGCATCTGCCCCTGTCGTCAACACTAACGGCACCATGCCGGCAATCATCGCAAACGTGGTCATAATTATCGGGCGAATACGTTCCTGTCCTGCCTCTAAAATAGCCGTTTCGCGATCAAGACCTGAACGCTCTTTTTCAAGGATAAACTCCACCAGCAAAATTGAGTTTTTCGTCACAATCCCCATAAGCATTAAAATACCGATGATAACGGGTAAATCTATCATCGCACCATAAAGCACCAGTGCGATAATCGCGCCACCGATAGAAAACGGCAGAGCCACTAAAATCGTAATCGGCTGCATAAAATCTTTAAACAGCACAATTAAGATGGCAAAAACTAGCAAAATACTTAATACCATCGTAGTGCCAAAGCGTTCAAACATATCAGTCATATATTCCATATCGCCGTATTCGACCTGTGAAACACTATGGGGTAATTGTTGATACTCAGGCAATTGCATCACACTCTCAATGGCTTCCCCTAAAGTAATACCCTCTAAATTAGCTTCAATCACCATTTTACGTTGACGATTTATTCGCTCAATCTGTGAAGGCCCATCACTAGAGTCAATTTTCGCCACCGATTTGATAGGAATACTTTGTTCCCCTGCGCTTTTCACATATAAATTATTCAATACCTCAATATCATTTTGTTGATTTTGAGGAAGAATAACCTGCAATGCTAATTGCCTATCCGGTAGATTAAATTTGGCACTGCGAGAACTGGCTTCTCCCATCGTAGCAATGCGTAGTGTCGTGGAAATATCGTCCACATTCACCCCTGTTCGCCCTAAATCAACCAAGTTTGGCGTAACAAGTAACTCTTTACGCAATAACGGTTTCACCACCTGCACGTTTTTAAATCCAGCAGTTTTGGCTATCCCATTGCGCAATGCTTGAATCGCTTTTTCAAGCTCTTCAGGGTCGGTACCGGTAAATACCAACGAAAACTCTTTGCTACCATTACTGTTACTAAAGCTATAACGCGCATCAGTTTTTTGGCTCAACCACGGTGACACTGATTGTTCAAATTGCTTTTGTGATAACTCACGCTCACTTGGCTCCGTTAAAGTTAAAATCATTTCCCCCTTGTGTTGAGCAACACCCTCTGAATCATCCGCTATGCCTGCAATGGTATAAACGGATAAAATTTCAGGCCTATCTTTTAATTTCTCAGCAATTTCATTAATTTTTTGCTGAGTTTGCTCAACAGGTGTGCCTGGCGATAACTCTATATTTATCTGGCTTACACTAATATCACCATCAGGCATAAAACCAACGGGTAAGAAGCTAGTGATCCCAACGGAACCAATTAAAAACACCCCAGCAACAGATAAAGCTAATTTACGATGTTTCAAGGTTGCTGATAAAAATCGGGTATATCGCACAATCCAATTGGCAACCTTCATTCCTTCATGTTGCTGTTTTTGTGGTAATAAAACATAAGCTGCCATCAACGGTGTCACAAGGCGAGCAACCAATAATGATGATAATACTGCCGCAGAAACCGTGACACCAAAGGGCACAAAATATTGCCCCACAAAACCACCAATAAAGCTCACCGGTAAAAAGACGGCCACAATCGTCAATGTAATGGCAACAATCGCAAATCCTATCGCATCAGAGGCTTTTAGTGACGCCAGATAAGGGCGCTCTCCGCGCTCAATATATTTTTGAATATTTTCAATTTCAACAATGGCATCATCGACTAAAATACCAATCACCAAGGTCAATGCCAGTAATGTAATGCTGTTTAGGCTGTAATCAAACAGAGCCAAAATAAAGAACGTCGGCAAAATAGACAATGGTAAAGCAATCGCTGCTACTAACGTTGCTCGCCAGCTTTTTAAGAAAAAGAAAACGATAACAACGGTTAAAAATGCCCCTTCTAATAAGGTTTGAATGGTTAAATTAAAACTTGATTCGGTATATTTGACGGTCGATGAAATTAAGCTAATTTTGACCGCGGGATTCGCCGCTTGCAGTTTGGCAAGCGCCTGTTTTACCCCTTCAGCCACTTGCGTATCACTGGAACCTTTCGCTCTAAAAACCGCAAATCCCACCACCTCTTCACCATCAAACTGTGAAATGGATTTCACATTTTTATAGCCATCGTACACATTTGCAATTTCACCTAATTTGACAGATTGTTGGTTATCCATCGGTAACATCACATTGGCGATATCATCCACAGCATGCTTTTCACCCAGAACACGGATTGTGTGCTGTAAGGTATTGTATTTAGTACTACCTCCTGCGGAATTTTGATGTACATTGCGCAGTAATTCATTAATAGTCGCGATTGATATCTGCATTGCAGCCAATTTTTGAGCATCCGGTTCGACACGAATAACGCGCTCAACGCCGCCTAATCGACTCACTTTCTGCACACCCGGTACCGCCACTAGCTGCTTACTGACGGTGTCATCCACGAACCATGATAAATCAGCGATAGATTCGGTATCAGAAGAAACCGCATAACGTAAAATTGCACCACCTTCCACATCAATTCGGTTGATAAGCGGCTCATCAATTGTTTGAGGCAGCTCTGCTCGAATTTGCCCTATCTGCTCGCGCACATCATTAGTCGCCACATGAGCGTTCACGTTAAGGTTAAACTCAATGGTTGTTGATGATGACCCCTCGGTTATTGATGATGAAATATGGCGAATACCCGGAATACCCGATACCGCACGTTCAACTCGCTTGGTGACTGCATTTTCTAGCTCCGTTGGCGATGAACCATCTTGCGTCACCGTCACAGTAACAATCGGAAAAGTAATTACCGGATTCGCCGTCACCGGTAAGGTATTGAATGAAAATATTCCGGCAATAGTTAACACCAAAAAAATCACAATAGTAGGAATGGGTCTGGTGATGGCCCAAGATGATAACTGTAATTTCATTGGCTATCCTTCACTGCAATAACAATGTCATCCTGCGACAAAAACGCTTGTGCATAAGTTACAACGTCTAAATTTGTCGCTAAAGGACTGAGAATTTCCACTCGACCATTTTGTATTTTCCCCGTTTGTACTTTTTGTTTTGTCACAACCCCTTCGGTCACGGTGAAAACGAAACGCTCACCATTTGTTTCCGTTCTAATGGCGCTATATGGCAAAGTAAGTTGTTCCTCGGGTGAATTGGCGTAAACCAGCGTCGCAATTTCCCCTATACGGATACCGTTGGGCGCCTCGTTCAAGGTGACTCGCATTTTACCTAATTGTGTTAATGACGCTATTTTCGGCGATAAATAACGTAATTTACCCAAAAGTTGCTTATTTTCATCTAATTGAATAACAACGGGATTTGAACCTCGAATTCGTGCTAATTCCGATGAATGAGCGGTGGCTTCAAATTCAATTTCATTATTTTCAATTAATTTAAACAGCAACGCATTATCAGATAGCGTGCCGTTCATGGCGTAACGCTCACTAACCACCCCTGAAACGGGGGCGATAATCTTTGATTTATCTTCTTGGCTCTGTTCACGCGTTAATTGTGCTTGTAGTTGACGCAACTCAGCCCGACTCGCCTCGAGCAAGGCTTGCTGTGATAGCGCTTCTGATTTCGCTTTACCGAATTCATTCGCGGAAATTACCCCTGTTTTAGCCAGTGGCATGAGGCGCTGTAACTCTTTTTGTGACTGTGCCGTTAGAGCTTGTTGCTGCTTAATGTAAGCGGTCGCTTTCTCTGTTTCCGCTTGTAATTGCTTCACAGCCGCACTTTGAAGTGGTGATTCAAGCGTAGCGAGTAACTGCCCTTTCTCTACCCATTCACCTTCTTCAACAAAAACTGCTGTCACCCTTTGTTGCTGTAATGGCGATCCGATAGAAACCTCATTTTTAGCCACAAACTTTCCTGGAATGTTGACAACATCAATCGCCATAGTTTGTTGTGGATTAGTCACACTCAAGCGCATCGCCTCAGCGCACACCAGTTTGGGTGCGATTAACACCAATAATCCTGCGATCATCAAAAATATACTTCTCATTAGCCTTTAAGTTCCCCGAGTAGATAGCAGAGCTAATGTAAGTTCACATTGTGGGAAACTCCATAAACCAAAGTTAAACCTTAATTTTCCATTAAGGTTGGCACGCTTCACAAAGCTAGATGCATTTTTATGTCTGAGATCAAATCCTGACCATAAATTAGTTAGGCAATTATTTATTTCTTACTTACTTCAATGGTATTATCGATAAAGAATATGATTATTATTATCATTTATATTTATTGTTTCAATTTACCGGGGTCTAGGAATAATTATGTCTAAGCCATACCACTACACGCTTCTTGCCGCAGGTGTTTGCACGGCACTCTCTTCTTTTGGCGCTACTGCCGCAGAAAACTCAGATACCATGGTCGTCAGTGCATCGGGCTATTCACAGCAATTACGTGATGCCCCTGCGAGTGTGACTGTAATTACTGCTGAACAATTACAAAACAAACCGGTACGTGATTTAGCCGATGCGGTTAAAGATGTCGAAGGTGTCAGCATCGTAGGTGCAGCGAATAAACAAGATATTAATATTCGTGGCTTGCCCGGCGAATACACCTTAATACTCGTGGATGGTCGTCGTCAAAATAGCCGTGAATCTCGCCCGAATGGCAGCGGTGGTTTTGAAGCAGGCTTTATGCCGCCTGTTGAAGCAATTGAACGTATTGAAGTGATCCGTGGTCCTATGTCTTCCCTGTATGGTTCTGATGCCATGGGCGGCGTTATCAATATCATCACCAAGAAAGTCACTAATGAGTGGCACGGCAGTCTATCGACTGGCGCTATTGTGCAAGAAAACAGTGATAGCGGTAACTCAACAGATGGTAATTTCTATCTATCTGGACCATTAATGCAAGATAAATTAGGTTTGCAATTATATGGCGGCGGCGATTATCGCCAAGAAGATAAGATTATTGGTGGACATAATAAAAAAGAAAATAAAAGTGTTACTGCCAAATTAACTTTTACCCCAACAGATAATCAAACTATTTTAGTTGAAGCAGGAAGAACTACACAGGAAAGGGATGAAACTCCAGGTAAATCTATAGATGAATACGCTAACCGCGCTGGAGCACAAAAAAATCCTAAATCAGAAACGCACAATACCCGTGATCACGCAGCATTAACTTATAAAGGTGAATGGGATAGTTTCAATACAGAATTGAGTGTTTATCAAGAACAGACCAAACGAAAAACTAAATCCCAAGAGTTGAGCAAAACAACGGGTCACTGGGAAGGTGGCTATGAAGCTAGAGTTCCTGAAATCACCAATACGGTTGTTGATGGAAAAGTGGTAGCTTTTCTACCCGACAACATTCTAACCGCTGGGGGGCAGTACCAGTACTCTAAATTGAAGGACAGTTCTCTCGTCTCGGAAGGGGTGATGGAAAAAACCAGCATGTCTGTCGATCAATCCGCGTTATTTGTTGAAAATGAATTTACCGCCACTGATAACCTGATCTTAACGGGTGGACTACGTTTAGATCATCATGAAACCTATGGCAACCACTGGAATCCACGTGGTTATGCGGTTTACTACCTAACCGATGAAATCACCATTAAAGGTGGTGTATCTTCCGCATTCCGAGCACCAACGTTACGTGAAGTAAGTAAAGGCTATGGAACTGCAACTCAAGGTGGTAAAGGTGTTATTTATGGTAATCCAGATCTAAAACCCGAAAAAAGTGTCAGTGAAGAAATCAGTATTGCCTATAATCATGAATCTGGTTTTGACGCTAGCCTAACCTTCTTTAATACCGATTTTAAAAATAAGTTAACGAGTTATGCAACTGGTGAAAAGGAAACTAGTACTGGCCTATTTATCTACCAATATGACAATGTAGGTAAAGCCAATATTAAAGGTGTGGAAGTGGCAACTGGTATTCCTATCGCCCAAGATTGGAAACTCAACTTGAACTACACTTACACCGATTCAGAACGTAAAAGTGATGACGAGAAACTGAAAAATGGTACTTCCCTTAAAGGCTACCCATTGGATAAAACACCAAAACATTTAGCGAATGCAAAATTAGATTGGAACTTCAATGAAGACCTAACCTTGTACACTCGTGCTCACTATGAAGGTAAGCAAGTTTGGGCAGCCCAACGAAATAGCCATACAGGAGCCCGCTATCGTAGCGCATACACCACCATGGATGTCGGGGCTACTTATCAATTACTGAAAAATACTAAGCTAAATTTAGCAGTATTAAATATCGGTAATGAAAAAGGACCAAAAATTGATGAAAAAGGTGGCAACTGGGACGTTGAAGATGGTCGCCGTTATTGGGCGAACGTGAATTTCACCTTCTAATTGATTACCTTGTTAATTTTTGCGGGCTACCTATTACATTAAAAGCCATTCGAGTTGCATATAGGCGACAAGGGAAGGTATCCCGATGAGCATACGAAAGTATGTAATTCGGGGAGCTGAGCGTAGCCAACACCCATGCAATTTAAAGGATGATGAGTAGATACTCTAAATCATTCGAGTTGCATGTAGGCGACAAGGGAAGGTATCCCGATGAGCATACGAAAGTATGTGATTCGGGGAGCTGGGCGTAGTCAACACCCATGCAATTTAAAGGATGATGAGTAGATACTCTAAATCATTCGAGTTGCATGTAGGCGACAAGGGAAGGTATCCCGATGAGCATACAAAAGTATGTGATTCGGGGAGCTGAGCGTAGTCAACACCCATGCAACTTGAAGGATGACGAGTAGATGAATAAAATCATATTAAGTGGCCTATTACTGTGCATGACAACCAGCGCTTGGGCTCGCCCAAGCCAAACCATCCCAAAGCTGGATGAAAATGTCAGTCAGTTTTATGATATTCAGCAAACTGATATGAATTATGGTGAACGAGTCTTACGGATATACAGCGCCGTACCTTATAACGTTACGGCTAAGCGGCCTGTACTGTATATGCTTGATGGTAATGGGTTATACCCATTAGTCGTCAATAAAGCTATCAGCAAGTTTCCATCTGACTCATTGCCGATTATTATCGGTATTGGCTACCCTGTGGATGAAGCCTTTCCCAGTAAAATCCGCACTTACGATTACACCCCAAAAGTTGCAGGTGAAGCCTTTCAAGAAGGTGGCGGTTCTGATGGGTTATATCAATTCTTACAAGAAACTATCAGGCCATGGGCTGAACAACAATTTCCCCTTGATAAGCAAAAACAGACCTTATTTGGTCACTCATTTGGCGGATTATTTACCTTAATGGCTTATCAAAATCATCCTAACGATTATCAATCTTATGTCTCTGCCAGCCCGTCACTGTGGTGGGGCGAAGGGAAAATGGTAGATATCGCCAAACTCACTGATAAACAAGTGGCTTCCCCCATTAATATTACCCTAGGGGGACTTGAAGAAAAACCTGATTTATCACGGTTAACGGATGAGCAAAAGAAAAATTACCAAGTGAGAAAAAGCTGGATTACAGCACGCCAAATCTGTGACGAAATCCAAAGTCATGGCCGCATCTGTAATTTCACATTATTTGAAGGTAAGAATCACGGTAGCGTAATCCCTGATGCTATCAATAAAGCCCTCGAGATTGCCACTCAGTAACTTTTCTAGTGAATGGGTTTTAGCAAATCGCTGTATAGATTAGCTAAAATCCCCTTTCCAACAAATTCTCTTCGTATCCACTGAGTTACCAGCCCTGTTGCCGAATGTTGTGTCGCTAATAACAGATGAGAGTCCTGTCTTGGATTTTGAATTTTTTTGATCACTAATAAACCATTTTTTACATGTTCTTTAATCAAATAATCAGGCAGAAAACCGATTCCCTCACCTAGCATCTGACATTGACATTTAGTATTAAAATCAGGCACCTGAATAGCTTCTTGACCATGTAACAACCAGCCAATACGTTTATTGATGGTATGCGCCGTATCTTCCACCATAATGTTGGGATATAACCGTAATTGGCTTTCTGCAATAGGTTCAGGCATTAGCGCTAACGGGTGAGTGGATGCGATAGCAAATTCCCAATGAATAGCGCCAATCTCAGTATAATCAATACCGCCACCGTCCATTAACGTACCCGGGGCACCTATTGCGATATCAGAAAGATTATTAATAATCGCATCCCATACCCCGTTATACACTTCCGTCGTCACTGTAATTTGGCATGTTGGAAATTGTTTTTTAAGTATTTGCAGCAACTTAGCCGTATGGTATGGCGTATATAACAGTTGGTTAATACAAATACGCACACGAGCTTCAATACCTTGCTCAATAGAATAAATTCCTTTTTTAATCAAATGGAAGTTATTTAATAAGTCCGTTGCTTTGCGATAAAAATAATAACCCGCTTCTGTCAGCTCGATATTGCGTGTATCACGAATAAATAGCGCTACATCCAAATAGGTTTCTATGCGTTTTATGGTATAGCTGACCGCCGATGTGGTAATACCCAATTCTTCTGCGGCCTTACTAAAACTAGCAAACTTAGCTGCCGTAGTGTAAGTCAGTAAATTTTCTTCAGTAAAAATCGAATTCATTACTTTATTCCCTAAATAATGCTTAAAGCCTGATCTACACATACCCTAAATAATTCGAGTTACAGGTAGGCGACAAGCAAAGCTATCCCGATGAGCATACAAAAAGTATGTGATTCGGGTAGCTGAGTGCAGTCAACGACCCTGTAGCTCGAAGTATGACGGATATATTTGAATTAAATTCAACAGCATATAAAACAGTCTATATTTTAATCTCTTTTCATAGGTTAACAGAAATATTCATCTAGACAGAATATTTATTTGTTTTCCTTTGATTTTGTAAAATTGATGTAATATGAGAAAGGACTATTTATATTCGAAATACCTAATATTATTGAATTAAATACTAAAACTAAGATTTAACATTTTAATCTTTTTTGATCAAAAAAATCACAACATTAACATTTTAAAAACCTTAAATTTGAACTGCGTCACAGATCTGATTAAATCATTTATTGTGCCCTTAATTAATAAAAATAAACCAACAATTTTGGTCTAAAAACCCCCTAAAACCATCCAAAAAGGTCTGTAAACAATGCTTTCACGCACAAAAATAGCCAATTATTGAATTTAACTCAACAATGAAGGGCCTTATTGATGAATTAAATTTAAATGGATTCTTTTTATAGGTCGCAGTTGCTATGCTTTAGCCATATTAAATAGTGTTCAATTTCTATTTATCAATTTTAGTTATCAGGAGAGCGTTATGACTTCCAGCACACTGGTTCAAGAATTTCTAACCGCAGCGGAACAAGGCCAATTAGATATATTAAAAAAATGCCTTGATAACGGTATTGATATTAATGTGACAAATCGTCAAGGCCGCACCGCAATCATAAATGCCAGCCTAAACAAACATTATGAATGTGTTTCACTGCTAATTAACGCAGGTGCTGATATTGATAAACAAGATCAAACTTGTTTTAACCCTTTCCTACTTAGCTGCTTAAATAACGATTTAACGCTATTACGTTTGGTTTTACCTGCAAATCCTAATTTGGATTTATTAACTCGCTTTGGTGGCGTAGGTATTACACCTGCAAGTGAAAAAGGCCACGTAGAAATCGTTCGTGAGTTACTCGAAAAAACAGAAATGAATGTTAACCACACTAACTTTGTTGGTTGGACACCGTTACTGGAAGCTATCGTACTCAATGACGGTGGCGACAAACAACAACAAATCGTTAAGTTGCTATTAGAGCATGGTGCTAACCCTCACATGACTGATAAATATGGTAAAAAACCATTAGAGTTGGCAAAAGAAAAAGGCTATACCGAAATTGCAGCACTTCTCGTTGCGGCTGGTGCATAAGCACTGAGCGATACTCGAGACATACGCTGATAAGGAGACTTGTGAATAACGCCACATCTCATCGGCAAATATTATACGGGCTAACGGCTGATATTCATTTTTTAAATCTTCTCAATCAGCCGCAGCTTTCAGGCAAAGTAGAACAAGTCTTTAATAAAGCCATTAATGTTTCTATTGATAATCATCTTTTTACTTTGCTAAGTACTCAATTAGATAATGCACCAAATAGTTGTCGATTATTAAATAACGATTTTTCTCTTTTAAACATTAAGAATGAGGACAATTTTTATTTGTTAAATAATGAAATATGCATTGGTGAACATTATTCATTGTCTTTTTCATTATGTAAATTATGGCAACAACCGGTTATTAATTTTATTTATGAGAAAATAAACCAGAGAAATTATCAGTCATTTTTATTAAAGCAAATAAATAGATTAGATTTAATTTTAAGTGAAGCTCGAAGCTCTCTATTTAATTATCAAGGCGATAATTTATTTTATGTAGCATCCACAGAAAAATTAAATCAATTACGTAGCAATTTAATTAGTTTACTCAAGGCAAAACAACGCCATGGTTTGGCTAATGTCATTAGCCAGTTTGTTGGATTAGGTATCGGGCTTACGCCGTCTGGAGATGATTATCTCGTTGGGTTAATGGCATTTTTGCTCTTAGAAAAACATCCTGCTCGTACATTTTATCCTGAATTTCATCAGGGAATCATGCAAAGCAATGAAAGAACAACACCCATTAGCGCCATTACCCTAGAAAAAGCCCTAAACCATGAATATCGCGAAAATATGCATCAATTAATTCAATCATTAGTTGATGCGAACGAAACAAATATTTATTCACAGTTTTTAGACATTTTAAATATCGGGTCCAGTTCAGGCAGCGACATGCTATTTGGCATTCGAGATGCTTTGTATCTCACTCATTATTTCGGAGAAAGCTATGTCAACTAAAGTTGTCATAAAAAAGAATACCTATTTTGATTCTGTATCACTGATGTCCATTTCCACTAAAGCAAATCAACTTCCTAATGTTGAGCAAGCATTTGTGGCAATGGCAACAGAGATGAATAAAGGCGTCTTAAGAAATTTAGGCTTATTAACCACTGAGTTAGAAGAAGCCAAAAATGGCGATTTAATGATTGTCATTAAAGGTTCAAGCGATGAAGCCAACGAAGAGATCTTAATTGGCATTGAAGATTTATTTAATAAAAAGAATCAAGGCGGCGGTTCTCACGAAGCTAAATACGCCACCCTCAATTCAGCCAAAACACATATCCCTGATAGTAATTTAGCGATTATTTCAGTTAATGGTCAATTTGCCGCCCGTGAAGCGCGTATTGCTTTAGAAAATGACCTCAATGTGATGTTATTTTCTGACAACGTATCCATTGAAGACGAATTAGCGTTAAAAACAATGGCAAGCAGTAAAGGACTCTTAATGATGGGGCCTGACTGTGGCACGGCTATCATCAACGGTACTGCACTGTGCTTTGGTAACAGTGTGCGCCGCGGCAACATTGGTATTATCGGTGCCTCTGGTACCGGCAGCCAAGAACTCAGCGTACGCATTCATGAATTCGGTGCAGGTGTTTCACAACTCATTGGTACCGGTGGGCGCGACCTAAGCGAAAAAATTGGCGGCATTATGATGATCGATGCCCTCAAGATGTTAGATGCCGATGAAGAAACTCAAGTTATTGCCTTAATTTCTAAGCCACCAGCACCCGCCGTAGCGAAGAAAGTATTAGAGCAGGCAGAAAAATGTCATAAACCTGTAGTAGTGTGCTTCCTAGGCAGCCAACCGTTGCCAGAAGACAAACCAGGTCTTACATTTGCAAAGAGCACCAAAGAAGCTGCGCTGAAAACAGTGTTACTCGCGGGTCTCAAAAAAGAAGATTTAAACTTACATTCACTCAACTGGCCATTAATTGAAGAAGTCCGCACCAAATTAACCGCTGAACAAAAATATATCCGCGGTCTATTTTGTGGTGGCACTCTGTGCGATGAAGCGATGTTTGCTGCCCTCGAAAAATATGATGACGTCTACAGCAATATTCAACCAAACCTTGAGTATCGCCTAAAAGATGTCAATAAAAGTATCGCTCACACCTTCCTAGATTTTGGGGATGATGATTTTACCAACGGTAAACCACACCCAATGATCGACCCAACCAACCGTATTGGTCGTTTATTACAAGAAGCTCGTGATCCTGAAGTTGGTGTCATCATGATGGACTTTGTCTTGGGCTTTGGTTCTCACGAAGATCCTGTCGGCGTTATGATTGATGCAATCAAAGAAGCGAAAAATATTGCTAAACAAGATGGCCGTGAACTGATTATTTTAGGTTATGTACTGGGTACTGACCAAGATACACCAGCAATGGATGCACAAGTCAAAATGCTGACAGATGCCGACGTGATTTGGGCAAGCAGCAGCACCAATACCGGTTTATTAGGACGCGAGTTTGTCTGGAAAGGAGAGAAAGCATAATGACTTCATTATTTAAGCAACCATTAAATGTGATTAACGTTGGCATCGAAATGTTCAGCGACGACCTGAAAAAGCAGCATATTCCAGTCACTCACTTAAGCTGGACGCCACCAGGTCAAGGTAATATCGAGGTTATTCGCGCATTAGATAAAATCGAAAGCAATGCATCGCTACAAGAGAAAATTGCTGCCGCTAACGCCCAAGCTCTTGAGCGCATTATTCAATCCCAGCCGGTCCTTATCGGTTATGACCAAGCAATTAACGTCGTTCCGGGAATGACTAAAAATACTATTTTACACGCCGGCCCTCCGGTCGCTTGGAAAGATATGTGTGGCGCGATGAAAGGCGCAGTAACGGGTGCATTAGTTTTTGAAGGCTTAGCCAAAGATTTAGTTGATGCCGAACGTGTTGCCGCATCAGATGAGATTATTTTCTCTCCTTGTCACGAACATGACTGCGTGGGCTCCATGGCTGGTGTGACATCAGCATCAATGTTCATGCATATTGTCGAAAACAAAACTTACGGTAACCGTGCGTTTACCAACCTTAGTGAGCAGATGGCAAAAATTCTGCGCATGGGTGCTAACGATCAAAGCGTTATTGACCGTTTAAATTGGATGCGTGATGTATTAGGCCCAATGCTGCGCGATGCAATGACATTCGTTGGTGAAATTGACCTGCGTTTAATGTTGGCTCAAGCCCTGCATATGGGCGATGAGTGCCATAACCGTAACAATGCGGGCACCACACTATTAATCCAAGCACTGACAACCGGCATTATCCAAACTAATTTCTCAGTTGCCCAGCAAAAAGAAGTGTTTGATTTCGTGGCTAGCAGTGATTATTTCTCAGGCCCAACTTGGATGGCAATGTGTAAAGCCTCTATGGATGCAGCTCACGGTATCGAATACAGCACAGTCGTCACCACTATGGCACGTAATGGTTATGAGTTTGGTCTACGTATCAGTGGCTTACCAGGACATTGGTTTATTGGCCCATCTCAACAAGTTATCGGCCCAATGTTTGCCGGTTATAAGCCAGAAGATTCAGGCTTAGATATCGGTGATTCTGCAATCACCGAAACCTATGGTATTGGTGGATTTGCGATGGCAACCGCACCTGCCATTGTGGCACTTGTCGGTGGAACTGTTGATGAAGCCGTTGATTTTTCTCGCCAAATGCGTGAAATCACTTTAGGTGAAAACCCGAACGTTACTATTCCATTGCTTGGCTTTATGGGCATTCCAACTGCAATTGATATCACCAAAGTGGCTGCCAGCGGCATCCTTCCGGTCATCAATACAGCAATTGCTCATAAAGATGCCGGTATTGGCATGATTGGTGCGGGTATTGTTCATCCTCCGTTTGAGTGTTTTGAACAAGCAATGCTAGCTTACGCCCAGAAATACGCTTAGTTTCCAGTAATAAAAAATAACGCCCGACTAAAGTCGGGTAATAAAAATAAAACGACAAATACCCTGAGTATTTAGCTACACAGATAAACTGCAACTTTGAGTATCATGATATGCACCTCTATAGGTGTATACCCTAAATAATTTGAGTTGCAGCAAGGCGGCAAGCGAAGATATCCCAAGGAACATACACAAGTATGTGACTTGGGTAGCTAAGAGCAGCCAACACAGCTGTGGCTCAAAGTATGACGGGTATACAGGGGAATACTTAAAATGAGTATACTAAAGATCAAATGGAAACGCGGGGACTTAGCAGCCTACTTCGGGCTAATGACCAACAACCTCACCAACCTACTCACCATGATGGGCTTGCTCGTTTTTGTCGTAGGCATCCCAACTGAAATTGTTTATGGACGTATTGCACCAGCGTTCGGTTTTACCGTTTTACTTGCCAGTATCAGTTATGCTTACTTCGGTCAGCAAATGATCAAGCAAACAGGTCGTAACGATGTCACAGCTTTACCGTCAGGGCCAAGCGCGCCATCAATCTTTACCGTGACTTTCTTAGTCATCATGCCTGTATATCAAACAACACAAAATGCAGAGTTTGCCATTCAAATCGCTCTCGTTTGGTGTTTTGTTGAGGCGATGATTTTAGTTGGTGGTTCATTCCTCGGTGAAGCTATCCGTAAGATGATCCCACGTACCGTACTGTTATCTTGTCTGTCTGGACTTGGATTACTGTTATTGGCGATGAACCCAATGTTGCAAGCGTTCGAAGCGCCAACGGTTTCATTCATTGTTTTACTGTTAATCTTCATTAACTGGTTCGGTAAAAAACCTATTTTCGCTCGCATTCCAACGGGTTTATTACTGTTAATTGCGGGTACTGCACTTGCGTGGATCTCCGGTTTACAGAGCCCTGAAGCGATTAAAACCTCAATGGCGTCTTTTGGTTTCAACCCACCAGGCATCCACATTGATAGCTTCTTCCAAGGTTTGCCACATGCTTTACCTTATTTAGCGTCTGCGGTGCCATTAGGACTTGCGAACTACATTTTTGACCTTGAAAATATCGAAAGTGCGCATGCGGCTGGTGATGAATATAATACCCGTAAAGTTATGTTGGCAAACGGTTTATCATCAACAGTGGGTTGTTTTATGGGTAACCCATTCCCAGTAACCGTTTACGTAGGTCACGCTGGCTGGAAAGCCATGGGTGCAAGTGTTGGTTACACGCTAGCATCTGGTATCACGATGTTTATCGTACCGCTGTTTGGTTTAGGCGCATTCATGCTAGCCATCATTCCAATGACGGCAATTGTTCCAATACTGGTCTTCATCGGTGTGGTTACCGCCAACCAAGTGGTGAGGGAAACACCGAAAATAGAAGTGCCGGTTATCTTTATCTGTCTGTTCCCGTGGATTGCTAACTGGGCACTGACGATGGTTAATAGTGTAATGGGTGCGGCAGGCACATCAGCAAACGCCATAGGTATTGAAACACTATTGCACAAAGGCGTTTACTACCAAGGTCTTGTTCACTTAGGTAATGGTGCACCATTGGCTAGTATGTTGTGGGGCTGTATTGCTATCTTTGCTATCCTCAATCAACCATTGCGTGGTGCGATTGCAGCAGCTGTCGGTGCGATACTGGTATTCTTCGGTATCATCCATTCACCAGCAGTTGGCATTGCGACAGGCCCAACCTTGATGTTTGTGTACGCTTACCTCATGATGGCAGCTTTGTTTGTTATCAAACATTTTATGGATAGCCGTCAGTCAGTCGAAGAACAACAAGCTGAAAAAGTCAGCAAATCCGCATAACGAACCCAACCTCTGAGCGTCGGTGAGTCAAAACCACCGGCTCTCAAAAACATTATCTCAGGATACATCACAATGAAAGAACTCGTGGTTGTTGCCATCGGGGGCAACAGTATTATTAAAGATAACAACAGCCAGTCTATCGAAGCTCAAGAAAAGGCCGTACAAGAAGTCGCACACCATATTAGCGATATGCTTGAAGGCAATTACAACATTGTTCTGACCCATGGAAATGGTCCTCAAGTCGGGCTTGATTTGCGTCGTGCAGAAATTGCACATACCGTTGAAGGGTTACCATTAACCCCATTAGCCAATTGCGTGGCAGATACCCAAGGCGGTATTGGTTATTTAGTCCAGCAAGCACTGACGAATGCACTAACACAGCGTCATAACCGCCAAGCGGTTACCGTTATCACACAAGTGGAAGTTGATAAAAACGATCCTAATTTTAGTGCGCCAACTAAACCGATTGGGGCATTTTTCACACAACAGCAAGCCGAAGAGTTAAAACTAGCCAATCCAGATTGGCATTTTATTGAAGATTCTGGCCGTGGTTATCGTCGTGTAGTGGCGTCTCCGGAACCCAAACATGTTGTTGAATCAAAAGCCATTCGGACTCTCACTGAAAACGATTTTGTTGTCGTTGCCGCTGGCGGTGGTGGTATTCCGGTTATCAGCAATGGTAATGGCGGATACAAAAGTATTGATGCGGTGATTGATAAAGACCTCTCCACCACATTACTGGCAAAAGAGCTGCATGCCGATATCTTGATTATCACCACGGGTGTTGAAAAAGTGTGTATTCACTTTGGAAAACCGGAACAAAAAGCGCTCGGCGAAACCAGCACAACAGATATGCAACGCTATATGGAAGAAGGCCATTTCCCGGCGGGCAGCATGTTACCTAAAATTGAAGCCAGTCTGTCATTTATTGCCAATGGCGGTAAACGCGTCATCATCACCACACCTGAAAAACTCACCGAAGCATTACGTGGCGAAACCGGAACGCACATAATTCAAGGTTAGAAGATCCCCAACTTCACACTCGCTGAAACCTTCATCAGTGTGAAGTTTTATAATATTAATAAGGAGTTTCTATGAAAGCAGATTTCCCATCAGGCAGAAGAGAGTTCCTTTCAACAAGTGCGAAAGTCGCGGCCGCTTGTACCTTATTTGGTGCAATGTCAGGAATGGCTTCGGCACAAACTCATCAGCCCTTACAACGTAGTGGTATTTCAAGTATTACTGATAAACATTATTACCTTGATGACGCCTTACTTGAGACGGGCTTTAACTATCGTGATTCAACAGTTACTGGCACTAAGACTGCACTTCATACCCTTGAAATCAACGAGGGCAAAATAGCCGCCGTTTTAGCTAACAAACAGCATCCTAATAATGCACTAAATGCCTACAGTGCTCAGGGTAAGTTAATACTGCCCGCATTTCGTGACATGCATATCCACCTTGATAAGACCTTTTACGGCGGCCCTTGGCAAGCACCAGAGTCCCGCGAAGGCAAAACGATTATGGATATGATAGCCCTTGAGCAAAAAATGTTGCCGGATCTTCAACCCTATACAAAAGAACGCGCTAATGCGCTGATCAACTTGATCCAATCCAAAGGATCAACAATTGCCCGTAGCCATTGCAATATTGAACCAGTTTCAGGTTTAAAAAATTTAGAGGTTTTACAGCAAGTCTTAGCTGATCGTCAGCAAGACTTAACCTGCGAAATAGTTGCCTTTCCACAACATGGATTATTGCTATCAAAATCAGAGCCTTTAATGCGTGAAGCCATGCAAGCAGGCGCCCATTACGTCGGAGGTTTAGACCCCACAAATGTGGATGGCGCAATGGAAAAATCCCTCGATACGATGTTCCAAATTGCACTGGATTACAATAAAGGGGTTGATATTCATCTACATGAAACCAGTCCCGCTGGACTTGCTGCAATTGAATATATGATTAAAACTGTTGATGAAAATCGCAGTTTACGTGGCAAAGTCACCATCAGCCACGCATTTGCCTTAGCCATGCTCAATCCAGAACAAGCTGAGAAAATAGCAAAACAGCTTGCGGAACAACAAATCACCATTGCATCAACAGTGCCTATCGGTACGCTACATATGCCGTTAAAAACGCTCAATCAAAATGGGGTATTTGTGATGACCGGAACTGACAGTGTGGTGGATCATTGGTCACCGTTTGGATTAGGCGATATGTTAGAAAAAGCTAATTTATATGCTCAGCTTTATACTCGTCCCGATGAACTGTCATTATCGCGCTCTTTAGCTATTGCCACAGGAAATGTATTGCCGCTCGATGATAAAGGTCAGCAAGTTTGGCCGACTAAAGGTGATGATGCGAGCTTTGTGTTAGTCGATGCATCCTGTTCTGCTGAGGCAGTTGCACGCATTTCGCCAAGACAAGCAAGTTTCCATAAAGGGGTTCTTGCCTCCGGAACAGTACAAAAACAAACAAGTTAAACTTAGATGATTAAAAATGAGGTCAGAACTTAATTAAATCCTGACCTCATAATCAAACCTATTTCTTTGGCTCAAAAACCGTTGAAAGGTAATCGGCAATATCCTGTAAACGGTACCATTGCATCCATATATGATCACTGATCGATTTTTCCGTATACTGCTCAATAGCGGTAATTAATTCCAGCATCTCCAAAGAATCAATGTGTAAATCTCTTATCAGCGCTGAGTCCATAGTAAAAGGCTTCGTGATCCCCGAATAAGTGCGAATTTCCTTAATTTGGTTTTCAACCCATTGTTGCTGAACTATATTCTGTACAGTCATCTGATCAACCTTTCGCAAAATGGGTGGCATTATCGTTATACATTTCTTTTTCAACTTGGTTGCGAGTTAGCGCGCCCATTTCTGTTAACGTTACGGGTTTACTTGATTTTTTATCCGCTAACTGCCAGCTTTTTTTCGCCTTACCTGCCGCTTCATCGGCAACATCTACTGATTTAAAACGGTTACCAAACACATTGGCATTATTTGGAATCCCCATTTTCTCGGTACCTGATGCAATAGGCCCATTAGCATAGCGGTCTTTTTCTGCTTGATTACGTGTCAACGCACCTTGAGTAGTTAAAGTAACAGGCTGTGTTTCAGATACTACTGGTTGCCAACTTTTTTTCGTCTTCCCTGTTGTTTCATCAACAACCTCTACTGATTTAAAACGGGTACCAAACGTATTGGTATTATTAGGAATTCCCATTCCTTCCGTACTTGATGCTATTGGTCCACCAACATAGCGCTCTTTTTCTGCTTGATTACGGGTTAACGCTCCACGCCCCGATAATGTAACACTCTTTGCTTCTGGTGCTTTAGTCTGCCAAGTTTTCTTCGTTTTACCCGTCACTTTATCAGTCGTTTCAACAGCTTCAAAACGCCCCGTTAACACCGTTGATTTAGGGAAAAAGGCGCTATTATCGAAATTAAGCTTAGAGTCAACAGGTTTTGATGACATGTGGCTAACTTCTGCGGATGGAACTCGTGCACTATCTAAAATGCTTTGGTGCAATTCTTTTACCGAAGAAATCGTATTTTCCCATGCTTTTCCAGTTGATACTGCTACTCGCTCATTATTGACTTGAGGAATTTCTAACGTGCTTTTAAACCGAGGCATGCTGGGCTTATTTTCATCCTCTTCAATACTATTTTTTTGTACTGATTCAGGTATATGGCTATCGACTTTTCTATTTTCAGACTGGCTCGTTTTTATTCCTTCGTTATTCACTGCGACCAATTCTTTTGCCATAAAATAATTATTAGTAACGTAATTATTCACGGTTGATTTAGAAGACGCAGGAGCTGGATCATTAGGCGCAATAACAGGATCCGAGCCACCATCAACCATATCCTCAGGTTTGGCTTTTTTCACAGAATTTGTTGCTACAGGATTTTCAGTATTGCTCTCCGTATTTATAGAAACACTTAACTGCCCCATAATTTCGATTTGTTGTTCCAGCACCGAAAATATATTATGCAGCTGTAAGAGTCTATCAACTGATTTATCAACTTTATGTCCTATCAGCTGGTTTTTCGCTTCTATGATTAACTCTTTTTTCGTTTCCTGAAGAGAACCAACAAATAGTTTATCTGTCGGTAATGCTTCGATGGTTTTTTCAGATAAATAAGGCATTAATTTTTCTTTAATTGCAGGTTGAACATATTTATCTATAAAACGCTGAATTAACCCATCAATATTGTTTTTACCCAATACATTATCAAAAAGCGCTACTTCAAAGGCTTTTTGAGATGATTTAAGTACCTGCTTAAAATTTTTATCATTATCGCCGCTATTTACTTGCTCAATAAGCTTTGCCGCGCAGGCTAATACCTTTGAACCCTTAATTTCCTCATGAGTCAATAATGTTAAACTAATTAGTGCATTTTCAGGTTGATACTGTAATTTTTGTCCTTGGAGATTTCCACCATGCCCTAAATTCATAGTTTTGATTATCATATCCAAGCTTATATCTGGGTATTTTTCATTTAATAACGACTTAATTATATTAGCCTGTAACTTCTGGTTACTCAGATGCAATTCTTCACTTTTACCTGAAATATTAAATGTTTTATCAATATTCTGTTTATTGGCCGAAAAATGCGTTTCCTGACTTGAATTATTAACTGAATTTAAATTACCCAAAAATGATTTTGTTTGATCACTTTTTTTAGATAAAGATAATATATTATTTACAGTTGGTGTCGTGATACTTTTATTTATGATCATCCCCCCTCCTTATTTATTAATATAGAGTAAAAATTCTAAAACTTTTTTCTACGGAGAAAATTAATACTCAATTATTACATATTGACGTAGCTATTATTATATTGCTGTAAATCTTTATATAATTGGATAAGTAACTGGATTAAGGTTCCAAAGTGGCTATTATCTTGTCTAAAAGTTTCTAATAAACGAGATTGTGAGCTATTAATGGCACCTTTTTGGCTATCAACGATTGATTGTAGACTTTGAAATTCTTGGGGTGAAATATCACTTCCTTCATCACCCCATTTAAGGGAAGAGTGGTTCAATGCATAGAAAATTTCCTTAACTGGCTTTAAATCAGGAAATATACGTAACGCTCCATTCATTCGCTTAACAATAAATCCTTGTCCCTGTAGTTTTTTTTCCCAGAAAGCATACTCTTGCTCAGTGCCTTTTATTTCCATTAGCGGCTTAGCATTATCAAAATCAGGTTTCCATTTTCCAAAGTACTCGCCAATACTTATACCTTCTTTAACAACCTTGAACCCTTTTAGATCTTCTATCTCCTTTTCCAGTGCACTAATTTCTTTCTCTAATTTTTTAATATTTCCGGAAATAGAGCTAAAAATCGAGCCCAATAATCCTCCAGTCTTATCATTAATCTTCTCCTTGGCTAATTTTTTCTCTTTATCATTTAGTTTTCCTTTTAGTTCGGCGATTTTATCCTTATTTACAATACTGAGATCTAGTTTTTGCGTTGACCTTTCGGCCAAACTTGTGCCTGAATATTTCGAAACAATTTCATCCATATCCTCTAGTGTGGCTTCTAATCTTATATTGATTTTGCCATCTTCCCCCGCTTTCATATAACGCGATAACTTGCTAGCCATCGTATTCATATCTTGCATATATTGCATCGATGCTTTAACTAACTCACCGTATTTTTGCTGGTAATCCGTATATATATTGTCAATGACTTCACTTATTCCTGCAATATGAGGTCGACCATCAGCAACTCCTCTTTTGGCGGCTAATCCTCTCACCTCTTCGTAGTTATCATTAACACTCTTATACTTGTACGCCTGCATTTTTGATTTGAGTTGTATATTTTCCAGCGAGTTATTCATTGGTTGTGGTTGAACGTTTTCCTCTGGAATTCGATACCCCATTTGCTGAAATGCATCAAATGCCTTCTGATAAGGATCAAGTGCATTATTAAAGATAACCTCCCCTTTAAAGGGGAAGTCTGTTTGTTCAACATTAATAGGAATTGATAATAATTGATTATTATTCAATTTATTATAATTAATCGAGGCCGAAATATTCATTCCCTAACCCCTGACTAGACTTTGCATCGTTCTTAAGCCATTTTCGCGAATTTCACGTAAATGCTCTTGCATTTGTTTGGCAAGGTCTTGGCTCTTATCGATTTGTTTATCTTTATCACCCGAAACTGACCGTGCAATATCCGCTACTGATTGCTCAATTGTTTTATCAGCTTCTGCCGACTTCACATTGACTTGATTTGACGCTGTTGCCAACTGACCCGCATTATCTGACATTCGAGAAGCTTGCTCAGCGACTGCCATTTGCACACGAGATTTATTCATGACTTGGTCGTGCTTCTCATGTTGTGACATGCCTAAATCTTTTGTACGTTTGCCTGCCTCGTCAATTCTTTGACTCGCAAGATTCTTTTGATTTTGCGTAGCTTGATTACTCAACGTCACAGTTGAACCATCTTTTCCCGTCAAACTCAACACATTCGGCTTCGTTGCATCGCTCCCTACTTTTCCATTTAACCCAGATAACTTACCAGCACCGCTGAGATTTTGATTTCCTGGTACCAAGTTACTTTTAATCGATTGATGTTGCTGACGTAGCCCTCTTGCTTGGAAAGCACTCCCCGCGGCAGTAATCGCTAGGGAAGTAAAAAAGCCCATCATCGCCCCTTTAAAGGTTTCTTTACCCTCACGAATAGTTGAATCCGCGGAAGCTTGTACCATTTTGGCATTTAATTGTAGAAAATCCGCACTAATACGGCGATCTGAAATATTAATTTCCTTCATCACGTTACGGATAATTTTCGATAACTCCACCATCAAATCGTTACTAATAATGCCAATAAAAGTACCGTTTTTTACGCTATCAATAGGCTTTTGACCTTTTTTTGCCTCATTCCCTTCAATATTTATCTCTGATGAGCCCTTGAAGAAACTGCTTGCAATAAGTACCTGAATGGCTTGAGACATCTGCTTTAAATCAGCTTCATCCGGTAACTGTGCGTCACCAATCAACTGCTCAATAGGGCTTTTTTCTTCTGTTAACACCTTAACAATTGCCTGTTGGATATTTTCTGGTGTCAGCATTCGAAATGCATGTAGATCATCCAATGTGGTTAGTTTATCTGAGTCAGTTAAGGCGCTAAAATCTACTAAACTTTGAGCATCCTGAATTAAAAATTGAGACATTTTTAATGATGGCTTATCCATGGTCATCTCAGACTCTAATGCCATGGTATGCACATCCATTAATTGCACGCCTTGAGGCAACTGAGTCAGAGCTGCTTTCCCATTACTGTTAACTGTAGAAGAAACTTCCCCAAAACTAACAGACTTAGGAAATAAAACTGGCTTACTTAATTCTGATTGAATATTAAAACTCATTTGATAAATTCCTATATTTGCTATGCAAAGCGGGCTGTTTTCAGCATATTGGCTTTAGCTTGACCTGATTGATTTAATGACGTGAGCATTCCACTGAACATTTCTTCTAATTGTTCATAAGTTTGCGACATAGACTTCAATAAATTTTTTAATAACTCATCCAAGACTTGAATGGTTTCCATATTAAGCATCATGCCAGCAAATATTTCTTTCATATCACGAATTTGGCCTGCTGCATGTAAATTCAGTCCCCCCGAGATTGCCGTATTCGCAACCGTCAATACCGCTCCGGTTCCTTTCATACCAACTTCAAGGCGAGCGGCTGCTACACTTTGTGTTTTAACCGAATTTATTGCTTTATCCGCCGTTTTGGTGGCATCAGTGATATTGTCAGCTTGGTCAGCAACCTTATCTGCCGCTTTCACAATGTCTTTCATGTCATCAGCTTTTTGCGCTACCTTCGTGGTAGTTTTTACCGCTTGCTGTAAATCATCAATGCTGTCGGCTAATTTGGTAAATTTAGTAAGTACCACCATATCATCAGCCGATTTCCCTACTTTCCCAGCCCCATTCGCAATATTTCCTAATGCATTCGTTAAGCTACTTGGCATCGACTTGATAATGCTTTTCAATAAGGTACCTGCATTTTTAGCAAGCATTTTTACTGCGTTAGTAGCAACATTGACGATATTTTTCACAAAAGATGACATCGATGCTAATGAGAGTGCTAAAAATGCAATTGCTGCCACAATCATTCCAACAATACTACCAATCTGCTTCGCTTTTTCTTCTGGTACACCAAAAGTGATGAGCATATCAGTAACTACACTTGAAATTTCAGTCGCCAACATCTGCATCAAACTACTTTGTCCGGTCTCTTCAAGAACAATATCGGCTACTGAAATGGCAATACCAATCGCTGCTACCGCAATCGCTAAAGGAGCGGCAGCGCCAAACGTGGCAACGGTTGCAATGACTGACACCGCTAACATCACATAGCTAAAAATTTTACTCGCACATGAAGCAGCCTTATTGGCTTCATCCGCTTTACGCTGAGCTTCTTCTGCTTCTTTAGCTTTAGCTTCGGAATCTTTTCGAGAGGCTTTACTAATTGTATTCATCACCTCTTCTTGCTCTTTCATATTGCGAATAGAGTCTTCGTTCATAGCTTTTTTTAGTGATGCGGTCAGCATCGTAAGTAAAGCCAGAGTGCTTTCCCATTTTTCGCCATCAATCTCAATAGGCTTTGAGCTTTCTGCAACAAATTGATTTAATGTTTCACGTTGGCTATCCGCGGTTTTTGCCAGTTCGGTGACTTGATTAGTCACTTTTTTATACTGATGCTCAAGTACTGTTATTTCTTTTTGGCAATTTGCTATATTCGCCTGGAGAGTACTACATTGTGTTTTAAGGGATAACTGCTGGGTATTAAGATAGTTAACATCAGCTTCTAGTTGATTTTTTTGTTGAGTCAACTGAGTAAATTGTGCTTTCTCATCAGATGTTGTCGGCGCCAAAAGTGTATTTAATTTAGCTTTAGTTTCCCCTAAAGCATTATTAAGTGTTTGCAGCTTCTGTTGATTAGCATCAGATTGCTTTATTAACGTGTCATATTCGCCATTTAAAAAATCTACGTTAGAATTTTTAACGTTCAGCTGGTTAGTGAGCTCATCAAACTCAATTTTTGTATTACTTAACGCATCCGTAGTCTGTGCAAAAGAATCCAGTAAATCATTACCTTTTTTACTACGAGACTCAGATTCTGCATTAAGCAATTTCAATGTGTCACGCAGCCCCTCAATCGTACTGTTATTCAGAATTTGACGTAATGAAACAAATGCCTCAACAACTGAAGCGCTCGCATTAAAGCCCATATTTGGCGTTGCTAGCGTTGGTGTACTTTTCGCTCTGAGGCGTTTCGTTTGCTCTGTTGAAACCATATCACTACAAGCTTCCTCACAGGCTAAGACCGCTTTTACACTGTCCTCTCCTAGCCCAATAGAGTTGCTTCCTTGTAGAAAAGTATGAGTTTTATCAATTCGTTCACTGTTAGGATTGGTAATATTAATCATATTATTCCTTTGTTTTATATTCGAGCCCTCTATTTAGGCTCAACCTTTTCTAAATTTTTTTCTAATGTCGTTAAATAAGCTTGTGACTTTTTTTGTAAATCCGTATCCGTACTACTTTCTAAAACACTTTCAAAGCAATGAATTGCCGCACTACTTTTTTTCATCATCAGATTACATTGCCCTGCATGAAAAAGTGGTCGGTAATCATTTTTAGCTAATACAAAAGCAAGCGCATATAATTCAGAGGCTTTCTCATAACGCTTCGTTAATTGATAGACAGCAGCTAGTCCCATCACATAATCTGTATTATAGAAATCATAAATACTTAAAAATCGAAAAAATGTTTCTGCTTCTTTTAATTTACCTTGCTGATAGAACTCATATGCATAAGCATAAATACCATCCATCGTGCTTTGTGGTATTCCATGTATATCTTTATAAGTTGCACCTTCCATTAATGCAGTTGTAATATCATCAAGCAATACTTCCATATCCGTACTTTGCAAATCTTCTGCTTTAGCGTTATTCATATACCCACCTTATTTTTACATGTGATACATGATGCAAACTTTATCTTTGCATCATAGTTAATTGATTTTTTATTTCTTTAAAAAAACGATTTAAACGATAAATGATTAATTTACACTTCAATAGTTCTGTGAATTAGAGTCATTTTTAATTAATGTATTCAATGCTTCATCCACATCTATTCCCATTTTCACTAATTCAACACGAACTAGCCAAGACACTATTTGCATAATATCTTGCAAACCATTTTCATCAATGAAGCTATCTTTCTTATATGTGCGCCAAACTTGCCTTGCCAGAATAATATCTCTAACCACAGGCACGCCTTGTTGTTCTGCATATTTAATTATCGCTCTTGCTTGTGTCCCTTTACTTTTTGAAAGTAAAAAAGGTAAAGGGGCTATATCAGGATCATAATAAATCAACATAGCGATATGTGTTGGATTAGCCATAACAAATGTTGAGTTACGCACGTTTGATTTAACCTCCTCAGATAATATTTCTTGGTGCATACCACGACGAGCACTCTTAATCTGAGGATCACCTTCATTATCTTTATATTCTTTTTTGACCTCTTGTTTTTCCATTTTTAAATTTTTAATATATAAAAAGAATTCCGCAAGGGCATCCACAAGGATGATAATTAATGCGACAGCAAGAAAAACAATAATAAAAGTAACGCAGAGATTAACCCATTGACTAATCATGCCATTGATCATAGTTCGATAAAGCATGAAAATATCTTTTCGCCAAACAATAAAAAAGACTAATGTTGATATAATAAAGACAATTAAATACAAAATGGCCTTAATTAATTCCTTTAAAGAATTAAGCGAAAATATTTTCTTAAACCCTGCAATTGGATTTAACTTTGTAAAATCCAGTTTAATTGCTTCACTGGCTAATCTAAAACGACTTTGCAATAAAGCAATAATAGTACCCGATAAAAAACAAGCAAATAGTACTGGCAACACAATATTTAAAAATATAGTAAAAAACTGCCAAATTAATGCATCAACTTTTATATCAGTAGGTGATAAAAATATTTTACGCATCAGTCCGCCAAGTTCATATAAACTGGAAACTCCATCAATAACAAATGCACTGACGACTAATACAATTGCAGCAACACTATCTTTACTCTTAAAACCTTGTCCTTTTTTAGCTGAGTCTTTAATTTTTTTATCGGTAGGCTTCTCTGTTTTTTCAGCCATAGCTATCTGTACTCGTGACAATTAAGAAGAAAGAAAAATATCATTCAGTGGCGAAATCGAAATCATATTAACTAATATATCCGGAACTTCATTATGGAAATAAAGTAAAAACACACAAAACGCGATTATTGATTTTATTGCTAATGATAATGAAAATGCATTTAATTGAGGGCAAAAACGAGAATATAACCCGAGAGCAACCTCAGTAATAAATAACGTCACTAATATTGGCGCTGTGAGTATCACGCCATTAACAACCATCTTATTTAACCATTCACCTAAAGGAAGGCTAGTAAATGACGTAAATCCCTGAGCAAAAGGTAATAACTGGTAACTTTGTGCAAATATATTGGCTAACTGATACATTCCATCCTGAGCCAAAAATACCATACATGTAATGTGACTTAATAACACAGCGAGTTCAGAGGCTTCTGTTCCACTTGCTGGGTCAATGATACTGCTGATAGTTTCACCGCGCTGCGTATCAATTAATTCACCAATAACATTGGCTATCATAAAGGGCAAAGCCAATATCAACGCTAATACTAGCCCAATAGCAATTTCATAAATAAATACTTCAACTAAACTGATTTCATCCCATTGAATTTCACGAGAAGAAAAAAAAGGCCATAAACCTAACGCAATATAGGCGACAACACAGTTTTTAATGATCCCACCATTAAGTAATTTATTACTCAAAAAAGGGAGTAAAAACATCACCGGAGCAATTCTTAACCAAGCTAGCGCTATTTTGATCAGTCCTTCTTGAAAAATAAAATAAAGTGATGACACTAGCGATAGCATTTCCTGATTCATCCGAATAACCCGATTGCAGGGATCGCAGCAGTCAACGTTTCTAAAGCAAAATTCATGACCTTATCGGATAGCCAGCCTGAGATCATAAAAAGTGAACCAAAGACAGCTAATAATTTTATGCCAAAAGGCAATGTTTGTTCTTGAAGCTGAGTGACCGTTTGTAATAACCCCACTAGTAGTCCTACCGCGGTAGCAACTATGACTGGTATTGCGGATAATACAACAATCAACAACATCGTTTTATTACTTAAATAAACTATCTGGTCCATGGTATTTTCCGCTTTAATGCTGCGCTAATTCAATATATTGCATAACTAAACCTTTAGAGATTAGCGACCAACCATCAATAGCAACAAACAGAATCAATTTAACTGGTATTGATATTGTTACGGGACTCATCATCATCATTCCGAGTGCTAATAAAATACTGGAAATAACTAAATCAATAACAACAAACGGTAAGTAAATATAAAAACCAATTTCAAAAGCCGATTTAATTTCGCTTAATGCATAGGCCGGTAATAAAGAGAATAATGTTGCTTCAGCCTCATCAGCACTTACTTCTGCTTCACTTCGGCCTTGTTGTATCGATTCAAAAAAAGTCACTAATTGAGGATCTGAGTATTTTTTTAAATACGCTTTATACCCACCCAAACCATTATCAACAAAGTTATCAATAGATTCGACATTGCTAAAATCGACACTTTCTTGGCGCATATGATTATTCACGTCTTGCAATACTGGCATCATCACAAAAATAGAAAGCAACAATGCAATACCGTTTAATACCATCGTTGAGGGAACCTGTTGAACCCCCATCGCGTTACGTACCATAATCAATACAATGGATATTTTTAAATAACAGGTTCCTGCCGCAATAATAAACGGCAGTAATGTCGAAAAAGCGATAATCGCTAATAATGGAATTCCATCTGGTATTGTTGGCATATTAAACTCTTTTATCACCCAAACTCACGATATGAGTTATTTCCAAACCGAGTTCGTCACTATCACCAATATAAATAAGCTCACCTTCTGCAATAAGTTGCTTGTTGGCATACACCTTAACTTCACGCTCTTTATTTTCACCAATAGAATAAATATAACCAGGTTGCATTTTTGAAAGCTCATCGACGGTAATATCGCTGCGCCCCAAAACAAACGTTAATTTGACGTTCATTTCGTTGACATCAAATGGACGAACGGCTTCTTGTATTTCATCGTCTTCAGAGTCGACAAATGTTTCTTCAACTTCTGGCACCATCAATTCTTCGATCATAAATAATCCTTCTTCTTGCTTTTGAAACTGGGCTAACAGCCGTCCTGTCACAGACATATTTAACTGTAATTGTTGAACACACAGCACATCGCGTAATTCTATTTTTTGCAAAAGTTTGACGCTGATATAGCTATATCCCAAGATCCAATCAGCTTGTAGTTTCAAATTGTTTACTAACTGATTGGTCGGTTTTATCTTTTCAAGGCCTTCAATTGGCTCTGGTAATAACACCTCGCCAAGGCTAGCTTCCTTCACAACTAACCAAGGTTGGTTGATGCGTTCATCATCAACTATCTCGACAGATTCACAACGGAATTGATGGGAGAAAAACGTACCCTTACTATATTCAGAAGTAAATAATTCACATAACTGGCTGATACTTAACAATTCCCAAGCATACTGAGTCAATTTAGGCCAGCGGTGATGACACCAGCTTTCAACTGCAACAAATACAGTGATTTTTTGCGTTTCACTCACCATTGATAATTGAAAATGACGCTGCCCACGTTTCGATTGTTTGATTTGTGTATTAAACGAGTAGCATTGCTGCCAAACTCTAATTTGTTTTTCACGCGCACTGATTCGACGAATATTCAACATGACTAATCTTCTTGTTGCTGCTGCTGTTGATCATGACGTTGCTGATTACGTTCATCTTCACGTCGAATATGCACGTTGCTTTCATGATTGAATAAATGCTTATTTTCATTCAGCGCTTGATGCACTTCTTGACTATACGTTGAGCCAAGAAATTCTCCTTTAGAGGCAAGTTCAAATGTCACTGATGGGCTAGCTTGCCAATTTTTAAAGGTATAAGTGAGGCTACGCGCTTCCGCCTTAGGCTCTTTTGCATCAAATACTGGATTAGACTCCATAGATTCAGGTGTTCTATGGACCATTGGGCTTGGTTGTTGAGCCTGAGTTGAGGTCTGCGGTCGCGCGACCATTTCACTAATAACGGATGTCACAATATGGTTTTGCAAATCCGTTTTTTCCGTCGAAATCTCTTGAAATAAAGTTGACGATTTTTGCTCTTCATTAACTAAAGAATTAATGCGGGCTCCTGTGGGTTCAAGCAGCGAATTATCAGACGAATGTGTACCTTTTTGTGGTGTTGTTAACGCTCTCGACTGTTCACTTTGGGCATCCGAAAAACTTACGTCAATACCCTGTTCACCTAACGGTTTGTTACCCAACTCATGGGCCTTCAATGGAAGGTCTGCTGTAAGAGGCATGTCTGTTACTAAAGGAACCGTGGTATTTTTAAACTCATTCAATGAGTTAGTATTCATCTGCCTCATTTGGCTCGATAAATTCATTCCCTTCTCTAACTGAATTTCCGGTTGTAACGCTATTTTCGATTCAACTTTTTTGGTAGACGGTAAAACCTTGGCTTGACCCCTTAGTGATTCTAACGTAGGAAAATCAGCTAGTTTCATTGGGTTAGATGGTAATAATGCAGCCAGTGGCTTCGTTGTATTTAACTCTACACCCGCATCCAATACGACCGTTTGCTCTTCGAACTGAGTACGATGATGGGTTGAGAGCTGATTTTTTATCGAAGGTACCACGTCCATTAAGACTAAATTAGCTATCATGCTGTTAACCAAAGGAATTTCATCCTCGATTACTAATTTATGCGCAACCTTTAGTTCAGTATTAACCGGTAACTCACCCTCAGTAGGTAAATCTTGGTTTATCGGTAACTCGCAACCATCAACCTCTAGCAACTTACTTTGCCCTACTGCTTTAGTATTAATATCCGTATAAGGACTGTCTTTTAGCGCTATAAATGCCTTCGGCATACCATTATTTTGCAGCACCTGAATAGGTAAATGGGCGACTGCTGGCGTAATATAATCTTCTATTTTTCTACTTTGCTTTTTATGACAAACAGATTCCGTCCTTTTTTTATTGGCGGCAGTTTCAACTATTTTCTTTATAAGATTTTTATGACTAAATGTGGAACTATCAAACTTTGATGATGTTGCATTCCCTTCCATTACCCGATGAACTATTTTTTCACTCGGGTTCGTTTTTATTACTGACATGTACGAATAACTCCTCAATTTCATTTTGTTGCTGAAGTTCTGATTTTAACCTTCGAGCAGTACGTTGTTGCTTAAGATAATTTCGGAATTTCTCGCACTTGTTCCGTAACATGAATGCACGCTTAGCAATTTGCGATTGCAATAATTTATGTTTTGATAATTCCAAGGTTATTGTTTCTATTTTGAACTCAAATTGAGCAATTTCAGCGAGTACTGCCGCTTTCAATCTTTGTCGTTCCCAAAATGCAATTCGATTTAATTCTTCTGATTTTTCATAAGAGGTAGTCTGAGTGGCCAAAATCGAAATACGTTGGCGAATATTGATGCATTGCTGTTGTAATTCCTTTATCAAGGCATTCAACTTAGACTGCTCTTGTAACGTTCTTTCAAGACGCCTTTGTGTCAATGCAAGCAACTTGTTAATCATTACGATGCCAAAATATTTAATTGATTTAGCATTTCATCAAAATGCATTGGCTCATCCATGGCTTGTTTTAAAAAACGTTCAATTCCGTCTTTATTATCCAACGCCCTATCATTTTCTTCACTTTCACCACGTTGATATTCACCTAACTCAAGATAAACTTGGATTTGCTCAAGCCTTGAAATCATGTCACGAAGATTAACGGCATAATTACGGTGATCGGATGTAGTGACTTTTTGGAAAACACGACTAATACTATGCAAAACATCAATAGCGGGATAATGCCCGCGGCCTGCAAGTTTATGGCTCAGATAAATATGCCCATCTAAAATAGAGCGAATTTCATCACCAATAGGATCGGCCTCTTCTTCACTTTCCAACAACACCGTATAAAAAGCCGTAATTGAACCGTGTTTTAAACGCCCAGGACGCTCTAGCAACATTGGCAATTGTTCAAAAACAGAAGCGGGGTAACCACGTCTGGCGGGTAATTCTCCGGTAGCTAACGCAACATCTCGCAACGCTCGCGCATAACGCGTCATCGAGTCAACATACAACAGAACATTGCGCCCACAATCGCGAAAATATTCAGCAATAGTGGTTGCCAATAGCGCCGCATTACAACGTTCAATCGGCGGACTATCAGAGGTAGCGTAGATCAAAATAGTCTGAGCCGCATGAGGGGATGCTTGTAGTTCTTCAATAAATTCAATTACTTCACGACCACGCTCACCAATCAAAGCTACCACATGGATATCTGCATGGGCATGATTAATAATCATGTTCATCAATGACGTTTTACCGCTACCAGCAGCAGCAAAAATACCAATACGCTGTCCTAAACCGCAGGTCAAAAGCCCATCAATGGCACGAACACCGGTTAACATTGGCTCAGAAACTGGGCGTCGTTGTATCACACTGACTGGTGGGCTATCGATACGCTGTAATTTTGTATTGAGTAACATGGTTTCAGGAACATCATCACTTAATGTGCCAACCTGCTCTCCGGCAGCATTGAAGATTTTACCAGCTAGGTGCTCCCCAACTTGAAATACAAATGGATAGCCACTCGGATGAATAACCACCTCTCGGGTTAAGCCTTGGGCGCGACCAATTAAGCTCAATACTGTTAGCCCTTCTTTAAAGCCGACAACCTGTGCTTTAGCAATAATTTCCGGTTGTGCAAGAGATTGCTCAATAAAGCAAATCTCACCAATAAAAACGCCCCTTAAAGGCGCTTCAATTAGGCATCCATGAATGCGCGCCGGATGCGCGCAAGAATCAAATAGCTTCATGATTAATTAAGATAGCTGAGTTCTAAGTTCGTTTGCACGCTCAAAGAATTCGTCAAAACTATCAGAAAAAAGTTGAATATTATTGATAGCGGATTCTTTTAACACAGCAGAAAGAACATAAATATTATCAACGATATTTAATGCAGGTTGTCCTGGTTGAAAATTACGTGGTGGATATTCTAATAATGTGGTTAATAATGATGAGCTGACAGATTCTAAGTGACTATAATTACAATCAGCTAAATGACACCAAATAATAATATCATCCGTTGATAGATCAATATTAATTGGAGGGGTATCGCTCATCTCTAATTGAATATTAGAATGGCAATCTAATTGAGAATTAACTAAATCACTACGACCCATCGTATTTAAAAATTCATTTAGTACTTCTATAAATCGATATTTCACAGGTGTTTTCCTTATTTTATTTTAATGACAAATTGTTTGCTTATGACCATTAATAATTTAGTCATATTATTTATTACGTGAATTTATTTGTTACAGTGTTTTAACTATATAAACTTAATGATATTAAATTGTTTTAATCACATTCACTTTCACCATGTCAGAGACCTCATTAAAAGAGAGTACCTCTAACTCAGGGAAACGACCTTCGAGAATTTTCTTCACAAAGCGACGAATATCAACGGGTGCTAATATATTAATATCACGAACAGATAAGTAACTATTTTCTAAAGCGAGTTCAGCAGCTTGTATCAGTTCATTTGTTTTTTCAGGTTCTAAATGCAAATACACACCGCCCGATGATTGTCTAATCCCTTGACGTATAGAGTCTTCCAGCTCAGCATTAATCATTAACACATTCAAACGACCATCTACTGAGAAGCGAGAAGAAATATAACGCGCCATTGAACTGCGGATATGCTCTACCAACATTAAGCTGTCTTTTTCTTTTGGCACCCACTGCACCAGTGTTTCAATAATCAGTTTCATATTACGGACTGAAATTTTTTCCATTAATAAACGTTGGAATACTTCAGTGACTTTTTGCACTGTGGCATGGCGATAACATTCTTTTAGTAATTCAGGATATTTTCTCTCAAGATCATCAAGTAAGTTTTTAGTTTCTTGAATACCAAAGAACTCATTAATATGTCGCAGCAATAAAGTACTCACACAGTCAATAACTTCCGTAACATCATCACGTGCCATTAAGCCAAGTTGTTCAATATTATAAAGATGTTTATTTTCAAACCATGTACTAACTGAACCATATTCATCGGTAAATTTAATCAACTCCACGCCAAGATATTCTAACTCATCGTTCATCGTTAATAAACGATGACCATGGAAATAGACATCATATTCTCCCGCTTTTACTTCATTAATTAATACCACTATTTTATTTTCAGGAACAATAGGTGAATAGTTAATTGCGATATCTGGAATTCGATATCCATAACGAATAAAAATATCTTTTTTCATTCGTGATAAAAATTTACTCTCTTCTAGATGTTGCTTATAATTTTGATTGACAGAAATAATAATAGGTAAAGTTTCTGGAATATATTCTTCATCTGCCTCACTATTTTCTCGTTGCGTTTCCCCTTCGGTCACATCAGGATTCACACTTTCATTGACTAATTTCTTTTCATTTTGGTTAGCTTTATGTTTTTTGAAATACCGCACAACAAATAGAGCGATCAGCAGTCCCCCTAAAAATAGAAATATCGTCGTAGGAAAGCCTGGTAAGAAACCCATAGAAAGTACAATCAGTGCCGTAATTAATATTGTGAAGTCGTTAGCGAATAACTCAGAAACAATATTTTCACCCAAATTCTTATCATTACCGCCGACTCGGGTCACAATAAAACCAGCACTAATTGAAATAAGCAATGCAGGAATTTGCGCAACTAATCCATCACCAATGGTCAATAACGAAAAAGTATTCAACGCCGTTGAAACATCCATACCCTGCTGAGCGGTACCAACAGAAATACCACCAATTAAGTTAACAAAAATAATGATAATACCGGCGATGGCATCCCCTTTAATGAACTTCATTGCCCCATCAAAAGAACCAAATAACTGGCTCTCTTTTTCAAGATCTCCACGTTTTTCTTTAACTGTTGCCTCATCGATAACACCAGCACGTAAATCTGCATCGATACTCATTTGCTTACCGGGCATCGCATCTAGAGAAAAACGCGCCGCCACTTCTGCAATACGTTCAGAACCCTTTGTAATAACGATAAATTGCACAATGGTCACAATGGCAAATACCACCATACCAACGACTAAATTATCTTGAATAACAAATTCACCAAAGGTGGCGATGATATCCCCAGCATCGGCTTCTAATAAAATAAGGCGACTAGTACTAATTGATAACGCAAGTCGAAATAATGTACTGATTAACAAAATAGAGGGAAATGATTGAAAATTCAGTACGCGAGTTATATAAAAAGAACTCATAAAAATAAGCACTGAAATCATAATATTCAGGCCGATTAATAAATCGACAAGAATTGTGGGTAATGGAATAATAAGCATCGCAATAACCATAATCATGATAACAAGTACCATTAATTCTGGGCGATTACGGATCTGTAATAAAAATCCGGTTATATTTTTCATGGAATTATTTATCCTATCAAACTATGGCTGGCGGTGTAGAATTTGCTCCTGCACCATAATTTGGTCCATGAGTATTTTTAATTGTTCGAGAAGTTCATCCCTCGCGTCGAGTGACTGAAAGACAGTGATTGGGATCACCGAAAAAGCAATTAACAACAACTGTAAAAAACGGGCTCGCATATCGCTACTCATAACATGCAATTCTTCGTTAATAAAAGTAATCAATTCTTCTTCAAAACTAACTTGCCGACGAATGCCTCGGGTAAATAGCTGGCTCAACTCTTTTTCAAGCTGTAATTTATTTGCTTTTTCATTGCGACGAAAAAAACCAGATTGAAAAAATTGCTGACAAAAAACATGGTCTAAAGACTGTAATTCACGCAGTCGACCAACCCGATTAAAAAAGCTACCAAACTCACTAATATTAAGGTCACCTAATGGTAAAGCTTGTAAATCACAAGCAAGAGCTCGCCCTAAATAGCGCATCATATTTTCTCGCTCTTGGGCTTCCATCTCTTCAACCCATTGTTCATATAAATACACTACTGGTCCGTCATAACTGATAAATTCACGATATAACGTACGTAAATTATCTGCACTAAATTGCAGTTTTTTAGCAAATGCTCTCGCAATTAGTGCGACATTAATTCCCGCTTGCGCACTTCGTTTGGTATCTTCGGATTGCAACAGTTTCTCTAGCGCCTCGAGATTTTCAATCTGTTCTTTTTTTAATTTTTTACGATTGACTAACGCAGCAAGTACCATCAATAAGTCGCTGGGGTCCGTAAAATATTGCAATAAAAAAGCACGTAACTGTTTAGGGTTCATCAACTGTTTACTGAGTAAACCTTCTATATGCAGCACTTTTTCATCCGCATCTTTATCTAAGATACGATCAGCAAACTGCATCCACTCTTCTTCACTACCTTTCTTGGCACTTCCTCGACGAACATGGCTAGCAGCCAACATCGACATAGATGCATATTCACTGGAACTATCGATAACACCCGCACCACGAGATACTTCATCGGCATCATCGCTACTGCCACTTGATGGTGTACGACTTTTGTTTTGAGTGTTAACCGAAAATCGGTTATTGATGCTAAGTGGTGTTATTGCCATGACTCACTCATATATTGTTGAAGAAATTGAACCGTACCGTGTAATTGGCTATCACGGTTTGTAATACGTGTTTTTTCAGAGAATTGTCGACCATCCCATCCTTCATTTTCTTCTAACAGTCTTGGCTGGATTAAAAACAAACGCACCATTTTCTGTTGGTTAGTCGACGAATGACTAAACAATCCACCAACAAAAGGGAGATCGCCAAGGAATGGAATTTTACTTTCATTTTCAACATATTGTTCTCGAGTATATCCACCGATCAACAAGCTACTGTCCTTGGCGATACGAGCGACCGTATTAATACTGGTACGATTTACGGCGGGTAAACCCTCAACACTCGATGTTTTCCCAGCGCTATCGCGATTTTCTGCTCCATCCTCAATATTGACTTCCATTTCCACATGATTACCTGCTGAAATACGCGGCATCACACTCACCATCGTGCCGTAAGTCACTTGTTCGAGAGTCGCAATACGCTCACCTTGTAGCTTGGCGTAGAAACTGGTGTTGTTATCAAATAAAGCAGGAATATTTTCTTGTGTTAATAAAACCGGACGAGAAACAATATGGCCATTACCGCTTTTATTTAAGGCGTCAATCTGCAAAAGAAATTGTTGGCTATTCGATAATGTGCTGCGATTAAACGACACTGAGCCAGTGCCTGTTTTAAAAGTACCCACTTCCCAATTCACGCCCAAATTATCCAATTCAGAACGCGTAATATCGATGATCCACAATGAGAGTTCGACTTGGCGACGACGCATATCTAATGTATTAACTAATTGACGAACATAACGAATTTTTTCTTGGCTACCTTTAACAATCAAACTGTTACTATCAGGGTGAGCCACAAGCGAAAAAGCACTATTCGATGGCGCACGGGTCATCACCATGCGTTTATTAGTAGACGGTGCTAACTCACCAATCGGTGCATCCATCAATTCATCTATCGAGTCACCCGTTGAGTTAAGCGGTGCTGGAGGTGGCTGAATATGCAGAGTTTCCTCCATCCCAATGCCATTTTTAAATAAAGTATTAATGACCGTTAGCATGCCGGGGATCGTAATATTTTGTCCCCGTAGTGAATAACTTCTATCAGTTACAGATGCATGCTTGAGTGGAATAACTGCCACTTCACCACTGGATAACTCTTCTTTTTTGATTTGCTCAGCAAGATACAAAGATGCCGCTTTGATTAATTCAATATAAAGAGGCGGCCCAGAAACAAATAATAGACTTTCACCGCCTTGTGAACGTACAGGAAAGCGCGAATCATAAATGCCATTTCGTTGAATATAATTAAGCACCTGATTACTGCTAACATTATTTGTTGGAATAATAGCACTGCGCATTTCACTATTATCGTAAACATAAATGCCTGCGCCATCGTCATACCAAACCAATGCAATGCGACGAGTTAATGCTTTAAACATTTCATCTGCATTGGCTAAATTAAAATTACCCGTCACCTTTTTTTGGGCGGCTAATTTACTCAATATAATGGACTTATTAAGACGCTCTGCAACCGCATCAAAAACTTTACCTACTGCAATATTATTTGCCACAAATGTATCGTGATTCTTTGATTGCGTAACAGGCTCCGCCACAATAATTTCTGCATGCGCTGAATAAATATTCATACTCAGTAAAAAGAGTGTTAAACATAACACCCGATTTTTTTTACTGTTCATATAATGTTACTCCAATGTGCCTGATTTCCGATGGAGTCAGACCCAACTCTTTTTTAATGTCATTAGTAAAATGCGAAGCTGAGCAATAACCGGCTTCTAACCCCACATCTAATATTGAATCTTCACTTTCAATTAACTGCAAAATTGCATTAGCCATGCGAACGCTCATAATTTTTCTTTTCGCAGTTTTATTAAAGCTTTCTCTATAAAGCTGTCTAAAATAAGATGCGGAGATTCCATAACGAGCGCATAGCTGATTAATATTGGCATTTCTATCATCCTGCGCAGAAGAAAGAATAAACCGCATCATGCCATATGCCTCATAGCGTCTTAATACTTCACACCAGCTATCAAATATAGAGTGATGACTAATAATTAAATCAATCACAATATTTTTAATTGATGCTTTTAAAGGTAAATCTTCATTCAAGGAAATAAACTCATAGTTACAATTTTCGGTTACTTCAATAACTTCTTTTTTAGCCAAAAAAGCTTGCCCTGTTGCAGTGTCTATAATTGCTAGAATTTCGACTAATTCTGATAAATTCATTGAAAATAAATCCCAATGGGTTTTATCTATCAAGTCCCACTCATTCTCTTGGCAAATGAATATAGACTGATTTTCTATCGAAATATTTAAATTTGAATATATAGATTTATAAAAAAAAGGCGGTGCATTCTTATTTGGTATAGCCAAGACCAATTTGTCCTGCAAAGAAAAGCGACAGCCTCTACTTTCTAATAATATAGCAATATCTTTGTTTGACATTATCTGTAGGCCTTATCAATTAAGTTTAGTCGCTACAGAGTGAGTGATAGGATAAAAAATAACAAAGGAATACTCTGGAATCATTCATACTTTTCCGTCCAAATTATAAGTGTAAATGAATAAGATCAATTCAACTGACAAAAAAACTATTTTTTGCTTTACTTGCGGCCAATAGCTAATCCGATTAATCCATTACTAAAGTGAATTTAATTCCACGAGATAATTTTTTATGAACGACACAAATAACCGGGCTTGTATAATAAAAATTGCTAGCGGCCCCATGAATGGTCAAGAGCTAATGATTAATACAGATATGAATCTTATTATCATTAATAAAGACATTGATTATAGAACCGACATTAATGATGAAGGTTTCACGACTTACTATATTCCTAGTGATGGCAGCGCTTGTGAGTTTTCCATTATTACTGATGAAAATAATCCAAACGAAGGTATAGCCATTCGACTCAATGATAATGGCCTCAGCACCGACATTCCGGTTATTCTGCAACAATTACTTTTAGCTGACATTTTTCCTATCGCAATCAAAATGCAGGATTCCACTTGGGATAGCCCTCAAAATATCACCATCACTGAAAATTCGTTACTTGATTTCAAGCCAGAAGAAAAACAATCTAAAGTACAAAAAACGAGCTTTTTTAATAAACAAACTATGCTAGTATTTTTCTTCACGCTACTCTCACTCTTTGTTCTTTTTGTTACATTTCAATATATTCCTGCCCAAACAGCTGAGAATACGCAAAAGAAAACAAAGATGTTAGAACAGATTCTCCAAGGTAATCACGACTCAATCATTGTCACCCAAGGTATCAAAAATGAAAGTCTGATCTTAGTGAAAACACAACGGGATTCAGATTGGAGCATGCAACAACTTGTTAAAGCAAAGTACAATGAAAAATTCTCTATTAAAATAATGTCTAAATTTGAAAGTGAAATTGAAGAAAAACTCATTGACACAATTCCAGATATATTAAAAATCGAACTTAATAACCCTTGCCAACCAATAATAAGGAGCATCTCCAATAATCATTTAATTAATGATGAAAAGAATATAGACAAAATATTATCATCTTATTTTAACTGTAAAACAAAAATAAATTTAAAAACCATTACTTTTGATGAATTACTAAAAAAAGCTGAGTTAGGATTAACAGAAAGTAATGTTCAATGGCGTAAAATCACTAAAGATAATAAAGTTATCTTTATCGTAAAAGATAGTTTAAATGACAAACAAACTATTTCTTTAATCAACTTCACGAATTCATTTTATAAAAAATGGGGGGGGCATCACATTCAATTTTCGGTATCCCTTGTTAAAAACGAACTCGTGGGAAAATCGTTTGTCACCAATGCTAATGGTTATATTTTATTAGGTAATAACCATTGGTTTTTTAACTCAACCAGTTTTTAATTAATTTAATTTTCAAAAAAAGAGGAATTTACAAATGGCAGATACAATCCCAGGTTTAGATGGCAGTAATCGATGGGCAAAATCCGATCTTGAAGTAGAAGGGAGCGGTACAAATAATTTAGGTATGATATATCGCACCTCTGCGAGCATTAGCTCCAAAGCTAAGTTATTTGGTGACGAGCTAAATACAATACTCTCCAGTACCAATTTAGAAGTCGATAATCCGCTAGTCTTAGCGAAAATCACAGCAATGAGCGGCAATTATAATATGGCACGTCAATTACAAAGTAACTTTATGAAATCTATTAAAGAAACTGACCAAGCTATTATTCGTAACGTTTAATATTTAATAGAGCATCATTTAACATGATGCTCTGCATTATTTAGGAAATCATCTATGTTAACTATCACACCAAATTTATCAATAATAAGCCCGACAGAAATGACATCTGTTATACCATCAGGGATACCAATTGAAGACAAAGTTAAAAAGCTTTTTGCCGAATATTCCGTTTCTGTTAGCCAAGAAAAAGCAGCATTAATGGATAATGTGAATAGTATTGACCCAAGTAATCCAACTCAATTACTTCAATTTCAAAATCGAGTCGGTAATTACAGTCTTACCATGAATATGATTAGTACACTGACACATAAAAGTGTTTCAGCTATTGATACGGTCTTAAAAGCGCAATAAACCATGAATATTTTAAAGAAATTTATCTTAATTAGCTTTATTGGCTTATTGCTAGGATGTGACAACCAATTACTCCTGAGCCATCTAAGTCAAAGACAGAGCAATGAAGTACTCGCCATACTGCAAGAGCATGGTGTCGAGGCCACTCGCAAACAAGATAATAAAAATGGGGATTCAATTCGGGTTTTACCTGGTGACTTTGTGATTGCGGTAGATTTACTACGTCAATATAACTTGCCATCAAAAGAACCCGTGGAAATTATTCAAGCGTTCCCCGGCGATTCACTTGTGGCATCACCACAAGCAGAACGCACCCGTTTACTTTCTTTAATTGAACAGCGCCTCGAACAATCCTTACTCACGATCCCTGATGTGATTAATGCACGTGTTCATGTCAGTTATCCATTAAATGGCAATAATCCGGCAAAACAAACGCAAAATGTGTCCAGTTTGGTGACTTATTCTGGGAGTGAAGACCCAAAAATGATGATGAATAAAATCAAACTGTTTTTAACCAGTAGCTTTGCCGAAACTAGCTACGATAATGTCTCCGTCGTAATCGTCAATCGACCACCACTACAATACCAAATAAAATCCGCACCTGAATATTCATTTAACCCAATCATAATCGGTTCTATTATTGCCGCAATTTTGACACTTTTCGGAACATTACTATTACTTTTTCGCCAACAAGGTAAAAAGAAATCTGTTGTAAATAATGTGGAGAAACGGGCTGATGGCAACGCTGAATAACCTTCTCATTACGCAAGGGAATATTTTTCTGGCCCCTGGTTGTTATTTTCATAGTGACTTTAATGGGGTGGCCTATCATGACCTACCGCCTGTTTTACAAAGAAAACACAATCAGCAATTAATCCAGCAGTATTCTTTGCCTATGCCCAATGAAAAGACGCCGTTATTACCAAAGGTGTTATCCCAACATTGGGCACTTTTTCCTGAAGTTGCTTTAGGTTTAGGGGTGTTATTACACGCAGACCCCCTACCGTGGTGGGTGGAGCTTTCTCAATATCGAGCACTTCACACTCGTTTGAGTCGCCCACTTTGGCAATCAGAAAACCAACCATCAACGCCTCCACAAGTTTTAACTGCCCTTGGGGCACAGCAGCTGTTGTTATGTTTGGCCCCCTTTGGGGCGGCCTATACTCTGCGCGCAAAACATATGTTTAGCCATGAAACTCAGCAGCTTATACCGCCATCAGTGAAAACGATGCTACCTTGGAATACTATTGAAGAAACATGCCATTATGTCAGAGAAAACACCCCCGGATATCAAGCAAACCGTTGCTGAAAAAGTCTTAATCAAACATCAAGTATTAAGTACTGATAAGTATCGCAAAGCCGTCACTCAACAAGCTCAAAAAAAAGCCAATGAGTATTATCAGCAAGCAAAACAGGAACAAGAAGCGCTCTACCAAACCGCCTATCAACATGGCTATAACGAGGGTATTAAACAACTATTAGCCGATTTTATTAGTGTATTAGCAACCAGTGAAAAGCAGTATCAAGAGAAAGCTCGCGAAAGTGAAAGTCAGCTCACCAAGCTACTAACGGATTTTTTTGCCGATAACCGCCTACAGGAGATTGTGGCGCTCTATTTTGAAAAACAACAACATAAAGCAGCCGATATGGCATTACATCTTCCCGCGAACCTACAATCACGTTTTGCTGAAAATTGCGCTGACCTGAAATTATTAACTAGTACTGAAAATACCATCGCTTTAGAGGTCGATAATAAAATTACTTATTTCTCCCCCTCTGTCGCAACAAAAAATATCTTACCCCATGTATTTTCGGTACCGACACAGTGTCAGATTTTACAAGAACGCAAAAATGCCTATCAAAATTTGATAGAGCTCATGAATTTAACCGAAGAAAGAAATGACGATGCAAACCAACCTACAAATTAAAATGGCAACCACAGTACAGAATAATGCTCAGGTACAGCCTGAAAATATTCAACATAAAATAACCTCACTTTGGCAGGAAAAAAGCATGAAAACCGCAAGCAATAATCAGTACCAGAGTGACAAAATAAATCTATCCCCTAATGAAAAAAATAAGATTAATCAATTCATTAGTGAACTAAAGTCCAGAGAAGATAAGAAGGAATTTTTTGCCCATATATTTAAAACCATGATCCATTTAGGCAAAGATGAAAAACAAAATTTTGTAGCTGGTGTAGCACAAACATTCCAATCTTCAGATGATCCTGAGATGCAATCATTAAACACAAAATTCACTAAAGCATTATCCCGTTATATGTCGATCAGTTTGATGTCTATTCCTTTGACGAATCAACTTAACCATAATATAAGTAATGTAACTCTAGAAGGGGACAACGATGACGATGATATTGGCCCAATCTAATTTAGTGGATGATTTTTTTATTTAATAGACCTCCGACCAGTATTAATAGGTTTAGCTTACTTTTTTAATAAACTAAGCCTTATTTTTTGATAAAGATCAATAAATATAAAAAATACAAATAAGAAATTGATATATATTACCCCTAAATATAGTTTAAATTTACATCATCAATACACTTTGTCTTATTATAAAAAAACGCCTGAATTTTTTAGATATCTTATATAGCATCGTTTTTTTATATTGAACACCACTTTAGAGACAGTTAGGATGTATATAATTAATTTTCAATCAAACTATATTTGTGGGAAATACTATGAATAGCACTGACTATAATGAAAAAGAATCTATGGTTCTCTTATCTGAGCATGTTGTTTATGACCCGCTCAAACGCACACTTTCTCGAGGAAAAAAAATTATCAATCTTTCAGAAAATGAATCTTGTTTATTAAAGCTTGTTCTTATTAAAACAATAAGCAAAAGAGAAATCATGCATGAAATATGGGAAAAACGTGGAACTATCGTCACTGAAAGTAGCTATTACAAATTAGTCAGACAGTTACGTCAATCATTCAAAAAAGTCGAATTAGATGAAAATCTAATTATGACATTACCTCGAATTGGCATACTTTATACCGGCGAAAAATCAGAAATGCCGATATTATCAAAAAGAGATGAAAAGAAAAACGTCTATTCATATGTAAGATGCTTTTTCCAAAAAGTATTTAGCCGCTCATTAGTATAATTATTAATTACCAAAGAAGATTAATCATGTCAAAAACTAATACATTAAAAAATAACATATTTTTATTATTTATTTTTATGACAACCTGTATTCTATCTGGTTGCCACACACCTTTATCTACTTATTTTATTGCAGATACAGCTCAACATATTAAAGGTAATATCTATTCTCACTCTATCGATATTCCTGAAAATTCCACAATTACACTCTCTCTTACTTCGATAGAACAAAATGATAATCATGCCAAGTCGAATATTGATTATAGCTTTAGAACTCAAAGCGCTGGACGCAGTATTTCATTTGCCATCAAGCTTCCTGAAGAATTAATCATTAATCAAAGTAAATTAGGCATCAGCGTTAGAATAGAGAAAGAAGGTGAGTTGATCATGATGAGTTCTAAAATTATACCAATTACTGAGAATTTTTCTGATAATTTAATGCTGCTTGTGAATTCTATATAATTTAATTATATAAGCTAATAATCAAAAAATAAGAATAAAGATTATCTTCATATCATATGAATAACAAACATTCATAAATTAAAAGAATAATCCTCATTAAATCACTCTCGCTTTAAAAAAAACTGCTTAATAGTTTGTCTTAACCACTGATGTGCAGAGTCTCTATCCAAGCGAGGATGCCAAGCTTGAACAATAAATACTGACTCTAATTCAAGAGGCAAATCAATCTCGACGAGTGGAAGATTGATACTTTTAACCCCCTGCAACACATGACGCGGTAATGGCAAGATATAATCCGACTTCATCGTCAGCATCATTGCTGAATGAAAACCCGGTAATGTCAACGCCACATTCCGCTGTAGGCCAAGATCTCGTAGTGCATCATCTATAGGCCCTTGCGTTAACCCACGCCGTGAAACACTAATATGTGGATAATGGGTCAAACTCTCAGGTGTTACCTGCCCAATAATCGGATGCCCTTGACGCACCAATGCTTGAAAGGTACTGGTAAATAAACTTTGAGCTTTGATTTCAGGATGCCAATTCTGCGAAGAACCGATCACTAAATCAACTTTACCACTGCGCAATCCATCATCATCAATATCACTTTCAGCGATAAACTTTAAACTACTCAGCGGTGCCTTCTCTCGCAGCCCTTCTAACAATCCACCACCTAATGCACCAATAAAAATATCATTCGCTCGGATCGTAAATGTTCTTTCCAATCTTAAAGGATTAAATGCTTCATTGGGTTCAATCAATGCTTCTGCTTGTGCTATTAGACTACTAAGCTGCTGTTTCAATTCTAATGCACGTGGTGTTGGTACCAATTTTCGCCCTGCTCTAACCATGATCGGATCATTAAATTGCTCACGGATCCGCCCTAAAATCCGGCTCATCGCTGGGGCACTTAAATTCATTTTTTCTGCTGCTCCCCCCACACTTCCCTCTTCGAGTAACAGGTTAAGTGCATAGATCAAATTAAAATCAATTTTCTGCGGCATCGAGCCTCCTTTTTCCATCAACCAAATGGATTGCATTTTATGCAACAACTTATTTACATGATTTCATTTTAAACAATCAACAAAAGTTTAGATACTACTTTGGCATTTTTAAAATAATGATTGAAACAATAGGAGCGAGAGATGGGAGTTTGGAATGGTTGATGCATCTATTGCGCCGCACTACAAAAATAAATGGCTCACCAGTGCTACAGAAATTAGTGGCCGTACTTGGTTGGGATTATTTGGTATTTTTTTAGCTGTTATGGCAAGTGGTATTGGCGAAAATGCCAGTAAATTTGCGCTAGCCGATATTCAAGGTGCCATGTCACTAAACTTGGATACGGGGAGCTGGCTTATTACCTGTTATGTCACTGGTTTTGTTATTGGATCAGGGTTCACGCCCTGCTTTTGGCCAACCTTTTCATTACGCCGAGTTGCACTGCTCATGTGCTCAATTTATTTAATTGGCGGATTAATCACACCATGGTTAGGGGAGCACTATTCGATTTTACTCGCAGTACGCAGTTTGCAAGGCTTTGCGGGAGGTGCATTACCACCCATGTTAATGACTGTTGTATTACGTTTTATGCCACCGCTAATCAAAGTTTTGGGATTAGGTGCTTACGGCTGGGTTTCAGCCTGGAGCGCAACATTCGGCGCTACTGCTGCCGCTTTTGCTTTTCATTGGGGATGGAGTGGCTATTTTTATTGGAACTTACCCTTAATGGCGATCGCCACTATTTGTATCGGTTATGGCTTACCCCAAGACCCATTACGTTTAGAACGCCTAAAACAATTTAACTGGCGCGGCTTACTGTTGGGAAGCTGTGCGCTGGCTATGTTGACCATTGGGATCTCTCAAGGGGAGCGTCTCGATTGGCTCAACTCATCACTTATCTATATTTTATTCATTGGCGGTCTCGGATTATTAGCACTCTTTTTAATTAACGAGTGGTACCACCCATTACCATTTTTTAATTTACAGCTACTTGGTAAAAGAAATCTTTCTTTCTCATTAATTACCCTCGGTGGCGTTTTATTAATTATGGTGTCGTTAGTTAATATTACATCTGGTTATTTAACCGTCATTCAAGGATATCGTCAGGAACAAACGTCCGACATGATGTTATGGGTATCGCTGCCACAATTAATTACCTTACCCATCGTTGCCATAATTTGTAATACACCTAGAGTTGACTGTCGCTGGGTGTTAGCTATCAGTTTGATATTAATGGCAACCGCCTGCCTGTTAGCGTCCCAACTAACCCCTGAATGGAATGGTGACAATTTCCGCGCTATTTCCCTATTGCAAGCCATAGCTCAACCCATGGCGGTAATTCCATTACTGATGTTAGCCACCGGAGGATTACTACCAACGGATGGTCCTTTTGCAGCGGCATGGTTCAATGCCGTCAAGGGCTTCGCTGCCACTGCCGCAGGGGGCGCTATTGCTTTGTTTAATCGCCAACGCACAGATTTTCATTCAGACATTATCGCTGATAGTTTTGGTTCAGCTCATCGGGCAACCTCACAGAACTCAGTAGACGTATTAACACAATTAGCCACAAAGCAAGGTCATGTATTGGCCAGCGCTGATCTTTATATGTTGGTTTCGGGATTAGCATTATTACTTATCGTGCTGATCTTCTTCATGCCAACCCGAATTTATCCACCGCGGTCAGTCGCGGCGGTCTAGACATTTATATTCAGGAATCAAAAATGAGTGGAATCAAATTTATGGCTAATCGAAAAGTACCTTTAGCCATATTGGCAATTATTACTGTTGTACTCGGATTACTCATCAATAAATTTTTTATTGAAAACACCAAACAAAATACTAACGATGCCTACATTCGGGCTGATATTTCACGTATTTCCCCACAAATAGCGGGCGTGATCACCGAAGTATTAGTACAAGATAACCAATGGGTCAAACAAGGAGAGTTGCTCGCGGTAATTGATCAACGTGAATTTAATGTCGCTCTTTCACAGGCAAAGGCACAGTTACAGTCAGCCATTGCTCGTCAAGATGATGCTAAAGCCAGTCTTACGCGACAAAATGCATTAATTGCAGCAGCACAAGCACAATTACAATCAGCACAAGCAGAGCTTCAATTTGCTCGTCAAGAACATACCCGTTATCAAAAAATGGCAGCAAGTGGCGCAGGCTCACAACAAGCCGCACAACAGGCAACCACTCGCGTTTACACCATGTCAGCCAGTGTCGCTCAATCTGAAGCATCACTAAAAGCGGCCAAAAACATGTTGCAAGTCCTGCAAGCTAAACAAGCAGACAGTGATGCTGAGTTAAAATTCGCACAGGCTAAGCAGGCGATGGCCGTGTTGAATTTATCTTATACCCAAATTACTGCCCCCATTAGCGGCATCATTGGTAAGAAAAGCTTACGTATTGGTGAATTTGTCAAACCTGGCGATGCCTTAATGGCCATTGTTCCCCAAGACAAGCTCTATATCATCGCTAACTACCAAGAAACTCAATTGGAAAAAATTACGCATGGTCAGCAGGTGGATATCAATATTGATACCTTCCCAGGTCAAACCTTAAAAGGCTATGTCGATAGTATCGCCCCTGCTTCTGGCGCGAGTTTTTCACCCGTGGCCCCCGAAAATGCAACGGGCAATTTCACTAAAATTGTTCAGCGCATACCGGTGAAAATTATTTTTGATAACAATAAAGATCAAACAACGATGATGAATGCACTACGCGTAGGTATGTCTGCGGATGTAAGTATTAATACCCTAAATGGAGATCGCTTATCAGCTCAGTAACTTATCTTAAATATATTGTCCAAATTGCAATGAAAAAAGTGATTAATGCAATGCAGTGCAAAATCTAAAAATAGAATTTAACAGTAAAGTTTAAGCCATAGCTCAGGAGCTCCTCATGATTGATAGAGTTTTACTTGCAGTAGATAGCTTCGCCAATAGCGGTAACGCCTTACAATATATGCAGCGTTTACAAGGCTCTATTTCAGAAGTCATTGTCTTAACCGTTATTGACAATACCTTTGCATTAAGTCGGACAGGATTGCGTTCTGATAGCGATGAATGCAATGAATACCCTGCTGCCCAGCGAGAAGAAGCGCTCGCAGAAGCACAACTTACTTTGGTCTCTCAGGCATTAAAACAAATGGGCTTTCAAGTAAAAAGCTTATTGGCTGCTGGCACACCTATTGAGGTGATCCCTGAACAAATGACACTATTCAACTGTGACTTATTGATTATTTCCCATCGTCATCTTTCGTCACTAGGACGCTTATTAAATACTTCCGTCACTCGTAATTTATTAGATGATATTGGCCAACCTGTTTTAGTGATCCCTCGCTAAAATCAATCACATCAGAATTTAGTCGATAATATCATGCTATGGCAGCCGTTAGGCTGCTATTAGCATTTAAAAATCATCAGATAATTCATCGAAAAAATGCAAAAAAAATTCACCTTAGTTAAAAATAAGTACATCAACACATTGAATATTAACAATTATTAAACCAATTTAACCCTTTATTCATATTGCTTTCTACTCTCTATTTTGATCAGAATCATATAATATCAATTATTAGACAACTGTGTTTGACTTATCCATTTTTAGCTTGTAAAAATGAGTAATACAAATAAATCAGTTTTAAATAAGACTGATTTATTTATTTTTTACCCTTGCAGTCTCATTTTTTAGACAGTTTACTCAATAAGTATTTTAGGTGAGAGGTCATCCATGAATAAGCAAAATTTTTCGATACAAGATATGGAAAATTTATTCGAAAAACTAAAAACATTTTGCGCTTCACCTAAAAACAAAGGTATCACTCGGCTCGCTTATACTGAAGAAGATCAATCAGCTCACAACTATATGATGGAAATAATGAGAGAAGCTGGTTTTTCAGTGCGCCAAGACGCCATAGGCAATGTATTTTGCCGCTTATCTGGAAAACGTCGTGATTTACCCGCAGTCGGCACGGGTTCTCATCTTGATACCGTTCCTGATGGTGGGGCTTATGATGGCGCCCTCGGTGTATTTGCTGGGTTTTACGCCTTAACACAATTTGAACCTGAACAATTAACCCGAGACCTTGAGCTGATTATCTTTCGTGCAGAAGAGTCAAGCCGATTTGGTTTTTCCTGCATTGGCAGTAAAGTGTTACTCGGCGCTGTCGATAGAAATAAATGGGCATTAAATCAAGATGATACAGGCAGTAATTTTTTTGAAGTGCTTGATAATAATGGCTATAAAAGTAATGAAATAGAAGCATGTGAATTATCTGACGACTATTTTTCTGCATTTGTTGAATTGCATATTGAACAAGGAAAACGACTTGAATTTGAAGAAAAAACGATTGGTATTGTTAATGGTATTGCGGCACCAACTCGCTATTCAGTTCAAGTGAAAGGTCACGCTGACCATTCCGGTGCAACGCCGATGTATCAACGCCATGACGCCCTTGTGGCAAGCGCCGCAATTATTGATGACTTGAATCGAGCTGCTTGTAAAGAGTCGGTATGGGGCACAGTGGGAACAATCGGTAAATTGAATGTTTATCCTAACTCAATGAATGTCATTCCAGGAGAAGTAAAGTTTTTAGTCGATGTCAGAGGTATTGAATCTGAAAGTATCAAAAGAGTAACCAATAGCTTGAAAGATTCGATTAGCAAATCGGAGCAGGATAACAATGTCACTATTGATATTAGAGAAATTTCATCGGAACTACCGGTTAAATTAAATAATGATATTTGCCACATTATCGAAAAACATTGTATCGAAAAAGACATTAAATATATGACAATGTTAAGCGGAGCTGGGCATGACACGATGAACCTAGCGAAAAAATTTCCAACAGCAATGATTTTTACGCCATCTAAAGATGGGATCAGTCATCATCCTGATGAATTTACTGACTTTAACGATATTATTATCGCTGCAAATTTATTAAAAGATACGCTGTATACACTGGCAAAATAGTCAATAATTAATAATCATCAAGGGTTTTTTTCAGTAAATTAATGGCATCAGTACCTTTGGCTGCATCATTCCAAAGATTATCAAAAAGTTGCCTATAGCGGGAAATCGCTTCTTCAGAGTTAGTTACTGAAGCTATTCCATTAGAGATATTAGGAAACTCCCCCAGTCTGAAGGGGCTAACCGCTAAAGATGATGAGCCATCGGTGTGATATAAAATTTGAAATGTGACTGAAGGAATGGTTTTAATTGATATTGCAATATGTACTGAACTTTGATTTTCTTCAATTAAATTAATAAGATGCTTAAGTTCATTTCTAGCTTGTAATATACGCTCAATTTTCGTACTCGGTGGTAAATTTAAAGATCCCACTAACCCCGAGTGCAGCAATCGTTGAATTGATTGAAGACCAATAAGATTAAATAATTGCGGGCTTTGGCTATTAACCTTTTTTTTCCGCTCAGCCAGTATTGAAAGTGTTGATTGTTGTTTTTCCGAAAGCCCAACGTCAAGATCGGAATCCATCAACATTTTGGCAAGATAATTATCATAATTTTTAGAGGTTAATAAATATGAAAATGGCTCAAAATGTGCATAAATTTTTGTCGATGAATCCTCAAGCTGGCGCATTCGCTCAAAAAAACCATCAGCACTAGAGTAATATTCAGCACTCACACCCAGTAGGCTTGAAAGAGAAGTATTGAGTAAATCGGCCAGTTTTTCGAGTGTTTCTATTTTGACAATTTCACCTTTTTCTAAACGGTACACTGCGGCTCTAGAAATACCCAGATTTTCAGCGACTTGTTCCGCTTTTAAAGACGCCGCAATACGATAGGCTCGTAATCGGTTACCAATAGAAATGTAATTAATCGGATTATTTTTCATATTTATTCTTTAGGTGAGTTTTTAATCAACATGAGCCGTTTAACAACAAACTGATAACATTTCAAAACGGGCAGTTTGATTGTTTTATCTGATGACAATATCAAACTGTTTGTTTAGTTGCATTAAGAAATTTGATTAAGCAAATAGGATTAGATAGACAGGACGATTTTAAACATAAAATTTATGCGAAAAAAATGAGCTTACTATCAATTCGATTTGTTCATTAACATTATTTGAGCAGAAAGGTTTCCCTCTAAAAATCGTATTAAGACACTAGCTCAACTTCATTTTCTAGCATATCACCTCAGGGAATAAAAATAGACCAACATTACAATTCAACTCACCTACACATCACATTTCGATAAGCTATAAAAGCATTAATTATATATAGCAATAATACTTATTTTCTTACTGACAAAAAAAAATACGTATCAGATTACTACAATCATTAAATGTTAATGGCAAAATAAATATATTAAATTATATTTTTTAATTCATAAAAACATAATGGCCGAGAATAAATAATATTATCGGCCATTTATATAGATATTAAATGAATTATAAAAGAGAAGTTAAGCAACCCGTATATAAGTTATATGCGGTTAGCATTTCTTTTTCATCAAAATCAAATTTTGATTGATGATGGCCTGCGGTTCTATCCGCACCAACAACAAAATAAAGTGATTTTCCACCGCAACGCTGTACCCGTTTAGCCAGAATTGTCGCATCTTCGCTCCCACCAAAAGGCCTCGTTGCAATACCGGTTAATTCAGTATGCTGATTAACAACATTCGTTAATATATCAATGAGTTGTTGGTCATTTGTTAGATCGACAGCTTCCCCCATAACTTCACTTTCCATCTCTAATTTGAAGCTATGAGCAGAACCTTCTGCCATACGAATGGCATTTTCACTCATAAAACGATTAATATCTTCATTTTCACCACGAACTTCAACCTGCATTTCAGCATAAGCAGGTGTCACATTTCGCCCTTCGCCTGCTTTTAATACCCCAATATTAATACGAGACATCCCTTTTCCGTGACGAGATATACCTAACATCTGAGTTGAGGCATGACAAGCACCAGCAAGTGCATTTAATCCTAATTCTGGCTCAGCACCTGCATGAGATGGTACGCCTTTAAACCGAAAATCAAGTTTTGTGGTACAAAGAAAATGAGTTGGATTAATCACAATTTCACCACTATTTGCGATAAAACCTAAGTGGGAACCTAAAAAATAGTCAACATCATCAACAATTCCGCTTTCAGCCATGGCTCTAGCACCACGAACTCCCTCTTCAGCAGGCTGAAATAGCAGCTTAACTTTACCTGTTAACTTATCTTTATTGTCAACTAGCCAATGAGCAACAGCTAAACCGATAGAAATATGCCCATCATGACCACAAGCATGCATTTCACCTGGATGACAAGAACTAAAATTATCATTTTTTGGTCGATGGTCATCAGCCGTACTTTCAGTTACACCGACGCAATCAATATCAAACCGTAAAGCAACTGTTGGACCTGCTTTTCCACTATCAAAAATAGCTACGCAGCCTGTCAGCTCTTGCATTTCTTGTAGTAATTCTTCGCTAACATTATGTTTACGTGCAATTTCTAACCCTTTATCAATAATGCTCCTTTGACGTCCAAACGCATATTCTGGGTTTATAACATCAGTACCAACCTTAACTTCAAGGTTAAGCCCGCGTAATTGGTCCACAATCTTGGCGGTTGTCAAAAATTCAGACCAACCAATTTCAGGGTATTGGTGGAACTCGCGACGCCATTTTATGAGTTGTTCTAATGTGATAACAGACATACTATCTCCTTAATATTAAAGCATTATTAGTGCGATAAAAATCACACCAACGATCATACCGGGTGCCGTTCTTTTGGCTATTTCCATCGGGTTGATATTAGCTAAACCAGCACAAACAATTGTTGCGCCTGCCAGTGGTGACATCGTGCGTCCTAATGCGCCAGAAATAGCTGAAGCCATGCCTAAATCCGGTATTTCATAGCCAAATTGTTGGGCAAACGGCGTCACAGTTTCATTGAATGCAAAAGCAGCGGCATCCCCAGATCCCGTTATCATCCCCATCAAGAATGGACCTAAAGTCCCGCCCCAACGGGCAAATTCAGGGGCATGGATCAGAAAACCAATAAATGAATCAATAAGACCAGATGCTTTTAACCCAGCAGAAAAAACAGCGGCAGCAATAATGATACCGAGCACATCTCCATAGGCATTGCCCATTCCTTTAAAAAATTCTTTCGTGATAATTGATGGGTTAGTACGCGTGATAATTAATGCATAGATTGCGCCAATTAGCATCGCTGCAGGTACCGTGATTTGGTAAGCTTTTAGTGAATCAATAAAGGGTAATAGTAATAAAATCAATGGAATGAATGGTGCGGTTGCATAAAGATAATTCGGACGCTCAGCAGCTTCACTTTCAACAGAATTAGCTGCCCCACCATTATCATTTACAGTAACTTTAATGTTGTACTCTTTTTTTACCAATGCCACGATGGACAATGAAACTGCACCTATCGCCCCGACAGCCAGACTATATGGGCCATGACGAGCAATCAAATCCACAATGCTCATGTTAGACATTTGCGCCACGAAAGGATTATGTGATAACCCCGGACTCAACATTGAACCGATGGTGCCACATAATACCGCACCGCCTGCAATTGCAGGGTGGATGCGGGCTGCAATCAATAATGGAATCAAAGTCGCGCCAACTGCTGCGGCACAGCCCGCTGCCGATGGAATCGCAATATTAATAAAGAAGGTTAAAACGACAGCGGCTGGAATAAGAAAAAAACCTAATTTAGTTAATAAATTAGATAAAACTAAAACAAGGTGTTTATCGCACTTTGTGTATTTCATTACATAGGCAAAACCCATACTCGAACAAATCGCTTGTATTAATGGGGCCGACACCATTCTTTCACTAAAAGCATCGAGTGCACTCATTGGTGTTAAACTAATAATACAAAGTACTAATCCAGCTGCAATGAGTACCATTCGAGTTTCATATTTCTTTATTAATAAATAGATTGTCAAAAAAATGACTAGCCCTGCGATAATTTGCATTATCATAAAATGTCCTCTTCTTATTATAGCGTCACGCTTAGAAGTTAATTGGAGTGATGAAATAAAATCCCTAGTGTCACATTCCATTGTGAGCCTCAATGGTTTTATTTAATTGAGTGAAATCAATTTTTATAGTTAAAAATAAAATTTGCTATTATTTTGTGATCTAAATTTACTTTATGAAATATTGGAATTAAATTGTTTCGCACATTAAGATGAATATATTAAAAAATTCATTGCTATATCATGAGTAAATTTAAAATAATTTTCAGATTAATTAGAATAGTTCTCAACACCAAAATATTGATCTATTTTTTAACGTTATTAACTCAATTAATATAATATAAAGATATAAAATCGTCACATTAGCGATTCATTAATTGTCTTAAACTATGTGCGAAATAATTTGCTTTTATTTTATTCATCTATAAACTCCGTTCGAATTTTTTGGCCTGCTAATCGAAATGGGAGGTAATTTTGTCTGAAGATAAAAATTATAGTCATGGGCCTGTGCCCATATCCGCGAGAAAAGGCGGACTAGCATTAACCTTTGTGATGCTAGGTTTAACGTTCTTTTCCGCCAGTATGTGGACCGGAGGCGCACTCGGTACCGGTCTCAGTTTTAATGATTTCTTCCTCGCAGTTCTTATCGGTAATCTTATTCTTGGTATCTATACCGCATCTCTTGGTTTCATCGGATCTAAAACAGGCCTCACAACTCACCTTCTCGCGCGTTACTCCTTCGGTATTAAAGGTTCCTGGCTCCCATCATTCTTACTCGGCGGTACACAAGTTGGCTGGTTCGGTGTTGGTGTCGCGATGTTTGCCATTCCAGTAGGAAAAGCCACCGGTTGGGATATTAATTGGTTAATTGGTGTCTCTGGAATATTGATGACAGTAACTGTTTTTTTTGGGATTTCCGCACTGACCGTACTATCAATTATTGCTGTACCAGCAATTGCCATCCTCGGCAGCTACTCTGTCTATCTTGCAGTAACCAGTGTGGGCGGCATGAGCACCTTAGTTTCCATTGTCCCCGCGCAACCTATCGATTTTAACTTAGCCTTGGCAATGGTTGTTGGCTCATTTGTCAGTGCTGGTACTTTAACCGCAGACTTTGTTCGCTTCGGACGCAAGCCAAAAATTGCAGTACTCGTTGCAATAGTGGCATTTTTCCTCGGTAATTCATTAATGTTTATCTTTGGTGCCGCTGGCGCTGCATCACTCGGTATGGCAGATATTTCAGATGTCATGATTGCACAAGGGCTCTTATTGCCAGCAATTATTGTTCTTGGGCTTAATATTTGGACCACAAATGATAATGCACTTTACGCTTCAGGATTGGGATTTGCGAATATTACAGGGCTATCTAGCAAAACCTTATCTATTATTAATGGCTTAATCGGTACCCTATGTGCGCTATGGCTTTATAACAATTTTATTAGTTGGCTAACTTTTTTATCTGCGGCTATTCCACCAATTGGTGGGATCATTATTATGGACTACTTAATGTATCGCCACCGTTATGACACCTTTGATTGTAGCAAAATGCGTGATGTCAATATTAGCGCACTACTCGCTGTCGCCGTTGGTGTAATTGCAGGCCATTGGCTACCAGGAATTGTTCCTGTAAATGCTGTCCTTGGTGGCGCATTAAGTTATGCTGTTCTCAATCCACTGCTTAATCGTCGTCGTGTCATCAACCCGGAGATAACCCGTGCTTAATCATAATATAAAACATATACATAATATCCGTTTACCGGAACGTGATGGCTTATGGCGTATCGATATTAATAACCAAAAAATTCAGGCGATTGTCCCGCAGCCTACCAATGAAGTTTTACCTGAAAGCCTTGATGGCGAGGGCGGTTTAGTTATCGCTCCATTTATAGAGCCCCACATTCATCTTGATACCACCCAAACCGCGGGCCAGCCAAGCTGGAATTTATCCGGCACACTATTTGAAGGAATTGAACGCTGGGCAGAACGCAAAGCATTACTGACTCATGAAGATGTTAAAGCCCGTGCTTGGAAAACACTAAAATGGCAGATTGCCAACGGCATTCAACATGTCCGTACTCACGTTGATGTGTCCGATGCCACACTCACTGCGCTCAAAGCCATGCTCGAAGTCAAACAAGAAGTATCACCATGGATAGATCTGCAAATTGTGGCTTTTCCACAAGAAGGCATCATGTCTTATCCAAACGGAGAGGCATTATTAGAAGAAGCATTGCGTTTGGGTGCTGATGTTGTCGGCGCAATTCCACACTTTGAATTTACCCGTGAATACGGTGTGGAATCTCTACATAAAACATTTGCACTGGCACAGAAATACGATCGTATGATTGATGTGCATTGTGATGAAATTGATGATGAACAATCACGTTTCGTGGAAACCGTTGCCGCCCTAGCACACCGCGAAGGTATGGGCGCTCGCGTTACCGCCAGTCATACTACTGCAATGCACTCATATAATGGTGCCTATGCCTCTCGCCTATTTCGTCTGCTAAAAATGTCTGGCATTAACTTTGTCGCAAACCCACTGGTTAATATTCACCTGCAAGGCCGTTTTGACACCTACCCTAAACGCAGAGGGATCACCCGAGTCAAAGAAATGTTAGCCGCAGATATTAATGTCTGTTTTGGTCATGATGATGTATTTGACCCATGGTACCCATTGGGTACAGCCAACATGCTTCAAGTTTTGCATATGGGGCTGCATGTCTGCCAGTTGATGGGCTATGACCAAATTAATGATGGGCTGAAACTTATTACACAATACAGTGCACGAACACTGAATTTACAAGATTACGGAGTGAGTGAAGGCAAGCGTGCAAGTTTACTGATTTTACCCGCAGAAAATGGATTTGATGCTCTGCGTCGCCAAGTTCCGGTACGTTATTCAATTCGTGATGGCCGCGTGATCGCGTGCACTCAACCTGCCATCACGCAGATCCACCTTGATCAGCCTGAAACCATCCGTTATGGCTACACACCACTTTCAGGGAACTAAACACCAATAAATTCTAGATAAACGCCTACCTGAAAGGATAGTGAACAGGAAAATGAAGCATAATGTGACTTCATTTTCCTTTTTTTTTGCCCACAGTTCAAAGCGACAATACTTTTACGATGAAACCAGTACCTTCAATATTATAAATAATCAGTTAATAAGAGACCCTGTTAAGGAAAAAGCTAAAAACTAGAATTGTTCAATATCTAAATAAAACTTAATACTAAAATAAACACCCACACTGAGATTTTGATACCGCCCCCCCTAAATTATCTCATTTATAAATTACACGCCTTAAAGTGACAATCCAATTAAGATGCAATCAAGCCATTGACATACCCATACAAATTACTTGTTTTTATAATAATCCATGATAATTCATTGAAAATTTAACCTGTAGTCTGAGTAGGATAAGTCTTAAAAAAAAACAAACAAAATAATAAACTCGCAATTGGAGTAACTAGTGACATTTACTAGCTTGTATTTGTATTATTTTTGATCAAATTAAACATAAAACGAGTTGAATTTGTGTGTCTGTATTTTACATTGTATCTAAATGTAAATTGTATCTACTGTTATTTAGATATGAAAAATATAACTCATTGTTATCTATGATTTATATTTTTAACTCATTCATTTTCCTGTAACACTTTTTCATTTCATTAAGATGATAATGTTTTTTAATATCAATCAATTCGTACTATCTATTATACAAAATAAATAACCGCCAATATAATTAATGAAAATTTCATATGGCGTCTGAGGTTAGTTATTTAAATTAAAGGTCAATTAAAATGGTTTTTTTTTCTAATCAAATGGTTCATTTTTCTAACGGAATAAATAAAGAAGTGGGACTATATTTAAGAGGAATAAGAAAAGAGCAAAACCTAACAGGGGGTCAACTGGCAAAAATGCTAAATGTTAGCCAACAACAAATATCTCGATATGAAACAGGGAAAACTAAGCTAACATTTGAAATGATGGATACAATATTAACCGTATTTAATAAATCATGGAGAGATTTTTTTAATACTGTCATCGATAAGCATGATAATGAACGACTAAAACACATCATAAAAAATGAATCCACCTATTTATCTGTACTGGGTCAAGATTCTAAAAAATTATGGCGATGAAATTTATAAAATCGATTATTACACTTAAGACAGGTATTGTTAAATAAGATCAGTTTTATAAATTCTAACAATAGAAAATAAAATGACAACTTTATTAAAAATTATCATTAATTAATTTTTGTTAATGCTTATTTTTATCTAAAGTTGTTATTAATAACAATCATCACAAAATAAACATCATATAGGATTAATAAATCATGAAATTGAATAAAATAGTCGTGGCTGCTGCATTCGTAACTGGCTTTGCTTCTTTTGCAACAATGGCGGCTTACACAGGTACACCAACTAACGGTACGATTGAAATTACTGGTGAGTTAGTCAACTCTGCATGTGGTCTAAGTGAAGAATCAAGCCCAGTAAAAGTTAATTTTTATCAAATCCCAGTAGCAAACCTAAAAAATGGTGAGCGTGCGGGTAACGTTAAAAAAGATATCGTCCTGCAAGGCTGTGATACCACTGTAGCACAAACAGCAACAGTGACATATACACCATCAACAGTGAACCCTAACGATGCTAGCTTAGCCGCATTTACTTCAGGTACAGCAAGTGGCGCAGGTATTGGTTTAAGAGACAATGGCAATCAAGATGTTGTTTGGGGAACTGCCTCTACAGCAGTTAACTTAACTGATGGTAAAACATCAATTCCATTCGTTGCTTATCTAAAAGCTGATAATGCATCTAATGCAGTAACGCCAGGTAACTTTGATTCAACGATTAATTTCCAAATCAACTATCAATAAGCTGTAGCTCGTTTTTATGAAAATGTGCGGAGTATTAAATACTCCGCAATAATAAAACTTGATATATAGCCATATGGTATCCCCATGATAATGCGAGTTATAAAAATAGCATTAGGTTCTCATTTATTGTTACCTTTATTAAGTTGGGGAGTAACAATTAATAGCACGCCAGGTGATATTATTATGCATGGCGAACTAATAGAAGCCTCATGCACAATTGATCCTAATAGCCGAGATCTTTGGATTGATTTTGGTGAAATTAGTGCAAGAGAAATTACACCAGAGGCTAATTTACTTGTAAGTAAACAATTTCAAATAAAACTAATTGGCTGCACACTTCCCTCAGCAGATAAAGGTAGCGCATCTCGAGCTCAAATAACAATAATGGGAACATCAGTTGATAGTGATAAATTACTTCGAGTTAATGGAAAGTCTGAAGGATTTGGAATTCAATTACGAGATTATCATGGAGAAATCCTAAGCCTTAATACAAAAATGCCGGATTACACCTTACTTGAAGGACGTGATAGCTTGAACTTCACTGCGATTCTTATTGCTTATCAAAAAAATATAAAGGCAGGTGAGTTTGCAGCAACTCTACGATTTAGAATGGATTATTTTTAGAAGAAAAATTAAAAATTTATTTTATCTCATAAGCTCATGAGAAATTAATTCCAACATTGCCAGTGAATACAGAGTAAATATAATGATTATTTTTAATAAAAACATAATTAAGATGAAAAGGTTATTTGCAATATATATTGCATTACTCTGTTATTCCTCAAATCTCCTCGCTGATGATATCGTCGAATTTAATACAGATGTATTAGATGTTGGCGATCGAAGTAATATTGATTTAACGCGTTTTTCTAAAGATAATTTTGTGTTTCCTGGAGTCTATTTATTAGACCTTTATATTAACGGTCAATCATTATCTCAACAAAAAATAACTTATATTACTGATCCACAAAATAGTGAAAAAACATTAGCTTGTTTTACACATGAACAAGTTGAAATGTTCGCACTTCAAGAAGATGCATTAAAGAAAATTCAAATCATATCGCCAGAATGTTCGAATATTTTAGTTATTCCTGGTGCGAAAATTAATAACTCAGAAGGAAAGCTGGATATCACTATGCCACAGGCGTGGATGAAATATTCGGACCCAAACTGGGTACCACCTGAACGTTGGGATACTGGCGTATCCGGTATCTTATTTGACTATAATTTATCTGGGACAGTTGCACGTTCTTTAACGACGCACACCAATAAACATTCATTATCTGCTTATGGCCAAACTGGATTCAACCTTGGCGCATGGCGTTTCAGGGCAGACTATCAGGCTAATTATAATGAACGTGGCGACAGAAAATTCGATTGGAATCAATTCTATGCATATCGCCCTTTAGTCCATATGGCAGCAAGACTGACGTTAGGGGAAATCTATCTTAACTCTCAAGTCTTTGACACTATTCGTTATACCGGATTTAACTTATCCAGTGATGAACGTATGTTACCGCCTAATTTACGCGGTTACGCACCACAAATTAATGGAATTGCCAAAAGTAACTCAAAAATTATTGTTAGCCAAGCAGGACGAGTGGTTTATGAAACAACCGTTCCTGCCGGCCCGTTTAGTATTCAAGATTTACAAAGCTCAATTCGCGGAACGCTAGATGTAAAAGTTGAAGGTGATGATGGCGATATTTCGACCTTTCAAGTTAATACCGCAAATATTCCGTATCTAACTCGGCCTGGCTATATCCGCTATAACATCTCGGCGGGTAAACCATCACGCTTTAACCACAAGCCTGAAGGTAGCATGTTTGCAACAGGTGATTTCTCTTGGGGATTAAGTAATAACTGGTCAGTTATTGGTGGAATATTGTTTGCAGGCAAAGACTATACCGCACTATCCGCAGGCTTAGGGCGAGATCTCTCTATTTTGGGTGCACTGTCTGCTGATATCACACAATCTATTAGTCGGATTCCGGGCAACAACACTGAAACGGGCTCATCTTTTCGACTCAGCTATTCAAAATCATTTGATGAAATTAACAGTACTATTACATTTGCCGGTTATCGCTTCTCACAGGATAAATTTCGGACAATATCTCAATATTTAGATGAGCGTGAAAATAAATATTTAGGTACTGGTCGTCAAAAAGAGATGTATACCATTACCGCAAATAAAACATTTTGGGCTGACCAAGCAGACTGGCGAACAACCGTATTCTTAACTTATACCCGTCAAACCTTTTGGGATCAAACAACCCAAGATAGATATGGCTTATCTGTTGGTCGTACATTCCGTTTTATGGAAATTGATGGTATCTCAACAAATATTTCAGCCTATCGCTCTGAATATCGTGGAAAACGCGATGATAGCCTATCCCTATCGGTTTCAGTCCCTGTCGGTGATAGCCGTTGGGCGGGCTATGATTTACAGAACAGTGGTAGTAAAACAAGCCATATGTTGTCATATAGTGACAATAGAGATTTCAATAACTTATGGCGAATTAGAGCCGGTAGAAGTGGTGACGACCGTGCCCAATTCGATGGCTATTATCAAAAAAGAACGCAACTTGCTGAAGTCAATACCAACGTCAGCTATCAAGAAAGACAATCTGCATCACTTAACGGAACATTCCGCGGTGGTTTTACCGCTACGGGCTATGGTGCCGCGCTGCATAACAGTAGTGCAACAAGCAATACGGCAAGAATTATGGTCGATACCAATGGTGTTGGCGGCGTGCCATTTAACCATGAAAAAGCCAGAACTAACTGGAAAGGTATATCAGTCGTTCCCGATATCGTGAGCTATTACAGTTTTGATACTCGTATTGATGTGGACAAACTAAACAGTGATGTTGATACCAACAAAGCGATTGCGACATCAACATTAACGGAAGGCGCAATTGGTTATCAGCGGTTTGATGTAGCAAAAGGTGAAAAATTAGTGGCAACAATCCGTTATAACGACACCGTTCCTCCTTTTGGCGCAGATGTAACCAATGCTGATGGCATCAATATTGCCATGGTAATGGAAAATGGGCTGTCTTATTTGATGGCAGTAAATCCTAAAGAAACGTTAACCGTCTCTTGGGGTGGAAAAGCACAATGCAAAGTTCAGCTACCTGCACAAATTGATTCTGGTATGTCAGTTCTGCTGCCTTGCCAATAATAAAACGACGATCAGAACAAGTCTTATATAGGATATAAAAAATGGCAATTCAGATAAATCAATGGGTCGGTGGTTTGCTAGTCATCATGGCAGGTGTTAATCAGTCATATGCTGGTATTTCACTTGATAGAACACGAATTATTATTACGGAAGCAGAGACTTCTACAAGTGCGAATTTATCAAATACAAGTTTAAGTATTCCATTTTTAGCACAGTCATGGGTTGAAGATGCTGAAGGTAAAAAAATTACATCGCCCTTAGTTGTACTGCCACCATTACAACGAATTAACGGGGGACAAAAAGGCGTCGCTCGCGTTTCAAAAACAAATGAGATCAATAAATTACCACAAGATCGTGAAAGTTTATTTTATTTAAATGTTCGTGAAGTTCCACCAAAACCCGATAAAGCCAATGTTTTACAGCTGGCCATGCAGTCACGTATCAAACTATTTTATCGACCAACCGCCGTTATTCCAAAATCAAAAAGTGCAGTTTGGCAAAATCAAGTTACGTTCAACAAACAGGGAAATAATTGGCGAGCAGAAAACCCAACACCTTATTACGTCACCATAATTAGTTTAAATAACAAATTAACGACCGAGGGTGGAAAGAAACTTACCGATTTCCCAGGTGTCATGATTGCGCCTAAATCTCACTTAGATATCAAAGTAAATGGTGCGGCAGAAAACTTTACCATGATGTATGTGAACGATTATGGCGGACATCCTGAACTGAAATACAGTTGTAGTGGAAATACATGCAAGGCATTACCAACCGAGCAACAACCACGCTAGGAGTATTAACATGAAAATTAAACACTTAGGGATCTTGTTACTCGGAGTAAGTAGTGCCAGTGCAATTGCTGAACTTGCAGATGATAAAACGTCTCGTCAAACCTTACTTGACGTACACAGTGAAGTACATTTCCAAGGAAGCATATATGCATCACCTTGTGTTCTCGAGTTAAGCACACAGGAGCAATATGTTGATTTAGGTGAAATAAACGCAAGAACATTTCATCGTATTGGTGATAGAAGCGCGCCAGTCACTTTTAATATACGGCTTAAAGACTGTCAACGAGGAGCATCGAGATCGTTTGTTAATTCTGCGGGCGAAGCCACTCAAGACGGTAAACGTTACTATCTCACGGGAGAAAGTGCCGTTTCATTGAGTATCACCGGAGAACCTGATTTCTTTAATTCTGATTTAGTGCGTATTAAAGGTGATGTGAAAGGGGCTGGATTGCGTATTTTCAGTCAGGATCATGAAAATTTAATGTTAAATCAACCTAAAGCCTCATGGGTTATTAAACCTGGGGATAATAACATCACACTAAATGCAGTATTAGAAGCGACAGGGCAAACAGTAACAGCAGGTAACTTTAACGGGTTAGTTAGGTTAAAACTGGAGTATTTATAAAAATGTCTATGCTCAAAAATAAAAATTTTAAAAGTGTCGTCATTATAACTGGTTTTCTAACAACCGCATTATTACCTATGCGAGCACTAGGATATCCCCATGGCGCTGTTATTCCTGACGGCGGAACTTATACTTTTGAAGCGCAAATGAATAATCAGCTTTTGGTTAATGAAAAAGACGCAGAAACCGTATTTACATTCAATATAGGTAACACGCCTTATTTTAATATTTATTGCGATACTTATATGAAACCTGGGGGGCCTGGTAATACAGATCCTGACTCTGGAATGACGTTTGATTTGACATCAACAATTCCAAAATCAATGCAAAATCCGGGTTATTTAAGTCTCAACGAATATTTTGATGTAAAAGTTGAAATCCAGATTGGTGGACTGGTAAACCAACATATTACAGTTCCTATGACAAATCTTTGGAACGGAGGGTCCGATCCAATGGAATGCCGACCAACGAGTACGAATAGCCGTGACTATGCGACAACATTACAAACAGGTTCTAATGGAAGAGTAACATTCCGACTAAAAAAACCAATTATTAATGGAATTACCATTAATCAAGCGGAGCTAGTACAAGTTTTTGCCAAAAAAGGAAAAGATAATGCCGGAACTTCTTACGCGGCCATACCGTCAACCCGTGTGGTATTAGGGGCAGGTATTATTACCGTTGCAGATAGTTGCATAATTAATAACGGAAATCCTATTGATATAAAGTTTGGTGATGTTGCGAATACCAGTGAACAATTAAATGGAACAAATTACCTACAACCTTTCGCGATACCAGTGAAATGCTCAGGAGGTAGTTTTACAACTGGTGACTTAAATATCAAATTATCACTATTACCAGGAGCTTCGGGTCACGCTGAATTTAATTCAGATTATTTCGGTACCTTAAAAAATGGTATTAAACGTACAAACTTAGGCATTGTCATTAAAGATAATTCTATGGGAAATGTGGTTAAGCCCAACCAAGCCTATCAAGTACCTAACTTTGTAAACAATCAAGGTACTTGGAATTTAACCGCAGCACCGATTGCAGCCCCCGGAAGTACGGTAGATGATGGTGAATTTACAGCAACGGGTACTATTCTTGCTGAATTTCAATAAGGAGCTAATAGCATGTTAAATTATAAACAAATAATTCGTGCAAAATATTTTGGCGCAATTTGCGGCTTTATATTAGGCTCTGGCCATGCCATTGCAAGTACTTCACATATTAATACAGGTAATTACTCTTTTTCAGGAACAGTTGTTGTCACACCCTGTCAAATAGCACCAGGAAGTGAAGAAATACCTGTTGATTTTGAGCAAGTATCTGTCAAGGAGCTTTATTTAAATGGCAAATCAAAACCATTGCCTTTTTCTATACACTTAATAAGTTGTAATACTTCTGTATTTAAAGCAGTCACAGTGACATTTAATGGAATAGAAAATCAAGATCTTCCTGACCATTTAGCCATTAATAATAAAAGCACAGCAAGTGGGATTGGTATTGGTTTGCTAAATCAAAATGATACATCAATTAAATTGAATGCACCTTCATTAGCACAAAATCTTACAGACAATAATACTGAAATTAAATTTAAGGCTTATATTCAAGCTGAACCAGAAGCGTTAGCAAATGAAACAATTACCTATGGACATTTCTATAGCACGGCATATTACACCTTAAATTATCAATAATAATTAAAAATAATAATATGAATTTAATAGAAACAAATTTTAATAATAAAAGACTAGGTTACTCTTGGGTGACACTCTTTCTCACGCTTATTTTTTTTGGTGTGATATTACATATATATCTACCTAATTTAGGTGGTTCAGGTTTATCATTGCCATTAAATATAATTAGTAACTTTAGTATTGCTTTATTTATTTTTTTAGTTAGTATCATCCAACTAAAAAGAACTACCCTATTTTACTCAACAGCGAGCAATTTAATTTCTATCGGCCTAATTATTTTTATTTTTATTTGTTTTTTTTCACCAGATGCTTATCGACAAAGTGCCTATTTAACAGCATACTGGATATTAGGGATATTGGTTTTCTATCAATTATTAATGCAAATCAATTTCTCAGAAGTTGACTGCGATATTATATTATGGGGAATATTACTAGCTAGCGTTATCGAAAGTACACTAGCCATAGTTCAGACTTTTAATCTATTACCTATAGCTGGACTTTCTTACCCGCCATTATCGGGTGAACGCCCATATGGTATATTTCAACAAGTAAATGTTTTCTCTAGTTTTATTTGTGTTGGAATAGCAAGTGCAGTTGGTTTAATAATTAAAATTAAAAAAAATACTTGGTATTCTCTTAGCATTATTATGATAAGTCTCATTTTAATGAGTTCAGTATTACCTTTGTCACAATCATTAACAGGATATTTAAGTTTATTTTTAGTTTTAATTGTTTTTTTTATTTTTGCACGGTATTATCGTAAAAAAATATTACTCGCTTTATTTTCAATTATTATTGGACTTATTTTAGGATATATAATTAAAATTGGGCTTAACGTTTCTGATGTTTCTGAAATGAAGTTACATACATCACATATTCGTTGGGTTTTATGGCAACATAGTTTATCTCTATTTAGTGAAAATTTCTTATGGGGAACTGGAGTTGGTAGTTTTGAATCAGTTTTCTTAGAGCGATTTGGTGGTAATTTAATTAGTACTAGTCAAAGCACAATGTCTCACCCCCATAATGAAATATTGCGTTGGATGGTTGAAGGTGGATTAATTGGGCTTCTCGGTATATGCTTCATAACTTTAGGTGTTTTTTATTTATTACGATCTTCATTACGAAGACAAAATTATATTTATCTAGTAATAGCTTTACCTATTTTTATTCATATTATGACCGAGTTTCCATTATGGCTATCAACGCCACATGGAATAGTTTTGATATTATTATTACGGTGCACCGATGTTTCATTAAAAAAACAAATAATTTATAAACCAATTGCTATTTTTTCAAGGAGTATATTGGCATTAGGTGGCGTATTTTCAATAACATTATTATATTTAACGTTGCAGGCACAACAATATTTAACTTATATTGAAAAAACAGGAAGTCAATCAATATTGTCAACGTCAAATCCTGCTAACAACAAATGGAGCTATTTATTAATAGCTGATCGATATTGTTATGATTTAAATATGGGATATCTGTTACGTTATAATGAAACACATGATAATGAATATTTAAAACTATTTGACATTTGGGCAGAGGATTACTCTCTTAAATACCCTGATGCTAATGTTTATTATTCATGGATACTTGTTTTAAATGAGTTAGATCAAAAAGAAAAAGCTAAAAAAATTTATAAAAAAGCAAAATGGCTATTTATTAAAGATGAACGAATTGAACAAATTAATTTAATTAATTAGACAGAATTGATTGTTTTTATAGAAACCTTCATGTCAGAAATAGAATTGTAAGAATTTATTGGTAAATCGTTTATCAATAGAGTGTTGTTTTATTTAATTAATATACATTTAAAAAGGAAACAAAATGAAAAAGTTAAATGCTACTGAAGCTGCAAATATCGTTGGTGGAACAAGTAAAGTATGTTCAGACTCTTATGAAAAAATCATTGTTGGTGGTGTTTCATCTTGTAAGCTAATTACAACATGTACTGACAAGCATGGTAATAAAACTTACCAAGCTCAAACTGCTGATGATGCTAAATGTGCAGGTCCAATCGCACCATAAGATTTAATTAGTTTTATTTAATTAATATATACATGGGGATTTATCTCCATGTATTTTCATAAAAGAATGGAATTAACTGTTATGAATATGCATTTCAAACCAAAAACCCTTACTCTTTATACACTATTTGTTATTATTGCGTCTTCCCTCATAACGGTTTTGTTCTATCATATTTTTGTCTTCAAAACATTTTCAAATGATGACAATCAAAATTCTTCTTTTTTTGAATTTAGTACTGAACAAGTTTTATTAAGCCCAATAAAAGAAGATAACAGTATTATCGAAGTTTTATCCTATGGTTGTCATTACTGTGCAATTAATGATGAAAACATTAGTAAATTTGTAAAGACACTACCTGAAAATGCCACATTTAAAGTCATCCATTTGACAATCACTAACGGTGAAGGGCTAGCCGCTTATGCGCCTATTTTTGCAACATTAGAAGAAATGGGTATAGAGTTTAAATTACGTTCAAGTCTATATGATTCTGTAATTAATAAAAAAATTGAATTAGCTAAAAAAGACATACTCGAAAATTGGCTAAAGCAAAATGATATTAATGTCACTGAATATCTAAAAATCAGTCAAAGTCAGGCAGTCCAAGAACGACTCAAATATATGGCTGATATCACTAAATATTATCAAATTACTGGCACCCCCGCTTTTATCATTAATAAACGTTATGTGGTTTATCAAGATCGCGATTTTCCTGAGTTTGCCGATTACATGATTGAATTATTAGATAAAAGTAAAAAGGAGCCACAGTGATTCAGTTCTTAATTGTTTGGACGGTTTTCAGCGCGAAAAATTGCTTGATGCCGTTTAAAAAAGGATATGAAAAGCTCAGCCATAGTGCGTTGAGCTCTTTACGCTTTTTACTGCATCACGGCAATATCGCATCAATATTCGTTATATCTCGAGGTCTTGCTCGTATGGGGATCTTGGGACGGAAATATCAGAATCATAATAAAGTTGCCACCGAGAATTTCCGCAGTTTAATGAAAACTAACGGCTATATTGATGCAAGCTGGATTGCAGTTCGTCGCTTTATTTTAGAAGAAGCAGCAACTTGGGGACAAAATCGCCATATTATTGCTCAAGTTCAAGCTTGTACGCTCGCTCTCAATAACGTTGTCGAACCCCTTCATCAGCAAAAAAAGCCCATTGTTCTTGCCCCCCTACATATGGTTTCAGATGTTCTTGCCACTATGGTCGGCGCGGGTGTTACACCAGGCAGTGCCACCGTTGTTGTTTCCTCCAGTGCTGAACAACAAAAATATAATATGTCTGCTCGGGAACTAGGTGCTGTCAATTTATCTTACTGTTCAATTCATCAAGATAATAAATCTTTGGCCAGCAGCCTAATGACGTTAATGACAGAAACGGCGACAGGTCAGAAAAACATGATTGTTTTTCCTGATATAACCCCTGATTACACAATTCAAACCGAAGAAGGGATGTCGAGTAAATTATCATGCCAATTATTTAATCGCCCAGCCAAACTCCACAATGGAGTCATACGATTATCTAACGCGATTTCAGCGCAGGTTATTTTCTACCATTTGTATTATCAAAATGGGCTGCAAATCAAAATATATTCTCCTGTTGCGGCTAAAGATGTCGCAGCTCAAATGCCAGTGATTATCGAAAATGCAATTCGCGATTATCCCCATGACTGGCTTCTATGGCATAGCCATTCACTTTATTTTATTAATCATTAATAATAATGAAAAACATTATTCCAAGTCTTATCTATCAGGAAGAAACTAATGAGTGTGGGCTAGCTTGTATTGCAATGCTGGCACAAACTCAAGGGTTATCTATTTCTCTCGATACCTTACGTGAAGTTTATCCTGCTTCCGATCACGGGACTTCTTTGATCGACCTTTCAACTATCTTAACCAATTACGGTATTGCAACAACACCGGTACTTTTTGAGCATAATGAATTAAATAGCCTACCACTCCCTGCTATTTTACATTACGGCGCAAATCACTTTGTCGTACTTGCATATCGTAAAGGGCAAAATGTCTGTGTAATGAATCCCGCCATTGGACAACAATGGCTGCCTTTTGCTGCCTTAAAGGCTGAAATTAGTGGGTATGCACTCATTTTAGAGCCTGAAACTGCACTAAATAAAATTGAATCCCTCACAGCAGCGGCAGCAGCAGCAGAATCAACAACAAAAAATACATCGAACAGTCGGAAGGTTCCTCATGCGATGAGCCTCAAAGAAACTGCGGTTGTTCGAAATATTTATTGGTTAATGACATTCACTTTCTTAGTTTCATTAACACTTTTTTTAATGCCGGCTATGGTGAGCAATGCAATAAATCAAGCCTTCTCTGATGCAAAAAATGCGATTTTTCCCTATGGTTGGTTTATCCTCGCCTTTGTTGGTGCAACATTGCTTGCCCTTGCCGTACGAATGGTAAGTGAGCGATTTGTAAAACATTTTGTCTTAATCAATAGCGGTGTGGGATTCTCACGTTTACTCAGTAACCCATTACGCTTCTTCGAAAAACGTGCCCCTGGCGATATTTTTAGCCGCTTTGTGGCGTGGCAAGGCGCGTTAACTGCAAAAGTTGAACTTGATAATGGATTACGTACAGATTGGATAATCTGTGCCATCGCTCTCGGTGTCATGTTTTGGATAGCGCCGGTTTTAGCGGCGATTTCAGCGGCCGGTGTCACCATCATGGGGCTTATCAGCGTTTGGGCAATCATTCGTGACCGTTGGTATACGCAGCAACTACAGCTCAAGGCCGCCGAACTCAATGATTTCTTCATGGAAACGCTGCAAGGCATTCTCACCATTAAAACAGCAGGGTTAGAGAATCAACGTAAAGCGCAATTTGCATGGCTAAGCCGTGAATTATTTACGTGCATGCAACGAAGGAATGTTTACCAACAAATTAAAGATGGCATCTATCAATTAACGGGTAGCTTAGAAATGGTCATTTTTATGTTAGTGATTTTACCAATGGTTGCTAACGACTTAATTTCGCTAGGTGATTTTTTTGCTTATAGTTTCTTACGTCAAATTTTCACCTCATATATCACGCGTATCTTCTATGCCATTATTCATAAATCACAACTGCATATTATTGATACCCGAGTTCATTCTTTGTTTCCTAAAAAGAATGAAGAAAATATTACGCCATTTAAAGAAAAGCACCCTACAGGTAAAGCGCCCCATCTCGCCTTTGAGCATATTCACTTTAACTATGATCCAATCAAACCCATTTTAAATGATATTTCTTTAGATTTACCTTCGGGTACACAGATAGCCATCGTCGGGGAGTCCGGAGCAGGTAAAAGTACATTATTAAGAGTGATAGCTGGATTATTCGCCGCACAACAAGGCGAATGTCATTCGAATGGTGACCTTGTCAGTACCCAGCAATTAACGCAACTGGTTTGCTTACAAAGCCAAGAAGATATTTTATTCAATGCGACAGTGTTGGAAAACATTACATTATTTGACCCCAACTTCCGCGAAAAAGATCGCAAAATTATTGAGCAATTGCTCGAAAATCTCGCATTGGGAACAGTCATCAATAGCTTACCGGGTGGTTTAAACGCACTGATAAGAGAAAGTCATTCCGCGCTTTCACTTGGGCAGCGTCAACGCCTCTTATTGGCTCGTTCACTATATAGCGCTCGCCCTATTCTTCTGCTCGATGAACCCACGGCTAATTTAGATGAAGAAACCGCAAAAACCGTGATGGAAACTATCCAGTCTCATTGTCGTAAGGCAGGGAAAACGCTCATCGTTGTGACACACAGCGATAAAATCACGGTTCGTTTTAATCATATTTATCGACTCATTGATGGCAATCTCAACCAACAACATCCATCAAATAAAAATGAGTTTAAAATAACCGATACTGCTAAGCCTGCATCCTCTTTGCTAACCACAACAGAGGAATTAACACAATGATGACTCGCCACGTCAAACTGAAATCATTAATAAAAATACTTCGCTCGCCCAAAGTGCTTGGTATTGCTGTATTGCTATTCATGATTGTCGTTGGAAACCTATTTTGGCAGACACCAACATCAGCGCAACACGAAACAATAATTCTATCCGTTGAGCGTGGCGATATCGAAAAAATTGTCATGGTGACGGGTATTTTGAAACCTTCGGTACAAGTTAACGTCGGTGCTCAGGTTAATGGGCAGATTAAAAAATTATTTGTTCAACAAGGCGATAAAATTGTTAAAGGCCAACTACTTGCTGAAATTGACCCGACCATTCAGCAATCTGAATTAAAAAATGCAACCGCACAACTCTTGAGCACACAAGCGCAAAAACGAGCAGCAGAAGCAACCTTGATGCAGTATATCAAAGCTTACAAACGCCAAGTCATGATGCAACGTGATGGTTCTGGTATTCGAAGTGAATATGAGCAAGCACAAGCGCAATATGAAGCCCAGTTACAACAAGTCAATGTCAATGATGCGATGATCATTCAGTCTGAAATGGCAGTACAAACGGCACAAGCTAATTTGAACTTTACACGTATTGTCGCGCCAATTAGTGGTGAAGTTCTGGGAATTGTCGCCAATGAGGGGCAAACCATCGTTTCGTCACAAACAGCTCCGACTATCTTAGTGCTGGCTAATCTCGATAAAATGCAGATTCAAACACGCATTTCTGAAGCTGATATTCAGAAAATTCATTCGGGACAATCTTTAACATTTCATGTTATCGCTAATCCCGAAAAACAGTATGAAAGTACAATGGGCTATGTACAACCCATACCCTCCGAAGCCCTTGAAGAAAAAAACAACTCAGGTGGACAGCAAAGTGGGGCAGTTTACTACAATGGCACATTTGAAGTTGATAATGCCAATCGTGAATTAAAAACCTCGATGACCGCTCAGGTTTTCATTCGTGTTGCTGAAGTCAAAAATGCCTTACGTTTACCGGTTAGTGCACTAGGGCGCTCTGTCGGTATCAATCAATATGAAGTCATCGTCATTGATAATGGAAAATCGGAAGTTCGTACTGTAAAAATTGGTCTCAATGATCGCCATTTTGTCGAGGTCATTGATGGGATAGAAGAAGGCGAACGCGTTGTCATTCAGCCAGATAGTGTTGTGAGTTAACGATGAAACACTATCAGTCATCATCCGAACCCATCATTAAGCTCAATCATGTTTTCCGTGAATTCTCTGCGGGAACACAAACCATTCCAGTACTAAATGATATTTCACTATCAATAAACCAAGGAGAAATGGTCGCCATTATTGGTGCATCTGGCTCAGGAAAATCAACCTTGATGAATATTATTGGCTGTTTAGATAAGCCATCTCAAGGTGAAATTTTTATCAATGGTATTGCAGTTCATGAGGTAGATAACGAACAACTCGCGGAATTACGCAGTCAATATCTCGGTTTTATTTTTCAACGCTATCATTTAATGCCGTACCTTACGGCTGAAGAAAATATTGCCATTCCCGCTTTATATACGGCAATGCCAGAAGCTGAACGCATCACTCGAACTAAGTTCTTAGCTGAAAAATTAGGTTTACGCGAACGTTTAAACCATAAGCCGTATCAATTATCGGGCGGCCAACAACAGCGAGTCAGTATTTGTCGCGCATTAATCAATGGTGCTCGTGTGATTTTAGCTGATGAACCCACGGGGGCATTAGATAGCGTTAGTGGTAAAGCATTGATGGATGTCTTGCACCAATTACATCTTGATGGGCACACAATTATTATTGTCACGCATGATAGAAATATTGCTGAGCAAACTCAGCGAATTATTGAAATCAGTGATGGCAAGATTGTGGCTGATAATCAAAATGATGCATTACAAAAAACGGGAATTCCACATAATTTCCCGCCAGTCAAAGATAACGGGCGAGCCTCTCTTGGAAGAAGTATTCATGAATCAATCCGCATGGCTTGGCGCTCATTAATCGGACATCGTATGCGAGCATTCTTATCAATGCTTGGCATTATTATTGGCATTTCCTCCGTCGTATCATCAATGGCCGTAGGTGAAGGGGCAAGACGCACCATCATGGATGAAATCGGAAAACTCGGCAGTACAACCCTTGAAATTCGCCCCGGAACAGGATGGGGGTCGAAACGCCCAGATATGGAGCGTGCGTTATCACTTAACGATATCAAAAGCCTGAAAAAATTTTCATGGATTGAGCAAATTTCCCCTGTTACCAGCAGTATGACGATTGTTGTTAATAAAGGACTCGACTTTTCAATTCTGCTCAATGGTGTTTCTGATGAATATTTTGCGGCGCAAGGGTTTCAGATTTTACAAGGCAGTAATTTTAGCCCATTAGACGTAGCAGATAATGCACCCGTTATTGTTTTGGATGAAACCAGCCGAGAAGTGTTATTTACGCCAGAGGAAGATCCTTTAGACCAAATAGTGCAAATAGAAGGCTCGCCATGGCGAATTATCGGTATCGCTCGCAAATCTGGGCCAAAAATGTCGAGTGGATTTATTATGGGTTGGACCCCCCACACCGCATTACAACAACGTGTTTTAGGCGACAAACCAATAGAGTATATTTCGTTACGTTTTCCTGAAACCTTGACACCTAAACAAGCTGAAATACAAGTTGAGCAGCTTTTATTACGTGAACATGGCAAAAAAGACTTTTTTATTCAATCTGATGACCAGTTGGCAAATGCGTTACAAAAAACGTCTGATTCAATGTCATTACTCATTACATCTATCGCTGCTATCTCTTTATTAGTCGGTGGCGTTGGGGTGATGAATATTATGTTGGTATCCGTCACTGAACGTACGCACGAGATTGGTATTCGCCTATCGGTCGGCGCTCGCCCTGCCGATATCATGAATCAATTTTTAATTGAGGCCATCCTAATTTGTTCCCTTGGCGGACTAATCGGCATCGCAGGTTCCTGGGTTGCGGGGGCTATTTTTGCTCAAGTCACCACTCAATTTACGATGGTTTTTACCTTATTACCGGTTTTACTCGCTTGTGGCTTCTCTGCGCTAATTGGACTTATTTTCGGTTATTTTCCTGCACGTAGAGCAGCCAAACTTAATCCGACAGAGGCATTGGCTCGCGAATGAATATCAAACAGCTCTCTTTACACACTATTTTACTTTCAATACTGCTATTACTCAGTGCTTGCGGGAGCTTTACACGAACAGAATATCAGCGCCCACCGCTTGAGTTACCCCTGTCGTGGGATGAAAAAACCAAGCACTCTTCAAATAGGAATGACGTCATCAATTCACCACAGAACCAGAATTTATCCGCAGAGTGGTGGAAAAAATTTAACGACCCTAAGTTATCCCAACTGATCGCCCAAGTTTTAGAAAACAACAATGACTTGGCTGCCGCTGCGATCAAATTAAAATTAGCACGGAACATGGCAGGATTGACCAATACCAATATCACGCCGAGTTTTACCTTGGATGGTTCGGCGAGTAACACAAAATCAATCCGTCATGGCTCCCCTTCCCAAGAAAGTTATAGCTCGGGTTTATCGTTAAATTACGAGGTCGATTTATGGGGGAAGTTAGCAAGAATTCGTGAGAAAAATGAGTGGGAAGCTATCGCAACAGAACAGGATTATCACGCAACAACATTAACCGTAATCAATACTACAACACAATTATATTGGAATATTGCGTTGTTAAATCAACAAATTAATAATTTTACGGCTAGCCAAAAAATTGCAGAAAAAAGCCTGCAACAGGCTCAATCATGGTATTTGGCTGGTAAAGTTGGGCAACTCGATTTATTACAATCAAAACAAACAGTAATCAGCCGCAAAAATGAATTACGCAAGCTAATGAAAGAGCGCGACAGTTTACGCAATGCGTTAGCCTTGTTGTTAAATCGACCAGCAGAGAAACATGTCAGTGAATTAGCCTTTATTGATAGTAATCAACGAATTGAAATCCAGCACTCAACCCCTTTGGCCGTGTTAGCACAACGCCCGGATATTCAGGCTGCCGAATCGCGTTTACGTTCAGCATTAGCCGACTCGGATGCAGCCAGACTGAGTTTCTATCCCACATTATCCCTTCAAGGTGCCTTAAATGCAGGTAGCCAACTCTTCACTCAGTGGTTTAGTGACCCGACGCGAGTGGTAGGAGGCGCGGTTTCATTACCCTTTATTCAGTGGAATACCGTGCAGCTCACCATCGAGCAATCCGATTTACAGGTGCAACAAGCAGCGGTGTCATTTCGAAGTACTGCATATAGTGCACTGGCAGAGGTTGATAATGCGATGGAAGCACGCTTCACCGCAGAAGAACTAAAAAGTCGCCTACAAGACTCATTAGCACTCAGTCGACAACGATTAAAACTAACAGAAAGCCGTTATCGCGCTGGTGTGCTGGATTATCAAACATTGCTGAATGCTGAAGATGACCTTTTATCTCTAGAAAATTCATTAGCACAAAATCAATACGACTATCTTTATGCAACGCTACAACTTTGGTTAGCACAAGGTGGCGGTAGCACTCAACCAGAGGACAACCAATCATGAATCAAAAAACTCACTTTAATCGCGTTGTTGTAACGGGGTATGGTGCTGTCACTCCCCTTGGTGATACTGCACAAGCCTGCTGGCAAGCCATTATGGATAAACAACTCGGCTATCGGCTCGTCGATAAAACAGAAAAAAATATCCAGTGCCATTTTTTAGGACTAATTGATAACGAACCGAGTTTAAAAGGCGTACCTGCGGCTATCCGCCGTCGCTTACCACGCCACTCGCGATTAGCGTTAGGTGCTGCTCGTGAAGCAATGGAAATGGCTTTTTCTGGTAGTTCCCCCACTGAACATTATGACCCCCTGATGTGTGGTGTGATTATGGGAACAGGATGGGCGGGACTCGATGAAAGCTATATGTCAGTGAGTGAGTTCGAAAAAACGGGTGTGACATCGCCATTCAACTGTTTTTATGCCATGCCCAATGCGACTACCGCAGCCTGTAGTCAATTTTGGAACTTACGCGGATACCAGAACACCACTATAGCGGCCTGCGCCACTGGAACTATCGCGATTGGCGATGCATTTGAAGTCATTCGAAGCGGCCGTGCCGCAATGATGTTAGCAGGTGCAGGGGAATCATTACGAACAGATTGCGCTGTATGGAATATCGATATACTCGGTGCGTTAACCCATGAAGCCGCCGATCCCACACGAGCGAGCTGCCCATTCAGTGCAGACAGAAGTGGTTTTGTCCTTTCTGAAGGCGCAGCAGTCCTGTGTTTAGAAGAGCGTGAAAGTGCAATTGCACGTGGCGCAACTATTTTAGGTGAAATCACAGGCTATGCTAATTTTTCAGATGCTTTTGATTTTACTTCACCAGCGGAAGACTGTTTGGCACGAGTTAAAACAATTCAAATGGCATTACAGCAAGCCGATATTGAGCCTGAAGCATTAGATTACATCAACGCCCATGGCACCTCGACAGCCTTGAACGATCTCAATGAAACTGAATCACTTAAAAAGGCCTTAGGTTCCGCCGCTTATAAGATCCCCATTTCTAGTACTAAATCATATTCAGGGCATTTAATTGCCGCCGCCGGTAGCTTTGAGTCCATTATTTGCTTACAAGCTATTCAAAATGGCGTTATGCCAGCAACCGCCAATCTATCAAACCCAGATCCTGAATGTGACCTTGATTATATTCCAAATGAGCATCGTACAGGCAATATTGAACGAACACTGAACCTTAGCTTCGGCTTTGGTGGTGCTAACGCCGCGCTAATTTTGGAAAAATCAAAATGAAATCACTATATTACACCCTAAAGGATGCTCACCACTGGGCGGCGTTTTCAGGTGACTATAACCCAATCCATTTTGACCTTAATTGGGTACAAGCACAGGGCCTTGATCAGCTCAGTGTTCATGGTATGCGCGTATTATTAGACGCGAAACAATTTGCCAGTAAGCAAATTTGTCATGACGTAGCGCCAAATAACGCTTATATAAAATGTGTTGTACGACTACGCAATCCATTATGGAACGATAAAACCTATCATTTAGTAACTCGAAACAAAGCGGGTTCCGTCGCCGTCTTATCCGCTGAGGATCAAAAAAATAGCTTAACGTGTCAGCTATCTTCGCTAAATACTTTTGATTTGAATGATTCAGAAACAATGAACTGCCTATCTTCAGATGAGGTGGCAATATTACAATCATCATTCGCTGTTTTTTCAAAAGAACTATATGACTGGCAATTTATTGATGCCGTTATGTTTCAATATTTGATACATGATGATGCCCTACTACGCCAAGAAAATATTGCAGCTTGGCTACCGGAAGGTACAACCTTAAAAGATATTTTTTCAGATTATCCAATCGTTCAAACACATCAAGAAATCATCTTTGAAAGCAGTCTACTTCAAAAATGGGTACCCACTGCTGACCCTGAACCTATCCATATCGGTATTCAACCTTCGTTAGTTATCGGTGACATAGAAACTGGATTATTAATTTGTATTAAAACAATTGCTCGTTATAAAAATAAATTAGTGAGTAATTCCATAACATTAAAAGTTAACGCTAAAAGTAAATAGAACAAAGGACAATACGATGAGTCAATATCAAAATATTTATATCAAAATTAGTGAAATGATCTGTGATGCTAAAGATTTAGAAACAGAGGATATGAATGAAAACCTAACATTAATCCAACTAGAGTTTGATAGCTTAGATTATGTTGAATTAATGGTACTTGTAAAACGTGAGTTTAACCTCTCATTAGACGCTGATTTTTTCATTCAACACCCTAATATTTCAGTGAAAATATTATGTGAACATATCGACAAGGAGTCTGAATCTTAAATGGCAGATAAATGGGTACTCATTACAGGTGGAAGCCGAGGTATTGGGCAAGCACTCGTGACTGAATTATTATCCCATTGGAATGTGGTTTTTACTGGGCGTAGTACTGAGGGTATTTCAAATGCATTAGCGTCCTTTAAAAATACACATTCTGATACGTGGGTAAAAGGATACCAATGTGATGGTAAAGATGAAAAACAAGTCAAAGCACTCACTCAATCTTTATTAGAAACATTCGGTGAACCTGCTGCGATTATTCATAATGCTGGTATTACGAGGGATGCCTTACATATTCATCAAGATGCTGAGGTTTGGCGAGATGTTATGGATAACAATATCATTTCTATTATTAATTGGAACCGTGAGTTACTGCCATCAATGCTAATGGCACGTAATGGTTCGATTGTATTAATGTCATCCGTCACCGGATTAAAAGGCAACATTGGCCAAACAGCATACGCAGCAAGTAAATCAGCAATGATAGGCATAACGCGTTCATTAGCCCATGAAATAGGACGTTTTGGTTTACGTGTTAATTGTGTTGCGCCAGGGCTTATTGACAGTGATATGACCAACGCAATGCCGGAAGCTAAGCTAAAAGCAATGTGCAAAAATATTCCATTGCGCCGATTAGGACAACCCCAAGAAGTCGCTAAAACGGTTAAGTTTCTCATCGGAGAAGATAGCCAATATCTAACAGGACAAACTATTGTCTTAGATGGTGGTTTAACGGCTTAGTTATTATTTAATAAAATTAAACTTAAACTTATTTTTAAATCCGGAGAGTTTTTAACTTTCCGGATATTTTTCTATTTTAAAACGTATGATTACTAAGCTCATATATCAAAGTAAATTAATGAGTTTTATTTATAAAAACAATCATATCCTGACTCATAGATTTTGTTGAAAAAAATCACTGAGTTTATCAAAAGGGATTTTTTTGATATTGTCATATAAATCAACATGATCTGCCTTTGGGATAATCAATAATTCTTTTGGCTCAGAAGCCTGTTTATAAACATCTTCAGAATAATATCGAGAGTGTGCATTCTCCCCAGCGATTAATAAAATAGGCCTTGGTGAGATCATGTCAATATTGGCGTGCATCGGAAAATTAAAAAATGATATAGGCGTAGTGGCCGTCCATGCAGTCGATGAATTAATTGATCTAGGGTGGAAGCCTCTAGGCGTGCGGTAATAATCGTAAAACGCCGCTAATACGGTAGGTGCGTTCTCAGGTAAGGTTTCCGGTAAAACTCGTTGTCCTTTGATAATATTGCCATTTTCATCAAAAGGAACTTCGTGATAACCAAGCGCATAGTCACCCTTCCCAGCATCTTCCCAACGCTGTTGACTAAGGTAATCAATCACTTTTTGGCGTTGCTCAACGGTATAACTATCTTGATATCCACGGCTAATACTGCGAGACATATCGTACATTGAAGCCGTTGCAACTGCTTTGATTCGTGAATCACTGGTAGCGGCAGTCAATGCCATTCCACTCAAACCGCATATGGCTAAAACACCAATACGATTTCGGTCAACATTTGGCTGCATTCCTAAAAAATCTATCGCAGCACTAAAATCTTCAGTGTTGATATCCGCTGAAGCGACATTGCGTGGCTCACCTCCACTTTCCCCAGTAAACGACGGGTCAAATGCTAATGTAATAAAACCACGCTCCGCTAACGTTTGCGCATATAAACCAGAGGATTGCTCTTTTACTGCACCAAAAGGACCACTGAGCGCAATTGCTGCTAATTTTTCATGCCTATTTTTAGGTTGATATAAATCAGCCACTAATACCAAGCCATATCTATTTTTAAAACTTACTTTTTGGTGCTCAACGTTCTCACTTTTTGCAAAAGTTTTATCCCACTTTTGATTCAGTAATGGCATTGATTGAGCCGAGGCAGGAGTTGCTATCACCGATGCAATACTGGCCACTGCGAGGCTCGCCCCTGTTAATTTAAGTAAATGACGACGTTCATTATTAAGCGGATATTTTGATAATTTTTGTCGATAACTATTCATAAAATTAACCCTCTGTTAGTTTTCTTGGAAAAGCACTATCGTGACTTGCTTCGCTGATTTAAATTTCAAATGTTCAATACCTTGAGTAATTTTCCCCAATCGAATTAAGCCCGATGAATAATGAAATCTCTGATAAAAAATGGCGATATTTCCCCAAGGCGCATAATAAGCAATGTCACCTATTTCTGGTGTTATCCCTTCAGGGGTATTTCGAGTCAGTAATTTGCGTGGAAGATAAGTGATTTTTTCCGTAGCGGCATAATCAGCAAGTTCAACGGTTATTGGTAATAAGGCAATAAAATCACGTACGGTTTCGGTATCATCCAATTTCCCTATAACTACTTGGTTATCTACACGTATTTGTATAAGGTGTGTTTTTACCTTTTGACCCACAGAAGTGTCACTGGCATAAACGGATTGAACTGAGTTAAAAAACGAAATCCACATGCAAAAACATAAAGATATCGCAATTTTATTCGGTGATATTCTCGACATGAACTACTCCTTCAGCCTTTGCCGTAAACTTAACCAATATGGCTGCAATCACTAAAAATAGCGCACTGAAAACAAAAGCACTTTGATAACCACTAATATCAAAAAGTAGACCGCCAACCGTAGAACCCAACGCGATAGAAAGTTGAATAACGGCCACCATTAAACCACCACCCGCTTCTGCATTATTTGGAAAAATTCGCGGCACCCAACTCCACCAGCCAACAGGTGCTGCTGTTGATATCAATCCCCAAATTCCTAATAAAATCATAACGGCAACTAGCGAATGACCAAAAGCAATAAGAGATAAAGCAGCTATGGTCATTAATAATGGTATCGCTGCTAATGTTCGATAAAGTCCACGTTTTAATACGTTCCCTACTAAGAGCGTCCCAATAAATCCTGCAATACCCATAATTAATAAAATTAACGTCACCATCGAAATATCAATTTTTGTAACGGTTTCAAGGAAAGGACGAACATAGGTAAACAGCGTGAATTGACCCATGAAGAAAAATCCAACAGCTAGCATGCCAAGGGCAATAACACGACGCTTAAATAACGTAAAAATAGTGAAAATATGCTGATTATTTTGGTTAGACAATAGCTTAGGTGGCATCGAAGGCAAACTCACCCACAGCCAAATAATGGCAAGTACTGCAATAGGAACTAGGCAAAAAAATGCACCTCGCCATCCCACAACCGCACCTAAAAAAGCCCCCAATGGCGCCGCAATTACCATTGCTAATGCATTACCACTATTAAAAATGGCTAAAGCGCGAGGTACTTGATTTATCGGTACTAAACGCATGGCTATAGCGGCAGACATCGACCAAAATCCGCCAACAACAACACCGATTAATGCCCGACCTACCATATAAACATAATAATTTGAGGCTAAAGCAATCAGAGCACCCGAGAGTCCCATAATCGCCGTTAATCCCAATAATAAGGCTTTACGATTTATTCCTTTCGTTAATATAGAAATAAACAAACTGGTGATCACCGCAAAAAAACCTGAAATAGTGATACCTTGACCTGCCATACCCTCAGTAACTTGAAAATCACGAGCAAGAGGTGTCAATAAACTCACAGGCATAAATTCTGATGCTATCAACACAAAGACACATAAGGTCATAGCAAAAACCGCACTCCAATTTGCATTTTGAGGCTGCGGTTCTTTTTGTAAAATAGCGTTATCCATCCCGTTCATTCCCTCTTATTTATAAATCACAAATTAATGGACACTATGATGGCATAGGGTAGATAATTTAATTAGTAGGCATAATCTTTATGAACTTGTGAGAAAAATTCACTAATGACAAAAAGCAAAATGAACGACTTACACGCCTTTCTTATCGTTGCTCAAGAAAAGAGTTTTACTAAAGCGGCGGCAAGACTTGGTGTGACACCCTCGGCATTAAGCCACACCATCCGACTTTTAGAAGAACGATTAGGTATTCGCTTATTAGCAAGAACAACACGTAATGTCTCTGCGACCGAAGCGGGTGAACAGCTAATGAATGCAATTAATCCTCTATTTGAGCAAATTGATGCTGAACTTAACGCACTTGGTGAGCTGAGAGATAAACCTCGGGGAACTATTCGTTTAAGCTGCACAGACGACCAAATTGAATTGTATATTCGCCCCATGCTCAAAAATTTTTTACAACAATATCCCGATATTACGCTAGAAATGTATGTCGATTACGGATTTACTAATGTTGTAGAAGAACGTTTTGATGCAGGTATTCGCATTGGCGATGAGATCAATAAGGACATGATAGCAGTACGAATTGGACCAAACTGGCGCTTAATTGCTGTTGGCTCGCCATCTTACTTTAAATTCGCTCCAAAACCTTCAATTCCTGATGATCTCATTCAGCATCAATGTATTAACATTCGCCACCGAGCCGCTGGTATTATTTATGCGTGGGAGTTTGAACATGAAGGTCGTGCTTTTAGTATGAAACTCGATGGGCAATTAGTCTTTAATAGCACCCTCCACCAGCTGAATGCCGCTCTTGATGGAATGGGAATAGCCTATATTCCTGAACATTTAGCCGAACCTTATATCACTAGCGGCAAGCTACAAGCAGTATTAACAGATTACAGCCCTTATTTTGAAGGCTTTCATTTATATTATCCAAACCGTCGTCAATCCTCACCTGCTTTTATGGCTTTTGTTGAAGCAATACGATATAGAGCAAAATAACCATAACAAAATAAATATTAGTTATTATCGATACATTCGTAATCACAACCTTTTGTATTATAACATTATTACTTCACCTCTCCCCCTCGACTTTCTTAAGTGGTTTTTTATTTAGTTAATCTGAATTCATGAATTTTGCTCATAAGCGCTAGAAAATAACAGCCTCTAATCTAATCAATAAATTTACGTTATGCTTTATCTCACAGGCAGCAAAAGGAGTTAAATATGCAAACGGTCAAATTAAATAATGATATTGAAATGCCACTTTTAGGTTTCGGCGTATTTCAAATGACAGATGCCGCCGAGTGTGAGCGCGCAGTGCTTGACGCACTAGAAACAGGGTATCGATTAATTGATACCGCAGCTTCTTATCAAAATGAAAACCAAGTTGGGAATGCACTCAAACAAAGCGGAATACCACGAAAAGAGTTATTTATAACAACAAAATTATGGTTAGAAGGCGCGAGTTATGAAGGTGCCAAAGCACAATTTGAACGTTCGCTAAATCGCCTACAGCTTGATTACGTTGATCTCTATCTTATCCACCAGCCCTACGGCAACGAGTGCCTTTGTCTCTCATCGAAATCCTGCCATGGTTGAGTGGTTAGCAAATCGTAAACTGGATGTATAACAAAACAAACAATGAACGCAGTTATTAGGAACAAAACCATGAAAAAACGTTATCTCGGTAAATCTAATCTTGAAGTTTCTGCTCTTGGTCTAGGTTGTATGGGACTAAGCCATGGCTATGGTCCCGCTACTGATACACATAAAGCCATTGAATTAATTCGTGCGGCGGTTGAAAGGGGTGTAACCTTTTTTGATACCGCGGAAGTGTATGGTCCATACCTAAATGAAGAAGTCGTCGGTGAGGCCTTAAAACCATTTCGTGACAGAATCATCATTGCCACAAAATTTGGTTTTAACTTAGGAAATGATAATAAACAGCAGCTTTTAAACAGCCGCCCTGAACATATTCGTGAAGCCGTCGAAGGCTCATTACGTCGGCTCAAAACAGACGTTATCGACCTGCTTTATCAGCATCGCGTTGACCCTGATGTCCCGATTGAAGATGTCGCAGGTACAATCAAAGATCTGATTGCTGAAGGTAAGGTTAAACACTTTGGTCTTTCTGAGGCAAGCGTACAAACAATTCGCCGTGCTCATGCAATCCAACCCGTTACTGCATTACAAAGTGAATATTCTTTATGGTGGCGCGAACCTGAAGACGAAATATTGCCTGTACTTGAAGAACTTGGCATTGGATTTGTGCCATTCAGTCCATTAGGTAAAGGGTTTTTAACTGGTGCGATTAAAACAAGTACCACCTTTGGCGATGATGACTTTCGCAGTAAAGTACCACGCTTCAGTGCCGAATCTCTTGAGGCAAATGAACAATTAATTTCATTATTATCTGAACTTGCCGCAGAAAAAGGCGTCACTTCTGCACAAATCGCGCTCGCTTGGCTACTTGCACAAAAACCGTGGATTGTGCCTATTCCAGGTACAACTAAATTACATCGTTTAGATGAAAACCTTGGCGCCGTGGATATCATGCTGACCCAAAGCGATTTACAAAAAATAGCGCATGCACTTAATACAGTGAAAATTATTGGCGAACGCTACCCTTCTGCATTACAAGCACTGATTAATCGTTAATATGAATTAGGGCTGATTACAGTTGCTAAACCACTGTATCAGCCTTATTTTTAAATATTATTCATGATGGCGTAGCGCATCAATTAATAATGCAAATGCGGGAAGATGCTGTTTTCTACTTGGATAATAAAGGTAATAACCTGAAAATGTTGGGCACCAATCATCCAGAACTTGAATAAGCTCACCAGATTTCACCGCCTCTTGAACTGTATCCTCTGGCACACAAGCAACCCCAAATCCAGATAACACAGCATCAATTCGCTCTGACAATAAATTAAAGGTCAGTTGCCCTTCAACTTTCACGCGCAACGATTTCCCTTCTTTTTCAAATTCCCAATGATACAAACCACCCGCCGAAGGAAGACGCATATTAATGCAGCGATGATGCTGCAAATCATGTGGGGTTTGCGGTATATCGTGGGATGCAAAATAACTAGGGGCTCCAACGACAACCAGACGCATATCCGGCCCAATACGCACAGCAATCATATCCTTATCAACACTTTCCCCCAAACGTACTCCTGCATCAAAACGGCCATCAACAATATTCACAAAACCATTGTCAACGACTAACTCAATATTGATATCGGGATACATGCGTAGAAACGGCTTTAGTTTTGGCCAAAGAAGACTACGAGCTGCATGTTCCCCCGTAGAGAGGCGGATATTACCTGAAACCGTTCCATTAAGCTGAATTAGGCTTTCTAATTCATATTCAAGCTCTGTCAGTTTAGGCTCGAGGCAAGCAATAATTTTTGTCCCTAACTCAGTAGGTGCAACACTGCGGGTTGTACGGGTTAAGAGCCGAATGTTCAAACGCTCTTCTAATCCCTTGATTGAATGACTCAGTGCCGATTGAGACACTCCCAATATATTGGCGGCTTTAGTAAAACTTCGTTCCCTCGCAACAACAAGAAAGATTTGCAATTCATTAAAATTATCTTTCAGCATTACACATTTCCTTAAACCACTAGCCCTACAAACCAAATTAATAAGATTTACCCATAAATGCAATGAGTTATATTTAGGTAAGACATGAGGACTTGATAGACAATAACATCAAGAATAAATACGTTTTCTCGCCATACCCCGATTCGCCAGTCGGCTTAAAATTAGTTATCATTCATTTCTACTTTTTATCGAGATAGCCTGATGTCTAAGATTATCGATACTTTTATTGCTCCGCCGTGCCATGAAGAAATTGAAAATCTCTATCAGGACGAGCATCTCGTGCTTATCAATAAACCTGCCGGACTACTTAGTCTTTCGGGGAAAAACCCACAAAATCTAGACTCAGTACATCACCGATTGGTGCAGATATTTCCCGGCTGTACTCTTGTCCACCGTCTCGATTTCGGCACTTCCGGATTAATGGTGATTGCTCACAATAAAGCGATAAACGCCGCTCTATGCCACCAATTCAGCCAACGTGCAGTCACCAAGGTATACAGCGCACTACTTTGCGGACATCTAATAGAGAATGAAGGTGTGATAGACGCCGCCATTGCAAAAGACCCTGCACTATTTCCCCGAATGTCGATTTGTGCAATCCACGGCAAACCCGCCCGTTCTTACTATCAGGTTATTGAACGCTTCTATCATGAATTGGAAGATGGAACATTGCTGCCATTAACGCGAGTACAACTAACGCCAGAAACAGGGCGTACTCATCAACTCCGCATCCACTGTCAGCTATTGGGACACCCTATTTTGGGCTGCGACCTGTATGGTGGACTTCTACTACCCGGTACTGAACAAACTCCACGGCTAATGTTGCACGCCAGCGAACTGCACTTTGTGCACCCCATTAGCAACGAGTGGATCAAAGCCCATAATGCCAGTCCATTTTGAACACAAAAATTCGTTTGATCATAAAGCCACTGATGATGAGAGTACTGTCCTAACAAAATTATCTCTGATAGGGTCCTCTATCTTCGAATTCCACGCTAGACCTATTTGCCATGTAGTATGCGCACCTTCAAGAAGCACCAGTTTTACTTGAGACGGCAGAATATGGATAACACTCTGAGGCAATAGAGCCACCCCTTCACCCGCAGCGATAAGTGCCAATAACGTCTGAATATCATTAGCAACTAAAATAGCTGGGGGAATAATGTTATTCGCGGTAAGAAATTTGTGCCCTTGACCGGTTAATCCTTCCCCTCGATGGTGAGAAAGTTGAAGAAGATTATGAGTTTTAATTAACTCTATTGCATTAACACCTTTTTTATAATGTTTCAGCGCTATAGCAAGAACCAATTTTTCTTCGGCGAGGGCTTTGCTTTCTAACTGATCATTAACTGGCAGCCTTACAAACCCTGCATGAAGCTTTCCTTCTATTAAAAGCTGAAGCTGTACTGCCGTAGGCATATCGTTCAGTGATACTTGAATACTGGGAAATAGCGAATGAAAAACTGCCACGTGTTCGGGAGCCAAACTAAAGGACGATATACCAAAGCCCACTTTTATCTTACCTGTATTCCCTTTTTGAATATCTATCATCGCAGAACAAAAATTATCATAAGACATCAATACTTCATCAGCTTTATGCATTAATTGTTCCCCCGCTATAGTCAACTTGGCACCATGACGGCCACGCTGAAATAGGGTCAGGCCAGAAATACTCTCAATTGCCTGAATTTGCTTAGTTAGTGCGGGTTGCGTTATGCAAAGCTGATCCGCTGCCAAATGATACTTCCCTTGGCGTGCAAGAGTAACGAATGCACGTAATAGTTTTATATTCATTCTTTTTAGTTATCAAATAGGGGAAAAATTATGATTATACTCATTGGATTTTTTTTAGTGAAATGACGACTTAATCACCAGATTAGGACGAGTATAATGAAAAACAATCTATGCACTGCTACTGTACAATTTTGTCACCGTGCTGGCGATAAATCGTATAACTTATCAGTTATGGAAAGCTTTATCCTACAAGCTTATGAGAAAAATATAAAGATTTTAGCATTTCCCGAGATGTGCATCACCGGCTACTGGCACGTTCCAAATCTTAGCAGTGAAGAAGTCTATATGTTATCCGAATCTGCTGATGATGGCCCATCCATAACCAAAGTGGCTGCTTGGGCTGTAAAATATCAAATGGCAATAGGGGCAGGATTTATAGAGAAGGGAAGTGACGGAAAGCTCTATAACGCCTATGCGGTTTGTATGCCTGATGGTAAGCGCCATATACACAGAAAACTCCATCCTTTTGAACATCAAGAGATTTGCAAAGGCGATAGCTTTACTGTTTTTGATACACCTTGGGGCGTTCGTGTTGGTATCCTTATTTGTTGGGATAATAACCTCACAGAAAATGCACGAATAACTGCATTACTGGGTGCTGATATCCTTATTGCCCCACATCAGACCGGAGGAACCCATTCACGTAGCCCTTTGGGAATGAAACCTATCCCAGTTAGTCTTTGGGAAAACCGACATAACAATCCCGATGAACTCATGGCTGCTTTACAGGGTGATAATGGCCGTGGCTGGCTAATGCGCTGGTTACCTTCACGCGCTCATGATAATGGTTTTTTCATTTTGTTCAGTAATGGTGTTGGCTTGGATAACGGTGAAATCCGTACTGGTAACGCCATGATTATTGACCCTTATGGGCGGATTATCACAGAAAGTCATACCTATGAAGACACAATGGTATGCGCCAATTTGGATCTAGATTTGCTCACTTCATCTACCGGAAGACGCTGGATCCACGGCCGCCGCCCCGAGTTGTACAATATTTTAAGTGAATACCAAGGTTACGAGCGTGATTCCATTACAGCGCGCTTTTCCGAAGATATCCCTTGTTTTAATAGCAATAAAAAAGATGGAGATATATCTAAATGATTGAAGTGGTTGAAGTATATCCACTCTATACTCTAAATAATTCAAATGACAGCTAGGCGACAAGAGAATGAGACACTAGGAGCATACAAAAGTATGTGACTAGTGCGAATGAGCGCAGTCAACAACGCTGCCGTTTGAAGTATGGCTACTTAAAAATACTAAATACTCTAAATAATTCAAATGGCAGCTAGGCGACGAGAGAATGAGACGCTAGGAGCATACACAAGTATGTGACTAGTGCGAATGAACGCAATCAACAACGCTACCGTTTGAAGTATGGCTACTTAAAAATACTAAATACTCTAAATAATTCAAATGACAGCTAGGCGACAAGAGAATGAGACGCTAGGAGCATACAATAGTATGTGACTAGTGCGAATGAACGTAGTCAACAACGCTGCCGTTTGAAGTATGACGAGTATTTGACGAGTATTACCACATAAGGTCATCAGGCACCTGAAACTCCGCATACGGATCCTCATCATCCTGCGCTTCTTGGCTCAATGCGTTATTTAATACAATGCTACTCTCATCTCGTTGTGCGATTTTATCTGCAACACTTGCTGGGATAATTGCATATCCACTTACTTCGCCGTTATCTGCGACTAGGCGCGCAATCGCAAGGCGTCCACTTATTAGCTGAGATTGAGTTATTTTATCCACGGCGACTTTTTTAATTAAATTATTGTCAGTGAAATTAAAATTAATATCGCCTTTTGAAATGTCGATTCGATTCATTTCAATTAATTGTTTTACCTGAGCTTTATACTCTTTAGATAACGCGGCTTGTTTTTGTTTTTCGCTTAGCGCTTTATCACGCTCAAGTTGTGCTTTTTTATTTTCTTCTACAGCTTCTCTGGCCTCACGACCTTGAACGCGTGATTTTTTAGCGGTTCTTTGGACTTTCGCCATTTTTTTGCTGGTCACTAATCCAGCTTTTAGCATCTGCTCTTGTAAGGTGAGTTTTGTCATATTGGTTCCCAAACCCGTTCAAAGTAGTTTGTAGGATTATACCTGTAATATTGAGGCTGTACCAAGTTACAGAACTTGATAACTTTGAGTGAGTTAAATTTGAAGAGGGTTTATCTGAGGCTGGCACTGCCAGCTCTCAATCAGCGATGTTTGCTAATGACACAATATTTTAAATTTTGAGTAGTTTTACAGTGGCATCTATATCTATTTCGTCTTCAGAAAAAATTAATGTCGTATCCTGAAAAGTATTAATCGCCAATTTTTTCAATGTGCGCATTTCACCGGGTTCAGTGGCTGCCTTTGGCCTAATGCTATTCATGAGTAAACCCACAGACAATACCGCGTTGTCTTTATCAATACGGGTATCAGCTGGCACTTCTTCGTTATAAACTAAAAAAGACTTGATAGAGGTAAGTTTAAGACGCTCGCCTGCAATAAAAATATATTTACTTTCCGGTAATACTTTTACAGCAAAAGCTGATAAGCCTTTGTTATTTGTAGTGGGTTCAAAAGTCACCGCTGCATCTTTTTTAATTAGCTCGGGATTAGCGACCTTAATCACATGAAAATAACGGTTATCGCCGTTTTCATCTTTGATAAATCCAAAACCTTTATCTTCAAACCACGTTGTGATCGTTCCATTCATCGCTATTACCGCCTACTTAATTGTTTGTCTACTCAGTTTTTTCAGCACGCAGTATAAAGCACAATGCCTGCGCAAACCATGTCTTTGGTTTAAGTCTAGATGATAAATTTTGGGGATGCGAGGGAATGACAAGTGAAAGTGCAATAGATACTGCTAGCCATGACAAAGCATTAGCAAGGCTGCTGAGCGAATGTTGATATAATTCTATTCCTCTTACATTTTACCTTCTATTCCATTATGGGGTATATTGGAAACACTCTCATGAAATTATCTCTTGTTAACAGGTAACATTGGCAATGGCTCTGATCCCAAAAAACTACGCGCGACTGGAAAGTGGCTACCGAGAAAAAGCATTAAAAATTTATCCGTGGGTATGTGGACGCTGCACACGAGAATTTGTTTATTCAAATCTACGTGAATTAACCGTTCACCATATCGATCACGACCATACGAATAACCCTGAGGATGGCAGTAATTGGGAGTTATTGTGTTTATTTTGCCATGACCACGAGCACTCAAAATACACTGAAGCCGACTTATACGGTACAAATGTTGTCGCTGGGGAAGATGCTCAAAAAGATGTTGGCGTTGCCACCTATAATCCCTTTGCCGATTTACAGTCAATGCTTAATAAGAAGAAATAATTTCAACAACAATGCCCCTAGGCAAGAAACTGATTTTCAGAATTTCGTAAAAATGACAATCACACATTATCACTTGCTTGCCTTTTTCTATCAGCCTTTTAAAACAGCTATTAAATTTCGTTCCTTTATTATTTTTAGAATAATATCAATACGCTATCAACCATCCCTATTTACTTTTTGAGTCGATGTAAGTAATAAGCTAATGGCAAATCTTATGAACCAATAACTTCTGCAACTAGCTCCCACCCCAGATCATGAATATGGCTCATGTTGCAATGAAATTAAGTCGCTTTCACTCATCCACTCGCTCTGGCATAAAATAGATAATATTAACTTATTGGCAACATGAAGACTGACAAATGAGAAATCTTGTTACTTCTCACAAACTAATAAATAAATTCAGTTTTCATATCAGCACTTAGGATGCGAGATCACCATGAACAATGACTTTACATTTACGATTAAGAGCAGTCTTTTCGATGAAAATTATAACCCCTCTGAAAATACGCGGATCACAACCAACTTTGCTAATTTAGCCAGAGGAAAAAATCGTCAAGAGAATTTACGCAACACTTTGGGAATGATTAATAATCGATTCAATTCATTAGCGACTTGGGATAACCCTAAAGGCGACCGTTATTCTGTCGAACTTGAAATTATTTCTGTTGAAATGAATATTGCAGACAATAGCAATATCTTCCCCGTCATTGAAATATTAAAAACGAATATTATTGATAAAAAGACCCATGAACGTATTGAAGGCATTGTCGGGAATAACTTCTCTTCTTACGTGCGAGACTATGACTTTAGTGTATTGCTGTTAGAACATAATAAAAACCAATCTGAATTTAGCATTCCAGATAACTTTGGCGGCTTGCATGGAAATATCTTTAAATACTTCATTAATTCAAGTGAGTACAAAGAAAATTTCAAAAAATCACCTGTAATATGCCTAAGTGTCTCAAATAAAGACACCTACCATCGCACGGGGAATCAGCATCCTGTATTAGGTATAGAATACCAGCAAAATGGCGCTTCCTTGACTGAAAAATACTTCAAAAAGATGGGTCTACAGGTTCGTTATTTTATGCCCCAAAATAGTGTTGCGCCTTTAGCTTTTTATTTTACGGGTGATTTACTCAGTGATTACACCAATATTGAGCTTATCAGTACCATCAGCACGATGGAGACTTTCCAAAAGATTTACCGACCTGAGATTTACAATGCTAACTCTGCCGCAGGACAATGTTATCAGCCAAGCCTGAATCAGCAGGATTATTCATTAACAAAAATTGTTTATGACCGAGAAGAACGTAGCCAGTTGGCTATTGAGCAAGGGAAATTTACTGAAGAACACTTCATTAAACCCTACAAGAATATTCTTGAACAATGGTCTGCTAACTGCACTCTTTGATTAACCGAAAATAAAAGGTCATCGACTATGAAAATATTACTACCAACTTCCACTGCGGGCAGTTTGCCGAAACCTTCTTGGCTTGCGCAACCTGAGACACTTTGGTCCCCATGGAAATTACAGAATGAAGAATTAATCGAAGGAAAACAAGATGCCCTTCGTTTATCACTAGACGATCAACTACGAGCAGGTATTGATATTGTCAGTGATGGTGAACAAACGCGCCAGCACTTTGTCACCACGTTTATTGAACACCTTAGCGGTGTTGATTTTGAAAAACGCCAAGTCGTTAAAATTCGCGATCGTTATGATGCAAGTGTACCGACTGTTGTTGGTGCTGTCGCTCGTCAAAAACCTGTTTTTGTCGAAGATGCCAAGTTTTTACGTCAATTAACTAACAAACCTATAAAATGGGCGCTACCTGGTCCCATGACTATGATAGATACGCTCTATGATAACCATTATAAGAGCCGTGAAAAGCTCGCGTGGGAATTCGCAAAAATCCTCAATCAAGAAGCAAAAGAGTTAGAAGCTGCGGGTGTTGATATTATTCAATTTGATGAGCCTGCTTTTAATGTTTTTTTTGATGAAGTGAATGATTGGGGAATAGCCGCTTTAGAAAGAGCAATTGAAGGGCTTAAATGTGAAACTGCGGTACATATCTGCTATGGATATGGCATCAAGGCCAATACAGATTGGAAAAAAACGCTAGGATCAGAGTGGAGACAATATGAAGAAGCGTTTCCTAAACTGCAAACCTCTAATATCGATATCATCTCGCTGGAATGTCACAATTCGCATGTTCCAATGGATTTAATTGAATTAATCCGCGGCAAAAAAGTCATGGTAGGCGCCATTGACGTGGCGAGCAATACCATTGAAACACCAGAGGAAGTCGCCAATACACTGCGTAAAGCACTTCAATTTGTCGATGCTGATAAGCTCTATCCTTCGACTAACTGTGGCATGGCGCCATTATCTCGTCAGGTTGCCAGAGGCAAACTCAATGCCTTAAGTGCAGGCGCAGAGATCATCCGCAGGGAACTCTCAGCTAAATAACTTCACCCACTATCTTAGTTTCAGTTGATAGATAACAGGGTTCATATTACAGGGTTGAATGTCTAATAAACGTCAACCCTAGTAACCATCTTACTGGCTCCCTGCCTCTTTCAATTTAACATTCTCTACAAGATTCTAATTGGTTATGGCTTTGCATTGATTACATGGAAAAACGGATAAAATGTGTTAGTCGCAACTAAATATTAATTCCGCTGTAAAACTGTACCTCTGAAGAAAGAAACTCACAATTCTATAAGTCAGCGTATTATATCTGCGCTTCAATTACGTCCATCATACCCGGTAATTCACTGACTAGTTTATCGATAGCAAACCTAACTTTCAGTGGAAGACGGGGGGTGCGCAGCCATACAGCATATATAGGCCAGCTTGCCGAAGAGTATTCTTTTAATATCTCTTTTAAGCTGCCGCTAGCGAGTTGCTCGCGGACAAGCCAGTAAGGCAACCAAGCAATTCCACCACCCATTATCGCAGCGTCTTTTATCGCCTGCATATCATCCATCATAAGTCTGGCGGGTGGATTAATTTCTGAAATTTCCCCCCTTTCATTTTTAACTTGCCACTTCAAAATACGCCCTGAATGGATATAAGCAATAGCCTCATGCTGCTCCAGTTCTTCTAGTGAAATAGGCTCACCAGCTTGCCGAAAATAATCAGGAGAAGCACAGAAAATCATAGAGTGAGAAGTTAGATTTTTGGCTATCAGGCTGCTGCTGTCAGGTAACGCACCGATCCTGACGGCTAGATCAAAACCTTCTTCAGACAAATCGACCTGACGATCGCTGAATGAAATTTCTAATTCTAACTTCGGATGTTCTTTTGCCAACGCCGACAGTAATGGTGAAATACATAGGTGCCCGAGTAAAACCGGAACAGACACTCTCAATTTTCCGCTGACCTGAAGCTTGCCACCTTCTAAAATATCTTCTGCCATTTTTATTTCATTCAATGCCCGGCGACAAAATTCATAATAAAGCAAGCCTTCATCAGTCAAGCTCTGGCTACGGGTGGTGCGGTTAAATAAAGTTATACCAAGCCTCTGCTCAAGACGAGATATCGTTTTCGCCACCGCTGAGCGTGTGACGTACAGTTTTTCAGCAGCCTGAGAAAAACTAGAGGACTCAGCTGCTATCACAAAAACAGGAATGCTGTTTATTTCACCCTTCACATTGTCACCTAAATGGAACCAATAAGAGGAAATAGTATCGCCATTGTTACCTGACAGGCAATGATAGAATTCTGTCCATAGTCAATTACTACTCAGGAATTTCCCATGAAACACACAATGAAGCGCTGGGAACTAAACGAAATCGGGCGTCAAAATCTGAAACTTTCGGAAGTCGAAATCCCACAGCCTGGCTCAAATGAAGTACTAGTTCGAGTGAATGCCGTTTCACTCAACTTTCGCGATAAAGTCATTATTGAAGGTCATATGGGTAATAATATGCCAATGCCTTTCACCCCCGGTTCCGATATGGCCGGTATCATTGTCGCTGTCGGGCCAAAAACGACCCGTTTCAGCCCGGGAGAGCGTGTTATTTCATCTTTTAATGCAGATTGGATTGATGGGAAACTGAAAAACACAGCCAAAAATCCGCACTACAACACCGTAGGTTATGCATTTCAGGGCGTGCTTGCTGAGTATGTTGTGATGAATGAGGAGTGGTTGGTTAAATCTCCGCAGACGCTAACTAATGCTGAAGCCAGCACGCTGGTCTGTTCAGGTCTGACTGCTTGGTTTGCACTGATTGAACGTGGTGGGCTACGTGCTGGTGAAACCGTGCTAGTTCAGGGAACAGGCGGCGTAGCTCTCTTTGCCCTTCAAATCGCCAAGTCTGTCGGAGCCGAAGTATTTATCACCTCATCGAGCGATGAGAAGCTGGCAGCTGCAGCTGCGCTCGGCGCTGATCACGGTATTAACCGTAACAAAGAAAACTGGGTCGAAGCCATTTACCGCCTGACGGACGAACGAGGAATCGATCATGTTGTTGATACTGTAGGTGGTAGAAACTTTGCAGATTCTGTCCGCGCGGTGGCTTCCCATGGCCGAATCTCCCTGATTGGTATGATGGACACACATGATACTTCAGCATCAGGAATGTTATTGCTACTAAAATCGCCAACTATTCAAGGGATTGGTGTAGGTCATCGCCGAGCGCTTGAAGATTTTGTCCGAGCGGTTGACTCCGTAAAACTAAAACCCGTAATCGATAAATCATTCCGTTTTGACCAATTGCCAGAGGCACTGGAGCTGCTCGAAAAGGGAGCATTTGGAAAAATTGTTATCAACGTAAGCTAATATCTAATATCAAAATAATATCTGTAGAGGTAAACAGTCCATACGCAGAACTCAAGAGACTGATTTTAGCAAATAGCGGTTCTAAAATCATAAGATTGATTATCAATAGTTCGGGATAATGTAGATTCTTATTGAATAATTAAATAAAAATTTAAAACACAAAACCAGAATTTTGTTTCTGGTTTTGTCGAGATAATATTAATTGATTAGAGCCAAACATCGTTCTTTGCTGTACGCTCCCCGCCTTCATCCCCAGTATTCAATACTCCTCGAGGCTCTATCATCATTAATTTGACTTCCGACTCAGCAGAAGTCTTGTGCTCGATACCTTTAGAAACCACGTATATTTCCCCTGGCTTAACTAGCACATGTCCATCCCGAAAATCGATACGTAAAACGCCATCAATAACTATAAATGCTTCATCGGTTTCTGAATGCGAGTGCCAGACGAAATCGCCTTGTATTTTAACAATTTTAAATTGGTAGTCATTCATCTCCATGATGACTTTCGGCTGCCAGTGTTCATTAAACTGAGAAAATTTATCTTTCAGATTGATAGGGCAATACATGGTTACTCTCCACAATGTCAATGAGAGCACAATAATAGAGCATGAAAACTAGAGCAGTCTTGAACGATTGTGCAACTTAGGCACTACTTTTATTAATGATTTTTAGCCACCGCCCCGGTGAAATGCCTAATGTTTTGATAAATTGTCGTGTCATATGGCTTTGATCTGAAAATCCGGATTCAACAGCTACGTTTGAAAGAGATAAGCCCATGCCCATAAGGCGTCTGCTGTATTCTAAGCGGCGCATGGTGACGTATCGATAAGGACTAGTTCCGAAAAGTGCACGAAAATCGCGGCTTAAGCTCCAGCGATCTCTGCCACTGATCAGCGATAACTCATCTAGCGTGATATTCTGACTAAATGCGGAGTCTATATATTGGCGCGCTATTTCTGCCGCCTTATAATCAAATGTTCGTCGGTGAAAATTCTGACCTCCAACAGTCGCGAGAGTTTGGGCGAAATCATAAAGCGCATCCTCCTCCTCCAGTATTTCGAAAGAATTCTCTACCGCTGTTAATAAAGGGTCTGTAGCAGCAAAAAGCCGTGGATCAGTTGTAATCCCACCAACAATAAAAGGTAAAGGTCTGCCACCCAGTATTTTCTGAATTAATGCAGGCTCTAGATAAATCATACGATATTGGAACCCATCCAGCGTACCTGCTTCGCCATCGTGAATTTCATCAGGGTGTAAAACCATAATGTTACCGGGTAAACTATGTCGTTTACTGCCGCGATAATGAAAACTTTGTACCCCTGATAATGTCCTGCCGATAGCGTAAGTGTCATGGCGATGAGGTTCATAACCATGACCGCTGAAATATGCTTCAATACGTTCAATTTTTCCAGATGGCGGAGCAATTTTTATCCAGTCATTTGGGGATTTCTGTCTGTCCATTTCTGACATCCTAAGGTAACGTTATTAAGATACCGTGTGAAAAGTACAAAGAAGCGCGACTTCTTACCATGCTAAGCTTACAAAATTTTGTACATGTCGTTAACAGCACAGTAATTTCGACAACGTGAAAGAGCAACCGGTATTTTTGTAGGTACCAACTCGTATCCCCTTTCGCCCTCTTACATAGAATGGTGTATACTTGCCGACAAGAAATTTATTCACGGTTAATTAATAATGAAAGAAATCGAAAAAACACAAATTAAACTTCTTAGCGATCGCTTAGACCTTATTCGTCACCAGATGGCAAGTATGCAGCTGGCGAACGAAGTGGAAAAATATGCAGAGCTTGAGAAAGAAAAAGCAACTCTGGAAACTGAAATCGTTCGCCTGAAGGCCGTACGTAACAAGAAACTAAGCAAAGAAGCCCAGAAGTTAGTGGATATGCCATTCAAACGCGCTATCACTAAGAAAGAACAAGCGGATCTTGGCAAGCTAAAAAAAACCATGCGAGGCCTGATAATTGTCCATCCAATGACGGCATTAGGCCGCGAAATGGAACTGGATGAAATGACTGGTTTTTCTAAGACGGATTTCTAATTAGAAAACTAATCTAACTAAAACCTGTCATGACCCACTAATACTAAAAGGTTCTTAATACATATTTCGTTGTTATGAACCATTAGTAAGTAATTAGCTTCCAATATTTACTACGTCCGCTTATGGCTATAAGTTCAACTGATGGATGCTACTGGTAGCCTTTCCCATATTAGTGGTAAAGGCAGCTGACACAAAACAATAAACTCAACGTGGGCGGTAATCTCAGCCTCAATGCAGGCCAAAATATCACTATAAAAAGTAGCCTAACCCAAGCTGGTGGCTATATCTACATCCTGCCGAATAAAGCCACTAATAAAACCCAACTTGATGCACAGAGTAATCCGCTTGAACTAAAAAATGCAAATAGACAAATTTTTTGGTATCTATCAAAACGTGCTATCCACAGAATAAAAAATAAGTTATTAAAACCTATAAAGAAAATTGAGCTATCAATTACTTATTGGCTTAAGGACGCAACCTAGAATTCTTTCGACTATTCAATGTGACCATATCTAGAGATATTATCTTAGTTAAACAAGTGAATAGAATTAGCTACTTAACTACCTAATAGAACACAAGAAAATAAAAGTAACTTCTTTAGACCTTCCAACTAATTACCAACTCATGAACTATTCTGATGAAATGACTAAGCGAATGCTTGTGTTAGGAATACTGACAACCATTGCAGACAAGAATTACGCAGATAGACGTCATCGCCAAATTCAAGGCACGCAAAAAGAAAAATATTACACCAGAAATTAAGAGCCTTCTTACGGAGAAAATGAGCTATAGCCCAAATTATTCTGTATCGTTTAACAATAAAATTATAACCAACATTAAATTTTTAAGATTGTAGACTTAAAACTAATCGGAAGTTGATGGTCAAAAAATTAAGCACGTTACGCTCTGAAAATAGCGATCTGTACAAAAAAACAAGCTTGATGCAGGAGTTTTACGTTGTTCAAATTGCCCGCTAATTCGTGTGTTTATGTACTTTATTGATATTTAGCTAATTAAATAATAATCATAAGGATTATTAATGAAGAACAAAAGGAAAGGTTTACAGTTATTACTAGAAGCATCTATGTTTATAATGCTGCTTGGCTGTAGCTCAAGTAATTCAACTCCATTTAATCCCTCTCCAGATCCTTCAAACCCATCATATGGAAAAATATTTATCAAAATGGCCACTAGTGTCATAGATAATCAATCACCTTATGTAACGAAAATGCCTGGCTATACCTTAAAAGGGTTATATCAAAGTGATTGTTGTGAGGAGCTTGAAAGGGATAATCGTATGGTTTTGTCTTTAGAGGCTTACTATAACGATCCTCGCGTAGTCAAAAAATCCAGCCACTTGAAATGGGAAGTTGGGCAAATAATACCTTACATTCTCCCATTTGTTTACCCTACAATAGACACCCTCGAGGGCTATAAGCATCAAGATCTTAAGTACAGTGTAAAATCGCCTCAAGGTCAAAAATCTTTCGTAATACCTCGTTATCCTACTGGGTATGAACTAAAAATGATTGAATTAACTGAGGTTCAAAAATATATCGTTGTTGAACCTATTGGTGGTAATGAAGACACATACCTTCCTATTGAAATATTGTATCCAAGGCTAGTGGTTGATCATCAAGGTAAATGTCAGAACCCAATCTTAGAATTAAAACCCATCGCATTAAGAAGTCATTTCTATTGGTATTTTAGTGATGATTATGACGGAAAGGGTGAATTTACGAAAAAGAACATCGCTGACATCAAAGCATTTATCATGAATTCACCCGATATGGTTGTCACCATTGACATGTCTGATTTAGCTGTCTGTTTACGACCTTTACCTTTAATGAATAAGTGATCTGCGTTAATCAAACAGGACACTTAAATAATGGACTATAATCCAACTATTTAAGTGTCTAATGACTTAATTGACTAATAACAAAAAGCATAAACAGATACTACCCCTGTACTATTTCCCAACGCCCTTCCATATATTGCGCATGATTATACGTACCACGGGGAGCATTCTTATCAATATGCGCGAACAGGGTTTCAATCTCTGCCCAGTCGCATCCCTTCTCATGTAAAATCATGCTAATCGAGTGACGAAAGCTGTGCCCTACCAGCCTTCCTTTATATCTCAGTAATTCAATAAACTGATATTGGCAATCCGTTAACCTTGCATTTCTTAAACCACAAACAACTAAGTGAATACCTAAAGGCACCATATGCCTCCTCATTCTTTTATCTAGGTTAAACCCAGAAAATATATGCGTCAAATCGAATATCTCTTTATTCATAGATCATTTTGATATTCATCAAATTTAAAGCACTAACAGTTGATTATTCACCTTAGTTTAAATACCAAAAATATGAATATATAAATCTCATAATGATGAATTCTTAATTTTCATATTTCTATTTGCTCACCTATTATTAATGCAATCTTAAGCCAAATACCTCTACACTCTTATTCTAACTGCACCCTATAATTTATTCATAGCCGGTTTGTTCACTCTCATAGTATTAGCAGCATTGAATGATAAGATAGTTTTTATCGACAATCAATTAGGGCTATTCAAACTTAAACCCCTAACTAAAACCACATTGAATTTCATAAATTATAATAGTTATCTGTTAAGTTATGAGGTATACAAAACATTTTTATTGCGCTAGTAAAATCAGCGCAATCACTTTATGACTAGTCATTAAGTGATACTTTCACTCATAATACCAATGTAATCTTATATTATTAAAATAAAACATATTTGGATAAAAATTTCCCATCGATAATGAATTCTCACCCACCCAATTAACCTAATTTGATTTTATCATTTTTATAAAAAAATAATTTATTAATGTTATGTTATATCAATATAATTATATTTTATTTTTCTTCCATGAGAATTAAATATGTAACAAAATGAAAATATCTTTAATGAAATAAGTCACATTCAAAACATTGATTTTTTTTCAAATTAATTTGAATGTTAAATCGAGAATAACTTAAATTTAACTTACTCATTGAATTCATTACGCTTACCACTTTTTTTGATCTATTATAGCGATCAATTAAGATCAACTGATAGCCTGCACCTATCATATTTGACTTATTGATCGATAGAAACGTTTTTACAGTGATTATTAAAGCGTCTATATTTTATATCAATTAAGTGTTGTGAAGTTTTATTGCAGGATTATTTTTATGTTGATTTATTTTTCAAAATAAACATTCCAAATTTTATTTTACGTAAACGCAGGTGATTATTTATGTTCGTAAAAAAAAATAAAAATAGAAAGCCAGTAAGTCTGAATGAAGCTGTTGGTAGATTTGTTCGTGAGTCTCGATCAGCTAAATCTTTAACTGGAGCTGAATTTGGTAAGTTAATTCATGTTAGTCAGCAACAAATATCCCGTTATGAAAATGGCATATGCGGTTTAAACATTGAAACTTTAGAAAATATATTAATTGCTTTAGATATAGAGTGGCAAGAATTTTATAGAAAAGTTCTTCACATTGATATAGGAATACATGTCATTGAGAGTAATAACAAGTAAGAATACACATCAAATGGTTCTAGACTATTATTTTAATTCTTATTAGAAGGAATATATTTTCTCTCGAATAATGAAGCTCAATAATATCAAAAAATGATAGTTTGTTATGGTATCACTTTGCTTTACCAACAAAAACGAAACTAACACCCTTAGATGATAAGGGGTGGATGGCTTCTGTTTATCTTTTATTTAATAGAAAGGAAAAATAAATGAAATTAACTAAATTAGCGATTGCTACTGTATTTGCTGCGTCTGTTGTTCCACTCAGTTCAATGGCAGATAACTCTGGTACTATCAACTTTGTTGGTTCCGTTGTAAATACACCTTGTAATATCGAGCAATCTTCACTGAAACAAACTGTTGATTTCGGTCAGCTATCTCGTAAAGCACTGGAAAGTGGTAAAGCGGCAGAAGCAGACTTTGACATCAAATTTACAGGTTGTGACTTTACCAACTTTGGTAAAGATGAGAGTGATCAACCAGTAGCAGTGAAATCAATGGAACTCGTGTTCACAGGGCAAAGCTACGCGGATGACAGCAACACCTTGCTAGCAACCTCTACAGGTAACGTAAACAACTTGGGGATTATGATTGATGGTTTCGAGTTTGGTAAAACAAAAGATATTTTATCTAATATCACAAACCAAACTGGCGACAACACGCTAACGTTTAAAGCATTAGCGAAAGCCGTTGATGCGAGTAAAGATGTTTCTGAAGGTAAATTCAGTGCTATCTCTAACTTCCGTATTACTTACCAGTAAGCCGATAAATTGACCGCCAGAGAAATCTGGCGGCCAACGTGACTAACGAAGAGGGCTAATGCTAATTTCCCCCTCTTCGTATTATCAATCGAAAATCAATGAATTGATTTCCATCACTTATTTAACAATCTCTGATGAATACCGTCAAGCAATCTTTGTTTGTCAACAGTCGGAACCGTCAGTGAGGTTTGGCGATTCTATTTACATCTGTAAGGGAGGAACTGGTGACTGTTTATCAACGTGTCCGTCTGCAAGTAATAGGGATTCTATTTTCTCTAATTTTGGCCGGAACACCTGCTTTAGGTGCAATAGAGGTTGGCATGCGCCATGAGGGAGTCACTCAGTTAGTAGGCAGTGTGATTTCAACGCCGTGTTCAATTGTGATGTCAAATCGATATCAAACGATAGATTTCTCTGCTTTAACAATGACGAAATTATCAACCGCAGTGGAGCGTGAGCAACAAACCCAGCCATTTGAGATTGAGCTTCGAGATTGTGGAAGTATTTACACATCAATTGACAGTAAAACCTGGACGATACGTTTTGATGGCCAACACGCCCATAGTATTAATGCCTTTCTCTTACAAGGGCCTTCTAAAGGCTTGGGGGTTTCTGTACTTGATGACTCTAAGAATGTCTTGATACCTGGAGAAAAATATCCCTTGTTTGACAGTGTGTTACGACAAGGTAAATCCGGGCAAACTCTCTTTTTACGTTATTTTTTACGGCTCGAACTAACAGGTAAACCGCTACAAGCAGGCAGTTATCAAGGACTCGTTCGTTTTTTTATCGATTATCAATAAAGCACAGAAGCATTCCTTCAATGAAATCGAATTGAGGAAGCATTCTTGCAGTCTTTGGGATGGTACAGGGCATGATGTTCAAACTTAGCAAAGTAAGGCTGGCCGTTTTATTGGCGGTGAGCGTCAGCGCATGCACAGCGTATGCAGCAGAATTCAATACGGATGTATTGGATGCGGAAGATATGCAAAATGTGGATATGAGCCAATTTTCCGTTGCAGGTTATGTACCCCCCGGACATTATGTTTTAACTGTCTTTGTTAACGGGCAACGCTTAGGCGCACCTCGTGATATCACTGTGTTAGAGCAAAATAACCAGCAAGAAGCCACTGGTCAAACTATCTGTATTCCCGCTAATTTGCTTGATCTTATCGGGCTGAAAGACTCTGCAAAACAAAAAGTAACGACCTCTCATGAGGGGCAGTGTCTCGACCTTTCTGCATTGACGGGCGTACAAACAACCATCGAATTATCAACATTATCGCTCAAAATCACTCTTCCACAACTATGGATGGAATACCGTGATCCTAACTGGATACCACCTACGTTATGGGAAGAAGGGAGTAATGGTGCATTTGTCGATTACAGTGCCAATGCTTCCGTGACCGAAGAAAACAAAGGGAATAAACGGACTTATTTATCTACGAATGGCACAACAGGTATTAACCTTGGCGCTTGGCGTTTTCGTGGAGATTATAACGCAACATATCAAAAGCAACACGGAGGCAATAATCCCCAAGAAAACCATAATTTTGATTTTAGCCGCCTTTACGCGTTTACTTCATTGAAAAAATTAGCCTCAATTTTGACGATTGGGGAAAACTATTTCTATTCAGATGTCTTTGAATCATGGCAATACAGCGGGATTTCATTAGAAAGTGACGATCGTATGTTACCGCCAAAATTAGTCGGTTATGCACCTGAAATTATTGGCGTAGCTAATACCAATGCCACGGTGATTGTACGTAGCCAAGACCGTGTGATTTTAGAAACCACAGTGCCGCCAGGCCCGTTCCGTATTCAGACATTAGACAGCGGCGTACGGGGAGTATTGGATGTCACTGTACGTGAAGAAAATGGCGAAGAGAAAAAATTCAGTCTCAGCACGGCGTCACTGCCTTATTTAACTAGACCGGGACGTATTATTTATAAATTACTTGCCGGTAAAACGCGCTATAACGGACATAATTTAACTGGTAGTCCCGTAGTCAGCGGTGAACTTTCTTATGGTTTATCTAATGCGTGGTCTTTATATGGCGGGTCGCAGCTAAATGGCGATTACCAAACCGCGGCTATCGGTATTGGCCGAGACCTATTTTCATTTGGGGCATTGTCCTTCGATATTACTCAGTCATTTTCACACTTTACCCATGAAACATTACAAGGACGCTCATATCGCCTAAATTATGCAAAATCATTTGATGCGTTACGCACAGATATCACTTTTGCAGGATATCGATTTGCAGATAGAGATTACCGCACCTTAACCCAATTTATGGATCAAGACCGCACGGGCTATGTGACTCATGCGCCAAAAGAAAACTATCAAGTTTATTTAAATAAGTATTTTGATAATTTCAATTTATCACTGAATTATCAATACAGTACTTATTGGCAAGATAAGCCACAAACACAATATGGTTTATACGCCAGTACTAATATAAGTATTCCGGGGTTATCCCAGCAAGATGCCAATATTTCATTATCTGCCACGCGAACTGAGCGAGATAACGGCTATCAAGACGATGCCATTAACCTGTATTTAACCATGCCACTCTACAGCGGGCACAATATTACGTTCTCTGAACTGTATTCACGCGCAGGGGGAAATAATCAATATAATCATAGTGTTGGTTATAGCGGCTATAGCGATCGCGATAACTACAGTTTGAATGTGGGTTATAACCACGGGCAAAACATAGAGAGCCAATCGAGTGTCAGTGGTTATTATTCCCGCGATCTGTCGCAAGCCAATTTATCTGCTAACGCCAGTTATGTACCGCAGCAATATCGTAGTGTCGGTGCATCAATTAACAGTGGTATCACTGCAACAGCTCACGGAGTAGCCTTACACCGTAGTGCCAATGGGGATACCCGCTTAATGATTGAAACACCGGGAGTAAGTGATGTTCCTCTCGATAGTGGTGTTATCAAAACTAACCGATTCGGGCTTGCCGTCATTCCTAACATTAATAGTTATCGTAAGTCTACGGCATCAGTTAATACTAGCCAACTCCCCGATAATTTAGAAACGTTGGAGTCAACAACAGATATCACGTTAACCAAAGGCGCAATTGGCTACCGCAGTTTATCGGTTATGAAAGGGGAAAAATTGTTCGCTATTTTATCGCTTAGCAATGGTAAGAATCCGCCATTTGGTGCCAGTGTGCGTAATGCTGATAATCGTGAGTTGGGGATTGTGGGGGAAGACGGGGTAACGTGGTTAGTTGGTATTTCACCCAAAGAAACCCTTTCTGTTTATTGGGGCGGGGAGAAGCAATGTGAGTTACAAATGCCTGACAATGTAACGTCACTATCAAGCATGTTATTGCTGCCGTGCACTTTTACGACAGTTGCAAACACACAATTGGCAAAATAAATATTTAATTCGTTTTATGAGGTCATTATGTTGAATTTAGGTCAAAAATTATGCCATACATTAGTTGGTATTACCGCATTAGTTTCCATCAGTGCACACAGTGCAGTAACGTTAGATAGAACGCGCATTATTTTTCCGGGAACAGAAAAATCAATTAACGTCACCATCACTAACGATAACCCAGAAGAAGCCTACCTAGCCCAAAGTTGGATTGAAGATTTACAGGGTAATAAATTAACTAAGGGGGCAATCTTAGCAACTCCACCACTACAACGGATTGAGCCAAATAGTAACAGTTTAGTGAGACTAAGCACCACTCCTGAACTAAGTAAGTTGCCACAAGACAGAGAATCGGTGTTTTACTTCAATTTACGCGAAGTGCCACCAAAATCGAACGATGGCAATACGTTACAAATCGCCTTGCAATCGCGCGTGAAACTATTTTATCGCCCCGCCAGTATTCTGCCAGAATCGGAAACCAAGTGGACGCATAAAGTTACGTTAACAAAAATAGCGAAAGGCTATCGAATCAATAATACAACGCCGTTTAATTTAACAGTAATTGGGTTTGGGAATAGTAAATCCGCCTCTGAACAAAGTACCTTTAACGTGGTAATGGTGCCGCCAAAATCAACTCATGATGTTGTATCACCTACATTATCTACCCCGTATCTGACTTATATCAATGATTATGGTGGTAAGCCAACGTTGGCATTTCATTGTCAAAGTGACACTTGCACGGTAACAGGTCAGTAGTCATTTTCAAACGTATTGGCTACGGAGCAAAGGTGATGAGTAAACAAGAGGTTTTCATAAAAATAAAGTGGTTCGGCGCAGTATTATTCATTGTTGGCAGTGTCTTGGGTCAACTTGCTATGGCTAAAAGCCCTGTTGCGAATACGCCTGTTAATCAATCGGACTATGAACCATTACATCAAGGTAGAGTACAGGTTAGGGCTATGTTGTTTAACGCGCCTTGTAATTTGTCCTTCAAGAAAGTATTGAGCTTAACCGGATGTGGAGCAGGAAAGGATTACCAAAAAATGAACCTGCTTGATACAAGCGCAAATACTCCCGTTAGTGTACGATTTTATGATGTACAACGCGGGGTGCCTTCTGTGCGTTACCCAATCTCCTTGTCAAATGGCAGTAACCCGATTCATATCCCCATGTTGATGAAAGATCAACATACATTACGTTTAGAGGTGAGTTATGAATAGAGTTGCGATACATGGATGGGCTCTTTGTGCCGCCCTATTGGGTTGGCAATCTCCCGTATTGGCTGGTAATAGCTTAGATGTTGAATTTAGCGGTGAATTAGTGAGTACAGCGTGCCAAGTTGCTGCAGAGTCAATCAATAAAAAGATCACACTGTACAACTTACGGTGGCAATTTATTAATGAAAAGGGCACCAGTGAAGTAACCCCTTTTACGATTGCAATTGATAAGTGCAGTGAAACGGATTTACAAAAGAGCATTAAATTAACATGGAAAAGCAATGAATTAGTAAATATTGGTAGTGAGAGCTTTTTAACCACTAAAGGAGATAGTGGCGTGCTGCTAGGACTTATTGACCATGATGAAAAACCCATCGTATGGAATAAACCGATGACAATTGGTGATATCAATACTGTCGAGAACCTACAACAGTTCGATTTCGGTGTTTATGTTCGCAAACCCATCACGGGTGAAGCCAAAGTTGGTGATTTTTCAGGTATCGTGACTTTCAATATGGAGTATGAATAGTGAGCATATTCAATAAGATGAAAAAATCACTCGGGTTACTTCTGCTGTTTACTGTATTAGAAAGCCATGCAGACGTTTTGATTGATGTTAGCGCCACAATGGTTGATCCCGCTTGTAATATTCGCAGTGAAGACAGTAGTTCACCGTTGAAAATTGGTTTCGGTACACTCAACCCAGAAGCCCTGAATAAATCGACGGCAGTAAAAGATTTTTCGTTATATATATCAGGTTGTAATTTCAGCAATAGCTTAGGAATAATGTTGAATCCAAAGGGCGGAGGCACGTTGTTATATAACGGAAATAATATCTTGGCAACCAGCACAAAGGGGCTTGGTATTGATTTTAAAGAAGTGACAGGCGGTACTATTCGTACATTGGAAATGAGTAAAACACAACGCATTTATCCGGAGCGAATTGATGGAACACTTTACCGTATGGATTTACAAGCGCAACTAGTGAATGCCGTGCCTACCAATCAATTGGAACCAGGAAAGTTTACTTCAACAGTAACTATTTCCGTGACGTATAACTAATAAGGCGGTTTATGATGTTAAATTTAAAAGGTTCCCATGGCATACAATGGTTTAATTGTAGACAACAACAAAAAAAACTTATATCGATAGTATCTACTTTAAAATCAAATATAAAACTATTGAATTTCGTTTTATTAGGTTTTTTATTTATTTCATTTTGCTCTAAAGCTAATTATGCTCCTGCGATTGAGAATCCACAGGATGGTTATACTATAAATTTAAGTAATAATACATCAATTGGAAATACTCCCTATGTAGGAACAGATGGAAATAAATATTATCAAATAGGAAACCCTATCGCTCTTCAAAATAGTTCAGTAACTGGAATGGTGAGATGTTTAGGTAGAAGATGGGGAGACACAGCGAATAATAATTTAGGGACCGACGCTTTTCATAGAATATTTGTATATCCAATAGCAGTAAATACAAAAATTGATGGTGTAGACGCTTATCTGATCAACAATAATGTTCTTATGACTGTTAAATCATCCGTTTTAGAGTGGACGCTATTACCTGAATCACAAGCTTGTTCAAATCCATCATATTCAACGCGAGTGGCAACTTCTTCTTTTTATACCCCTAAAAACATTGTACTTTCTTTTTATGTTAAAGATAAAATTATTGATGGAGTTATTTTAATTCCTGCAATGGATCTTGCTGGCTATGTGCGTGCATTTATGGATCCAAAAGTTGCTCCGACATATAACTCATGGCCAATAGCCGAAACAACCGCACCAGTAAGAATTTTATCATCCACACTTAATCTTAATTCTTCTTGTTCTACAACGACTAGCTCTGGACAGGCAGCTACGTTAAATTTAAGACATGGGCCGCTCAGCGCCTTAAATTTCGATAGCTTAGCCACTGAAAAAGTATCGTACTCTTGCAAATTTTCTATTCCAACAAAAGTCAATTTACGCCTTGATTATATAACAGATAACGATCCCCAAAAACGATTACCAATGCAAAACACGAAAAATAGTGATGATAAAATTTATAGTGAATTAAAAATAATAGATGATGAAACAGGACAATCCGGAAAAAATATTAAAATAGATATTACAGGTTTTAAGCCAATAACTATAAGCAGCCATATTTATGGAGAAAATGCGGTTGCAGGAGACTATAAAGGTTCCGCTTGGCTAATAGCAACGTTTGATTAACTGTTATTTACTCATTTATTAAATGAGGCTTAAATGTAATAAATTATTAAATTAAGGCTATTTGAGAGCAGACTTAATACGCTACTCTCATTTTTGAAAATAAGGCAGTTCTTCGGCGATTAAGAATGGGAAGTGTTGTTTCTTTGGAGAAGTGAATGCAGATGCAAGATCAGGGGCTGGGTATATTCCGCTCGACCAGTAATAATTGCATAGCGAAAGACCTCACCACAACGCTTATGGACGTTACGCTTCTTCTTCAAGGCTCCGCATTTCTCCATCTTACGTAAAGCTTCAAGTAACTCTAGAGGCTTAATTTCTACTATCGGACGCTTACCGATATAAGAAAAGATATCTTTTTCAAAAGTATCGATGATTTCTTCTCGATAACGCAGCGACTAGCGATCCACTTTGCTTTTGTGCCATTCACGCGCAATAGACTCAAAACTGTTTTCCATTCCCATTTTCTGAGCCATTTTTTCTATTTTTTTAGTTTCAGCAGGATCAATTCCATCCACTAAGAGCTTTTTGGCCTTATCCCGTTTTTTTCGTGCATCAGCTAATGAAACTAGTGGGTACATCCCAAAAGAAAGTCGTTTCTCTTTTCCTCCAAAACGGTACTTCATTCTCCAAGCCTTCGACCCATTGGTGTTAACCTCGCCCTCCATCGGTCATTTTATAGAGGGTTCCATTGACCTTGAGGCCGCTACCTGGCAGGCGTAACGCTTCATTGTGGGAGCATTCAAAAAATAGGGAAAAATTATGCCCCCAAACAAGGGTATAAACTAGTAAACAAGGGGAGAATCAGACAGACTGAGAGATGATTAATCTTTTGATTTACAAATGAAATATAGCTTTTTTGGGGAAATTCAGAAACCGCGTTTGGCGGAGATCACAGGAGTCGCATTTGATAGCTAATGACACTGATATTAAATGAGTTTACTGAGATGGATAAATATCGGTGCCCCCAGATTGATTTTTGAGGTGGGGAAGTAAAAGTTAAAAATCAGGAAATAAAAGCATCATGATGTTGAGTGTAACAAGCAGATCAAATCTGAGATAATAAATGCGGACGTTAGCAATTAATCTCACGATTGATGGCGTATGCACCTGTGTCAGGATAAGAGACATTGACACTCAATCCTTCCAAGGTACAGGCTCACCAAATAAATAAGTGAGCCCGCTTGTTTATTAACGCGTCACATTAACCTGTTCCAGTTTGACTGGACTTTCAGGCTTATCCCCCACTTGCATAGCGACTGGGACGAAAATGTTAAAATCCTGCAACCAAGCTAGTTTAGTACTGCTACTAGGCTGCCCTTCACTAGTCATTCGGCATTCAACTGATAAATATTTCCCACTAAATTCGGGGGCAATACTTTGAGCATCTCCTTCTCCAGTGACATCACAGAATAGCGATGAAGTAGTTACCTTCTTATTAGAGTCAATATCTTCCCATTGTGCCTGATATCGTTGACCTGTTTTTAACGGAAAATGCAGGTCTGTCTGTAACTTGTTGAGTAGTGAAGTATCATTACTGATAGACATGGCGAACTTCAATTGTAACTGATTAGCCAGCGTTAAACGTTGTACTGTCCAGATATCATAATCTTCTAGCTTGCGTATATAGCCATCCGGCTGTGCATCCAACTGTATATTGACCTTACCGAAATCGCTTACTTCGGTATAGTGAATCTGTTTAAAGCGAGGAGGCATCAATGGCTTGATCAATAATTGCGCTTGGCTATCAATCGCAGAAGAAAGCGGAAATTTATTCAGCCACTGCGGATTATTATTACTCAGGTCGGGCATTGAAGGCCCCATCAGTGTTGATGCAGGCTTATTCTTAGCAGGCACAAATAGCCCTTTCGCTGTGAACGATTTTCCTTCTGGTAACTCGCAAAGTTGATCGAAGAGCTGTGTCATTTGAGTATCAATTTTGAAACTGCTCTTGCGGCGAATAATATCTGCAGAGATCAGTGAGTCTGTCACGCGACCCTCGCTATCAAAATTCATTGCAGCAACAGCATTACCTTGATGTGTTTTACAGTTATATAAATAGTGCTCAACCTTTAATTCTAGTGGCGCATCGTAAGGCGGTTCCCAAGTAATTTCTGAGATATCATATCCCATACGTACCGATAAAGTGTCACCAGTGACATAAACACTATTAATATCAACAAGATTGGTTATAATATCTTGAGAAGTCGTCGACAATTTTTCCCACCGCATCTCTTTTATAGGTAACTGACAGACAGCACGGATTTCCTCTTCTGTCATCTGCTTATCAATTTGTGCGGGCGCATAGCGGGCATAACTTTTCCCATAATAACGAGCACTAGTTACTCCATCATCATTAAGAAAATCTTTATATAGAAGCTCAGCCTTGCCTTGTTTACAATCAATTGATCGCCAGTGCTGAACTGTTTTTCCATTATTATTGGTAACCGACAACATATAATTCAAACGGTCATCTATTCGGGTTACAGACAATGGATCAATTCCACTATCTCTCAATTCAGGCTTACCCCCGGCTTGAACGAAAGAAAGTGGTAAGAAAGACAGAAATAACAACGGACTCATTAAAGAACGTAGGTAAGACATATATATTCCTTCATAAAGGATTAAGAAACAAATAAATTACCATCTAAATATAAATCATTCGTCCAACTTGATATGTAACTTATAGATAAACGTAGCGCGAGGTCAACAACACCCGCTTATGGCACAAAGTGAATTTTAACAATGGAGAAAATGTTAAATCAAATCACAAAACTGCCACTTTTTACTTATCTCTTTTCAGTAACTCTTTCAGCGCCACTATATTCGCTCTCGCCCCTTCAACCTCTTTTAACCGACGACGTTTTTGAGCAAAAACATCAAACGCTGCTTTAGCTTTTTCATCAGCCACTTTTTTACTAATTCCACCAGCACCCTGCAAAACTTCACGGTCATTGAAACTTAAAAACTGATCCAGTTTAGTATCCCAATCCTGTAAAAAAACCTGCTTACGGCGCAATGCTTGGTCTTCAGCAAAATCCAGCCACATATTGACGATGCGATTTAATTCTTTGAGTTCATTCTCACGTAGATAATTCTTCGCGATCGTGACATCGGTTTTACGAACTTCGCCCGACTTATAGCTGGTTAAGCCCATATCCGCCTGACTCGCATCTGCACGGCTAGCAATAAGCTCAGCGGCAGTCATGCCCGTACAAGCAAAATGCAATTTGTTTTGGATGGTTTGGAAAAAACGATTGATTTCTTTATTGGAAGGCTCGTAGTCCGCTGCCATAGTGAAAATCTCTTTCACTCGTAGATACACGCGTCGCTCACTGGCGCGAATATCACGGATGCGTTCGAGCAGCTCATCAAAATAGTCAGGCACGACTGACTGACCGATAGGCGGATTCTTCAGCCGCTCATCATCCATCACAAACCCTTTGATCAGATACTGTTCCAGCGTTTGCGTTGCCCACTGGCGAAACTGCGTTCCGCGAATAGAGCGGACGCGGTAACCGACAGCAAGAATGGCGGGTAAACTATAGTGTTCTATCTCTCTGGAAACCTGACGATTTCCCTCTAATCGAACTATCCGGAATTTCCGGATGGTTGCGTTTTGAGCAAGTTCTCCCTCAGAGAAAATATTAACAATATGCTCATTAATTGTACGAACATCTTTTCCATACAGTTCAGCAATGGATGCCTGAGATAGCCACAACGTATCAGATTCAAAGCGGCATTCGACGCGAGTTTGACCATCTTCACTTCGAAACAAAACAAATTCACCCTGTGGTGCCTCAGGAAGATTATCACTCATCAAATTGCCTCCTCTCTATACGTTATGAATAAACTATGAACAACAATATATCATGTTTTATAAAAAAATAAGTTCATCAGAAAGCCGATAGTAAGCACATTATTTTATGCAAAAACAATGTGCTACTATTTCTATATTCCCTCTCCGCCAGAAAAATATTCGTGCATCTTTTCTGTCATCACCTACGGTGCCTTATTCAATTTAATCAACACCTATGGAAAGCATTTTTTCTTTGCTTGCAAAACGATACTTCATCCTCCAAGCCTTCGATCCGTTAGTGTTAACCTCGAGGTATAACCCCCCTCCATCGGTCATTTTATAGAGGGTTACCATTGGCCTTGAGGCCGCTACCTGGCAGGCGTAAAGCTTCATTGTGGGGGCATCCAAAAAATAGGGAAAAATTATGCCCCCAATTTTGCCCCCAAACAAGGGTAGAAACCAGTAAACAAGGGGAGAATCAGACAGACTGTGAGATGATTAATCTTATTGATTTACAAAGAAAATATAGATTTTTGGAGAAGTTCAGAAACCGCGTTTGGCGGAAGATCACAGGAGTCGAACCTGCCCGGGACTGCTGGCAGCCCCAACTGGATTTGAAATCCAGCCGCCTCACCGGAGACGACGATCTTCCTTATCTTGAAGGACTTTGATTATAGACTGTATTCAATGTTTTCCAAAGCATTGTAATTATAACTATAACGTTTCTTGATAAAAGCTAAGAATAGATCCCATTTATTGATAAATACTAATACGAAAAAGCGTTATCTTGATATTGAGGTTTACATTTTCGCCCCCATATCATTCTTTATATTCATAATGGTGTGCTGATTTTATTGATACAGAGCTCGCCGTTTTTACTTTTATTGTCAACACAGTAAGCCTTGGCCTACGAGCACAAGCCTGCAATCACAGGATGTTTTTATGACAAATTCATTATTAACCGATTCCGCACTACCGCGCTTTTCTACTATTGAACCTGCTCATGTTTTTCCCGCTGTACAGCAGGTTTTGGCTGAATATCGTCAAACTGTCGAAAACTTACTTTCGGCGACTAACCAATACACATGGGATAACCTTTGCCAGCCATTAGAAGAAGCGAGTGATAAACTCTCACGTGTTTGGTCGCCTGTTAGCCATTTACATTCGGTTAAAAATAGTCCTGAATTGCGTGAAGAATATGAAAAATGTCTGCCACTACTGTCTGAATTCAGTACTTGGATGGGGCAAAATGAACCACTCTATCAAGCGTATAAATCCCTAAAAGATAACGCTGAATTTAATTCATTAACCGCAGCACAGCGTAAATCCATCGAAAATACATTACGTGATTTTGAATTATCCGGTATTGGATTACCTGTTGAAAAACAAAAACGCTACGGTGAAATATCTGCTCGCCTATCTGAAATCGCCTCAAAATATAGCAATAATGTGCTTGATGCGACGATGGGCTGGAGCAAACTCATCAAAGATGAAAGTGAACTCGCAGGTATGCCAGAAAGCGCTATCGCTGCGGCAAAAGCAATGGCAGAGTCTAAAGGTGAAGAAGGCTACTTACTGACCCTAGATATGCCAAGCTACTTACCAGTAATGACCTATGCAGATAACGCTGAACTACGTCGCGAAATGAGCCATGCTTATAGCACTCGCGCCTCTGATCAAGGGCCAAATGCAGGCAAGTGGGATAACAGTGAATTAATTGAAGAGCTAATGGCTTTACGTCATGAATTAGCGCAATTACTCGGCTTTAAAAACTATGCGGATAAATCTCTCGCCACCAAAATGGCAGAATCCCCTGAGCAAGTGCTGAGCTTTCTCAACGGCCTAGCAAAACGCGCTCACCCACAAGGTGAAAATGAGCTTGCTGAACTGACTGCCTTTGCAAAAGAACATTTTGGCGTAGATACCCTTGCATCTTGGGATCTTGCCTATTACAGCGAAAAACAGAAACAACATAAATTTTCGTTGAGTGATGAACAACTACGCCCTTATTTCCCAGAGCAGCGTGTTATTGAAGGCCTATTTGAAGTTGTTCACCGTATTTATGGTCTAACCGCGAAAGAACGTCTTGATGTCGAGACATGGCATAAAGATGTACGTTTCTTTGAGCTGTATGACGATACTAGCACCCTACGCGGCAGTTTCTACCTTGACCTATACGCTCGCGAGAATAAACGCGGTGGGGCTTGGATGGACGACTGTCTTGGCCGTATGGTTCGCAGCAACGGTTCACTGCAAAACCCTGTCGCTTATCTCACCTGTAACTTTAATCAACCTCTTGGTGACAAGCCTGCATTATTTACGCACGATGAAGTCATTACATTGTTCCATGAGTTTGGCCATGGTTTACACCATATGCTGACACAAATCGATGTCGCTGATGTTGCCGGCATCAATGGTGTTCCATGGGATGCCGTTGAATTACCAAGTCAGTTTATGGAAAACTGGTGTTGGGAACCTGAAGCTCTTGAGTTTATTTCAGGTCACTATGAAACAGGTGAACCATTACCAACTGAAATGCTAAATAGCATGTTAGCGGCTAAAAATTATCAATCCGCCATGTTTGTCTTACGTCAGCTTGAATTCGGCTTGTTTGATTTTACTTTACACGCAGAATATGACCCAGCAAAAGGGGCGCAAGTCATGCCAACTTTGCAAAGAATTAAAGAAAAAGTCGCTGTTGTTCCATCACCGGAGTGGAGCCGTTTCCCGCATGCATTTAGCCATATTTTTGCTGGCGGCTATGCAGCTGGTTACTACAGCTACCTATGGGCTGATGTACTGGCGGCGGATGCCTACTCACGCTTTACTGAAGAAGGCATTTTTAACCGTCAAACTGGTCAATCCTTCCTTGATAATATCTTGAGCCGTGGCGGTTCTGAAGAACCAATGGCCTTGTTCGAACGCTTCCGTGGTCGCAAACCTGAATTAGATGCAATGTTGAAGAGCTACGGTATTCATGGCTGAGAACGTTAAGATTCAATTGATCTGTGAAGAAGGTGCCGATGCAGGCACCCTCTCTCAACTTGCTGAAAAATGGCAGCTAATTCATACCCCTGATGCCGTTATGGCGTTAGTACTCACCCCTGAGAATTTACAGCTACGTAAAATCGATGAACCGAAACTCGGTGGGATTTTTATTGATTTTGTATCGGGCGCTATGGCTCATAGACGTAAATTTGGTGGCGGTCGAGGTGAAGCAGTAGCCAAGGCAGTCGGATTTAAAAAAGATTACTTACCTGATGTGATTGATGCGACAGCAGGGCTCGGTCGTGATGCTTTTGTTCTTGCGGCTTTAGGTTGTCGTGTTCGTATGCTAGAGCGTCATCCTGTTGTCGCTGCATTATTAGATGATGGCTTACAACGAGGTTACCGAGATGCAGAAATCGGCCGCTGGCTTCAAGAGCGCATGTCCCTGATCCACGCATCAAGCATTACCGCACTAAGTAAAATTACTCATGCACCTGATGTTATTTATCTCGATCCTATGTACCCACACAAACAAAAAAGTGCATTAGTTAAGAAAGAGATGCGAGTGTTTCAATCATTGGTAGGGTCTGATGATGATGCGGATTCTTTATTAGAACCTGCAATTGCATTGGCAAAACGGAGAGTGGTGGTGAAACGTCCAGATTATGCAGAACCTTTAGCCGGAAAAAAAGCGCCCTCTGCGATAACCACTAAAAACCATCGATTTGATATTTATCCCTGCATTAAAACATAAACTTCAATTTAAACGTAACGGCGAAGGGCGTATTGTACAGGTGAATTATCAGTATTATACATTCCGCCCTTTCGCGTACGTTTTGGTCAGAGAATTACAAAACACCCTGCGCAAGCATTGCATCAGCGACTTTCACAAAGCCCGCGATGTTAGCACCTTGAACATAGTTGGTTTGTTTCCCTTCACCGCCAAACTCAACACAATGCTGATGAATATCCAACATAATGTAATTTAGGCGAGCATCAACTTTCTCAGCAGGCCAGCTTAAGCGTGCTGCATTCTGAGCCATTTCAAGCCCTGATGTTGCAACACCACCTGCGTTAGCAGCTTTACCTGGCGCAAATAAAACACCTGCTTCAAGGAATAGCTCTGTTGCTGGGATGGTTGTTGGCATGTTTGCACCTTCACCAACTGCTTTAACACCATTTTTAATCAGCAGTTCAGCCGCATCAGTGTCTAGCTCATTTTGTGTTGCACATGGCAGCGCGATATCAACAGGAACACACCATGGTTGTTTGCCAGCTAAGTAAGTTAGACCAAATTCTTTGGCATATTCTTCAATACGACCATAGCTATTTTTGATTTCTTCTAAGCGAGCAAGTTTTTCAGGTGTGAAACCAGCTTCATCAACCACAGTACCGTTTGAGTCAGAAGCAGTCACAACTTTAGCGCCTAATTCCATACATTTTTCAATGGTGTACTGCGCTACGTTGCCTGAACCTGAAACTGCTACACGCATACCGTCAAAACCTAGGCCATGGCGTTTTAGCATTGCATCAACGAAATAAACTAAGCCGTAACCGGTTGCCTCTGGACGAATTAAGCTACCACCGAAAGAAAGACCTTTACCTGTGAATACACAAGAAGTGTCATTAGACAGTTTTTTCATCATCCCAGTCATGAAACCAACTTCACGACCGCCTACACCGATATCACCCGCCGGTACGTCTGTATTTGAACCAATGTGACGATAAAGCTCAGTCATCAACGCTTGGCAAAAACGCATTACTTCACCATGACTTTTTCCTTTAGGATCAAAGTCAGAACCACCTTTACCGCCACCCATAGGCAAGGTTGTCAGTGCATTTTTCAGTGTTTGTTCAAAACCTAGGAATTTCAGGATTGATAAATTAACTGATGGATGGAAACGCATACCACCTTTGAATGGACCAATTGCAGAACTGAACTGAACTCGCCATGCACGGTTAACTTGTACTTTACCTTGATCGTCAACCCAACAAACTCGAAATTGAATAACTCTTTCTGGCTCAACAAAGCGCTCAAGTAGAGCTTGATCACGGTATTTTGCATTTTGCTCTAAGAATGGCCAAAGAGAAGTGAACACTTCACGTACTGCTTGAAGAAACTCAGGTTGTGAAGGATCTCTTTTTTGGACAGATTCCAAGAACGAAGATAGTGATTGTGTCATCTAGGTCTTCCTTTTTAACATTTATTGTTGTGATGTGCCTCACCATTTCATTTCATTATTTTTTGGAAATGTGAGGTTGATTTGCGTTTGCCTATTGAATATATCACTAGTTTGTATTCTTAATTCAAGCTTTTTTTTTCTTAATTAAGTAAAAAAAAACCTTGACCTGCCAAGAACCACCTTAAATTACATATTTTGATACAAAAAAAACGCCTGCATAAGCAGGCGTTTTTAGTGAATAATTTTTCAAAAATAGCGAGTAGCCTATTCTTCTTCGTCATTCAATGGCACAATCAACATATCCACATGGACAGTATTGATTAGCTGACGAGCAGAAGACATTAACTTACTCCAAAAGTCTTGATGATGACCACAGACAACTAAATCCATGTTGTATTTTTTAATCGCATCAACTAAAACTTGGCCTAAATCACCACTACCACTGAGTGTTTCTTGAATTTCATAACCGGCACCAGCAGAAAGATCTTTCAGTGAATTACGTGTTTCATCAGTGATACGTTGTTGCATATCACCAAGATTTACATCGATAAGTCCAGTGTAAAGATCTGAGTAATTTACATCAACATGGATCATGGAGACTTTGGCACCGTACGGTTTTGCCATAGAAACAGCTTTATCCAGCAATACTTTACTTTCAGGTGATAAATCTACCGCAACGAGAATATGTTTGTAAGCCATAAGTAAACTCCTTCCAAATGCTGATTATCTGATAATTGATGAAAATTTATCAATATCTAATGAATACTATACCTGCTAATTGAGATAAGTAAGTGTCGTTTAGATCACATCTAAGCAGATTAACCTTGAAATCATGAATTCATATAACATTTTATAAAACAGTAACATCATTCATTCAATATTAATATATTACCCGAAATAATGCGAATTATCCCTAAAGTACTTTACGCTTTGCGGACTACTTTCATCTGTAAAAAACAATCAAATTAAGCCAATTTGAATCAAAAATCGAAGTCTGCCCCCCAAAATTTGCCGCCAAAAGAAATCGATATAAAAACAAAAACGCTACTTATAAAAATAAGCGCATAGTGACAGTTTTTCACATAACTTTATTAGCTTAAAATATCGTATTAAGACAAATAATGGTGCAATACATTAGTTAATACAACAAGGAACAGATACTCTGAGTTTCATCAATATAAACAAATACTAATCACAAATTTGATAGCATTGCACTTTTTTTATACAGATTTTTGTCCTACAATAAATTTGTACCCTATAAGTTCAATGTTTTTACTGGTTTTCCTTTGTTACAACTGCGAAAAGCTAAGTTCTAAGGAGAGGATTATGTTCAGTATGATTGTCTTGTTTTGGGCTTTGTGTATTCTTTGCATCATCAATATGATGCGCTATTTTTCTTCGATTAGAGCTTTATTATCTATTTTAAGAGAGTCCGATCCTCTGCTCTATCTATCTGTCGATGGTAATGGCTTTTTTACCACTCACGGTCAATTAAATAAACAACTTAGGCTTGTTCGCTATATTAATAACAAACAGTATCTTGAACATTATGAGCCTGAAGTTATCCTTCGTTGTGAACGAATTCGCAAACAATTTTTGCTAATCAGTCGATTGAGTATTCTCGTTGTTGTCAGCTTGGTGTCTTTATTTATTACCGGATAACTATTAATTGAGGGTAAAAAATCGTATGAGTAACTATTTATTTTTTGATTGAATCAATAATATGATGAGCTATTTCACTGACTCAATATTTAACCCAAAAAAATAGTGATGACCTTCTCAGATCATCACTATTTCATCATGTTCATGTAACTCATTGACGTTTTTAGCTTGCGCTGAAAAACAAGTTAATTGCTGTTAAATAAACAGCAGTGATAACCAATATAATCCACCTGACAACACGATTGATACTGGTAAAGTCAATAACCATGCCAGAGCAATGCTCTTAATTGTCTTGGTCTGTACACCACCACCATCGACAACCATGGTACCTGCAACCGCAGAAGATAATACTTGTGTCGTTGACACTGGCATACCAGTATAACTCGCAACACCAATGGAAACCGCTGCGGTTACCTGCGCAGAAACACCTTGTGCGTAGGTCATGCCTTTCTTACCGATTTTTTCACCGATAGTAACAGCAACACGCTGCCAACCAAACATAGTACCGATAGAGAGTGCTAAAGCCACCGCAATAATAATCCAAAGTGGTGCATACTCGACAGTATACAGCAGGTCATTACTGAGTTTTTTCAACAAACTTGCATCTTTAGAACTGGTCTCTGGTAATTTAGCGACTGCGCTTGCTGTATCAGAGATACACATTAATAAGCGACGTGCATGGTTACGCTGATCAGGAGAGAGCTCATCGTAGCTCTGAATGCCGTTGAGCATTGTTTGAGCTTGATTCAAGATGGCAACAGTACGTGTACTATCACAATGGAACTCACCACTAATTTCATCGACACTTTCGATAGCCGTTGGGGCGTTTTCTATTGCGTGGTTTAACGCGGGTTTATGTGTTTCGTAGTATTGTTGTAAATGAACAACAGCATCATGCGTTCTCGCGATGTCATAACCGTTAGAATTCATGTTGACAACGAAACCAGCTGGCGCAACACCAATTAACACAAGCATGATAAGACCAATGCCTTTTTGTCCATCGTTCGCACCATGAGAGAAACTTACGCCGACGGCGGAAAGAATCAATGCGGTTCGAGTCCAAAATGGCGGTTTACGCTTACCATCTTTTTTCTCGCGCTCAGCAGGCGTTAAGTGCATACGGCGACGTTTTTTAGTGCCACTCCAATAACGGCGTAGTATAAAAATCATCAACCCTGCAACCATAAAGCCGATAGCGGGAGAAAGAATTAACGAGATGAAAATACTGATCATTTTCGGTATATTCAGCGCATCAACCACTGAAGAGTCTGTGACTATTGCGTTGGTTAAACCAACCCCAATAATGGCCCCAATCAGTGTATGAGAACTTGATGCAGGAATACCTAAATACCAGGTTCCAAGGTTCCAAATAATTGCAGCCAATAGCAATGAAAAAACCATCGCAAGGCCGTGAGCAGAACTCACATTAAGCAATAGGTCCGTCGGTAAGAGGTGAACAATCGCGTATGCAACGCTCAACCCTCCCAGCAAGACGCCGAAAAAGTTAAAAACCCCTGCCATGACGACAGCGAACTGAGCTCGCATTGCTCGGGTATAAATAACCGTCGCTACCGCATTTGCGGTGTCATGGAAGCCATTTATAGCCTCATAGACCAGCACAAATAGCAGTGCCAGAACTAATAATAGACCTGTATGAAATTCTAAACCTGTAAAAAGATGTAGCATAGACGTTAAGCCATTATATGTTGGACATGAACGCGGCGCATTATCAGTGACAAACGCTAGCGGTGGAAGCAAAATCTAACCTTTTTTTGATATAACTACCCATCAAAAAAGTACCTCATAGCAATTACTCCATAAATATCAACCAATTGAATAAAACAAACTTATTCTGATTTATTGAAACTTTTACGGTAAAAATCCCAGAAAATAAAAGTTATTTCATCTTTTTTGCCGAATTTCCCTAATTATAATACGTCTTGTGCACTTTTCATTAGTTCTTCATCGAAGCTTTACAATACAACCTCTATGATATGACGTAAAATACACCAATCCATAATGGTAATTACGCTTAAAATCAGACATATATAGAGAATTTTTATTGTGAAAAAAATAGACGTTATTATTTTAGGTGCAGGTGCCGCAGGCCTGTTTTGCGCTTCATTGGCAGGAAAACGTGGTTTAAACACGTTAGTACTCGATAACGGAAAAAAACTTGGCCGAAAAATTCTTATGTCTGGTGGTGGCCGCTGTAATTTCACCAACCTGTATGCCGAGCACAGTAACTACTTATCAGCGAATCCACATTTTTGTAAGTCAGCACTTGCTCGCTATACACAATGGGATTTTATTGAATTAGTCAGTAAATATAAAATCCCTTACCATGAAAAAACCCTCGGGCAACTATTTTGCGACAATAGCGCACAAGAGATTGTCGATATGCTGAAAAGTGAATGCGACTCTCCTCACATATCCATCAAACTGCGCAGCGAAATTACACAAGTTGAAAAAATAGATGATGAATTTATCGTAACTGTTAATGGTTCGCAGGTAAGTGCGCGCTCACTTATTGTTGCTACTGGCGGTTTATCCATGCCTGCTTTAGGGGCTACCCCTTTTGGCTATCGTCTTGCAGAACAATTTGGTCACACTATCAAACCCACTCGCGCTGCATTAGTTCCTTTTACACTCCATAAGCCTTTGCTTGAGGCTTTACAGGTGCTTTCGGGGATCTCCGTCGCCGCGACCGTCACCTCCGCCAATGGGAGATTATTCAAAGAAAATATCTTATTTACCCATAGAGGGCTATCAGGACCCGCTATTTTGCAGATATCTAACTATTGGGAACCGGGAGAGTATGTAAGTATTAACTTACTGCCGGACACCGCTGTTGACAGCTACTTAACAAATGAAAAACAGCTACATCCTAATCAATCGCTTAAAAATACGCTATCTCAACTATTACCAAAACGATTGATAGAAGTATTACAAGAACGTGGACAAATCCCTGACTGCCCGCTCAAGCAGCTGACACATGCACAAATAGACGCATTACATAACACCCTACATGATTGGCAAGTACAACCCAACGGTACTGAAGGTTATCGCACCGCTGAAGTTACTCTGGGAGGTGTTGATACCGGTGAAATTTCGTCTAAAACAATGGAATCACTCAAGGTTACGGGATTATACTTTATTGGTGAAGTCATGGATGTAACGGGTTGGTTGGGAGGTTATAACTTCCAATGGGCTTGGAGTTCAGCAGCGGCTTGCGCAGAAAGCTTACCGAGCAACCCCAAATAACCACACATTTCGTAGAACACAATATAAGTTAATCCATTGAAAAATAATGGGTAATTTTTAATCTCATATAAATCATATAATTGCATTTTAAATTATACCTTATATCATTTTGATTAAAAATAATGCTTTACAAACGATACTGATAACTATTATCATTATCATTACTTACTCGATATGGTCAACTTAGTCACCGTATTCTTGAAAGTACGACATTGCTCACATTGCTTCCAGTGTTTACTTTAGCCAGCCTTGCGCTGGCTATTTTTTTATCTATTTTCCTATCAACTCAATCTTATTCAAATTTTTTGGATCCTATAGTGAATGCCAGCTACTTCTCTCTTTATTCTATTTGGTTAAACTATCATCAATACATTTAGAGCGAGTTTATCCACACTCGATAGCCGCTTTTAGGAGATGACACGATGATCTATTTACGCAAAGCAAACGAACGCGGCCACGCCAACCATGGTTGGCTTGATAGCTGGCATACTTTTTCATTTGCTAATTATTATGATGAGAAATTTATGGGATTTTCGGCACTAAGAGTCATCAATGAGGACTTTATTGCTGCCGGACAAGGGTTTGGTACTCATCCTCATAAAGATATGGAAATATTAACCTATGTGCTTAGTGGCGCTGTAGAACATAAAGATAGCATGGGTAATATGGAACAAATTCCAGCGGGTGAATTCCAAATTATGAGCGCAGGTACCGGAATTCGTCACTCTGAATATAATCCTGATGATAAAAATGAACTTCATTTATATCAAATATGGATTGTGCCTGAAGAAACAGATATTCAGCCACGCTATGAACAAAAACGCTTTGATTCTAATGATGGTAAGCAACTGGTTCTCTCCCCTGATGCACGGGAAGGTTCATTAAAAGTTCATCAAGACATGCAGTTATGGCGTTGGGCGCTCAGTGCAAATGAAGAACAATCTCATGATATTGCGGATAAGCGAGTCATGTGGATACAAGTCGTCAAAGGCACTGTTGAAATCAACGGACAAAAAGCCACAACCAGTGATGGTTTGGCCATTTGGCAAGAAAATCACTTAGTGATTAAAGCAGATGAAGACAGCGAAATTTTGTTATTTGATTTGCCTTCTGCTGACTAAAGACATGTTTTAATTTATTCGCCCTGTGTGTTTCCCATGCAGGGCTTTTATTTACCAAAGCGTGATAATTGGCACAGGAAGCATTGTCATCAAACCAATTACTCAGAAAGGTATTTGTGCAGGAACCCCCTCAAAGCTGCTCAGAAGGTTGTGGTGACCCTTATTATCGACAAAAAAGGCTCTACGTCGTAGAGCCTTCATCATTAAATAAAATATCAACTAATAACTTACTGCTTAGGACCTACTTTCTCTAATGCAGCCCCAGCGGGGGTATCAGTGTATTTATCAAAGTTCTTCACAAAACGATCTGCTAAATCTTTCGCTTTTTCATCCCACTCAGATTTATTTGCATAAGTATTACGAGGGTCAAGGATATTGGTATCCACTCCCGGTAATGCTGTTGGGATATCAAGATCAAACACAGGCAGTTTTTTCATTTCCGCTTTTTCAATATCACCACTTAAAATCGCATCAATGATTGCACGTGTATCTTTAATTGAAATACGTTTACCCGTACCATTCCAACCTGTATTCACTAAGTACGCTTTCGCACCCGCAGCTTCCATACGTTTAACTAATACTTCAGCGTATTGTGTTGGGTGCAGTGATAAAAATGCAGCGCCGAAACAAGCAGAGAACGTTGGCGTAGGTTCAGTAACACCGCGCTCTGTACCCGCTAACTTAGCCGTAAAACCAGACAAGAAGTGATACTGTGTCTGTTCTGCGGTTAGACGAGAAACTGGTGGTAATACACCAAATGCATCCGCTGTTAAGAAGATAACTTTTGTTGCATGACCTGCTTTAGAGATAGGCTTAACGATATTTTCAATGTGGTAGATAGGGTAAGAAACACGCGTATTTTCTGTTTTTGAACCATCATTAAAATCAACCGAACCATCCGCTAACACCATTACGTTTTCAAGTAATGCATCGCGTTTGATTGCACCATAAATATCCGGCTCAGCTTCTTTCGACAGATTGATTGTTTTTGCGTAGCAACCACCTTCAAAGTTGAATACACCATCATCATCCCAACCGTGCTCATCATCACCAATTAACTTACGTTTTGGATCAGTAGACAGTGTGGTTTTACCTGTGCCAGATAAGCCGAAGAAAATAGCAACATCGCCTTTTTCGCCAACGTTAGCTGAACAGTGCATGGATGCAATGCCTTTTAGCGGTAGAAGGTAGTTCATTATTGAGAACATCCCTTTTTTCATTTCGCCGCCATACCAAGAACCGCCGATCAGCTGCATACGCTCTGTCAGGTTGAAAGCAACAAAGTTTTCTGAATTAAGACCTTGTTCTTTCCAGTTAGGATTCGTGCATTTTGCTCCGTTCATTACGATGAAATCAGGCTCAAAACCTACTAATTCCTCGTCTGATGGGCGGATAAACATGTTTTTGACAAAATGTGCCTGCCAAGCGACTTCAGTAATAAAGCGAACTTTCAAGCGAGTATCAGCATTCGCGCCACAAAAAGCATCAATAATAAATAAACGTTTGCCTGACAATTGCTTAGTAACTAATTGTTTTAAATCAGTCCAAACTGCTTGAGTCATCGGTTTATTATCATTCTTACCTTTACCTTGGTCAGCCCACCAGACCGTATTACGTGTGACATCATCACGCACGATATACTTATCTTTTGGAGAACGACCGGTAAAAATACCTGTATCAACAGCAACCGCACCGAGTGTCGTTACTGTTCCACGCTCATAACCTTCAAGTTCTGGCTTAGTTTCTTCCTTGAATAACAGCTCATAACTTGGGTTATAAACGATTTCTGCTACATCATGGATCCCGTACTTTTCAAGTTCTTTTAGAGTAATACTTTTAACGCTCATTTTATTGCTCCCGATAAACATAACTATTCTGCAGATGATCATAATTCTTTACGACTAATTAACAGCGATAGTTATCAAAGAATTGAAAATGTATAATATTTTTTAATCCATAATGAGACTTAGAGCACGTTATAATGCTTTAAAATTACAAAAAAAAGGTGCAGAATTGCACCCTCATCACATAATTAAGTTGCTAAATCGTATCAGTGAAGTTGCTGATTTAGTTCATTATTCAACCCCTGAATAGTGGATTCAGTAAATACATAGTGCGAACCGCAAAACTCACACTCCATATCAATTTTTCCATCTTTTTGCAATATATCGTTAACATCTTCTTTAGATAAAGTTGCTAAAGTACTTTCACAACGTTCCCGTGAACATGTACAACGAAATTCGACAGATTGTGGGTCATACAATGTGACATCTTCTTCATGATACAGGCGGTGTAAAACCTCTTTAACATTGAGCTGACTTAATTCCTGACCTTTAATTGTCGCAGTCAATTGCACCAAATGATCAAAAATATCACGACTAGTGTCATCCGCTGCGGGTAATACTTGCAATAACATACCTCCAGCCGTTGCTTTTCCGTCAACGTCACCAACACGAATAAATAAGCGCGTTGGTAGCTGCTCTGATTGAAGGAAATAAGCATCAATACACTCTTCAAGTGTATCGCCTTCAATAGCAACAATTCCTTGATAACGTTCACCTTGTTTTGGTGCGATAGTGATCACCATATGACCGTTACCGATCATTTGTTTTAATGAACTTCCCGCCACAACCGGGCCATCAACACGAGCAACGCCGCGCATTTGCTGTAGGTTATCACCCTTAATAACGACTAAGTTTACTGGACCATCACCTTGAATTTGCACCGTAATATCACCGTCAAATTTCAGTGTTGCCGTTAATAAACTCGTCGCAACAAGAAGTTCACCCAATAAGCCCTTAACGGCCTCAGGGTAGTCATGATTTTCTAAAATACGATGAAAGGTTTCATCAATACTGATCATTTGGCCACGAACAGCGTGCTGCTCAAATAAAAAACGATGGAGTTGGTCTTGTTTAGACATAATATCTCTCTATTGCTAAGCGCTCTATGACTAGGCGGTCCTCGATGACTCAACGTCTAAATTAAGACGACTCATGAGAATTTGTTTGTTTAAATTTTAACAGAGTTCGACGCTCTTTTTTATCAGGTCGTCGCTCTGGATGTGGCATCGTCAATGCGTTCATTTTACGCGCTTGAGCCACTTTTTCCCGTTGTTCAAGACTAATTTCCGTTTCACGATAAAGTCGCTGCGCTTCCAGCGCTCCCCTACGTTGACCACTGATTTCAAGGATTTCAATCGTACGCTCATCATTACCTTGTCGCAGTCTAACGGTGGCATTCAACTCAACTATCTTTCCAGGTTTAGTTCTTTGCCCATTATAATGCACTTTTCCGCCATCTATCATTTCACGAGCCATCGAGCGCGTTTTATAAAAACGAGCAGCCCATAGCCATTTATCAAGGCGAATCTGTTCAGTCGAGGGTTGTTTCATGATGTCTTCCTCAATAATAAGTTTGTAATGAGGCGACCACCGTAGGGGTATTAGACTATCTGCGATTGGAAGGATTGTCTGCCTCAAAGCATTTATCGTAATATTGAACAATCTTACGTAAACGCCTTTTGTTATTCAAAACACGAATAACGATCAGCGAGCCATTTATTAGCACGCAAACCATCAGAAATAGAACAAAAAGAGAGCTACTTACATATTGAGATAGCACCGCAGAATCGGGTTCTTCATGCAAAACAATATGTAATGTACCATTAGCGTCAACCGATAAATGAGTAATAATCCCTTCGACATCAAACGGCGTATTAATCAGAATACTCGATAACCGTTGAAGCTCTTGCCAACGCTGTAATTGCGTCAGGTCATTAAGTGAATTACCCGCTATCAAATCTACTAGTGATTTATTTTCGTCGCTAATAAGTAGCACACCACCTGGTGGTGGACTATTTAATTTACGTACTTCTTTATCTATTTCTTTCTTGATAAATTCATATGTGGTGGCTTCAACTAAGTTTTCCAAGGTCTCAGCGCTTCCTCCCCGCAATAAAACATGCGCACCACTCAACTTTCCAGTTGATGCCTTATTCACAAGAGTCGGCCAATCATCGGTACTACCTAGGTTCGTCAAGGCATTCTGTAGCTTGGAACAAGCGGTATCCTCTTTACATAATGCATTGGTTTTTAATATTATTTCAGAAAAATCAAAAATAATATTCATACCAGATTTCATAATATCTCGTTGCAATCTTGGGTTTACACCACCAGCATCTTTATCTGGATGAAGTTGACTATTTACCACATGAAGCAATTCAATAGCACGGTCTACAATCTCTGATTCAGGTTCATTAACCAGACTAACATTATTCCAATACACCCCTGAACAGTCAAAAGGGACAAATAAAGCCTGATTAGCATCATTAAGGTTAGGCGGGCGATAGCACATTCCCATCCCCTTAGCGATCAAAGTATCACCGACTTTTAGTTTACGCGTTTCCAATTCCGTTGAATTTGTGACGGTGACTTTTTGTGACCCTTCAAGCCAAGCAAAACCCAATTTCACAGGTAAACTAATTGATTGATAAGAAAATACTAATGCTAAAACAAATAATGCGCCGACGAGTATGAGAATATTTTTTTTAAATCGTTTATAAGGGTAAGAGCGCTCCTCTTCATGAAGAGAAAGGTATTGCCCATGCTTGAGTACATCGCCAGACACATAAAAATCAATATTAGTTGCACGATTAAATTCATGTTTTACATAAGGTGCCCAGTGCGTGGGGTAATGAAGATCAACGCCACTAATAGACACTGTTGAAGTATATTTTTTATCTAACTCACCAAAAAGTTCCCAACGCTTCGGTTGCCCATAAACACACTTAACATCCTCATATTGACTCGGAAACATTTTAGAACGAAATAAAATAAACAAACCAATTACGAAGCAAATAACTGAAGTAACTAGCCCGACCCCTTGTAAAAGAGGAATCACAATTAACGTCAAATAACCCAAAATAAAGCTTAAACAAATGACTATTGCACCTAGCCAACCAGAAGAATGATGTAATCGATGCTCTTCTGGCGTTTCTTTGCGTACACGTAATAACTCAATGCTGTGCTGTTCACGCTCCTGAATTGCCGCTTCCGGTGCTGCGGGTTCAGTAACAGGCTCAACCAACCATTCATTACTAAAATCTTTTAATGAATGACTATTCATAGATACAATGAGTGGTAGATGGTCAGTCTCAACAATCTCCATCACATTTTGTCGTTGTAAGAAAGGTTCGAGTTGAGAAGGAAGCTGCACTTCAATCGTATCAATAAAATAACGCCAAGGGCTCCCTTGCTCTTGGCGCAAATTAAAGCGCGTGACCGAATTACATAGCGTGACAATCGTGGCGTTTTTTTTAATTTGCCACACCGTTTGAGGTGTATGTTGAGATGTAGAAGCGCAATGATTTAAATATTGGGTGATAGTTTGGTAGTCTGCATCTATCATTTTTCGAAAAGAAGGTGTAGCCAAGGAAGGTATCTGATAGACGCCAGAATGCCGCCCCCGCCTGAAATACAGGAAGGAAGCCATTATAGTTAGGCTAATAATAATTATAGCCGTTATAATGACGTGGTTAAGCATGTTTACCCCAATCAAATATTAGCTGGAAAAGCATAGCAATCACTATGCAATCTCTATATAAGTCAATTCCTATTCTATTTCTATTTTTTATGTTAATTTACAATATGTTGTAAATAAATATTATTATTTATCAATCTGTGCTGTTCTTCGGCGAGAGATATACTAGCAGCATTTCATCCACCCGATAATCTCTATCATTTTTTTTTGATTTAGGTCATAGTTGATAGCGATGTAAAAGTATCGCCTTTATAAATTAAATTGGCTTTTACGCAGAGATATTCACTCATCCTGCTCGGAAATCATTATGACAGAGTTTAAAAAACCAAAAATCTTAAATGTTCAAGATATTGCTAAATCAAAATTATTTAGCATCCAATCAGTTGACCTCGAATTTAGCAATGGTGAGAAACGTGTCTACGAAAGAATGCGCCCAGCTAAACGTGAGGCAGTTCTGATTGTGCCAATTATCGATGAGCATTTAATCCTGATCCGCGAATACGCAGTCGGTATTGAAAGCTATGAATTAGGTTTCCCTAAAGGTGCAATAGACCCAGGTGAAGTCGCACTTGAAGCGGCACAAAGAGAACTCAAGGAAGAAATCGGTTATGGTGCGCATAACATCATTCAACTGGCTAACCTCACCATGTCACCGTCTTATTTTTCAAGCAAAATGAATATTTTAATTGCCCAGAACCTCTACGTAGAAAAACTCGAAGGCGATGAGCCCGAGCCGCTACAACAAGTTAAATGGCCAATTGCACGCATGATGGAATTACTCGATCACCCTGACTTTAATGAAGCCAGAAATATTAGCGCTCTGTTCTATGTTGAGCGTTATTTAAATAATATCAAATAACACAACCTGATAAAAAACACCCCATACCTTTAAATGCAACAATGGGGTGTAAATTTAAATCTATGCAGTGTCAGGTTTAAAACAGCTCTTGGCTTGCCCCACCTTCCGTTGAAATGGTTGTTCCTACCTCTTGTACTGCATGTTCTTTTGGTTCAGTCCCTTCAATGAAATACTCTTTACGAGAAGAACCTAATTTACCGGTCCTATTATCAATAGACACTGAAATAACCCCTTTTGGTGGTTGCATGATTTTAACAGGAACACCCTCTAAGATGGATTTCATGAAATCATCCCACATAGGTTGAGCACTCTTAGCACCCGCTTCACCACCACTTGCAGCTGTTCGGCCTAATGTTCGCTTATTATCATCGAAACCTATCCAAGCAGAAGCGACAACATCAGGGCCATAACCGGAGAACCAAGCATCTTTCGAGCTATTAGTTGTTCCCGTTTTACCGCCAATATCTCGTCGACCACCAAGATCCCTTGCAGCTCGCCAACCTGTACCCGACCAGCCCGGCTCACCGTAGATATTAGTCACCATCGCGTCTCTAATCAAAAATGCGAGTGGGGTACCTATCACATGAGGCGCATATATATCTTGAGAACTAGCACCTTGCTCTGCCGCTGTAGTAAGTTCCATTGTCGGTTCCTGCGCAGCAACACCACTGCCTGATTGAGTCACTTCCTCAGTTGATTCATCATCAACACCTTTTAACGTAATACTGCGCTCAGTATCACCATAAATTACAGGAATATTCGTACAATCAGGGCAAGCAATCTTAGGTTTTGCTTCAAAAATCACTTCATCATTATGATTTTCAATTTTTAAAATATAAAACGGATCAACAAGGTATCCGCCGTTCACCATAACGGCATAACCACGCACCATTTGCATTGGGGTAAATGATGGAGCACCTAATGCCAATGCCTCAGTACGGTTAATATTTTCAGCAGGGAATCCAAAACGGGTTAAGTAATCGGCTGCATAATCGACACCCATAGCCCTCATAGCACGTACCATGACGACGTTTTTAGATTGACCTAAACCTTGTCTTAAACGAATTGGACCATCGTATCGTGGAGGCGAGTTTTTAGGACGCCAATCTGAGCCTGCTCCCGCATCCCAGCGGCTGATAGGTACGTCATTGAGCAATGACGACAGCGTAAGGCCTTTATCCATTGCAGCGGTGTATAGGAACGGTTTGATATTCGAGCCGACCTGACGCAGTGATTGTGTCACCCGGTTAAATTCGCTCATATTGAAATCAAAACCACCCACTAAAGCAATAATCGCACCATTATTGGGATTTAACGCGACAAAAGCCCCATTGACATCAGGAACCTGCCCTAGCCACCAAGTATCTTTAACTTGGCGTACCCAAATTTTTTCACCCGCTTGTACTACTGAATTAACACTTCGAGGAGTTGCACCTTGCTGCGTATCTGAAATAAATTTACGCGCCCAACGAACGCCAGGCATTGTCAGCTGAATTTCAGAGCCATCAGCCAGTAATACATTTGCAGTTCCTTCTGTTGCCGATAGCACCGCCGCAGGCAATAAAGGACCATAAACTGGCGATTTTTTAAGTGTTTCTACAATTTTATCTGTTGGCCACGCCGCTTCTGTTGGTTTCCACAACACTTCGCTAGGACCACGATAACCATGTCGAATATCGTAATCGATTAAATTGGCACGTACCGCGTCGGTTGCTGCTAGCTGATCTTTACGAATAACCGTGGTATAGACTTTATACCCATCGGTATACGCATCTTCACCATATTGGTCATACAGTGTTTGACGAGCCATTTCGGCCAAGTAAGGTGCTGAAAAATCAACCTTTGGGGCATGATAAGATGCCTCAATTTTCTCACTTCTCGCTTTTTCATACTGATCTTGAGAAATATATTTCTCTTCTAACATCCGTAACAGTACAACATTACGTCGATTAACCGCACGTTCATAAGAGTAAAGTGGATTAAATGTTGAAGGTGCCTTTGGTAGTCCGGCGATCATTGCTATTTCACTGAGCGTTAACTCATCGGCTGTTTTTCCAAAGTAAACATAAGCAGCTGCACCAACACCATAAGCGCGATTACCTAAATAGATTTTATTTAAGTAAAGCTCCATGATTTCATCTTTGGTAAACAATTGTTCGATACGGATTGCAAGAAAAGCCTCTTTGGCCTTACGCATTAACGTTTTTTCAGGGCTTAAATAGAAATTTCTCGCTAACTGTTGCGTAATGGTGCTCGCACCTTGAGAAGCATGCCCGGATGACGCCATCACAGTTACTGCGCGAAAAATACCAATAGGATCAATACCATGATGCTCATAGAAACGGCTATCTTCTGTTGCTATGAAGGCTTTCACCATGAGTGGTGGAATTTCACTCAGCGGCAAAGGAATACGGCGTTTTTCACCATATTGTGCAATCAGTTCATTATCAGCACTGAATACTTGCATTGGAATTTGCAAGCGGATGTCTTTCATTGTTGCAACATCAGGTAGCTCACCTTCGACATATTTATACATGCCATAAATCGAAGCGCTTCCCAAAAAAATGCAACAGAAAACAAAAATAAAAAAATATTTTACGAACTTCACCAGAGAATTCCCATGCTCGACTGACAGGAGGGTTTAGATACAGCTGATTTACAGTATAAAGCTTATACAACGCAATAGAAAATGTAATTTATTTGTTGATGATAAGGAAATTATCTATGTACACACCAAAATGGCGCATTGGGATCGACCTATATCGAAATAAAATTCAGCTAGTTGCTGCAAAGCAACGCCGCAAACACTGGTCTCTGTGTGAATGCTGGCAGCATCATATCTCGACTAATTTAGATGAAAAACCTGAACACGAACAACATATTATTTTACTCGAAATATTAAAAAAATGGCGTCAGAAATTACCGAAAAACTGCACAGTTTCTATAGCATTACCGTCTTTACGTACATTAAAACAACAATTCTCGCTTTCCACTCAAATGAATTTACAGCAACCCGAACTAGAATGGTATTTACAAACACGAGCAGAAAAACTGTTTCCCATGCATGCAGAAGAGCTCATTTTAGATTATCGCGTCATTGAATCTAATGTATATCTCAATGGTGCCCGTAAGTCTGACGTAACTTTTTGGCAGCAGCTATTAGCAGAAAGCGGCTTCAACCTAAGTGCCATAGATGTTGCCCCTATTGCTTTACGGTATGTCGCAAAATATGCAAACCTACCAGATGAATGTTGGCTAGTGCATTATCGCCAAGGGGAATGGTTATGGTCTGGGCCTCTTAGCCAACCGGCAAATTATAATCACATCCAAGATAACGAAATTACTACCCTATCTCAGTTAATTCCTTTACTTGGTAACGAAGAAAGCATACCCACGCTTCCCATTTATTACATTAGCGATCACCCTCAATCAGATGCGCAAAATCAATGGGATTTACGGCAAGCTTTTCAGCAATATCCTATTAAACTCCCCCACTTACTTGGTGACTTTGTTATTGCCGCAGGTTTAGCCTTACGTCATGGAGATATCTAATATGTATCAGGTTAATTTTCTACCATGGCGACATGAAAACATTAAAAATAAGAAACGTAATTTAATCATAATTACAATCATATTCAGTCTATTAGCGCTGATTTTATGTTGTTATTTAACTCACCACCAAAATAGAGTTGTCACACACTTAAAAACGATACAATTTCATCAACAAGCACAATTACAACAAATTCAACAGCTAAAATCACAACTATTAGGCAAGCAAAAACAGATAGATAAGCTCACCACACAAAAAAATAGGCTAAATAAATACAGTCAAAGTAACCATGACCTACTTGCTCTACTCCAAACATTACCCTTAATGACACCGCCAAAAAGCTGGTTAAATTCAGTCAAATTACTCAACAATCATCTTGAAATAACAGCCAAAAGTTATCATTTCCAAGATATTAGTCGATTTCCAGATCAACTAGAACGCAGCCACTTACTCAATAATATTCAACTCAAAAAGCTTATTCGGGTAAAAAATTTAAATTATTTACATCTCAGTGCAACACATCGAAGAGAAGCCTATGAATAAAACTTCTCATGTTTTTTGGTACCGTCCTTTCTGGCAGCAAATATTGCCAGTGAGCCTACTTATTGTCCTATTTCTTACAGGATATTATTTTCAATATTGGAGTGATAAGGAAAAACAAATTATCTCACTTCGGCAGGATAATACTGAACTTGTTACGAATACCCAGCAAGAGATGCAATTTATTGACCAATCAGCAACCTCTTCTCAACTAGAACAACAGATTAGTGAATTAAGACAACTCTCTGAATTTGAAATAAAACCACAAACGTTTATCGCTCGCTTACAGTCCCTTATTGCTAATTCAAAGGTGACACTAAATAAGTTACAACCTCGACAAGCCACAGATACTGATAGCCTTGCTTTCCAGCTCGAAATTCAAGGCTCTTTTATTCATATCTATCATTTTATTCAAGCCATGATTTTAGAGCCATCAGCAAACGCTTGGTTGTTTTTTGAAATAAATCTAAAAGATAAGAATGGCCATTTAACCGCAGCTATTTCAATTTCATCAACTAAAAATACCGTGTTTATCAATGATGATTTACACATCAAGGAAGATTCATCCATCAAGGAAATAGAGTAATCATGAAAAATAAAGCAATTCATACCGTTATATTTTGTTTTTTATTTATTTTTTTGGCGAATGCGCAAGAAATGCGAGATCCGTTTGTTCCAGTGTTAGAAATAGATTCAGAAATGGATGAAATACCCGTTTTAGCGTTACCCCTTAAAACAGCAAATAAACCGGATATCATCATCGTAGAGAAAATATTCAAACTCGTCTCGATAGATGTACAAGAAGTTTATCAACAACTTATTCAACCTGAGATATCTTTATTATCAAATGATGCTATCGTCAGTCATGATATAACGACCAATAGCTTGATTATAAAAGATAATAAAACACGAATGATGATTATCGAGGAGTGGCTTAAACAAAAAGATGTGCCTAAACATCAAGTGCAAATTACAGCTCACATTATTAGCAGCAGTAGAACCGCACTACAAGAATTAGGCTTAGAGTGGGGAATGCTAGCAGGTAACTCAACCAATAGTCATCACAGCCGATTTAATCGCTATAATGTAGCGCCTGGACAATTTTCATTCAACTTATTGAAACTGGGAGATGGGCTGCTCGAACTGAAGCTCAATGCATTAGAAAAAGAAAATTTACTCTCTATTATTGCCAGCCCTCGCTTGATGGCCTCTCACAAACAGCCCGCTAATATCCAGCAAGGAACTGAAATTCCATATGTTATTAGTAGCGATAAAAAAACACATGTTCAATTCAAAGATGCAGTGCTAGGTATGGATGTAACGCCCACTATTTTTCGAGATGAAAAAGTCGAATTGATACTCAAAATCAGCCATAACTCACCAGATACCGCATTAACCACCAGCCAAAATCATCATTTAGCAATAAACAAACAAGAAATTTCGACCTCGGTAACAATTAAAAATAATGAAACCCTAATACTTGGGGGAATTTTCCAACAAAAACAAGAAAAAACAGAAACAGGCTTACCCTTTATTTCTCGGATTCCATTTTTAGGCGCTTTATTTGCAAATAGTGCGGAGCACATTGATAGAAGAGTTTTAGTTGTTTTTATTACCCCAAAACTAGTCAATATTTAGAAATGAAAAATTAAACACTACATTTCAATTGGTTGAACGAATAAAAAGCAAAATATTGAAGAAAATATTATTTTTTATGACATAAACATACCGGATAAATTTGACGCTGACGCCGTTTTAGCATACAAGGTTATCCATTGAGTGTTCTAACTATCGGTAGATTAAAGAACAAACTATCAGCCGCTTATAAAACAGCCACAATAAATTTGATCTAGAATTAACAGTAATATCACGTACTGAATGCGATGAAAAACCTGTTAAAATTTATATTAAACAAAGTGTTAGGCAAAGTAGACGGTTCGAATATAGAAACTAGTAACTAAAATTGAGGCACTTTGTTCACTTAGTGCCTCTTTATGTAGTTGCAATTTAGGTGGATGTATTGAGATAATTTTCTTATCTGATCTCACATCATCACTTATGAGGTTTCAGTTTAGGTCCCGCCGCTGATCCAATTGGCGGGGCGGGTGATCATTAACGAATAATCGTAGTAATACCAAAAAACATGGCAGAGAAACGCAATATCTTTCTGGTTGGACCGATGGGTGCTGGCAAAAGCACTATTGGTCGTCAGTTGGCTCAACAGCTTAATATGGAGTTTTTCGATTCTGATCATGAGATAGAAAAACGTACTGGCGCAGATGTAGGTTGGGTATTCGACCTAGAAGGTGAGGAAGGCTTTCGCGATCGCGAAGAAAAGATCATCAACGAGCTCACTGAAAAACAGGGCATTGTATTAGCGACAGGCGGTGGTTCTGTTAAATCAAAAGAAACTCGCAATCGCTTATCTGCTCGTGGTGTCGTTGTCTACCTTGAAACCAACATTGAAAAGCAACTTTCGAGAACACAACGTGATAAGAAACGCCCTCTTTTACAAGTGGATGAGCCTGCACGTGAAGTACTTGAGAAACTCGCATCTGAACGCAATCCGATGTATGAAGAAATTGCTGATATAACAATTCATACTGATGAACAAAGTGCAAAAGTTGTCGCGAGCCAAATCATTGAACTGTTAGAAAAAAACTAACTAACCATTATGTTCATTTCATAAGTAATTAATTCAAGGTAAAAGCAAGATGGAAAAAGTCACTGTTACTCTGGATGAACGCAGTTATCCAATCACCATTGCACCTGGTTTGTACAATCAAACAGATGCATTTTGGCCGTTAACTGCGGGTCAGCGAGCAATGATAGTGACTAACGAAACACTTGCACCTATCTATTTAGATAAAATAAAACAAGTACTTAAATCTTCAGGCGTTAAGGTAGAATCCGTTGTACTACCAGATGGTGAACAGTACAAATCTTTATTTATTATGAATGATGTTTTTACCGCATTACTTGAAAACCACCACAACCGTGACACTACCCTCATCGCTCTTGGTGGGGGGGTTATCGGGGACTTGACGGGCTTTGCAGCGGCGAGTTATCAACGCGGTGTGCGCTTTATTCAAGTTCCAACCACTTTATTATCCCAAGTAGACTCTTCTGTTGGTGGTAAAACCGCCGTTAATCATCCCCTAGGCAAAAATATGATTGGTGCATTTTATCAACCTGCATCGGTTATTATTGACTTGGATTGTTTAAAAACGTTACCTAAAAGAGAATTATCTTCCGGGCTCGCCGAAGTTATCAAATATGGCATCATTCTTGATGGCGATTTTTTTAACTGGCTAGAAGACAATATCGATGCGCTTATGGTGCTAGATGACAAAGCCATGGCTTACTGCATTCGTCGCTGCTGCGAGCTTAAAGCTCAAGTTGTCGCTGCCGATGAAAAAGAAACTAACGGATTAAGAGCCTTACTCAACCTTGGTCATACCTTTGGACATGCAATTGAAGCTCACATGGGATATGGCGTGTGGTTACACGGTGAAGCCGTAGCCGCAGGGATGGTAATGGCAGCCAAAACTGCTGAACTTATCGGTAATTTCACCTCGGAACAAACACAAAGAGTCATTACGCTTTTAGAGCGAGCTCAACTTCCTGTAACAGGTCCTTCCCAAATGAAGCCTGATGACTACTTACCTCATATGATGAGAGATAAAAAAGTCATGGGTGGAAAACTTCATTTAATCTTACCAACTACTATCGGCCATTCAGAGATGCGTTCAGATATTGATGCTCAAACTGTTATCACAGCGATATCTTCCTGCATGCCTTAAAAAAACGCTAAAATAGATAGTATTCCATTCAGAACAAATAAAACCTTGAATATTTACAGGCGTTTTAAAATGTTACTGGTAGATGTATGCTAAAGTCGTTAAATTATACGGTATGCCTAGCGCCTATAAACGATACTCTTAAATATATAGATGTAATCTCATTGAAGTAGCAATGATATTGCGAAAGAATCTATTACTTTGAAAGTAAGCAGAAATACACTGCTTAATCGTTAACAGGTTGTAATGATAAAAAGCATTTTATCTCTACGACAGGCGAACTTTATTCGGGAGAGGAAAATGGACGAATTTAAACCAGATAATCAGGGTCAAAATGATCTAAGACCTGATTCATCAGATAGACCAACAGGGCGCTCACGCCAATCTACACCTACAAAGCCTAAAATAGCGCTATCTCGCCAACACATTATGATTGGTGTCGGTGTACTTGTGCTATTACTCTTAATTATTGCCATTAGCTCAGCCTTAAAAGCACCGACTGAGCACGAAAAATTGCAAACTGATAGTGCAAATGAACGTAATATTGATTTATCTGGCTCATCTTCTTTGACTAACTCTCAAAGCCAGACTCAACCAGGCCAAGCTCAAGAAATAAACGGACCACAAGTTAGCCCAGCGCCAACACAAGGTGAGCTACAGCCACAACAAACAGGCCTTGGTGAGCGAATTGAAATTCCAGGTGATGTTGTTGATGCCCTTAACCAAGGTCAAACTCCGACCCAAGGTACAGCAACTACACAACCACAAAATGTCACGCCACTAACGCCACCACAGGTTAAACCTGTAGAGCAACAGCCGGTGACAAAACCGGTTACACCAGAAAGAACACCACCGAAAACCGTTGAAACTAAGCCACAAGCTCAAACAAAGCCACCCGCTAAGTCAACAACGGCAAGTAATACCCAAAGTGGAAACTTAATGGCGGCTCCTGCCGGAAGCTATACACTACAATTAAGTAGTGCAAGCCGTTCTGATACGCTCGAAGCCTTCGCAAAAGACAACAAACTAGCTAACTATAAAGTGTATAAAACCATTCGTAATGGACAAACTTGGTATGTCCTAATTTATGGTAATTATAGCTCCGTGAGTGATGCTAAAAATGCAATTGCAACCTTACCAGCCGCAATTCAAGCGAAGAAACCGTGGGTCAGAAATATGAAACAAGTTAAACAGGATCAAAAATAACAACGTTTTCCCCCGGGCGCATTGTGTTGTCCTGACAGAGTATGTGTGTAGTTACTCTAAACGATTGTAATTATAAGACGACATGAAGAAAAAACGTGCTTTTTTAAAATGGGCTGGGGGTAAGTACCCTCTTGTGGAAGATATTAAAAGACATCTTCCACAAGGTGATTGTTTAATCGAGCCCTTTGTCGGTGCAGGTTCAGTGTTTTTAAACACCAGCTATGATTCTTACGTACTGGCAGATATCAACAGTGACCTCATCAACCTCTATAATACGGTAAAATATCGTACTGATTTCTTTATTGATGAAGCACAACGGATTTTTACACCTGAATTCAACACTTCAGAACAGTATTACTTGATGCGTGAAGCATTTAATAAATCGACCGACACAGAAAAACGCAGTATCCTTTTTCTGTACTTAAATCGTCACTGTTATAATGGATTATGTCGTTATAATTCACGTGGCGAATTTAACGTTCCTTTTGGCCGTTATAAAAAACCTTATTTTCCAAAAGATGAGTTGCTGTGGTTTGCTGAAAAATCGCAAAACGCCATTATGGTTACTCAGCACTATAATGAAACACTGCTCAATGCAAAAGAAGGCTCAGTCATTTACTGTGATCCTCCGTATGCACCGCTGTCAGAGACTGCCAATTTTACGGCTTATCATACCAATTCGTTTAATACTCAAGACCAACAAAATTTGGCCTTTTTAGCTAGAAAATTATCATCTGAAAGCAAAATTCCAGTTCTTATCTCAAATCACGATACCCCGCTTACGCGAGAGTGGTATCATCAAGCACAGTTACACATTGTAAAAGTACGCCGAACCATTAGTAGAAACATATTAAATCGCGCTAAGGTCAATGAAATATTGGCACTCTATGCGGGAGAACTAAATACTCTTTCTCCTAGTAAAACTGACGTTCTACCGACCCAAGACCTTGCTCTTAGCACACAATGGCTCACAGATAACGATTAATAATCGGAGACAATAATGAAAGATTTTCTCATTGCCCCATCTATTTTATCTGCTGACTTTGCTCGTTTAGGCGAAGATACTGCAAAAGTCCTCGCTGCCGGCGCAGATATTGTTCATTTTGACGTTATGGATAACCACTATGTCCCAAATCTGACTTTTGGTGCACCTATCTGTAAAGCACTGCGTGACTATGGCATCACAGCCCCCATTGATATTCACTTAATGGTTAAACCTGTCGACAGGATCATTCCTGATTTCGCTAAAGCAGGTGCAAACCATATCAGCTTTCACCCAGAAGCCAGTGAACACATCGATAGATCGCTTCAGTTGATTAGAGAACATGGTTGTACCGCCGGACTAGTTTTTAACCCAGCGACGCCGTTAAGCTATCTTGAATATGTGATGGATAAAGTCGATATGATCTTACTGATGTCAGTTAACCCTGGTTTCGGCGGTCAATCCTTTATTCCACAAACACTGAATAAATTGCGCCAAGTTCGTAAACTAATTGACGAAAGTGGTTATGATATTCGTCTCGAAGTTGATGGCGGAGTCAAGGTCAATAATATCGCAGAAATTGCAGCCGCGGGTGCAGATACATTCGTTGCAGGTTCAGCTATCTTTGATCAACCTGACTACAAAACTGTCATCGATGCCATGCGCAAAGAATTAGAAAAGGTCTCGTAATGACACAAGTTGTTTTAGAAAATATTAAAGCTATCGCTTTTGATTTAGATGGAACCCTTGTTGACAGCGCCGGTGGCTTAACTGAAGCCATCGACAAAATGCTTGAAGAACATGGATTTTCACCTGCGGGTAAAGAACGTGTTTCTATTTGGGTTGGCAATGGTGGCGATGTTTTAGTCGATAGAGCCCTCACATGGGCAGGCGCTACTATCTCAGCTGAATTACAAAAAACAGCTCGTGAAAGCTTTGCTAAGTATTATGCGATTTCAGTCACGACTGGTAGCGAATTGTTCCCTCAAGTGAAAGAAACTCTCGACATACTGGCTCAAAATCACTTACCGATGGCTATTGTCACCAATAAACCGACGCCGTTTATCGCGCCGTTATTAAAGGAATTAGCTATAGATCATTATTTCTCACTGGTACTAGGTGGAAATGATGTCAAAGTGCTCAAGCCACACCCTGCCCCACTTTATCTTGTCATGGGACAATTTGGTTTGCACAAAGAAGAATTGCTTTTTGTCGGTGATTCCCGTAATGATATTATTGCAGCGCAAAGTGCTGGCTGCCCAAGTGTTGGGCTGACCTATGGCTATAACTATGGTGAATCCATTGCACTAAGTGAGCCTGATTGCGTATTAACAAACTTTTCAGACCTTTTGCCTACGATTGGCTTAGCTGAAATAAAATAATTAAAAAGGATAGTAAGAGAGATGAGTACTCCCATTGAACAACTAAAGCAATCCCAAAAACCTATTGTATTCAGCGGCGCACAGCCTTCCGGTGAATTAACCATCGGTAACTATATGGGTGCATTACGTCAGTGGGTACAAATGCAAGACGATTACGACTGCATTTACTGTATCGTAGACCAGCACGCAATCACGGTGCGTCAAGACCCTGACAATTTGCGCAAAAGAACTCTCGATACCTTAGCTCTCTATCTTGCTTGTGGCATTGACCCGAAAAAAAGTACAATTTTCGTCCAATCTCACGTGCCGCAACATGCACAACTCAGCTGGGCGCTAAACTGCTATACCTATTTTGGTGAACTCAGCCGTATGACGCAGTTTAAAGATAAATCCGCGAGTCACTCTGAAAATATTAATGCCGGTTTATTTGACTATCCCGTATTAATGGCCGCAGATATTCTGATTTATCAAACCAATCAAGTCCCTGTTGGTATCGACCAAAAACAACATCTTGAATTGAGCCGTGATATTGCCCAACGTTTTAATGCTATCTATGGTGACATTTTCACTGTACCAGAGCCATTCATCCCAACGGGTGGCGGTGCTCGTGTTATGGCTCTTCAAGATCCAACCAAAAAAATGTCTAAGTCCGATGAAAACCGTAACAACGTTATCGAGCTATTAGAAGACCCAAAAGCCGCAATGAAGAAAATCAAACGCGCGATGACTGACTCTGAAGAGCCACCTCGTGTTATCTATGATATCGAAAATAAAGCAGGGGTCTCTAATCTACTGGATATTTTGTCTGGTGTGACAGGTAAAAAGATTGCCGAGCTTGAAGCTGAGTTTGAAGGGCAAATGTACGGTCATCTAAAAGGTGCCGTTGCCGATGCCGTCGTCAGCATGCTAACCACATTACAAGAACGTTATAACACCTTCCGTAATGATGAAGCCCTGTTAAATAAAATTATGGACGACGGCGCAACTAAAGCAGCTGCGCGTGCTCAAGAAACCCTTGATAAAGTGTATGATGCTATCGGGTTTGTAAAACGCCCACAGTTATAATTAGCCCATCACCAAACAATAAAAATGGGGAAATCATTCCCCATTTTTATATCTGTAATATATTAATTAAACTAACTAATTAGCGCTGTGAATCTAATAGCTCATTATTTTTGAGAACTTCTTGCGCTTTGCCATAGCTCTCAATAAGCAACTGATAAGCAGGAAATATTTTAGTGTAAGCGTCAGCCCATTCACCTGCATCGTCACGGTTCCATGTTTTTTGTAATTCAGAGGCAACCGCAGCGGTATCCATTGGTACAACACCAGCTTGAACGACACGAGCTAAAGTAATCTCTTGAGCCATCTTACTGTAAGTTCCTGATGCATCAATAACAACAAATACTTGATAACCATCTGCAACCGCACTGATAGCAGGAAACGCCATACAAACGCTAGTAATTGTTCCCGCTATAATGAGTTGTTTTTTACCCGTCGCTTTAACCGCAGCCACAAATTCAGGGTTATCCCATGCGTTAATTTCACCACGACGAGCAATATATTGTGCATGTGGCGCATTTTGGTGTATCTCTGGGATTAATGGACCATTAGGACCTTGAGGAACAGATGCAGTTGTAATAACAGGGAGCTTCGCTAATGATGCCATCTTAGCTAAAACGGAAGCTCTGGCACGTAATTCAGTCATTGGCATATCACCAACCGTTTGAAATAAACCACTTTGATGATCGATTAATAACATAACGGCATCATCTGGATTAATAACAGGGCGCTGACCATTAAAATTTGCAGGAATACTCATGATAATACCTCTCAACCGATGAAATAATTAAATCTATTTAAGTTAGAAAATAGAACACTGAATGGCTCATTTTCTTAAAATCTAGATTAATGCATCCTTTTTTGGCTGAGTAGTCCAGCTTTTGATAAACACTATCCTATTTATAGAACAATATGTCGCCCTAACATTGTTCTATCTTTGCAACAATGAAACCTATTTTTGCCACTACTGCTTAAACATTTACTCCCTTATTATTCGTTCATCAAAATAGAATTAGGAGTAAGACCATGAAAAAAATCATAGGTATCTATAAATCCCCTCGTAGCCATTGGGTCGGCGATGGTTTTCCCGTTCGTTCAATGTTTACTTATAGTAATCATGGGAAATACCTTAACCCATTTATCCTACTGGATAGAGCTGGACCGTTTAATTTTCCAAGCTCAGATGCTCCAAATAGAGGGGTTGGTGAGCACCCACATAGAGGTTTTGAAACCGTCACTATTGTTTATGATGGCGAAGTTGCTCACCATGACTCAACAGGAAAAGGTGGGGTTATCGGCCCTGGTGATGTGCAGTGGATGACAGCAGCATCCGGTATTTTACACCAAGAGTATCAATCTGATAGCTTTATGAAAAATGGCGGTACTTTAGATATGGTGCAATTGTGGGTCAACTTACCCGCAAAAGATAAATCAGCAGCGCCGGGATATCAATTACTGCAAAGTAATAATATTCCCAATATTGCCTTACCGAATGAAGCAGGAACGTTACGCGTTATTGCAGGTGACTATCTAGGTAACAAGGGCGCCGCACGAACCTTTACCGCGATGGATGTATGGGATTTACAACTGAATAAAGGTAAAACTGTTGGCTTACAGACCAAAGCAGGTCGCCACGTTGGCTTAGTCATGCTACGCGGTTCATTGTTTGTTGATGGCAATGCCAGCTTGAGTGAGGGGGAATTAATGATCCTTGATAACAGCGATAGCAATATCATACTCGAAGCCACAGAGGATGCATTAGTGCTGTTTTTAAGTGGTGATCCTATTGATGAGCCGGTAGTCGGTTACGGCCCGTTCGTCATGAATAGCGAAAAAGAAATCACTGAAGCCGTTAATGACTTCAATAATGGTAAGTTTGGTCATATTCCAGCCGCTCATTAGATTTTACTATACGAAAAATTCCCCATGGGCTTGCCTATCGGGGAATTTTTTATTTCACGGCTAATGAGATATTTTCTGCTAAATAACTTAATAAAAGCTGAACAGATGGCAATAGCCCTTTACGTGATGGGTATACCGCATGAATAATATCTTCAGGGAAATGCCAGAGGGGTAATACCTCAACCAGCTCCCCCGAATTTAAATCTTTTTCTACCACACCATAAGGCAATCTTGCAATTCCGATCCCTTTTAACGCTGCTCGGTACAACGTCAACACATCGGTTGTGGCAAGTTTTGGTGTGAAGTGTTGAGTAAAACTCAATGCCTCACTATTTTTAAGCGTTAGTGTATAATTTTGCGAATGCTCTGTATTAGCAAGTATTGGATAATCCACCAGCGCTTCAGGATCTTTTGGCGCACCTTGTTCACGAAAGAGCGATGGACTGGCCACTAATATTCTGCGTGAATACCCCAATACTTTCATCATCAACCCAGAGTCATCTAGCGGTAATGATCGCACCCGCAACGCTAAATCAAGACCTTCACTAATCACATCAACAGGGCGGTTAACGGCTAAGATTTGAATATTAATATCAGGATACTTAACCATAAAATCAATAAGTAAATCATTAAGATAAACTTGCAATAAAGCAACAGGGCACGATAACTTAATTGTTCCTTTAGGATGTGTTTGTACTGAACAAATAAGTTCATGCGCAATTTCCGCTTCATCCACTACATTTTTACATTGTTGATAGAAAACTTGCCCAATTTCAGTGACATGAAATTGACGAGTCGAGCGGTAAATCAATGATACTTTCAGTTTTTGCTCTAAGTCTGCAATACGCCGACTGAGCTTTGATTTTGGTATCCCAAGAGCTAGTCCCGCTTGAGAAAAGCCACCATGCTCCACCACTTTCACATAATAATACAGATCGTTTAAATCATATTGCATACCGTTCTCTCACTTAAATACAACATAATGAAAAATGTTATAACTCTATATTACTTAAAAATTGGCAAAGCATCCCTAATCATCGATGTTTCACTTTACCCTACCTGCTATCAAAACAAATAGTCCCGTTGTCAAAACAACTAAATCCCTACTACTAAAGGAAATAAACTACAGTAAAAGATTCTCTATGGAGGTTTGGTATGTATCGCGCATTATGGGCATTATTTCGCCCTTACCGTTTTATTTTAGCTTTTGCCATCATATTACAAGCGATAGCAGGCATCAGCTCACTAATCCCTTGGATTGCCATCAGCCAAATCGCCGTTGCACCTATTGAGCAATATTATTATTGGATGATCATTGCCTTTATTGGTGGATTAATATGGTTAGTTGGCCAAACTCTTGCGCTCTACTTAACACATCAAACAGATAACCGCCTTTGCTACCATTTACGCCTAAAGCTACTGAATAAACTGGGTAAACTTCCATTAAATCATTTTACTCAGCATGGAAAAGACGGTGTTCAACAAGTTATTGAACGAGATGTTCGCGCACTCCACCAACTCACAGCACATGCCCCTGCCGATATTGTACAACTTATCGTTGTCCCCATCACCGCAGCTTTAATTTTATTATTTCAAAACGGCTTATTATTACTGTTTTGTTTGCTACCTCTAGCAACCTCTATTTATTTGTTTAAAATGATGCAGTCGCCACGTTACCAAGCGCTATACAGCGCACGTAATGAAACGATAGCCCATCTTTATGAACATTATGCTGAACTGGCTGATAACCCGTTACTCGCAAGGCAATTCCCGGAAAAATCAATTCAAAAAACGGTGACTCTAGCGCTGATTTCTTTTCAACAAGCTTTTGAACGTTGGATAAGTAAAATAGGTGCACTTAGCGCATTAACACAACTTGGTATTAGCACCACACTTCTCTCATTATGGGTAATTTTAGGGGCATGGATTCTCCCAGAACCCACGTCACTTGCTCAAATTATCTTATTCATACTCTTGATGCATAGCATAGCTGCGCCAGTTGCAGCAATGGGTCATGGCGGTGATGCACTCAATCTTGCAATTAGTGCATCACAACGAATTGAGCAATTACTTGAACTTCCTGAAATGCAGTACGGCGAAAAAACATTAAACACCACAGCTTGTGATCTACAAATTGAGCATCTTAGTTATGCTTTTCAAGGTAAAATTTTATTATCAGATATTAACTTACATATAGAACAGGGTGAGTTTATTGCGATAGTCGGACTATCTGGCGCGGGGAAAAGTACACTATTACAGTTAATGGCTCGTTTTCTAGACCCAACTCATGGCAATATATCCCTAAATAACAATCACTTTGGCACTGTTACTCTACCTCAATTATCATTAAACGGACTTAACCAACAAATCTCTATTGTGATGCAAAATACTCAACCGATACCTTGCTCACTACGTGATAATTTACAGCTTTTTTCGTCTCATAGTACTACTGAGGATATTCATCATTACCTCGAAGCACTCAATTTATTACCGATATTGGCGCAACACCCTAAAGGTATCGATAGTATTGTGGGTACAGATATCAATTTATCTGGTGGTGAAGCTCAACGATTAGCCATTGCCCGGACGTTACTTTCCCCCGCACCCATTTTGTTGTTCGATGAACCCACATCAGCACTTGATCCACAAAATGCACAACGTGTTTTAACATTACTCGAAACCGATAAACGAACTCGAGTCCTCGTTACTCATGATTTAAATTGCTTAACTCGAGTCAATAAAGTGTTCTTATTAGATAACGGTGAATTAATTGCACAAGGAACGCATCAGCAGCTTTCTGAGCACTGTTTGCAATATCAGCAATTGCTAAGTGCTTTAGAGGAAAATAAATGATTAAAACACTGTTATACAACGTTCGCGGCGCTATTGCTTGGATGACACTAGGTGCAATACTTGATGGGATAAGTGGTTTACTGCTGGCCTCGGTAATTCTCAATTGGTCGGCGGGTGATAATATCTCATTGATACTGCTCACCATAAGTAGTTTGACAGCACTATCTGTTACTTTCATGGCAACACAAAAAGGCTATTTAGCAGGTGGCACGGTAATGCGCTATTTAACAGCTGCCCTAATTCGCCATTTACCACTATCATTAAAACCCGTCAAAGCTGCGAGTCATCTAATCTCAGGTCCAGCCTCGCAAATCATGTCAGTCCCAGCACACTTATTACACCCGATCATCAGTGGTATCGTCACCCCCTTAACTGTCGTTATTGGCTTATTAATTTATCAATTCGTCTTTGGCGGAATACTGTTACTTATTGGTGTAGCACTGCTTTTTATATTGCGTTTTTGCGCCAAACAAATTGCTCGTGCTGAGCAAAAAGTTTATGTTTCTCAACAGGAAGTTATTAGTGCTCTTGATAATTTTGCAACCCACCAGCCTTTAATACGTCGTGCTGGAGTTAGCCAGAACCAACAAAAAAATCTAGAATTAGCGCTTAATAGCCAATATCACACCCAAAAACAGCTACAACGCCAAAGTCTTCCTTTTCATTTGTTGTTTTCATTATCGATTCAAATCATTTTTATTGGTCTGTTTTGTGCTGGTGTTCTATCCATGATGGGTATTTTTTCAGTAAATAACACCACGCTTAACCTAAATGTCTGGTTGGCGGGCATGCTATTACTTGCTCGTTTTATTGAACCATTATGGCTATTGTCCCATTTAGACCAAGCCTTGCGCCAATCTAAAAAAGCCATAGCGCAAATAGAACAAGCCCTTAAAACAGACGAACTTTTTTTTCCGAAAGAATCTCGATATCCTGAAAGCAATCAAGTGAGTTGTCATGCGCTATCCCATTACAGCCACGATAAAAAAAGAATTTTAAATAATATTACGTTAACGTTTAAAGAAAATGAATTGACCGCTATCGTCGGGCCATCAGGGGCGGGGAAAAGCACCTTATTAAGTTTATTAGCGCGTTTACAAAATCCCACTCAAGGCACTGTAAGCTACGGCAACATAGAAGTGACCCAGCTATCCCAACAAATACTTTGTGCAAAACGAGGTGTACTCTTTCAAGATAGCCGCCTATTTAGTGGCAGCTTACGGCAAAATTTATCTCTTCATATCAATAATATTGATGACCGACAGATAGCTATAATGCTATCAAGACTCAACATGGATGCAGATGATGAACTACTTGATCGTGATGTGGGAACCGGAGGTATGGCTCTTTCTGGTGGGCAAAGACAACGTTTATGTATCGCAAGGCTACTTTTAAGTCACCCTGATATTATTTTCATGGATGAACCGACCGCCAGCTTAGATTATATCAATACTGCTTCAGTTATTAATTTACTCAGCGAAGCTCATCAGCAAACTCGGATTATCGTTACTCATCAACCCATGTTGGCGCAACAAGCTAACCATATTATTTATATGGAAAATGGCAAGGTAACTGACCAAGGGTCGCATTACGAACTTATGGATAGAAGCCCTTGGTATCAACAATTTATTCATCACAATACATGAACAGTATATGAATTATATTAGCCACGTTTACCAAATAAACGATGGCTAAATTCTTCAATACAGCGATTATCCAAGCGATTTTGCATAGTTAAACTCCAACTTGCCGATAACCCAGCCGCACTGAGAAGGCGACGATACAACTCTTCATCATAAGGCGCATGGAACGCTATCATAATCGCTTCTTGTACCGAAATATCACTATTACGGCTCAATAACTTCAAGGGTGTGCTTGCGCTAACACTACCGGTTTTAATCACTCGGTATAACCAACCACATCGCCCAGTTTCTTGCATCACTTGGGCAAAATTTTCGATCCCCGTTAAGCCATTAAGTTTATAACAAGGGGAACGGGGCTGGGTCACTTGAATACGGGCATCACCCCAAGCAAATATATCACCAATAAATACACTTTCTTCTGTCATACCTTCTGTTGATATATTTTCACCAAAAGCAGGTGGGATAAATAACTCTTCCTGTTCAGGGTAAGCGTTTAACCACAAAGCATAGTGTTCTCTTGGATAATGGCACAATGCTCTATCGGGACCACCATGAAAACGTTTTTCCGCCTGCTCATCACCTTCAAGCCCCATTTGTCCTAACGACAATAAGCCATCCGCTTCTCGCTTATAAATAGCGCTTTGACCACAAGATTGCGTTGATTGAATTTTGCCGATAAATACTTGAGGAAGGAATTGCATTGGCTTTAGTCTCTATTTAGGTCAGCACAAAGGGCTTCCATCATAAAGAATGCGATGAGATATAACAATAATTGACCAAATTAAAACAGGCATGATTTGGTTTAAATCATGCCTGCAAAATTATTCAATTAAAATTGAACAAAATTATTTAGTTTTTCCTGCAAAACGTTTTGCAGCTTCATCCCAATTCACTACTGACCAGAAGGCCTTAATGTAATCAGGACGGCGATTTTGGAATTTCAGGTAATATGCATGTTCCCATACATCTAAACCAATGATTGGATAACCTGATACACCAGAAATAGCTTCACCCATAATCGGGCTGTCTTGGTTAGCAGTTGATACAACAGCTAATTTGCCGTCATCTTTAAGTACTAGCCATGCCCAACCAGAACCAAAACGTGTTGCAGCGGCTTTCTCAAATGTCTCTTTGAATGCATCTACGCTACCGAAATCACGCTCAATCGCAGCTTTCAATTCGCCATTTAATTCAGTACCTAATTTCAAACCATCCCAGAAGAAAGTGTGGTTTGAATGGCCGCCTGCGTTATTACGTACAAAAGTACGTTGATCAGCAGGGATTTGATCCAATTTTTGAATCAATACATTAATATCTAAACCGGCTAATTCAGGTAATTTTTCTAATGCTGTATTGGTATTTGTAACATAAGTCTGGTGATGCTTAGTATGGTGGATTTCCATAGTTTGTTTGTCAAAATGAGGTTCCAGCGCATCATAAGCATAAGGTAAAGCAGGTAATGTATAACTCATATTATTGTCTCCAGTGACTTATTAATATTTTCCCGTCTTACTCCAAGTTGCAGCTTACCTGTAACTCGAACTATTTTGGGTACATACCCTTAACTTCTCATTTTCAACACAAGGCTAATAGGGTATGCACTTACGTAATTACGCATCTTGTGAATTAGTACCATTATAGTTATTTTACTGTTAATGAAAATCATTATCAAATCCATAATAATTTTGTGGTCTTTCTCATCCGCTATCATTACTCTCTAATTCAGTAACAAATACCAATACACCAGCTATTTCATTTTCTTTACAACCAGATAATCTGATATTTTCAGCATTTAACTTCAGATTTGCATTTAGCATCAAATGATAATCCTGAAAATCTGATTACAATTAATACGTGATCTTCCGCTCAAAAGAAAAACAAATATCTATTTTTCTCTTTAGTTAACTATTTTTTGACATAGTATTAACATCTGCAAGGAGATAATAATATGACTCAAATAACTAAACATCCAGTTCCTACTGCAATTGCTAAAAATGCCCTAATAAACGAACAACAGTACAACGATGAGTACCAACGCTCGATTCAAGACCCTGAAGGATTTTGGGGCGAAAAAGGAAAAATCGTTAATTGGATAAAACCGTATACCCGTGTCAAAAACACCTCTTTCGACCCCGGACATATTGATATCTGTTGGTTTGAAGATGGTACTTTAAACTTAAGCGCGAACTGCTTGGATCGCCATCTGGCTGAAAAAGGTGACCAAACAGCGATTATTTGGGAAGGTGATGACCCATTATCATCAAAACATGTCACTTATCGCGAACTACATCATGATGTTAGTCAGTTTGCGAATGTATTAAAAAAATACGGTATCCGTAAAGGTGATGTCGTCGCTATTTATATGCCAATGGTTGTTGAAGCTGCGGTGGCAATGCTGGCTTGTGCTCGTATTGGAGCTATCCATACGGTCATTTTTGCAGGTTTTTCACCAGAAGCGGTATCAGGCAGAGTCATCGACTGTAAAGCTAAGCTTATCATCACGTCTGACGAAGGGCTGCGCGCAGGTCGTGCAATCCCGTTAAAGAAAAATGTTGATGATGCCCTCACAAACCCACAAGTTACCACGGTTTCAAATGTTATCGTTTACCGCCGTACAGGAAACTCACCAAGCTGGGTTGAAGGCCGTGACCTATGGTGGCATGACATTATTCAAGGTGTCAGTGCAGACTGCCCACCAGAAGAAATGAATGCAGAAGACCCTCTGTTTATCCTCTACACTTCTGGCTCTACAGGCAAACCTAAAGGTGTATTACACACCACGGGTGGCTATCTGGTCTATGCAACATTAACATTCAAGTATACCTTTGATTATCACTCAGGTGAGGTTTACTGGTGTACAGCCGATGTCGGCTGGGTCACAGGTCACAGCTACCTACTGTATGGTCCATTATCAAACGGTGCCAAAACAGTGATGTTTGAAGGCGTACCCAATTACCCTTCGGTTAATCGTATGTGCCAGATTGTAGATAAACACCAAGTTAATATTCTTTATACTGCGCCAACCGCTATTCGAGCCCTTATGGCCGAAGGTGATAAAGCGATTGAAGGAACAGACCGTAGTTCACTGCGTATCCTAGGTTCCGTTGGCGAACCAATCAACCCAGAAGCTTGGGAATGGTTCTATAAAAAGATTGGTGATAGCCGCTGCCCTGTCGTTGATACATGGTGGCAAACTGAAACTGGTGGCTTCATGATAACCCCACTACCGGGTGCCACCATGCTAAAACCGGGTTCAGCTACCTTACCTTTCTTTGGTGTTCGACCTGCAATTGTCGATAACCTCGGAGAACCGCTAGAAGGTGCGGCAGAGGGTAACCTCGTCATCATTGATTCATGGCCAGGTCAAGCGCGTACCTTATTTGGTGACCATGACAGATTCGAACAAACTTACTTCTCTACCTTTAAGGGAATGTATTTTAGTGGTGATGGTGCTCGTCGTGATGAAGATGGCTACTTCTGGATAACTGGGCGTGTGGACGATGTATTAAATATATCAGGACACCGCTTAGGGACTGCGGAAATAGAATCTGCTCTCGTTTCACATCCAAAAGTTGCTGAAGCCGCAGTTGTTGGTATTCCTCATAATATCAAAGGGCAAGCTATCTATGCTTATGTCACTTTAATATCAGGAACAGAACCTTCCGCCGAGCTCTATACCGAAGTTCGTAATTGGGTACGCAAAGAGATAGGCCCAATTGCAACACCTGATGTTCTACACTGGACTGACTCTTTGCCTAAGACTCGCTCCGGCAAAATTATGCGCCGTATCCTACGTAAAATTGCATCAGGAGATACCAGTAATTTCGGAGATACCTCCACGCTGGCAGATCCGGGTGTAGTCGAAAAACTACTCGAAGAAAAACAATCAATGAGTATGTCATAACGCCAAAAGGCCAACTCATAGAGGCGGCCTTACATACATCCCAACAAGATGGTTTACTCTAAATAATTCGAGGCGCAGCTAGGCGACAAGCGAACGAATCACGAGGAGCATACATAAGTATGTGACTCGTGTGAGTGAGCGCAGCCAACAAAGCTGCAACTTGAAGTATAACGAGTATAACAGAGGAGAACTCTGATGAATGCTACTGCTTACGAAAAGGTAGAGAATAACCCTCGCTTTAAAGAACTGGTTAGAAAACGTAGTCGCTTTTCATGGCTATTATCAGCAATAACGCTAGCGCTATATGTTAGCTTTATTTTCCTCATCGCATTCGACCCAAGTTGGCTTGGCACACCTATAGCCGAAGGTTCTTATATCACAAGAGGCATTCCTGTCGGTGTTGGCCTCATTGTTATCTCTTTTGTTTTAACTGGGATCTACGTAATTCGAGCAAACGGTGAATTTGACCGCTTAACAGCTGAAATTTTACAAGAGGTAGAAAAATGAAAGTCTTCCCCTCTCTCGCTCTCTTTTTCACCTCATCAATCGCATCAGCAGATGCGTTAACCGGAGATGTTGAGCGCCAACCTGTTAATATTCAAGCAATCATAATGTTTTTATTGTTCGTCGGTTTTACGCTTTATATCACCTATTGGGCATCAAAAAGAACACGCTCGCGCTCTGATTACTATACCGCTGGTGGGAAAATAACAGGATTTCAAAATGGTATGGCTATTGCGGGGGATTTTATGTCTGCCGCTTCATTCCTAGGTATTTCCGCACTAGTTTATACCTCAGGATACGATGGGCTTATTTACTCCATTGGCTTTTTAATCGGCTGGCCTATTATCTTATTTCTCATCGCTGAGCGTTTACGTAACCTTGGCCGTTATACCTTTGCTGACGTAGCGTCATATCGATTAAAACAAAGGCCTATACGTATTCTTTCCGCTGTAGGGTCATTGGTTGTTGTCGCACTCTACTTAATTGCTCAGATGGTTGGAGCTGGAAAGCTAATCGAATTACTGTTTGGCCTAAATTATCATGTGGCTGTCGTTATCGTTGGCTTTCTAATGGTGCTATATGTTTTGTTTGGTGGAATGTTAGCCACTACATGGGTGCAAATCATTAAAGCAATATTATTGCTAGCCGGTGCGACATTTATGGCAGTTATGGTCATGAAACATGTCGGCTTTAACTTTAATACCCTGTTTAAAGAAGCTGTTGCGGTTCATAAAAATGGTATCGCCATTATGAGTCCAGGAGGATTAGTTTCAGATCCTATCTCGGCGCTATCTCTTGGTTTAGCTCTTATGTTTGGTACTGCGGGTTTACCACATATCATCATGCGATTCTTCACTGTGAGCGATGCAAAAGAAGCACGTAAGAGTGTGTTTTATGCAACTGGGTTTATCGGTTACTTCTACATATTAACCTTCATTATTGGTTTCGGTGCTATTGTGCTTGTCGGTTCAAACCCGGCCTTTAAAGATGCAGCCGGCGCATTAATTGGTGGAACAAATATGGCCGCAGTACATCTTGCAGATGCGGTTGGTGGTAACTTCTTCTTAGGTTTCATTTCTGCCGTTGCTTTTGCCACAATACTCGCCGTTGTCGCAGGACTCACACTTGCCGGTGCTTCTGCGGTATCTCATGACCTTTACGCTATGGCAATGAAAAATGGTAAAGCAAATGAAAAAGATGAGCTCCGAGTGTCTAAAATTACCGTTGTTATTTTAGGCTTTGTTGCAATCGGTCTGGGTATTTTATTTGAAAAACAAAATATCGCCTTCATGGTTGGATTAGCATTCTCAATTGCAGCTAGCTGTAACTTCCCAATTATTTTACTTTCAATGTATTGGCGCAAGCTGACAACACGAGGTGCATTAGCGGGTGGTTGGTTAGGCCTGTTAACAGCGGTTGTTTTGATGATCTTAGGACCCACAATTTGGGTTGGTATTTTGCATCATGATAAACCTATTTACCCATATGAGTATCCTGCATTATTCTCAATGATCGTCGCATTCACAGCTTCATGGCTGTTCTCTGTGACTGATAATTCAGAACAAGGAAGAATGGAAAAAGAACGCTTCAAAGAGCAATTTGTTCGTTCTCAAATTGGTTTAGGTATCGAGAAGGGAAAATCACACTAAAAATTATTTTCCTCATACTCTTAAAAAACGGCTCAATGAGTCGTTTTTTTATTTATAAAAACATCTTCGTTATTATGAACTTATAAACACTAATACCTACATACTAATCATATGTTATTATTTTTTATTTAATTACTGTAGTGACATAGTTAATTTTAAAGACTACTTTTCAGTGTTGAATTCAAACTATTTGCCCGAAAACCGATTGGTTGAGCAATATCATTATCACCAAATAGTCAATTAACGGGAAAAGCGCTATCAATGGCTTATAAATCAAGAGGAAAGTCTAAGAATGTCTTGTTTCTCTCGGCGAGATAATTGTTGGAATAATGCACCAATGGAATGTTTTTTATAAGCTTAAAAACAAAGTGGATACCTATTACAGGTTATCGAAGTTTTACTAAAGCTCAGCACCAAATAATCCGTTATATGATCAGGTACTATAGCCAACTCAGACCCCATCAATATAATGATGTATTAAAACCCAATGAATCAGAGCGATTATATTGGAGAAATTCTAAAACAGTGACCAATTTTTATTATTGACCACTAAACTCTTGAGTTAGCTTATCTTTTTGGTAAAAATTGGCAGTAATAAATTGTGATTACTAAAAAAATTCAATCCCCTGCCATTATCGGCGGGGGATATCTAAATAAGACACAGTAATTAACACTAAATATTATCTTGAATAATATTGTCTTTCAGATTCAACCCAATTATCAACTAGCATAAAAAAATGTTGAGGATCAGTCTGCTTTTCTTCACGTAATTTCTGGTACTCAGCTTTATTCTTAGGTATGTAGCGCGATAATAATTGACTTAAAACGATTTCTTTTTCTGCAAAACGAGAACCAATTTTAAATTGTTTATATAATAAAGTAGTAACTATGGCGCTCAGAGCTAGCATACCTAAGCCAAGACTAAAGCTATAGTCAATCGCAAGAAAATTTCTAACTGTATTTAGTAATAAAAATGGCACAAAAAACATCACGAGCAATGACAGAATGATCGCACCATCTTGCCCATTATTGAATTCATTTTCTTGCTGTTTGTTTACAGATACTATTTGGTCAAAAACTTGATGATTAGCGCTTTTTATTTTTTTCATTTTATCCACCTTTGATAAACAAACAATCTTCATAATAAGTACAAAAGATAAAATCTTTGCACCTTTCTCATTTGTCTATTTTCCAGCTTATAGTGTTCATTTTATCCTACTGATGAGACTATCAATAAGTAAATTCCCTTTATAAAATGACAATATCGCTTAGAAAAACCACTATATGCAGTATAAACACAACCAAATGAAACATCAATTTAACAATTTTTATCTATTTTATGAAACATAAAAAGACCTATTTATAACAATTACATCTGTAGTTGTATATCTACAAAACAGATAAATAACTTATTATTAATTGATATTCATAGCATTAGTTAGTCCAAAAGCATTTTATTGACCAAACTCAATGTGTTAAATGAAGATAAAAACAAAATTATTTAAGTAAAAATACAACAAGTAAATGTATATGGAGCATATCAGAATCATTATTATTATTAATATAAAAAATATTTTAAGGCATGACCAATTTTATCATCAATACTTGGCTAAGTGCGTACTCACACTTCTTCCACCAAGTGAGCTGTTACTCACTACTTTATGTTGGTCAAATCCATTCATAGCATTAATGTTAATCACAATACGTACATAGCATTAATGTTAATCACAATACGTGCATAGCCAACTTCATCATCAATGTACAACTAAGCACAAAACTCATACTACTTCCACCAAGTGAGCTGTTACTTACTGCTTTATGTTGAGTAAATTCATTCGCTCTATCAATACCGACCTCAAGGCTAAAGCCCTTTATGATATGAGGTCTCAAAATAAGCCTATTGATATAAAAAGATTGAAGTTCTTGGGTACTGAGGTGACTGAGCTAGATCGGCACAATCACACTCTACTTTGCCTGTGTTCTAGTCATAAGCCATCACTGATAAACCCAAGAGAATACTTATCTCTAAAATCTCTTAATGAGATAAAATTTTGAAATAAATTTATGAGGTAGTGAATGAATATGTTTTTTATATCTTTGAAGATTAGTATATGAGTGTGTTGGCGTGTTCATGTGGAGTCATTGTCAATGTTTAAACAGCAATCGACTCTCCCTCAGCGAAGGCTTGACTGTCATTGCGGTTTGTCCGCGATTCAACATTTTCGCATCGGGTTACCAAACCCCCAACGCAAAAAAGCCACCCAATGGGTGGCTTTTCGGCTTAATTAATGTCTGGCAGTTCCCTACTCTCACATGGGGAGACCCCACACTACCATCGGCGCTACGGCGTTTCACTACTGAGTTCGGCATGGGGTCAGGTGGGACCACCGCG